>NZ_FRCP01000022.1 GCF_900142955.1 Anaerosporobacter mobilis DSM 15930 | reverse complement strand
GCTTTTTCTATTTTCCTGCTAGAATAGATGTTTTTGGAATAAGCATAAGTCACTACCTTGCACATGATCTGTGGTTCCACTGCTGGTTTTCTTCCTGTAGAAGCGTAAGCCTGATACAACTTCGTGTAATCCAATCCCTCCATAACGTGGCTATGCAGTCGGACAGAGTCATCTTCTGGTATAAGACTTTCCAAACTTAATGGTAAAACCAATTGATAAGAATCCTTAAATTTGGTATAATCTTTATAGTTAATTAAGTTATTTGACATAACATAATTATACTATTAATGCAGGTTCTTCGGAACCTGCATTTTTCATCTGGTGGTATAAAGAGGAGGCTGTTGCAAAACTAACCTAATTAGTTAGTTTTGCAACAGCCCCTTTGTTTGGCTTGCAAAGCAGTAACATCTAAAAAAAATGCTTGTAATGATTAAAAATTTGCATATAAAGAATAGAATACTGTTGTTACAATACTTATAGCAAGTGTTAAAACGGTATTTGAACAATTCCATGGTTGTTTACAGTCCGCAATGGCGGATCTTTATTGAAGGCAATTCGTATGTTAAATAACGCAGTAATAACAGGTAGATATTAATTAGGAAGAAGGAGAGAGTGAAGATGGTAACAGACAACGATAAAACTTGGGCAGATTCGGTAATTCAAAGAATAACCAATAAGATAGAAGTGGTGAGTGAACGAAGTAAGGATAAGATACCAGCCAAAGCAGTGGATGGAGTACATGATGATCGTTCTATGGAGACATTGGACTGGAATGATGATGATGGAATTAATTGGTGGACAAACGGATTCTGGGGTGGGATGATGTGGCTAATGTATCATGAAACGAAAGAAGAGAAGTATGCAGATATAGCAAGAGTCTCGGAGAAAAAACTAGATCGTTGTTTTGAATATTACTATGGTCTTCATCATGATGTTGGATTTATGTGGCTTCCAACAGCAGTGGCAGATTACAGACTGACAAAGAATCCAGAGGCAAGAAGAAGAGCATTACATGCGGCGAATCTTCTAGCTGGAAGATTTAACCCAGCTGGTAAGTTTATTCGGGCGTGGAATAACGTTGGTGAAGATGACACAAGAGGCTGGGCAATAATCGATTGTTTGTTTAATATACCTCTCCTATACTGGGCTTCGGAAGAGACTGCAGATCCAAGATTTAAACAGATTGCTATGATACATGCCGATACGGTTATGGACACCTTTATTCGTCCAGATGGTTCTGTGAATCATATAGTGGAATTTGACCCATTTCACGGAGGAGTTGTAAGAACCTATGGAGGACAAGGATACGAAGATGGATCTTCTTGGACAAGAGGTCAGACTTGGGCACTTTATGGCTTTGTTATCAGTTATCTGCATAGTGAAAAAAAAGAATATCTGGATACAGCAAAGAGAGTAGCCCATTACTTTATGGCCAATATTCCGGAAAATGGAATTATTCCTGTTGATTTCAGACAGCCAAAAGAGCCGGTATGGGAGGATTCTATTGCGGCAGCAGTGGCTGCCTGTGGATTAATTGAGATTGCAAAGCTAGTAGGAGAATATGAGAAAGATGTTTATATTAATGCGGCTATTAAGATGCTTAAAGCATTAGAACAAAGTCGTTGCAACTTTGATTGTGATAATGATGGTATATTACAAAATTGTACAGGTGCATACCATAGCCCGGTTAAGCATGAGAATTTTACATATGGAGATTTTTATTTTATGGAAGCAATGTTTAAGTTAAAAGGAGAAGATTTCTTCATTTGGTAAATATCATAATCAGACTCAAATGTAAAAATCAAATTTAACATTATCTCGTCAATTTCAATAAAAATAAAAACTTACTTTAGAGTAGGTAATTGCTTGCATCCCTATGCATACTTGTCAGTAATTGTAATACTGAAGTTTGCATGGGGATTTATTATATGGAACGGTTAGTATATAAAACAGTACAGGATAAGATTAAGAGTGAATAAAAAAATAGTTAAAGGAGAAAGATTATGAAAACATATTATAATGCAAAAGATTTTGGAGCAAAGGCAGATGGTGTAACAAAAGATACGAAAGCAATTCAGGAGGCAATTAACCTATGTAACAAACAAGGTGGAGGAACTGTTCTACTTGAAGAAGGAACTTTTGTATCAGGAACTCTTTATCTAAGATCCAATGTTTATATAGAAATCGCAGTTTCGGCTAAATTACTTGCGAGTCCGAATATAGAAGATTATGGAGCGGACACTCACTATAACCGTTATCGGAATGAAAAGGACATGGACCGTTGTTTTATCTATGCACAGGAGGCAGAGAATATTGGCTTATATGGGCATGGAGAGATAAATGGCAATGCAGAAGCATTTCCAAATGAAGGAAGTATCTATCGCCCCATGATGATTCGATTATTACGTTGCAGTCATATTCATATCTCTGATTTGAAGTTATATGACTCTGCTGCGTGGACAATCGCATTCCTTGACAGCAGCTATATATGGACAGAGGGATTAGATATCTGTAATGAAAAAAGATACAACGGGGATGGGCTTGACTTTGATGGATGTAGTCATGTGTTTGTCAATAACTGCAGAATTAAAGGAACGGATGATAATTTGTGTCTACAAGCTAGTAGTAAAGAGTACCCGGTGAAGAATATTCATATCTTCAATTGTGAATTTACCTCTATCTGTGCAGCAATTCGTATCGGACTGAAATCTATAGGAAGCATCTCAGAGGTTACGATCCATAATTGTACGATGTACAATGTATGGAGAGAAGGGATTAAATTAGAATGTACAGAAGGTGGGAACATCTCTGATATTATGGTGAGTAATATTGTGATGCGTAATGTAAGAAGGCCAATCTATGCCATTCTCAACAATCGCTTCTTACCAGGCGGATTAGGTAGTTCAGTGGAATTAACGGACATGCCGGATATTGGAACAATGAAACGAATCCTTTTTTCTAATATATTTGCAACCGATGATGAAGAGATGAAAGAGACGCATTTGCGTTTTCATAAAGATATTATGGGAAGTCCTCGTTTTAATGGTATTCGTATGGATGCAGAAGATAATCATCCAATTGAGCAGATAATGATTGATCATCTTGTATATACAACTATTGGCGGTGTGAAAAGAGAAGAAATTCCAGAAGAATACCCTGAGGTGTTGGATCAGAAGATACATCCGGGAATATCATGCTCAGAAAATTACTTTCCTGATTGGAGTAGGGCAACCTTCATGGATATTAGAAATGTGAGAGGGGTATCTTTGAAATCTGTCCAATTTCATGCGATGCAGCAAGATGAAAGAGAGGCGGTAATTTTGGAAAAATGCAGTATACTACATAAGGAAATTACAATATAGAACTTAGTAATTTAAACCGGATTTTGCTTAAATTATTGATATTCGTAAATAATTATTTATATGAGTGGTTAGTAATTAATATAAAATTGTATATTTTGCTTAAAAAGAAGTGTTACAATCTTAAAAAACTACCTATTTTGACTGAATTATCGTTGATACAATACAGGAGTAATGTATAACTTTATAGATGATAGTATCATCAAAAGGAGGAGGCAGAATATGCACTTAATGAGGTTAAGAAGGCAGATATCGGTATGTTTGGCTACGATCGTTATGGTCACAGCAGTTCCCCTTGATAGCATGGTAATCCAATCCAATGCTGAAACGGTGAATGAAGATACCATAACTTCTACTAGCTACCAAGATGTATGGGGAACATATGGGGTTATTGACACAATTGATTTGGGGGATTCTAAAGATGAAAAAGCGCATAAGATGGATTCCACATATAGCCAGATCATTACTGGTGAGAGTGGTGAGAATGCCAGAGTTTCACTACCAAAAGAGGTTGTGGAATATTGGGGTGGTGAAATTGCATTTACGATTAAAGTGGATCCAGATGCACAGAATTATTTCACTTTAAAATTATGGGGTTCTGATATACCAATCATGAAGACATATCTGGCAATTGATAATGAAATTATATTCAAATCACCTTTGGTAATTACTACAAGAACATCGGACCAACCGGCTGGCGGTAGATTCTATTATAGTACAGTTCCGATACCAATTGAAAAAACCAAAGGAAAAACAGAGTTAACAGTATCTATAAAGACGGGAGCGGATACCTATCCTTATGGAGCAGGTTCTGTGGAGAAACACTTTTATAGGAAGATGGATCAACAGTCAGCAGGATATTACTATGGTTATGTTCATACCACTGCTTCTTTGGCAGACAAGGTAATTAAGGATACAACAAAGTCCTCAAGGTATTTGCCGTCGGTTAATTCCGTGGCAACGACTACGGAAGAAGAAGTGGTAATAACTAATCTTGCGGCAAAAGCAAAGAGTATATTAGAAACCGTAGTAGCCACATCAGGAGGAGATGGTTATAAGACTACTACATGGACGCATACTGATAATGCGGCGGGTAGTGGTACGATGCTGATGCCTTATTCTCAAAATGTTAAGAATACCAACAATATGCGAACCATCGTAGATATGATGTCAGAATCTAAGGAATATGATGAAGTTATTAAGGAGGTCGGTTTTGATAATATTATTGATGCCATTCGAAATGGTTGCGACCGTCTGGTTATTAATTACCTAAACCGACCTGCTACTATACAAACAGGAGGGCATCAATCATCTTGGGGTGGTTTCTATCAAGGTATGGGAGAGGCTCTGTACGTAGTATATGAAATGTTTGAAACTGGAAGGGCGATAGAACTAGGAACTTCCTATACAGACTTTGAATCATGGTTGAAGGGGAATGAAAAGATCAATTGGCAAGAAACATTTTCAAGCGTAGCGAAATTTTTAACGCCAGATCAACCTTTTCGCTTAGAGAAAGTACAGAAGGAATACATAGAAGGGCATGGAGAAACTTCAAGAAAGACGGCATATGAAGAAATACTTTGGCTAAATTTCAATTATGCAAGAACACATGCGTATACACTTACTCCGCTAACGAATCAAGTAATGTTTCAGATGCTAGGGGCATGGTTATCCAACGCAGGATTGATGGCAATCGGCTCAGAAAAAGCAGAAGATATGAGTTCTGCAATCCGATTCCTATACAGAAGTATGGGGGTATGGGCTTATCTGGACATAGATGTAATTGATGGAACAGTAGAAGCGGTAGGAAATTCAGATGGGAAATATAATGGTGATTTAGTCATAGAGAATATTGGGGCATTTAACAACGTGTATTCTACTACAGGTAATACTGGAGATAAGAATACCGAAACTATGACAGGAAATCGTATCTATAATGGAGAATACAGAAAAGTATTCGGAGAAAACTATTATATGGTAACAGATGCAGGCTTAACAAGAGAGACAACCTATGCAGCAGGTTATGGAGAACATAGCGACATGCTTGTGGAAGCATATCGCTTAACAAAAGATCTTAATTTTCTAAAACTTTATCTTGAAGCCAGCAACGCAAGAACTCATATGAGATATGCTGCCGTAGATAGTTATGGGAACCGGGTCATGTCACTAGAAGCAACCATAGAATGTCGTGGACCATATTATCCTTATAAGGTAGGTTATCTAGGAACATTAGATTCTTCTTCCAATGAGAATAAACCATTTACCATGGCGTATCTAAAGAAGATATTAGTAGATAGACAGTCGGAGTTTACTCAGATGTTTGGTGAGGAAATGTATCTTACCAATTTGGAATATGCAAACAATGCCGTAAATTATGCAAAACAGATGCTAATGGATGGTCAATATGTTTCGAAGATGGGAGCCTCTTCCTGGGCAGATATCTATACTGCTTCTGGATATCAGTATGTGAAATCAGAAACTGCCAATGGGGCGCTGATGCCTGGTACGAATGTAGATTGGTATTCTGAAGCAGAACTAGAGGCACTTGGTGTAGATAAGGGAAGTTTTAATAGTTATACAGAAGCAGTTAAGAACCAGTTAAACGAAACTACATTCTATGATATTGATGATTCGGTTGTTATGTTCCGTAATGAAGATACTACCTATTACATTGAGCTTCAGTACAAATCAGATCCAGGTTTGAATGGGATGAGCAGAATTCATACGATAAATAGTGAGTATGACACTATTGCAATGGTAGAACATGAAGTTGGATATACCCCATCTGGCTTCTGGAATACAGAAACAGATTGGGCAAATTATGATATAGCTTATGATCCGGTTACTGTATTTCCAGATCAAGTGATTAATGCTAAATACGGAGAAATCCTTCCAGTAGCCAAGTTCAGTGATTCTGAGGAGGATTATCAGGTGCAGCCTACCAAATCAGGTTCTCCTTTTGGTGGATACGGAGAGTTTTATTCGTTCCAGTATAACCAATATGTTATAGCAATGAATACAACTAGAGTGGATTCTAATAATGCGAAAGATTATGCAGTAGTACTGCCTTCATCTTACACGGCAGATACAGTAAAGGATTTGGTATCTGGCAAGAATCTTACCGTTTTGAATGGTAAGGTGACAATACCAGCCTATAGTTGTGCAGTACTGGATTTAGGAGCTGAATCCTATATTAGTGATATTCCTATGGCATCTATCTTCACCACAGCCGTTGCTGATGGAAACATAGTAGCAGTAAGTTGGACACATGGTGGATATACAAACAAAGAATATCAGGTATATCGTTCCGAGGTGGCAGAGAATTTAGGTGAATTGGTTGGGACGGTAGAAAGTGATAAGAATGTATATGTGGATGATACGATTATAGCAGGTAAAGTATACTATTACCGTGTGGTCGGTGTTAATAAGCATGGTGTAAGCGGTAATCCATCGGTGTATACAAAAATAGCAGCAACCAAAACCGAAGATATTCTACAAGGAAACTGGGCTGTAATGGATGTAGATGGAACTACAGAGAATATACAAGCAAGTGTGGTTGAATCAGCTGCTATTGAATTCACAGGAACGACACAGAATGATGGTGCATTATTGTTTGCTCATACAACCAATATAACAGATGGAGAGGTGGCAAGCCTTTCAACATATTCCCTGAAGTTGAAAACTGGGGAAGAAAAGCAGGTAACCGCAAGCTTAGAAGATATGGATAGTATAGAAACCACCGGAGATTTTACGTATGTTGCCAAGGTGGAATCCGGGGATAACACGGGTGTAATGTTCAAAGAGAGTATAACAAAGCTGACCAGAGGCGGTTTTATCTCACTGAATCCAGATACAGGGACATATCACTTCTCTTATCGCCAGTACCCAAGTATTATTAAGAAGTTTAATATGGTGCCAGATTTCTATAATGTATATAATGATATGAATCCATTAGACGTGACAGGAACAGTGGAAGGTGCACAGTGGATTAAGGTAGAGAGAAAAGGATTCTATGTATATGTCTTTGTCGGTAAAGGCGAGGAAAAGACAAACGTAGAATGGATTCCAATTGGAGAAGTAGACCAACTTCGTTATAATACGGCTGATGAAGTGGGAACCCCATATTATCTAGGAACGACAGGTTGGGAAAGATTCAGTGAAGATGATTTAGGTCTGTTCTATATACCTATGGCAGATGCGGTATACGTAGGTGTTGCGTCTTCAACTGTTGGAAGGGTAGACAATATTTCATTAAATAATGCGGAGAATCTAGGAGCGGGAATTCCAGGTAAGACAAAGGTAACGGCATCTAGTGATAATGTTTTGTGTAATATAACATTAAATTGGACCAACATTACTTATTCAGACACCTTTCATGTCTACTATACTAAGGAAGCAGAACTAGCGAATACAGATCCAGTCATCAAAGATGAAAATAATAACATTATAGGAGTAACAGAGGGATGGACTGCTCTTGTTACAGTCCTTCGTGATTATAAGTATACGATAGAAAACTTAACAGACGGAACAGATGGGCTTTGGTATTTTAAAGTAGTACCTTTGAACGTTAAGAAACAAGCTGGTAAAGCTTCGGATACCGTTAGTGCGGAGGTGGACCCAGGTAGCGTTAGAATTGCAAATTCAGTATGGAAGAATACAGATATCAATACACGTACGACAGGGTATAGTTTAGAGTCGGGCTCCACTTTATCCTTGAATACCGATGGAAATAGAATCTGGGCAACCGATGGAAATTCATTTCGGTTTATGTATCAGGAAGTAGACGCTGCAACCGATGGCGTATTTATTACAAAAATTAAGAAATCAGATTTTACAAATAATATAGGGACTGCGTTAATGATTCGTGATGGTTTTGATGCAACGTCTAACAGACATACCGCTTTTATGATGAATGAAACGTATGGCTTGTTTGCACAGACCCATTATAAAGCTGGGCAAAGTGCCCGATGGAATGAAAAAGTTGTTCCGAATGGAGATTATTATTTGAAATTAGTAACGAAAACTGATAAGCAGGAATTCTTATTATACTATGCTCCTGCCAGTGATAACGATACATCGTACCCTACTGCTAATCAATGGATTCTGCATAGTACAATAAGCCGTGATTTTGATACGAAGTACTGGTGGCAGGATTATACAACTGGTGCTGGCGTCAAATGGTATGTTGGACTTGCTTTAGCTACCGGAGGAGTATTTAAGTCTGGTGATTTCTATAACACAACGCCTGTTTTTGATGTAGCTAAAATAACTAGCGGTAATTCTTCAATAGAATCAAATCATATAGTTCTTTCGAAAGATACAGAGATTACAATAGAATTGAACGTACTCGATGCTTTCGGTGTTAATCCACTGGATAAGAGTGAAATAGAATATGTCGGAACGCTACCAGATAGAGCAGAATATAACAATGGAGTATTCACTTGGAAGCCAACACAAGTGGGTACAACTCAACTTACCTTTAAAGCAAAAGAAACCGGGGTAAATGATTTCTATGGCGGAACGGATATTACAATTGAGGTAATGGAAGATACTAATCTGCCTGTTATTAGCGGAATCGCTAATAAAACCATGAAAGCAGAAGAAAAGTTGAGTATGCAGGTACAAGCGGAGATAAAAGACACGGGCTCTTTTGGAGGTGTCAATGACAGCGTTAGTAAGAATGATATGACATATGCTGTTGATTCTATTAGGAGTAATGATGGAAGGGAATATACACTAGATGAGTTAGGAATGAAGCTGAACGAGAAAACTGGATTGTTTACATGGACACCGGGAAGATATCAAACAGGAAGGTATTCCTTGGTATTTAGTGCAACTGGTAGTAATTATTCTGGTAAAAATGTATCTACAACAAAAACAATAACTATTACTGTAAAAGGAGCACCAAACGTAGAAATAAGTGAAGTAACCACTCAGTTACTTTATGGAGCTGAGTTTACAGATGGAAAATTTATGAATGGTAAATTAAATGCTTCTGCTACTGTCAAAGCAGAGGAAGCTTTTGAGTTATTAATAAAGCCTTCTGATCCAGCAGGTAATGCTTTTTTTACAATGACAAATCTGCCAAAAGGAGCAACCTACAATACTTCAACTGGCATACTGGCATGGACACCTTCTTATACGCAGTCACAGGTAGTGAATCCAACTTATACAGCGGAGGTATCTGTATACAACAATAATTTTAAGGAAGTATTTACCCTTGATATAACTGTTGAAGAACCAAATGATACAGCACCAAGTTTTCCAATCGACTGGACAGCAGGGGGAACAACAGCATATGATCAAGGACAGATGAAAGTGACTTATAACAATCGTGCAAAAACGTCATTGACTTTAGGGGTAGGAGCTAGGGCAAATGGATCTGTTGGCAGAGCAGCAACCGTTTATAAAAAATTAAAAGGCAGTACTACTATCATTACAAGAGTAACAGATCCGAGTCAATATGTTAAGTATGCAGGAATTATGGTTACCGATAGGATTTATGATACGGAGAATGTAGGAGTTCAAAGAAATAATTCAGGTGTATTTCTTGCAACAGGAGCGGAATTTAAAACAGGGAAGAATGTTACCCACGACACTTTCATTGGTATGGGGGTGAAGGAACCTGGTTTAGGCACTCCGTATGATAATGCTTATCAGACTATCTATCCGTCTGATATTACTGCTACCGCAGGAGAATTAAAACCGGTATTCTTAAAATTAGAATATGCAGTGCAGATAGATGGGACAGCAATGGTAACGGGAGCGTACAGTTATGATGGAACGAATTGGACAGATATTATGGACCAGGCAACTCCTTCGAATAAGGCAACCTATATCTATAGTGCGGATATGGTTAAGAATGGTATCTATGCAGCTATATTTACTAGTGCCAATAATTCAGCGAATTTAACGACCACCTTTGATAATATTCAGGTAAGTACTAACGAAATTAAAGAAGTACTTTCCGTGGGTGAAGAGAAGCAAATTAATGGATATGCAGTTCATCCATTTGATGAGGTTACTTATTCCTATAAGATTTTTGAAGCGGATGGTGTAACTGAGATAATGGATTCGGGTGCCAAGGTTGATACAGACGGTATGTTTACATGGACTCCGACAGCGAAAGGTACATATAAATTAGTTATAACAGCAGAATCAAAATTATGTGACATGGAAAACAGTCAGACTTATCTCCTTGAAGTATCTAATCCGGCAACGAACCTTACTTTGGATAAGGAAACGCTGAATATGATTTTAGGTGGCACTACACAAACGTTGACTGCTAGTTTAACACCCGGTGATGCGGAAGATACCATTACATGGACAAGTAGTGATTCAAGTGTTGTTACCGTGATACCAGGTACACCAGCTAATACAGCTACCTTAAAACAGGTTAAAAAAGGTACAGCTACAATTACTGTAACGAGTTCTGGAGGTTTAAGAAAAACCTGTAACGTAACAGTAAGTTCAAATTATATAGAAGGGCAATCGCTTAATGGGTTGTTCTATGATACTTATTTGAATAAGGGGACAACATCGTCTTCTGCATTAGTAAATGCAAACATGCTTTCTATATTTGGAAGAGGGAGATATAGCATCTTCGATCTAGATATTAGTAATGTAGATGAGAATACTGATAAAGCAGAATTGAAACTACATTTTGCAACGAATAAAGGAAACCCAACCAATAGCGGAGTGACTTCTGAATTCTACGCATATCCAGTACCTGAAGTACTCTCAGAGGATGCAGCTTACGCGATGGACTTTGTAAAGCTTGGAATAAGTATTGATACCAATGATTCTGTTACAAACCTTGATCAGTTAACATCAAATGGAGCTGTACGGATACTTTGGGACGAAAGTGCCAGCAAGACACCAAACCAAAGTACAACTGACTATACAACGATTGATTTAACAGAATTGGTAAAATCCTATAAGCAAAATAATCCAACTGCAAATGCTATGACATTTTGTCTATTTGCTTCAAATGGAAAAGGTGGTGCCTTCGAGTTCTACTCTTCCAGAAATTCAGGTACAGCTAATAGTAACAAGGTCCCAATGTTTGAAGTAACACCAGCAGCTGGAGACGCGAATGGAATTGACTTAACAGAAGTTCAAATAGAAACAGACCAAGTTGAGGAAGGACAGACTGGTGAAGTACAACAAGGAGAAGGTTTAATAGAGGAAGACCAAACAAGCGAAGAACAGCAAAAGGAAGGCCGGATAGTAACCGAACCTACAGATGTATCTATGTTTTCAGTTAAAACCATGATGGAGGAAATGAAATCAGAAGATCCTGAAGCAGTAGAGAGTATAGCTACTTTAGAAACTGATTGTGAAGTAAACTGGACGATAGCGGATTCTACAATAGCAAAAACACTTGTAGGAGAAGATAGTAAGACGGTGTCAATTATGGGATTAAGGGCAGGAACCACTGTATTAACGGCTACAATTAATGGAAGATATGTTGCAACCTGTCGGGTAACAGTAGAGAGAAATACGGACAATGGTAATGGAGATAATACAAGCGGCGAATCGGAAGAAAATACTGGAACCGATTCAGCAGAGACAATAAGTAAGCAAACCATTAGGGTTGATATAACTGGTAGTGATTCAACGGTTTTTGTAACTCTTAATGAAAAAGGATATAAATCGGAAATAGCAGCATCTACGCCTAAGAACCCATACCAGTTAAAATTTGATTTACCTTCTAGTATGATTATAAACCAAATAAAATCGGATTCTGTTAAGAATGTGAAGGTTGTCGTAACAATTCCTGATTCCTTTATTGGCAACGAGAGTATTGTTATGAATGATATTGCAGTATCTAAACAAATTCTTATGGCAGCTAAGGAGAATAATAAGACAATTACTCTTGCTGTGAATAGTCAGAGCCAAAAACTGCTCTATCAGTGGACAATCAAAGCAAACGATTTGACGAAGGCTTTGATTCATGATGGAATTAGTTTTGGTACAAAGGTAACAGGAGCAAATACCAACCCAGCCGTTAAAAAAGTATTAACCAGTGATACCAAGAACACAAGTGGCGTAGTAGTAACAATTGCGCCAGAAAAAGTATTACCGGTTCAAGTAACGAGCAAAGTATATATAGGAGAGCAAGCCGGAGTAAAACCAGGCAAAAAGGTATATGTGTACTATTATAATAACACTACAAAGAAACTTGATACCATTCCAGGGGGATATAGCCTTGTAATTGATGCAGTGGGATACCTGTCCCTTCCGATAATTAAGGGTGGTGACTATGTAGTATTAGCGAAAAAAGCGGATACAAAAGTAATAACTTCTCTGCTTAATCAGGTACGGATTACCAAGAGTATGACATTGAAAAAAGGCAAAACAAGTACCATAATACCAGTATTACCGGATTGGTTAGAAAAGGTGAATACGATGACAAGTACTACAAAGTTTTCTTGTGTTGGAGCAGTTACCATAACGTATACATCTAATAATACAAGCGTTGTTTCTATTGGTAAAACATCGGGTAAAATAACAGCAAAGAAAAAAGGAAAAGCTATTATTACAGCAACTGTAACCTTATATTCTGGAAAGATTAAGACATATAAAACTAAAGTAACAGTAAAGTAATGATACATATCTTAAAAAAGTGTATTTGCATGTTAAAAATGCCGATTTTATGAATGACAGGTAAATGGTAAAGTATATACATCAACAAAAGAAAAACAAAGCAAACAAATAGTGTAATGGAGGATTGGTTATGAAAAGAAAAATGTTAGCATTAGTACTTACCACCACAATGATTATGACAGCGTTCGTTGGTTGTGGAAAGAAAGCAGAAACAAACAATTCCAAGCAAGTTGATACATCTGTTCAGGATGAGTCAGCAGAAGCTGGGAAAGAAGAAACAACGGATCAAGTTGGAGAAGAAAAATCAATTGTTACAGAGCCAACAACTTTGACGTATGTATTTGCCGATGGTGATGAAGGTGCCAAAGAGGCAATGAATGAAATTGTTAATCGTTTTAACAATACTTACAAGGATGTAACAGTTAAAATTATGCCAGGTAACGGTGGTGCTTATAGTGAATTGTTAAAAACATTGGACAGTGTTGGTGAGTTTCCAGATGTTATGGAGATGAGAGATACCGCTGCTTATATAAGAGCTGGAAAGTTAGAGCCATTATCAAGTGAAATCACTGCTCTATTTAAAACCACAACTGAATTTGAAAATGCTGTATACACAGCACCATTAGCTGGTGAGAATACACAAGGAATCATTTATAATAAAGCATACTTTGATGAAAATGGATTTACAGAGCCAACAACTTATGCAGAATTTATTGAGCTTTGTCAAAAGATTAAGGAAAAAGGTGATATGTCTCCACTTGTAGTAGGTGGTCAGGATATCTGGCATATGGGATTTTGGTTTAACAAAGCCTATAATGATCAGGTAATATCACAAGATCCAGATTTTATTGCAAATTCTTATGCAGGAACTAAAGACTTTACAGATGCAACTGTAAAGGCAACCTTTGAAGAAATGAAAGAAATTATGCAATATGCGCAAGATGGTTGGACATCCACACCAGATGCTCAAATTACAACCTTCTTAGTTAATAAGATGTCAGCGATGATGTTCTCTGGAACACATATGTTTTCTCAAATAGAAGCAGCAGATAGAGAATTTGAATATGGTTGGTTCCCAGTACCTAGTCCAGATGGAAAAACTCGTCTTGTGGGTGGCGCTGGAGTTGGCGGACTTGCAATATCAGCAGAAGCAGCACAAGATCCAAACAAGAAAGCTGCAGCAGAAGAATTCATCAAATTCTTTTTTCAATCAGAAAACTATAAAGTGTATTGTGAAAAATTAAGTGCAATTCCAGTTACTGTGGAAGAACCAACAATTGATGTAAGTGATGTATTTAAAGAAGTAATAGAAGCAACGAATACAGCAGATGATTTATGCAGTATGTGGAATGGTCAAGTAGGAAACAAGGAATTACCACCTGATTTTAGAAACTTTATGTATAAGACTGTTATTGAAGTACTTCAAGGACAAAGAGATTTGGATTCAGCATGTGAGGAGTTAAACAAAACATGGAAGACTTGTATGGAAAGCTTCAATCCATTAGATGGTACAGGTATTCAATAAGCTTAATATAAATAGATGCTTAGTTTAAATCAATAAACTTAGATTAATGTTGTCAATTTCTGTGCCTTATTATCGTAGCACATGTACGAAGGCATGGAGATTGACAACGATAGTAATAATTGATAATAGGTACAATGAAAAAGCCTATGAAATGAGGAGATAAGGCATGAATAAGAAGAATAAAGTGAAACTCCAAAAGTCTACATATGGTTTTATAGCACCAGCATTTATATTATATAGCCTATTTGTTATAGTTCCGACAATATCGAGCGTTTATTACAGTTTTACATCATGGGATGGAATCAGTCCTGTTGTAAGATTTATCGGATTGAATAATTACAAAGAAATTTTAACAAGTGCAAGGTTTGGTAATGCTCTTAAGAATACTGTAATACTTACAATATTTATCTCGTTGCTCGAGAATGCGTTTGCTCTTGGATTAGCACTTTTAGTTGATAATGTCAAGATTGGAAAGAATTTTTTTCGTAGTGCGTTCTATATTCCAGTTTTGATTAGTGGTATTGTTTCTGGCTTTATATGGAAGATTATGTATAACTATAATTTTGGTGCGATTAACACAATTTTAAATGATATTGGTCTTGGTAACTTAAAACAAGATTGGTTAGGAAATAATAAATTAACATTGATAATGGTAGGTTTGGTATTGGTTTGGAAGGGCGCAGGATATTATATGATTATTTATTTGGCATCTTTACAAAGTGTTTCGACAGATGTTATTGAAGCTTCGCAGATCGATGGTGCAAATGCTATACAACGATTCCGAAGAATCATTATTCCGTTAATATCTGGAGCATTTACAATTAACTTTACCCTTTCGTTAATAAACGGATTGAAAGTATTTGATCAGATCAATGTAATGACAGATGGAGGACCAGGTTTTACGACAGAGACGCTCGTATACCTATTATATAAAGTTGGTTTCAATGAAGGAAGGCAAGGATTTGGTACTGCAGTAGGTATGGTTTTACTCTTTATTATTATCATTCTAAATTCCTTGCAGCAAAAATTCTTAAAAAGTAGGGAGGTACAGCTTTAATGAATACAGAAAAGAAAAAAGTCGGAATAGGCTCCGTCATCTTACTATTTATAGCAATCTTATTAGCAATCCTGTTTCTTTATCCTGTACTGTTTGCTTTGATATCTGCATTCAAAAGCAATGGAGAAATTCTAAAAAATCCTGTTGCCTTTCCAAGTAAATTCTATTTACAGAATTTTATTGACTTGTTTCAGCAATCTGATTTTGCTACAGCGATTAGGAATTCTCTAATACTAACAATTGTATCAGAAGTTATTATTGTATGTATAGTACCTATGGCAGCATATGGAATTGAACGTTCAGAAAGCAAAATTACTAAAATCATATATACTTATTTTCTGGCTGGTATGATGATTCCTTTTCATCTGTATATGTTTTCTTTATTTAAAGAAATGAAAATGTTTGGATTGTTTGGTAATATGTTTGGGCCAATCGTTAGTTATGTAGCAGGTTCTATAGCTTTTGGAAGTTTATTGTATTGCAGTTTTCTTAAAGGAATTCCTCTTGAGATAGAAGAGGCAGCAAAGATTGATGGTTGTACTGCGTTTCAGACCTTCTGGAAAGTAACATTTCCATTGTTAGGACCATGTACAGGATCTATGGTTATTCTGAATGGATTAGGAATATGGAATGACTACCTTATGCCATATCTGGTATTACCAAGTGGAAAAGCAAAGACAATAACGGTTGAAATCGCCAGTTTTGTCGGACAATATTCTGCTAGATGGGATATTGTTTTCGCAGGGACAATCGTTTCGATTCTACCTGCATTATTGATATTTTGTATGTTCCAAAAATATTTTGTTAAGGGAATTATGGCAGGGGCAGCAAAAGGATAATAGACATAATATAATGACGTGAATGGAGGGCATGTTTTTCATACCTTCTTTTCGCGTATTTTCTTTACTGAGTGTGCAAGGTATAATATTGTTATGATAGTGTTTCAATAACAATAGTGGTGAGACATGCTTTAGGCAGGAGGAATATAAGAATGAATGTCAAATTAAAAAAAAGAGGTACTATGTTTCATAAATTTACGTTGGTTATACTAACTGTTGGCTTATTTCCAGTATTTTTACTTGCCGTGTTTATATCTTACACAATGTTATCAAGATATGAGGTGGCTGTGAAAACCAATTATGAACAGGCAGCCGTTCATATCTCTACTAATCTGGATAATATTTTAGATAACTATAATACAATATCTAAGATGATATACAGCTATAGTAGTTTAATGGAGGGAAGCCAGACAATCAATTATCTGAAAGCTGACACCTTTAGGCAGGTAATAGAAGAAGAAAACCGTTCAGAAAAGATTAGCGCTTTTTTAAGAAATGTACAAACAGTAGATTCTTTTATCTATGCCACACATTTTATTGGGTTTGACAGTCATCATCAAAAGCTTGCATATCACTATAGCATGACAAGTACATATTTTAAAGACGAAGAGATTTTTGAATCCGATGTAGATTATACAAATTGGGACAAAGAATCTAAGAAGTTGCAAGTGGTGCCAACCCATAAGAATAAGTATTTCAATGGTCCAGAACGGGATATTATCACGTTTGCAAGAAATTATTTTGATATCCGTGGAGTAATAGGAAAAGGTAAATACGTAGGAACGATATTTATTGACGTGGATATTGATCGGCTGAGAATGCTTTTACAAACGGTTAATGTAATTGGTGAAGGTACCTATTATATTGTAAATGAAGCAGGAGATTGCATGTTTAGCAATGATGAGAATATCATCGGCGAAAACCTGTATGATAAGAAGTTAAATCTTCAGAATACCAAAGAGCAGCTCTCAATTGCGAGTGATGCCGATGAATACGGACTTAAAGTGATTATTATAATGGACAAGAAGACTGCCTTTATGCAGATAACCGTATTACAAAAGATGTTGTTCTTTGCTGTTTTGTTTTGCATCGTACTTTTAGCAATGGGGTCTATATGGTTTTCAAAGAAGCTTACAAATCCAATTAATAAGATGGTGGATTCTATGGAATTAATAGAGAATGGTAATTTTGAACTACAATTACCTGTAACGTCTAATGATGAAATCGGGATTCTTTCTGCCCGCTTTAATCAGATGTTAACGACACTAAACCAGTATATCAATCAATGTTATGTGGCGAAGATTAAGCAAAATGAAGCGGAGTTAACAGCAGTAAAATCTCAGATATACCCGCATTTTCTATACAATACTTTGGAAGTAATCAGAATGACGGCACTAGATAACAAGGACGAAAAAGTTTCTAAGATGATTCAAGCACTTTCCTTACAGATGCGCTATATTATCGGAAATGTAAATGATTTTGTTCCTTTATCAGAGGAAATCGAGATAGTTAAAAACTATGTATATTTGCTAAATTGTAGAATAGATGGCGGATTTGAGTTTCATATTCATGCCCCAGACAGTAAGGAAATTATGGTGCCCAAATTAATTTTACAACCGATTGTTGAAAACGCATATAAACATGGTTTAAAACCAAAAGGTGGAAAAGGGAATGTTATACTTGAGGTAGAAAGAAAAAATGATATGGTTCAAATTACAATTATGGATAATGGAGTCGGCATGGACGAAATCCATCTTAAGCAACTGAATAAAAATCTTGAAGGCAATGAGATGGGAGTAAAGAATGCGTATAACTGGCAAAGTATTGGGGTGAAAAATGTGCATGACCGAATTCGTTATATATATGGAGAAGGCTACGGAGTGGAGATAACCAGTTCGCAGTCAGTGGGAACAATGGTGCAAATATTTTTTCCAGATAAAGGGGGAAGCGTTCATGCTAAAGATGATCATTGCTGATGATGAAAGTATTATATTACGTGGTATTCGTAAACTGGTGGATTGGAATGAGTTGGGGATCAATATTGTAGAAGAATATACCGATGGAAAAGAAGCACTGTTAGGAATATTAGCAAAAAACCCGGATATAGCACTTCTCGATATCAACATGCCGGGTTTAAATGGAATCGAGATTTTAAAATATATAACAACCAAAGAGGAAATTAACACAAAAGTTATATTTATCAGTGGATTTCAGGAATTTGAATATGCTAAAGCTGCCATTAAGTATGGAGTAACAGAGTATCTTTTGAAACCTGTAATTGTAGAAGAATTATTGAATGCGGTTGAAAAAATCATTCATGAAATTAATAGAGAAAAAGATATTAGTAAACCAGCACAAGAGATATCGCAGGAAACACCAGTAAATTATCATAAACTAGTCGATATACCCCAGGAAAATTATATACCAGTTTATACTGAAATCCTGTTTACGAGTGAAGTCATACCACAAGTAAAGAAACTGGTGACATTTTCGTTTCTTAGCTATCTAGAGAAGTATTTGGAGGAGAATGAATTTGGTATTGTCTTTAAAAAATCCGAAAATATAGCAATTATTCTAAAAGGGGAAGACGTAAAGAAAGCCAAAGATATTCTATATGAGATTGTTACAAATGCTAAAGAAGTAATGGGACACCAGGTTGCCTTTATTATGGGAGAGGTGGTGGACTGCATGAGCAAAATACCAGAAAGTTATTCTAGGTGCCTTGAATGGAAGGGGTATCTGTTCTTTCATGGAGAAATCAAAGCACCGATTCTGGTGTACGGGGAACCTGTTTTCTTCAAAAAAAGCAGTATGGATGAACTGAAAGTTGAGATGAATCGCTTAGTAGAGGCTTTGATTACTATGGATAGTGAGCGGTTTTTACAATCGTATCAACAATTTTGTAAGGGAGTTTGTAATCTGTCGGATGGAAAAAAAGAAGATGCCTGTTATTATTTTTGCAGTATGATTCGGTTGCTTCAAGAAAAATTACAAGGGATGAACCTGTGTGAAAGAGATACCGATGTGAAGGAGTTTTTAGAAATTGGTCGCAGTACAAGCAGTTTTAAAGAAATGAAAGAGAAGTATTGTTTGGTTATTAAAGAATATATGGATAACATAGGCGATTCGGTCAAGTTCCAGGAAAAGAAGGAAATTATCCTTGCAAAACAGTATATTGAAGAGCGATATATGGAAAATTTGACATTGGAGGTCATGGCAAAAGAGTTACATATGAATCCGTATTATTTCAGTAGTTATTTCAAAAAGAATACAGGTGAGAATTTTAAGGATTATCTGAATCGAGTCCGAGTAACTCACGCATTATCACTACTAATTTCTACGGATTTAAAAATATATGGGATTGCTATTGAAGTTGGCTTTCGTGATGCAAGGTCTTTGACAGAGGCTTTTCAAAAAATATATAAGGAAACGCCTGCTAATTATAAGAAAAGGATTTGTCAACACAGTAATTAGTCATAATTATGAAAGTTCTTTAAAAATTACTATATATTATAGAATTATTGCATATCTTACTTACCACTTAATGCTAGAATGGGATTAGGACGACGTGCTAATTTGTAGTCGACTTAAATTGGAGATGTCGTCCTAACAGAATCAGGAGGTTTAATTATGATAAGTACTTATGAAAACCCTATTTTAAAAGGTGATTTTAGTGATCCGGATGCCATTCGAGTGGGAGCTGATTTTTATATGATATCCTCTTCGTTTACGTACTTTCCAGGATTACCTTTGTTACATTCAAAAGATTTGGTGCATTGGAATATTGTTAATTATATCGCTAAGGAACTTCCTTTTGAAGCATATAACCATACGATGCATAAGAAAGGAATCTGGGCGCCATCCATACGGTATTACAATGGAGAATACTATGTATATGTTTGTACTCCAGATGAAGGATTGTTCTTATATAAGACAAAAGATCCGTTTGGAGAGTGGAGCAGCTATCATGTACTTAGAATAACTGGCTGGATTGACCCTTGTCCAGTATGGAATGAAGAAGGCAATGCTTATCTTGTTCATGCTTTTGCAGGTAGTAGAGCAGGAATAAATAGTATGTTGTTTATACATAGAATGAATAATGAAGGAACAAAGATTATAGACAATGGTAGATTGGTGTTTGACGGAAGAGATAATCATCATACCACAGAGGGACCAAAAGCATATAGAAAGAATGGATATTACTATATGATGGCTCCTGCTGGAGGTGTACCAAGTGGCTGGCAGTTAGTAATGCGATCTAAGCATATCTATGGTCCATATGAGGTCAAAATTACATTACATCAAGGAGACAGTGTGATTAATGGACCCCATCAAGGAGCTTACATCGAGATGGAGGATGGGAATGACTGGTTTGTTCATTTTCAAGATCGTGGAGCATACGGTAGAATCACTCATCTACAACCAGTTAGGTGGGAAGAAGACTGGCCATTGATGGGAGTGGATACGAACGGTGATGGGATAGGGGAACCAGTACTATCTTATTCTGTACCTATTGAACAAACAGAGGAATTAAGGAATCAATGCAAGCAAATTTATAAAGAATATAGTATTAAAGCAATAGCATTACCGGAGATTTCTGATGATTTTACTTGCGAAAAGCTTGGCTTACAATGGCAGTGGCAAGCAAATCCTAATAGTAATTGGTATTCTTTATCACAAAATCCAGGATATCTACGTTTGTTTGCTTATAAAAGCGAAAGAACTCATTCTTTATTTCACGCACCATGGTTTTTATCACATCTTATGCAACAAGAAACGTTTTGCATTACAACAAAGGTAACGTTAAATCATTGTGAAAATGGTGACCGTGCAGGAATTGCGATGATGGGATATCAGTATAGTTATCTTGCTATTGAACAGGATCAAGGACAGAATGTGGTTAAAAGATATCGAGGTATTGCAAAGGAATATTCCATCTATGAGCAAGAGCTAGTAGAAGAAGTATGTGATGAAAGTTTTGTAGTGAAAGGTAATGAGATTATATTGTGTATGGAAGTTATGAAGGAAGGAATCATTCAATATTCTTATAGTGAAGATGGGGAGGTATTCCAGACGATTGGAAATACAGTATCTGCAACCCCTGGAGGCTGGACAGGGGCACGACCAGGGATATTCTGTGGGAATTTTAGAGGACAAGTTAGCGCAGGATATGCTGACTTTGAGTATTATCATGTAAATAATGAGATAAAATATCATAAATAATAGTGAAGAATAGAATTAAAAAGTTAATATAAAAATTGAGAGAATATCTAACCTTATAAGAAGTTTATATGGTAATGAAGTATTTACACATAATTTGAGCTTGTGACATAAAACTACAAGCATAGGAAAGGACATGGTAATTCAAATGCAAAGAGCAAAGAAGATTACATTAGGTACGCCAGAAGCGATTACACCAGTTAAGTTTAGTAATGTTAATAACAATCTTATACAGGGGGACGTTACTTATGATACCTCGTTAATTCGATTTAAAGTAACAGCAAGCGGTTGCGTAATTGAGATGCCTCTTGATCCAGATGAAGAAGTGTTCGGATTTGGATTACAATTAAAGGGATTTGATCATCGTGGAACGAAAAAATACTTGCGACCTAATGCTGATCCGGTAGCGAATACTGGAGATTCTCACGCACCAGTACCGTTCTATGTAACAACGAAGGGCTATGGTGTTTATGTTGATACTGCTAGATATGCAAGTTTTTACTGTGGATTTGGAAAAAATAAGAATAGAGAGAATATCAGAAACAAAGCGGTAGCCGTTACACCGGAAGAATTATATGAGAAGAATAAAACAGATGAAATCACACAAATGGTTATAGATATACCCGCTGCAAAAGGTGTAGATCTTTATATATTCGAAGGGGATTCTATTACTGAAATTGTTGCGGGATATAATCAGTTCTCAGGTGGAGGTTGCATGCCATCGCTTTGGGGATTAGGTATGTTCTATCGCTGTTATACTCGTTATACGCAGGAAGAAATCATCAAAATGGCAGATTATTTTAGAGAAAATGATATTCCTTGCGACATGATTGGTCTTGAACCAGGGTGGCAAGAGAGTAGCTATTCTTGCTCTTATCTGTGGGATAAAGATAGAATACCAGACCCTGATTCACTCATCAAAGAACTTAGGAACAGGCACTATAACATAAATCTATGGGAACATGTTTTTGTTAACTCAACGTCGCCTATATATCGCCCTTTGAATAAATACAGTGGTGATTTTGAAGTATGGCAAGGGTTAGTGCCTGACTTTGGAACAAAAGAAGGCGTAGATATTTTTTCAGAATATCACAAAACGAATTTTATTGATAAAGGAATCCTGGGATTTAAGTTAGATGAATGCGATGGAAGTGATTACACGGGAAGTTGGTCCTATCCTAATTGTAGTGAATTTCCTTCTGGAATGAATGGAGAACAGATGCACAGTATGATTGGAAATCTGTACCAACAAACTATACTAAAAGCGTTAGGGAATAATAGAACCTTATCTGAAGTACGTTCGGCTGGGGCACTAGCAGCACCATATCCATTTGTTTTATATAGTGATTTGTATGAACATAAAGATTTTATTCGTGGGTTAGTAAATAGTGGATTTTCAGGATTACTATGGACACCAGAAGTGAGGCATGCGGACTCTAAGGAGGAGTTAATTCGAAGAGTACAGGCGGTTATATTCTCACCTCAAGCTATTATTAATGGCTGGTATATTGATAAGGCTCCTTGGATTGATATGAGAGCGACAAACGAGATAAAAGGATTGTTTGAAGTACGTATGCAACTAGTACCTTATATATATTCTGCCTTCTATCAATATTATAAGAAAGGGATTGCTCCTGTACGTGCATTAGTTAGTGATTATAGTAGTGACCAAAATACATATAAGATAGATGATGAGTATTTATTCGGAGATTCTCTATTGGTAGCACCAATTCTTGCTGGAGAAACAAAGCGTACGGTGTATCTGCCAAAAGGTAAATGGTATGATTTTTGGACAAATCAAAAATATAAGGGTGGTTATCATATAATGGAAACTGATACGATACCTGTTTTTGTTAAAGATAATTCCATATTACCACTAGCTCAGCCTGTTATGTATATGGAAGAAGGTACGCAGTTTAAGTTAGATATTAAAGTCTATGGTAGTGGTGGAACAATTATATTAATCGAAGATAATGGCATGACCTATGATACCAATTATAAAGAATATATTCTGACAGGTAATAAAGATGAGGATGAGCAAGTAATCTTAGATAGTAGCAGATATTGTATCAACTCTGTACAATATTTTTAAAGATTATATAAGAAATCCTTGTACGAGGGGAATTGTAATATGCAAGATAGTAATGCATGAATATAATATTCTATCATCGTACAAGGATTTTGTTTGTAAAAAAAGATAAAGCTAATTAAATTTAATTATTTTTTACTTGATATTAATCTAATATTTAATTAAAATAAATATGTAATGAAAACTATACCTTGGAACCAAAAAGCTTAGTAAAACAGAATTCATATGTATTGCATAGTAAAACACGGAAATTGGTTGTTTTTATGAGATTCAGCACTTAAGATATAAATAGAGATAAAAAAGAACCTTTATGCATGATAATGATTGCTTAAATAAAACTAGGAGGATTAATAATGAGAATTGGTGCGTTAGAAGCGGGTGGAACAAAGATGGTTGTTGCAATTGGAAATGAACAAGGTGAAATCCTAGATCGTTTGTCCATACCAACACAAACTACTGAGACCACGATGTCGCAATTGACGGAGTATTTTAAAGATAATTCCATTGATGCGTTAGGAATTGGTTGTTTTGGACCAATTGATTTGATTAGAGAATCCGCTACATATGGATACATTACATCAACGCCAAAACTGCCTTGGAGGAACTACAATATAGTTGGAACATTTTCAGAAGCATTGCAAGTTCCAATAGGCTTTGATACGGATGTAAACGCTTCTGCAATTGGGGAAGCAACTTGGGGAAGTGCTAAAGATGTGAAAAACAGCATTTACATAACCATTGGAACTGGAGTGGGAGTTGGTGTAATTATTGATGGTAAGCCCCATCATGGAATGTTACATCCGGAAGCAGGGCATATACTTCTGGCTAAACATCCGAAAGATACTTTCAAAGGTACATGTCCTTATCATGAGAATTGTATGGAGGGATTAGCAGCGGGGCCTGCCATCGAAGCTAGATACGGAAAAAAAGCCTATGAATTAGCAGAACAAGTAGAAGTATGGGAACTTGAAGGATATTATATCGCTCAGGCTTTGGTAAACTATATTCTTACTTTGTCACCACAGAGAATAATTCTTGGGGGGGGTGTTATGCATCAAGAACAGTTGATGCCGATTATTCATAGGGAAGTATTGCGATTGTTGAACGGCTACATTATTACGCCACAATTACAAGATATTGAAAACTATATTGTATTGCCAAAACTGAATGATAACCAAGGTATTATGGGGTGTATTAAGCTAGCACTGAATGAAATGAGATAGTCAATTGCGAAACTCTTATCCATGTTGACAACATTAAACACATTGATATGTTTGTCGACATTACAAAGAGTTTTGCAGTTGTCTAAAACAAATGGAAAATAAAGGAGTATAGATTATATGAGTAAGCAAACAAAACAAATTATTTTTTTGAAACCAGTTATGAAAGAAGTATTATGGGGAGGAACAAGATTACGAGATGATTTCCATTATGATATTCCTAGTGATCATACTGGAGAATGTTGGGCAGTTAGCGCACATGATCATGGAGACTGTGAGGTAGCAACGGGAGCTTTCAAGGGACAAACATTATCTGGTCTTTGGAAAAACCATAGAGAGATTTTTGGAAATCTTGAAGGGAATCGTTTTCCATTATTAATCAAGATCATTGATGCGAAGCAAGATTTAAGTATACAAGTTCATCCAGATGACGAATATGCGAAATTGAATGAGAATGGTTCTTTTGGTAAGACAGAATGCTGGTATATCTTAGATTGTGATAAGGATGCTTCTATCGTTGTTGGGCATAATGCAAAGAATAAGGAAGAAGTAAAACAGATGATTCTTGAAGGTCGTTGGAATGAATTCATTCGTACGATACCTATTAAGAAAGGGGATTTCTTTCAAATCAATCCAGGAACAGTACATGCAATTAAAGGTGGAACATTGATTTTAGAGACACAACAAAACAGCGATATCACCTATCGTGTATATGATTACGATCGTTTAACAGATGGTAAGCCAAGAGAATTACACATTGAGAAGAGTATTGATGTTATTGAAGCTCCTTTTGAAGCAGAATCTGCATCAAGTAAGCGTGAATTAGTTAAGAGTGATTGCATTGATAATGAGACTTTAGTTTCTTGCTCTTATTATACAGTTGAAAAACAAGATATTCATGGAACAGCGAAATTAAACCAAGACAAGAATTTTAAAATCTATAGTGTAATTGATGGTAAAGGATCAATAGATGGAATTGCTATAAAGAAAGGTGCTCATTTTATTCTTCCTCATGGATATGGAGAGTATTGCTTAGAAGGAAATATGTCATTGATTTGTTCTTATTAGAGAATCTTTATATTGGTAGCTATTATATGAATTTGTGGACTACCGTTGATTATATAAATTATATAGATAAATACATAGCCTATGGAAGTTCTTCCATAGGCTATAGTTATTTATCCTTCGCACTTGAAGATTCCTTGGAGTAGTTAACTGCTATAGTAGGCGAAAAACCACTCTCGTTTAGCTTCACACGAAATTTGAGGGTTTGTATTTAAACAATGGAACCATAATTAATATTGAATCGTCTCATTAATAAGGGAGTATTGGAAAGAATAAAAGTCATACGAAAGGAGATGTAGAGGATGATTAAGAAACTTTTTGTTCTAGCATTGATTAGTGTAGTGTCAGTAAGTGCCATGGCATGTTCTAAGGAGGTTAAAAAAGACCACTCAGCAGAAATAGAAATGACAGAGGAAGATAGTGAAAAGGCAAAACCAAACTTAAATCTAGTATACCAGCAAGACGGTAAGGAAGTAACATCTACGGCAGGCCGTGGTGGGTATAGCTATACCATTGATAATGGAGATGGAACGAAGACAAGTGAAATAGCAGATGCTTCTCATATACTGCAGTGGACAGAGGAATTAATGCCTGTTGTTGTAATGGATAAGAATAGTCAAACAGTAAAGATTATATTACAGTTTAATAAAAAAGCAACGAACTGTAAGATTATTGCTTGGGAAGAGAAGTACTTTAATAATGATACCGGCGTACAAGAAAGTGATGGGAAAGAAGTGAATATTCAATTTGGAAAAGATGGAGAGGACAGTTTTGTAGAAGTAAGTCCGGGCTACATCTATGAAGTGAAAGCAGAAGGAGAAGAGTGGAGAGCTGATTTCGGTTTTCATGTTGTGACAGCTACACAGACCTCTGCAGTAGGAGAATTCCACACAAGAAGTTTTGCAGACATACAGAATATCTTAGATAGTTATCCAGATACCCTTGATGAGTTAAACAAAAACAAAGATGTCTTCATAGTTGTACATGGTAATGTAAAGAAAGGTAAAGAATTGTGGGAATCCTTCTATCAAAAGGTACAGGATAAAGAACCTGCTGAGTTAACCATGGCACAATTAACAATTGAAGGGGATCCGATTTTATATTACTTAACTTATGATGGGGAGAAGATTTATGTAGTGGAAGATGTATCGAGAGATGCTTTCAAAGGGGATTATGCGGATTATGTGGAGTATACCTATTCCTATATCAAGGAATTTGAAGATTCGACAGAAGATTCAAAAGGGAAATACATTATACTGTTAAATGACGATTCATTAACGCTAGAGAATATACGGAATATATGGAATTCAGAGAATGATGAAGCTATGAAGGAAAATAGAGATTTGATTTATATCAATTCAGAAAAAAATAGACTTTCATAAAAAACTGATCTAGATAAGCTGTATAGCCTTATCACAAATGTAATTTTTATAGAAGGGAGTTGTTGCAAAATGATTGCTTTAGCAATCATTCTGGGACAACTCCCTTTGAGTTTACAGTGCAATAAACTGTGGCTGTCTCTTTTCGAAAATTGTATAATATTCAAAACCTAGGCTCTTGAGTAATTCTTCTGTCTCTTTGAATTTATATCCAATATGTTCAGGTTTATGGGCATCTGCACCGATGGTAATAATCTCTCCGCCAAGCTCTTTATAGCGTTTGAGGACATCAGTCTGAGGATGTGGATGTCCAAGACCGTATTTATATCCAGCGGTATTCACTTCAATACCCTTTCCCTTTTGAATGATAGTTTTAAAGATTGCATCAATTAAATCTGCATATTTCATGTAGCTATAGTTTAGGTTTTGATTTGGAGCGTAGCGTGCGACATAATCAATGTGACCATATACATCATAATCCTCAAATGTTTTTACATTGGTATAGATTGCTTCCAAATATTTTGTGATACCTTCTTCTTCTGTGATGCCTTCCCAATATATTTTTTGATATGGATCAATGTTCCCAATAAGATGAGAGGAACCAATAATAAAATCAAAGTTGTATATTTGGGTAAGAGTAGCAAATTGTTCTTTAAGATAAGGTCTCAGCCCATATTCTACACCACATAGAACCTTAATTTGTTTTGCATATTTTTCACGAAGATTTTTAACATGTTTTGTATAGATCTCTCCATTGAATACAAATCCGCCACCGAATTCAAGTGGAAAATCTAAGTCCATGTGATCAGTAAAACAGATGGTGTGAAATCCAAGTTCAATGGAACGTTCGATCATGCTAATCATTGTAGCTTCTGAATCATCTGAAAAACTTGAGTGCATGTGGTAATCTGTTAAAATCATAGGAATCCGTCCCTTCTAATCGTTGCGTAATGGTTACTTAACTTCTTCAATTCCAGTGATATCTGGTTCAATAATTAATGAGTAGTTTGTATAGTATACTACAAACCCAGGTTTTCCCCCGTTTGGCTTCTTAACATTTTTCTTCTCGGTATAGTCAATTTCTGCCTTTGAAAGCTCTCTAGCTTTTGAGTAGTAAGCGGCTAATTTACCAGCCTCTTCAAATGTGCGATCTGGAAGTTCTTCCCCGTTTGTTTTAACAATTACGTGAGAGCCTGCCATACCTTTTGCGTGGAACCACCAATCATTGCCTACTGCGAATTTGAAAGTTAATTCGTCATTTTGAAAGTTGTTTTTACCAACATACATATGAAAACCGTCTGAAGAGATATAGTGGAATGGTTTACTTGCGCTCTTTTGTTTCTTGGCATCTTTTTTAGAGACAAATTTTCTCTTCATGTACCCATATTCCATTAGTTCTTCTTTTAATTGAATTAAATCTTCTTCTTGAAGAGCAATATCAAGAGCAGCGCTAATAGATTCTAAATGCTCAAGTTCTTCTTTTGTCTCCTCAGTGAATTTTGTTAATGCTTCATACGTACGTTTCAACTTACTATATTTATCAAAATACTTCTTAGCATTCTCTATTGGTGTGATGGTTGGGTCAAGCGGTATCGTCACCTCTTCATTGGTATAATAATTAAGAGCAGTCATTTGCTTAGAACCCTCTTCAACATTGTAACCATAAGCTGTTATCAGTTCGCCATACACTTTGTATTTGTCTCGCTTGTCAGTATCTTTTAGCTGTTTCATCTGCAAATCGTATTTCTTGCGTGTACGTTCAATTGCATTGGATACAATCTTACGTAAGTCAACTGATTTTTGGCGTATCCTTGTCAAAGTATTCCTCTGTGCATAGTATTGTTCAAGCAACTCACTTATAGATTCGAATTCCTTATGTTCAGAGGAGTTGTAGGTTGTTAGTGTAGTACTTGAAAACTCAAAGGGTTCCCCGTTTTGGTAGATGACATTTGGGAAAAAGCTATTGTTTTTGATGTCTGTCATCAATCGCTCGAAGTTTTTATAGAGATGTAATCCTTCCATTTCGCTTAATGAGCTTGTTGAAGCCTCCCCATCAATAGAAGCACGGTGGCAGATTTCATTAGCAATTAGTGGACTAATACCCGTAAGTGAAGTATAAAGTGCCTTGGCAATTGGTAGCGGTTTGGTCATAACCTTTTCAAGAAAATGCTCACAATCTACCGTGAGAGGATTCCACTTATCTTGTGTTTCAGGTATGAAATAATCTCTACCAGGGAGAACTTCACGTACCGATGAAACTAATCCGGAGATATGTTTGATACTATCAATAATCATCTTCTTATCATCACAGAATATGATGTTACTGTGCTTGCCCATAATTTCGGTAATAAGATGCTTGGTACATACATCACCAAGTTCATTGAGGTGTTCAATCTCGATGTCAATGATACGTTCAAGTCCAGGCTGTGTGATGCTAAGAATCCTAGCGCTATTAAGATGTTTACGAAGTAACATACAAAAATTAGGTGCAGTAATAGGATTCGGCTTATTTTCCTGTGTCAAGTAAATAAGAGGAAGACTTGCATTTGCAGATAAGAATAATTTGTATTGGCTACGGTTGTTCTTAATTACTAATACAAGTGCATCGTTTTCAGGTTGTGATATTTTATTGATACGGCCACCAAGTAAGGTGTCGTTTAATTCTTTTATAACATTTGCAATAACAAGTCCGTCTAATGCCATAGTTAAAACTCCTTTATTATGAATTATACATAGTGTACCACATTACCTTTAAAAAACCAATATTAGTTGCTTAGATAAAGGGAAAGAGCATGCATAAATCCCACCGATCTCGGTTATAACTACTCATTCAAGTATTATGTTTCTCAAAATATCGGTCTTTTATAAATATTATGATGAAGGTATCACTTGCGAAAATAACAATAACAGCTTGACTTCTACTATATAGTAATCTATAATTAATTAAGTGTGTCTTAAGGGATAGAGCGATATCTATCCCTTAAGTTTATGGTATTAATTAAAATAGCATATAGCCATCACACGCCATAAATTAGGTAAAGAATAGAACGTGGAATGAATGTTCCATAAAGAATGAAGGACGTGAGTCTAATGTTAAGAAGTATGACAGGGTTTGGTAGATATGAATTATCAAACGAGGAGAGAAAAATCGTAGTAGAGATGAAGTCAGTTAACCATCGTTACTGTGATATCTCAATTAAGATGCCTAAGAAGTTAGGCTTTTATGAAGCGACAATTAGAAGTTTACTTAAGAAATACATCCAAAGAGGAAAAGTTGATGTATTTATATCATATGAAGACTACACAGAGAATAAAGTATGTGTAAAATACAATTCTGACATAGCAAGAGAATATGTGGAAAAATTAAGACAGATGGGTGATGAATTCCATCTTAATAATGATATTAATGTGTCTAATTTATCAAGATATCCAGAGGTTCTAACCCTAGAAGAACAGACAGTTGACGAGACAGAATTATGGAATATACTAGAAGAAGCAATTAGTCATGCTTGCGAGCATTTTATTGAATCTCGTACAAGAGAGGGTGAAAACCTAAAGAACGATTTAATCAGTAAATTAGATGCTATGCTTGGCTTGGTTGAAGCGGTGGAGAGTCGTTCACCAGAAATTGTTGCAGAATATCGAGAGAAGATTACTGCTAAAGTACAAGACCTGTTAGGTGATACAAAACTTGATGAAAGTATATTAGCTACAGAAATTACATTATTTGCAGATAAGATTTGTGTAGATGAAGAGACAGTAAGACTTAGGAGTCATATTAATAACATGAAAGCATCTCTCGATGAAGAAAATGGAATTGGTAGAAAGCTAGACTTCATTGCACAAGAGATGAACCGTGAAGCAAATACGATTCTTTCCAAAGCGAATGATTTGGATATAACAAATATTGCAATTGATTTAAAGACGGAAATCGAAAAAGTTAGAGAACAGATACAGAATATTGAATAGAAATGGGGAATCTGTTTGAATGGTTTAGTTAATATCGGTTTTGGCAATATTATTAACAGTAGGAAAATAGTTGCAATCATTAGTCCTGAGGCAGCACCAGTGAAACGTATGGTTCAGACAGCAAAGGATAATGGAACAGCAGTTGATGCGACTTGTGGAAGAAAGACAAGAGCCGTCATCGTAACTGATAACGACCATCTTGTATTATCTGCCTTACTACCAGAAACGATTGCAAACCGTGTAAATAGTAAAGATGAAATGGATCAAAAGGGTGATGATGATGAGTAAACAGGGGATACTAACGGTTGTTTCTGGTTTTTCTGGTGCGGGTAAGGGTACCTTAATGAAAGCATTGTTAAACAGATACGATTATGGTTTATCCATATCAGCTACTACAAGAGTACCACGTGTGGGGGAAGAAGACGGCCTTGAATATTTCTTTTTGACAAGAGAACGTTTTGAGAGTATGATAGAGCAGGGTGAATTAATAGAGTGGGCTGAGTATGTCGGAAACTATTATGGAACACCCAAGAAATATGTTGAGGAACAATTAGCAGCAGGAAAAGATGTAATCTTAGAAATCGAAGTACAAGGAGCATTTCATATAAGAGAACAATTCCCTGATGCCTTATTGCTATTCATAACTCCACCGAATGCAATAGAACTTAGAAATCGTCTTGTACATCGCGGTACGGAGAGTATGGATAAGATTGAAAAGCGATTAAATCGAGCATCTGAAGAAGCAGTGTTTATGAAGCAATATGATTATATCGTTGTGAATGATGATTTAGATGAGTGTGTTGAGCATCTGAATGAAATCATCAAAAGTGAACATAGTAGAACTTTGAGAAATGATTCTTTTATTGAAAAAATGAGTAATGAATTAAATGTATTTAAGAAAGGAGATTAATAAAATGTTGCATCCATCATATACAGACTTAATGAACGTAGTAAATAGCGAGGTTGAACCAGGAGAAGATCCAGTAGTTAATAGCAGATATTCTATCGTATTAGCAACTTCTAAGAGAGCAAGACAAATTATTAGTGGAAGTAAGCCATTCGTTTCTTGTAACTGTCCAAAGCCACTTTCTATCGCTGTAGAAGAATTAAATAAGTCTAAAGTAAAAATCGTAGGTGATGAAGATACACTAGTTGATTAATTGATATTCTTATTGGAGGGGTTGGAAACGTCAGTCTTTGCAAAAAATAAGTGTCATAGAGAAAGAGGGAAACAGGATGAGTCAAGAAAGAAATTACTCGAATGATGACTTCGAAGATAAACAAAGCACTGTTGACGTTGACACATATGAGAACGATTCTGTATCAGCTTTGCAGGAAAGGACTTTTTCCGAGGAAGTATTAACAGACGAAGTTGAACAGCAGGGGAATCATTTAGACGATAATCAGAATTCTAAGAAAGAAAAACGTACAAGTTTTATTAAAGAATTACTTGTATATGTCGTAATATTCTTTATTGGATTATATATTATCCCAAATTATGTGTTACAAAGAACAGTTGTTGATGGCGATTCGATGCAGAATACATTACACAATGAAGAAAGCTTACTGATTGACAAGATTAGTTATGTTGTTGGTGACCCAAAACGATTTGATATTGTAGTATTCTATCCTTATGGAAAAGATGTGGATGAGTATTATGTTAAGAGAGTAATCGGTTTACCTGGTGAAACAATACAGATTATTGGTTCAGATATCTATATTAATGGAGAGATTCTTAAAGAGAACTATGGTAAAGATCCAATAAGTTCTGCGGGAATCGCGAAAAACCCAATTACGTTAGCTGAGGATGAATACTTCTTACTAGGAGATAATCGTGAGATAAGTTTTGATAGTCGTTACAAAGAAGTAGGACCTGTGCATCGTGATTATATTGAAGGTAAAGCGTTTCTTAGAATTTGGCCATTAAATAAATTTGGATTTGTTGATTAATAAAGTGTAAATGAATATCCATTTGAATATGCTAGATTCGAGTTGATTAGGCTCTTTTCCTAGTTGAGATATAAATAATCTTAACTAGGAAAAGAGCTTTTTTGGCATTAAAAGCAGAGTGTTTTATCTTATTATACCAATAATTTAACTTGAATAATTCGAACGTATGTGCTATAATTAATTACAACAAAATAGAACGTATGTTTGATTAACCATTTGACGTAATTCTATAATAAAACTAATTGGAGGCATTAGAGATGCACATTCAAGAAAATTTAACCATACAACAGAAATTGGAGATCTTATCAGATGCAGCTAAGTATGATGTTGCATGTACTTCTAGCGGCGTTGATCGCCAAGGTGATGGTAAAAGTATGGGGAATTCTGTTGCAAGTGGTATATGTCATACGTTTTCGGCAGATGGTAGATGTATCTCTTTGCTAAAAATCTTGTATACGAATGAATGTATCTTTGATTGCAAATACTGTATTAATCGTTCTTCTAATGATGTAAAAAGAACTTCTTTTACACCAGAGGAAGTTTGCTCCTTAACGATGGAATTTTATAGAAGAAATTATATTGAAGGATTATTTTTAAGTTCTGGAATACTGAGAAATCCCAATTATACAATGGATTTGATATATCAAACGTTATATCAATTACGAATGATACATCAGTTTAATGGGTATATACATGTTAAGGCAATACCAGGGACGGATCCAGAGTTAGTGGATAAAATTGGTTGGTTGGCTGATCGTATGAGTGTTAATCTTGAACTACCAACCGCAGATGGGCTTAAGATGCTAGCACCCAATAAAAATCGTACGAATATATTGCGTCCTATGAAGCAGATTCAGAATGGAATATACAGTAATAGACAGCAATTAGGTTTAAAGGATAAACAAGTATTATTACCAAGTAAAGAAATTGCAGTAAGTAATCAACAAACGGGAATGGTAGCAACAGGGTTAACGAATCAAGATATTAGCTCTATTCACAAAGAGAATGCATTGAGAGTTAAGAGGCTTTCGGCCGTTAATATGAAGAAAGGTGATCGTGTGTATGTTCCTGCAGGGCAGAGTACGCAGATGATAATTGGAGCAACACCAGAGAATGATTTTGAATTAGTTTCTGTTGCGGAAGCATTATATCGAAACTTTAATTTAAAACGAGTCTTTTATTCTGCATTTATCAAAGTGAATGAGGATAGTATGTTACCAACAATAGCTGGTGGTCCACCATTACTTAGAGAGCATCGACTATATCAGGCAGATTGGCTTATGAGATATTATGGCTTTAGTTCTGGGGAGCTATTGAGTGAGAAACAACCGAATTTTAATGTTTTACTAGATCCCAAATGTGATTGGGCACTTAGGAATTTGCACCTATTCCCTGTGGAAATTAATAAGGCCGATTACTATACTTTATTGCGTGTTCCGGGTATTGGAGTTAAGTCTGTCTCGCGAATTATGGAAGCTAGAAAACATGCGAGGCTAGATTTTGCTGATTTGAAAAAAATAGGTGTTGTTTTGAAAAGGGCAATGTATTTCATTACCTGTAGCGGAAAAACGATGTATGCTATGAAGTTCAATGAGAATTTTATTACGAACCAACTTACATCATTAGAAGACAAGATAATTCTAGGTTTAGAAGATAATACCACATACCAGCAATTATCTTTATTTGATGTGAAGAATTTCAACATGGGAATAAAAGCGTAACCTTTGATTTCAAGGAACAATGGAGGAACGTTATATAGGAAAGAGGTGCTAACTTGGAGCAGTACATTTTTCAATGTGAAGATAGTCTAGATGGGATTTTTACTGCAATCTACAATGCTTGGGATAGCGGTTATGGACATAAGAATATTCAAATTCAATTTATTGACCAAATGATGAATTATCAATTGTTTTCGAAATATATCCCAGTTGTTACAGATTATGAGAAGTCGGAAAAGGTTGTACGAACGATTAAGAAAAAGATATCAGTAGAAGCTTATGAAACAATATGTCGTGCAGCTATGACAGATAGGCAAGACAAAGCTGATGCAATTTATCGATTTGTTATACTTGGAATTCATTATGGTTCTTCTATTATAACAAATTATAGTAATCCTGTTGTACAAACGATCTTTGAGATGAACCGAGCAGTTGGAAATGAAGTTCATCATTATACTGGATTTTTAAGATTTTCAGAATTAAAGAATCATGTATTATATGGAAAGATAAATCCGAAAAATAATGTCATTACTTTATTAGCACCACATTTTGCAGATCGACTGCCTGTTGAGAATTGGATTATCCATGATGAAGTACGACAATTAGCTATAGTACATCAAATCGGTGAAGGCTGGGTTCAAGTAGATACATCTGAAGTTGACTTTTCTGAACTTGGGAAAATCAATAACGAAGAGGAAAGCTTAGAACAATTATGGAAATCTTTTGTTGAATCAATCGCAATTTTAGAACGGACAAATTATAAATTACAACGACAAAACTTACCGATTCGATTTCGTAGAAATATGACAGAGTTTACGAATTAATTAAATGAAAAAAAAGTAAAAGACTTCAATAAATTTTTAATTTAAAGAAGAGTCTTTTGTTATATATGAATATTTTTATGTAAGAGTGGAATACTAACTACGTAATATGTAATAGCTCTATAAGGTTTAAAGTAGCAGAGTAATTACAAGTAATAGTATACTAGGAGGAATATTCCATGAAAAAGAAAATGTACGTATTAATTGCAGTGTTCTGTTTATCTATGTTTGCAATGACTGCATGCACAAGAGATGATAAGGTAAATAAGAATAATGGTACTACAACAAACGATGGAACAACAAACAACGGAACAACAAACAATGGAACAACAAATGGAACAACAAACAACGGAACAACAAACAACGGAACAACAAACAACGGAGCAACAAACAACGGAACAACAACAAATGGTAACACAGTGGGTGAAGACATTAAAGAAGGCGTTGATGATGTAATCGATGGTGTAGAGAATGGCGTGAATGATGTTACTGGTAACAACACAAATAACAACACGAACAATACTAACACAACAACTCCAGGTAATAAGAAATAGTTTATAAAACTATGATAATAAAAAGCTTATACTCTAATATAGATAATTAATATCTATATATAAAGTATAAGCTTTTTATTAGTAATTGGTTTGAGTGTCAAAAGTTATATCAACTACTACTTAAGCGTCAAAATCTATAAAATAACTTTGACCTCTACTAGTAATAGATAGAGTAGCAAGATTGAAATTGTCTGTCATAACGTCAATCTTATATTCAAAAACATCATCTTCATGGTTTTTAGATAGATATAAATAAGAACCATTATCTTTATCTTCAATGAAATCTGAAATTTCTGTATAGATGGAACAACCATCAACTTTCTTTGGATAACCAGATTCTTTTATTTTTTCTTCAATTGCTGCATAAAATTCTTCCATTAATTAAACCTCCTAATTATCGTTATCAAGGTAACGATAGCGTTTCTTATAAACTGCGGTATCTATTCCATCTTCGTACTTATTGAGAACTTTATAAACGGCTTCTTTTCTTCTAGAAGCTTCTTCTTTTTCTAGTTGCTTATCATAAGCGTCTTTTGTTATAACATATAGATAGCAATGGCGACAGTTGTCTATTATTTCTTTTTCTTTTAACATACCTAATTTAGTAGCAATATTTATAGAACGTGCATTTAACTTGTCAATAGAAGCAACAATTCTTTGGATGCCTAGATATTCAAAAGCGTATGATAAAACGGCCTTAGTACATTCTAAGGCATATCCCATTCCCCAATGGTCTCCATCCAATAGATAGCCTAATTCGATTTCCAGCCGATTATCAATGGTACGATTTTGGATTCCACATCGTCCGATTAATTGGTTGGAATCTTTTTTAAAGACACCCCATAGACCATAGCCAAAGAATGAATATACATTGTTTATATATGCCTCATGTTTATCAATTTCATTTTGTAGATAATCATCAATATCATCTATATATTCTCGTACTTTAGGATCTTGATAGATCTTATACATCGTTTTAATATCATCCACGGTAAGTTCACGAATTACAAGACGTTTGGTTTTTGTGATCTCTACTGGTAGTCCATAAGCTCGTCTATATTCACTCTCTATAAAATGATAATTAACATCTTGAAAGCTTTCGATTAATACACAGGCATGACTTAAATCTTGATTTCCGGAATTGGGATTAAGAAAACCAATCGTTTTTATCCCTGCTCCTTCTGCGGCAATTGTACCATTCATAGAATCTTCAATTACCATAGCTTGTGAAGCTGATATCCCGAGTTCTTTTAGTGCAAGAGTAAAGATTTCTGGATCAGGTTTTGAATGTTCTACAAAATCTCCACTTATAATTTTATCAAAATATTTATAGATTCCAAGTGTTTTTGTAACATGCAAGATATCTGCTTCAGGTGAAGAAGATGCTACGGCCATCTTAATACCGTTGCGATATAGATTCTGAATAAGTGTTTTGACAAACGGAATAGGTGGATATCCTTCTTCTTTAATCATCTTTCTTTTCATAACTTTATTTGCAAGTATTAATTCGTTAACCGTTGTATCCAGCTTATAATCATCGATGATTTGCCTCATCGTATCAGTATTCGATAAACCAATGAATTGGGAACAATAGTCTAATGTTAATTCTACTCCAAAATCTTTTAATGCATTAATTAAGGCTTGTAAGTTGAGTGGTTCAGAATCAACAAGTACACCATCCATATCAAAAATAACTGCTTTTAGCATAGAACCCCCTCCTAAGATATAAAATCAGTATTAAGTTTATCACCTTTTTCTGGTTCTGTACAGTGTGTTTATTTGGGGTAAATCAAATGCCACTTAGAGCACTTGATTTTCTTTCTATAGGTATATTGTCGGAACTTCGCCCCTTCGCATAACAAGCTCAACAAGATCTACGTTCTAATTATGGATAATGGTTGCATATATTAATAAGAATACGATAATACCAGTATAATTCTGTAATTAATGAAGGTTAGGAGAGGAAAGCTATATGTTAAAAGCTGAGGAGTTTTCTTTTAATGAAAACATTACTGTGGTAGATAATGCACAATTTCAAGCGCATTATTCACTATACGAAGGATATATTAAAAAATATAATGAGATCGATGCGATATTTAAGGCAGGGGACGATCAACCAGGTGAAGCGAACTCTACATATAGTAAGTTTCGTGGATTAAAAAGAGGAGAGAGCTATTCTCTTAATGCAATTATACTCCATGAATTATATTTTAGTAATATTGGCGGTAAAGAGAATGTGGTTCCTGATAGCGTGCTTAAACTAATTGAGAGAGATTTTGGCACTTTTGAAAACTGGGAATTGGATTTTATAGCTACAGCAAAGGCAAGCCGTGGGTGGACAATACTTGCCTTTGAACAAAGGACTCAGAGATTTATGAACATGAGTTTAGATACACATGATATGGGAGGAATTGTTTTAGGTTTCCCACTCATAGTGCTTGATGTTTATGAACACGCATATTTTATGCAGTATGGAACCGATAAGGTTTCCTATATTAATAATTTTTTGTATAATGTAAATTGGTTGACAGTGAAAGATCGGGCTGAATTATTTTATAATCTATCTTGAGGGTAAAATATGCTGCTTCTTGCCCTTTGTCCGAGTATATCTCTGCGGAAAATCAGTTACAATAGCTGTAACACGTTGCTTTCTTAACTTATGGAATGTTCGGTCGCGATTCACGGTCCAAACGATGAGATCGTAGTTATATTTTCTACATAAGTAGATTAAGAAACGTGTTACTAGATAATAATGCGCGGCTATAAAATCAGCATTAGTATTCTTTAATCGTCTAATTGGATATAGTTCTTGTAGACGTTGTGGAAGAGATGCACCCTCAAGTCCTATTAACAGACCTGTCCGAATATTTGAGTCTATGCGCTTCACTTCTTTTATTATGTTATCCGAAAAACTAATCATAATGAATTCGTCATAATTGAAGTAAGCAGTAACCAGGTCAACTACCTCTTTTTCATAACCGGATTCTTTGAATTCAATATCTAGATGAACCTTACCTTGACATAGTTTTAGGACATCCTCTAAGAGAGGAATCTCTAATCCCTTCTTGTTTGCGATTGTAGTAAGCCTGTGATAGGTTAAATTACGGATCTTTTTGCCACCGATAGTTGGATTATGATAGATTATTAATTTCTTGTCCTTTGTCTGACGTATATCAAACTCTACCATTTGTAGTTTTAAGTCTATCGCTATCTGAAATGCTTCTACTGTGTTTTCATATTTTGCAAGGCTTTTAGCCCCTCTATGTGCAATAATAAGTGGTTTTCTTCTTTTCATATTTTTGTCCCCATTGCATAATTATTAATGTTATTATTTTATACCAAACTAACGAAAATTGGAAGTATTTACTGGCGATTTTTATATGGATATATATTATAAAAGATGATATTATTGGAATATAAAGGAAGATAAAAGGTGTTAAGACTATATATAGGAGTTATGAAGTTGGAATACTCTTTGTAGTAGGTAACTTTAAGACATAGTTATATTGTTGAAACGGAAGAGAGTTATATAAATTACCAAAATGGTATAAAAGAGAGGAGTAGGTATAGAATTATGGAGGAATTTGATAAAGTATCTAGGATTATTACGAATATGGAACAAGTAATTATTGGTAAAAAAGACAAAATCGAAATGGTAGTTATTGCGCTCTTGGCGAAAGGGCATATTTTGCTAGAAGACGTTCCTGGGGTAGGAAAAACAACACTAGCAAGTGCTTTGGCGAAATCAATATCATGTGGATTTTCAAGAATAACATTTACACCAGATACATTACCAAGTGATGTTACTGGGATCTCCGTGTATAACATGACGACAGGACAATTTGATTTCATGAAAGGCGCAGTCATGAACCATATTATTCTTGCTGATGAGATTAATCGTACTTCTCCAAAAACACAAGCAAGTTTATTAGAGGCAATGGAAGAAAAGCAGGTTACAGTAGATGGTAAAACAACGGTGTTACCAGATCCTTTTATGGTTATAGCAACACAAAATCCAATTGATTACTTGGGTACATATAATTTGCCAGAAGCGCAGCTAGACCGATTTTTAATCAAGTTGTCGATCGGATACCCATCAAACGAAGATGAACTATTACTTGCTCAAAAGTTTATATCTGGGACAAGTATCAAATCAATCTCTTCGGTGGTGAATGAAGAAGATATCCTTACAATGCAAAATGAAGTGGATCAGGTTTTAATTAAAGAGCAACTATTAGCATACATTGTTAATCTGGTAGACGAGACGAGAAAGAATGCCAATATAGTATTGGGCGCAAGTCCTAGAGCAATGTTAGCTTTGATTCGTGCAGCTAGAGCAAAGGCGTATATTAGTGGAAGAGATTACGTCATACCGGATGATATATTAACGATGATTGAACCAGTATTAGCACATAGAATTGTGGTAATTCCTGAAGCACAACTTAATAAAATGGATGCCAAGAAGGTGCTGAAATCAATCGTTTCAGTATTACGAATACCATATTAATTAATGTGAAAGGGGTCGCCATATACATGAAGATATATAGATATATCCTGCTAGCATTCTTAATTATAACAACTATTTTTGTAAGTAATCATGGTGGCAATGTATCCTATGCACTCTTTTATTTAGCTATCATACTACCAATCATTGCATTCATATATACATTATATGTGTATCAAAGTTTCCGAATCTATCAATCGATTGATCGTAAGACAATTGTTAAGGGAGAGTTGGTACCATATCGCTATGCTGTATCGAATGAGCAGTTTCTTACATATAGGAGTATCCAAGTGAAATTTTTTGATAATAAGTCACAGGTAGTTGGGGCGAATGCAACCACAGAATACACCTTGTTACCTGGTGAACGTATTGAGAAAGTGACAAACCTACGATGCAACTATAGAGGGGAATATGAAGTGGGTGTGAATTTCGTAGTGATAACAGATTTTCTAAGAATATTAGCAATCACTTATCCACTACAATCAAAGTATAAGGTAACCGTATTACCCCGGGTACTAAGTTTATCGAGGCTTAGAATTTTACCGATTGAGCAGGATTCAAAGAGGACAGTAACGAACAAGAATTCAAAGGAAGTTGAGATGGATACAGAGCTTCGTAACTATGCATATGGTGATAGCCTAAGGAGAATCCATTGGAAGGCAAGTGCGAAGCAACAATCTTTGCTGACTCGTAAAATGACTCAAAATCCTAGACAAGAGATGAATTTGTATCTAGATCTTTATAAATTAAATGAAAAAGAGATGGATAAGATTATTATCGAAGATAAGATGATTGAGGCGGAGCTTTCTATCGTTAAGTATAGTCAGAAGAATGGTATTCCTATGAATGTATACTTTGAACAAGACGGTATGAATAAAATGCGAATTCAAAGTCCAACGGATTTCGAAAAGCTATACAAAGAGAGTGCAACTCTTAAATTTAATCAAAAGGTTCCAATTCATGAATTGTTAGCGAATAGTATATTAAATATGGGAGTTTGTATAATGCTTGTTCACAGACTTGAAGATGCATTGTGTATCCAGTTGCAAAGTTTAATGAAAAAGGGAACAGAAGTGGTATTACTTTATTTTACTTCAGAGATAGGCGATAAAGAAAAGATAAAGATTGAGACACTCCGTTCTTTGGGGATATGTGTAAGAGAGATTTTACGTGAAGATGAACTTACGGATATTCTCTAGAATTAGGCCTAATATTGGGGGAGGAAGTGTCATGAAGATATCGAATCAAGTAAAACAACGTATCTACCATATAATCTCAATCACATTGCTTGCTACAATACTGACATCCATTGTGAATGTCCTATATGATTTCAGGGTGAGTGGATTACTGATATCAATGATTGCAGTAATAAGCATGGTAGTACTCTATCTAGTACATCACCATAGTAGAATATTTCTAGTGTTATTATTTAGCATAGTAGTAGTTATAGGTACATTTTTGTACCTAAAGAAAATTCCGTTTTTCTTACATATTCAAAATTTATGGAACTTTGTAGTAAATTATATGAATGGGACAGAGGAACTTCATCGTAATTATGGAATCATACTGATCATACTTATTCAGGGCGTTGATTGTTTAATAGCAACGCTATTATGTAAACAGAATATGGTTAAGTATTGTAGTTTTGCTGGAACATTCGTTGCAATTATTGTTATAAGTCTAATTGGTTTTCCATGTACGCGTATGTTGGTGGCATATGTGGTTTTAGTAAATCTGATACTATTAGTAGAGATTGGTTGTAACCAGATGGAGGCAACGAAAGAGAAGAAGCAAGTGGCAACTTTGCATTTGTTACCAATCTGTTTTACAATCACAATCTGTATATTCCTACTACCGATGAGAGAAGATCCGATTAGGTGGACTGGTATTCGCAAGGCAATCTCAATGATTAAGGAAAAGGGAGAGATTGTTAGTGAACAGATTAGATTGTATTTTGCGGGCAAAGATGGTTCGTATGAGATGGCGTTCGCAGGCTTTTCTGATGGCGACTCTGATCTTGGCGGTGAGATAGGTAGTGACGAGGGGGTAGCGTTAAAGCTGAAAACTTCTACAACGGAGTATCCAGGGTACTTGATTGGTAATGTTAAGAATATATACAATGGAAGCAGCTGGACAACTAAGACAACGAAGATAACGGATGAATCATCGGAGTATATCAATGACTTGTATGAATTAGCGCTTGCACTATCGAGGTATCAGGCGAATGAAATCGATACTAAGAACTTAATAAAGTATGAGAATTATGAAATTGTCTATGAAGATATTCGTACGATTACTAAATTTTATCCTCTAAAGACTTCTCGTTTCGTAGAATCTTCGGGGAATAAGGAAAAGACAGATCATTATGCGAATCTTCGTTTTAAGAAGTTAAAAGGAGAGGGAACAAATTACCTGACATATTATTATATGTTAAATATGGATAGTGAATTTTTAAAAAATATGCTTAGAGATTCTGATACATTTACATACGATAGTTATGCCTCTAGATTTGATCTAGAAGCGTTACAAAGTTTTAGGGGAGATTTCTTTAAGCAAGGAATTAAGTGGGATACATTCAATTCTGCATATATTGAGGTACTTAAAAATCGTAGAGATAGAATCTATAAGGATTATATCTCGTTACCAGAGGCATTACCAGACAGAGTCTATCAATTAGCACAGGAAATCACACAGGGGCTTACCACGAATTATGATAAGATGAAGGCAATTGAGCGTTACCTGAACTCACTGACTTATACCACTAAGACGATTGAACCAGAAAAGGGCCAAGATTTTGTTGATAGCTTTTTGTTCGATCAAAAAGAAGGATATTGTACTTACTTTGCAAGTGCAATGGCAGTTATGGGAAGGTGTCTAGGTATACCTACGCGTTACGTGGAAGGCTTCTATGTTGACTATGAAGATAAGGAAGACTCTTATTATTCAGTTAAGAATGCAGATGCCCATGCCTGGGTAGAAGTATACTTTGATGGAATTGGTTGGATTCCGTTCGAACCAACTCCTGGATATGTAGAGAAATTCTATAAAGAATGGAAACCAATTAGTATAGAAGAAAGTAATAGTTATCAATCATCAAATCCATATATGGGACAGAATCAACAGCCACCAGAGATTCCTGGGCAAGAATATGATGAAGTTGAGGTAGTGAAGACAGATACAAGGATTAATACTGATGTAATATTCATTATTACTGGTATTCTTGGTATAATAATGCTACTCTTCTTTATTTACTTTCTAGGAATTAGTCGTAAGATGCGTCGCTTATACAAAGAGGCTAATAATGCTACGAAAGCAGTTGTAATCTACCGCAAAATTATGTATCATTTAGAAAAGATAGGATTATCATATACGAACACAGAGACCTTACAAGTGTATACAACTAGAATGGATCAAATTATATCAATAACTCCACATTCTTTGAAGAAGGTAAATGATTTGTATATGGCTATCCGTTACGGTGATTATGCAATCACAGATGAGGAATTGGCTATAATTCTTGCATATGAACAGGAATTTTATGAATATTTGAAGATTACCTATGGGAGAATGAAGGTAAGACGTCATCGATGGGAACTAGGTATTACGTATAAGAAATTATACAACTGGTAGTTTGTTAAGCAATTGAAAAGGAAAGGAAGAATAAATCATGCCATTTATTAATTCAAAAGTGTCTGTATCGCTTACAGATGAACAAAAGGAAGAGTTGAAATCGGAACTAGGGAAGGCAATCACCTTAATACCTGGAAAAAGTGAAAGCTGGTTGATGCTTGGATTTGAAGACAATTACAGTTTGTATTTTAAAGGGGAGGCTTTTGAGAAAATCGCTTTTGTAGAAGTTAAGATCTTCGGTAATACCACATCAGAGGCTTATGATAAGTTGACTACGGCAATTTGTGATATATTCAACAAAGTTGTTGGAGTAGATAAGGACAAGATCTATGTCAAATATGAAGAAGTTAGTCATTGGGGCTATAATGGATTTAACTTCTAATACTTAATAGCAATCAATAGGGAAGTACACAGTGTTTAATTAACTGTTTACTTCCCTATTTTTGAACTTTGTTAGTAATAATACTATAAGATTGGTTTCTTACGTAGAAGTATTTTCTCAAAGAATAAGCCCATAATAAACCATAGTGGAGCATAGTCAAATCGAATAACACCTTTTAAATTAAATTTTGCTTTGCTATAATCCCAAGGACACGCTTTGTACTTCTTAAGTAATTCTCCTGTACAGAATTCCGTAATGAAGATACAGACTGTATAGATCCCTCCTCGTATTAACGTGTTCGTATTCTTCAGTAGCTTGCAAACTGGTGTTAGGAAAGCAGCTGCACCATAGATTGGAAACATCCATATGGATGTGTGGCAGGTTAGTTCAGGGTCCTTATGCGAACGAATAGAATGAAGTCCAGTAAAGCCACATTCCATACACCAACCTAATAGACCACATGTAATAAAATTAGTAAATAGATTTTTCTTCATGTATCTAGTATTTGGAGAAGAGTTAGGAATATTCTTAATGAGCAAAGGTGATTACATCCATATTTGGAGTGAGCTGAGAAAAGAAAGTAGTAATGCAAAACGCATTGTGATATAATCATGTAGAGTTTACAGAAAGGAATTATGCAAAAGTCAGACTGCATAGAAGAATAGATGGAAAGAGCAATAGTTAAATTAAGAAAAGGCGAAGGAAGAACAATCAAAGCAGGTGGAATGTGGGTTTTTGATAATGAAATCGACAAGATTACTGGTGAGTTTGAGAATGGGGATTTAGTATACGTACATGATTTTGATGACTATTTCATGGGGATAGGATTCATTAATACAAATTCTAAGATTACGGTACGTTTACTTTCAAGAAAAAAAGGCCAAGAAATCGATGCTGCATTCATTACTATGCGAGTAAAGAATGCTTGGGAATATCGCAAGAAAACCGTTGATACAAGTAGTTGTCGTGTGATTTTTGGTGAAGCGGATTTTCTACCAGGAATCGTTATTGACAAATTCTCAGATGTTTTAGTAGTGCAATCATTAGCTTTAGGTATTGACCGTCTCAAGTTGCAAATCGTTGAAGATTTAATTGCATGCATGGAAGAAGATGGAATTACTATACGTGGTGTATACGAACGTAGCGATGCCAAAGTACGTACGAATGAAGGTATGGAGAGAATAAAAGGATTTATCGGAGAACCATTTGACACGAAAGTTGAAATCGTAGAAAATGGCGTTCGTTATATGGTTGATGTTGAAGAAGGACAAAAAACTGGATTCTTCCTAGATCAGAAATACAATCGTAAAGCAATTCATAAATTATGTAAAGGAGCGAAAGTTCTTGATTGTTTCACACATACAGGTTCCTTTGCTTTGAACGCAGGAATTGCTGGTGCGGCCAGTGTTCTAGGCGTTGATGCTTCTGATCTTGGTTGCAAGCAAGCAACGGAGAATGCTGAACTTAATGGGTTACAAGATACGGTTAAGTTCTTATGTGCAGATGTATTCGATTTATTACCAGAATTAGAGGACAAGGGTGAAAAATTCGATGTTGTAATACTTGATCCACCAGCTTTCACGAAATCAAGAAATTCAGTAAAAAATGCAGTAAAAGGATATAGAGAAATCAATCTTCGTGCAATGAAGCTCATTAAAGATGGTGGTTACCTTGCAACTTGTTCTTGTTCTCACTTTATGACGCCTGAATTATTCACAGAGACAATTGGACAAGCAGCTAGAAATGTGCACAAACGTCTTCGTCAAGTAGAATATAGAACACAAGCACCAGATCACCCAATCTTATGGGCAGCAGATGAATCGTACTACCTAAAATTCTATATTTTCCAAGTATGTGATGAAAAATAATAAAGCTTATTAGACATATACGAAACTCTTCTTCATACCTAACAAAATGGTTTGTCTTTAGGTATGAAGGAGAGTTTCTCAATTATATAAACAGTTTATAAGGAAAGAGGGGTACAAATGAATTATTATGATTCTATGAGATACATGGATGAAGTAGCTAAGTTTGGTAGCGTACTTGGTTTAGAGTCAATAACAGAATTGCTAAAACGTCTTGGTAATCCACAAGATCGATTACAATTTGTGCATATAGCAGGTACTAATGGAAAGGGGTCTACAGCTGCATATGTAGCTAATATTATGGCTGTGGCTGGGTACAGAATTGGTAGATATATATCACCAACGATTCGTTGTTATTGTGAGCGGATACAGATTACTAGTAAGGCTAAGTCGTCCAGTGTGGAAACAATATATATAACGGAAGAAGCTGTTGCAAGGCACATAACACGTATAGCTGATGTATGTGATGAGATGGCGTTAGATGGCTTTCCCCATCCTACACCTTTTGAGATCGAGACAGCGATGTGCTTTCTTGAATTCATAGAGCAAGACTGCGATTTAGTTGTATTGGAAGTTGGCATGGGAGGACGATTAGATGCTACGAATATAATTAAGAATACAAGAGTAGCCACCCTTACATCAATTAGTATGGATCATATGCAGTTCTTAGGAGATACTTTAGCCCAAATTGCATATGAGAAAGCAGGAATTGTGAAAGAAGATTGTAAGGTTGTATCATATAAACAACAACCAGAGGCTATGGAAGTTATTGAATCGGTATGTATAGAAAAAGAAGCAGAGCTATTGATAACGAATTTTGATGCAATACAGAATATAAATTATGGTATTGATAAAACTGTGTTTGATTTTGCAATAGAAAAGAATAATTTTCAAAATTGTAATACACTAAAGAATCTTAAGATTCACCTATTAGGCAAGATGCAAGTTAAGAATGCGGCGGTAGCGATTAATACTGTATTAATGCTTAAGAATATTGGTTATGAAGTAACAGTTGAAAGCATATATGATGGACTAGATGTAACAAGCTGGAATGGGCGTTTTGAAAAGATTCATGATAATCCTACAATAATTCTTGATGGGGCGCACAATGAAGATGCCGCGTATGCTTTGCTAGAAGCACTTGAACTATATTTCCCTAGACAAGAATGTATCTATGTAATGGGGGTACTGGCAGACAAAGAGTATGAAAAGGTATTAGCGATAACTGCAGAGAAAGCAAAGTCAATCTATACCATAACGCCTAAGAATGCAAGGGGGTTAGATGCAGAATCTCTTGCAAGGTGTGCAACGCATTATTGTGCTAATGTGAAGGTTACTAGTTCAGTGAAAGAAGCATTACAGTTAGCTATAGAAGAATCAGACAAAGGTAATAAAGAAAAGACACCAATAATCGTATTTGGTTCCCTATCTTTTCATGAAGAGGTGTATTCAGTGTTAAAGTAAGGAACTCAAACTTCGCACTTGAAGTTTCCCTAGAGTAGCTAACTGCAATTTGTTTCATATTATAACTATAAAAACAGTTGATAGTTGTAAAAGATCACGAACTAATTCAGAAGAACCGATTTCTACGTTATTTTTTTCCTTATTATGGCCGATATCTAGAACAAAGGGTGAAAGAATATAAGCTATATACGTTAATCTTTCAGCTAAACTTAATAATAGGGTTTGTATAAAGGATAGGGTGAGAGTATGTTTATCAGTAACACAATGAATGCATTGAATATGTTTAAAGAGCAGCAAATGAAGTTAGATAAGCAGAACGAAAGTAAGAAAAGTTCTTTTCAATTGGATTCCATTCTTAATAAAGAGGAAGATCCAGAGAGAGTACAAGCAAGGCTGAAGAGTATCCGTGCCAAATTATCATTAGGGAAGAAACTTACAGCAGCAGAATTAGAATATCTACGTCAACATGATCCGGTGTTATATATGAAGGCAATCAAGATTGAGATGAGCCGTAAGATGATGAGAGAACAGATAAAAAACAGTAAAACGAAAGATGAGGTACAACGTGTAGTATCGAGTCATATGTCAGGAGTACGAGGTACGAATGAAGATTCTCAGATGGAACAAGCTGCGATTGCTGATGAATCTGCCAAGGCTATGAAAAGCAAGCGATACATTGAATTACCTACAGCTAAGGAGAAGCGTAAAGAGGAAGAAGAGGAAAAACATAGTTCTACTTATACGAAGAAGAAGAAACACCAGGTTGAACAAAACCATGGAGACAGATTTACTTGCAAAATTTAATACGTTACTTGCAAATAGTGGATTGACTGGTATATAATAATCATGAATGAATAGTTATCAATTCTATAAGATTTAGGAATAGATCAGAGTATAAGGCATAACATGGAGGTCCCAATGGTAGATTTACTGAAGAGTAGAGAAGATATAGACCGCATAGATAGGCAAATTATTTCCTTGCTAGAAGAACGTATGGACATAGCAAAGAATGTTGCGGAGTATAAGATTAGTGTAGGTAAGAAAGTGTATGACAAACAACGGGAAGATGAGAAATTAGAAACGTTAGGTTCTTTAGCCAGCAATGAATTTAATAAGCATGCTGCTCAGGAGCTATTCACACAGATTATGTCCATCAGTCGTAAATTACAATACACATTAGTAAAAACAGAGAGTGTTTCAAAATCTTTTGAGGCGATAGATAAACTACCAATTACGGCAGACACCAAGGTCGTATTCTTTGGTCAAGAAGGCACATATACACAACAATGTATGGAGGATTATTTTGGAACCGATATTGACAGCTTTAACGAATTAACATTCCGTAAGGTAATGGAAGCCGTTAAAGAAGGTAGAGCAGATTATGGAGTTCTTCCAATTGAGAATTCGTCAACAGGTGGAATTTCGGACATCTATGACTTATTACTAGAATATGATAATTATATAGTAGGAGAACATGTTGTTCAGATTCAGAATGCACTACTTGGTTTAGAAGGTGCAACAATAGAGAATCTGAAAACCGTTTATTCCCACCCACAGCCATTAATGCAGTGTGCGAAGTTCTTAGAAGAACATGATTATATTGAGAAGAAAGAATATCTAAGTACCGCGGCTAGTGCTAAGAAAGTTATGGAAGATGGGGACATTACACAAGCAGCTATTGGTAGTAAGAAGGCAGCGGGGTGTTATGGATTGAAGATTCTAAAAGATTCCATTAATTTTGATAATACCAATTGTACAAGATTTATTATAATAGCAAACCAGAAGATTTTTCTTAAGGATGCGAACAAAGTTAGCATCTGTTTTGAATTACCACATAAGAGTGGTACCTTATATAATATGTTATCTCATTTTATATATAATAATTTAAATATGGTAAAGATTGAATCAAGACCAATTAACGGAAAGAATTTTGAGTACCGATTCTTTGTGGATGTTGAAGGAAATCTTTGCGATGCAGGGGTTATTAATGCGCTTCGAGGTATTAAAGAAGAGGCATCATCTGTTCGGGTGTTGGGTAACATAAAAAAAGAATAGACTGTAGATAAAATAGTAACAATAATAGTACAGATAGGAGAAAATATATGATTAAAGACGATTTTATTAATTTCACAATTGGAAAACAAAAACACATTGCATTAATTGCACATGATAGTAAGAAAGCAGAACTAGTAGATTGGGTTATGCAACATAGAGAGGTTTTAGAGAATCACATCTTATGTGGTACGGGTACAACGGCACGTTTAATCGCTGACAAAGTTAATCTACCTGTTAAAGGATACAACAGTGGACCACTTGGAGGTGACCAACAGATTGGTTCAAGAATTGTAGAAGGAAACATTGATTTTGTCGTATTCTTCTGGGATCCATTAGCTGCTCAACCACATGATCCAGACGTGAAAGCGCTTCTACGTATAGCAGTTGTATATGATATCCCAATTGCAAACAACCGTGCAACTGCAGATTTCATGCTTACTTCGACATTCATGAATACAGAATATGAAAGAAAAGTTGAAAACTTCAACAAGACAATGGAAGCAAGATTAGAAAGTTTTAAAAAATAAATAAGATAATATTCTAGTGTCATATATAAAAGGGTTTTGTGAAATCTAATATGGATTTTACAAAACCCTTTTATTGTAAAATTTTGTGTGTGAACACAATGTTATCACAATGTGTTCACAATTTCTTCAAAAGGCAATCACAAATTGAACATAATTTCTTGCTAAACTATATTCATCAAAGGAAATCAATTATAACTATTAGTTGAAAAACAACGAATAGTCAAATAGAACAGGTATAGTGAAAGGAGAAAATTATTATGAATAATGGAATGAATAATAATCAAGAAAATATGGAGAATTACGAAAACTTATACAGTTATCAACCAACTATCGATACAACTATAGTGGAAGAAACAATACAAGATACAAAGAGAAAAAGAAAAATACCAGGTTTTGTAAAAGTTCCAGTTGCAGCAATAGCCTTCGGTGTTATTGCATCTCTAAGTTTTCAGGCAGTACAAGGAGGATTTTCTTCTACAAATGGGTCTGGTCAAAAATTTGAGACAAACCTAAATATTGACTCAGGTACAGCATCAGATGCAGGAGTACAGAAAGTTACAACAGATTCTTCTACATCAAACGGTGCAACCGATGTATCTCAAGTAGTAGAGAATGTAATGCCTTCAATCGTATCTATTGATAGTACTTCAGTCATACAACAACAAGATATGTTCGGTAGAGTTTATAACCAAGAAGCCACAGGTAGTGGTTCAGGAATTATCATTGGACAGAATGATAAAGAAGTTTTAGTCGTTACAAATAATCACGTGGTATCAGGGGCTAAAACGGTAGAAGTTACATTCAGCGATGAATCGAAAGCCAATGCGGAAGTAAAAGGTACTGATTCAGGCGCAGACCTTGCCGTAATTTCAATACCGTTATCTAGTTTAACTGAGGATACAAAGAATACAATTCGTGTTGCAACATTAGGTGATTCTGATAACGTTAAAGTTGGTGAGATGGCTATCGCTATTGGTAATGCACTTGGTTACGGACAATCTGTAACTGTAGGTTATATCAGCGCGAAAGATCGTGAAGTTGCAACTGAAGATTATACAATGAAATTGTTACAAACAGATGCTGCAATCAATCCTGGTAACAGTGGTGGCGCTTTACTTGATTCACAAGGACGTGTAATTGGTATTAACTCCGTAAAATACGCTTCAGAAAAAGTAGAAAGCATGGGATATGCAATTCCTATAACTTATGCAGTTCCAATTATTAATGACTTAATGAGTAAAGTAGATATATCCGAAGAAGAACAGGCATACTTGGGTATTACTGGTCAAGATGTAACAAGTACAATCTCTGAAAGATACGGAATGCCAATTGGTGTTTATGTTGGTCAAGTAAGTGAGAAATCTCCTGCGAGTGAAGCTGGTCTTCACAGTGGTGATGTCATTACATCATTCAATAAAAGAGAAGTTAAATCAATGTCACAATTATCAGAACTACTAAGTAATAGAAAAGCTGGAGAAAAAGTAGAAATTGTAGTTAATAGATTAATCGATGGAAGCTATCAAGAGAAGACACTTAGCGTTAAATTAGGTAGTAAGAGTGAAGCATCAAGTAGCCAATCCTCAAACCAAAGTAGCTCAGATGAAAGTCAAGTACAGGATAGTCAAGTACAACCAGGTAATGGTAGATAAATATAGGAAAATTAAATAATGTATATGGAAGCATCTCTGAGTGAGTTAAAAGTAATTAACCCAGAGGTGCTTTTTATGAATACAAGACTAGTAAAAAGGTATAGAATAAAGGGAAAGCTAACAATAATTCCCAACTAACTAGGCTTAAAATTGCCAAACACCAGTTAGTATAGTATAATAAGAAATCGTGGAATGATATTATTTTTGACGGTTATATATAAAATTAAGAAAACAAAAGAAAAATGGAGGTTTGTAATGGGAATTTTGAATTCAGAACTTAATTATGATTTAGTTTTAACAGATTTGAGCAAAAGTTGCATGAGTGAAGAGGTTTGTGGTACTTGTAGTCATAATGATTGTATTATTGGATATGCCAAAAAATGTATTACACAATGTTTTAAGGAAGAGAATACATATGTGGTAAATGGAGCACAACAAATTCCACTTACAGATTTTAAAGTTTTCGATACAGAACATTTAGAAGAGGCAATTGCTCATATTTTAAAGCAATGTAAATCGTGTAAAGAGAATCATTTTGATAATTGTGTCATTAATATTATTAGAAATTGTTATGAGATTGGCTTGTTTGGAGAAATACAGAATTATGAAGGTAGTGCATTCCGCTATTTAAATCAGATTCATAATTCGCATCCTGAAATTGCAAATTCTATTATTAGCTTTTTCCATGAGACAGAAGATTAAAACAGATAACGGAGGATTGAAATGATACAGAAGAATAAAACAATAAAATTGGTTTTAACTGCATTCTTTATCGCATTAGGTCTTGTCTTACCTTTTGTGACGATGCAGATTCCAAGCATAGGTAATATGCTTTTACCGATGCATATTCCTATTATCTTATGTGGCTTCCTATGTGGCGGGCCTTATGGTTTGATTGCGGGGTTCATCGTTCCGCTACTGAGAAGTGTGCTGTTTGGAACGCCACCAATGATGCCAATCGCGGTTGCAATGTCGATGGAGTTAGCTACATATGGCCTTGTTATTGGATTGTTATACCACAAATTAAGTGATAAAAGATGGGGAATCTATATATCCTTAATCATTGCTATGTTTGCCGGCAGAGTTGTATGGGGAATTACATCCTTTGGATTATTCCGTGCACTTGGTAACACATTTACATGGAAGATTTTCTTGGTACAAGCATTTGTAAATGCAATTCCAGGGATTATAATCCAGTTAATATTCATTCCACTTATTGTATATCAACTACGAAGAGTGCAGCAGTCGGAGGGAATGAGCAATGGAAGAGCATAGACTAATGATGAAAGAGGCTTGCGTCAAGAGATTTGCTGCGGCAAGGGAAGCAATTAATAGGGTCTTAGAAGCTTCGGATAGAGAAACAATACTCATAGCTATTGATGGAAAATGTGCGAGCGGTAAGACAACATTAGGATATTATCTAAAAGATATCTATGATTGCAATCTCTTCCATCTAGATGACTTCTTTTTACAAGGATATCAAAGGACAGAAGAAAGACTTGCACAAATTGGAGGAAATGTAGATTATGAAAGATTCCAAACAGAGGTTATGGGACCCGTACTTAGTGGAACGGATGTAATCTATCGACCTTATAGTTGTATGGAAGGTAAAATCAAAGAGGAAATTCTTATTAAGAAACATCGGTTAAATATAATGGAAGGATCATATAGCCTGCATCCATATTTTAATGACCCATATGATGTGAAGATTTTTATGAATATCAGCGAGAAAGATCAGGTTGATAACATAAGAAAGAGAAACGGTGAAGAGAAATTGCAACGATTTATTACTGAATGGATTCCGAAAGAAAATAGATATTTTGAAATATTTCATATAGCAGATGGTTGTATTTGCATAGAATGGTAAAACAATTAAAAAGGAATTAAGGAGTCGGCCATGCACAGAGGTTATATATAAAGAATATAGTATTACATGTAAAATATGCAAGGAGATTCTTATGAAAAGGAGACTAACAGCAATTGTACTGGTACTCCTTATGGTAATGACCTCATTGGTTGGCTGTAAGAAAGACAGTAAACTTACAAAGATAACATTAAACGAAGTTGCACATTCTATCTTCTATGCGCCTCAGTATGTAGCTCTTGAACTTGGATACTTCAAAGACGAGGGATTAGATGTAGAATTAGTAACAGGATTTGGTGCTGATAAAACTATGACAGCAGTATTATCTGGGGAAGCAGAAATAGGCTTCATGGGTTCTGAATCTTCAATATACGTGTATAATGAGGGCGCAGATGATTATGTTGTTAATTTTGCTCAATTAACACAACGTGCAGGTAATTTCTTAGTTGCTAGAGAAGCAAACGATAACTTCAAATGGACGGATTTAGTTGGTAAGACAGTTATCGGAGGACGTGCAGGTGGTATGCCTCAGATGGTTCTTGAGTATATTCTGAAGAAAAATGGTCTTGATCCTACGAAGGATTTAACAATTATTCAGAATATTGACTTTGGATTAACAGCAGAAGCATTCTCAACTGGAACGGGTGATTATACCGTAGAATTCGAACCAGCTGCAACTGCACTTGAGATGGAAGGAAAAGGCCATGTAGTGGATTCCCTTGGTGTAGAGAGTGGTAAAGTACCTTATACCGCTTATTCAGCTAAGAAGAGCTATATCGAGAAGAATCCTGAAATCATTCAAAAATTCACAAATGCTATTCAAAAAGGTCTTGATTATGTTAACACACACACACCAAAAGAAATTGCAAAAGTTATAAAACCTCAATTTAAAGAGACAGAAGATGAAAAAATAGTATCAATTATTAAGAGATATTATGATCAAGGAACTTGGAAAGACAATACCGTGTTTGAGGAAGCAAGTTTTGATTTATTACAAGACATTCTTCTTGAAGCTGGCGTAATTGATGGTAAAGTTCCATATGCAGACCTAGTAACTACTGATTATTCTAACAAAGCAATTGAGCGATAATAAAATGATAGAGTTTCAAAACAAGGATATCGCACTAAGTAAGTAGCAAGCTTAGTGTGGTATCTGTATTTTTTGCCTAATGGGTATACTATAGATAAGTTATAAAAACATCGCTATTATTGTTGTAGTTATTACAACAGTAATATCCCCAATCTTACTTAAGATAGCCTTTAGGGAAGCATAAAAAATAACTCCAATCACTTAGTTAGTGATTGGAGTTATTTATATATATTGCTATTAAACTACTTAATATTACGGTAACGATTCAGTTACCAATTATTTTTCTTCTAATTCTTCTTCGAAGTTTTCTGAATCTTCTTGCACTGCTTCTTCAGAGTCTTCTTCAATTTCAAAAGAATCATCTTCAAAATCATCTTCATAATCGTCATCGAAGTCTTCATCAAAGTCTTCTAGATAATCAGGTGTACAACGTTTGTAAATAGCATAAACGACAGCAGCGATAGCAGCTACAGCAGCAATAATGGCTACTACACATAATGCTTTATTTTTTTTCTTTTCTTGAATTTGCTTTCTAGAGATAAGGTCATTTAGTTTTACAGCACTTAGTAATTCTTCGATTTTGTTATTCATACGTACACATCCTTTCTTTTCGTACTAATCAAACGGTTTGTCTGACTAGTTGATATCCATATTATTATACCACGAAAGTTTATATTTTACTATAGTATTGAATTATTTAATAAATTAACGTAAAAATATATAATATATAATCAGACAAAACTAAAACCCAAAACTATACTTTCTATAGTTTCTGTAATTTTGCAAAAGAGGCCTTCATCTTTTTGGTACCTAATGTATCAAAATCCACACTTACTACATAATCATCACCTTGTTTTACCATCTCAGATACAATTCCAACACCGAACTTGATATGTTTAACGGTATCACCTACGCCATAATCAATAACAGCAGGTGATGGTTTGATTTTATCGAAAGTAGTAGGACCAAGTTTACTTGAACCACCAAAGCCTTTTGTGATAAATGGATTATTCGCAAAGACATCTTTCCCGTCCGATTGCGTATTCTCTTGAGGTGTCCAGGTGCCGCCTTTTTGTGTTGAACCGCTTCCGTAATAAGGAGTCTTAGCGGGAGAACCACCAAATTGGGAAGACGAATTACCTCCAGCACTATAACGATTACCCGAAGAGGAGGATTGGCTTAATAAATAGCGTGGTATCTCGCCTATAAAACGGGAAGGACGATTGAATTGTGTTTCGCCTCTGACCATACGTTGTCTAGCCGCACTAAGATACAATCTCTTCATTGCACGAGTGATCCCTACATAACAAAGGCGACGTTCTTCTTCAATGTCTGTAGGATCATCAGAATTGATACACATATAACTTGGGAAGATTCCTTCTTCCATTCCACATAAGTATACATAAGGGAATTCAAGACCTTTTGCTGAATGAAGTGTCATTAAAACAACAACATTATTAGAATCTTCTAAATTATCAATATCTGCAACTAATGCAACTTCTTCTAAGAAACCACTCAAGCTAGGTTCTTCTTCCGTTGTCTTTTCATAAGAAACCACTTTATTAATTAATTCGTTAATATTTTCAATTCTTCCTTGTGCTTCTTCGGTATCCTCCGCTTCAAGTTCGCTTAGATAACCAGTTGCTTCTAAAACCTCATTAATTAAATCCTCTAGGGAATACGCTGGATTTGCCATCTTTGACTTTAGGACTTCAATTAAACTAACAAATGGGGAGATCTTTGAAGTACCACGTCCTAAGCCTGGAATAGACTCAGCATGTTTTAATGCTTCGTAGAAACTCATTCCATTCCATATTGCATAATCAGTTACGCGGTCAATGGTGGTTAAGCCAATTCCACGACGTGGTATATTAATGATACGTTTTACCGCGATATCATCAAGACCATTATCTATTGTTTTAAGGTATGCTAAGATATCTTTGATTTCTTTTCTTTGATAAAAGTTAGTACCGCCAACAATTTTATAAGGAATATTACGAAGAATTAATTTCTCTTCGAATATACGGGACTGTGCATTGGTACGATATAGAATGGCAAATTCGTTATAGTCGTGGCCATCGTTTAGTATTAAGTTATACATATCTGAAACAATTTCATTGGCTTCTTCATATTCTGTATCAAATTGTGTAAAGGATAAGGGTTCGCCCTCACCATTATCTGTCCATAGACGCTTGTCCTTACGCCCAAGATTATTATGGATTACTTCGTTTGCTGCATCTAGAATAGTGCTTGTGGAACGGTAGTTTTGTTCAAGTTTGATTACCTTAGTTGAAGGAAATTGCTTTTCAAAGTTAAGTATATTGTAGATATTGGCACCACGGAATTTGTAGATGGATTGGTCATCATCTCCAACGACACATAGGTTATTCTCAATTATTCCATCTTCGTTTCGTCTAGAAGCTAAAGTACTAATTAGTTTAAACTGTACTGTGTTGGTATCTTGATATTCATCAACCATGATATATTTGAATCGTTTTTGATAATATTCAAGAGCATCAGTGTGGTTTTCGAATAGTTCCACTGTTTTGAAAATCAAATCGTCAAAGTCGAGAGCATTGTTTTGTTTCAAACGTTTTTGATATTCTTTATAAACGCTAGCATATTTACTTTTGGTTAAGTCGCCCTGTGATTCACGTTCATATCTCTCTGGTGTAATTAACTCATTTTTCGCTGCTGAGATAGCGCTTAATAAGGAGCGTTCCTTGTAGGTTTTTGTATCGATGTTAAGATATTTACACACATCACGGATTAAGGTCTTTTGGTCATCTGTATCATATATAGTAAAGTTCTTATCATAACCAAGACAATCGATATATCGACGAAGGATACGTACACAGGTTGAATGGAACGTACTAACCCAGATATTCTCAGACCCATATCCAACTATGTTATCAACCCTTTCACGCATCTCTTTAGCAGCTTTGTTTGTGAAGGTAATGGCTAATATGTTCCATGGATTAACATCAAGTTCATCAATTAAGTATGCAATTCGATGGGTAAGAACTCTTGTCTTTCCTGAACCAGCACCTGCTAATATAAGCAAGGGTCCTTTATTGTGTTTAACAGCTTCTAACTGCTGAGGATTAAGTGTATCATAAATACTCATAATGAATACCGCCTATCTTTATAAAATGGTAAAATCGGTAACTGATAAGTTACAAACATATGTTTATATTATAGCATTATCTATATTAGGTTACAACTCATATTCAAACTTAATTTGATATAGATATTGTTATTTAGTACTTGTTATCTAGTATCAAATACTATATAATATATACAACGAGGTGATAAAATTGGATATATCTAGAGATGAATATATGAATAAATTATTAAATGATATCAAAAAAATTGATTACATTAAGGCAGAGGACATACCGAATATAGAGTTATATATGGATCAGGTTACTACGTATATGGACAAGCATCTTAAGTCAAACATACGTGATAAAGATGATAAGATGTTAACCAAAACGATGATTAACAACTACACTAAGAATAATCTATTACCCCCACCGAACAAGAAGAAATATACGAAAGAACATATGATATTATTAATATTTATATATTATTATAAGAATATTCTCTCAATAACGGATATCCAGAATATATTGAATCCTTTAACAGAGATGTATTATCAGTCTGATATGGGAATTGACTTAGAGGACATCTACAGTGAAGTGTTCAACCTTGAAAAAGAACATATTGATTTACTAGTGAAAGATGTGATGAAGAAGTATACAAGGTCGAAATCTACTTTTGAAAAAGCACCAGAAGAAGAGAAGGATTTTCTATCGACATTCTCCATGATTTGTATGCTAAGTTTTGATGTGTATGTAAAGAAGGCCATTATTGAGAGATTAATTGATTCGATAAATGTTAATCAGGATGAAGATAAGCCTAAGAAGAAAAAAGAAAAAGAAGCTGAAAAAGCTTCTCCTAAAAAAGAATAGATTATATAGAATGACATATAAAAAACATATAGAAAAAGAACGTTAGGAGGTTGTCCCACCTAACGTTCTTTTTCTATATGTCATTCTATTGTTCAGAATCTGTAGATTCATCTTCGAATAATTCTCCTAAACGGGAGAAGACCATATCGTAACCATCGTTTCCGTAGTTGAGGGAACGATTCACTCTGCTGATGGTAGCGGTTGAAGCACCAGTTTTCTCTGCAATTTCAAGATATGTTTTATGTTGACGAAGCATCTTCGCAACTTCAAATCTTTGAGAGAGAGATAATAGTTCATTCACTGTGCATACGTCTTCAAAGAATGTATAACATTCTTCGTTATCTTTAAGACTTAGAATTGCTTCAAACAAATAATCTACAGCAGTGGTTCTAATCTTCTTACTCATTCCTTACGCTCCTTTTTTGAAATATATAATATTTTACCACGATAAAGTTATAAAGTAAAGAGGGAAACGTAAGGATGTTATAGAAACTATTCCTGTAAGTTATATCGAAATGTCACACACTTTGGAAATACTCTGATATTTATTAAAAATACAGATGTATTTACTGAAAATAGCGCATAACTTATTTGTTTGATAGGAAATGTTTGAATTTATCAACGGAAGTATTTATTATAAGTTCTTCTGGAAAATTCGTCTCAGCTAGTAATGGATCAATGAATATGGTATTACCAATATCGGATGAGATATGAGCATCACTGTTTAAGCAAACAGGTACATCATATTGCTTACAGAGATTTAGAATTGTAATATCGTTCTCCCTTGCATTTTGACGGAATCCTTTTGGATTCAAGGAACTGTTATTGATTTCAATAAGGACATGGTTTTTCTTTGCTGCAAGTACTAATTGTTCATAATCAATAGGAAAACGGGAATCATCTGGATGCCCAATTACATTGATATGTGGATTTTCCATAGCTTTGATCAATGCATTGGTATTCTGCGCCATTGTTCCGGGTGCAAGGCAAGGAGTATGAAGACTTGCAATGGCATAATCGAGACCTTTAAGAGTCTCTTCATCTAAGTCTAGTTCCCCGTTATAACCAATAACATTTACTTCTGAACCAAGCATAAGTTCTAAATCCCCGTATTGTCTTTCGACTACCTTTAGATTATGGAAGTAGAATAAGTGACAAGTTCCAGGCATCGCAATGGCATGATCGGATACTCCTAATAATTTAAGTCCTTTTTCCTTTGCTGTATGGATCATCTCTTGCAAAGTATTATAGGCATGTCCACTTGCTATTGTATGTGTATGAATATCTAATTCGTATTTCATAGTATTATCCTTTCTGTGTGTAAGTTAGTGGCGTCAATGATAGAAATTCACGTTTTACTATCTATTTTATTGAATGAAAAATTACCTCTGATAGATGAAGTTTGTCTATATTAACTGTGATTCATTATATACCAATAGAAAAATGGAAACAAGGGGTTAGTATATAAGGTTTCTATTATGACTTGGTAAAAATATAATGAAATAATAAGGAAGATAATATATAATATAAGAGAAAGAAGTATAATATTGTATTTTATTCTGATTATCAGTTTAGGAGGAGTACATATGAAACAAAAGAGTCGGTTGTTTTTTTTGTTACTTATTATCACTTGCATTATACCTATTCATTCGCTAGGAAAAGAGCGCAAAACAATAAAAATTGGTTATATTGATTACGCTAGATTTATAGAAGAAGAAGCTACTGATGAGTATTCAGGTTATGGTGTTGCGTATCTTGAAGAGATATCAAAGTATACGAACTGGAATTATGAATATGTATATGATACTTGGGAAAATTGTTTACAAAAACTTGAGGATGGGGAAATAGATTTCTTATGCAACGCTCAGTATTCAAAAGAACGAGATGAGAAGTTTGACTTTTCAAAGTATTCCTGCGGTAAGGAGTATGGTGTTTTATTAGTGAAATCGGATAACAAGACATTTTATTATAATGATATACAAGCGTTTAATAATTGTGATATCGGTTTCCTAAAAGGCAGCTTTCAGAATAATGAATTTGCAGATTATGCAAAAAAGATGGGCTTTCAATATAATAATAAGGAATATGATACAGATGAGTTGATGCAGAATGCGTTGCAGGCCGGTGAAATCGATGCAATGGTTGCAGGGAGCCTTTCATGGAAAGATACATTTCGAATGGTTGCAAAATTCAGTGTAGATCCGTTTTATTTTATGACAAAAGAAGGAAACGAAGAGTTACTTGAACCATTAGATGATGCAATGAAGCAGATACAATGTAATAATCCTTACTTTGAGATGCAGTTATATGAGGAATACTATGGAACGAGTGTTACATCAACGCAGCCATTATTCACGAAAAGTGAAATGTCCTATATAAATGATACGGAAAATTTGAGAGTTGCATATCTAAAAGATTGGTACCCATATTCTTATTATAATGAAAAAGGAGAGGCAGCAGGTGCATTGATTCAATTATGTAAACGAATAGAGAAGCTGTCAGGTTTACAATTTACATATTATCCTTATGATTCTTTAGAAGATATGAATAGGGATATGGATACTGGGAAAATTGATCTAATATCGGTAATCCCCAATATAAAACAACAATTATCGAACAGGAATATAAACATTACATCGCCCTATTTTACAAATCAGGTAATGTTATTGAGTGTGAAAGAATACATTCATCAAACAAAGGACTTGAATCTTGTAGCAGTTAAGTCTATGAAACATCTTAGTAATTATTTTTATAAACAATTTCAAGTACGCCATATCCTTTGGGCAGATACACTAGAAGATTGTATAGAGGCAATAGAAAAAAAGACAGCAGATTTTGCAGTAATTGATTATTATAATGTTAACAAAGCTTTACGTAACAGTGGAGACGAAGAAATCTTAGTTAATCAAATGGCTAATGCTAAGATTGAAATTACTATGGGAGTACCAAGCGATGCAGATAGTCGACTTATAGGGATCATTAATAATTGCATTCAGTATTTGTCTCCGATGGATTCGTGTGAAACTATTAATATGGAACTTAGCAATCAACATTCCGTATTTAGCCTATCCGCCTTCTTACGTGAGTACAGTAAGATGATTTTAGTTGTTGCACTACTGTCATTATTCGTAATTGTTGTACTGATTATCATTCTACAAAGGTTGTACAGACGAATAGTCGCGTTTGATAAATTAACAGGCTGCTACAATAAACTACATTTTGAAAAACTTGTTCCAAAAATCTTAGCAGAGCAGGAGAATAAACAATACTACATCATGGTATTCGATATCTATCGGTTCAAGTATTTTATCCAGTATTATGGTAGAAAAGTAGGAGATGACTTATTGCAAACTATTATAAGTAAAGTACGAACTTTATTAATAAAGGATGAGATTATTTCCAGGATATCCGATGATGAGTTTGCAATATTAATTGAGAACACAAACTATATTAAGTTAATCCAAGAAATATATTATTTCTTAGATGAAGCAAGGCTAGAATATAAGCTAGATATTCCAATTACTATGAATTTCGGATTATATCAAATTGAGAATCGTAAGGAAGCTGTTGCTAACATGATTGATAAGGCCATCTTGGCACGAAAAGTGGATAAAGATAAAAGACATTCCTTATACGTAATCTATACGGACGAGATGGAGGAAAAGCTAATACTTGAAACACGGATAGAAGAAGAGATGAAGAAAGCCCTAAATGATAAGGAATTTAAAGTATTCTATCAGCCTAAAGTAGATCTTAAGACGAAAAAGCTAGTTGGCGCAGAGGCATTGATTCGTTGGGTAAAGCCAGATGAAACTATGATATTTCCAGATCAGTTCATACCTGTTTTTGAGCGAAATGGATTCATTGAGGAGTTGGATTACTATGTGCTTAATGAAGTCTCAGAGTATATAGTGAATAGAGTTAAGAATGATTTACCTACATTCCCAATTTCGGTAAATCAATCTAGATATCTCTTCTCAAATCCTCAATATGTAGATAATATATTTGCAATAATGAAGAATACGGGAGTAGATGGGCAACTAATTGAATTAGAAGTAACAGAAACTTTCTATATTGAGAATCATACTCGTCTGGTTCGAGTTGTAAATCAACTAAAAGAATGCAACATTAAGATTGCAATTGATGACTTTGGTAGCGGATATTCTTCATTAAATCTACTTACTGAGATGCCAGCGGATATACTTAAGATCGACAGAGAATTCTTAACAGATTCTGAAAAATCACAAGCGAAAAGAGATGTTATAGAAAACGTGGTTGAGCTAGCACATAAGCTTAATATGAAAGTAGTTTGTGAAGGTGTGGAGACAATAGAGCAAGAGAAATTCTTAGAGAATATATCTTGTGACATAGCACAAGGATATTATTATTCTAAACCAATATCAATCAAGGAATTTGCTGTGTATGTTGAGAATCATATATAAAGATCACGGAGGAAACAGATGAAGCGCTGTATTATTATACCAGATTCATACAAAGGAACGTTATCATCCATTCAAATATGCAACGTAATGGAAGCAGTAGTGAAGAAACATTTTCCCTCATGTGAAACGATTAAAGTACCAATAGCTGATGGTGGAGAAGGTACCGTTGACTGCTTTTTACATGCAACTGATGCTAAGAAGATTACGCTTAGAACGACTGGACCATACGGAGAAACAATTGAAACTTATTATGCTAGATTAGGAGATACCGCGGTAATTGAGATGGCGAGTGCAGCAGGTCTTATGTTAGCAATGAACAGTGAATACGGATTAAATCCAAGAAAAACTACCACATATGGCGTAGGTCAAATGATGAAACATGCTATTGAACAAGGTTGTAAGGAGATTATTCTTGGATTAGGTGGTAGTTGTACCAATGATTGTGGGGTTGGAGCAGCTAGGGCATTAGGTACCTGTTTCTTTGATACGATGGGAAAAGAATTCATACCTACCGCTGATAGCTTAACAAAGATAGCTGATATCGACAATAGTATAACACAGGAACTGTTACAGGGGATAAAAGTAACGGCAATGTGTGATATTGATAATCCGCTGTATGGGCCAGAAGGAGCAGCATATGTATTCGCACCACAAAAAGGTGCAGATGCATCTACAGTTGAACTACTGGATTACAATCTACAATCCTTAGCAGATGTAATCGCAGAAGTTTTAGGAAAAAGAGTTAGTAAAATGCCAGGTGCAGGTGCAGCAGGAGGCTTCGGGGCTGGTGTGGTTTCTTTCTTTCAAGGAAAACTTCGTTCTGGTATCGACACGTTATTAGATCTCATTAAATTCGATGAATTGTTAATAGGAACGGACATGGTATTCACAGGGGAGGGACGTATTGACAGCCAAAGCCTTCGTGGAAAGGCTGTAATTGGAATAGCGATGCGTGCGAAGGTAGAGAATGTTCCTGTGATCGCAGTGGTTGGTTCGATTGCAGAGGACATAGAAGCTGCTTATGATATGGGGGTTACATCAATCTTTAGTATTAACCGAGCACCTATGAGCTTTGAAGAGGCTAAGGACTTGAGTGAACAAAATCTTGCTGATACGATGGATTCATTGATGAGGTTTTATAAAATAGGATTAGGAAGTTAAGAGGTCCATTCTACTTAAAAAAAGTACTATGGAATATTTATTCATCTAAAGTTGGTTGAGTTTCTTATGTGATTTAAGTTTTTAATGCAAAGCTCTTATCCGGATAATATAGTTCATAATAATAAAAAGTGAGTTCATTAGTAGATACAATCATAATCGTACATACTTAATGAACTCATTTTTGTTTATTTTATATTCACTAATTTCTATTTTTAATTATAGTAGTTGCTAGCAACTATTAAGCGAATAATTTACTTACCATTTGGTTAACAAGAGCACTGTCTGCCTTACCTTTTACTTTAGGCATAAGGTTTTTCATGATGTTACCTTTGTCTTTGGCTGCGGGAGTGGTAATACCAAGTTCATCTAACACACCTTGAATTGTTGCCTTAATTTCATCTTCGGACATGAATACAGGAGCATATGCTTGCATTACATCAATTCGGAATTGGCAATCCTCGATGAATTCAGTACGATCAGCTGGAGAAGAATCAATACTTTCTTTTAATACCTTGATTTCCTTTAATACTACGCTGTCTTCTTCCTCTTGTGTTAAATCACTTCTTTTATCAATTGCTGCATTCTTAAGAGCAGTTAATAATGCGGAAAGAGCATTTTTCTTTTCTTTTTCGCCTGCTTTCATAGCAGTCATCATATCGCTTCTTACTACGTCAATTTTAGACATAAAAAAGCCTCCTTTATTAATTGAAATGTTTTGGTTGATATCGACATGTGCAAACGAAGTAAGTTATCAGCTAAAAAAGAAACTGTGCTTACTTAGCAAGCAGAGTGTAAATATCTCTTTGACTAGTTTTGCATTAACTTTAGTCACTTATAAGCTATCCATTAACTTTTAAGTAGCATCTAGAATTTATTATATATTCAGAAAGTATCAATTGCAAGGGGGGAGGCTAATCTATTAAAGGAAACTTGAAAGTAACGCCTTGTTAGATCGTCATAAAAGCGCCAAACTGTGCTAGGTATGCTTGGTGTGATTCGTATCTAGAATCAAAACTCCCTACTTTTCTCCAGAATGAGCGATCGTGGTTCAAGTGAAGTATATGGCAAAGCTCATGAATTACGACATAATCGATGGCAGCAGGAGCAGCCATTGATAAACGATAATTGAAGGTTAATTCCTTATTGGAATTGCAGGTTCCCCAAGTTTTTGGTGAATTAACTATAGTTACGCTCTTAGCTTTCACCCCGATTACTTTTTCATAGTATTTCACTCGTTCCTTGGTAATCTCTTTGGTACGCTTAGTGTAGAAAGAGTAAAGGGCGGCCTGAACCGCTTCTTCAGTTTCTGGAATTTCAGTCAACAACTCGCTCAGTTTACACGCTTTCCCTAGGAATAGAAAATTCTCCTCTTCGTCATACTTCTTCTCACGAGAGATATAGGTACGGTTCTCCAAACTCTTATATAACTTAAGGATAGGCTTTTTGTTACTAATTAGGAATTTCTCAAGTTCCTCTATCGGCGTCTTAAGTGGAGCTTTCAAGCTTACAAGTCCCTCTGGGCTTAACTCCATCGTGATCTTCTGACGCTTCGCATATTGCACTTGATAGGTAATTTCATAAGAATCTATTGTAAATTGCATTGGTATGTCCTCCGTTATTATAGACGGTTATTATAATTATAGTGTCAGCTGATGGTTCTAAAGTAAAATTCATTCAGAGTAAATCACATAGTATCATGGTATGAAGATACTATGCAATTCAGATTACTTAATTAATTTTACATTAGAGATACTTTACACAATACTCTTATTATAGAAGATAACACAGAAAAATGAAATATATAATTGTTGAATTGGGAATCCTATGTTAAAATATCATGAGGTATCTCTAAAGATACGGATTTATCAACGGCTATAATAAATATTGAATTAATATATAGAAAGAATAGGTAGTTAAGATGAAAAAAGGCGAAGTTTTCGAAGGCATTGTAGAAAGAGTAGATTTTCCTAACAAGGGAATTGTTATGATAGAGGACACGAAAGTTACCATCAAGAATGCATTACTTGGTCAGAAGGTACGTTTCTCCATTAGTAAGAAACGCCAAGGAAGAGCAGAAGGTAGATTAAACGAGGTAATTGAAAAATCTGTTTTTGAGAATCGTGATGCGTTATGTCCACATTTCGGACCTTGCGGTGGTTGCACTTATCAAACATTTTCTTATGATAATCAATTAAGTCTCAAAGCATCTCAAGTTAAGAAATTAATTGATGAAGTATGTGAAGAGTATGAATTCGAAGGAATCCTTGGAAGTCCTGTGGAATGGGGATACCGTAACAAGATGGAGTTCTCTTTCGGAGATGAAGTGAAAGATGGTCCACTTGCATTAGGACTTCATAAGAAGGGAAGTTTCCACGACATCGTAACCGCATCTCATTGTAAAATCGTAGACGAAGACTATAATCAAATCCTTACAACTGTATTGAACTACTTCAGTGAGAGAGGAATTAGTTTCTATAAAAAGAACTCTCATGAAGGATACTTAAGACATCTACTTGTTCGTCGTGCAGTGAAAACTGGGGAGATGATTATCAACTTAGTAACTTCATCTCAACAACAAGTTGCATTAGGGGAATTTAAGGATCAACTATTAGCACTTTCCTTAAACGGAAAAATTGTAGGAATCGCTCATACCATCAACGATAGTTTAGCAGACGTGGTTCAAAGCGATTCTATGGAAATCTTATATGGTCAAGATTTCTTCTATGAAGAACTATTAGGCTTAAAATTCAAAATCTCCACGTTCTCTTTCTTCCAAACTAATTCACTTGGAGCTGAAGTGCTGTATAGTAAGGCAAGAGAATACGTTGGAGAAACTAAAGACAAATTAATCTTCGATCTATACAGTGGAACAGGAACAATTGCTCAACTACTTGCTCCAGTAGCAAAGAAAGTAGTGGGTGTTGAAATCGTAGAAGAAGCGGTAGTTGCAGCAAGAGAGAATGCAAAACTTAACAAGCTTGATAACTGTGAATTCATCGCAGGCGATGTACTTAAAGTTATTGATGATATTAAAGATAAACCGGATTTAATTGTACTTGATCCACCAAGAGATGGTATTCATCCGAAGGCACTGAATAAGATTATTAATTATGGGGTGGATAGATTAGTATATATTAGCTGTAAGCCTACTTCATTGGCAAGGGATTTAGTAATCTTGCAGGAGAATGGGTATAAGGTAGAGAAAGTTTGTGCGGTGGATATGTTTCCGCAGACGGTGCATGTGGAGACGTGCGTACTTTTGTCCCACAAAAATTCGTAAACATCTCCACCGTTCTTATAAACCGGAAAATTGAATAAAATTGATTTCAGAGGTAGCTCTGATTCATCACATGGGAAAATCTCTATTTCTTTGATTAGTGAAGAAATTAGAGATTTTTTCTCTTCATCGCTGATTTTGTCATACACCTTTTCAAAGTTTGCCAACAGGGTGTAGATGTTCTCTAAAGTAATGGCATCCTGTTCCACAGCCTTGCGGCGTAGCTTGACGTCCTCGATTTTTTCTTCAAGCTCTACAATAACATCGTACAGTCCATCAAGTCGGAGCGTCATATCGTGAAGCTTACGTTCTCTAAAACGAGTATCCTCCGGCAAGCTGTCAATTTCATTTTCAAGACGAGTTTTATTCAAATCGACTTCTCGCAGTTTGATTTCATAATTTTTCAGCTCTCTATCAAGAGTAGAGGTATCAATTTGTTTTCCTATTTTTGATTTAACCTCTGTTGCAAAATCTTGATTTTTAATCAACTCTCTAATTGCTTCAATAACAAGTGGCTCAATATCCGTTTTCTTTAGCATTGCTTTGTAATCACAGCTTTTACCTCTGGCGGTACGAGCTTTACTGCATAAATAATAGTAAATTTCTCTATAGGTACCGTCTTTGTTTGTCCATGCGTGTTTGTTGGTATACATCGGACCGCCACATTTAGGACATTTTAAAATGCCACTTAACAAATGTGCTCTGTCCCGACCTATTTTTGATGGGGCTTTCACACCAGTTATTACACGCTTTTCATGTGCCTTTTGCCAAAGTTCTTCACTTATAATAGCTTCGTGCTGACCATCTGCAAGAATGTATTCCTCTTGATGTACTTGGCGGTATTCATTCTTAGTGCCTTTGACTTTTTCTCTTGTTCGTCTGCCAAAAGCGATTTTCCCAGAGTACACAGGGTTGTCGATTATCATTCTGACAAAATGCGTACTCCATTGTGAAAGAGTACCATTGGCACGTTTGATTTTTTGGATACCCTGCAAATTAAGATAGTTTGCAATTTTATAAAATCCCATATTACCATTTACATATTTATCAAAGATAATTCGTATCGCTTCTGCTTCATTTTCTTGGATATAGAGCTGCTTGTCTTTGAGGTAGTAACCATAGGGAGCAAACCCACCGTTCCATCCACCTTGACGAGCCTTTTCTTTTCGTCCGTTCATTGTCTGCTCTATGATATTTTCACGCTCTATTTCTGCAACGGCAGACAATACTGAAATCAAAAGCTTTCCGCTTGTTTGCGAGGAATCAATTCCTTCCTCAATGCAAATTAAGTTTGCACCAAAGGATTGAACATGTTCCAAAGAATTTAAAATATCGGCTGCATTTCTACCAAAGCGGGAGAGCTTATAGACTAAGATATAGTCAATCTCTAACCCATTTTCAATATCACCAAGCATCTGTTTAAATGCGGGTCTGCCCTCAATGGACTTGCCGGACTTGCCTGCATCTTCATAAATATTTACGATTTCCATTTCTTCTCTGTCTGCAAATCGCTTTAAGCTATTTTTCTGTCCGTCCAAGCTGAAGCCGTCAACCTGCATTTCGGTACTTACACGTGGGTAAAGTACACATTTTTTTCCACTCCTATTCATAGTAGTTAACCTCCAATATATTATTGGAAAATATCTTTACTTCTCATGATTTATCTCATTTAAAACTTCTGCACCATGCTTTTCAATAATCTGAGAAAGTACATTAATAAAATCCTGATATGCTTTGGTTTTCTCATAAGAATTAGGCGGTGCAGCAGACGTATCAGTAGGATTAGATATATTTTTGATATTTTCCATTCGCAATCACCTCCAAGTGTATTGCTTATATAAAGTATAAGCATAGATAACATTTATGAAAAGTTTGTCGTTTCATTATTTATAGTAAAACCAAGCACACCGCAAATTTTCATAAAACAAAAATGCGGTGCGGTTAGTTTTATCTGTTTGCCGTATTTGCCACGCTCCCCGACAAAGGGGATATTTTGAGTTGCTGTTGGCACAGCTATCATAGCCCCACAGTACCGTATGTGCTTGTCCCAAAAGCCACGCATACTGCAGGAACTCCCCCTCAAGTCTGTGGGAGGTCGTGAGAAAGTATCATTATCCCTTATGTGTGTTATTGCGGCGAACGTACCACCGTTCGGTCTAATGGCTGCATTTATCGCTCCGACTGCTGTAATACCCATGCTCATAAAGGCTCTCATCAATTATTTGGTTTCCTATTTTGGCAAGTGTGTTACAGCGGCCATCATGGCGATGCCCATTATATCGCTTTGCTTTTCAGCCACATAAGTTTCGTACTCAAAATATCGTATATTCGATTGTCAAGGAACATGGGGAAGATTATACCTCCCTCTATATACCCTGACTTTTTTCCTTGTGAAACGGAACGTGATTTAGAAAAAACTTTTTAAATATTTCTCTATGGTATGTAAACCTCTTTCTATTCCAATACGGACAGCTTTTTCACTTACGCCTTCTGCTTTAGCAATTGCTGATTTACTCATGCCCATAAAATAATGAGCATAGATTCGCTTTGCCTGCTTGTCCGGCAGAGAAGCAATGGCAGCGTGAAGTTGCTGGCTTGTAAGCTTACGTTCGTAAATCTCATCGAGCGAGAGAGAGACAAACAAGATGTTGTGCTCAATTCCATCGCCACGGTCAAGAGAGTAATGAGCTTTGTAACGGTATTTCTTTCTCTCATATGCTGATTCAGCTCTTACAAATTCCTCAAAGACAGCTAATAGCTCATCAGTCACTTCTACAAAGGTGTCTTGTGTGTAGTAAGGGTAATAATCTTTCAGATTAATTGTTTTCATGGTTTTTACCATCCTTTCGATTTTTTGGTTTGCTGAAGTCGAAAGGACAGCGGTGGAGAACGGCAGCGAGGCTCTATAAACGCAAAAATGCCCGACTGAAAATACAGTCGGGCATAAGTGGAAATATTAACCTTTACTTGATGATGTGTGTGTTCATATTGAAAGCCGTAATTTCCCGCTGGTGGGTGTAGGCTTTTTTTGATGAATAGAAATTAGGTGGAGTATGAGAGCTAAAAATAAACACAGCGATACCTCCTTGATACCGCCGTGTCTACAAAAAAGGGCAACACCCTCCGTTTGTCCAATTTTTCAAAAGGAAAACGGCGGCCTTGCGTTAAATGCGAGTTTCATATTACAAGTCTATTTTCTTCCTCTAAATTGTTTTTTTAGAAGTGACTCTTGTATCAAATACTGCCTGTATGAACCTATCACTTGCGTTTTTTTTTCGTCACTGACATACTGTAAAAAGCACTTAAATAATATTATCCATTCCTCATATGCTATTGCAGAGGTCTGATAATTTGATATTTCATGTCTTATTCTCAGTTCTTTTAATTGCCTGTACGAAAAAATCTTTTTGGAAAAGGTTCTATTATTTTTATAACAATAGCAAATAAAATCACGATATAGCTCAAATTCTCTCATGGTAAATTCGTCAAGTTTGCGCTTTTGAATGTGCAACAAAACAATATCCACATTTGGTTTTGGGGAAAAATCATTGCGAGAAAATCGGTGCACAATCATCATATTGAATTTGGGTTTAAGCAAAAGAGATTTTAATGTAGTTTCCATTGCCCCACAATATTTTATAGCTGCCTGTTTTTGTAATATTAAATAAGTATCAAGGGGCGGATTTTTTGCTTGTGTAATCTTATTAAGAATATCTGATGTAATAAAAAAAGGTATATTAGAAAAAATCTTATAGCTCCTTTCCGGTAAAGGTAATTCCATAAAGTCACCATGAAGCAAAGCAAAACGTTTTTCATTGCTGAACTGTTTTTTAAGATACAATATGTTTTTTTCATCCAGCTCAACAGCAGTAACTCTGCAACCACGGTCAAGTAATGCTTTTGTTATAATTCCTTTTCCTGCTCCAATATCAAGCACCTCATCATTTGAATTGATGTTTGACTGTTGAAGTAATCTATTTATGAGCATTGCATTAATCAAGTAATTTTGAGAAAAATGGATGGGTAATGAATGATTAATCTCTCTATTTTTTCCAACCAAAAAAACACCTCCACTCTGGAAGAATATCAAAATTGCACAATATAATTTAATATATCTTTAGCATACCATTCAGGGCTGGAAATTGATTCCTCCTTCTTGTTTGGCAAAAGAAGAAGCGCCATAAGCTATCAACAGCTTAGGCGCTTTAGTGTTATTCAGTCGATTGTCGTGAATATACAATTTTCTGTATAGTTTTTTCTGCCAAAAAGTACTTTTGAGCTAATTCGGACACGGTTAATCCATTTTGATGTTCAAGCCTTATTTGGTGGTTACGAGATGACACCAATTGCTTAGTGTCCGTATTGCTTCCCCATGATTTACGGTTATCTGCTTTTTTGGGAATATAGACCTTAACACCGTCAACATATTCTTGGATTTGCTCGACAATTTCTTTTGGCAAAACGTCATATATATTAATATAGCTCATTTTGCATCTCCTAATCACTCTATGTTATTTAGGATTAGCAAAGGCTATTTTTCAGTTGCTCACTTTTAGCGTGCAATAGCCCCTGCTATTGCACAGAAATAATTACTCCCATCGTAAATCCACCCTCCTTTGCTCAATTTAGCATAGGCTATTTCATATGGTACGATTATCAAGTGATTGTACTACGGGAAGTATAAACACCAAAAATGATATGGTTATAATTCCTATGCCAGAAATCAAAAACCATTTTTCAACACCTATTTGTTCCGCAAAAAGACCAGAACACAATAAGCCCAAAGGCATTGCGAATGACATTACACTTCCAAGCAAAGAAAAGACCCTCCCTAAATATTCAGGTTTAATTTTCTCTTGGAATAGGGCATTTTGCACTCCATAAAATGGAGCTGACACTCCCATAACCATACAGCATATCGCAAAGGCAATGAAGGCATTTGAGGGAAGTATTCCAGATATGGCAACACCAATTCCCATCATAAGAACCGATGCACCAATGGTAAAAGTACGTTTCTTAAAACCACCCCAAACGCTTAATATGACCCCTCCTACCAACATTCCAATAGCAAAGGCAATTTCCGCTATTGAAGCATGAGTAGGTGTTCCGCCGAAATATCCCATACTCATCAGAGGATATAACGCACTAATCGGCATGTAAAAGAACATATATAATGCGCCAATCCAAAGCAAAGCAAACAGACCTTTATTCTCTTTTAAGACCATGTACCCCGCCTTCATTTCCTGCATGACATTTTCTTCAATGCTACTCGGCAATGGATTAGGAATTGCAATAATCGCCACGGAAATACAAGCTATAGCCGCACCAACAATATCAAGAAGAACGATATGATTTAGGTTCCAAACAGTATACAAGAATGCGGCGGCGGCCGGACTAATAATTGACCCTATGGCTTGTATAGTTTGGCTATATCCCGCACACTTTGTCAGTTGATCTTCTGGCACGAGTAGTGGTGTAGCTGCATTCAATGCCGGCGAGTGAAACGCTGTTCCCATACTTCGGACAAATAAAACCCCCATGATTACCCAGATTGGTAAGTCCATATAGAGGGTAACAATTGCTAATACCCCCCCAGCCGCAGCAATAACTAAGTCAGCTCCAATCATTACTTTCTTTCGGCTATGCCGATCAACAAAAACGCCAGCAAACGGCCCTATAAGCGCTTGCGGCAAGAAACCAATCAGTGTTGCTATGGATAACACCATTGCAGAACCTGTTTCTGCTGTCAAATAAAAAATAATTGACATTTGCAAAATTCCACTACTTATAAGGGAGAATCCTTGCCCAATCAATATTGTAAAATAATCTTTCTTCCATAAATTTTTATTTCGTTGCATATATTTATTCCTCCAAACATTTTTATTGCATAACTCATTGTTTTTTGTGCAATAAAAAATGCAGGTTAACACCCACAAAAGGGCATTAATCTGCATCACTACAAAACAAGGCAAACCAACATTATGCGACTATACAGTCACATAATGTATAAGCACGTGTTTATTCGTAAACGCAAGCGAAAAAAGCCCACAATGTGGATAGATAGTTCTGCTTTTTTATTGCTTTATTTGCGTATACGAATTAACACACGTAAGCCTCCTTTTTTGTTCAAATTTATAATAGTGTATCACGGTTGTTTTTTTATGTCAAGATAAAACAAAGTAAAAATATGCTTTATTTAAGTCAACGCCATGATATGTGTAATCATATCTAAGAGGGTAAGGTGAACAGTAAAATGTAATAGGGTGAAATAATATGAAGCAGGAAAAAATCAAATATGATTTTAAGGCTTTCGGTCAAGCCATAAAAGAAGCTCGAAAGGTAAAGGGATTATCAAGAAATGAGTTAGCAGACCAAATGAACATTGCCCCTCGATATATTGCGTCCATTGAAAACAGCGGACAGCACCCAAGCCTTCAAATCTTTTATGAACTTGTTACTCTTCTAGATGTATCGGTAGACCAATTCTTTTTTCAAAATAAAGAAGCAGATAAATCCACGCAGCGCAGACAGCTTGATAGTCTGCTCGATGATATAAGCGACAAGGGATTGCAAATCGTCACCGCTACCGCAAGAGAGATAAAGGAAGTCGAAACAAAGGACAGATGAATGTCCAAAATACAATTAAATATGAATGAGAAACGTTGCAGCCAATGCGGTTTTGCAGCGTTTTTCTTTTAACATTCTAATAGAATAAGTGCTTTTATAATTGTAGGATGTAAATGTTGAAGTAAAGTGGCAAGCAGGGCATACGGGTGACCACCGTATGCTTTTGCTTGTTGGGGAGTATCCCCAATCCCCACTAAAACGATGATAAATCATCGTGCTACGCTCCCTTTGGGAGCTGATGAAATCACAGTGCAGCTTACCGCTGTTCCTGTGATTTTTCTTTTTCCTTTTGCTCCTGTTCCAGTCCTAAAAGTCTGTCGATATTCGCCTTTGCGGTCAGAATATCTTGCATTTCTTTTTTCGCTGCATGGTACTGCCCATATGCCTTTTTCTTCTCTGAAAGCAAGTCGGTATATTCAGCTTGCAGGGTCTTAACTGTGGGGAGCTTTTTCATACTAAGCTCATCAAAAGCCGCCTTTGCCGCCTTATGCAATGTCAGCTCTGCACGGTGTTCCTCATAAAACTTTTGTGAGTAGCCTGCCTTACGGTAGTCTGTATAAACTTCTCGGGTTTTAGCATAGTTGATGATGTGCTTTTTTAACACTTGTATTTCAGCCATACGTTTTTCGGAGGTCTTAATTTGAGTGTTCAGCTCGTCAAAGGTAGCAGTGCATTTCTTTGCTTTTCCCTCTAAATCAGAATAAGCAAGCAGCTTATGTTCCTGCAAGAAATTGACCGTCTGTGCCATTTGCTTTAGATTGAAAATCTTTGCCCACTGCTCATAGCCTTTGCTCTTGCCTTGCTGTAATTTTGCCTGTATATCCACAAGTAGATTGATTGATTTTTCTTGCCGTTTTGGTTGTTTGGCAGAGGACTTTTTAACCTCTCTTTGGGGAGCTTTACCCTCAATAATTGCCTTAATTTCATCTTCGGAATATCCCTCACCGAGAGAACGCAAACGGATAAATTTCTTTTGCTCCGCACCCTTAAAGGCATAGTGCTTGCCACTTTTTATTTCATAGCCTGCACCCTGCATGAGCTGTAAAAACTCGTCAAAGGTTGTAGGCTTTTTAGCAAGCACTTCATCTATGGTCTGTCTTAATTTATCAGAGTGTGAGAGGGGTTTATTATCGCCAAGCCATTTGCCATAATGCCCCTTAGAGCGTTTGGGCTTTTCAATAATTGAAAGGTTATTTTCAAGACAAATGCGGTCAGATATTTTGGCAATCGCCCGACCGCTGCCAAGAAAATCCCGAAACTTTTTCTCGCAGTCAAGGGTAGTTGAATTGAAGATAATGTGATTATGAATATGGGCTTTGTCTATGTGCGTGGCAACGATAAAGGCGTGGTTGCCTTTGGTGAAGCTCATACCAAGTTCATAGCCGATTTTATTTGCAAGCTCCGGCGATATTTCCTCCGGCTTAAAGGCTTGCCGTATCTGATAGGCAATGACATTGCTTGCTTGTTTTCTGCCTGTAATATCATCATATTGCCGCTTAGAGAGCATAAATTCGGCTTGCACCGTTCGTGGGTCGCACTGGTAAGAGGATAACAGTTCGCCGTCATTTGTTTTGTCGGGATTTTTAGCATAATCAGTGCGGTCGGCAAGACAATCTGCTATGGATTTCCCTTTGTTTTGGTGCATAGAAATAAGCCTTGTGGTAGCGATAATAACACCTCCTGTTTTTAAATTCTCAATTGAAATAAATGTTTTTGGGTAGTATACTTAAAGTAAAAAATTAACTTTTTGAGTTAAATAGAGAGGAATACAATGCGATTAAATTTATTGGAAAATGCAATGGACTCATTGTCCGAAGCTATAGATTACTATGTGAATGGAAAAAACTATGCAGATGAAAGGTGCTATAAATTTTGCATTATCATGTTATATCATAGTGCCGAATTAATTTTAAAAGAGATTTTAGTGCGAGAACACAAAACTTTAATATATGAGCAAATAGACGATTATAAAAATGGAAAAGGCACTAAAACAATAGGACTTAGGGTGGCTTTAATGCGTGTTCGTAATATTTGTGATATTGACTTATTGAAATACCATGGTGCTTTAGTAAATCTTGCGGATACAAGAAATAAAATTCAACATTACGAAGTAAATGAAGAAGCTGAGGTTCTTATTTCGACGATAATATCCGCTTTTTCTGCTATTGAACATTTGGTTTATCATGCACTAAATGAACGCTTTGAAAACTTTGATTCCATAATAGCTCCTGAACAAATTACAACGCTTCATGAGGACAAAGAGGCTTACATAAAAAGGAAAAAAGATATTTCGGATGATATTTGTAGCCAAAATTTATCTAAAGTATCCTTTTCATATTTAGCAAACAAAAATATAAGTATTCCATGTCCTAAATGTGCTGAAACTTTTTTAATTCAAACCCAAGGCAATGCAGTAAAATGCTACTATTGTGGCACTCAATATGAAAACCTACAAGAAATATATATTAAAGATAAAAATTGCATTATTTCAGATACAATGGAGCGGGAGCTTGGAAAACGGAAAACTGTTTTAACGGAATTACTGGAATGCCCAGAGTGCAATTATAAAACATTAATATATGATGAAAGCGATATGACATGGAAATGTGCTGCGTGTGGAAAATCATTTGATAGTCAATCTGTTCAAGATTATATTAGTGAACGGGAATATGAAATTTCATATCAAGGACGAGAAGATTGGGAAGCTGATTTAGCAGATGCAATGGAAGACCCCCATAATAGCCATCTTTGGTAATAAAAAGCAAAGTGATGTAATCAAGGGGCGATAGCACACAAATGCTATCGCCCCTCGTAGTATCAAATGGCTTTCAACCGTTCGTTTATTCCGTCCACCGTGCCGATGAGCCAAGTTGCAAGTATAGGTATTCCGTAAGGGCTGATAAGGTAGGCGGCAAGCAGTGCCTTTAAACCTTCCTCGACTTCCCCCAATAGCACCATTATGGCAAGTGCCAGTACGAACAGGAGAAGTGCAAAAACGGATAGCAGCATGGAGCTGAACAGGCAGAGAAATTGGCACACAAACACGATAACAGACAATATAAGGGTAATGGGGAACAGCAATATTTTCAGCAGTATTCGCATAATACCGACCTCCTTTTCTTTGAGATAAGCATAGCAGGGCTTTTTCTTTCTGTCCATGATACGGATTTCAAATCGCTGCAAGCCGGAGCATGATTTCCTCCGCAGCTCCCCAAAGCCTGTCATAGCTTTTTCGCAAATCCTCAATGTCCTCGCCGTAAATACTGCCTGTTTCATGTACTCGTTTGGTAAGCTGATTTAGGCTGTTAGAGGTTACTCTCAGCACTCGCACAAGCTCTCTAACATCGGCGGTGTCAAGGTGAATAATCAGCCCATCAATCGCCATTTTGCGAAGATAGGCTTCGGTGTTCTTTGTGCCAAGCTCCTGCATTTTCTGTTCTATCAGCTCTTTTTCCTGCTCGGTTACTCTAAGCTGTATACGAATATTTCGCTGTCTGTTTGACATTAGCGTTCCTCTCTTTCTGACTTGATTTTTTTGGAATGTGTAGTGCCTTTTGGCGGCTGCTGCTTTAAGCTGTCTAAGATAGAGGGGCGTTCCCGTTTAGCTACCACTTCGGTGTCCTTGGCTGTTGCAGACCGCATAGCACTCATATTCAGTTCCTTATCCAGTACCGCAAGTCGTGCAGTTTTATCTTTTAGCTCCTGTTCCTGCACAAAGGGTTTTTGCACTTCTATTTTTGCCGCCGCCTGCTGATTATAGAGGTTTTCAAGCTCCTTTTGCACCGCCTGTAACCGTCCCTGCATACCATTTAAGGCATTGTCGATACGGGTGAGATTTCCCCTTGCATCAAGCCCTAATTTCGCTGTGTGGCTCATCGCTCCTTTCAGGGTGAGGGTATGCTCATTGCCAAAGGCGGCATAGCTCAAATACATGGTAAAGCCTTTGTAACTGCCGATTTCCACAGGGTCGCTGTTTTTTATCTCTTTGCAGGCTTCAAGAATTGCTGCCCCTGCATTGTCCTTGTCGGTGAGGGTATCGCCCTTAATGGTAATCCTAAAATCATCTTTGGGCAGTTCGCTGCCCTGTGGCACTTTTGGGGTATGCTCTGCCAGTGTCACCATGTCCTGTTCAAAGCCCTTGATGTAGCCTTTGTGCCGTTCAATGCTTTCGGGGAAATGCTTCAGCAGATTGTCCTCCAAACGGTATTTTGTGCTTTGGTGGTTGGCTTTTAGGAGCTTCAGCCGTGCCGCTTCAATATCCAAGTCATGAGGTAAGCAGGCGAGTTGCCCACTCCCTCCAGAACCGTACGTACACCTCTCGGCGTATACGGCTCGCCATTTACTATCATCTTACGATTTAATCACTTGCGTGGATTGTTTTATGACAGTCAGCACATACGGCAAGGGTCTTTCTATGCCTTTTCAGCATAATTTTCTCCCATTCTGTTATACCTGTTAAATCTTTAAGCCTTTTAACTTGATGTATTTCAACCTCTACATTTATAGCACCACATAACTCACAAGTATTGCTTTTCAGCTTTGTTGCTAAGCTGTTGGGCTTATCATATTTTTTGAGATAGTCAAGTACATCGATTTGGTCGAATAGAGGAGTAGTTTTCCTCTTATATCCGCCATTGTAAAATACAGATTGACGATTTCCAGTTTTAGTTGTGTAGTGAACGGTAAAATTACCATTTTCCACATACTTTGATTTAATCTTAGATACTTTGGTGCGATATTTTGCTCCAAAGGTTTTTAACATACTGTATTTCATAAGGCTGGAAAATTTTGAAATTGCACAGGCATTGCAAGCAAGAGAGTAATAGTTATATAACCCTCTGATTTCCGAATTGTACTTTGATAATATTTCTATATCTGTCTTGTTTATCAACTTTCCACGGTGAATGGCTTTCCAACGGTCTTTTCCATGCTCATTTTTAACTGTTTTAATAGCACCATATTCACGCAATTTGAGTTCCCATTTGTCGTGAGGTATATAGAGTTTTAGTACGCCACTATAAATTCTAACTCTTATCCCTTTGGCATTACGCTTAATTTCCTGGCTTTTAGATACCATGAGGTCATAGCCTAAAAAGCGTGCCTTTTGAGAGGTATGCGTGATTTTTGTTTTTTCTTCTGAAAGTGTTAGTTTCAGCTTTTCTGATACAAATTTTGCAATATCGGCTTTTACTTTTTCAGCATCCTCTTTGCTGCCAATAATGCTGATAATGAAATCATCTGCATATCGCACATATTGAAGTGCCTTATAGTTTGTGTCAAACGGGTGATTTACAGATAGTTTCCTAACCTCGGCTTTTAAGTTTCGCAACTGCTGTGCAGATTTTGCTTTTTCGTCCTTAGTTAGATTGTCCCATACTTTAGACATTGACTTTTTGTACCTACACGCCGTTCCATGCACTCGTTCATATTCTGGATTTCTTTTGCGTTTTAGGGAGTTCCCTAAATCAAAACTTGCCTTGTATTCTTCTATGTAATTATCCAATTCATTGAGATAGATATTTGCAAGAATTGGACTTACACCGGAGCCTTGTGGAGTACCGGAGTAGGTTGCGTGATATTTCCATTGCTCCATATATCCGGCTTTTAGAAATTTCCACATTAGCCCAATAAAGGCTTCATCATTGATTTTTCTGCGTAAAATACTAATTAGTACATGGTGGTCAAAGCTGTCAAAGCAGGCTGTAATATCGCCCTCTATGAACCATGTTGCCCCTGTGAATGTTCTTTGAATTTGTAATAATGCTGTGTGGCAACTTCTTTTTGGTCTAAACCCATGAGAGTTCTTTGAAAAATTGGGTTCATAGATACTTTCTAAAATTAGCCTTACTACTTCTTGTACCAGTTTATCGTCACTTGACGGTATGCCAAGCGGACGTTTTTTGGTGCTGTTTTTCTTTTCAATATAGGTTCTTCGAGCTGGATTTGGTTGGTAGCTTTTATCCTTGATTTTTGCAATGATATTTTCAATTCTTTTGCTACTCATACCATCTATTGTAGAGCCATCAGCCCCCACAGTCATACTACCGTCATTTGCATAGATATTTTTATATGCCAGTAGATAAAATTCGGGGTTGTATAGATTTCTGTATAGTCTTTCAAATCTATATTCTTTGTTTTGTGATTTCTCGCTTAGACTATTTAATACTGCAATTGGATTTCTCATAGTGCCTCTCGCACCTTCCTTTCTTTTGTATTAAAAAAGTAAACTGCTTCCCTTCGCCATGTGAGCGGCTTTCCCGCATCCGTTTTACGGCATTACCTGTCAATTCAGGTTTCTCGGACTACTACGGAAGCTGTGTAACCATGCCCGATTTCTCAGGTTTAGGTCATCCCCATTTAGGTATATTGAAACATAAGCCTTTCATACTGTCGGATACGACTTTCGCCATTTACTTTATCTAAAAGTTGCTTTGTCCTTAATATCACGCAAATGCACAAAATGGAAGAACATCTGCAAGGACGAATTGCGTTTCATCTCATTTCGCAATTAGGAAAAGATACTCCCAAGCTTTGGCTATCATTTAAGCAGTTTAGCTTTTATCCTCATGTATGAAGTTTTATCTCCATATTTACAAGCTTGTTATGAGCTTTATTATCCTGTAAATATCTGCAACTTTCGTTGCAACAACATGCTACACTCCCCACTGGGTTTCCCCTCATGGATAAGTTGTGAGATAATGGGTTGTTTTTTTTCACCTGCCTTTCTCGATATTTTTACCCACCGCTTGCTTAAGGCGGTATTTCAATATTCCCACGCAACTACTTTTAGTGGTAATTACTTATGGGCGCACCATTTTTTCCTTTATAAGCGGATTGCCTGCACACAGAGCCTTAATCTCGGCATAGGACAGTGCCGCTTCGTCTATATCCTCGCAGGAACGGACAGGAGATTTTGAGGTCATAATCTGACTGATGAATTTTTGCTTGTTTTCTATGGTCTGCCAAAGGTAGGCATCAAAGGTATCCTCGGTGACATAACGGAAGATTTTTACCTGTTCGTTTTCGTTACCTTGACGGACAATTCTGCCCGAGCGTTGGGTCAAATCCCCCGGACGCCAAGGACAATCAAGGTCATGGAGAGCGATTAGGCGGTCTTGCACATTCATGCCGGCACCGCATTTTGCGGTGCTGCCAAGGAGGACACGGACATCACCTTTCCGCACCTTTGCAAACAGTTCCTTTTTGCGTGTGTCGGTATTGGCTTCGTGGATAAAAGCTATTTCGTGGGCAGGCACGCCTTTTGCGATGAGCTTATCCCGTATGTCCTCATACACGCTAAATTGTGTTTCGGGGGCTGTTACATCGTCGGGCAGGGCATCTTCCAGTGCTTGAAGCTCCACACCGTTGATTGTGCTGCCGCCTGCCTTTGCCACACGGTCAAGTTTGGGTCTGCCTTTTGGGGTGGACAGGTCGCAGAACAAGAGTTGTGTCAGTTTATCGTCCTTGCCGTCCTCCCATATCCGCATAATATTGTTTATACAGGTGTTTACCTTACTGTTTTCATCATCGGGCAGCATAGGGTTAATCACTCGTTGGTCAAGCCCCAATTTTCGCCCGTCAGAGGTCACCTTCAGCATATTGTCGATAGAGGGGTCTATGCGGTCATTGTGGATTTTAGCGGCTCGTTCCGAAAGCTCCTGCACCAGTTCCTGCTGTATCTCGGTAGGCTTTGCCACCACCGTTTCATAGATAACCTCGGGAGTGGGCAAGTTCAGCTCATCGGCGGTCTTGATGTCGGCAACTTCTTTGAACATGGACATAAGCTCGGGCAAATTGAAAAACTTTGAAAACCGTGTGCGTGGGCGGTAGCCCTTGCCCTCGGGGGCAAGCTCGTTTTGCGTGACCGTTTCCCCAAAGGTAGAAGCCCAAGCATCAAAATGAATAAGCCCTGTTTGTCTGAGAGTGTCATACTGCAAATATCGCTGCATGGTGTAAAGCTCCACCATTGAGTTGCTCACGGGAGTACCTGTGGCGAACACCGTACCTTTTCCGCCTGTCAGCTCGTCCATGTAACGGCACTTTAAGAACATATCACTGGATTTTTGAGCATCGGAGGTGGATAAGCCTGCCACATTACGCATCTTTGTAAATGTGAAAAGATTTTTATAGCTGTGGGCTTCGTCCACATAGAGTCTGTCTACACCAAGCTGCTCAAAGGTAACAACGCTGTCCTTGCGTTCCCTTGCTTCAAGCTTTTTTAATCGCTCAATCAGCCCTTTTTTGGTGCGTTCAAACTGCTTGACAGTAAAGCCCTCGCCGCCGCTTGCTTTTACTTCTCGGATACCTTGCTCGATTTCATCAATCTGCTCACGGAGCAAGCGTTCCTGCCGTTCTAAAGAGACAGGGATACGCTCAAACTGGCTGTGACCGATAATTACCGCATCATATTCGCCTGTGGCAATCCTCGCACAAAACTTCTTACGGTTTTTCGTTTCAAAGTCTTTCTTCGTGGCCACCAAGATATTGGCGGCAGGATAAAGCCTTAGAAACTCGCTTGCCCATTGCTCGGTTAGGTGGTTAGGTACGGCAAAAAGTGGTTTTTGGCACAGTCCAAGCCGCTTGCTTTCCATTGCCCCTGCAATCATTTCAAAGGTTTTGCCTGCACCTACTTCGTGTGCAAGCAAGGTGTTATAGCCGTAAAGGATCTGGGCAATGGCATTGATTTGGTGTTCACGGAGCTTGATTTGTGGGTTCATACCTACAAAATTGATATGGCTGCCGTCATATTCTCGGGGTCTTATGGAATTGAAACGCTCATTGTAGAGCTTAACAAGGGTCTGCCGCCTGTCTGCATCTCTGAATATCCAATCCTTAAATGCATCTTTGATAAGCTGCTGTTTTTGCTGTGCAAGCTGTGTGGCTTCTACATTCAGCACACGGATTTCCTTGCCGTCCGGCTCGGTTTTGGTGTCATAGATACGCACATCACGGAGATTGAGGGTATCTTCAAAAATCTTGTATGCGTTAGCCCGGTCTGTGCCGTAGGTGGCATAGGCGGCAACATCATCATAGCTGATAGAGTTTTTGGCGGTCACGCTCCATTCCGCAGTGAAGTTGGAGTAGTTGACCTTGATACTGCCTTGATTGCGATATGGGGTGTCAAAGAGTTCATACATAAATTCCTGCATATACTCTTTATCAATCCAAGTGCTGCCAATACGCACCTCAATTTCGCTTGCATCTAAATCCTTGGGCTGTGCCTGCTTTAGTGCTTCAACATTAGCCTTGTATTCCTCGTTTGTTTGGGCGGCAAGCTGGGCGGTGCGGAGTTTTTCACGGACATTGCCGGAAAGGTATTCGTCTGCTGTGACATAATGGGGCGGTGCATCGGTGTGGTACAGCTCGGGAACACGGAAGATAACACCGTTAAGCTGTGCTGCAATTTCTTCTTCCGATAGCCCTGTCAGCTCTGCCATGAAAGACAAATCTACCTTTGCTTTTTCCGCAATGGAAACGGCGAGAGCTTCAGAGGGAGTGTCCACGCTTGTGATATTGGCAGCTTTTTTTATGGTGCGTTTTGTGAACATATCCGCCTTGGCTTTCAGCTTGCCGTCCTCGTCCACATCTTCCAAAGAGCAGAGGAGGTAGTAGGAGTTGTCCTCACTAAAAGCAAGGGAGTTGCCACGGCTGTTTATTAGCCCATATTTTGCGGTAAAGGTATCGTAGAGCCGATTGAGCTTGACCTGTTCTGCTTTGATGACTTCATCGCTAAAATCCTCAAGCTGATAGTTGATAAGGTCATTCACGCATTCTCGCAGCTCCACAAGCCCTGCGACACGCTCTTTTGCGGTCTGATTAAGAGCAGGCTTTACCATACGGCTGTTTTCACGAAAGTAAACCTCGCCGTCCACAAGTGTGTAGGTATGGTTTTTCACATTGGGGTCGGCAGGGAGTGACACTTGCTCGGAGATTTCTATATCGGGCAGATCCGCTTCGCTGATTTCGCCCTCAATGTTACGGACAGCCGCTTTTAACTGTTCGGATAGCTCTGCACCCTCGATGGGAACACAGGCACTTTCCATACCAAACTGACCGCTGACCATTTCCATGTTACCGAGTATCATGTGGGGATTTTCTGCAAAATAGCTATTGATAGCAATGTCATTTTCATCAAGTCCAAGGTGTATCCAATCTCTATCCACATCAATCGGATTGTCACGCTTTTGCAAAAAGATTATATCACTGGTGACTTCCGTGCCTGCATTTTTACTAAATGCGTTGTTTGGCAAGCGGATAGCTCCGAGCAGTTCAGCTCTCTGTGCAAGGTATCGCCTAACTTCGGGATTTTTCTTGTCCATTGTTCCCTTGGAGGTAACAAAGGCAACCACACCGCCAGGGCGGACTTTATCCAGTGCCTTTGCAAAAAAGTGGTCGTGAATAAGGAAGTTTTGGTTATCATAGCGTTTTTCACTGAGCTTGTAGTTGCCAAAGGGTACATTGCCAATAGCAAGGTCGAAAAAGCTGTCGGGGAGGTCTGTTTTTTCAAAGCCTGTGATAGCGATATTGGCACTTGGGTAGAGTTGCTTTGCAATTCTGCCTGTAATGCTGTCAAGCTCCACACCATAGAGGTTAGAGCCTTGCATACTCTCGGGCAGCATACCGAAAAAGTGTCCTGTGCCGCAGGCAGGCTCTAAGATGTTGCCTGTGGTAAAGCCCATTTGTCCTACTGCATCATATATTGCTTGAATGACAGTGGGAGAGGTGTAGTGGGCATTGAGGGTGCTTGCCCTTGCCATATCGTACTCGTCCTCAGTCAAAAGGTCTTTTAATTGTAAATATTCGCTGTGCCAACTGTCTTTTGTTTCATCAAATACATCGGGCAAGCCGCCCCAACCGACATATTGGGACAAGGTTTCCTGCTCCTCTTTGGTGGCAAAACGGTTTTCACGCTCAAGGGTCTGCAAGGTGGTAATGGCAGCGATGTTACGCTGAAACTTTTCTCGCTTGTTGCCCTCGCCTAAATGGGTATCAGTAATGTGAAAATCCTCGGCTTGCTCCTGCACTGCCTTGGTTTGTGGATAACGCTCCAAAAGCTGTAAGAAGCTATCACGGCTCTCAGCTCTCAGCACAGGATAAAACAAAGAGGGGTCACGCAGGGTCACTTGATTTTCGGTGATTTCCTCAATCAAAAAAGGCGTACCGTTTTCAAGATAGACGGTATCGCCTTTACTGTAAGGAATAGGGGTGGTTTCCGCTTGTTTTTCCTCGGCAGGGACTACTTTTTGCACCACCTCCCACATGGTTTTGACTTCCTCGGAGGTAAGCACATCAAAGGCATTGATGTTGTTCCACTTGTTGCCATAGGTATCGGGGATATAAAATCGGTTCCAGTTGTTGCCGTCCGTTTCAAAGACAAGCCGCTGTTGGCTGTCCTCCTTTGGAGCAAGCCCCTTGAGGGCAAAACGCTCCCATATTTCTTGCGGGGCATTTACCTCGGCTGAAACTAAATAGCTGTTTTCCTTGACCTTAAAAATGTCGGGATTTTCAGTATCGTACATTTCCAAGGTAAGCTCCGCTGTGTGTGGTGGCTCTATACCGTTCAAGCGGTCTGCCATCGCCTGTGCCTGTTCCTCGGTGTCATAGGTGAGATAGCTGTCCTCTGTATGGTGGTATCTGTCCTTATCGCTGTCGGGGATAGTATTGTCACGGACAATAAAGGGCTGTTCCCACGCATCGGAGGTCTGCTCCACGGTGTGGCGTTCAGCTTCGTTATTTACAAAAAACTTGTTTTGCATAACAAGCTGACCAACAAGCCGCTGCACCTTTGCCCACGGCAGTTCAACGGATAAATCGTCCTTGATTACAGGAAGGGCTGGAAGATTACCGCCGTACTCATTTTTCAGCCAGTCGGCTGTGCCACGCTCACGGCTGTGGCTTTTCATATAGGAAAGCACCCTTGCCTTGCTGTCCTCGTCACCGTTCCAATCAAGCAAAGCGGTTTCAATATCGGATTGGGTGATTTCTGCCTTTATTTCGGGAGCAGCCGTCTGTATGGTATCAGTTAATGCAGATTGCGGTTGTAGCTCTGCTGTTGGTTGAGGTACAATATTTTCAAGCCCAACAGCAGCAAGCTGCTGTTCCTCATATTGTGCTTTTTCCTCCGCTGTTAAATAGCGGTCTGTGGCTACTAATGCATGGATATGTTTTTCAATTTCCGTCCACTTGACAGTGCTTTTGCTGTTGGTATCATAGTGGTCTATGGTCATGCCTTTTGACGGCTGATAATCTATAAAACCGCTTGTACCATCTGAAAATGTATGGCTGTGACCATACCACCCAAACTCATTTTTAAGAAAGTCAACTGCCGCCTTTTCGGTAGGGTTTTTCTTATAAAACCCATAGACACGGAGTTTGCCGCCTTGTGTACCTGTGCCGTGCTTTAGCTCGTATTCAATCTCACTGTGGGGCATAGAAAAAGCGGACTGACCTTGCGTGTTTTCACGCTCTTGTCTGTCCGCTATGTTCTGTATTTGTTCCTGCTCGGAGGGGAATAGGGTTAGCTGTAAATAAGCTCCGTCAGTATGATTTCCTCCGCTTGGGTTTTGAGGTTGTTCATGTGTCCCACCCATTCCAACTGCTGTGTCATCTTGTCCGGCGGCACTTGGGTTTTCTGCAAGTCTGCCATTATCTGCTCCAGTCGCCTGTTCGCCGTCTGGTCTATCTCCAGTAGGTGGGCTTGCAGCTTCTCGCTCAGTAACAGGTGGCTGAACAGGGCTTTGCGGTGTTCCTGCAAGTAGGTTTTCCTCATTCTGCCGTACTTGCCGAGGGGCTGTGTCGGCTGCTCCTTCAGTTTGATGTCGGGTATCAGATAATCCCCGTTCCGGCTGTAAGTGATTTCGTTCATATTCGTTTCTCCTTTCACGCTCTGTTTTGATTATGGTGAGTGATATTTGTCTGAAAACCTGTTCACTTTGCTCACTGACCGCCGTACCCAAAAGGCTGACAGCAGCGGAGGTGTTAAAGTCAAAGATAGGAGAAAAATCTTCATGCTCAAAGTAGCTTTCAGTATCCAGTCCACACCGTTTCATAAGGGTGTAGGCAATGCTGACGGTGGCAGCATTTTCAAAAGCTGCTTTGAGGTTATCCTCGTCATAATCCTCTAAAAAGCTGTTTTCAGCAAAATAGGGTAAGTCCTCTTTGTGGTTATCATAATACTCTGCCGCCAAATCTTTGGCAATGTTGTAAAATCCATCGGCAAGATTATCACCGCTTACACCAAATTTGTCCTCGAGCATTTCTAAAAGGGGCTGTTCGTGGTGTTCTTTCATTTCCCAAAGGAAAGGGCGGCGAGAATTATCTCTGCCGCCCGTATCGGAAACATCAAACACATATTTCAGTTTTGGGGTATCACCTGTGGGGTCAAGCAGGGCAATACCCGTAGAGCCACGGCGAACATATCTGTTCATTTTACTGTTCCACAGCTCATAATCGGCACAAGCCGTTGCATCGGGTCTTTGTGCATAAATCATAAGTTGTTCATGGTAGGGGTATTTATATAGCCGCCCCACGGTGGCAAGAAAGCCTGTCCAGTTGGCAAGGCTGCTTGTCAGCCTTTCGGCGGTATGCTCTGCAAGCTGTGCAAAGGCTTGAGTTTTTGTTGGCATAAAAATCTCCTTTCGTTTTTGAGTAATAAAAAAATGCCTATAGACTATTACGTCGGCAGGCATTTTGCTCGTGAAATTTCATTTTCAAATGCTGTATAAGAGGGCTTGTTAATGTATTTACCAGTGCATTATATAAAATATCCACAAGTGATAAGTAACATAAAAGCGAGCAGACCACTTATCGAAAAATGCAACCCTTTTTTATAGTCTTTGAACTTTAGGTCGCATATTTTCGCACAAATATAAATTTGTGATGAAATATCATTTAAATAATTATCATCATTAGTTTCTTTAAGTCTGTCTAAGAATTTTGTATAATTTGAGTGTATAGCAATAGTAGAGAAATATATGATAGAGTTGCTGCACATTTTTTCATCAGCTCCTAAATTCCTCATATCAATTTTAGGTGTAAGTGTCTTTATCAATTTATAACCACCATACAAAAATGCACACAAGGATAAAGTTACTAAAATCAAAAAAGCAATATTACCAAATGAAGGATTTGACCATTTTTCTTGTATCACATTTAGAATGATGGTGGCATAGTCAAGAGCAAAAATTACACTCAAAGCAACCCCAAAAGCTCCTAACATAATAGAAGCTTTGTTGTCACAATTTTCTATCCATGCAATATTTCTATCTAAAATTTGGTTTAAATCATCTTTATCTAATTTCATAATCCAATCCTCAATTCGTTCATTTTTTTTAATATTTTTTTACAATCATCGTTGTTCCATTGCCTGTTTTCCAATATGCTACGCATTCTACTAGATAATCTGCTTTTACTCAATACATCAATAGTTATACTTTCATTTAGCCATGAGCCATACTCTGCTTGAATACATAGAGCATCATATGCTTCATCAAACATATTAAAACATATATAGATTCTAACCAAATAACAATCTAAATCACATTTAACATCAATTTCTGACTTTCCAAACTTGTTTCCTAATTCAAACATTAGATTAATTTGTTTTAACCAAAAATCTTTCCCCGAGATTGTAACAATCTCATCTTTACAATGAGTGTCAGAGAATAACTTTTTGTGCAAATTATATTCGTCCCAATGCAGTTTGATTTCCTGTTTGTTGAGTACATTTTGTTTCGCTATTAGTTGGTTTTCTTTAGTTTTCAGTTGAGCTTCTTTGGAGGACAAAGTGTTCTGTTTTTGTTGGCATTCCGTTTCACGCTTTTTCACTTCTTCTAGTCGTTTTGAAAGTTCCATTGACTTTTTAGAGATTTCATCAATTAAAAGCAATGATTGCTCTTTGGTATCATCAAAAATTTCTTGAACAAACGAAATATCTGTATCTTTATTTGTAGCTTTTACAGGTTCTTGACTTATTGCATCATCTAAATCAAGATAATATTCATGAGATACAAAGCCTTTGAAAGCCTTGCTACCTTTAATACGGCTACATTCATTCCAAGCAGATTTATCGTTTGACTCGCTGTATGTCTTACTATCAATAAAAATTTCGCAGGAATTAGCCAACCCACAATAACGACTTGCATAATTTGTTGTTTTACCTGTCCATACAAGTCCCATTTCATTTTCTGAAGTGTCGTCTTGTTCTTTGCCACGCATACCAACTTTAGTTACAAGTACAGTGCCAGTACATATACCAACACCACAAGCGATAGATAGACCATCCATATTCTTTGATAGTAATGGATTAAGGCAGTAGTCCATCATTGTAATTATGTATCGAGCTGCTTGAACAGCTTTAGCGGAAGAAGTGACTTTTTCACCACCATCAACACTATCTTGAAAAACACCCATGACTCCGTCTCCGGCAAACTGACGAGTTTCTCCACCAGAATATCTGATAGCTTGAATAATCATTCTTATGAATGAACGATAAATCTTCACCATCTTCTTAGATTTCAAATCATCTGTCAAATCAGTAGATTTTCTCATATCAACAAATAAAACCGAGAGTTTACCACGAAACACCTTATTATTATCCTGTGTATCATTTAAGGTTGGTATTTTATCCGAAAGCTCAATTTCTTCAACTTTTGTATCCAATGATTTTTGAATTGCATTAAGAGCTACTTCATATTCAGTTTTACTGATAAAATTCTCCATTGTTATCACCGCCTTAGAACATATATTAAAGTATAATTTAATTGCTTAATTATTACATTATACCATGTACAAAACGAAAACAATAGGTATACATTTTGATGTGAAAATGAGTAGACTTTCGCCTACTCAAAATCGGGAATAAGCTCACCCGAAAGGCTCTCAAATTCCTCATCACTCATAGCGGATAGCTTTTTCAAAACTGCTTTGGTAAGGGTAAGCAGTTCTGTTTCATCTGCTACAAGGTGGCTTTGCATTTCTGTAAGCTCTAAGAGCAAATCTGCTCTTGAACCTATATTATAAATGCACATCAAATTACTTTCCTCTACTGTAAATCTACTCATAATCATAACTCCATTTCTGCACCTTTTAGGGGTGCTTTTTTTGATTTTTCCTGTGTCTGTGGCGGCTTTGCAAGCTGTTCCATAACCGATTGCTTTTCCTCTCTGCGTGTGGCAGCAAGCAAATCCATAAGGGAAATTGGTGTGCCACTTTTGGATTGTTCCTCAAGCTCTGCCACGGTAGGCTCATTGTTGATGATACCGTCAATCTGATTGTAATTCTGCTCGGTGGACAGCTCGGCAGTGCGGAGGGGGTTATCTTCATTCACAATAGCAAAGGCACGGGTGCCGTTACCCATAATAAGATACGCTCCGTTATCCGAAGAATGGTGGTAGCCGTAGCCTGCTTGCTCCATCTGCTCCTTGGTCATTGTTGTAAGTGAAAAGCGACCTCTTGGGGTATCAATTTTTTCGCCTGTTACATAGCTGTCCGGCACGAGAGGTGTCGGCTCTGCAAACTTTGGCAGCTCAACAAAGTCGAAACTATCGCAGTAATGGTATGTTACAACGCTGTCTTGCTTGATAGCAACGATGTCACTGACCGACAAAGAATGTCCTTTAAAATCGGCAGGGTGGTCATTGTTAAACCTATCCCATAATTCTTCAAGCCTATCTCTTTGGGTGACATAGTTGGTAAACGGCTCAGAGTAGACAAAGTTGTAATTATCATGTTCTACGGTCAGCCCCTTGCTATTTATCCAGTCAAGCCCCTCAAAGCGGTAATCTCTAAGCTCTGCACCGTCCTTTAGCTGATAGATAGCAAAGGCATTGTCGGTGCGTTCCAAAAAGAGCTGTTCTGACATATCGGGGGAAGATTTACTATCGCCCTCATGCTCCTGCAGGTCAAGCCAGTCCGTTTTCTCAATACCGAAAAGTCCATCGTGATTATCAATATCTTCACGGTCAAAAGCCATTGCTTCGGTGTTGTCCTCATAAAGCAGATATACCGTCAAATCCTGTTCCCAAAGCTCTGCGGCTCGTTCCTTTGAAAGCGGTAGCAGTTCATGGTCGGTGTAGCCATAGGCATTGCGGTCATCAATGCTAACTGTGGGGTCGGGCATAGGATAGTCATGTTGGACAGGCTCATCAATTCGCTGTTCCTCGGCAGCTCTGCTTTCAAAATGTTCCTTGAGGTCATCAAAGCCGTTCCAAACATCGTCAAGCACCAGTTTACCGTCACCATCCACAATGATACAGGCAGCACCGTCACCGTGTTCCTCATGCTCAAGAAGATAGTATTTTGTGCTGTCCACAACCTCGGTATCAATGACATACCATGTGCCGATATGTCCATCCACCTCAATGTTATAGCCGTCCTCGGTAATCTGCACTTTATTAAGGTCGGGGGCTTGCTCCAGCACAGAGATTTCAGCGGTCAAATCAATGCCACGCTCTTTTATAATTTCAGCAAAGTGCGTATCAATGCCGGTTATCAGCTCTGACGAGGTTTTGTTGATGGTTTCCAGTGAAGCCCGAAGCTCGGCAAGTTCCTTGCCCTTGCTCCAAGAAGCAATATATCCCAAGCTATTCTCGGCGGTCTGTATGCCGTAATAGCTGCAAACGGCAAAGGAAATGCTTTCCGCTTCAACTTCCTCTGTGTTGCGGTTTTTGGGCTTATTGGGATTTGCAGTTTCGTCCTGCTGTGCTTGCAGCTCTTTTTCCATTTCTCGGTTATGCAAAAGAGAATGTGCCACCTCGTGAATGGCGGCAGAAATGGTCTGTACTTCGCTCATACCCTCACGAATTGCAATGCGTTTTTCTTCTGTGTGATAGTAGCCGTCCGTATCCTTGGGCAGTGGCATAATTTCAATAGGAACAGGTGCGGTGCGTTTAATAGCTTCCATGAACACATCAAATTGTTTTACATTGCCTGTTAAATCGCTTGCAAGAGTGGGCAACGGCTCACCCTCGGTTTGGGATACATCAAATACAGATACTACACGGAACATGGGTATCTGTACTTCCACCTCCTCAGTCTGCACCTTACCGTTTACATCAAGGAGAGGGGCTTTGGTCAGTGGGTCGAGCTTTTCTCGTTCCTCCTTGATTTTATACGGCGTGGGTGCAATGATTTTAATACCTTTTTCACCTTTTTTAACAAATCGTGAAAAGCCATCTCGCCATTTATTGAAGCCTGCCACAAGAGTGGCATCGGGCTTTTGCATGGAGATAAGTAAGGTGTTGTTCAAAGAGTATTTGTGAAAGCGGCTCATGGTCTGAAGATAGCTTTTATATTTGTCGCTCTCAAAAAGCTCCTTAATGCCAATTTCAATGCTATCGGTTATTTCTTTTAACCGTTCTTTGGGGTTTTGTTTTTCTGCCATAGTGGGGTACTCCTTTCTGATTTTGGGCATAAAAAAAGCATCTATCAAGATGATAAATGCTTTTATAGTTTCTTAAATATTAAATTCTGCTTTTAACTGTTCTAAAATAATCTTATCGGTTTCTATCCTTTCCTCAAATTCTTGCACAATATTTTCTATGGCAGATGTGATTCCGGTAATGTTATATTCTATATCCTCGTCACATGCATCTCCTACATTTCCTTCATCATCAAAATCAACAAATCCGTAGGTAATGCTTATATAACCTTCTCCTAAAGATTCATTGCGAGAGTTAAACAAACAGATATCTAATTGGTCACTGCCACCATTATCACAGCTAAGATACAACTCATCCATTTTTAATGTATATTTTATTTTGCCTTTTCCACAGAAACAGACATTGTCACCATATTCAAGACTATCTGGTAAGCTGTTTTCGTATTCAGATAAATCGTATTCAACAGCTTTACTTTCCAGTACATCAAAAATGCTTAGGATACCACCGATATTTGTTTCGACAAGAAAGTCTGAGTTTTCTGAAAAATGCTCATTCCAAGTAGTTGTGAAATGGCTTACCTCATCTATCTCAATTGCAGAAATAAAATCAGGAAGTTCTTCTGAAAAAAAGTAGAACAGTTCTTCAACATTACTATAACATTTATTTAGTCGTTCAAATAAGGAAACAACGGTTTCGGCAAAATGAGATTCTCGAAAGCTTTCCAGGAAATTGTCTTCAAAACTCCCAAGAGAGGATAGTCCAACAGATTCTCTTTCATAATCATCTATCTCAGCGTCAAGCATTAGCCTATCCTGTTCTTCATTTTCACGAAGTTCCTTTTCAAATTCCTCTGACAGTTTTGCTTCTTCTACCTCAGTTTTCAAGTCTGCTCCAACCAATTTGTTAAATTGCGTTACATATTTTATTTTGCTATCTAATCCTCTTTTTGATAAATCATATAAGATATCTTCGTGGAGTTTTTCTTTAGCATCTCTGTTTGAAAAATCACTGGTATTCCCTGTGACAAAAATTACTGTATCACCATCTGCCATGTCAATTAAGTCATTAATGTGCAACAATGTTTCTGTAATTAGCCCATCCGCAAATGATTCTTTTTTCTCAATATGGAAAGGAGCTTTTTTGTATATTCTCCTTTGCAAACAAGCAGCATTAAGCGTTGCGTTGTCCTCAACAAGAATAGAATTGGGATGCTGAAAAACCCTTTGTATTAGCAACTTGATTTCGCTAAGATACTGGGTGTGGCTCGTTTCATATTGTTGCTTCAAAGTGTTAAGCTCATTCTTCGAGTTCTTTTTATAATCTTTTACCTCAAATCCCTCAATAGTGTAACCATTTACACCATATATTTGGTCAATTGCATCGATTGCACTTTTAATCTTTTTACCTACTTCAGATAATTGTTCTTCTATGTGCCGATAAGTTTCATGAATGACAATGGCAGGAATAACGAGCTTAACTTGGTTAAAATCTAATAGTTTTATAAATGTATTTACTAATTCTTTAGACACATTGTTTTTTCTATCAATAATCATGTCTAAAAATATATTAGTGTCCAAAAGCAAATATTTCATAGATATCCTCCTTATTGTGTTTTCCACATTCTTTAGTGCGAACAATTATATTATATCACAAGCAAGCTGAGAAATTATACCAAGAAATTGTTAATATTGTAACACATGATTCTTATTTCTTCTTAGCCCCAAACTCCATTATGAAATTCACAAACTGCCCTCCAGTATCATCAAGGACAGCAATGCAATCATAGGTTTTGCCTGTCTTTTCGGAATAGCAGCCTGTGAGTGATACTTTTCCGTTTTTCAGAAGTTCTGCAACAATCGCCTTTGTTACGGTCTTTTTCTTTGCTGTGAAAAAGCGATTTTCTTTCCAAATGGCAAAATTACAACACTTATCAGAACAGCAAAAGCCCTTTTTGTTCTCGGTTATATCACCACCGCAGCGAGGGCATTTGCCCATGCTCTCACGGTCAGAGGGGAAAAGAGTATCAGCTCCCTTGATTACTTCATAGGTCTTTACAAGAGCAGAGGTCATGTCCACAATCTCCAATAGGAACGCATCGGCGGTCAGCTCTCCATACTCTACAAGTTTCAGCTTTTCTTCCCATTCGGCAGTCATAAGCGGTGACTGCACCTGTTCGGGCAGGACGGTGATAAGGGCTGTGCCTTTGTGGGTGGCGGTGAAATATTTTACCTTTTTATCCCCTTTTCTTTCCGCAAGTCCCGACTTAATCAGCTTTTCCAAAATGCCTGCTCTCGTTGCCGGAGTGCCAATGCCCTTACGCTCGGTATCGACCTCGGCTTTGTTGGCATTTTCCATTGAAGAAAGCAGGGTGTCATCTGTAAAAGGTTTGGGAGGTGAGGTTTTACCCTCCTTGATTTCAGCCTTTGCGGTTAAGACATCGCCCTGGGCGATACTCGGCAGGGCTTGGTCTTTATCTTCCTTCTCCTGCTCACCCTTATAGAGCTTTTGCACTGCCTTAAAACCATCTTGAATGACGGTTTTGCCTTTGGCAGTAAAAACAGACTCACCGCATTTTGCTGTGATAACTGTTTCGCTAAAACGGTGGGTATCGCCAACGGCAACCAAAAGACGAATAGCAAGAAGCAGCAGAGTTTCACGCTCTCCGGCAGGTAAGCCCTGCATATCAAGTCCCTTGATATTCATAGTGGGGATAATGGCATGGTGGTCACTGACTTTGGAGCTGTCGATTACCTGTGCCGTGTTCACAGGCAACTCGGCAGCTTTGGGCACAAAAAATCCTGCCGTAGCTTTTGCTAAGGCAGGAATAGTGCTTTCTATATCCTCGGTTAAAAATCTGCTGTCTGTTCGGGGATAGGTGATGTATTTCTTTTCATAAAGGCTCTGTGCGTACTGTAAGGTCTGCTCGGCGGTAAAACCTAACAGCTTATTGGCTTCACGCTGCAAGGTGGTAAGGTCATAGAGCTTGGGCGGTTTTTCCGTTTTTTCCTTTTGCTCCACGCTCTCTATGGTAACGCTCTGACCGTCACAAGCCTGTAAAACTTCCTTTGCTTGTGCCTTACTTTTTAGCTTTTCACCTACAAGAGAAAAATCGTTACAAGTAAGGTGTAGTGTATAAAACGGCTCGGGCTTAAATTCAGAGATAGCTACATCACGCTCACAAATCATAGCAAGGGTGGGTGACATCACTCGCCCAATGTTTAGGGTCTGCCCATAAAGTACAGAGAAAAGACGAGTGGCATTGATACCAACAATCCAGTCCGCTTTTGCCCTGCATAGTGCCGCTTGATAGAGATTTTCATATTCCTTGCCGTCCTTTAGATTTTTAAAGCCCTTTTGAATAGCGGTATCCTCAAGGGAGGAAATCCAAAGTCGCTTGACAGGCTTGTTACAGCCTGCCTTTTCATAGACAAGGCGGAAGATTAGCTCACCCTCACGCCCTGCATCGGTGGCACAGATAACTGTATCTACTTGGTTGTCGTTTAAGAGCTTTTTCAGCACGGTAAACTGCTTTTTGGTACTGGCTGAAACTTGGTACTGCCAAAGGGCAGGAAGTATGGGTAAGTCCTCATACCTCCATTTTGCATATTTTTCATTATAGCTATCAGCGGCGGCAAGTTCCACCAAATGCCCAACGCACCACGATACAATGTAATTATTTCCCTCGATGTAGCCGTCTTTACGGCTTGTCGCACCCAATATCTTAGCGATACTCTGTGCAACGCTTGGTTTTTCTGCAATGACTAACTGCATATTTTTATCCCTCCTTATCCTGTTTAGTGGCTTCGACTTTTTCATGCACAACAATCAGTTTGCGGATTTTCTGCTCCTTTTTGGGCGGTCTGTCCTTGGTAGGAACAGAAGAATATTGCGGCTTTTGCATCATCATTTTTTCATATATGCTATCGGTAAAATAGGTCATTTTACATCGTCCTCACTTTCATCGGTAGTTTCCTCTTGTTCCTCAGAGATAGGCTCGTATTCCTCGTCATCGTCCTCATCGCTGTAATCATATTCATTTACATTGGGGTTGCTCTGCGGCTTTGCCTTATTCTTTACAACCTTGAAATAGTAGAAAATGCCGCCACCAATTAAGCTCACCGCAAGGACAAGTGCCAAAATCCCCATTGGATTGCTTTTTTCTTTTTCGGGCTGTGGCTCGTCAGCAGGCTCGGTTACTTCGGCAGCTTTGCCTGTGCATTTTGTTTTGTCGGTGCTGCATACAGGGCAATCGGCATTTACTGCACCCACTTCGCATTTATCGGTGCAAGAGCAAACTTTAGGCTCTACTGTGCCGTCCTCCATAAGAGCAAGCAAGTCGGCTTCATCTACCATGTTGAGCAGATACACATTATCCGTATCGCCTGCTCGGTCGATTACAAGATAGAAGTAGTTGCCGTTTTTAGATACGGCGGTAATGAACTGTTTATCAATATCGTCTGTTCTCTCCACATCGTCCACAAGGGTCAAATTACCCTCAGGAGTAAGAGGAGATGATGGAGTTTCGGTTACTTCGGGGGTCGGTTCAACATAATCTTCGCCGCCACCTGCAAAGGCTGTGGTGGAAAAAACGGTAAAGCAAAGTACCGTCATAAGCATAACGGCGAAAATACGGATTTTAGTTTTCTTCATTCTTGATTTCCTCCTGTTTTTCAGATAAAAAAGGCACACCGCTTTTGCTGCGGTATGCCGTAATCACATCGTTTAGATTTTCTGTGCTGATTTTTGCACCTCGGATAAGCCCGATAATTTCAAGGTTTTCAAACTCGGTCTTTTGCTTATTCAGCTCGTTCCATTTCTCTTGCAAAAGCACCATTTTGTCCTCGATTTTTTTCATGTCGGACAACACTTTTTTCAGTTTTGCGTTCAAATCGTTTCCTCCTTAATTCATAAGTCCATAGCCCATAATCACGCTGCTGTTTAGGTCATAATCTCGGACTTTACAGGCATCGCCGGAGTTACCCTCCACGGTATAGACACGGCTACCGTCTGTGCCAATAACAATGCCCACATGGTCGGAATGTCCATCACCCTCCCAATCAAAGAAAATAACATCGCCGGGGGCAATGTCACCGTATCCACGGCTTGCCCATCGTCCGTTTGAGGAGAAGTAAGGCACACCTTGGCTCTGACAGGCGGCAAACTTAGGCTCACCGTATCCTGCTTGGTTAAGAACCCACGATACATAGCAGGCACACCATTCCACACGGCTATTAAAGCCATACCATGACCAGTAGGGCTGACCGCCCACATTGCCTACCTGTGAAAGTGCAATATCCACGGTGTTTTGGTTGCCTTGTCGTTCTCCGTTTACAAAGTCAACACCGCTTAAATCGGTGGAAGGGCTGCCGTCTATCGAGCCGCCGCCAAAGAGCAGGGGTTTGTTACCCTTGGTTTGCAGATAAACATTGTACATTTGTAGCTGTTCGGCGGTAAGCAGGCTGTTTGCCACGGTATTTATGGAGTTGTTTGTGAGCTTCACATTCAAGATGTAATAGTCATAGGGTACTTCCACGGTATAGGTATCAGAATGGGAAGTGCCGTCCTCATCTGTCCATGAGTCTGTTCTCGTTTCGGTGCGATAGCGTACCTCCACCGTTTCGGTAAGCGTGAGCTTGTACTGCTTTTCAAAAACCCTCTGCAATTCACCCTGCACCTCACTTGCTGTAAAATACTGCTTCAAGGCAGTGAGGTAAGAAGCGAGCTGATGAGGGTCGTGTCCTATGGTAGCTAAATCATAGCGGTACTCATCATAATCGGGATAATCCCTTTCGATACTATCAATCTGTGCTTGCAGTGCCGTTTCCAGTGAGGTGTAATCGTCATTTGCGGAAATAAGCTCCTCGTTTTCAGAGGTGTACGAGGTTGACACCACATTGGATATTGCCCCTTGAAACATCACCGAGCAGGAGGACACCGCACTGCTGATAACGACAATAAGCAGAAGCAAGGCAAGAATAATAAACAGTACCTTTGGATTTTTGGTAATTGCCGCCGCTGCTTTTGATACGGTATCTGCACCTTTTTTAACTGCTGATTTTGCGGTAGTGGCTGTGGTCTGTGCGGTTTTTGCTCCTTTGCCGTACCTTGTGGCAATGTACTGCTTTTTGATAGCTCTCTTTTGCTGAAAGCGAGAAATAGGGTTGCTTGCCGACTGCGGATTATCTCTTAAACTTTTCGCATAAAGGACATTTACATCGGCTTGTATGCTCTTTTTCTCATCCTTTGCCAAGTTGCGGTAGGGCTTTAGCTTGTGGGAATGGTAGGCACTTTGAACACGGCGAACGGTAAATTCTCCTGCCTTTTCTGTACTGTGTGCCGCTTCAAGACCCACATTGTCCTGTTCATCTTCACTGATTTTCTTATGCACAGCAGATAGGGCGGCTCTTTGCGGAGCTTTTTTAATGCCATGTGTAAGTTTAGAGGACGGCTTGGGTTTATCCACTTCTTCAAAATGCAAACGCACCTTTGCTTTGCCTGTTTCGGCATCAAAGGTGCGTTCCTTGGTTTTGACTGTCTTTTTGGGAATGTTGGCTTGAGCTTTTTCCAGTCTATCAGCGGCTTTTTCAGATTTTGCTATGGGCTTTTCTAAAGTGGGGTCGGCTCGTTCTTCCTCGGTAAATTGAAGCCTTGAAGTCTTAAACTGCTTTTTTGTTTTTTGGCTCAAATGAAAAATTCTCCTTTCCATGCAAAAAAGCCGCCTGTATTTTCTACAAACGGCTTTTACGCAATTATTATTGTGTTGTTGCGATTTTGCTGACCTCGGCAAAATCGTGAAAAATCCTTATTCATCAAGGATTGGCGGTTCTTTTTTCGCTTTCAATTTTTTCAGTTGCTCTCTGCCAACTTCTGCAATGCTTTTTTCGGGAGTAGGTAAATCCTCCGGCATTGTACCATCGTTTTTTCCTATGGCTTCACGCACAGTTTGACCGACTTGGTAGTGAATACCGCTTGCAGTTTCAAGCCCCTGTGGTTGTTCCCTACGGAGCTTTGCTTCGGTTTGTGTAATGCGGAACAGATTTGCACCTAATTCCTCACTACCCATGTGGTCGAGTATTTTTTCGCTTTTTTTAAGATTTTTGCGTTTGTGAATATCAGCAGCAGTTAAACCGCCATATAAACCCATATAGCCTGCATTTTGAAATTGTGCATATTCCAGTTGGTCGGTAATCCCTGCTTCATGTGCCGCTTCTACAAGCATAGCGTTCCATGTTGTAACCTCGCCACGAATAACAAGCCTTTTATTATCCTCATCAAGTCGATTAAAAGCATCTGCAATTTCCTGTCTGCGTGTTTGGATAGCAAAATAGGTTTGACCAAGAGCAATCGGCTCTTTGCGAGGGTCACCGTTTTGCACAATCAGATAGCAGGCATAGCGAGAAAGCTCATAATCCTTAACAGGCTTTGTGGTTGCACCTGCATCTACGATTTTGCTGACCTCAACAAAATGGTCTGCACACTCAAATCCACTGTTTTGGCAGGAGAGCATTGCCTTGTCGATAACTTTGGAAAAATTACGCCACTGGATATAATCAAGCACCAATGACAGCTCACGAGCGTACCAAAACTCTACACCGTTTTCATCGGAGTGCTTAATATCTTCAAATTGTTTGTATTCCTTTGCATTTAGGGTTGCCAATTATCTCACCGCCTTTCTTTTGAAATTATAGCATATTTTTTGACGAATATAAACGAAAAAGTTACTCTTGCTTGGTTTCATCAAGCTTCGTAGTCATAATGCCGTAAAGCTCGGTGTTTTTCGGGAATTTATCCACGAATGGCAAAATGACATTGCCGTAAAAGAGCAGTCCCTCACCGACACCGCTGCCTGTGACATAGGAGAGCTGATGGGGCGAGATATTAAGCTGCTTGGCAAGTATCTGTCTGTCACCTGCGGCTTGGTTTAGCATATACACAAAGTCGCTGTTTTCAAAGATATTTTCCACTTCTCTTGAAGATAAAAGGTCTTTGATATTCTGTGTAATGGCTGTGGGAATACCACCCCACTTACGAAAGCGTTTCCAAATCTCAACCGAGTAGGCGGCGGTCTGTTCCTCTTTCAAAAGCAAGTGAAATTCGTCCATATAGTAGCGAGTGGAGCGTTTTTCCGCACGGTTGACCGTTACCCTGTTCCAAACTTGGTCTTGCACCACAAGCATACCGAGCTTTTTAAGCTGTTTGCCCAGTTCCTTAATGTCAAAGCAGACAAGGCGGTTTTGAATATCTACATTGGTTTGGTGGTTAAAAACGCTCAAACTACCTGTGACATAGATTTCAAGGGCAGAACGGATATGCTTGGCTTCTTTTTCCTCTTGCCTGCCAAGGGCATCATACAAATCACCTAAGATTGGCATTTTAGCAGGGTCGGGGTCGGCAAGATATTCGGCATATACAAGTGTTACGCAACGGTCAATGATGGATTTCTCAACAGGTGTCAGTCCGTCCTTGCCACCAACAATCAGCTCACAAAGAGAGAGGATAAAATCACTCTTTAGGGCAAGGGGGCTATCGTCCTCAGAATAGTTAAGGTTAATATCCATTGGGTTAATGTACTGGCTGCTTGTGGGAGAGATTTTAATAACCTGTCCTTTGAGCCTTTGCACAAGGGAAAAATATTCGCCCTCGGGGTCACATACGATGATGTCATCGGTTGTGATGAGAAACACATTGGTGATTTCTCTTTTAGCAGAGAAACTCTTGCCACTGCCGGGTGTGCCAAGGATTAGCCCATTGGGGTTTTTAAGCTGCTTACGGTCTACCATAATAAGGTTGCTTGAAAGAGCGTTCAGCCCATAATAAAGAGCTTCACCGCCAGATTGAAAAAGCTCCTGCGTGGTAAAGGGTACAAAAATAGCGGTGCTTGAGGTGGTCAAGCTCCGCTGTATTGGTACAAGGCATTTTCCAAGGGGCAAAGAGGACATGAAGCCCTGTTCCTGCTGATAGTCAAGCCTTAAGAGGGTGCAGTTGTGTTTGTTGGCGATACCGCTTGCTTGCAGCAGGATATTGTCCAGTTCTTTTTTGCTGTCAGCGGTATTCAAAACAAGGAATGTCATTAAGAACATTCTCTCGTTACGGCTTTGTAAGTCGGCAAGGAGCTTCTTTGCTTCACCGCCGTAGGTGGCAAGGTCGGAGGGGATAATATCCATATCATATCCTGCCCGTACTGCCTTTTTTTGTTCCTCAATCTTCATTTTATCGAGGTCGGTAATCTTACGCTTAATGGTCTTGATGGCTTTCATCTGGTCTACGGACTGAATGTGCATGGTGACAATGAGGTTGCTTTCCATTTCCAAAAAGTCTGACAGCACACGGTCATTCAACTCGGGGGCGAGTATCTGCAAGAATGACATTGCACCATATTTATCCCCTGTGCGGAAAGTACCTTTTTCCTTAAACTCAAAGGAGGACGGAGCAATAAAGTCCTTGGTCGAAAGCCCCGAAGGGGCAAGCCATTTCCATTCAAAAGCAAAGGGGTCATTTCCACCCATTCTAAGAATGTTGTGCATGAGCTTCAGCCGTTCTCTGCCATCAAGGGAAGTGAGCTGTACCCCAAGCCGCTTAAAGGCATTCCAAAGGTCGTTTTCAATGCGTTCCAAACGGGGCTTGGCAATTTTGATGTTATCCGCTTCAATAGCGAATGTGAGATACTTTGTTTTTACAAGCCCGTTGTTACCCCTTGAAAGTTGATTGTGCAGCATATCCGTATACTCTGTTCGGATACTGTCAAAATCATCTGCCTGTGGAGCGATATAGATGCTTTTTTCATAGTCCTTTGCGTTGGCTGTGGTGTTAAGAAATGTGAGCTGAAATTTGATTGTGCTGTCAAAGTAGTTGAGGAAATCGCACCAACTTTCAAAGATAGCGGTCTTGTCATCGTTCTGTGCAATCTGATAATTGATGTCACCAAATTGCAGGGTTTTGGTATAGAGCTTATCGCCCATATGACAGATACCATCGGAGAAAATATGACGGTAAGGAATACTGTCCTGTGCCGATTTTACTCCTTTGGGCTTGTTATTCGCCCTTTGCACCGCAGTTGCGATGCTCTGTCTTTCTGCCCGAGTAAGTTTTACGAGCTTCTTTTCGATTTTTGACAATGCTATTTACCTCCTTGTCTAATTGATATTGCCGTTCCAGTAGAGGATAAAAATTATCCGTCATATATGGTCTTTTCTTGGGGTTTAGAAAACGCACCGCCACATAGTTTTTGAGGATTACCTCAAGTGGCTGCCCGTGCTTTTCATACATGGCAAACATAAATAGCGGCAGCATGATAAACATCATCACCAGTACCGCAGGGCTAATGCCGATGTAGTCCTTTAGAATAAAAAAAGGCGGTAATCCTACCGCCAGTGCCGCTGAAAAGCAGATGAGCTGCCGTTTGGTGAGGTTTAGCATAACCTTTGTTTTCACATTACTTAAATCCTTGGGAATTGGTACATAAGCCATAAATTCTCCTTTCTGCCCTATGGGGCAAATTCAGTTAGTGTGCTGAAAAAATACTTTTAGCCAGTGTCCCTGTCTTAAAGAGAGAGAAGCAGAGCAGTACCGTGTACATCATACAAGTCCAAATTGCTCCGATGGGGTCACCGTCTGTTGCGATGGACTGAATAAGCACCGCATAAATGCCAACGCACACCATAATAAGAAAGCCTTGAAATGCGAGGGCAAGCAAAGCCTTGAGATAGTTTTGTCCCATATTCCATTCCTTGCTTTGCATAGTGGCGATGGGGATAGCTCCGAGAGAGGTCATAAGGTAGATTTCAAGCATTCTTCCGTACACGATAATAAAGATGCAGACGCTTAATGCCCACATGATAATCCCCATGAGAAAGCTTTGCAGATACAGTCCTAAAAGTGTGCCTATATCCATTTCAAGCAGACTTTCACGCAAGGCATCTATGGTTTCTATCCCTATGGCAGTATCGGTGAGGATTACCCCTGCCGCATTAGAAATAACCGACTGTGCCACATCAAATATCCCCATCATAATGGGAAATGTGTTTGTGACCAGTACCACGGCGATAAAGGTTTTCATCATCCACTTAAAAATGTCTGAGGGTGGGAAGTCGTGCAGATTGTTTCTGTCAATGACCATTTGTATCAGCTCGTAGCACATCACAAAGGTCAAAATTATTCCGGCTATGGGCATGATAACGGTGTCCGATAAGTTCTTAATCATAGAAAAAACACCGCCATTCCACGCTGACGGTGTTTTTCCTACATCTCCGGCAATCCTTGCTACTTCCGAATTGATGTTATCGAACAAGCCTGTTAAATTACCCATAATGCCGTCAACGAGTAGATTGGTTATCCACTCGTTGATTGCATCAAGGATAAAATCCATAAGCTACTCCTTAGAACAATCCGGAAAGAAGCGGTACAAGGGTCATGCCAATCAGTGCTACGCCACCGCCTGCCATGAGCTGCTTCATGCCTTGTGATTTTGCACCGGGGTTATCATTGCCGTAGCCCTCCAAGAGATTGATAACTCCCCAAATGCCAAGTCCTGCACCAAGAGCGATTACGAGTGTCTGCAATACGGTTACTGCCTGATTAAAAAATTCCATAGTTTTATTCTCCTTTAAATTTGTTTTTAGTTTGGTTGATAGACTTCTGCAATAAAAAACGCTGTACACTGACAGCTTTAAATCGCCACAATCATAGGCAACACCTCCTTTCCATGCGGCTGTATCTATATAAAAAGCACCACCGTAAACGGCAGTGCTTATTGCCCGTCTGAGGGCTTTGGTTCGGTTGTTTCTTCCTTGCTTATGTCATAGACCTCGTACACATCACTTCCTTTGAGCTTTAGTTTTGTGGATAAGAATTTTTCAATATCAAAAGTGTTCTTTTTATCAAAGTCGGATAGGTGCTTGTATTTCGGGTGCTTTGTGATGTCATATTTCTCACTGAAAAATGGTCGCACACCTCTAAGCTGCAAGATACATTTACCGCCGTCCATAACAGAAAGCTCGTCCATGCTCATAAGCTCTTTTCCAAGCCGCTGATAATTGATACCATAGCTGCGTTGACTGCCCCTTGTGTCGGAGGTATTGAACATATCAATGGTTTCCTTACCCAAGGTTTCGGTTAAGTCTTTGAGGGTGGTTTTCTCCTTACCGCCGAGAAAAATCATGCTGTCACAGTTGCCAATTATGGTATCTGAATTGTCCTTGTAAAGTGCCTTGAGCTGTGATTGTGCCTGCAACACAAGGCAAGCGGAGATTTCTCGGCTTCGTATTGTTGCCATTAACTTTTCCAAGTTGGGTATCTGCCCGATATTGGCACACTCATCAATTAAGCACCGCACATGAACAGGCAGCCTGCCGCCATATACATCATCTGCTTTATCGCACAGTAAATTAAAAAGCTGTGTGTAGCACATGGAAACAAGAAAATTGAATGTGGCATCGGTGTCGCTGATGATGATAAACAGGGCAGTTTTTCTGTCCCCAAGAGTATCAAGCTCAAGTTCGTCATAGGCGGTCAGCTCCCGAAGCTCTTTAATGTCAAAGGGAGCTAATCTTGCACCACAGGAAATAAGGATAGATTTTGCGGTTTTGCCTGCGGCTAATTTGTACTTCTTATATTGCCTTACAGCAAAGTGCTGTGGGTCTTTTTCCTCAAGCCTGTCAAACATCAAATCCACATTGTTCTTAAACTCCTCATCGTCCTCACGGACTTCACTGGCATTGATAAATTCAATCAGTGTTGTGAAATTCTGCTCATGCTCGGGGGCTTCATAGTAGATGTAAGCAATGAGGGCGGTGTAGAGCAAGGTTTCTGCTTTCACCCAAAAATCGTCACCTGCTTTGCCCTCGCCCTTGGTGTTGGCAATTAGGGTGGTGACGAGCTTCAAAATGTCCTTTTCACTTCTGATATAGGCAAAAGGGTTGTAGTGCATAGATTTTTTGAAATTGATGGTGTTTAGGATTTTCACCTTGTAGCCCTCACGAAGCAGCAGCTTGCCGCACTCAATGACAATTGAGCCTTTGGGGTCGGTAACAACATAGGAGCTGTGGCACTGCATAAGGTTTGGTTTCAGCCAAAACCTTGTTTTGCCCGAGCCGGAGCCGCCCACAATCAGCACATTTTTGTTTCGTGCAGTCTTGGGGTCTTTGGGGCGGTTATTCATTGTCAGCCGTTCCGTTTGGGTGAGTATTACATTATTTTTAAATGTAGGGTCTACATACGGCTCAATGTCTTTTGCATTGCCCCAACGAGCAGAACCATACTCCACACCCTTGCGGTACTTCTTGGCATTTTTGCTGCGTACATAAATTATCAGCCGTAGCAATACACCAATAGCAAGCCCAATCAGTAAATCCGTTGGATAAAAGGACGGTAGCGGTACTGCAAAGGCTTTTGAAAATCCATTGCCTAAGCTTAGTATCTTTTCTCCAAAATCAACACCGCTTGCATATCGCCACGCTTCGGGCAACTTGGTAAACAGCAGCCCCAACACAAGGTAAGGGATATTAAGAATAAGGAGATTTTTCATCTTTTTACTCATAGGCTCTGCTCCTTGTCTTTGTGTTTTACCTTTTGGATAACGGTATTTTTCGCAAGTGCCGCAAGTTTTCTAAGCTCCGCAAGCACAGATGGACGAGCCGCCTTTTTCACCATATCTGCGGTGTATTCCTTAAAAGCATTGGTAATGGCATCAGCATCTTTGCCTTTGAAAAACACCACATATTTCGGCGGTATTTCGTGCTTGTCTTTCATCACAGCAAAGTCCACACCGTATTTCTTTGCCACACGCTCAAAATCTTTGATGTTTTGGTCGGTAATTTCAATACTGGTCATGCCTTGCCCTTGCTTTGCAAGCTGTTTGACCGATTGTTTCCCCTGTGGGATAGTGGGGTGGTTTTGCTTATCTTTTAAGTGTGCAAGCAGCTTGACGATAGCTTTTTTTAACTCTCTGCCTGTAAGTTTGCTTGCACTGATAGCAAGAGCAACGGTTCTTTGCTCCACATCTTCCTGCATGAAAAATCCCTCCTTTCATTTTTGGGTATGGAAAAAGGCACTCTGCAAATTTCTTTACAAAGTGCCTAACGAGCAGGGCTGTATAAATCGTGGTTTACCAAAGCCGAATAGTAGCTGTCTATGGTAGAAGGTGCATTAAACAGTGTTGCAAGCAAATATCGCTTAATGTTCCGCACATAGGTGGTGTTTTTGTCTAAGCACTCAAACACATATTCGATATGGGATGAGGTGATTTTCAGCATCTTGTCTTTCACAAGCCTTGCAGGGTAATCCTCTCCGGCAATATTAATGGTGTCCTTGGTGGAACACAGGGTTTCGATGATGATGTCGGCTACTTCGTCCAAACGCTCACGCATACCGATTTTGCCGTACTGCTTAAAATGCTCGTACTCAATATTCTCATAGACCGTTTGCTTTATTTCTTCATAGCCATCGTATCCAATTCCATCATATCCTGTGCTTTTCGGTTGCCCGTAAGGATAGGATTGATAAGGAGTTGATGTTTCTGTATTGAATAAATCTTTTTTTGGTTTATCAATAGTTTGTAGATAAGTATTTAATTGGTGGGGTTCTTCCAAGATAGGCTCACCCTGTTTAGGGGTTTCCTGTATTGGTTTTTCCAATATTGGATTATCCAAGATTGGATTTTCCCGTTTAGGTTGCGACCCAATTGTATCAAGACTTTGCGGCTGCTCTAAAATGGTGTACTCGGTGGTGGTGAGCTGCCCTTTGTCGTTGCGTAGTCGCTTGCGAAGAACATAGCCCTGTTCCTCAAGCTCTTTTATCGTGCCGTTAATGCTGTCTATGCCGTCCTTGCAGATGTAGGCAAGCCCTTTTACTGTGTAATCCCAATCCTCGGGGAGCGACAGCATAAGGGACAGCAAGCCTTTTGCTTTAAGTGAAAGCTCTTTATTTCGTAAATGGTGGTTCGCCATAACGGTGTAATCCCTTGTTTTTTCTATTCTGCACACAGCCATTTCCTCACTTCCTTTCCTGCTACAAGTAGCTGATACAGAGGTCAGCTTCAGCGTGTACGTTCTTTGGGACGGTCATAGAAAATATTACCCTTTGAAATCTTAGCGTGTTTAAGAATTTTAATTTCTTTACGGCTTTGGCTCTCCATCGCTTTTTGATAGCCTGCATCAGTGAGGAACAGCCGCATACGCTCACCTTTATCGCCAACAGGAGAGGAATGGGAAAGCACCTCAAAGACAATCATGTGCCGTGTGTCCTTTCCAAAGCGTTCCAATGCCATAATGTCATGCCCTGCCAAAACAGGCTCACCCGACTTTTTTCGGGCTTCATCAAGCAATTCGCCTATGGTTTTATTCTTAGTCATAGTGGCAGCTCCTTTCTAACGCTCCTGCTGTTGGGTACGCTTTTTATGCCATGTTTCCAGTAATTTCAATATGGTTTCCTCCATTTTCTGCGGTGTATAGGACTTGGGGAAATACTTGCGGAGCTTATCACTGGTCAGCGTTACCTTGTCCAGTTCGCCTTTCTTTTCCTCGCTCATAATGGCACACATGGCTTCAAGGGTGCATTTGCCCTCGGCACTAAATTTTTTAAGCCGCTGTGCCTGTGAAAGAGAGGGGGTTGCCTGTTCCATATCCATTGCTTCGAGTAAATTGGTCTGTTCCTCGGGCTTTAGATAGGACAGCTCCACGGCAGGGTTAAAGGCGATTTTCTTATCGTCTACCATATCAAGAAGCTCGGGGATAAGTTCGGTAAGGCGGATAAAGCGTTGTATTTGTCTTGCACTATCGGGAGCATTTTCACTAAGAATATTAACACTTCTTAAATTGTCGCCAACTTGGCTACCATTTTCTTTTGACGGTCTGCCTGCCTTTCTCTTGATAGCATCTAACTTTAATTTATATGCAAAGGCTCGTTCACTTGGCAGGATATTTTCTCTCTGTAAATTGCTGTCCACCATAATGATAGTGGCGGCATCATCGTCAAGATTTCGGACAATAACAGGCATTGTTTCAAGCCCTGCCAGTTCGCTTGCCCTGTGCCTGCGGTGTCCTGCTACAAGCTCATAGCCGCCCTCGTCACGGGGACGAGCGATTGCAGGAACAAGCACACCATATTCCTTGATACTTTGGGCGGTGTCTGCCATTGCTTCATCGTCTTTTACCTTAAATGGGTGGTCTTTGAATGGAAATAGCTCTGTCAAGGCTATCTCCATAACCTTCTCTCTGCCTGCATCGGCTCGGCTTTCTTCAGTGGAAAACAAATCATCTACCGATGTCAGATTTATGTTTTTGGCGGAGCTTTTCAATCTTCAACACCTCCTTTGTCAGTTCTCGGTAGCTCTCGGCAACTTTGCCCTTTGGGTCATGGGCGAAAATACTCTTACCCTCGGCACTAATCTCGGCGGCTCGTACCGAATGGGGAATGTCCGTGGCAAACACCTTGATTTTACCGCCGTAGGTATCACGGAGCAGGGTGCTGATGTCCTTTGCAAAGTTGGTGCGGTTATCTACCATAGTCAGCAGAATACCGTCAATGGTTAGCTTGGGATTTATCTGCTTGCGTACCTTGTTGATGGTCTGTAAAAGCTGTTCTAAGCCCTTTGCAGGGAGATACTGAGCCTGTACAGGAATGATTACGCTGTCTGCCGCCGCCAGTGCATTGACGGTGAGCATACCAAGGGAGGGCTGCGTATCAAGCAGAATATATTGATAGTCTTTTTTCACCGTATCAAGGTACTGCTTTAGGATTGTTTCTCTGCTCATGGCATTGATGAGGGATACCTCCATGCCGGACAACTCAATATTGGCAGGGAGTAAGTCCACACCCTCGGGGTGGGATAGGATGCCCTCTTTGTGTTCCAGTGGAGTATCGGTGATGACCTTGCCCATAACGGTAGCAAGGGTGGTGGGGATATTGTCAGGCTGTGCGTGTCCTAAACTGATTGACAGTGAGCCTTGTGGGTCGCTGTCTACAATCAAGACTTTTTTGCCCTCCTGTGCAAGCCCTATGCCTAAATTGGCACAGGTGGTTGTTTTTCCGACACCGCCTTTTTGCATAGCGATGGCAATTACTTTTGCGTTCAAGTTTTGTTCCTCCTTTCGATTTTGGGCATAAAAAATTGCCCCTTATAAAATAAGAAGCAATTTTCATATTCATATTTAGTTTTGTATTACTTCAAAATAAGTTAGGGCATCTTTGATAGCAGCTACTTGAATAGGAGTGGGGTGCTTTCTTGGCTGCTTTAGTGTTTCTACTGCATTGGGAGCATCGTACATCGGTAAGCCTAAATCACGTTTTACTTCAGCGATGTATGCTGTGTGTACTTTAAAGCTGTATTTATCAAGGATATATTCCTTTATCAGCTTGTAAGTTATTCTTTGTTTTGGCTTGTATGCGTCTGCTTTTTCCACTATACTATTAAGAGGTATCATTCCAACGCTGTTTCCAAAGTCCACAGATACGTTGATATAGCTGTCTGGAGCTTTGTGGGTCTTTGGTAATACCGTTGAGACTATTGTAAGACTACAAAGGCAAACTATATAGAAATCCTTGAATTTACGCACTTTGTAAAGATTTTTCAATTTGATGGAAATGGTTCAAATTACAGAAACAAACAACTAATTGATCGTGTTAAGGTTTCAGTAGTGGTAGACCTCGTTAGTGGGATTACATGTGATAATGAAGACGAAAGTTAATTAAATAATGCTTATAAGCAGGTTATAGGGATATATGAATCATGTAAAATTGATTTGTATGTCCCTTTTTATGTATTGAAATTAATAATGATAGGAAGGAGTATTAGGGATATTTTGGGGCAAGGAAAAAGAGAGGTTCCCGATTCCCTCTCTTTACCTTGGTTGAATAACCTGTAAGAACTAAATGTTCAAAAGAAATATGTATTAGTGAAATAATTATATTGGAATTATAACAAACGCGGAATTATATGTAAATTAATGGAGGGCAAATATATGAGTAAATGTAAAGTTATTGCTATAGCAAATCAAAAGGGTGGAGTTGGTAAGACAACAACATGTGTAAATTTAGGTATTGGGTTAGCAAGAGAAGGTAGAAAGTCTTATTAATTGATGCTGATGCACAAGGCAGCTTAACAGCAAGTTTAGGATTTAAAGAGCCTGATAGTTTACAGGATACATTAACCACAGTATTATTAGCTACAATAAATGAAGACGATATTGATCCACGCAGGGGGATTCTTGCACATGATGAGAATGTTGATCTTTTACCTGCCAATATAGAGTTATCAGCACTTGAAGTTACATTAGTAAATGTTATGAGTAGAGAAACTACTCTTAAAACTTATATAGAAAGTATACGTGATCAATATGACTATATATTAATAGATTGTATGCCTTCACTTGGAATGATTACAATTAATGCCTTTGCTGCAGCGGACTCGGTACTGATCCATGTACAAGCGCAGTATTTACCTGTAAAGGGACTTCAACAATTAATTCAGACCATAGGTAAGGTTCGTAGACAAATTAACCCTAATCTTACTATTGAAGGAATATTGCTAACTATAGTAGATAGTAGAACAAATTTTGCTAAAGGGATTATCAATAAACTAGAAGAGGCCTATGGACGAAATGTGAGAATATTCGAACAATACATACCAATATCAGTGCGCGCTGCAGAGACAAGTGCAGAAGGGAAAAGTATCTACATGCATGATCCAAAATGCACGGTTGCTAGTGCATATAGTAACTTAACTAAGGAGGTATTGGAAGATGAGTAAAGTAAATAGCGCAGCCAAAGTAGAATTTCAATCCTTTGATACCTTATTTGGTGAAAATAACAATGTAGATTTCAAACTTGATGAGTCTGAGAAAGTGACAGAGGTAGAATTATCTGAATTATTCACGTTTAAAGGTCACCCATTTCGTGTTTTAGACGATGCAAAGATTGAGGAAACAGTAGATAGTATACGAAAATATGGTGTCCTAAATCCTGCTCTAGTGAGACCTAGAGCAGGGGGAGGATATGAACTGTTATCGGGACATAGAAGAAAGCGTGGTAGTGAACTAGCGGGTTTAACATCTATGCCAGTAATAATTCGAGATTTCAGTGATGATGAAGCTGTAATTATAATGGTTGATTCTAACATTCAACGTGAAGAGTTATTGTTTAGTGAGAAGGCTTTTGCTTATAAGATGAAAAGTGATGCAATGAAGCATCAAGGAAGTAAGGGTGAAAAAAATACGGCTGATAAAATTGCTGAGAATACTGGAGAGAGTGGAAGAACAATACAACGATATATTCGTTTAACATATCTTATAAATGAACTGTTGGAATTAGTAGATCAAAAGAAGCTAACATTTGGAGCGGGAGTAGATTTATCTTATCTAAAGGAAGAGGAACAAGTGTGGATATTAGAAATATCCAAGCAAACACGGCATATCCTACGCCTCAACAAGCGGAACAACTAAAACAATATAGTAGTCAAGGAAAGTTAACAGCAGACATTGTACAGTTATTATTAGAAAATCATAAGTCTGCCCCAAGAAAAGTAGTAATTAAACAAGATAGACTAGCGGGATATTTTGAAAAAGAGTATACAAGTAGACAGATTGAAGAAATAATATTTCAATTATTAGATGAATGGTCAAATAAACAACGGGGTGAATAAATGGAGAACTTAAACTTTAATTACTATTATGGCAGCCAAGCAGAGCAATTTTCTTTTTACCGAATACCAAAATTACTATTTACAGATGAATACTTTGATAAAATATCCAGTGATGCCAAGATCTTGTATGGCGTCATGTTAGATCGTATGTCCTTGTCAATGAAAAATGGGTGGGTTGATAAAGAGAATAGAGTGTATATTATATTCACAATTGATGATGTAAGAGAAATGATGCGTTGTGGGGAACAGAAAGCTGTCAAGCTATTAGCAGAGCTTGACAGTGTTAATGGTATTGGCCTTATTGAAAAAAAGCGTCAGGGTTTAGGTAAACCCAATCTAATTTATGTTAAAAATTTTGTTCGTAATATTGAACAGGGAAAAGTGCGAGAGTTCCAGAACTGTGAAAATGAGGAGTTCAAGAACAATGAAGATGAACAGTTACAGAACAGTGAAAATGCACAGTTCAAGAGTTGTGATGATGAAGAGTTAAAGAACAATGAATATTCACAGTTCAATAACTTTGAAAATCATAGTTCAAGAATTGTGAATATCACAGTTCCAGAACTGTTAAAATCACAATCTAATAATACTAATATAAATAATACTGATATTAGTAATCAATCTATATCTAATCTATCTAAAAGTGAAGTAAAAGAGATGGATATGATGGATAGGACCAGTGAAGAGGAAAAGTTGAGATCTAATACAGCACTACATTCTTCAGCAGAAGGGGGGAGTGTGTCTAAGTATATGCGATATATTAGACAACAAATTGACTACGATTGTCTTGTTGCAGATTTTGCAAAAGATGAGATAGATGAGATTGTGGATCTAATGATTGAAACTATTTGTATTAAACGTGATACGATCTGGATAGCAGGAGCAGAACAGCCATATGAACTTGTAAAGAGTAAGTTCATGAAGTTGAATGCTATGCATATCAGATATGTGATTGATTGCATGAAAGAGAATCGAACAAAGGTAAGAAATATAAAAAATTATATGCTAACGGCTTTGTTTAATGCTTCGTCGACGATAAATATGTATTATCAGGTTAAAGTGAATAATGAGAGTTAATATGGTCGCTAAATTATAACACATATTAAAGAATATTGTGTAGAAATGAAAATGATGGTTTAGGGAATAACCGCACATCGAAAATTTAATATTGATAGTTGGATAAATGTGTATATAATAAGAGTGTATACCAATTAATTTATCTACCATAGCAATAGGAGAAGCATATGTCAAACGTATCTCAAGATGCATATAAAAAAAAGGTTTAAAGATATTCTAGAATCTATATTTGGTGGTTATATCCCAGCACATTATGAGTGGTTTTCATTGTAGGATATAAATAGAATCTTATATAATTATCAAATGTAAAACTTTATCATATTCTATATCAAGATGGTGGTGGGTAATGAAACAAATCAAAAGGGATAACGAAAATTAAATAAAAAATAGTAAATTTTTATAGTTGATACTATTTTTCGACTTTTGAGATTAATATATTTCAAGGAGATAATAGGGGAATGCAAAATACAGAAAACTTAAGACCATTTGGTACTTTAGAAAAAGATAATGATATATGTTATAAAGGTAGGTGGCATCCTACAGCTGTACCTTGTTTTGAAAGTATATTAAAAGAAGGCTTACTTTCGGATATGCCAAAAAGTCTTAGAAAAAATATAGCATATAGTTTGCAATATATGCAGTATTTAGAGTTGCAACTTGATGAACTTAATTTACATAATGTTATTATTACAATGATATATAAAAACTATATAATAACAGGAACATCAATAATAGAAGGTATTTTTTGTTATCTCTTAAAATCAAGCGATTTATGGAAGCAAAAGTTATGGGAACTTGATAGTGTTATAAAATCAAATGAATATAAGCAAAATTCCATGAAATATAAGTTGGAAACATTTATTTATAAAAAAATTGATCCTGTTGATGATGAAATGAATTTTGATTCTATGATTAAAAAAATGGAGTCTAAAAATATATTAAGTTTAAATCATAAAGCATATCCATACATAAAAAAGCTGAAAAGACTAAGAAATAAGGTTCATCTTCAAATTAATGAGCATGAAGATGATACAGATTGGTTTAATTTTAACTACATTGATTACCTATGGATGAGGTATGTGCTTCATAAAGTATTAACGGACGATGCATTTAAAAATAAAAGCGGTAAATATATTGATTTCATAAAGTGCAATCATGAAGAAATTGAACAATTAAATAATGATATTAAAAGAGAATGATTAATATAGTAAATTAGTAGCATTCTAATAACTTGAGATATATGTGATATATGTATTATGTAGATTAAGGTATTTTTAACATAGGAGGCAGGCAAGTTGAATACAGAAAGAAATGCGGAAGAAATACTAAACAAACTAGAGAATAATCATGATGAAGAAATAGTTAGAGGTGCGGAAAGTGATTTTGAAAAGTGTTCTAATCTTGTTAGTCAATGTGAAGCGTGTTTAGTAAGTAATGAAATTTTTATAGTAGACAACAAGCAAATTTTTAATACTAATGTGATAGGAAAAGATGCTTCTTTAAAGAGATACAATCAATTAATTAATGAATTAAATGAGGCTGAAGATATAAGGAATCTTAGTATTAAAATAGGAGACAAAAAGCACGAGATCGACAATGAAGATGGATTTACAGTTTATTATCCTAAAATCAAAGGAAATAATAATACTTCTATTGATGTTGAAATAATTACGGGAGTAGCAGATTTTATCGAAAAAGTTCTAAGTAATCAAAAAGAGTTACATCATAAAGTATTCTATCGTGGACACGGGGATTGGAAATTCAAAATGCAACCAGGAATACATAGAACGGGAAGAGAAAAAATTTTGGAAACTGAAAGTGAAAATATTAGAGAAATTATTTCTTCATATCCACAATATTTTGGAGAATGTAAGACAGCGTTAGATTATTTATCAGTCCTACAACATAATGGTTTTCCAACTAGATTGTTAGACTTTAGTGAAAATCCTTTGGTTGCCCTATACATGGCATGTTCTACAGAATTAATCGAACATGCGGATACGATAAAAATATCAATTCCAAAAGATTATTTTAAGTTTTATGATAGCGATACTGTTAGTGTGTTAGCAAACGTCGCTTTATTTGATGATAATTTTACTGTTGATGATGGCGTAGATAAAGAAAGTTTTAATCAGCGCAAAGATGTAGAGAGGCTAGTCCATCAAATATGTAATGAAAAATCTTATTTTAAAACTCAAATTATTCCTGAGGATTTAAAAAAAATCATATTTGTAAAACCAAAACAAAATTTTGATAGAATCGCTCATCAAAGTGGCCTATTTGCTTTGTTTGGAATGGGAAAAACCAAAACAAAAATGCCCACAATAGAAATGCTAAACCCACCATGTAAAATTACTCATTATATAATACCAGCAAATTGTAAGAAAAAAATATTAGATGAGTTATCATATATTCACATAACAAGGGCAAGCATTTACTGTGATCTGGAAAATGTATCAAAATATTATTTGGAAAAATCAGAAAAAAATTTAGATGCAATCAAAAAATAAGATCATACGGAGAAGTCATTAAATATTTATTATTATATGTTTAAATTAGATGTAAAAAGGAATATACAATTTTATTATGTAGATGTTTATGTCATAACATTATAAATTGTTCCTCTTCGATTAAGTAATATGCGAGTAGTTATAAATTAAATAAAAAAACTACTAACTAATAATAGGCTAGTAGTTTTTTTGTACAAAAACTAAAACTTAAGCAAGTAAATTGATATCTATACTAGTGTAATAATTAAAATTATTAATAGAATTACAGCTAAAATAGCTGAAAAGGAAAAAGAAATAATTGAGATTATTTTCGTGATTTTGGGATTATTATGAGTGGCTTTTATTATTGAATATACTACGATTGTAATTAATTGACCAAATAACATGGGATACAAGATAGACTTCATTATAACTCACCTCTTTATTTTGATATTTAGTTGATAATATTAATACGGTGGTGGGCTATGACTCCCACTTTTCAATCACCCACGCATGATTGCAGGCTACACCGTCTTTCCACTGTTACAGCTTTACAGTCATGCACATACCGTAACAGGGAGACAATTTTATTATAAGCATATAAAACATTTATATCAAGATATTACGTAACAATTAGGTAGATAATTAGGATTTAGAGAACAAAGTACATTAAAAACTCAATATTGATAGTTGGTATGATTTATAGTATTTTTTTGTAAGACTATTATTACAATCTACAGTTTTATACATCCGCAACCGATAGTTGCGTGATATCTGGTGGTGGCAACCCAGTCATTTTTGCTAAACTATAGAAAACCAGAAAGGGGAAAGTTTAATATGAGTACTTTTGTAACATTTTATGCCATTGTGATGGTTATCAGATTTATTATCATGATTGCGTTTATTGGATTGTTCGTGCTTATTGTCCGCGCTCTTTTGAAATATATAAAATCAAAAGACGTTCGACAGGAAAAATCTGCGGTGAGAAAATCTCTTGGAGAAGCGTTGAAGGAGCATCGTACCCGTTGTAAGATGACGCAAGAGTTTGTGGCAGAAATGATTGGGGTGAGCAGACAGGCAGTATCAAAATGGGAAAGCGGAACTTCTGACCCAAGCACATCTAATTTGTTTGCAATTGCAAAGTTATATGGCATATCTGTAGAAGAATTATTGAAAGAAGTTGAATAAGCTTAATTGATTGTGTGGAACTAATTAGCATAATCCGAAAGAAAAAAACAGAATATATATTTCAAAGCTACTAGCTATCAATATGAGGTCAGTAGTTTTTTTGTATTAAAACTGATATTTGAATCTGTAAACCTTGCTAATAAAAGTCAAGTACTTTTTTGAAGTATTTATGTAGTAAAAAAGGGTAACTTTAATAGACCTCATTTACAGGAGAAGAAATG
>NZ_FRCP01000021.1 GCF_900142955.1 Anaerosporobacter mobilis DSM 15930 | reverse complement strand
TATGAACCGAAGCATACAGTCTGAAGGAACATTTGGAATAATTAAGTGGGACAGAGCTTATAAACGACTGTTCCGAAAAGGTGAAAAAGCAGTTATTTTGGAATTTACATTGATTTCGTGTGGCTTTAACCTTTATAAATACCATAACAAGAGGAACAGAACCCCGCTTGTTGCATAAAAATATGGCAGAACGAACTGCTTTAGAGCCTGTATTAAGAGAAGGCTTGGTTCGTATACTCATTTTTTCAAGAGAAAGACTATAAAAGATAAAACAAGGTCACTCGCATCAGCTAATGTGAGTGACCTTGTTTATTAAGGGAGTTTTTTTACAGCCCCTTTATTATTAATATATTCAAATCGTTTTTAATCTAAAAAAACATTGATATTTATTATCATAATTTCCCCATACTGTGTATGGTAGCTTACAAAAATAGTACGTACAGAATAAAGCCTCTGTATGATTTAATTCCATTGTCAAATCAAATAACTCTTGATCAAGTGGAAGAAACATTAGGTCCGTCCATGCTTCATAACGACTAAGTATGTTTCTACTTGCAGCGGATAAGACACTACGAATCCTTTCTTTTTCCTCTGGCCTAAGTGTACCATAATACCAATCTACATAGGCCCCATCTTCTCCATTTTCTAACCATAGTGAATGTACCGAATTCTTTAATTCTACTTTATTTCCTTCAAGTACCTTGTTTTCATACTGGCGAAAACCCTCTTCAATTCGTTCAAAGTATATCGCTCCCTTATCTACTAGCTCTTGCTTGTCAATTGCTCCAATTACATTAAAACGCTGCTTTTTAGTCATCTTTGCAATTACTTGACTATAAGAATGATCGATCATATCAAGTAAGAGATTTTCATCAAATTCTTCTAAGTATATGGTGTTTTTATATGGTTGTTGTACGGGTGGGCAATGATAGCCTCTTACAATGGTACCTGGATATTGTTGGCGGTAAAAATCAGCTAACATAGCTTCACATCTTAAGGTGATTTTATAGTCTGTAGGATTTACATACAGCTCCGCAAAGATTTTGCCATCAACTTTTACACAGATTGGTATATCTCCAAAAGGATACTCTAGATATGCACCTGATTTACTTAGACAGTACTCGAGTATCTTTTCACTCTTCATCTCCATAATTCAACTCCTTCTTTTACTATTTCCCTTCACTACTGACCTTCGGACCACTACCTTGATAATTAACTACAAAAATTCCAATACAAACTAAGATTAGTGCAAGTATCCCTTTCAGCCCAAATGATTGCCCTTTCTCATCTAAAAATATAGAAGATAAGATTACTCCGCTTATAGGATTCACAAAACCAAAAATTGCGACTTTTGATACAGGATTATATTTTAGCAGGATTCCCCATATTGAATAAGCTACTGCAGATACCAAAGCCAGATAGATTAACATACCAATTCCTTTACCAGTAATAACTGTAAGTTTTCCCCCCCATACAGCCCCCAGTATCATCATAATTACTCCACCAACGAAGAATTGATATCCACTTAATACTACTGGATTTTCATCTTCGGAATACTTCTTGATGAAAACAGATGACAATGCATAGGCGATTGTACATAATAAGATGAAACCTTCTCCAGTAAACTTCATATGCATATCAAGGCCATCTTTTGTTAGATTAATAACCACAACTCCAGCAAAACCAAGTATACAACCTATCATCTTTTTCCATGTTAATTTTTCTTGTCTAAATAGCAGACATGCTATAATGATTGCTACGAAAACATTAGAGCCATTAATAATAGCTGCCTTCACACCTGATGTATTCGCTAATCCTATATAAAAGAATATATATTGTAAAACCGTTTGGAATAAACATAACACCAAGATCCTACGATAGGATTGCTTCTTTGGTATTAATATCTTACGACTCATTGTACTTCCTATTAGAATGGTCAATATACCAGCTAACGTGAAACGGGAACCTGCAAACAAAATCTGCGTTGCAGAATCATTTCCTCCAATTTCAAAATATTGATATCCTAACTTAATTGCAGGGAATGCACTCCCCCATAATGTACAACAAACTGTCGCAAGTATACAAACAATTGCAGTTTTCTTTAAATATTCCTCTTTTGTTTTTCTTTCTGTCATCTAACTTCCAACCTTTCCATTAATCCCCTATTGTTCAAATGTTACAAAATTGTTACAATATATTTGTACTTAGCTAATACAAATAAAAATAAGGAGGACGAAACTATGTGTTTTAATTTTTCAAATTGTTCCGAGTTATTTAATGCTATTTGTCAATATTTCAACTTTGGTTGTTAATAATCAGGCTCTGGTTTTTACCAGAGCCTTTTTATTTTTATAGTATTCACGTAACATTTTTGTAATATTTTTGTAACATTTTAACTCTATGAATTTGCATAGCTACATAACATCATTACATCTGTTTTCTTACAATCTTATATTCATTATCTAATTGAAAATAAGGACAGTCATAGAATTTATCTTGTAAGAAACGAACCATCTCATCTTCATCAAGATTTACTTCACACTCATAATATCCCAGTTCCTCATCATATACATAGTTGCTACAACATTCACAACTTGATTTTGTCTTAGCCTCCATAACAAAAGCTCCTCCTATAATAAAACAGTAAAAATGGTAATCTAAACATACTGTCTAGATTACCACAATAATTTCTTTATTACAAGCTATCTAATTTTAATTCAATTATTAAATCTTAGCCGCACCATCTATCGACAGTACAATACCTGTTATGTAACTTGACATATCACTACCTAAGAATACAAATGCATCCGCAACTTCTTCTGGTTCACCCATTCTACCTAGTGGAATAGTATTAATAAGAGGCTTAATCATAGCTTCTGGTAAATTTGCAACCATATCTGTTCTTGTGATACCAGGTGCTACAGCATTCACGCGAATCTGATAAGGTGCAAGCTCTTGTGCTAGTGATTTAGTTAAACCATTAACTGCAAATTTAGACGTTGGATATCCACAACCACTTTGTTGTCCATATAGACTAACCACTGAGCTGGTATTAAGAATAACACCGCCCCCTTGTTCTTTCATGATTCCAGCAACTGCTTGAGAACAATAGAAAACTGCATTCACATTCAAATCCATTATTTTTTGGAATTCTTCTGGCTTATATTCAAATATAGAATCCATAGCAGAAATACCCGCATTATTTACTAAGATATCAATGGAACCATATTCTTTCTTTACGTTATCGAAATCTCTTTTAACCTCTTGTGGGTTACATAAGTCTGTCCAAATACCAGATACCTTACAAGTAGGATCTTCAGCCTTTAGAGCTGCTACTGCTTTTGTTGCAGTTTCTTCCCTAGAACCACAGAGCACTACGGAAGCTCCTTGTTCTAAATACTTCTTAACAATTGCTAAGCCAATTCCTCTTGTCCCACCTGTAACAATCGCAACTTTACCTTCAAGTAACTTCATACTATTTCCTTTCCTATTGAACGTTATCATGGAACGACATCGTTCTTACCTCATACGTTTATTATTAAATCGTCTATGGACGTTTTAATCGTAATTCCCAACAATCAAAAGTTTATAAAACATATTCACTATTGCTACCAGCCTAAAACCTTTGTCTTAGTATATTCCCTTGCTTCTTCATCTGTTAATTGTCTTCTTTGTTCATTCACACTTACACCTAAACCCGTATTGCCATATTCATAGAATCGTTCTGTTTCAGGATATGCCTCATGCATCTTCGTCCAACCATCTTTACGAATATGCGCTCCTAATTCACAGTTCATAAACACTGTGGCGGAACATACCGGCTCTGTTCGCATACTTGGATGCCATGGTCTTCCAAGATATACAGAATTCTTTGCAGTTCCCTCTTCAGCTGTAAGTCTACAATTAAGGAATAAGAATCCAAACTCCTCTCTTGCTCTTGTACTAGCAGCACTAACATAACCATTCTCGGTCATAGAGCCTCTATTAAGGGAATGAATCTGACATTCTTCAAATACCGCACGAGCTGCACCAAATATAAAATCCACATCTCCCTCAAGATAGCAATGAAGAAAATAACAGGACCCCTCCATCGCATATAGTGTATCTTGATATCCTCTAAACGAACAATCAATGAAGGTATTGTATTCTCCACTAGTACTAACTGCAACTGCTTGTCTCCCCATTTTATCAAACCCTGGTTGGAAGAAAGAATTCTCAAACGTTATTCCAACTGCAGTAACATGACTTCCGTTGACAAAAACGGTAGGACTCTTGAAAGTACCTAATTTTTCACCTGCTTCATTAACAAGGCCCGCGTAATTATCATATGTAATAACTGTTTTATCAATGCCTTCTCCTATCAGTTTAATATAAGATTGATCCTCTCGGATTGTAATTACTTGCTTGTAAATTCCTTCATGAATACGTATCGTAATAGGTACTGCATTCCCCACAGGAACTGCATCAATTGCAGACTGTATATCTACGTAATCCCCACTTCCATCTTTCGCAACTATAAGTTCTTTTTCCATCGTTATTCTCAACTTTCTATTACTCTGAGTAATACTATAACTACGAGAAGTAGTCTTGCATCTTTCCATAAATTACATTATACAATCTTATATAGGATTTTGCATCACATATCTGCAATATTTTTACGAATTTTCCAAACATTGTCCCCATAATTACTTACTACGATAATACAAGTCCCATCTGTCCTATCAAATGATGTTACGAAAGATACTCCTGGATCACAGCCCATGAAGTTGGGTACACACCTTCCATCTTCCATCACACCAATCCATATACCATATCCATAGCTATCTTCATCATCACTAGCTTGAATACTTGTCATCTCATTAACCATATCTAAGGAGATGAATTCCCCCGCAAGAAGACAATCCCAGAGCTTCAAGATATCTAAAACTGTTGTGAATGCACCGCCAGCGCCCGTTCCCTTCACATCTACACTATAGATATTCGTATAGTAGTCGCTTCTCTCCTCATCATATATATAAGCATTCGCAGATTTAGCTGGTAAACGGTCTAATTCATAATAACCTGTATCCATCATGCCTGCTGGTTCAAAGATATGTTCTCTCAGATATTCATCAAATAACTGACCTGTTACCGACTCAATAATCATACCAAGTACTACAAATCCAGTATTATTGTATTGAAATCTCTCGCCTTTTGGATACATCATTGGTTTCTCAAGAAAGAGAGGTAACAAATCTGACGAACGTCGAATCTTATAATTGGGATAGTCTCTCCATAACTCATCATAATCCTCCATTACCGATTCATCAAAGTAATCTGGTATTCCAGATGTATGTGTTAGTAACTGTCTTACGGTTATATCCGTATCAATTGCTTTCCAGTCCATTGGAATTAATTTACCAAGCGTATCTGTAAATTGTAGCTTTCCTGCCTCTATTAATTGCAAAATAGCCACTGCAACAAAAACCTTGCCTGCTGAAGCCGTTGGAAACTTGGTATCTAACGTATTCTTTCTCCCATTGGCATAATCCGCATACCCAAAGGCCTGTTCATATATCCTTTCTCCTTCACGGTTTACAAGTACACAACCGCGAAATCCTTCTTCAATACATGTACCATAATTCATCTTAATCACTCCTATTCTATTTATCTGAAGTCCATTCTCGTTTTAACATTGCATAACTATAACTATTAACGTAGATAGGATTCCCCGCACCATCCTTCTTAAATGTTACATCTTCTATAAAATATCCTTCTCTTCTAAATCCTATTCGCTCTAATAACCGTATTGATGGGAAGTTATCATCATCACATTCCGCATATATTCTACGGCCACTTCTTTCTTTAAATATGTAATCGATTACTGCCTTACACGCTTCTGTGGCATAACCTTTCTTACAATAAGTAGGATTAAAGTCATAGCCAAGCTCATAGGTATCATATTCTTCTATCGAAAAATTAATGTCACCAATCATCTTGCCACTCTCCTTCAATACTACCGCAAACACATTATCCCTCTCACATCGTCTCGTTACTGATGCTATACACTCATCATATGTAAATGGTTCAAAGGATTCATACTGTGCAGTACATTCCAAACTCATATATTCATAAAAATCGTTCACATCATCAATTGAAAAATTTCGCATTATCAACCTTGTTGTTTCAAACTGTATCATCTCAATTCCTCCACTACATCCTTATCACATTACCAAGATATGTCTATATATAACACGTAATGTCACTGCTGTAAATGGCTTATATATATATAATAATTCTCGTCAGACAAATCAAGTACTACAGAACAAAAAATGTTACCACAGCTATAACCAATCTCGTTTGGTTATAGCTGCCGTAACATTCTTATTAATAGTTCTATTTTGTTTTTTCATTATATTAGTTCATCGATTAAAATTCTACTGCTGTCCATTCCATTCGTTGTAGATATTGTTCTACAATGGATTGTCCCATAGTAGGGTGAATTGTCTCAGCATGCGAGATCGTAATTGCTGACATTGCAATCGCATATTTAACGGTATCTATAATTGATAAATCGTTCATAAATCCATATGCTAGACCAGCTACGCAGGAATCCCCTGCACCAGTAACATTCACTACCGATACTTTATTTGCTTTAATGATTCCTTCGCATTCCCCGTCATTGTAATAGATCCCATCAGAATCCAGACTTATGAATACATTCTGTATTCCCATACTACGGAAGTATGCTCCTGCTCTTCTTACATCCTCTGTACTCTTTAATTCAAACCCACAAAGCACTTCGGCCTCTAAACGATTCGGCTTAATTGTATGAAAGTAAGGTACTAGATGTTTAATTCTCGCAACTTTTGAAGCAGAAACAGGATCTAATACAAATCTTGTCTCGTCTTTATAGGTTGTTAATAGATATTCCAGTATCTTAGGATTATCTGTATCCAGAATCATATATTCTGCATTTTTTATTATGTCCGCTTTACTATCAATGAATTCTTCCGTTACACTATCCGTGATCTTCATATCAACAATCGCAGATTCCATCTCACCTTGCTCATTAAGAATTGCCATATATGTTGGTGTTGATTCTCCTTCCACAATTAAAGAATCTTTCATATCCAAATGAATATCTTCTGCAGCTTTGAGAATACTTTTTCCTTTTTCATCGTTACCAATAATGGATATAAACTTTGTGTTCACATGCAATCTCGCCATATTTTCTGCAATATTTCGACACACTCCACCAAATGAAACTCGAACATTACCGGGATTTGAATCCTGTGCTCTGTAATTTTGATAAGTGAATCCAATAATATCATATACGGAAACACCAAAGACTAACATATATGGTTCATTTTTAATACTCATTAGATACTTCTTCTCCCTACTTAATCGATTTGTGCTCATTTTTTGATTCATATTTTAATATAATATTACATTTTAGTTTCAATTTCAACGAAAAATTTACTGTAAATTTTTTCATGCTTGTAGGTTTGTTTTAGAAGACAAATTGGGTATCCATATAGTAAATGTTACTCCATTACTTTCATTCTTAACAGAATATGTTCCTTTATGCATATTCATAATTCTCTTAACAATAGCTAGCCCAATTCCATGACCTTCATTATCTCGACCTCTAACTTGGTCTACTTTGTAGAAAACATTGAAGATTTGTTCCAAGCTCTCTTCCGGTATATTCTTTCCTGTATTAAAGACGCTAAGTTCGCAACCTTGATTTTTCTCTTTAAGATTGATCTTAACATACCCTGGTGAGTTTGCGTATTTGATCGCGTTACTTAACAAATTACTGATTACTCTTTCCATTAGATGCTCATCCACATGTGTTAACACATCTTCCTCACCCGTAAACCTAATTTCTACACTTCTCATATCAGCTATATGTTGGAATTTTTCAATCGACTCATGAATGAGATTTTTTATTGGAACTTGCAATACTTGAAGTTCTGACGACACACCCTCTAATATAGAAAGTTCTAATAATTCCTTTACCAACTCATTAATACGATCACATTCATCGACTATTACGTCATAGTATTTTTCTTTGGTCTGTTCATCCTCTGCTACATTATATTTTAATCCTTCTACATACCCTTTAATGACAGCAATAGGCGTCTTTAGTTCATGTGATATATCGCGAACAAGTATCTTCCTTTCCTCTATATCTTCTTGTAAAGATCTAATACTGTTGCTTAATTTATCAGATAACAAGTTAATACTAATTGCTAATTCGCCAATCTCATCATTAGACGTTATTTCAATCTTTTCACCAAATTTAAGATTTCTCATATCTCTTGCTATATGATTCATCTTAATAATTGGGTCCGATATCTTACGGGACAAATACAGCACGGCTATAATACCAATTACGATCATTACAAACCCTGAAGCCAAATAGAATTCATTGGCTACAGCTACACTCTCTTGAATCCCCTTAACAGATTTCGTAATTACAAGAAACACATCCTCACTTATTGTCGATGTAAAGAAAATCTTTGGTGGTAATCCTTTGTTTCTCTCAAGTACTTGATACATATACCCATTATCCTGCCACAAATGATATCTTTTAATCATATTTTGTATATTTTTTGATATTACAATATCCTTAAGTTTATTTTTAAAATACGAAGAATGTAAAACATTCATTTCTTTATCTAGAATTAAAATCTTTACATCTTCATCATTATCTATATCTGTTATAAGGGTATCAATTTCATCAATATTATCTCTATATACAGTTTCAATATCTTTTTGAAACTGTAAGAAACTTCTCTCATTCTTATAGATATAGTATTTTTCAAGGTAAGCTTGATTCATAAAGATTCCTATCCCAACTAATAGTATTGTAAAAACAGTAAAAACTATCATGAGTTTGTTAGTTATCTTCAAGTAATCACCTCCTATTCATTCTTCTTAAGTTCTTCTAGACGATAGCCCGTGCCACGAATTGTCTGTATATATCTTCCTGCCTCTTGTAACTTAGCTCTTAGCGTTTTAATATTCGTATCAAGTGTTCGACTATCGCCATCAAAATCAAATCCCCATACTTGATTGATTAACATATCCCTTGTCAAAGTAAGCCCTTTGTTATGCATGAAATATTCTAACAACTGATATTCCTTATTGTTCAGAAACACTTCTTCCTCATCGACAAACACTTTATGCTCTAATTGATTCAGTATTAACTCACCACAATGTAACGTTGCCGTTTTCTTTCTCTCAATCTTACGTAACAAGGTTTTTATTCTAGCCATAAAGATTGGATAACTAAATGGTTTCGTAATATAATCGTCTGCACCTGCATGAAGTCCTTGGATTTCGTTTCTTTCATCACCTAGTGCTGTTAACATAACAACCGGCATCTCGGATTGTATCCGTATCTCATCAAGAACTTCCCAACCTGATAATTCTGGCATCATAACATCTAAGATAATTAAATCGATTCCGCTGTTGTCATAGAACGCTTGCAAAGCGTCACTCCCATTCTCCGCCTCTATTACAATATAAGATTCCTTCTTTAACATATCTCGAATCAATTCTCGAAATATCGGATCATCATCTGCTATTAAAATAGTAATTTCCATATATAATATAACTCCATTCTCAAAGAATTTTATATTAGTTTTTGATATTCTTCATACTTTACTCTTCTGATAATAGGATACGTTGTTTTCTTTTATTTATTAAGATTGGAATGTCAAATCGATTTCTTCTACCCTATTCAATATAGACGAATATATTATATGGAAATAGCTAAAAAACTCGTGATGGTTTTCATATCAAACGTTCACGAGTTTTTTTATTGAATTTTATTGAATTAACTCTATTTATTCTTCAAAAGGTACAACTGCTCCATCATAAGTATCATTGATGAACTTCTTAATTTCATCTGATTTTAATACTTCTACTAACTTCTTGATACCTTTTTTATCTTCGTTGCCTTCTTTTACTGCGATAACATTAACATAAGTCTTAGCAGCTTCTGATTCTGAAGATTCATATGCAACTGCATCTTTACCTACTGAGAATCCTGCTTCTAATGCATAGTTACCGTTTAATACAACGAATGCTACTTCTGGTATTACTCTTGATACTTGAGCTGCTTCTAACTCTTGAATCTTAATATCGTTTGGATTCTCCACAATGTCTTTCACTGTTGCTTCAAGTCCTACACCATCTTTTAGTGTAATTATTCCGTTGTCTTGTAATAATAATAATGCTCTTGCTTCATTCGTTGTATCGTTAGGAACAGCAATAACATCACCTTTTTTAAGTTCTGATAAATCGGTTTTTGTTCCTGGATAGATACCAAATGGTTCGTAGTGGATACCACCTGCATTTACTAATTTAGTTCCATATTCTTTATTAAATGAATCTAAATAAGGAATATGTTGAAAATAATTCGCATCAAAATCCCCACTATCAACAACTAAATTCGGCTGTACGTAATCAGTGAATTCCGTAACTTGTAAATCCCAGCCATCTTTCGCTAAGATTGTTTTCGCTTGTGTAAGGATCTCTGCATGTGGTGTTGTAGATGCAGCTACTGTGATTACTTTACTTTCTGTATCGTCAGCTTTCTTACATCCGGTTAAAGATGCCACCATTAAAGTTCCGATAACTATTGCTAATAATTTTTTCTTCATACTACTACTCCTCCTTTTTTATAAATACATAAAACGCTTTTTATTTCGTACTTCTCTTATCTAAGCGCTTTGATAAGAACATTCCTAAACCTTGGAATAACTGTGCTAATACAACAAGGATTACAACGGTTACAATCATAATATCAGTCTGATAACGATAGTAACCATAGCGAATTGCGATATCTCCTAATCCGCCACCACCTACTGCTCCTGCCATTGCAGAGTAACCAAGAATTGTACCGATTGCAATCGTTGCTCCAACGATTAATGGAGTACGTGCTTCTACTAAAAGTACTTTTCGAATTATAGTCCATGTGGAAGCCCCCATACTTTGTGCGGCTTCAATAACCCCATGATCAACTTCCTTAAGTGACGATTCTACCATTCTTCCTATGAATGGTGTCGCTGCAATAACAAGTGGAACAATCGTTGCAGTTGGTCCATAACTCTTTCCTAGTAATAATCTTGTGAATGGAATTAATAATACTACAAGTATTAAAAATGGTACACTTCGTACAATATTAGCGAATACATCTAGTATTTTATAGATGACCCCGTTTGGCTTAATTCCATCTTTATCTGTAATGGTAAGTACGATACCCATTGGTAATCCAAGTAGATATCCCACACATGTAGATGCAAGAATCATATAAAGACTTTCAAACAACCCCGTCTTTAACATGTCGATAATTCCTTGATCAAACATTAAGATCCACCTCCTCAACAACTAGCTTTCTATTTCGTAGGTACGTAATCATCTTTTCAGCAATTACTTCATCCTCTGGAAGTTGTAAAATCATTTCTCCCATTGCTTTACCACCGATATTACGAGTATCTGCTCCCATAATATTAATTGGTGTATTGAATGAAAGAATCATATTACCAATCACTGGTTCGAAAGAAGATTGTTCACCAAACACAATTCTTATAAATCGCTGTCCATTCATTAACGCTGTCATTGAAGTACCTTGGTATACAAGTCTCTTTGCTTCGTCCGTTTTAGGTTCTGTAAAGATATCTTTCACATAGCCAGTCTCTGCAAGTTTACCATTATTTAAGATAGCTACTTTATTACAGATTTCTTGAATAACCTTCATCTCATGCGTAATCACTACTATAGTAATTCCAAATCGTTTGTTAATATCTTTTAATAGATTAAGTATAGAATTCGTTGTCTCTGGATCAAGAGCGCTTGTTGCCTCATCACATAATAAGATCTTAGGGTTATTGGCGATTGCTCTTGCTATAGCAACTCTTTGTTTTTGCCCACCAGATAGCTGAACTGGATATGCATTTTCCTTATTCTCTAATCCGACAATCTTTAATAATTCTCTTGCTCTATCTTTCGCTTCTTTCTTCTTAACTCCTGCAATCTCTAACGGAAAACATACATTATCAATAACGGTTCTTTGCATAAGTAGATTAAAGTGTTGGAAGATCATTGCGATCTCCATTCTAGTCTTACGTAATTCCTTGTTCGATATATTCCCTAAGTCTTTGCCATCTATAATAACGGTACCATCTGTAGGTCTCTCAAGGAAATTGATACAACGAACTAAGGTACTCTTTCCAGCACCCGACATACCAATCATTCCAAAGATATCTCCTTTTTCAATATCTATCGAAATGTTCTGTAACGCTTTCACTTGCCCGGATTTGCTCTCAAATGTTTTTGAAACATTCTTAATCTGAATAATTGGTTCCATACGTTCTCCTTCCCCTGTAATTGTCCTCTTTTAGCAATATCTATTCTTACATATACTGTAATATTCTACAATATTACGTGCGCATCTTACATATCTTACTTTTCCTAGTATATATATAGGATTATAAGGTATATAATAAGTATAATATTCCAATTTGTCAATCCTAAATTTCAATTATAACGGATTTTTTTAGCAGATATGCTAATGAATATAACTTGATTGTTATTCTTTCACATAGTAACAGTGTAGATTATAGGGTTACCTATCTATGAGTATCCCTAGCCTACACTGTCATAATAATACTATTACTAGCTATTTCATACTATTTACTACTTAATCATACTCTCATCTAATATGATTGTAAATGGTCCATCATTTTCCAAGCTTACTTTCATATCTGCACCAAATTCACCTGTTTGCACAACTGGAATTATCTTCTTAAATTTATCTATGCAGTATTCATATAATGCATTTGCTAAATCAGGTTTCCCCGCATTCACAAAACTTGGACGATTTCCTTTTTTGCAATCTGCATACAAAGTAAATTGAGAGATTACGAGTAATTCACCCTTCACATCGTTGATGGATAGATTCGTTTTCCCATCCTCATCTTCAAAGATACGCATCTTACTAATCTTATCAATGAATTTATCACAGATATCCTTGGTATCTTCATTACCTACACCAAGAAAGACCAATAAACCTTTACCAATCTTACCAATTGTTTCCCCATCTACTGCAACTGCAGCATGGTTTACTCTTTGAATTACAACTTTCATACTATATTTTATTCCTTTCCAAAGTCTGAAGACTTCGTGCTGTTCAGACATAACAAGTGGAATGAAAGGCACTTAATAATTACAATTGTCGATCTACTTCCAATCCTTTCAAATCTTCTTCAATAAGTTGTTGCGCCCTAATAAGATTTTGAATTTCATTTTGGATTTTATCGTATGTTGTATCTGCTGTCTGTATTACTTGTGTATCATCTTTAATTCCACTATCTTCTCTTTCTACCTGTTTCTTTTCTTCTTCCTCTTTTTCTTCCTTGGCCTTCTTCGCATCTTCGATTTCTTCTTCTAACTTCTCGTCTATATCATCTTTTGCTTGGTTAACCAATTCATCTACAATCTCATTATTCGCTTCTTCCATGATTTTATCCGCTGCTTTTGCTGCATTAACCATTGGATCTGCTTTTAATAATGCCTGATGAATAGCGCTAATTGTGGCACTTTCACCAGCCTTTTGAGATTTTGCAGATTGTACTCTAGCGGTCCATTCCTCTTCTGCCTTATCTAAATTAATTAATTCTGAAATATATGCATCACTGTGAAGGTTATCCTTGTAAGCTTCCGCTAATTCAGCTTTGCTTTGCGTAACCTTATCTAACTCTTTTTGCGCATTCACTGCTTCGTCCTCTAACTTTGCCATGCGCTCTGTTCGCGATGCAAGATCGTTATCCGTCTTAAGCTGGCTGGAAAAAACATCTCCTAATTTCTTCATTGCTTCTTTTCTAGCATCAAGTTTCTTCTGCATCGTCACATCTTTACCTAACGATAAATCTGCAGCGTTCAGGGTTTTTCCTTGTAAGCCTTTGTTCTCTTCTTGTCTAAGCTTTTTAAGACTCTGCTTTTCACCGGTTGCAACTTCAAAATGCAACGAGTTATTATCCGTATTACCTAGCCCCTTAAAATTAACATTCATAGATCTTCCTCCCATCCTAGGTCGACAATGCCAATACACTCCGTTGACCACTATACAATATAATATCGACAGAAAGTACGAAAGTGTTAACTCTTAAGATAGAAGTAACTCAGAAACTACTTGATTTATTTAAAGAATGAATATAATCCATTCACTATAACTATAACGATTATAACTGGTAATACGTATTTACAATATCCTCGTATCCAGCTAGGCATCTTAATTCCCTTGCCTTCATTCACTTCCTTCAAGTAATTATCAAATCCCCAACCATATCTACTTACACAGAATAACGTAAAGATTAAGGAACCAATTGGTAACAACAGATTACTTACAATAAAGTCCTCCAAATCTAAGATGGTCGTTCCTGCACCCAGTGGCTCAAAACCGGCTAATACATTGAAACCAAGTACACATGGCATAGAAACGATAATCATGAATATAATATTTATCCATGCCGACTTCTTACGACTCCATCCCCAAAGATCCATACAAGAAGACATAAGGTTTTCAAACACAGCTATAACAGTAGAAAGCGATGCGAACGCCATGAATAAGAAGAAACAACTTCCCCAGATTCTACCACCTGGCATAGCATTGAATATATTCGGTAATGTTATGAAAACTAAACTCGGGCCACTATCAGGATTTACACCGAATGCAAAACAAGCTGGGAAGATAATCAAACCAGCTACAATTGCTACAAATGTATCAAGGAACGCAATATTAATAGATTCTCCTAGTAATGATCTTTCTTTTCCTAAGTAGCTCCCGAAGATTGCCATAGAACCAATACCTAAACTAAGTGTAAAGAATGCTTGATTCATAGCAGATACAATCACATTACTAATTCCAATCTCATGCATCTTGGTAAAATCGGGTACTAGATAGAAAGATAATCCTTCTTTTCCACCTTCCATGGTAATACTAACCACTGCTAAAATCACCATGATTACTAATAATGCAATCATCATAACTTTGGTAATCTTTTCAACACCCTTTTGTAACCCCAGTGAACAGATACCAAAACCAATTAAAACAACGACTACCATCCAAAAAGTAAGTACTCCTGGGCTTTCTAGCATAGTCGAAAATTGAGTTTGAATTCCTGTCGCATCGGCACCTTCGAATTTACCAGATGCCATTCCAACAAAATAATTCAACATCCAACCAGATACCGTTGTATAGAACATCATTAATAAATAGTTACCAAACATGGCAGCATACCCTTGAAGGTGCCACTTTTGCCCCGGCTTCTCAAGCGTCTTAAATGCCTTAACCGCACTCTTACGACTAGCACGTCCAACAGCAAACTCCATTGTCATAATTGGAAGTCCTAGTATAATCAAGAAGAACAAGTAGAATAATACAAACACTCCTCCTCCACTATTACCAACCACATATGGGAATCTCCACACATTACCAATTCCAATTGCACAGCCTGCAGACAAGAGTATAAACCCTAATCTCGACTTAAACTTTTCTCTTTCCATTCTTCCTCCAAGATAGTCAATCCTATCCTCTTTTGTTGTATATGTTTCAATTTGCATTGCTATAATTCAGCACTTATATGTATTAATGTGCTAAAGTATTTAGCAAAACAATCACCTAATAAATATACCTAAATTACAGTATCATGTCAAACCATTTTATCTGGTAAACAGCACAATACCGCAACGAAGCTGTTCGTTATATAGCATATAATTTCTAGCAACATCTTAACTTGACACACTATTCATTACATTCTATACTATCAGCAGCTTGAATAAATCTATAAACGGAGGCAACTTTATGTCAGAGTCAATGATAACCAAACAGGCGATAGCATCGGGATTCAAACAACTAATGAAGGAAAAAACCTTTGACAAAATAACTATTCTTGATATTACTAAGACATGTGGTCTTAATCGTCAAACCTTCTATTATCATTTTCAGGACAAATACGAATTGCTGAATTGGATTTTCTATAATGAAGTTATTCTAGTGTTAACAAAAGACTTATCACTAGATACTTGGCCAGACAATTTATTTCATATGTTAACAGTTATGAAAGAAAATGATACCTTCTATCGCAATGCAATTAACCATTCCTTTCAAGAGGAATTTCGTAACTATCTCCTTACGATATCAGAAGAACTTTTTTGTAGTATAATCGATCATATTAAGGTAAATTACTCGATGCCTGAAGAGGACCAAAAGTTTCTATCTCGTTTTCTCTCTTATGGAGTAGTTGATAGCATTGTATATTGGGTTAAAGAAGGCATGGTACGCTCTCCACTTGAGCTTAAAAAGCATATCGTTTCCATAGTAAACGAGTGTAAGATGTACGCAACGAAACATCCCACTACGTTACTATAAGTCTTGTATATATATTTTATAAAAATACTCTATAATCTGTTGCTGCGTGCCATCTATACATAACTGCAGTAGTGTTGTATATACTTCATGCTTCTTCGCAGTGTTCACACTAACAACTATATTCTCACCAAGCTCCATGAGGTTCCTAGCGCATCTCTCAGGAGCTTTTTTTCTACTTCTTAGTATTATAGGTATCGTAATATTCAATGTAATCCGCTCAAAAGGTTTCGACATGCTAACTATTTACTCCTTTCCAAAGTCTAGAGACCTCAACGGTTTCTCCCTTTACTATATTCTAACTATATTACGCGTACGTGCATGAGCAAATAGATATCTACTATGAAATGTCGCAATTCTAAACAAATGATCCTATTTGTCGTATTTCACGACACACAAATATATTTGTGTAATTACATCTTTTCTCCCTCGCAATATACTACTACCGAAGGAGAAAATGAAGAAGTTGCATTAACCACAAGTTACTGTGCTTCACACAAGTTCTCCAGACTAAGAAAGGAGAAAAGGTATCTATATGAAAAAAGAAAATACTAAAAAAAGATTTATACCTTATGTAATTTTACTAGGTGTTATCATTATTCCACTGCTTTATAGTTATTTTTATCTCGGCGCTTTTTGGGATCCATATGCCAAACTAGATAAAGTTCCCGTAGCAGTTGTTAATGGAGACACTGGAGCTTCCATCAACGACAAAAGCAGGAATCTTGGTCAAGAGATGTGTGATAATTTAAAAGAAGATGCATCCCTTAAGTTTACATTCACAGATGCAAAGACTGCAAAAGAAGGCTTGAAGACTGGAGATTATTATGCAATTATTGTAATTCCAGAGAATTTCTCTAAGGACATCAGTTCATCAAGTACGACGGAAAAGCAAACTGCAACAATTACTTATTCTGCAAACGAAAAAAGAAATTACTTAGCCTCTCAAATCCTTAACACTGCAGTTGAAAAGGTTGAAAAATCTTTACGTTCTTCCGTAGATGATGAAATCGTAAGTACTTTATCTGACCAATTAACAAGTGTACCTGATCAGTTACAGACCTTATCTGATGGTTTGTCAACTCTGAAAAATGGTGCTACTGATTTATCAGAGGGAACAACGAAACTATCTGATGCATCAGAAGAATTACACTCAGGTACTGACAAATTAGCTAGTGCAACAACTACATTAAAAGAAGGTACATCAACCTTGTCCACAGGCTCTAAGAGTCTTCAAGCAGGAATCCAAAAGATTCTAGCAGGTGGAACAACATTAAACCAAGGTCTAGGAAAATTATCAAAAAACATGGAAACCTTCAGGTCAGGAGTTAAATCTGCTTCAACTGGAAGTACAACACTTGCAACGAATATGGCAACGCTAGATACTGGAATTGATACCTTATTAGAAGGTGCAACAAAACTAGAAGCTGGAACAAGCAAATTAGGGGATTTAAAAGATGGCGCTGCCTCACTCGCTATTGGTGCTTCTTCCTTAGCTGATGGTATCAATTCTTATACAGCTGGTGTAGATACACTAATAAGCACTGTATCAACGTTAACCAATACACTAGGCCAATATGCGGCATCAACACACGACGCTACCATTCAAGCTATTGTATCGCAGTTAACAACGAAAGAAAATCTTGAAAGTATGAAGGCACTTGAGGAAGCATCTACTACCTTAAAACAAGGTGCAGCCTCTTTAAAGACTGGTACAGAAACCTTATCCGCTGGAACACAAAACCTTACTACTCTCAAAGCTGGTATTACACAAATCAAAGAAGGTTTAACTTCTGCCAAAGAAGGTTCCAGTGCATTAGCAACAGGCGCAAGTGATTTACAAAGCGGTTTGGCTAAATTAAATAAAGCCAGCAAACAAATCGTATCTGGAACAAACAGCTTATACGATGGTTCTAACTCCTTATCAAATGGTCTTGCATCTTTATCAGATGGTATTAATACACTTTCAAATGGTGCAACGAAACTTGATGACGGTGCTTCACAAGTGAAAGATGGTGCTAATACTTTGAATGATGGCACTGCTTCTTTAGTAACTGGTACTTCTACATTGAATGATGGTGCTAAGAAGTTAACTGACGGTCTTCAAACTGCTAATGATGGAGTAAATACTTCTCTTACAGAGGCAAATGATAAGATTACTAGTTTAGATGGCTTACATGAATATGCTGCTGATCCTGTAACAATAGAAGCGGAAGCATATGCTCCAGTACCTAACTATGGTACCGCCTTCGCTCCATATTTTATGTCACTTTCCTTATGGGTTGGTGGATTAATGATTTTCTTCGGTATTTACTTTGATCCAGATAATCATTTCAACTTATTATCAAGAAAATCCACACAAGTAATTAAAAGAAGCTTTGCATATTTAATCATTGGATTACTACAAGCTGTCGTATTATGCATTGTATTAAAAATTGGATTAGGATTGACCGTAGAGAATTTACCTTTATATTTTGTTTCTTGTTGTCTGGTATCTATGGTATTCATTGCTATCATACAACTATTATTACTCTTCTTCAGTAACATTGGTAAATTCCTCGCTATTGCTTTCCTTATCATACAATTAGCTTCCTGTGGTGGTACATTCCCAATCGAGACATTACCAAAGTTCTACAACGTAATGTATCCATTCATGCCAATGACTTACTCCGTAGGCCTATTCAAAGAAGCAATCAGTGGAACAGGGGATGCCTCTCTTATCTGGAAGAATATACTTGTATTACTTGCTATCTTAGTTGTTGTAATGGGTATAACTGTAGTTTTTGCAGTAATTCGTAAGAACAAAAATGAAATTACAACTACTGAAGAAAACATTGCAATATCGTAATTAAAAGGGAACTGTTGCAAGTAACTAATTAAGTTATAAGTTTTAGAATACAAAACACAAATACAAATACAACTTAAAGAGACAATCTTTCCATGGTTTTCCTGTGGATTCACGGATACGTCCGATCCGTGAATCCACAGAAACCACAAAGATTGTCTTTTTACTGCTGTGAGAATGCATTTAATCCTAGAATAACAAATAAACCAATTTACTTGTCTATATCTGGAATATCTCCGTCTCCATATTCCGAATTCCAATCATAATCCATGTTGATCTTATTCGTAAACTTATAATTGTCAGTTTCTTTATTTCTAGTCGTTTTGTTTGCACTTGTTTCTGCTTTGTTCGTTGTCTCATTTACTGTGCTAGTAGTTTTGGTATTGTTGTTTTGCTCCATATCAAATCTCCTTTTCCTCATAAAAGTAATAGCTAAAGTAATAGTTAATTGCGAAACTCTTTATAATGCCAGCAGACATACCAATGTGTTTTATATCTGAGGTAATACAATAATTACTCCGTTTATTCTGTACAAGTATGAAAGGATTATTCAATATTTTCTACTATAATTCTTCTCCGTTGGTACGAATAACATTCTGATACCAATAATAACTATCCTTGGGGATTCTTCGCATATCTTTTAAATCATGATCCTCTCGATTGACATAGATGAATCCATATCTTTTCTTAAACCCTTGATGAGAACTTAATAAATCCATAACCGACCATGGGCTATACCCCATTAATTCTACGCCGTCTTCAACAGCTAATGCACATGCTTCAATATGCTTTCTAAGATAATCTATTCGATATTCATCGTGGATTTTCCCATCATTAGTCAATACATCTACCGCTCCTAATCCATTCTCCGTAATAATAAGTGGCACACGATATTTACGATAATATTCGTTTAGTACAATACGAAGCCCCATAGGGTCAATCTGAGCGCCATATTCGGTAGCCGCAAGATTCTCATTCTTTTCATCACGGAAATATCCATATTGATCAAAATCAACTTCATTACCTCGGAATGCGCGTTCCCCTTTCGGGTGAGTATCCTCTTCCTTAAGGTAGCTAGCACAAAGGGTACGATAGTAATTCACTGCAATATAATCCATCTTAGCATTCTTAAGAATCTCTTTATCTTCTTCTAACATAACTGGAACGATATCTCTCTTTTTCAGATAACGCATATAATATCCAGGGTACTCTCCTGTCATATGCATCTCTAAACAGTATTCTGTCTTAAACCAATCATTCATCTTAGCTGCCCACACATCTTCTGGTTTATTGGTAAGGGGATACGTACAAGTTGATGAGATTGCTGGACCAATCTTTCCATCCGTCACGATTTCATGACAAGCACGTATTGCGAATGCATGTGCTAAACACATATGATAATCCATCTGCGCCCTTAGCTTATCCGCCCTATGAAGTGTCTCTTCATTAATATTCATACGTTCATCGACACGAATCATTAGATTTTGTTCATTGTGGACCTGCCAGTATTTAACCCGATCACCAAATGCTTCAAAACAAATCCTTGCATATCTTTCGAATGCATATACGCACTCTCGATTCTCCCATCCATTGTATCTCTCCACCAATGCATATGGTAAATCAAAATGATATAAAGTTACGAAAGGCTCAATACCATTGTTTAATAGCTCATCAATAATCTGGCTATAAAACGTAATGCCTTGTTCATTCACCTCGCCATCACCATCAGGAATGATTCTTGCCCAAGCAATGGAAAAACGGTACATCGTTAAGCCTAATTCTTTCATAAGCGCTATATCTTCTTTCCAATGGTGATAAAAATCACTGGCTATCTTACTATCTGCTTGACGTTCTGATTTTTTAAAGGAGTTATAATCTGCTACTGTCTTACCTTTGCCATCTTCATCCCAGCCTCCTTCGATTTGAAACGCCGAGGAAGACGCTCCCCATAAGAAATCTGGTGGAAATCTATCGTTTTTCATCTAATCTACATCCTTTACTTCCATTATTATTGTATCTCTATTACATCTGGTTTGGTTTGTTCTTGTGATTTGGCATAATTTCACTTCAGGTAGAATAATTGGTGTAGTCAAATCATATCCCGCCTTTGTTATCTCTTCCAAATCAAAAGATATAATTTTTGTTCCTCTTTCTATATGTTGCCCTACTTCTACGTGTTTAGTAAAATGCTTTCCTTCCAATTCGACTGTATTCATTCCTACATGAATTAGCATCTCCAAACCAGTATCTAATTGTAACCCAATTGCATGTAAGGTTGGATATATCATACTTACTGTACAATCCCAAGGAGCCAAAACCTCACCTTTGCTTGGTATTATTGCAACACCTTGTCCCATTCCACCCGATGCGAATGCTTGATCTTCTATCTCTAAAAGCGAAATTAATTCTCCTTCAAGGGGAGCGTATAACGTAGTTGATTTGTCTACGTTTGATTCTTCTAATTTGTTTGATTCTTCTATTACTCCTGAATCCTCATATATTTCATCATTCACATTCTCTGAATTACGCTCTTCACTTAATTCTTCTTCAAACCCTATTATATAAGTAAGAGCTGCTGCTCCAAAATAGGCTACTGCAATACCAACTAGGTAAAACATAAACTTTCTCATACCAAATGCGGCATATGTGAAGATTGTTAACACCCCATTATTGGCAAATGCATCACCATACACGCCACCAAACCCCATAATCGCACCACCAACAGCACCTGCTATAATCGCACACACCATGGGTTTCTTTAGCCTCAAATTAGAACCATAAATTGCTGGTTCTGTTACCCCAACTACGGTAGCCGCTATTGTGCCTGAAGCAGCGATTTGTTTTAACTCTTTACTTTTCGTTCGAAGCATTACTCCAAGAGCTGCACCACCTTGTGCAAAGTTTGCTGAACCAGCGAATGCAAGAATATTCTGATGGCCATTAAGCGCTACATCGTTAAGCCCTATCGGTAATAATGCACGGTGTGCTCCAAAGATTACAAACACACCCCAAAGTCCACCGATTAAAGCCCCACCAAGGATTGGACTAACTCCGATTACCGCATCATAACCAATTTGAATTCCGTTACCAATATAGATACCGATAGGTCCTAATAGCGATAATGTTAATGGTATCATAATTAATAATTCCAATCCAGGTACTAAGATTAATTGTATGACTTCTGGTATTATTCTCTTTAACCATTTCTCTAAGAACGCCATAACACATACAGCAAGTATAATTGGTATTACTGACTCTGTATAGGAGAATACCTTTACGGATTCACCTATTTGCCAAGCACCTTTTACTACCGGTAAACCAAATATTGTAGTCTTCGTTGCAACATCCTGAATCATAGTATCAATCCCTGGATAAACTAATGTACCGGCGATTACCATAGCAATTACTTGATTGCTACGAAGTGCTTTCGCGCAAGTCATCGCTAAGAATATAGGGAAGAAATAAAAGATTACCTGACTGACCGCAAACAATATTGTATACGTATCTGAAGTTGATATATCTACTCCCCGATTACTCATAATCAACTTCGCTGCAGTCAAGAATCCTTTTATTAAGCCTGCTGCCGCTATTGCTGGTACTAAAGGTGTGAAGATTTGAGTAATGATCTGTAATAATTGATTTCCTATCTGTTTTGCTGTTTTTTTACGTTTCACTGTTTCAGTATTCGTATTACTTAATTGCTCCATGTCTAAGACTTGAATTAATGCGTCATAGATATGTTCTACCTTTGCTCCGCAAACGATTTGGTACTCTCCGCCTGCTTGTACCACAGATATAACACCTTCCAGTTGCTCTATCCTTGGCTTATTCGCTTTATTCTCCTCTTTAAGTATAAAGCGTAATCTTGTAAAACAATGGGTGAGTGATTCAATATTCTCTTTACCACCCACATTTTTTATAATATCTTCGGCTATCTTTCTATAATCCAAATTAACCTACTCCTTCCCTGGATCTCCAATAATCCTGTATTTCATATAACAATAATAGTAATTATTATTATGATTGTCAATGTAAATTCGTTACATTTGCTCATTGATCCTATACGTTTAGCTTTAGTTTATTCCATTTGAGTATTTTAAATACAACTGGAGAAACTAACTATAATGTATTTCGAAGAAGTGCTGCTAAGTTTTTTCATATTTGGTATTAATATTTACTTTTTCATGTTTTTACTATATTATATATACTACACGTTTTGTGATAAAAACATTATTTGCAAACAAGAAAGGAAAGGACTAAACAGATCTATGGAAATAAATTTAGACATCTATAAGACTATGGCACTGGTCTCCATTGTATTCTATATAGGAAAATACATTCGTAATAAGTTTTCTATCTTGAAAAAATATTGCATACCTCCCTCCGTTGTTGGAGGCTTTATCTTTGCTTTACTTATACTTATACTTCAAATTACAGGAGTTGCTACTTTTAATCTTGATACAACTCTACAGAATCTATTCATGACAGCCTTTTTTACTAGTATTGGTTTCACAGCCAGCTTTAAAGTTTTAAAAAAAGGTGGAAACAAGGTAGCCTTCTTTCTATGTCTTGCAGTTCTATTAGTAATATTGCAGAATTTACTAGGTGTAACGCTTGCCTCTTTGTTTCAATTACCAGTGCTTCTAGGCCTTTGTACTGCTTCCATACCAATGATTGGCGGTCACGGTACAGCAGGCTCATTCGGCCCAATTCTTGAGGATATGGGGGTAAGTGGTGCTACCACAGTTTCTGTTGCTTCCGCGACATTTGGATTAGTTATGGGAAGTATTATCGGTGGAATAGTTGCAAGGCGTTTAATTCATCATCACAAATTAAAAACGGTTAAAGATGAAGATTCTGAAAAAGAGCCCGATGAAGTTGGCGATTATAATGAAGAAAATCATAATATTCTCTCCTACAAACGCTTAATGAACGGAGCCTGCCTCTTGTTCATAGCTATGGGGATTGGATCAATACTATCTGATATAATTGAGCAGCTTGAGCTAACATTCCCATCGTATATCGGTGCTATGATTGTTGCCGCTATTATACGTAATATCTACGATTTCAGAAAGATAGAAATTGTTGAGAAAGAAATCGAAACACTTGGCGGATTAAGTCTTTCTTTCTTTTTAACTATGGCACTTATGGGTCTACGATTATGGGAGTTATTCGATTTGGCATTCCCATTAATCGTGATGTTATTCTCTCAAACCCTACTGGTAGGGCTGTTTGCTTATATCTTAACCTTCCGAATTATGGGTAAGAATTACGAAGCAGCTGTATTCGCATCAGCTACCTGTGGCTTTGGTATGGGTGCAACTCCGAATGCAATTGCGAATATGGATGAGCTTACAAATCGTTATGGTTTTGTTCACACTCCTTATTTCGTGGTCCCTATCGTTGGCTGCTTATTTATAGACTTTTTTAATTCGGCAATTATAACTATTTTCATAAATTTCTTTAAATAGGACTATACGTGTCTATTAACAAAACGGAGTATTGGCAAATTATATTCATTTACGCAAAAAAGGCAACCTTCAACTGTTTTATACGGATATGTAGATATTGCATATCCGTGTTTCAAACATATTTGAAGATTGTCTTAATCTTTTATATTTTATATTTTATATTTTATATACTACTATAATTATACCTTTAGTTTTCTCTATCCTTTCTCAACCGAATATATACGGCATAGAATTGAACGAAAAGATAAGCAATAACAAAGGGTATTATAACCTCCATGGAAGCCCCCATTAAACCATAGGCTAACAATAAAGCAGCAAAAACATATGTCATTATATCAAATCCTTTTGCCTTTGCCATATTCGTTATCATAATATTTCGCTCATCATTCTGGTCAATTTCAATTTGTTTTACAAGTTCAGGGTTTTTAGCAGTGACTTTTTTATTGATAAGATCTCCAACTCCGTGCCCAAACATTCCACATCCTATGCCTACTAAGATATATGGTAATGTCTTCATGATACCTTGTGGATCCGTTAATGATTTCACAAAATAGAAACCAATTCCACACAGTAAAACCCCTAAAATACTAATAACAATACTTTTGCAATTTTTCATTCTCACTCCTCCTCATAAATAAAAATCTCTTCAATGCTCATACCAAAATAACGTGCAATTTTAAATGCTAATATAATCGAAGGATTATATCTTCCATTCTCTAATGAGCCAATCGTTTGCCTCGATACTTCTACTGCAGCTGCAAGTTCTTCTTGTTTAATTCCACGTTCTTTGCGTATTGTTTCCAAACGATTTCGCAAATTATTCCCCCTTCTCATGTAAAGTTTACTTTCCTTAATTTCATTATACATCAACTATAACAAATGTCAAGCAAGCTTTCCATAAAAATAAATCTACTAAACAAATTTTCTAATAAATCAATGCAACTTTAAAAGACAACCTTATAAATGGTTATACACGAAGCATGGAAGTATAAATCCGTGCTCTATAAATAACCACAAAGATTGTCTTTTTATTATATCATTAATTCAGTTATGATTTTCCTAACAGACTTATTCCTGCTTACATTTATTTTTAACACATACTTCGCACATATAAACTTCACTTAGAGTAGATAATTGCTATATTCATAAGAAAAACTATCTGAACACGTCAGCACTTGATTGAGCAACGCGAAATCTTAGTACTGCTACGTGTGAAGCTAAGCGGGAGCGGCTTTTTCGCCTGCTATAGCAGTTAGCTACTCTTCGTAATCTTCAAGTGCGAAGTTTGAGTTTATTATAATTTATTTCGTAGGTCTTGCGACTACAACCACATTGCGATCAGTGGTCCAATACGTAAACATACCTACATTGCTGGTTCTAGCTTCTAATAACAAACCACTACCATAACCATCCCCATAAGTTCCACAATAGATAGCTACATGATAGATATTCTTGTAACGTCCATTACTTGTTCCATCTGTCTTAGCAAAGAAAAGTAAATCTCCCGGTTGTAATTTCTCTACTGGCAGGGCCTTATACGCAATTGCTTTCTTATTATTAACTAGAGTTTTTGCCATATCAGCTGCTGTTGGTGCCCAGTATTTATTTCCTATATCTACACCTGCACTATGATAGGCTCTCCAGACTAGGCTACTACAATCGTAATATCCTTTCTCCATTCTCTTATCCTGACTATATGGTGTTCCTATTGCTTTCATCGCATATTCTAATGCACCTATCACCTTACTACTGCCTACTGATACAGGAACAAACATCTCTTTACCATCAACATTAATTTGGATACTAGTAGATCCAGCTTTCTTACCGATTACATATCCACTCTTATCTACTTTAGCAATGGAAGTACTAGTAGATTGGTAACTAATTTTACTATTCTTATTGGTACCTGTTACTTTAATCTTCGTTTTCTTACCTTTTACAATGGGAAGTAATTGCACATTTACTTGTGGATCCGTTACTGTTACTTTATAAGTTAACCTCACACCATCGATTTCACAAGTAATAGTCGCTGTTCCTTTATTCACTGCATAGATTGCATTCGAATATTCCCATACCTCTGCCACTGATGAGTTACTAGTTGTTAGCGTTACTTTACTCTCTGGTTGTAATCCTGTAAGCGCTAACTCCTGAGTACAATCCACCGCCAGATTTCCAGATGTCATTTGAATTTTGGGATCACTAACTGCCACACGACACGTATATGTTGTAATCAAACCATTGTATTCAACACAATTCACAGTAATATCTGTGTATCCCATTGATATCCCTGTAACTAAACCCGTCTCGTTCACTGTAGCCACCGTAGGATTAGAGCTCATCCATGTACCTACTTGCGCTTGTGAATAACCTGACATATGTAACTGTGCTGTTTTCCCAACTGCACATACTACTGATTCTTCTCCTAGCTCTTTTTCTGTAACAATTACTTTACACGAATCGCTTGCTATGTAATTAAAGTCTTGATCATAGAGCGAAACCACTATTGTAGCTTCTCCACTTGATAATCCGGTTACCAAAAGAACGTTAGAATACTCATCTTTTTCTACACTTACAGAATAGTAATTCCCTTCGATGGTGTACTCATAATTTCCCCCACTTGGAACTTGCAAACTGAACGTCTCCCCGTTTGACAAAGCCTTTTCATGAACCGGCAGAAAATAATTTGCTGTTTCTTCTGCCTTTGCATAAGTTGGTAGTCCTAATAATAATGAAACCACTACAAGTAACGCAATTACTGATTTGTTCTTCCTAATAACATTCATTCGTATTCTCACTTTCCTTATCTTGCCTCTTAGCAATCTAGATACTCACTTACCTCGCCTGATTCAGATTGGTTCGATTGACATAGCTTTTCTATCCTATCATTTGTTTACTAATTTTAACATCTACCTCCCTATAATACAAGTTTATTTGCATACTAATTTCAAAGAATAAGGAAAGAGCCCTATAAGTGAATACGAACTGTATTCTCTCATATGGCTCTTTTCTTTTAAGTAATTTACATTCTAATGTTATTTAGTTTCTCTTACTTCTTTACGAACTGGTAATACAAAAGTTGGAGAAACGGATAATTCATCTAATCCCATCTCAAGGAAACGTTTTGTTAATGATAAATCTGCACCTAATTCACCGCAAATACCAGCCCAGATTCCTTCTTTGTGAGCATTATCCACTACCATTTGAATTAGTCGTAATACTGCTTCATGATGAGCATCATAGATAGGATCTAACTTTGCATTTTGACGGTCAATTGCTAAGGTATATTGAGTTAAATCATTTGTTCCAATACTGAAGAAATCAACTTCCTTCGCTAATAAATCACTAATGATAGCCGCTGCTGGTGTTTCGATCATGATTCCAAGTTCTACTTCACCATATTCAATACCCACAGTATCTAATTCTGCCTTTACTTCTGCTACAATCTTTTTAATTTGAAGAACTTCATTCACCGAGATAATCATTGGGAACATGATTGAGATGTTACCGAATGCACTTGCACGTAGAATGGCTCTAAGTTGTGTTTTGAAGATTTCTGGCTCATTAAGGCAAATACGAATAGCGCGATATCCCATTGCTGGATTATCTTCTTTACCAAGGTTTAAGTAATCAACTTGCTTATCTGCACCGATATCTAGTGTACGGATAATAACTTTCTTACCTGCCATGGTTTCTGCAACTTGTTTATACACTTGGAATTGTTCTTCTTCTGTTGGTAAATGATCGGATTCTAGATATAAGAATTCACTTCTGAATAATCCAATTCCACTTGCATCGTTTTGAAGCACAGCAGCAAGGTCAGTTACGTTACCAATGTTTGCATAGATATTTATCTTTTGTCCACTTAATGTAACGTTTTCTTTTCCTTTTAAATCTTGAAGTAACTTTCTACTATTTTCTTCTTCTTCTTTTTTCGCTTTATATTCATTCAGCATTTCTTCTTCTGGATCAATATAGAATGTTCCCGTATAGCCATCGACAATTGCCATCTTTCCATTCCATGATTCCTCAATCTTAACGCCAATTAAAGCAGGAATATTCATAGTTCTAGCAAGGATTGCTGTATGAGAATTCGAAGAACCTAATTCTGTTACGAATGCTAGGAGTTTATCCTTATCCATCTGTACTGTCTCACTTGGTGCTAAGTCGTTCGCAACGATAATAACTGGTTCATTACCGATATCACTGCCTGTAGAAGCGCCGTTTAAGATTGAGATAACGCGTTCGGAGATATCTTTGATATCGAATGCTCTTGCTTTGAAGTACTCATCTTCCATGTTTGAGAACATCTCATAGAAATTGTCAGCAGTTCTTGCTACTGCGTATTCTGCATTCATTGACTGATTCTCTACGATATTGTTAACGGAATCGTTATAATCTTCATCTTCTAGCATCATGATATGAACGTTGAAGATTTCTGCATTCCCTTCGCCAACTTCTTTCAGCGCTTTTTCATAAAGTTTTGTTAACTCATTTATTGCTTGCTCTTTTGCATTGTTATAACGTGTGATTTCTCCTGCAGCATCTTCTATTTTGTGTCTCTTAACCTGTTGTTCCCCTTTAGAATAGAAATAAATCTTTCCGATTGCTATTCCTTTAAATATAGACTTTCCACTATATTGTTGCATAGTATAACTCCTTATCTTCTTAGAAATTAGCTTTGAAGAATTGTTCCATTTCTACACATGCTTTTTCTTCATCTTCACCTTCAACTGTTACAGTTACAGTAGTACCATTTTTAACTGCCATTCCCATTATTGCTAATAACTTAGTTGCTTCAGCTGCTTTACCATTTGCTTCTAAAGTGATTTTTGAACTATAGTTTTTTGCCTCTTTAACTAAAAGACCCGCTGGTCTAGCGTGAATTCCTGCTTCATCTGTAATAACGTAATTAAATTGTTTCATATGTTTATCCTCACTTTTTCTCTTATAATTAGCAATTGCCAAGCTCTTCGTATTGGCGACAAACATTCGTTATCGCCATTGAGAAGAGTTTTACAACTGCCTACTAGTATTCTAACTTTCATTTACACAACTTTTTCTCAAAGATCTGATTAGTACCTGTTAGTTAACTTTAATAACTTCGTCACCAAATGTTACGTTACCTGTAACTGTAGCGGTTACTTCTTCGTAACTTTCAGTGTTCGATACAATAACTGGTGTGATTGTACGATATCCTGCATCTATAATACCTTGTAGATCTACCTCTGCAAGAATATCACCTTTGTTTACTTTTTGACCACTTTCTACTTTGATTTCGAACGGTTTTCCATTCAGCCTAACCGTATCAATTCCAATATGAATTAGAATCTCTACTCCATCATTAGAACGTATTCCAATCGCATGTTTTGTATCAAATACCATAAGTATCTCCCCATCAAATGGAGCTTTTACAATACCTGTACTTGGTTCAATTGCGATACCTTTTCCTAATAATTCTTCTGAGAACACACCATCGTCTACTTCCTTAAGTGGCATTGCTTTACCTTCCATAGGTGAGTAAATTGTATGCATTTCAGAGTTTGTAGATTTATTAGTTTCTTCTCTTTTATTAGATGTTTCTGTAACTACAGGAGCTTCTTGTTCCATTACATGGTCACTTGCTGCAGTTTGTAAGAAATCTTCTAAGTTAGATTTAATAACAGTAACTTTTGGACCATAAATTACTTGAATTCCATTACCTTTTTTAATTACCCCTGCTGCTCCACTTGCTTTAAGAGTTTGTTCATCAACTAAGGAAGGATCTAGAACTGTTGTACGTAGTCTTGTTGCACAACAATCCAAATCACTAATGTTTGCTTTTCCCCCTAAACCTCTAGTAATTAATACTGAGGTTTCATCAGCAGTACCCACTTCACCAGTGTTACCAGTTTGATCTTTACGAGCATTAACATCTGCTCTTGTATATAATTTTGTTTCTTCTGTATCATCTTCACGTCCTGGAGTCTTAAAATTGAACTTCAAGATTAAAAAACGGAATAAGAAGTAGTAGACAGCAAAGTAGAATATACCAACAATTACAACATATATCCAGTTTGTCTTAGCGTTACCTTGTAATATACCGAATAAGAATAAATCGATTGCGCCACCAGAGAATGTCATACCTACACCAACGCCTAGCATATGCATTATCATGTATGCTAAACCTGCGAACACACAGTGAATTACATAAAGTATAGGAGCTACGAATAAAAATGTGAATTCAAGTGGTTCTGTAATACCTGTTAACATAGAAGTTAATGCTGCAGATAATAATAATCCACCAACAATTTTCTTTTTGTTTGATTTAGCACAAGAATACATAGCAAGTGCCGCACCAGGTAAACCAAAGATCATAAGTGGGAATTTACCTGACATAAATCTGGTTGCTTCTACACTGAACTTTTGAATATTTGGTGCCGAAAGTTCAGCAAAGAAGATGTTTTGAGCACCTTCAACAAGTACTCCTGCTACTTCTGCAGTACCACCAACTGCTGTTTGCCAGAATGGAATATAGAATACATGATGTAAACCAAATGGAATTAACGCTCTTTCCATTACACCATATACCCATGTACCAGCATACCCTGATCTTAATACAAGATCACCTACATGGTAGATACCATTTTGGATTACAGGCCATATAAAGAACATGGCAATACCAACGAATAGGTAAACTACTGTACTGATGATTGGTACAAATCTTGTTCCTCCAAAAAACGAAAGAACTTGTGGTAATTCAATCTTATAAAAACGATTATGAAGTGCGGCTACACCAAGACCTACTATAATACCTCCAAATACACCCATTTGTAAGGAGGTGATTCCTAATACTTGTGCAGATGCACCAGTTAATAAGTTCTCAACACCACCATTAATGTCAATCATCGCACCAATGGAAGCATGCATAATAAAGAAAGCGATCGCTGCTGCTAAAGCTGCAACGTCTTTTTCCTTTTTCGCCATACCAATTGCAACACCCATAGCAAATAACACTGGTAAATTATCAAATACAATACTACCCGCTGCATTCATTACTGTTAAGATGGCATTTAGGACTGTACCTTCCCCCATAAACTTAACCAATCCATATGTCTCTAACATTGTTTGATTTGTAAATGATCCACCAATTCCTAAGAATAATCCTGCGATTGGCAAAATCGCGATTGGTAACATAAATGATCTACCAACCCTTTGTAAAACACCAAATAATTTGTCTTTCATTGTTTCACTTTACCTTTCTACTTGTTACTTATATATCTTCTACATAATAACGTCATGTTACTATGTGATGTATATGAAAAATGGATAGTCCATTTTAACACCCATGTTTTGTTGTATAAAAAAGACCAAAGCAATAGCTATAACACACGCTATCTCATATGCTATACTATCACTTCGGTCTTGCCTGCTTTACCAGTCACAATCCGGTCTCTATTCTGCTCTTATGACATCTGCAATCTTTTTAGATGTATTGTAAGAAACATTAGTTCTTCTTCCGTAACCTTTTTATTATATTGTTCTAATACCAATTTACCAATATTCTCAGCACATTGGTATTCAATAGGATATCGATTCTTAACAAGACTTCTAAATTCTTCATCATCCTCTTCCGTCGCTTTATCCGTGAATATACGTTGACCGAAGAATTTGAGATGAGTTATAAATCGCTTGTAATTTAAGGAATCTTCATCAATATCTTTGCCATAATAATTATAAATAAGTTCCTTTACCTTTTGTATTAACTCTGTTATCTTGACCATATTTCCCATATTGGTATCTAGTTCAGCATTAACAATATGCAAAGCAATAAAACCTGCCTCATCATAGGATAATTCAACACCCAATTTGTCTTTAATTATCTCTAACGCTTGAACCCCTATCTGATATTCTTCCTCATAGAAAGTTTTAATTTCAGTTAATAGTACATTACGATATTCTAACTTATTATCTTTTCTAGTAATCGCAAAACTTATATGATCGGTTAAAGTTATATAGATATTATCATTCAACTTTTTATTCAACGTCTTGGTTGCATATTCTATGATTTCTGTGCAAACAGTAACGTATTCTATGGGTATTTCGGCTAATAATTCTTGAAGTTTATTGGATGCGTCCTTGTTTGCCATCTTATAGATTTTCTCAACCTTCTCATCTTCAATACTATCATTAACCTTTTTATTAAATCCAATTCCTAATCCTCGCAAAATGACTTCATTGCCTTCTGCATCGATAGAACATACTATATTATTATTTATCAGCTTTGCTATCTTATACACATTGCCTACCTCCTACTAGTATAACTTCTAGCGAAAATCAGAACTTCCAATAACTGGTTTATCAATTAAAAAAAGACCAACCTAAATAGAAGATTACACTTCTACAAGTTAGTCTTGCCTGCATTACCAGTCACAATCTAATATCATTCATACAATTTAAGTTCATTTTAGCACAAATTAAACAAAATTTCAAGATAAAAAATCATATTTTGTCAAGATAGAACATACTGTAATCAATATTGACTAACATAATCACAAAAAACTATATATTTATTTCAAGTAATAATATAAAAATTGCTAAGATTGTGATTAACGCTAATAATGGCAGAACAAACCGTAGCCATTTGTTATACGTTACATGCACCATCTCTAAACTTGCAAGTATAAGCCCTGTTGGTGTTATGAAAGACATAAGACCTTGCCCGAAGATACATGCTGTTATTATTACATCTCTTGGAACATTAACTGCGTCTGCTATTGGCGCCATTATTGGAATTGCTAAAGTTGCAAGACCTGATGAAGACGCAATAAAGAATCCCAAAATCATAAACACAAACATCATCAAGATTACGAAGATGTTACGATTCATTCCTGATACCATGGTGGATAAACCATATAAAATCGTATCCGAAACCAAACCATTCTCCAAGATAATGTTAATACTCCTAGCAATACCGATTACTAGACCAACTCCCATCAGATCTGCCGCCCCAGCTATGAAAGTATTAACAAAAATCTTCTCACCCATACCAGCAAAAATTCCTATAATAACACCCGAAACCAAGAACAAGGCGGTCATCTCCTCAAACCACCAGCCAAGGTTTGCGACCCCATAGATCATAACTACAAAACTTAAAATGAAAATTATTAATATCATGATACGTCTTGGTGTGAATTCAACTTCCTTAGACTCTTTCTTAAAATGTGCATTCATTTCATCGCTTAAGTCATATACAAGAGACTTTTCTGGATTCTTTGAGATACGGTTTGCATAACGCACGATATATAGAGTGGTAATTATAAATCCCACAGCCAAACCAATCAATCGAAAGGAAACCCCTTGTGTAAAGTTAATCCCTGCTGCATTCGAGCCTATAACAACAGAAAAAGGATTTGTGGTTGAAAACATGGAACCTATTGATGATCCCATATAAATAGCTGCGATACATACAATTGCATCATACCCTGCCGCAAGATACACAGGCATTAAGATAGGATAGAAAGCAATTGTCTCCTCTGCTAAGCCAAAGGTTGTTCCCCCTAAGGCTACTAGGAATGTAACAAAGACAATCAACATATATTCATGCCCCTTTGTTACCCTTGATAATGCTGCTATTCCAGCATTGATAGCACCACTTTCATTGATGATACCGATCACTCCACCAATGATAAATACGAATAAGATAATACCTATACTATCATAAACACCTTGTATCGGTGCCAACAACAGTTCCCTAATTCCTTGTGGATTTGCCTTTACCTTCTCATATGTCCCCGGAACCGCTATTGGTTTATTAATACTACCCTCTTGAAACTTAGCAATATCACTAGAAACTCCTAATTCATCTAATGTTTTTTGAGTTCCTTCTAATTCCCTAGTAGTTCCATCTGGGAATGTTTCAATAAAGACTTGATTATCCAAATCGTAAACCAACTTAGCATATGCTCCCGCATTAACCAGATAGGTTAGTCCTGCTGCTAAGATAAGGACGATAAACAAAACAGTAAATGCAGTTGGAAACATTAATTTTTTCTTCATAGCTTCTCCAAACCTTATATAAAATATTATAAGAATAAGATGCTATCTAATCCGTGATTTTATCCATTGTCCTGTCATTTATTTTATTAACTGATTATCCAAACACTCGGAACCCTTCTCCGTGAATCTCGTTGGCATCCATTACTATAATGAATACCTCTTCATCTAACCTTTTAACTGTCTTCTCAACTTGATACATTTGCTTCGAATTACAAGCAACCATAACAACTTGTTTCTCATTCTTCTTATAGCCACCTCTACCATCAAGTATTGTTGAACCTCGTCCACAACATTCGTCTATGAGATCACAGACTTCTTCTCCTCTTTCTGTAACTATTAAAGCGACTTTACCAGAATTCAATCCACACATAACCCTATCTACAACTATGGCAAATAAGAAATTAATAATCATACCATATATGATACCGTCCATATCTTTGAAGATAATTCCACCAACTAGGATAATTCCGATATCTGATAGGAATGCAATTGTGCCTAGTTTCATGTGAGGTCGAATTGCCTTTGCTGCCATAATTAAGAAATCCGAACCACCCGTTGATGAATTACGCATATAGATTACTGCATAACCAATTCCACCTAATGTTCCTGTAACAATAGCTGCTAACATTCTGTTACCATTATATAATGGTAACAGAGGGGCTATATAATCGATCACTAACGAAGAAATTACCATACAACGTAGGGACCGTAGTAAAAAATCTCTACCTATTAAACGATAGCATATGATTGCGACAGGAATATTTAAAATAATTGTTGTTATACCGATAGGTGCTTGGTATAGACGATAGAAAATCATCGCAATGCCAGAAAACCCCGTCATCGGAAACTTCGCATTAAGGGCAAAATTATATAGCGCAATTGCTATCAGAAAACTACCAAAACACTCCCATAAAATATCAACCCAAACTTTTTTGTCTTTAATCCATTGCATGTTTCATTATCCTTTCTGTAATTAAGTACTCTTTAGTGTAATCCATAGAAGTAGCTATGCTACCAATTCTATAATTTAACTGTATAGCTAGCTCTAAAATATCGTTCTATCGCTATATTATTGGTCGAAATCATAAGTTGATTCACATCAATTGGTTTCCTTCCGATAAGTTATAGTATGTACGAAAACAAGAAAAAGAATTTCTTAAGTATTCTATATAACAAAAAAAGATACTTGCAGACTACATCACTGTATAATCCGCAAATATCTTTGCTCTTCTATCTTATGAAAGGTTATCATGTTAAAGCGTCTGTGTCAAGACTTCAATTTTCATTCGCTAATATTATCATCTCAATACGTCTATTCTTGTTTCTTCCTTTTACTGTATCATTAGAGGCAACTGGATCATTCTCTCCACAACCTACTGCCATCAAACGTGTTCCATCTACCTGCGCATTCTCAACAAGATATTGAACAACATTAGCAGCTCTGAAAGCAGACAACTGCCAGTTAGATGAAAACACACTATCTTTAATAGGTATATTGTCGGTAAATCCTTTAACAAGAATATCATTGTCAATCTCATTCAACTTGACAGCAATAATGTCAAGTGCCCGTTTCATAGTGTCTTTTAAAACCGCATTCCCACTATCAAAGAACACACTACTTGGGAATGTGATAACTAAGCCACCTTCGTAATTATTCGTACTGATATCTTTCCCCAAATCATTCTCTGTGATAATTTTATTAATATCATCATTCAAATCTTGCATCTGTTCTTTCGTAGAAGTATTCTGTGATTGATCTGTTATATTACTGCCACCTTCATTATTGATATCTGGAGTATTACCTGTATCGTTTGATTCTTCACTATTTCCACCTGGTAGTACATCTCCACCCCCTAGGAGCACACTTAAACCACCTGGTAATACAGAAACAGAACCACTTAAAGAGCCGTTGGAACCATTCCCTAGGGATTCACTTAGGGAATCTGCTAATTTATCATATTTATCCTGATTAACATTACTGATAGCGTATAGTAAAACAAAAAGGATCATTAATAGTGTTATTAAATCTGAATACGTTAATAACCAACGTTCACTATTCCCCTCGTGCTTCTTTTGCATTTTCATAATCTATGTATCCCTCCAAACGCTCCGCTATTAATCTTGGATTGCTTCCTCTTTGAATCATAGTGATACCATCTAACATCATATATTTTGTTATGGTTTCATCCGCATCGAGTTCCTTAAGTTTTGAGGCAATAGGAAGCCATATTAGATTGGCAGAACCTACACCATACATAGTTGCAATGAACGCGATTGCAATCTTACCGCCCAATTCATCTGGATTACTTAAGTCACTAAGTACATGCACTAAGCCCATAACAGTACCTAATACACCCATAGTTGGTGCATAACCACCAGCCGCCTCAAAGATACCGATACCTTTGGCATGACGCTGTTGCATGTTCATAATTCGATTTTCTAATGTTTCCTTAACTTCATCAATATCAATTCCATCTACCACCATCTGTAAACCTGATACAAGGAACGGATCCATATTCTTATCTTCATTCATCTTACCTTCTAACGATAGAAGACCTTCTTTTCTAACCATAGTTGATATGGAATCAAAATAAGTAAGCAGTTCTGCTCTACTTTGCTTCTTCTTACGAAAAGCTAACATTAATAATTTTGGAACTTTTACCAAATCGCTAGAAGCGAATGATATACCGATTGCACCAAACGTACCACCGAATACAATTAATGCTGCTGTTGGTTCTAATAAGGCATGTAATACTCCACCATCTAAAACAAATGCTAAAATTAATGCAACAAAAGACAGTATAAGACTAATTAACGTAACAAAATCCATATATGTACTCCTTTCTAATCTCCTATGTAAGTAAAATAGAGCGCATAATCCCTATATATAGTGATTTCTATCGAATCTTACTTCTAAAACTATTCGATGTCAATATTTTATGCAAAAGCTAAACGTTTTCTTTATGGTAGTATTAACCTATATTGTTTTGATATTCAAACCTTTATTTCATACTAGTTTCATGATATAATTATTCACAAAACAAACGAGGAGTTATCGAATACGTATGAAAAAGTATAAGAAAGTTTTAATCGGATTACTTACAGTAATCCTACTGTGCTTGATAATTGGAATTGGTATTGGTGCCAACTATCTATATAATTTAGCCCTTAATCCTGACACACCAAAAGACTTTATCTTTAATGCTGACCATAATGCTTCAGCTGAAGATGTTGACCAGAAAGAAACAAGCGGTTCTGTATCAATCGATGATAGCACTTGGTTACTAGAACAAAGTAATTATGAAGATTTATATATTACATCAAAAGATGGATTAAAACTTCATAACTATTTCCTTCGTAATAATTCTTCAGAAAAATGGATTATTGCTGTTCATGGTTATACCTCGGAAGGTAAATTAATGGCCCCTTACGCAAGAAAGTTCTACGACATGGGATATAATGTTATCCTCCCTGACTTACGTGGACATGGGCAAAGCGAAGGCGATTATATTGGAATGGGTTGGGATGAGCGTTTTGACATAATTGATTTAATTCAATATATTATAAATGATAATACAAATACAGAAATTGTTTTATTTGGTGTCTCCATGGGCGCTTCTACTGTAATGAATGTATCTGGGGAAGAACTACCAAGCAATGTTAAGGCAATCATTGAAGATTGTGGTTATACCTCTGCATGGGAAGAATTTGCTTATCAGCTTAAGGAATTATTCGGTCTACCTGCCTTTCCAATGATGCATACCGCAAGTCTTATGAGTAAGATTAGAGCCGGCTTTTGGCTAGGGGAAACCTCTTCTATTAATCAAGTTAAGAAATCAAACACGCCGATGTTATTCATTCACGGGGATTCCGACACTTTCGTTCCCTCTCATATGGTAGATGAACTATATAGCGCTGCTAAAGTGGAAAAGGAAAAACTAATAATACCTGGTGCTGGTCACGCAAAATCAAAGGATGTCGACCCTGAATTATATTGGTCGACTATAATAACTTTTATTAATAGGTATGTAAATTAAGAGACAATCTTACTGATTTGATTGTGGTTTCCACATACTATCAAATCAATAAGATTGTCTTTCTACACCCTAAATAATCTTCACACTATAATCAGCTAATACATGTTTCACTTCATCATCTGGTATAGTATTCGTAATAACTCCAATATAATCCTCGAGATTAGAGAACGGAAAGCTACCATTTACACCAAACTTCTCCCCTAACATCAGCAAATAATGTTCCTCAGAAACTTCTATAATTGTTCTCTTTGTACTAGCATCCTCTGATATGGTTGTACTTACTGTTCCGTCCGAAAGATTGATTCCTGCACAACCAAGGAATGCCTTGTTGCAGCGATATTTCTTAATATTTTCACATGTATAAGAACCTATACTCCCTCCAACAATTGGACTATAATCTCCACCTATAAAGATGAATCCTGTTTTCCCTTTCTCTGGGATAAGTGTAGAAATCTCATACATATTCGAAATAATAGTTATGTCCATATTCTGCTGTATCACATGCTGTGCTATAAGATAAGATATCGTTGATACATCAAGAAAAACTGTCTCACATTCCCTTATCAATTCTACTGCTTTTTTCGCAACTACTTCTTTTTCTTCTCGTTTTTTATCAATTCGATAACCGAAACTTTCACATGGAATAATAGAACTCTTCTTGCAAATAGCTCCTCCATAGGTTCGTTGTAATAGGTTTTTCTTTTCTAACACCTGTAAATCTTTTCGTATCATGCTTTCACTCATCTGAAATTCATTACTTAAATCCTTAACAAGTACTTTTCCCTCTTTATTCAACTTATCGATTATATATTGATAGCGCTCTTGTGTGAACATTGGTTATCTCCTTCTTCTATGAATATAGCAATTCCCTACTCTAAATGAAGTTTTTATGTGCAAAGTTTGGGTTACGGTTAGGGTGTCCGAGCCCCTTTTATATCTTGAATCGTCATGTTTTCTGGAGGACTCTAAAACCCTGATTAGCTATGTATACTTATATCTGCATATTACTTTTTAATTTTACTTAGTATAACACATGTACATAATTATTACAATTGACAAATAGTAATATTCAGTATAGAATGATAATAATCAACATCAATTAATAACAAATGATAATTTCACAATGAGTATCTAAGCAATCATTCCCTGAACAAGATATTTCATTCTACTTAGGAGGCAACATGAAGAAAGCAATATTTTTTGATATCGATGGAACACTTATTAACTGTTTAACAGATCAGTATACTATGTCAAATAAGGTACAGGACGCAATCAAGATGGTACAGGCACAAGGTAATTATGCTTTTATAGCCTCTGGTAGGCCCTTCGCTTTTATTGATGAGAATATAAAATCATTTGGTTTTGACGGTTTCATTCTAGCTAATGGAGCTCACATCATGATTAATAATTCTACTATCTATCAAAGTCCATTTGATCAGTCCTTCTATAATACAATACTAGAAGAATTCAATACACGTCATATTCAATATATCTTAGAAAGTACAGAAAATTGCTATATTCCAGAGCAGTCGGTTGAGTTTTATGATTTTTACAAAGGAATCGGAATTCCAACCAGTTCAATCAAGCGAACTCTCCCACCAAAAGACATGGGTATATTAAAGATTGAAGCATTATGCCCTACTGGTAATATAGCTAAACAATGCATTGAAATAATTGAAAGCCACGAAGAATACGGTTGCTTTAAGAGTATTGATCCTCGTTTATTCGAGATATATAATAAGAAGAATACGAAGGCTACTGCTATCATAAGAGCTCTTGAATACCTTAATATACCCGTTGAACATAGTTATGCCTTTGGTGATGGGGATAACGACACAGAGATGTTATCTACCGTTAATTGCGGCATTGCAATGGGGAATGCTTCCGATTTTGTTAAATCCTTCGCTAAGGAAATTACAGACTCTGTTGCAGATGACGGTGTGGCAAGTGGAATAATGAAATATGTACTTAAATAGCAATCAAAAATAACCTTTCCAAAAAAATACGCACACAAGCTCTGTAAATGAGATTTCAAAGAGACTGTGGCAAAATATAGTTTGAATATCTATAACATATATTACAGACAGAATGCATTAAAATACAACATCAAAAACAATCTTCAACAAATTGTCTGGTAAGAGTAGACACTAGCTCTGGACAGATAATCCGTGAAGATTGTTTTTTTGCTGGTGTGAAAAGTATTCCATTCGAAAAATATGCGAAGATATGAATATTGCAGCAGCCTCTTCATATTGGATATGCCTAGAAACATTGCTTAAACGATTACTTTTTCAAGCCTAGTTCTCTCACTATATTGCTCTTGTATGAATACATGGTACTTTTCTTTAAACTCTTTAGCTTTTAATCTACTTATATACACTTCATCACCATTAAGCAAAATCACCGTTGATCGATCATGCTCTTCAACATAAGCAAAGTTAACGAGATACGACTTATGAATCCGAAAGAATTCGCAATCTTCAAGCCTTTGCTCAATTTCATTAATCTTATTATCTACTAAGTATGTTTTGTTTGTTGTAATTACTTTCAATTTTCTATCCAAGGTTTCAAAATACAATATTTTTGTATATGGAATCTTTAAGTACTTTTGCCCTTGCTTTAATATAATTAATTTAGAAGATTTTTCTTTTCTCTTTTTTAAAAATGTTTCCAAAGTATTCACTAATACTCCCGTTTTCAATGGTTTTGGTAGATAACGAAATGTATTAACCTCAAAGGCCTGATAGGCTTTATCCAACCTATATGTGACGAAAACGATTTCTGCAATTTGATTACGTTGTCTTATTACCTTTGCTAATTCAATACCATCACTATCACTGTCGAGTACTGCATCTAAAAAGAATAAATCAAATTCTTCCAAATTACTATTTATTAAATCAAGTGCACAGGAATAACTACTAACTGAACATCTCACTAATTGCTTGCTAAAATAATCTTGTAACATTTTGCGAAGTTCTTCACAAAATATTACATTAGTATCACAAATCCCTATCCCTATCATTTTTTTCCCCCATTTACTTTTTACTATAAACTAGATTCATATGAAATGTTACAATACCATTTTTCATAATTTGATACCTAATAAACGGCAGGAGGCACGTTTCTCGAACTTTTTATGATATAATTATATGCTGCAAAAGAGTAAGCCTTGATTAGACTTACTCTCTTGGGAACCAATACTATGGCTCCATTCCGGCAATTAAGACACCATCATAATATACTGCTATCTTTTCGTTATCCCCATAAGAATAATCATTACTTTGATCGTAGTTGCTCCAGTTATTCTTAGCAGTTCTTATTGCAGCTTCTAAAACAGTTCCTTCCTCTAATTGATCTGTGGAATCAAATGTTAACTCAATATAGCTATCAGCTAAATCTGTTTTATTACTCATCCTAACTATTTTTCCATGGCTTACTCCTACATAGCTAATATACCAAGGTGCTTTGTTGTATGTAATTGATACATTGTCACACCACACAGATTCTAAATCAGCCCCATCTGCTGTATAGAAATACCGAATGGATAATTTTGATAAGTCAAGGGCTTTCCCCTTTACGTTCTTAATCCTAAAATTATTCACTAATGTATTCGTAATAACAGATGAACTATTTGTGTTGCTTACTTCAATCTCAATATCAGAAGGATTTGGGGTTGTTTGCACTTCTTTTTGCACAAATACAGTTACAGTTTCTGATTCCAATTGTGTTCCTTTTTTCGTGATTGCTTTTGCAGTAAACTTAATCGGTGTTAGTTTTCCAATTTCCTCTGATTTTCCCTCAACAGTATATTCCACTTCATAGTTACCATCTTGTTTTCCAGCCAATTCTGTAAACTTTTTACCATCTGCATAGAACTCCACTTTATCAATCGTTCCATTAACACACTTGGAAGAAGCTATAATTTTTATCTTTTTCGTTACTTCTGTATATATCTCTTGATCATTTGGAGAAACAATTGCTATAGTTACCTCTTCTTCAATTGGATCTTTGGAAACTGGTAATTGTACCTTCACAGTAATTGGCTCTGAAACCGTAATCATACCATTGTCCGCATATGCTTTTGCTGTAATTGTATAAGGTGTTACTATACCACTTTCACTAACGACTCCATTTGGAGTATACCTCACTCCATAAGGCTTTACTGTACTTGTTCCTACTTCCTCATCATTAACAAAGAATACAACTTTATCAATATTTCCCTTTTCAATACTCACATCTGCTTCAAGATTAATTGGAGTACATCCTTGGCTCATATCAATAACAGAATTATTAACCGGATTCGTAACTTCAACAACCGGTTTGTATTCGGGACTTTCGTTCCCGTTATTTGGTTCTTTACCAAATACTAATACCCCATCATCGTAGATTGGTATATTTTCCGACTTAACAAGACTATTGGAAGTACTAGATGCTAAATCCTTAAACGATGGACTCTTTGTATAATCCCATTTACCAGGTGCAGTGATTCTGAATTGAATCTCAGATTTATGTTCACTTTGACCTCCCGGATAAATCTTCGCACCGGATAAATCAATATCAACATAATAGATTCCGTTCTCAGTATCCCAAGGTTTTAGCTGAGAAACTTTGGCACTATGCTGGCTATAACTACTTGTTACCTTCATATCACTTGCATGATTACCAGACGCGAGAACATCACTAATATCAACGAAGTATCGAAAACTTAATTGATCCGTTACTCTAGCTGGCCATGCTGTTCGGTTATAAACAACTGCTTTCATTTCTACGAAATTGACAACGTTTTGTTTATCCTGAGCATTAATACCAGCTTCAACAAATAACTCTTCTCCTACTACTTCAATAGCATTCAGATTAAGGTCAATGGTTCCACCATATTCATCATACATCTTCGCCATTAATCCAACTAATCCTGCATTGTAATCACATCCTACTTCATTTTGCTGAAAATCCGTAATTACATCATTGTAACCATCATTACGGTCAGGTCCTCCCACTAATGCTCCAACAAGAACATGTCTAGCTTTATAAGGTGCTCCTGCTACGTTATTCTCCCATGGTCCATGTGCAGTACGATGATGTGGTTGCGTAGGCGAAGTTTCATCATAGCCTACCATAAAACTTCGACCCGAACTGCCTAATATATAATCCGCTTGAGACTTAGCAAAATTCTTATATGCCTCTGCCTTAGTAGAATCAGCTTGTTCCCAATCGGCATACACACTTGCTAGGAATGACTGATTGGCTGAATAACGCAAGCTTCCCCATTGGTCTCTCCATGCTAATCCTTTTGGTGTATATGGAACACGCTCACCATTCTTACCAGTTGACCAATAGTCTAGATTATTCTCAATTGCTTTCTTATAGATGGCACTATCACTTGAAGTATCATATTGTGCAATTAATAATTCAGCTCCATAATGTACATCGTCCCAGCAATGTGCCCAGGTATAAGCGATAGCATCTGTTTGCCCTTCTTTACCCCAATTCTTAGCATATTCTTTTGCTTTTGTTAGATAAGCAGACTCATTAGTAGCTCGATAAATCCACATGCTTGCCCATGATAATTCATCGTAAAAATGACTTGAATTATAATAAGCTCCAGCAAATTTATTATATCCTGTATCACTTTTCATTCTTTCTGCTAACGAGAATAATTCCTTCGCATGTTTTAAACAAGTTGCCGCATACTCTGGATCGGTGTCCTTATATAAGATAGAACATGAAGCAAGAGAAGCTGCTGCCTCTCCACAAACCGCAGAGCCAGGCTGACTTAAATCCACCTTATATGCTGGACGCTTCATCTGCATTACCTCAGCCGCAGTCCAACTAGCGTGATCAAGTCCCCCATCTCCAACCTGACTATAATACACATCTTCTGCCGGGTGACACTTTATTAGATAATCATTAATCCAACGAATATTATCTAATAGATACGTATCTTGACCAGTCTTTTCATAGATATCGGTACTCTCTAGATATGACCATGCCAACATGGTTGATGTATATGCCATTGGTAAATTGAATTTAACATGATCACCACAGTCATACATTCCTCCAGTAAGATCCAAACCTACGTCAGCCCCATCCGCTAAGCCAGAATCTCCTCTCCAGTTATTCCGTTGATTTTCAGGTAGTTTTCCTGATTTTTGAAACTCATAAAACATAATTGACTTTTGTAATGCATCACCATAGTCATATGAATTCGTCGCAGCATAATTATTTGTCTCTGATGCAGCTCTTGTGACAGGAGTTGCATTTCCTACGGTTCCCGCGAGAAGTGAGACACCCAAAAACATACTTACTGTCTTTTTCCAATTCCCCATAAGCATTCTCCTTTTATAAAGATGATGACGCCAATTTAGAAGTTCCAAATTGGCGAAATCACCTCACACATAATATCTACCACTTCCTATTATTCACATTAATGAAATAGCATTGATCTTATGAATACTTCTACTTCTTAATATGGACTCATTCCTGTAATAACTTCTCCCTTATACAGTACAATTGCTCCAGATTTATAAGAATAATCATTGGTTTGATCAAAGTTAGACCAGTTGTCTTTACTAACTCGAACACCCATCTCAATTTTCCCACTCTCATCTAAAGTCTGCGTCGTATTGAATGAGATTTCCAAATAATACTTATCTCCAGATACTTGTACAATTTTTGCTTCTGTTGCTGAATTCAGACTTATGTACCATGGTGCTTTCGATACAGTCAATCCAACATTATCTATAATTGTTTTCTGCTCTGAAGGATTTTCTAATGTGTAGTAGTAACGGATCTTTACATCGGACAAATTAACCTCTTTATCAGTTGTGATGCTAAATTGTCCACCAATTGTATTACTTGTATCTCCACCTTGACTCTTAAAACCTACATTGATGTTTACGGCTGGAATTGGTTTCACTTTAAACTGAACTTTAATTTGAACTGGCTCCGCACTTGCAGCTACCCCATCAGTAGTTGTTGCAATCGCAGTTAATGCAATTACTTTAAGTCCAGCCCCATCTGCCCCCTCATTCGTTGGAACAAAACTAACATTTCCTGAGGAACCATTGGTTTCACCAATCTTTTTACCATCTGCAAAGAACTCTACCTTTGCAATAACCCCTTTATCAATAGAAGCCTCTGCCGCAACAACAATTGGAGATTGTGTATCTGTGTAGTCAAATATTGCTTGATTCTCTGGTGATACAATATGAACTACTGGTAATTCTGCTTTTGGCATATTAATTGTTATTGTTACTGTCTTTGAGGTCCTTACTGTATTATTATCTGCATAGGCAATCGCCTTTAATACGACTGTTTTCTTACCATCAACAACTCCTGTCTTGGTTGGAATATACACAACTTCATAGTCAGCGTTGTTATCTTCTGCAAATTTCACTCCATCTGCATAGAACTCCACTTTTTGAATAGAGCCATCTGCAATTGATGCATCCGCTTTTACTGTTATACCGTTTTCACAATTAGCCCAATCAAAAGTTGCTTCATTCAATGGGTTTGTAATGGATACAACTGGTGTTACCACATCATCTTCAGGGAAGAATTCATCCATTACACCAAGTGCGATAGCAGTTTCTGCTTGAGCCCAGAAACGATGGTATACCATAGAGAATGACAGATTATTATCGTAAGCATATTTTAGTTTTTGGAAATCTGGATCGTTTTCATATTCTGTACGAATTGAGAAGAAGGTAGCTCCTTTTTCAATCTTATCTCCATTTGCCATAGTTCCACTATAATTATCAGGTACAGCTATTTTTTGATCAAAGAAACGTTCTAACATTGTTGTAAGTTCTTGCTTATCACCAATACCTTTATCATCTTTATAATTATTCCACATACGATTTAATAATTCTTTTGCAACACTTACATAACCATTGTAGGAGTTATCTTCTGTATATTTTTGCAAACCAGCAGCATAGTAAGTTAGCGTGTTTGCAAGTGAAGAAGTAACACCAATGTCATGGGTATAATTTGCTACAGTAACATGTAGATTCTTATTACCAGTATAGGTTCCTGTCCATGTATCTGGTTGACCTGACCATTTTAATGTACTAGGAATTAAGTAGGTTCCATCTGCTTTTAATTGAACTTCTGAAACTACCCATTGTGCCCATTTATCAAGGATTGCTTTCGCTCTTGCATCCCCTGTTTGATAATAGAGTTCTGCTATACGCTGCATTGACCAGCACTGCATACCAAACCATTCGTTACTTCCTGGATCAGCATATACTGGTGCCTCCTCATATGCCATTCCATAGAAAGTACTTGTTCCAGCTGGATACTTGTCATAGGAACCATTGTATGAGTTTGTCGCCCCACCAGCAATTGCACCTTCTGAAGATTGTAGCCATTGATAAAACTCTAACTGTCTGTCTAAACTCTTAGCCCAGTCACTTTGTGCTGTTTGCGATTTAGGAATAAATTCTGAATCCTCAGAAAGCACCCAAGCTGCAAAAGGATTTTGGTAACCAAAGTGATTATGGCTAGCACCAATTCTCCAACTCCAGCTACCATCCGTAGCACCACCCCAAGAGTAGTACCAAGATAAGAGATAATGTTCGGAATCACGGCCAGTTGCTGCTGTTGTTCCTTGTGCACCTACTTTCATAAAATACTTATCAAACATGGCATATCTTAAGTAATCTCCCATCTTACTAGCTTTCGATACATAAGTTGAGAGTGATTGGTTATCTTCTTTTGCCCATTCATTGGCACGATACATAGCTTGTACCACACGGGCATCTGCATCAGAGGCAATGGTATATCTCCATTGTTTAGCATAAGATTTATCCCCTGTAAAGAAAGGTAAGAAACCTTTATCTCCTCCCCACTTGAATGTTTCCCAAGATGGATGAGGTATAGTTTCCCAAACTGACTCTTGTTTACCACGTTGGTAGGTATTGATATACGATGGTGTTGATACGCCATCTCCACGTTTACCGTAACCATAGAAGTTATCCACATCTAATAGCCAATGCATACCATACATCTGAGGTGTTCCATATGTATTACGAAGTTCGTTGTAAAGCGGATCTTGTCCTACTTTCGTATTAAATTGTAATTCACTTGGATAATAATCTGGTAATGGATATTCTGCAGCGTAAGTTGCAGGGCTATTCGGATTATAAGTTAATTGGCCTGGTTGATCTTCTGCTGTAGGTATATAATAATTTTCAATGGTATCCCATGCTGTTTCGATACCCGAGTAGTCTTTTGTAATTCTACCTTTCATTGCTTGTAACCAAAGCAAATAGCTTGCAGTTTCACTCGTTGATTCATGTCCATGATCGGGAGCCTCTACCATTAATGTTTCAACTGAGTGATAAGGGATACCTTGACTATTAAAATACCCATTATCCTTATCGTATATATCATTATATAGCTCAAGGAATCTTTGTTCATAGATACTTGGTGAATCTGCTTCTGTCGCATACGTCATCGTTTGAGTGTCAGAGTTTGTTTTTGCTACTGCATACATTCCACTAAATGGGTAAATACATTGTGTTACAATCAAAACTGAACTTAATAATTTCCATTTCTTACTTTTCTTCATATTATCTACTCTCCTTTTCCCTATTTTCCTATTACTCTGTTCTATAAAATACAATATTACCTATCGTCTTGTTTCTCCTTTCCTCCTTTCCTTCTGATACAAGAGCGATCCCCTCGTTGGCAATCGTATCAAACCCTTTCAGTAAAAAAGTATCCTATACTCTAAATGTATAATACTCTCTACTACTTAATAATAAGATATTTTTGGAATTTTTCAACAGTTATTGTATATTATGTATGTAATTTATTCTTATAATGTAAACCCAATTTGGTTTAATATATTTTAATTACTGATTATAGTATTAATATATTACACTTTTCTAATAATAATTAATTATTAAGCGGCTTAAACGATAAAGAAAATAATGTTATGTATTATTCAAAATATTTATTAAATCTTTTTATTAGCTATTTTTCTATAATTAACACTTCTTTCTACTATTATTTTACCTATTTTTTACATTTTTGTAAATATGGTGATTTATTACTAATTTTACTTTTATCTATTTACTCGATTACTTTCTTTTGATTGTAAATTAAAAAACTATTGGTTCTTAATTGAGATATGAAGTATAATAGGTATTTGATAAGCTTTATAATACGTAAGGATGTTAATGTGAATATAAACTTTCGTATTGCAACTTTGAAAGGAGCATAGAATTTATTATGACAAAGAAAGATGTATTAGAGCTAAAGAGAAGATTGAAAAAGGACGAATGTACATTCACAAAATTATGCGGTTGTTATGTAAATGGCGAAAAGAAAAGAATACTTAATTTAGAAGAAACCTTTCTAAATCTTAAAGAAGAAGAATTCTACAAGTACTTAGAAATTGCGAAAAAAACTCTCTCTGGAACAGTGGGTAATAATATCCTTCAACTTGAATTTCCTCTTGATGAGGAAAAACCAGGTGGTAAACAACAGTTTCTTATGGGATTAAAAGAGAGTAAACTTAGGAATGAAGGTTTATTAGAAGCCTTCTACCAACTAATCATTGACAATTACGATTATGCGGGAAATTATCTAATCTTACTATTCCACGATGCTTATGATGTCATGACGAAGACAAGTGATAATAACAAATTAGACGAATCTGAAGAGGTATACGAGTATTTATTATGTGCCATCTGTCCTGTTACATTAACCAAGGCAGGGCTTGGGTACTTAGAAATTGAAAATCGCATTGGACCACGTAATCGTGACTGGGTTGTGAATGCACCTGATACCGGATTTGTATTCCCTGCTTTCTCTGACCGTAGTACGGATATCCATTCCGTTATGTACTATACAAAGGATGCTAAAGAACCACATAAGGAACTCATGGAGTTTGTTCTGGGTTGCCCTCCAAAGGAAACAGCAACCGAACAAAAACACGCATTTCAAAACATTATTAATAATGCGGTTCGTGATGAGGAAAAAAGCAATAGAGTATTCATGGAGATACAAGAATCTCTGAACCAAATGGTGGACGAGCAGGCAGAGTATAAAGACACAAAGGCAGATCCTGTTATTCTTACCAGTGATTCTATAGAGGAAGTAATTGAATCTTGTGATTTACCTGAAGAGATTTCTAAGACGATTAAGAATTCGTATGTAGAAAAATTCGGTGAGACTCCACCAGTTGTGGATCACCTATTAGATAGCAAAGTATTGGCAGCAAGTGCGCAAATTAGAAAAGAAAAAGCCCTCGTAGAAAAGGTTCAACAACTACAAGAGAAGTTAGAAGAAGTGACAGCATTAAAATCAGATTCCTTCTTGGATACTAGTTCAAACGATCAACAACCCGGAGCAGATGTTGATAATAATCTTTCTATTCAATCCACCGAGTTTCTCGATTCAGAAGATGGAAACTTCGATGTTATTCTTCGTGTTAAACCACAAAAGGTTCAGGAAATAACCTATGAAATAATTAACGGGAAAAAATGTATCATTATACCAATGTCTGAAAACGAACATGCAGATTTAAACGGTATTACCACCTTTTAAAAAGAATGTCATAGAACACATGTATCCATCTGTTCTATGACATTCTTCTTTACTACTTATTCTATAACTCCGCCTTCAATTACTAGATTATCTGGATTTGCTGCATCACCATATACTGGTGCTAGTGTTTCCTCATAAGCCTTATGGAAGAATTGTTCATCTGCTAAAGAACGTATCTCATCATTAATCCAATTAAGCAATTCTGTATTTCCTTTTTGTACAGCTGCAGCAATTGTATCTTGATTTCCAAGTGAATCTACACCAACAGAGAATCCTTTATTCTCAATTGCCCAAGCAAGTACTTCTGTATTGTCTGTTGATAATGCATCTCCTCTACCATCTAACAAGGCATTATATGCTTCACTATATTGGTCAAATTTAAGAAGTTTAACGTCTGGATAATTCTCAGCAAAATATGTCTCAGCTGTTGTTCCCTTACTAATAATCAATGTCTTACCATTTAACTGTTCTGGGTCTGTAATTAATGCACTGTCTGGTGAAACAATTCCAAGTGCTACCTTCATATAAGGCAATGCAAAATCAACTTGTTTTGCACGTTCTTCGTTTACAGTAAAATTAGCAAGAATAATATCAACTTTGGCAGAACGTAAGTATTCTACACGGCTTGCAGCTTCTACTGGTACATATTTCACTTCAACGCCAAGGTCTTTGGCTATTCGATTTCCAAAGTATACATCATACCCTTGATACTCACCATTCTCATCTACATAACCAAAAGGTTTCTTATCAGAGAAAACTCCAATTACCACTTCTCCACTATCTTTTATCTCTTGTAACGTTCTTGCAGTTGACTTTTTATCATCATCAGAAGATTTCTTGCCACATGCGGTTAGTGCCATTGCTAAAACCAATACTACGGTTGATACTAAAATTAATTTTCTTTGAATGATACCTTTTTTACTCATAATAAATTCCCCTTTTATTCTTATTTTTTATTTAAAGCGTTTGCGTAACTCTTAACCTACTCTGTCTCAATGTTATGTACATTCTCAAAAGTAAACACATCCAAAAATTTTCTGGCACGCTCTGTGCTTGGATTTGTAAAAAACATCTCTGGCTCTGACTCTTCTACAATTGATCCCCCATCTAAGAAAATAATTCTGTCTGCAATCGCCCTAGCAAACGACATCTCATGGGTTACAATTAACATGGTAGTTCCCTGCTTTGCAAGTTCTAACATAACATCTAATACTTCTCTTACCATTTCTGGATCAAGGGCTGCCGTAACTTCATCAAACAGCATAATCTCTGGATGCATACAAAGTGCTCTTACAATAGCAACTCTCTGCTTTTGTCCACCGGATAGTTGTCTTGGATATGCATTTACCTTATCTAGTAGCCCAACACGCTCTAGCAACTGCTCTGCTTCCCTACGAACTTCTTCTTTTTTTCGTCCCTGTGCTTTAACTGGGCCAAGTGTAATATTATCTAGAATATTCATGTGTGGGAATAAATCATAACTTTGGAATACCATACCGATTTTTTGTCTAATGGCATACATTGCTTGCTTACTCTCACGTATATTCTCTCCATTTAATAAAATCTCACCATTTTGTATGGTTTCTAATCCATTAATACAGCGAAGCAGCGTACTTTTTCCACAGCCTGAAGGTCCTAATATTACAACAACTTCACCCTTCTTCACTTCAAGTGACAGGTTGTTTAGAATGGTAGTCTGATCGAATCCTTTTTCTAGATTCTTAATTTGTAGTATATTGTCTTTGCTATTTGTATTCATGCATATCTCACCTCTAATCTTTCCATCTTTGTTCTAGTCTTCCAGCAAACTTTGAAAGTGGAAAACATATAATAAAATACATAAAGAATATCGTTGTATAGATTATGATTGCAGCTAAAGGTGCTGTTAGCCTAGATGCTTCTATTATCTGCTGCCCCACTTTTACAACTTCAACTACTCCAATTAAAACTACTAAGGATGTTGTTTTAATCATACGAGTTACAAGATTCATTGACTGAGGTATTAATCTACGAAAGGTCTGAGGTAAAATAACGTTCATATATAGCTGTTTCTCCGTTAATCCCAAGGCTCTACCGCTCTCATACTGATGTATTGGTATCGATTCAAGTGCTCCTCTAACCAAATCTCCCATCTCCGCAGTCCCCCATATGGTAAATACTAAAATAGCAGAAAATTCTCCTGATAAATTAATATGTAAGGATTTCGATAGTCCAAAATAAACTAAGAATAGCAGAACAAGTTGTGGCATGATACGAACAAATTCCAAATATATTTTTGTAATTACCCTTATTACTGGGTTCTTTTTAGTCATTATGAATCCTAAAAGAATTCCTAGTATTATGGATAGTAGAACTGAAAGTAATGAAATCCTAACTGTAATCCATAATCCTTCTAGTAAACGTATGAAATTCCTTCCTTGAAACAATACATTAATTGCCGATTGCAACACGTTTCAACCTCCTCTCTACGATTGTAAATAGGATAGAAATAGGAAGTAGTATAATCAGATATGCAACAACTAATAAGAATAGTGCTTCATCGGTCCGATAATACAATCCAATTAAATCTTTTGCTACAAACATTAAGTCTGCTAATGCAACTACACTAAATACGGATGTTTCCTTAATTAAGAATATTATGTTCGCTAAAAATGCTGGCATTGAAATCATAATAGCTTGTGGTAATAATATTGATCTTACTACTTGCCACCTTGTGAGCCCAAGACAAAGTCCCGATTCCTCTTGTATCTTAGGGATTGCTTCTAGTCCACTACGAAATGCCTCTGACATATAGCTGCCTCCAAGGAAAATTAATCCTACAATAGCACATGCTTCTGAACTCATTACAATTCCTATCTTCGGTAATCCAAAATATAAGAAGAATAATTGTATTAATAACGGTGTATTTCTAGATAATTCAACATATCCACCTACAATCTTATGTATAATTGGAATCTTATAATAACGAATAATACTACACAAAAGACCTACAATAATCGCTCCTAAAATTCCTATTATCGCTAAACGTAATGTTAATTTAGCTGCTTCGACATAAAGTGGAATATATTCTTGTATAACCTCTATATCCATTAAGCACGTTCTCCCTTCAACCTCAATTCAAGCTAACCTATCCATATATTATTTATGTTTATTTATAGAAAACTATTCAATTCCTTTCTGTAAAAAACTTACATTCTATACTATTCATATAGATTTGATATGAATTGTATGTTATATAATATATTCTTTTTAATCTAAATTGTCAACCATATTTTCAAAGTTTTTGTTACTTTATGTGTTCCATAATAAAAAAGGTAGAGTTCAATGTCTCTACCTTTTCGATAAATTTTCTACCCCTACTTGTAATAGATAATTACTATCTATTATCAGTAAAATATTAATTACGTAATACAAACTCTCAATCGTCTATATTTTTATTTCTCCAGCTTTTCGTAATGCAATTTTCGCAACTACAGGTCCAATAATTGAATATATAAAAGTTGAACAGAGAATAACTGCCCGTATAGAAGACGCGTATTCAGGTACTAAGGACTCGGCGACTACTACTAATCCTAAAGCAACACCAGCCTGTGGCATTAACGTAGGTCCAAGATACCTGCACACCTCCTTATTCTGTTTACTTACCTTTCCTCCTAACCATGCCCCAAGCATTTTACCTAACACCCTCATAATTACGTAAATCACACCTATTAAACCTATACCTTTAAGAGCATTCGCATCAAATCCAGCACCCGATATTACAAAGAATATCATAAAAATTGGTGGCGTAAACGCTTCGGATATTTTATTTAGCTCATCCGCTTCATCACTTATATTTGTTAATACTGCTCCAATTGCCATACAAGTAAGTAAAGGAGATCCATTTAATTTAGTCGCCACCCAATATGCTCCTAGTACAAATGCAATAACTAAACTTAATCGATTTGTTCGCTTTTTAAAAAATTTAATTATGTACACTAACCCCAAACTAAATAATCCTCCTATTATAACTGAAATTACTATTTCATAAAAAGGATTAAATAATGATGCTACTAAACTCACCTTTGACGAAGATATCATCTTTACAATAGTTGTCGCGCACCCGAATGCAATAAGTGCTACTGCATCATCTATTGCTACAACGCTTAGAAGCATTGAAGTAAGGGGGCCTTTAGCATTATATTGATTAATAACCATAATAGTTTGAGCAGGGGCTGTTGCCGCCGCAATTGCTCCTAACATAATCGATAATTTTATGTCAAATCCAAAAAACATGCATGTACCTGTTACCAATACAATTGCTATTCCCGCTTCAAATATTGCTATAATAATAGGTGCTATTCCAACCTTTTTAAAATATGATAAACTAAATTCACAACCTATTGAAAAAGCAATAAATGCTAATGCTATATCTGAAATAACACCAAAACCATTGACCATACTGATGGGAATCCAGTTCAATATTGAAGGCCCTAATATAAGTCCTGCTATCAAATAACCTGTAACATTAGGTAATTTAATCTGTTTTACAATTCTTCCACATAAAATTCCTGATATCAGTATTATAGCAGTCTCATATATAATCTTATTTTCCATTTTCCCTATCCCCTCTTGTAATATTCTTTGCTTTATGTCTGAGAAACAACTTCATTATACTCTCGAGTTGTTTCTCTGTCAAACTTAAATACCTTGGAAATTATAAACTTGATAATCATAAAATACTTATTAAACTGCTTATAATATTAATTTTATTGAATTTGTAATCATGTTTTATGAAGATGCCTTACTCAAATGTTACGATTTGGTGTTAGTATATAACAGTGGACACGAAAAGTTTAACACGATACAATAGCTTCAAAGAAAGGTGTGTTAAACAATGTCCAAAAACGGTAATCGTTATTCTGAAGAATTCAAACAACAAATTATAGAATTGTATAAATCAGGTAGTATAGTGGCCTACCTAAGATCCCATGGTATTGTTCATTCATTTAGCAGAAAGGAAAATCCTTATGATAATGCATGCATAGAATCATTTCATTCTCTCTTAAAGAAAGAAGAAGTAAATCATAAAAAGTATTATGATTTTAATACTGCTGGGAGAGCACTATTTGAATATATTGAATCCTGGTATAATCGTAAGAGAATTCATAGCGCAATCAACTATTTAACACCACAGGCTGCACATGATGCTGCCTAGTGGTCAGGTAAAGTTAAACTTTTTGTGTCTACAATATTGACACAAGTCCAATTATAGAATATAGTTATAGTATTTATCTTATACTATCTTTAAATGTAACTGTTCAGAGCCAATCAATATGATTAACAGTTACCTTTATATTATGAAAGGGAGTGATTACTTTATGGAAAACAACAAACAAAAACTCCTTCAGAGTTCCTTAGGATCCGTCTTCACAGTTTTCAGTGATGATACCTTAGATGAAATAACACAAAGTGATAAGAGGTTATTAGCAGTTTGTGGAAGGGTAAAGTCACCTGGAATTATTGAAGTATTCGAAGGTGCAACCCTAGAAGATATCATTGCTTTAGCTGGCGGTCTGATTGGTACAGGAACATTCAAAGCTGCTCAACTTGGTATGCCTTTTGGTTGCCTATTAACGAAAGATAATTTGCATGAACCATTTGATTTTTCATTATTCGAAACTGGAATACGGCAAAGTATTATTATCTTATCAAGTGATGACTGTATTATCCAATATGCAAAATTCTACCTTGATTATCTCAATGGACAAATTAAATCTGGAGCCATTCCACGATATCTTCCAATTCAAAAAGAAATGAAATCCATGGGTGATATCTTTGATCGGATCTCCAAAGGACGTTCGAATATGAGAGATATCTTCTTCCTCCGTGAATTAGCAAATACTGTTATTGAAACTATTAATAAAAAGCATAATGTAACAGAAGAAATCATTAACCACTTTTATGAGGAATTAATTGACCATATTGAAGATAAATGTTGCTATACCTCTCAATGTCATCATTTGACTAAACTTAGAATAACAGACAAATGTATTGGTTGTAATGCATGTAATCGTGTCTGTCCAGTTGATTGTATTGAAGGTGGACTAAAGGAGCAACATTCCATTGATTATGTACGTTGTACACATTGTGGAGCTTGTGTTACCGCATGTCCTGTTAATGCAATTACTTATGGTGATAACAGTCTTCTCTTCTTACGTGATTTAGTTACACCTAGTAAAGTTGTTATAACACAGATGGCTCCATCGGTACGTGTTACGATTGGGGAAGCCTTTGGCTTTGAAGCAGGGGTAAATGTAGAGAAAAAAATCGCGGCTGGATTGCGTGCACTTGGCGTAGATTATGTATTTGATACAACTTGGGCTGCTGACTTAACCATTATGGAGGAAGCCGCCGAGCTTACCGACCGACTGAAAAGATACCTCGCTGGAGATGAAACCGTTAAATTACCAATCCTTACCTCTTGTTGTCCAGCTTGGGTTAAATTCATTGAACAAAATTATGCTGATATGTTAGATGTACCTTCTAGTTCCAAATCTCCAATGCAAATGTTTGCTTCTGTTGCGAAAGACCTTTGGTCTAGGGAACATAATTTAGATCGAACAGATATTACTTCAGTAGCTATCATGCCTTGTATCGCTAAAAAATATGAAGCTGCTCGTCCTGAATTCTCTAGAGATTTAAACTATGATGTTGATTATGTCTTAACAACAAATGAATTAATAAAGATCTTTAAGGATACAGGAATTGATTTGAAAGAGATTGAAGATGAAGAAATCGATCAGGTTATGGGAGAATATACTGGCGCCGGTATCATATTCGGTCGTACAGGTGGTGTTATCGAAGCAGCTACACGTACCGCTCTAGAAGGGTTAACTGGTAAAAAGTTTGATACTATTGAATTCGAATGTCTTCGTGGATGGGATGGATTCCGCTGTAGCGAGATCAAAGTGGATGATGATTTGACACTTAGAATTGGTGTTGCTCATGGACTAAAAGAAGCCAAAAAGATGTTAGACAAAATACGTTCTGGTGAAGAATTCTTCCATGCTATTGAAATTATGGCCTGTACTGGAGGCTGCATAGGTGGCGGTGGTCAACCGAAAGCCAAAAAACGTGCTGAGACTCTAGAAAAACGTATGGAAGGACTTAATAATATTGACCGCTCCCTTACTTTACGTAGGTCCAATGAAAATCCAACTATTCAAGTGATTTACGACAAATATTTGGATTATCCTTTGAGTCACAAAGCACATGAATTATTGCATACGCAGTATTTTGTAAGACCTAAGAAGTAATTATTAGAACAGTCAATGTTGTTTTATTATTAAATCAGATATATTTCTAATAAAAAATAATTATTTGTAGATACTAACTTTGTATGTAGGTTATTCCTATAATTTTTTGAAAAGGAGATATATTATGATATTAACAGAAAAAGAAACATCTGTAATCAACGATCTTATGACTCAAGAAAAAACTTGCATAGAAAAATACGGAAAATACTCTACTTATGCAAAAGATACGGAACTAAAAAATCTCTTTAGCACATTACAAGAAAGAGAACAACAACACTACAATTCCTTGAATCAAGTCTTGACTGGGACCGTACCTAGTTGTGATGTAAATGATTCGGCAGGTAAGAACTATAATCCAACTGCAACCTATACGATTGGCAAATCAAATCTAGAAGATAAAGACAACGATTGCTTCTTATGTACAGATGCTATTACAACTGAAAAATTGGTTTCATCTGAATATAATAGTGACGTATTTGCCTTCAGAGACACCAATATAAGAAAATTATTGGCAGATATACAGGTTGAAGAACAAAACCATGCCGAAATGATTTACAAATACAAAACCACAAATTCAATGACTTAACTAAAAATAAGTTGGCATACTAGATTTCCACCTACTATGCCAACTTTAATTTTATTTTTTATTATTTATTTTTTTATTCAAAGGAGATTTCTAACTCTACTGGACAATGATCTGATCCTAAAACTTCCGTATGAATCTTCGCACCAACTAAACGTTCATCTAAACTACTTGATGTAAGGAAATAATCGATACGCCAACCCGCGTTCTTCTCTCTTGCTTTGAATCGATAAGACCACCAAGAATAGATTTCTTCCAGATCAGGATAAAAGTATCTAAAAGTATCCGTAAATCCATTTTCCAATAACTCGCTGAATTTTGTTCTCTCTTCAATCGTAAATCCTGCATTCTTTTTATTGGTTTTAGGATTTTTCAAATCTATCTCTTTATGAGCCACATTCAAATCTCCGCATACAATAACTGGCTTCTTTTCATCAAGCTTCTTAAGATAATCTTTGAATGCTTCCTCCCATTCCATACGATATGGTAATCTAGCTAATTCATTTTGTGAATTTGGTGTATAGACTGTTACCATATAGAATTGTTCAAACTCCAATGTAATTACACGACCTTCTTGATCATGTTCCTCAATTCCTAAACCATATGTTACTTCTATTGGCTCATGCTTTGTAAAAATTGCCGTTCCTGAATATCCTTTTTTCTTAGCATAATTCCAATATTGATTATAGCCTTCAAGATCTAATTCGATCTGTCCTTCTTGTAACTTACTCTCTTGAATACAGAAAATGTCTGTATCGACTTCTTTAAAAAAATCTAAAAATCCTTTTTGGACACATGCTCGTATTCCATTAACATTCCATGAGATTAATTTCATTTATCACCATACTCCTTTCCAATATCTGAATCTTTGTTCAACAAAGGTTCGGTTGGAAGTTTCTCAACCAATTTACTTTATCTTAACCAACTAATTGTAGTTAGCTACATATAATACAATAGCATGATTCAACAAAAAAGTAAATTAGCGGAGCACTTGGATGAAAAAAATTATAACTTTATCAAATGTAAAAAATGGCAACCAATTCATTCACAAATTGGTTGCCATTATAGCTTCTATATATCCTTCTTCTCACACCATTCACTCAAAAAGCACTTCTCACAATTACACTTTCTTGCAGTGCATATACTCCTACCATGATAAATCAACTGAAAGTTAATACGATTCCAATGTTCCTTCGGAAGAACCTGCATCAGTTCTTTCTCCACCTCTACTGGATTCTTTCCTACTGCCCATCCTAGTCTCTTAGCAATCCTTAACACATGTGTATCCACCGTTACCCCCGGTATTCCATACGCATCTGCCAAAAACAACGTAGCTGTTTTTCTTCCTACACCAGCTAACTTCACTAATTCATCTATAGTTGTAGGAACCTTACCATTATACTCCGTAAGGATTTGATTGCAGCATTGCTTCATATTCTTCGCTTTACTTTTGTATAATCCGATGGATCTAATACAGTCTTCTATCTCTTCTAGAGGAGCATCTGCCATTAGTTCTAATGAAGAAAATCTATCCCAAAGTCTTGGTAAAACTTCATATACTTGCTTATCTGTACTTTGTGCACTTAACATAATTGCAAGTAGAAGTTGCCAATCTGCATTATGTAAGAAACCTTCCTTTGTTGTTCCATATTCCTGATCTAATATAGCTAATATCTGTTGTACTTCACGATCTTTCATAATATTCCTCACATTTACAACTAACTATTCGTTTCTTTAATCTGATAACGACCTTTTCCAGATTTCTTAGCTTCGTATTTATAGCTATTATTTATTCAACAACTTATCCACCGTAATGCTTTTGAATACTTTCTTCTTTGCTTGCACAATTTGATAATAAGCCATTCCATCTACTATTTTAATCTGCTTAGGTGCAATATTCAAGGTATAGATTCCAGATTGATCTTGATAGTAATAATGATTTGGATCTTCTCCATTACCAAAAGCGAATAACTTATAATTCTTAGCACTTACATAGTCACTTACTCCAAGAACATACCCTTCATAGGACTCATATGATTTCTCATCTAGTATCATCTTAACACTACTACCATTCGTAGCTGCTTTGAAAAGATAAGAGATGTATTGATCATCTGATAAGGAATAGTACACATTATCTGCTGTCACTTGATGTAGTTCAACACGAAAGCTGGTATAATCTGTTGCAGGTTCTCCTCCCGCATTCACACGGTAGTCACTGATTTTCTTATGATCGAAGGAATCAAGCTTTGTTACCTTGCCTTTGAAAGAAACCTTCATTACATCTGTGGTGCTACTCTTTATTGTTCCCTTATTCTTATTACATAGATAATATAAACCATCTTTTCCTACTGTCAAACTATCTACAGAAGTGCCTGTAATCAGTTTCTCCGTCTTCTTTCCACCTAACGTCATAGAATAGATTATCGTACGTTTGTTATTCGTATAATAGATACGATTGTTTGCGATGACTGGCTTAAAGTTATAATAGTTTGTACTTGTAGTACTAAGGACTTTGTTCGTTCCCTTTTTACCAGTAACATGAACCCTTGCCATAATCATCTTACTGTAACTCTTATAATAGGAATAGTATACGTAATCACCAACTACTCCAATAATATCTCCTTTGTTCACGGTTACTAGGCACTTTGTATTCTTACCATCACGTCCTACCCGGTAAATACTATTCTTACCTGTTTTATTATCTTTAACAACATAATACACATATTTATTCTGAACATAAAAGTTCTTTACTTCTTTCGTCGTTAATGTAGTTGTCTTTGAAGAACCAATTTTTTGTGATACTAGCTTATAACTAGATCCCACTGTCCCCTTTATATAATATAGATAACCTTGATCTTTTACTACAAGCGAAGATGACTGTGCTACATTCTCAGCAGCTACTACTTTCTTTGGAATAAGATTAACACTTGTAATGGTGCAGACTATTAACATTGCCCATGCTATTATTTTTTTCATTTTTTCCATAAGTTTACCTCCTATCTAATTCTATGATAAACCTTGATTATGTCAGTATTTTGGCATTTGCATGTATGATTTTACCAGTAATAACTCCTTCAACCAAACCGATATTGGTTAACGACCTTCCTTAGACCCCGCCGCAAACTTAACCATCGTAGCAATTTCATCTGGTGTTTCTTGCATCCCGGATTCAATCCATTTCAGATACGTATTGCATAAAGCTCCCGCATAGTAATATAACTCATATCGAGAAAACTCCGATGCCTGCAATACGTAAGTGTCCATATAGTTATTCAAAGCATTCATTATCACTGCATGCATATTGGAATGAATAAGCGTTAAGAGGAATGAACTGTACTGTTTAAAGAATGTAAAGCAATGACAGATATGCTTATAATCATGAAATTCCCCAATATCTGTACGCGTTTTTGTCTCTTCCATATAATCGTTCACGATCTCATACATATAGTCAGACAGAACTTCTAGCTTAGATTTATAGTATTTATAGAATGTCATTCTAGATACATTGGCGTTGTTAACAACCTCTGTTATTGTTATCTTCTCGAATGGCTTATCCTCCATTAACTTAAGTAAAGATCTTGCAATACACAGCCGTACACACTGATTTCTAGTGGTAAGATTGGCTCCGCCTTCCGATACTCTCATATTATCACCCTTTTTCTTAGATCAATGTTTCCACCGACCTTGATATGTTTACATTATTGCACCTTTTGTAAATTGTATCACATTATAGACTGTAGTACAATGTAATGTAGTATTAAAAACCACATTGTAAACATTTGTAAGCAATCTACTGTTTATTAGATTAGTTTGGAGGTCATTATGAAATATGGTATAGTTGTTGACTCAGGTTGCGACTTGATTCGTTTAAGAGAAGATGTAACTGACAAGATAGATTTTACAAGATCACCATTAAAGCTTGATATTGGAGAAAAAGAATTCATTGATTCCTTCGACCTCGATATTGAAGAATTTATGAAGGAGATGTACTCTTATAAAGGAAAGACAGGAAGTGCTACTCCAAGTCCTGATGAATGGTTAAGAGCATATGAGAAATCAGAGAATGTCTTTGCTATAACAATCACAGGAACGCTATCAGCTAGCTATTCGAGTGCTGTAATCGGAATGGAACTTTTTAAAGAACGTTATCCAGAAAGAAACATCTATGTTATAGATTCCAAATCAACTGGTCCAGAGATGTCACTTATTGTTCGTAAATTAACTGAATACATGAAAGAAGATATGGATTTTGAAGATATCTGTAAGAATATAGACGATTACTGTAAGCATACGAATCTACTCTTTATTCTTGAATCACTTGATAATCTAGTTAAGAATGGTCGAATTAGCCGATTAAAGGCTAGCATGGCGGGTATACTTGGTATTAAGATTCTGGGAATCGCTAGTGAAGAAGGAACGATTGATTTGTTACATAAATGTCGTGGTAAAATGGCTGTCTATGACAAAGCAATTGCAGAGATGTTAGAGAGAAATTATCATGGTGGCAGAGTTGTTATTGCTCACTGTTTTGCTAAGGAAGTAGCAAACTATGTAGAATCAAAAATCAGAGATAAATATCCTGATTGCGATGTTGAAATCATGAAAACAAGTGGCCTATGCAGTTATTATGCAGAAAAAGGTGGCTTATTAATAGGCTTTGAATCATAAAGACTATCCTTATCGTAATCCACCATCATAAGAGATAACTTTCGTTCTCTTCCCCTAAGAACAGCAATTCCATAACCAGCACTAAGGCAGTGGCAAAGTGGTTTACATAAACCTTTTGCTACTGCCTTTTCTTCTATTCTATTACCCCTCAGTCACAGTTCCTTTCACATGGAATATCTTATCATATTGTGATTTGCTATCCTTAAAGATAACATGGCTTACATTGATTACCGTGATATTCTTAAGTTTAAGAATTGTCTGTTCAATCTCTCTTGCACGTTCCATATCAAGTGCTGCGAAAGCTTCGTCCATGAATAAGACACTTGCTTTTGCTAACATCGCCCTTGCAATAACGATACGGCTACGTTCTCCCCCTGAGATATTCTTTCCATTATCATAAATCATAGTGTTAAGGCCGTCTGGTAGATTTTCTATGAAAGAGGTTAAACCAGCTACCTCGATTGCCTCTTTAATTTCCTCATCCGAATACTCTTTGTATAAGGTTATGTTGTTCTTCAATGTGTCTTCAAAGATAAACACCTGTTGTTCTACATTGGCAATCAATGAGAAATAATCTTCCTTCTTCACATCTGCTAATGGCTTTCCATCGATTAATAATTTTCCTTCTGAAGCGTCAAAGTATTTACGAAGTAATTTCAATAATGTAGATTTACCACCACCTGATGGACCAATTATTAGATATTTTCCATTCTTCTTAATTTCCATGTTCACATCATGAAGAGTCTTTGCTTTATCTTCCGCATCTTCATATGCAAAACCAACGTCTTTTAATTCAATCTTATCTGTAAATTCGTGCAATGCTATATTTTCTTCGTGTTTATTCTTATTCAGTAAACTCTCATTAATCTTCTTACCAAGACCTTTAGAAGCAAATATTTTAGGCATTGCTTCACTCATCATCATAAGCGGCCAAGCAATACGTTGAATTGCCTGCGAAACTGTTAAGGCTCCTGCTGCTGTAATATTGCCTTGAATCGCTTGATAAGCCAGATAGCAAAGTCCTAGATATATCATTAAAGAGAACGAGCCATTCTGCAATGCATTCATAAATGTGTAAATCTTCTCTATGACGTATCCCTTATGCTGAATCTCCTCACTCTTCCCATAATAATCATTAGTAACCTTATCTTGTAGATTATTACTCTTAACAATATGGAAAGCAGATAAAACTTCTTTAATATAGGACGTATATCCATCAAATTGATCACTTCGTTCTTTCACTTTCTTAGAGACAGGTCTTGACAATAGCATAGATACCACAGCCGTTAGTAAGGTGATAGTTACTGCAAAACCAATCATTCCTTTACCAACTGTAGATAAAATCCAGACAGCAACACAGAAATTAGTAATACCATTGAATACTGTGAATATACCGTCAACAAAATTCGTATCAAGGGTATTGCAATCATTCGTCAATCTTGATATATACGTTGCTGTATTCTCTTGTTGGAATTCTGAGATATTCTTCTTAAATATTCCACGAATATAATATCTCTTCATGCATAGATTGGCATCTTTTCGAAACCATGATTTTGTTATGGTACCTAATAGCCCTATAGGGATTAGCAAACATGCTTGTAACAAAAATCCTGGGATCTCAGCCTTCAAAGTAGCCATATCTCCTACAAGTGCATAATCTAGGAATCCCATCATCTTAACAAACACCACACCATCTAAGATCGTACCAGCTGCAAGACAAATCAAAGCTATTATAAGTTGTGGAAATGGTCGTAGCACTCTCTTTAGCATGTAACCACCTCCCCAAAATAATCTGCTGCAACACTCTGTAATACTTCACCGTTCTTGATTTCTAATACATAATCATATTGTTCCGATATTCCTTCATAGTATCTATGACTAATAGCTACTACCGTCTGTGGTAGAGATAAGAATACTTTCTCAATCTCACGTCCAAGTTCTTCATTCAAACTCGAAGTTCCTTCATCAACGAATAAGATCTCTGAATCTTTGGCAATGGCTCTTGCAATAGAGATTCTTTGTCTTTGTCCTCCAGATAGATTCTTACCGTTTTCTTTAAGTACCTGATCTAGACCATGTTCTTGACTTGATATCAATTCCGATAGATCACAGGCCTCTACCGCTTTTTGAATCAGATTATCAGGAATCTCCTTATATAAGGTGATATTATTTCGAATCGTATCTTCGAACAAGAATACGTTTTGATATATGAATGATACTTTGTCATGAAAAGTGCGTTCTTTTATTTTCTTATAATCTACGCCATCCGCTAAGATCTGCCCATCATAGTTGTCATACGTCATAGATAGTAAGTTTATTAACGTAGATTTACCTGCACCACTAACACCTTTGATTAGATACTTCTTACCTTTTTCTATCACAAAATTGGCATGGTGTAGAATCTCTTTGTCCCCATAGTTAAAAGACACGTCTCTTACTTCAATTTGTTGATTGATAGTGAACTCTTCTGTCTTTTCATTATCACTGTCATCTACTGAGTCATTATCCTCTTCATCGTCCTTGGTTATCTTCTCATAAATCTTCGAAGAAGCCTTGACCTTATTCCATAAAGGGAACGCCTCTATAAGATTAAACGACATCATCGCTCCTAATTGAAAAACTATAGCTGCATTTGTTAACGTCATTCCCTTATCAAAGTTAAGACACAGATATAACATCAGAAAACAAGAAATAACGTAACCAATTACATTAATTAAGTTTTTCTGGCATTCCGCAAAGATATTGAAGATATATTTTCTAAGCTCTAACTTGCGCAGTCCATCTAAACTCTTATGTAGGAATTTATCGTCCATGCGGTTTAACTTAAGTATCTCAAGACCTTGAAAAGTATTATTGATGTTGGTCGTAAATATTTCGTTTTGCAATGATACTTCTTCTTGTAAGGTCACTGTATTCTTAGAGAAGAAATGAGATATTACATACAAGATTGCTGAAGCAATCACCATATATCCGGCTAACACTGGTTCTAGAAATAATAACGCAATAAAACTTAGAATAAACATCCCCGTGTTGATTAAGAAATTTAATAAGCTTACGAAAAAACTCTCCTCAAATGTGTTAATATCATTAACTAAATTAGATAAATACACATCTTTAGATTTTCTACTAAACTGCTTAAATGACATTCGCATAATTTTATCAAATGCCTGCTTTCTTACTTCAAGAATTATATCTCTCATAAATCCAATACGTAGCATTCTTGAAATAATAAAATTAACTACGTTATATACCCCTGCTAAGATTGCAATCCAGATAATTTTATTCAAATCAGCATCTGCACCTTGCTCAATAACTCCCAATATAACAGAGAAGGTTATGATCTGTACGAAATGATCTATGATAAACAAAAATGAAGCAAACAGATACTGTACAAACTTTCCTCTCTTATTCCATAATAGCTCTTTCATCGAATTCCCCTCACTTTCAGTTAAATAAGCTATAATCTCCCTTGCAGTGTATATACTACCATAAGCTATTCTACAATGCAATATAGTATTTAATAAAAGTGACAATTGTCATATTACTATGTGTATATTGCATGTGCCTTGGCATAAGGAATCTCGATTTGAACTACATTTTTTGGCTCTAGTGCTCCTATCTACATCTCGTTTGCGTAATCTCTACCATAGGATTCTTTCTCCCAGGAGATAAAAACCTCTAATTCCCAATAATATCTTGGAATTACTGCCTTTTTCTCATATCCAATACTACGATAATATTGCTGATCCCCACCTAGCATACCTGTACAAGTAGGAGATAGTTTCATAACACGATTAGCTGCTTCATGTAGGAGTGCTGTTGCAATCCCTTTTCTTCTCTCCCACCATACCACTGCAAGTGGCTCCAACTCACAATATGGCATCCCATCAACATACCAGATAATTGCCATAGCAACTGGTCTTTTCAATTCATCAAGAACACAGATATCTAGGTCTTTTCTGTAATGTTTCATAAGGCGTAAATCATGAAAAGCTTGCTCCCCATGATCACATGCATAGTCATCTGCTCCATATCCAAAAGATAATCTATGCGTATTAGAAAGATAAAAATCTGGTGTTGTATTTCCATCTGCAAAGGTATATCCCTCAGGTAATTTGACCTCAAAAGACTCTTCCTTAAAAGGTAGAATGTATAATGATTCGCCCCATTCTTCTTTTGTGAATCCTGATTTTTCAACCAATTCTAATAGGGTTTGATTCCATTCTGGCACATGAAGTTTTACATATCTCGTCCGTCTATCCTCTTTTATTCCAGATGCATTCGTCTTGGAGAATTTAATCATCTCTATTAAAAGCTCTCTATCTTCTCCACGTTCCTGTGAATCAAACAGGAAGAAAACCTCTCCATCATAATTACCTTCATTCATTACAACCGCAACAATTTTATCTCCTTCTTTGTATACTCCAACTGTATGCTCAAAGGCATGATAATGACCAGTGAACGCTGGATGCAAACCAAACGTAAACTCCTGCCTACTAAGTCCCCACACAGGATATTCCAGGTTATAAGATGCTAATACCAATTGTTCAATCTCTTCAAAATCTTCTTCCTTATAAAAACTAAATTCATAACCCACTTGTATTCCTCCTAACATTGAATCATAGTTACAATGATTATCTATCTGCACTTGTATATTCTAGCATAGCAACCCTTTAACCGTAAATGACAGGAACAGTTATAACTGTTCCTGTCATAGTTTCATAAACATTAAGTCAAAGGGGGTAAATTAATACCATACACTACAACTTATATCATAATATCTTGCATTATAACTTCATTGCATTATATCGATTTCTTCCCTTTGTATTCTTCTTATATTCAATTGCTTCACTAGGGCATCTACATATACAAGCCATACAATGGGTACAATTCTTCCCCCATTGAGGTTTTCCCTCAACTAACTGTATATTATTTAGAGGGCAAAGCTGAGCACATTTACCACAACTAATACATTGATCCGTACTATGAAACCCCTTCGCACTGACAAACATGGAATAAAACATCGTGTTAATTATTCCACTCTTCGTTCTTCCCATGAATGGAACTTTCTCATCCTTAAGTTCCCTGCTATTCCTGATTGATTCTGCTACAAGGTTAATTTTCTCCTTTGCTTTGTTAACAATTACTCTAGCTTCTTCATCCTGTGTCGGATTGTACATGACAATATAGTTATCCGGCATCACAATAGCGGCAAATCCCTTAAGATTAAAGCCCTTTTCTTTGCAAAGTTTCTTCACATACTGTTTTGCATCTCCAGTTTCTGCCCCGCAAGTCAGTATAAAGTAAGCATCTTTTGTTCCAGTAAATTGTGTATTTCTTATATATTCTTCTATTACCTTTGGTATCCTCCAAGCATATGTAGGACAGACAAACACAAGTGGGTTTTCCGATTGTAAGGAATCACTCGTTCCCTTTCTTAATTGCTCGTTCATTGACACAATTTCATCCTTCGTAATTGATTGAATCAGCTCTGCCGTATAACTACTATTTCCCGTACCTGTGAAATATAAAATCATATCTTCTCTCCGTTTCTTTATTCTCTCACAATTATATCATAAGCCTCTATTTTTCTGCAATCACAGTAAGCCACTCGCTCTCATTACTATTTGATTCACCAGTTAGACTATTAATTACATTTACCTTAGTAAAACCCGCTTCTAATACTATGGTTTCAATATCTTTCTTTGTATAATTATGAAACCAATTTGGATACACCTTTATCTCCTCCTCATCCATTACGATATATTGATCTAGCCAGATATTATCTTCATATGCAAAGCCTTCTTCTAATACAAGATGTCTATTCCCTCTCCAAAAGCCATTCTCACTAATATACCATTTATTGCTCAATCCACTCTTCTTTCTATGTACTGGTGTTGTTACATCGAAGATAAACACTCCCTCTGGTTTTAAGGCCTCCCTTACAATTCTAAATATTTGCTCTCGTTCATAACCTGAGAAAGTATTGATCTCTCCATAGATTTGCATTACAACATCAAACTGCTTATTATAGTTAAGCTGGAACATATCTTCACATCTGTATTCAATTTGCAAATTCTCCTGTTTTGCATGATTCCTTGCATATTGAATCGTATTCTCTGAGAAATCTATTCCTGTAATACTATGTCCAAGTTGAAACAATCTTTCTGCATATAACCCTGGTCCACATCCTAAATCAAGTATGGTGCTATTCTTTTTTATTGCCTTGTTGATAAAATCTACTGTTTTCTCAATTGCCTCTATATTTCTCGATGCTCCGTCTGATGTTTTATCTAGGTGAGCTTTGAGCATCTGCTTTGCAATATACTCTTCTGTCCAGATATTTCCCGTCCCTCTTTCAAAAACATATGGCTTATTACTAAGTGCTACAATCTGTTTCATAACATTGTTTGTTATCATACTGCCATCTCCTTATTAATTCTGTAATCCAGTTATAAATATCAAAAAAAGCTGTAGATTTTACTCTACAGCTTCATCATAAAATGATAATATATCACCGAATAGTAAAATAAAATTACATATTAATAAACCGGTAACCAAACTAAACTATTAATAAAAATAGTCTTTACCAAGTATATTAATTTATTAATTCTATTCTACCTCTCCGTACTACTTATGTCTTTGAATAACCAACACTAAGTGAGCCGAATACACTACCACCTTTCATAATCTAGATTATATTACTACTATAGCATATTTAACCGGTGTTGTAAATAATTCCTTAATTTGTCCTATAAACTGCTCCATCTACAAATCTTATCCGCAATTATATCAATAGAAACAAAAAGAATAAACCCAACAATTGAGATTACTATAATTCCAAGATACATATCAATATAATTAATTCTTGACCAAGCATCTAGAATATAATAACCCATTCCATGCTTTGTACCATATGCCTCAATGAAAAACAAAATAGATACTGCTGTTCCAAGAGACACTCTAATATTAGTAAGTAACTCTGGTAGAATCGCCGGTAATGTGACATGACGAATAATCTGTCTCTTATTAGCACCTGCACTCCTAGTCACTTGATACATGGTTCTGTCTATATGTGATACACTGTCTCTAACGGAGACAATAACCTGAAAAACAATAATCAAAAAGATGATTGCTATCTTAGACCCATCACGCATGCCCCATAATAACATAGTAACTGGCAACAGCGCAGTCTTTGGAATTGGATAACTAAAATAAATCAATGGATATAATATTTTATTTGCAATCTTTGAATACCCCATTAGTATTCCAATTGGTACACCGACCAAAAGTGAAAGAAGCAGACCTAAACCAATCCTTTTTAAACTTGCACCAATATGAATATAAATATTATCTTCAAAGATAGTAGGAAACTGCTTATAGACTAGAATCGGATTCGGAATAACATTTATATCTAATACTGTGGATGCCAACCACCACAATAGATTGATTAATAAAAAACCTTGTACAAAAATTATACCGTGTTTAATAAGTCTATTCACTTGTCTGTTCCCCCACTTCTGTCTTAATCAATTGCTTTCGTAGTAGTTGTTTTGCAGCAAGGTACTCTAAACTTTGTGGACTCAGCTGTCCAAAGTAAGGATTATCCATCTGGTGTTTGATATTCCCCTTATCTGTTCCCATAACAATTATTCTATTCCCTAGATAAAGAGCTTCTTCAATACTATGTGTAACTAATACTGTAGTAGGTTTATGCTGATTCCATATCTTTAAAAATAACTCTCTCGCTTCTTCACGAGTAATCTCATCTAATGCAGAAAACGGTTCGTCCATCAACAATAGATCTGGACGCATAATAAAGGCTCTTGCAATTGCAGCTCTTTGCGCCTGTCCCCCACTTAATTCTTTGGGATATTTGTGAAGTAACTTTTCAATATCTAAAGATTTATAGATGTTTGTTATTTCTTTAATTCGGCTCTCACTCACCTGTTCCTTACGAATTCTTAATGGTAATAAGCAATTCTCTTTTACCGTCTTCCAAGGAAGCAATCCGCAGTTTTGTGGAATAATTCCAATCTTATGAATCTTTGGATTCAAGGGTTTACTTTGTTGTTCTTTCACATAAACTATGTCTCCACTTGTAGAAGTTATGGTTCCAGCAAGGGTATTGACTAGGGTTGATTTACCGCAACCGGAAGTCCCCAGTATCACTACCGATTCTCCCTGTTCTATCTGCAAAGAGAAGTTATTAATCACGTTTATTGTTTCTTTTTTCCTCTTATAGTTTATGGATACATTTTTCAATAGAAGCATATTATTCACCGCTTAATCTAAGATTTTATATTACTATCTCAAACTTCGCACTTGGACCTTTCGACAAGTAGGTAACTGCTATATTCTAGTATAGCAATTACCTACTCCAAGTAAAGTGTTTTGTGTGCAAAGTTTGAGTTACTATTCTAAACTGCAAACTATATTATTTAGATACATCATAAACTACTTGATCATAAGTAAGTGAAGAACTACATAATCCTTTTTCGCTTGCCCAAGTAATTGCTGCTTCTACCCCTTCTTTTGATGGAAGTTCATTTGTTCTGAATTTTCCTAATTGGATTTTTCCACTCATTTCTTCTGGATATCCTGCTGCTTCAATTACAGCTTCTTCGTATTCTGCAATATCCGTGTTATTCATATACTCAACAGCTTCGTTGTAAGCCTTATAAAAATCACGTATTGCATCTGCTTTTTCATCTATAGCAGTTTGTGTGAAAGCACTAATTGCAGGATATAGACCATATTCACTAGCGCTACCTAAATTAATGGCACCACTTTCAAGTGCTAATGAAGCAAATGGTTCTGGCATTAAACCAAGATCGATTTTATCATTACGTAAAAGTTCAAATCTGTCTGGAATTCTATCTACGACTTCTTTTTTCACATCATCACTCTGAAAATTGTTATTCTCTAAGATTTTATCTAAAGTATAATCTATTAATGTATTCTCTGAGATAGCGATACTTTTACCTTTAATCTGGCTTATATCCGTAACACCTGAATTCTTACCTGCAAGAAGAACAAAATCACCATCCGTACTTCCAGTAATCTTAACATCTAAATTAGCATTTTGATACATGCATACTGCAATAAGATCTGCTAAGAACCCGTCTAATTCTCCTGCTTGCAATGCCGCATCTCTATCTTTTGCTGATTTGAAAACTTCAAACTGTATGTCAAGCTTATATTTATCAGCTAATCCATTTTTGTCAATCAATACAAAAGGAATCGCATCAGTTGAAGATATCATTCCAATGCGTAACACAGTCTGTGTATCCTCAGTTGTTTCTGTTCTCTCTACATTATCCTTTTGATTGGTATTATTCGTCTCATTTTTCTTTGCACATCCAGTAATTAAGAAAACCATTACTAATAACAATGCAATTACTTTACTATTTCTTTTCATTCTAGTTCTTACCTTTCCATCTCTTATAATTATTATTATCTATTCCTATACAATCCAGAGTTTTTCCAACTATATGATTAATGATATCCTCTAATGTTTTAGGATGATTGTAAAACCCTGGCATCGCTGGCAAAATTGTTACTCCAACCTTAGAGAGTTCATACATGTTTTTTAGATGAATGGTTGAGAGAGGTGTTTCTCTCGGTACAATCACTAATTTTCTTTGTTCTTTCATCATCACATCTGCTGCACGAGTTAACAGAGATTTCGTTATCCCATTCGCTATCTCAGCCATAGTAGACATAGAACAAGGAATAATAATCATACCATCGCAGCGGTATGATCCGCTAGCAACTGCCGAGAACATATTATTATTATCTTCTAAGGTAATCGAAGTATCAGGAGATTTTTCATTCCAAATCTTAATTTGCTCTTCTAAGCCAACTCCTGTTTCATATTTAAGTACCTGACTACCATTTTCCGAAGCGATAACATGTATTTCTATTTGATATTCCAGTAATACTTCAATTAGGCGAAGGAAATAGGCACTACCACTTGCTCCGGTAAGCCCTATTATTATTTTTTTCATACTATACCTCGTATTTTATATAAACGCATCTGCAAGTCCAAATACTAGTAAAACGATACTAACAATTTGGTTGATACTGTAGGATGCTATATTAACGTTTGTTAGGTTTGTAGGGGATACTATTTTATATTCTGCAATAAATAATCCGGCAATACTGAATAAGCCTAGGTAGTAAATGATTCCGAATTGTGGAACCAATATTCCTATCACTAATAGGCATAATAAAGTGACGATATGAAAAAGTTTAGCAATCAACAAAGCACCTGCCACACCAAATTTTGCAGGAATGGAATGTAGCCCATTCTCTCTATCAAAATCGTAATCCTGTGAACCATATATGATATCAAACCCAGCAACCCAAAGAGTATTAGCAGCTCCCATAAATAATGGAACTAAGCTCAATTCCCCTGTAATCGCTAGCCAAGCACCAACTGGTGCACAAGCACAAGTAACCCCCAGTACTAAATGGCATAAAAATGTGAATCGTTTACAATACGAGTAGATAATCATTAAGAATAGGGCGATTGGAGACAGTAATAAACAAATCCAGTTCAACTTGTATGCACCAAATAGCATAACTAAAAAACAAACCGCAGTGAATATAATTACTTCTGTTTTTTTCATCTCTCCTTTTGGTAATTGGCGTCCAGCAGTCCTTGGATTTCGTGCATCAATCTCCGCATCAATCACTCGATTAATGGCATTGGCACCTGTTCTGGCCCCCATAAAGCATACTAAAATCCATATCAAGGTTGAAATCTCTGGTAACCCCTTTGCTGCTATTACCATTGAAACAAGTGCAAAACTTAAAGAAAATATTGTATGTGAAAACATAACAAGTTTACCATACTCTTTTAATTTATTAATTATTTTCACCAATACCATAACTATCCCATCTTTCATCTACCATTTTTTTTATCTCATCACTCATCTTAATATCATTTGGCCAATCTCTTGTTAGTCCTTCTTCTCGCCATTTTTTCGTAGCATCAATGCCAATCTTGTTATCAATGACCGTAATATCTCTTTTGGCATCTATATTATTAAATACTTTCCACATAACAGTAGATAAGTCATTCTTATCAACATCATCATCGACTACTATCACAAATTTATCAGAATTATGATTTAAAAACTCTACAGCGGTATCTATTCCCTTATAAGGCCTGTCTTTGTTTATGGTAAGTATCTGATACGTGTTGGTTACCTTGTTGTCCTTTACCTTATTCGTCACAGTACAATCAACGCCAAGTCTACTACCATACAATGCCTTATCAGAAGAATGGTCTAATGCATCTAGTGGTCCTTCTGATAGTATTAAACTCTCTCTACCTTGCACATTACTTAGTACTGCATCACGAACTTCCTTCAAATTCTGTACATCAATTGTTTCATCAACCACAACAATTAATTTCGTATACATCATCTGGCCCATTCCCCAGATGCTACTCATTACTTTACGCGCGCATCCTGGATACTTATTACGTATGGATACGATAGCACAGTTATGAAATACACCTTCTAATGGTAAATTAAGATCGACTAATTCTGGCATTTGCATACGAAGAACTGGTAAAAAGAGACGTTCTGTCGCCTTAGCCATATAGCAATCCTCCATCGGTGGTTTTCCAACGATTGTAGCTGGGTAAATTGCATTCTTTCTATGAGTAATGCAAGTAACATGGAACTTAGGATAATAATCTGCCAACGAATAATATCCCGTATGGTCACCAAAAGGGCCCTCTAATACAAGATCTTCTGATGGGTCCACATACCCCTCTAAAACTATTTCTGCACTACTTGGAACATAGATATCATTGGTAATACACTTCACCATTTTTACATTTGATTTTCTTAGCCAACCTGCTAGCATCATCTCATCAATCATCTTTGGCATCGGTGCTGTCGCTGCATAAGTAATAGCTGGATCACATCCTAATGCAACGGATACTGGCATTCTTGTATTATCTGCAGCATAGCCCTTAAAAATCTCTGAGCCATCTTTATGCTTGTGCCAATGCATGCCTGTAGTTGTTTGATCAAGAATCTGCATACGATACATTCCTACATTTTGTTGTTTGGAATAACGATCCTTTGTAAAAATCAAAGGAAGGGTAATAAATCTCCCTGCATCTTCTGGCCAACACTTTAATACAGGAAGTGTATCAAGATTCACGTCCCTTTCAATCACTTGTTGGCATGAACCTCTAAACTTACTCTTTATAGGGAAAACATGAAGAAGGCGAAACATACGTGGAATACTTTTTATAAGTTTCTTGATGGATAAATAATTGCTTAAATCTAGATAATTAGCAATCTCGGCACCGATATCATCCAGTTGTTTTGCTCCAAGTCCCATACTCATTCTCTTATAGCTTCCCATTGCATTAATTAAAACTGGGTATTTAGAGTTTTTTACATTTTTGAATAGTAACGCATTCCCGTGTGCTTTTGAAACACGATCAGCAATCTCCGTAATTTCTAGTTCCGATGAAACTTCTTCATGAATCACGTCTAGCTCTCCCGTTTCCTCTAACGCTTTTATAAAATGATGTAAATCTTTATATGCCATCTCTCTCTTCCTTCATTGTTTCATAACTATGTTAATAAGTTCATATTCACATTATCTACATAAAAAGACGCAGATACATTTAATTCTACAACAATATTTTTATATTTGCAATGGGATATTTTGAGGGCTATACCATGGAGAAATCGGAGGATGTTACTTTGTTGTGATAAAGAAACTGCTTTACACTGTGTATTTTCGTAGCTGGTGGTGCAGAAAAAACATCACGAATACAACTGAATACGGAAAACAAGTAAAAAGTACTGCTACACAAACGAGTAAATAATCGTTCGTGTAGCAGTACTTTTCAATTTCCCTATTCCTTGCGTAAGATATCTAAGGTATGTGAACTCGCTCCTAATAACTCTGGTCTCTCACATGTAGATAGATGATACTTAATGAATAGTTCAAAAGTCTCTTCATCCATTTCATTCAAAACAGGTCTCATATAATTCGCTGGACCATCGGCTGCAATTAACTTCATTCTCTGTAAGCCAACTTCTTCATCTAACTTGTTGATATCTTCGATTCTTACATAATCATATAAATCTTCTGGCTTTGAAATTACGTGAAAATCTTCCGTTAGCTTTCCATTCTCTATACATTCTTTGATATTGTTTTCTCTGAAACCATGTATAATTACACTATATTCATTCATAATATAGGCGACCAAAATCACTCCACCAACTTTAGTAACTCGCTTTGCCTCTTTCAGTGCCTTTAGCTTGTCCTCATATTGATATAGGTGATACATTGGACCAAAGACTAACGTCATATCAAAGGTATTATCTGCAAACCTTGACAAATCGAGAGCCGTACCTTGCATTGCCTTCACGCTACTTTTTTTTGACTTTAATATACCAAGATTGTATTTCACTAGTTCGATAGCCGTAACATCATATCCCTCATTAGCCAGTTGTACGGAATATCTTCCTGTCCCTGCTCCAACATCTAAGATTTTAGCACTTGGCATGTCTTCTAGGTACTCGTGAATATATTTCATAGAGGTGATATATTCCACTTGTCCATGTCGTCTTGTTAATCTCTTATCTTCACAAAATTTATTATAATGTTTTTCTAATTCTATTGTCATCTCACTACATTTCTTTCTTTTATAATTTTTTTCTTGTTACAGTTAACTTTATAGTCCATAATAGTATACACTGCCTTTTATTAAGATACAATCTGAAATTATAGTGAGCCTGTCTTGGAGGTTAAATATCCTCCCTTACATAAAAAGACCTAATATTCTATTTTTTTGTTTCCTTGATACTTTATCAAGTACATTTCTATAGGTGTATCGGAACCAGTACATATACTTATCAGGATTGTTTCTAAGTTCATCCAATATCTCAAAAACATTCATCCACTTCCAAGACATAATCTCTTCATTGTTTGGTTCAGGTACTCCATAGTAAAATCCTATATATACATGGTGATACTCGTGTTCATATAAAACATCACCAGGTTCCATTCTATAATAAAATTCAGATAGTTTGTCTAATTTACAATCAAACCCAAATTCTTCTTCTAAGCTTCTATGAACTGCTTCTTCAATAGTTTCATTTTCTTGAGGATAACCGCTACAAGTATTGGTCCAAAGCCCATCTGAGTTATACGTATTAACCGCCCTTTTTTGCATTAATAATTTAACATTCGAGTCAAATATAAAAACTGAAAATGAATCCTTCATTCCTTCACACCTTTCTAATTTCTTTATTATTTGCGTAAATATTTCTTTTTCCAACATCAATTATATAATTAATGACGAAAAAAAGACCATGACGTAGAATAAACAAATATGTTCACCAAACGTCATGGTTTATATCGTTAAATTATAGTAATATAAAAACATAAAATAATTGAGGAGGTATTCATTATGTTAAAAAAATTAAAAAATTCACTTGTTGTACTTTTTTTATTAGGGGCTATTGTATTACCTCTTAGCAATTCCAAAAACTTTAACAACACTACCAATAAGCAAAATACAAACACAGCTATACAGCTTTGTGTACCATCGGATCAACATGATATAAAGTAATATTCATTCTCTATATCCTGTTCGAAAATCTCATAATACAGTATTTTTATCCATTCATGTATATCTTTCTTTTTAAGTAACTTTGCTAGCAAGAAAGATTGTAATAATATTTTTTTACAATCTTTCTTGCTTTCTCTTATGTTAACTAAACATTCAGCTTTAACTGCTAATAAACCAGTTAATGAAAAACCCTCACCTGCTGACAGACAATAACGAATTCCATCCTCGCTTGTTTTCAAGGATTCCATATAGTCTCCAATACGGCCTTGTTCATTTGCTAGATTATAACACGTAAGAAGATATCCTTTCAGATTATTATATAAGCCTACGGTATCCTTCTCATAATTCTCCTTAACAATAGACAATATTCTGATTTTCTCTTGACTTTCTCCAAGTTTTCCCTTCGCATTGCCAATATTGTTCCATATTACTGTCTCCGTTTGGGTTAAGGGCCACCCTTCTAAGCAATTAATCAATTCTTCTTCCGTTAACTGAGATCTTCGTTCTTTGCTTATTCGATGGGGAGTTTCGTTAATGGGAGCAGTTATTCTAAGAGCTTCTAATAATCTCTCTATTAACGCTTCTTGCGTTATCTCTCCCTTACATGCCTCTAGTAAGGACCTACTTCTTAATATGAATTGCTTATTAATAGCTTCTGGTTGATTGAGTTTTCTCTCTAACAATAGAAGTACTTTCCCAGCCCCCTCAAAATCATAGCTTTCCATATGCCTTCCAAAATCCCTCCTTAGCACATGAAGTTCATAATCATTAGATTTTATGAAAGGGTAGTACCGAATTCCTTCCCTCCCCATTGAAGTCATCAACTCTTCATAATGTCTATCTGTTGGCTTTCTTCCTCCTTCAATCCTGGAAACAGTTAACGGATCGCATATATCGCTCAGATCTTCTTGTGTGATTCCAAGGATTTTACGAAGTGCTCGAATCTGACTACCAATAACATGCCCATGAGATATGGGTGCTGGTATTAAGATCTTCTCAGCCCCACTTTTTTCAATATTCCCTATAAGTTCCTCTAAAACTTGTATGACAGAATAATAGAACTTCTTATTCCTAGTATAATCATTATCTTCCCCATTAAGGGCATAATTTAGTTGTATATTTAATAATTCCGCTAAATATGTAATCCTACTCTCTTTGATAAGGATATTAATTGCTCTATCACAGATATATAATTCTGCAAATCTGTTTTCATCCACTAGTTTTTCAGCTAATAATAAAGCAATTTTAGGATATAGACGTACTAATTCTTCATCATCTAATACATTCTTCTCGATATACTCAATCAGATTGAATAAGATGTTAATTGATTCACTTCTTTTTCCTTGGGCATACAAACTCTCCGCTAACAATATAATAAGCATTATCTCCTCATCATGCAAAAGATAATCTAACATATCATCTACTTTAAATTGAGTAAATGTTTTTCGAAGCCCCTTATGTATCAAGTCAATAACATCTTCCGAACTTACATCTTGTGTAATTGCATAAACAATCTTCACCACACAACAAAATTGCTCTAGAAGTACATTTTTGCTTGTATTTCCTATTACTTTTTCATACTGCCCTAATAAATCTAAGGTTTTGTCATACTCTTCTAATAACAACGATTCAAGTATATTCCTACGCAAAAATACAACTTTATATTCAGCCATGGTATAGGATATACCAAATTTATTAATAGAGAAACCCAATCGTTGAAATAGTGCATCGACTAATAATTTTTGTGGTGTACACCTGCCACTTTCTATTCGAACTAGTACTGCCCTATCACATAGTCCTCTGCATAACTTGCTTTGACTGATTCCCTTTGATTCCCGTAAACCTTTAATTAAATTTCCAATATAATTTTTATCTTCCATTTTAAATGCCCCTTATAAGTGATCAGCTATGGTTACAATAATTCTAAATATCAGAACGCAAAAAAAGTATATATTTACAATATTATAATATTAATTCCCTACATTGTCCATTTATATCTGCCAAATTAACCTTAATATAACGAAGCATAAATAAAGGTAATAAAAATCACTTGCACCTCTTGATAAGTGCAAGTGACTCGTTAACTTATATTTTTGTTCTTATATTCTTCTTTTCTACATTCTTCTTTTTTGCATTCTTCTTTATTATATTCTTCTTTTTAACTTTCTTCATTTTAACATTCTTCATAATAAATCCACTTCTTGGCAATGTTGGTATCTGGTTCAACGGAATACTTAAATCTTGATTCGGTACCGTATACTCTATATTATTCACCAAGTAGTCAGTAAAGGCCATCATCACCTTCAATGTTATTATATCACCAGCACATCGGTGCCCCGTATGAATATTCCCACCACCTTGTGGCATCAAATCATATAAGCACTTTTCACGCTTTTTAAACCTCTCTGGATTAAATGTATATGGTTGCTTCCAAAGCTTTTCATCATGCATCATGCCATATAAATCAAGCATCACCAAAGTGTTCTTTTTGAATACGCAATGATTCCATCTAAAACTCTTTATTACTTTTGCTCCAATGAATGGACTAAACGGATAATACCGTCTTACCTCTTGACAAAACATCTCTAGATATATGGGGTCTTTCTTCTTTAATTTCTCTTTACATTCTGGATTTTCATATAGTGCTACCGCAACAAAAGTGATGTAGGTGGCAATAGCAATAATAGGGCGAAGTAGATTAATCAACTCTCTTGCTGCAATCTTTATATCTACAAGTTCACCATTTATATCTTTGCACATACTCATCTGATATAAAGGTGTTTTTTTATCTACCTCAAACATTCCCAATCTAACATCTTCAATAAGTTGTTCTACCCAATGTTCTACACATTTTCTAGAACGTTTTCCCTTTCTATAAAACGAACCTATTCTGCCGAAAGAATAAATCATATATCCAAAATCCTCTAAGAACTCTTTCTCTTTTTCTTTTGGATAAGGAACAGCTGTCCATTCACATACACTTAAAAACAATACCTTTTTACTTTCATCAAACAATTTGATACTCTTCTTCTTTTCCCACTCATTCGCTTGACGATCTAAGTTCTTCACACATAACTCTATTAATTGTTTTTCATATTCAGGTGTTAATAAGGACATGAACAAGTTTTTTCGTTTCAGATGCTCTTTCCCGTCTAGTCCCTGAATAGCATGCTTACCAAATAGTGTTTTCTGAACACGCATAGGCGCTACACCATGTCGTTTGAAATATTTGTCGTTATAGAAGACCTTTGCTGCCTCTACTCCACTTAAGAAGATGACTTTCTTTCCTAATACACGTGAAATTACAATTGGTGACTGATACTTTTTAATGCGGTTTTGAATAAACGGATATCCCTCTCTGATAAGATCTACAGTATGGTCAATCCCTTTCTCTTTTGGAATTCCTTGATTCGTTGGCATACATAATTCCTTCTTTCTCTTATATTCACTATTCTAAGTAACATAAGTTACGCTAGATTCGCTGTATAATCTACATTGATTCTTATAGTATTCGATAAAGTTCTCTCTCATATTCAAAAAGAAAGACATGTCTGCCATTATTTCTGTTCATACTTGATTGTAGCAAGTTATGTTAAGCCATTATCCTTGCTACTTGGTTCTATCCACTGATTAAATATTGCTACTTTATTACAAAGATCAAATAACGTCTTACTCTCTTCCTCTGTAAGAGCACCTAATAGCTGGTCTTCCCAAGAAGTTACAATTGCTAATACCTCCTCGCGGATTTCCATCGCCTTTTCGGTAAGATATACTCGGTAGATCCTTTTATCCTCTGAATCCTGCTTTACATCAACATACCCATTGTCAGATAACTTACCAATGGCTCGTGTAGTTGTTGCCTTATCAACATGTACAACTTTTGTCAAATCATCATGTTTTAAACCATCTTGTAGATATAGCTTTACAAGAAATTGAATTTGCCCATATCCTATATCATATTTTGCAAATTCATGGGATAAATTAGTTACTCCATTACGATAAAACAAACTTATAAAATTTCCTACCGAAGTAATATCATTTACGTTATGCTTTTGATCCATAATAATAACCTCGCCTTTCTCGAGGCCTGCAACCTTTGCTGCAGGCACAAATTTACGTGTGAAAAATCTTGATTTTTCTCACTTTGTTCCTTTATACGTACTTTTAAACCTCGTGATCAGGTATTGATTTGTTGTCTAATAATTTGAACTCATGAATGATTACACCTAATGATAAACAAGCAGCCAGACTATCACAGATAGGTCCCGCAATCCAAACACCTTTTATCCCCCATAAACGTGAGAAAATAATAAATGCAGGGATTAAAAAGATTACTTGCCTTGTTAATCCAATTATCATTGCCTTCATAGGTTTACCTACTGCTTGAAAATAGTTGGACGTTGCCATTTGAACACCGATTATAGGTAGTGCAATTAGATATACTCGAATACCATTCAATGCAATTTCCGTTAACTCAGGATCATTGTTAAACATTTTGATTAATGTTTCTGGAATAAATTGAATCACAAGTGTACTTATTACTAATATAATGGTACACCAAAATAGTCCTACCAAATACGTTTTCTTAGCTCTATTGTATCTTCCTGATCCATAATTATACCCGATAATTGGTTGCGCTCCCTGGTTTAAACCGAATATAGGGATAATAAAAATACTACAGATTGAAGTAATTACTGCCATTGCCCCAATAGCCATATCTCCACCACTAGCAAACAGTGCTTTATTCGAAACAACTTGTACCAAACTTCCCGCTAATTGCATACAGAATGGCGCAAGGCCTATCATTAAGATTCCTCTGGTCGTCTGATTATGAAGATGAAGTTCCGATCGTTTGATTTTGATAGATGATTTCTTACCTTTCGTAAAGTAGAAAAGTACCCAACAAGCTGCTACGAATTGAGATGCCACCGTTGCAACTGCTGCACCTTGAATTCCCATATCAAGACCAAAGATTAAGATTGGATCAAGTATAATGTTAACTGTTGCTCCTATAATCATAGTAAACATACCAACTCTTGGACTACCATCTGAACTAATGGAATGATTCAAACCGAATGCACACAGGTTGCAGATCGTACCAATTAATAACGGTCTTAGGTAAAGTAGTGCAAACGGGGTTGTACGATCACTTCCACCAAAAAGATGTACTATAGAGGGCGCTAATAAAGTACCTAATGTTGCTACTAATAAACTTGCAATTACAATTAATAAAAAGCCATTGTTTAAAGTTTTTTCGGCTTTTCTCTTATCCCCTTTTCCAAGTGCCAATGAAATACTAGCAGAGGTACCAATTCCAACTAACATACCGATACCTGTAATAATATTCGTTATAGGCATTGTAATTCCTACTCCTGTAATGGCCAATCCTCCGACATTAGGAATTTGCCCAATGTAAATACGGTCTACTACATTATACAACATATTTACTAACATACCAATAATTGCAGGCACAGAATATTTAACTAATAGTTTTCCTATTGGCGCTGTACCTAGGATATTCTCATTACTTTGCTTCATGTCTTCTCTCTCCTTTTTAATTAGGATCTTGGTGCAAGGTCACACAGATCCAATTAGTTGTGTGCGCAACTAATATGGTATCATATTTTAGTTGCGTGCGCAACTATAAGAGAAAACTTGATCAGAAAACGCACCCATCTTATATTATCTGAGTGCGTTTTTGATTTCCTTCTTCAATTCTTCAATTCTTAATTCACACTATACTCTATCCGATAATAAATCGAATCGTATCTGGTGAGGTTTCAAATCTCACTTCCGTAAACATCGTCTTCTCTTCTGTTTCGCCATCGATATGTACGAATTGTTTTCGTCTCATCTGGAATACTGCTTTCTTACAACGATATATATGGATACCAGAACAGGTTACATGTTTGCCCTTCTTAGCACTTGGTAATATACTTAGGACTCTACTTCTAGTAATATTCTCTGCCACACATAGATCGATATATCCATCTGTAGCATCTGCTTCTGGGCAAAACATAAATCCACCACCCTCGTACTTTTGTACATGCACCGATGAAAAGAAGATTTTATCAAAGGTCTTGACTTTCTTGTCATCTATGATTATCTTACCTTTAATATACGGAATACCTGCTAACTGTTTTATTGCTACAAGCCCATACGTAAGCTTACCTATTCTTAAGCGATTCATTATCTTTTTAAGTGGAGAATGATTTACCTCGTGGCATACTGCCGCATCAAATCCGATTCCTGAACTAACAAGGAAACGCTTACTCTTACCTCCATATGTAGCAACTCCATAATCCAGTCGCATAAATCTCTTAGGATACATAATCTTATGCAATTCTTTAAGATAATCTTTTGATATATCCATACCTCGTGCAAAATCATTGCTAGAACCAATAGGAATATATCCTAATGTTACTCCATCAAGGTATCGTAAACCGTTTAATACTTCATTCAACGTTCCATCCCCACCTAATACAACAATGGTTGGAGCGTCTTCCATGTTACTAGTAATCTGATTCGCAACCCTAGCTGCATGTCCAGCTTCTCTAGTAAAGTACTTCTTATACTCAAACTTTTGCTCCCTTAGATATCTTTCAATATCGTTCCATATTCGATGTCCCAATCTAGACTTCGCGTGGGAGTTAATTATAAAATGATACATTGCGTACACCTCATCTATAGATTCTATAGTAAATCATTGCACTACCTTGCTGTCTACGAACTCTTCACTATACCTTTCTTTTCTAACATAGTTTCTTATAATTATTGTAATCTCTATTATATTCATTTTCTTACATAACAATCTATGAGATTAAAGCTAAAATCATCTCTTTCTTCGCAATAACAGATCCCTGTACCATGGCAGCACTTCCACCGCCCTTTGCACCTAGTTTTTCCCTTAATATCGTAGCAATCGAACGGGCATCTTCTGTTCTACTACCAATATTAAAACGGTAGCCCTCTTCGTCATCTCCTGTGAAGATTCCACAGATTCCAGAATGCTCTGTTACTAATTGATTTACAGCGTTACGCATAACTTGAGCATCTAGATTATCTTCAAACAAATATACATTTACTTGATCCTTTGGAACTGCTTCTAATTTCGCCTCCATAAGCTCCTGTTTAGCAACAGCTACTTCAGTCTTTAACGATTGATTCACATTCTTTAATTTAGTAACTGCTTCTACCAATGAATCTTGGTTTGCTGATAAGGAAGATGTAAGCTCTGATAAGATTACCGTTTTCTGACGATATTCTTCTAATGCACGGAACCCACATAGAATACTAATTCGGACTCCGCCCTTGTAATTTTGCATATTCAGAATCTTTAACATCATAATCTCACCAGTTCTTCTCACATGAGGTGCACAACAAGCACACACATCCACACCTGCTATGGTGACAATACGTACTTGTCCATCTATTTCAATCTTGCTACGATAGTTCAAATCAGATAACTCCTCTTTTGAAGGAAATGTCACTTGTACTGGGATATTTTTAAGAATCATTTCATTTGCAGCGTATTCAATATCTGCCGCTTCCTCTGCAGTTAGTACTCCATTAAAATCCATCGTTACAATCTGATCACTTAGGTGAAATCCTACGTTATCGTACCCAAACTTCTTATTCACTAGTCCAGAAAAGATATGCTCTCCTGAATGTTGTTGCATATTGCTAAAACGATGTTTCCAATCAATACAGCCATGTACTTTTTCGCCCACTTGTAATGGTGCTTCTAATGTATGCACAATAACATCATCTTGGATTTGAACATTGATAACAGGTATATCCTGAATTGTCCCCTTATCTGGACTTTGTCCCCCCTCTTCTGGGAAGAAGAGGGTTTGATCTAAGATAACTTGGTAAATCACCTGTTGATCTAACTGGACTTCTTCACAGGATAGTACCGCCGCGTCGAACTCTATAGCATATGCATCCAAATCATACAATTTCTTTGTTTGCTTCATCTCTATTAATCTCCTTTGTTTCTGGTCTCATTCACATTGATAAAGACATTTTATCGCAAACAAAGAAATAATACCAGTGTAAATACTGGTGAGTAATCAAAACTCTTTTGCTACATTCATAGCCCTTATTATTGCCTGATTAAGAATTGCCTCTACATCTTCTGATTTATCATCTAGTTTGTCCGCTGCTATTGTTGTAAAATCAGTAATTCCAAAGAATGCAAAAATAGTTCTTAAATACCGATCACCCATCTCATATTCTTTTGCTGGACCTTCTGAATAATTCCCCCCTCGAGAGACAATATGAACTGCTTTTTTCCCTTTACAAAGACCTACTGGTCCGTTTTCTGTATATTTAAAGGTAATTCCGCTAGCACATACATAATCCATGTATGCTTTTAATATAGCAGGAATACTTAGATTCCACATGGGAGCTGCAATAATGTACTTGTCTGCATCAACAAATTGATACACATATTTTAGTATAGAATTCTTCCTAGCTTCATCGTCTTTTTTTCCTAATAATTTCTCTAAATCCTCTGGTCTTAAAAATCCAATTCTTTCTTTGTACAAATCTAAAACAATTACCTCATCATCAGGATTATTTTTCTTATACTCTTCTACAAAACGATCTGATATCTTAAAAGTTCTTGAATCCCCATATTTTTTAATATTTGCTTTAATGTATAATATTTTTTTCATCTTGGTCTCCTTCTAGTATATCTTATGGACAGGATTCAGATGATAAAAGGTCATAAACAATGTTGTAATGAATACTATGAAATATTTATTCATTCACAAATTAAGCTGTACTTGTGTATCATCAATATAGATAAGCAAAACTCTTAGTCGCTATGAGTTGCTTCTTTGCTGACGTACTATGACTAAAAAACGATAGCGAAACATCTATAGTACTTCTTAGTGTGTACTTGATAACATAGCAAGGCGAGGCATGGACGCCGAGCCAGCCTGAGCTTCGGCAGGATGCCGAATCGAAGGTGGTTCCGTCTAATTCCGATACCTTACCTTACACACTTAGAAGTACTTAGGTGTGTAGCGTGTTTTATGTTATAGTACGCCAGTAAAGAAGCTATGCAAATGTATAAGGATTTTGTATAAAAATTTGAAAACACAAGTACATCAACCAGCTTCAGTTGAATAAATATTTCTAACCTTTTGACACTCGAACCACATATAATCCCATCATAAAATATAGAATACATAATTCATCTAAAAATATACTATGAAAGATACTTATTTGAGAATGGTTCCACCTAATCGCCAGATTGAGATATTGCGTTCTCCTTCTTCTTTTAATACTTTCGTCCAATACCTAAGTGTATCTCCATCTGCGTACCATACCTCATGGGCCATGTTCTGTTTTGTATAGGTAAAAACTATACACTGACTCTGTTCATCACGGTGAATATTATCTCCCTCAGTCGATTGTACAGCCATTGCCTCAACCAAGGTTACTGCTGCAGTAGTACCATCAGAGGAAAAATCAAATCCTCCCGTTGCAAGCGCATACCCTCGGCGATTCGAAACCTTCTTCATCTTATCTGCTAATTCAATTAGAAAGTCTCTATTCGCCTTAGGTCCTGGTTTGGTCCCGTAACCATACAGGTTGTAACACATCATTATATATTCAATTCCTTCTGGAAACTGAATATCATCGACTGGAGTGGAAGGTTCTAACAACACACGCAGAGAAAGATTATACTCCTTTGTTAACTTCGTAAGTAAATGAAGAAAGGTTAGATACTTCTCCCATAAGACCATATCATCACGAATCGCCTCATAGTCGATTTCTATTCCATCATATCCACCATCTAAAGTAACTTGAAGAATATCGTTACTATGTTTCCTCATGGTTTCTTCTGATTCGAATAAGGAATATAATAAGTCGGTACTCTTTAGCGTTGACGTTCCATCCTCTAATTCTTGATCATTTACTATCGTTAGATATGTCGGAAATTCTCTATCTTCAAAAAGTCTACTTATAGATTCCCTAGTTTCTTCTGTAGATTTTGGTACAAACAGACTTCTATCTTCCTTAAAGTAAGCCGCAAAATAGTTTATCTGTTTGATGTATGGTTTCCACACTTGTAACTCCTCTAGTAACCCAGACGTATCCCAATAGGTAACCCAAACACTCACTTTATTCTCATCCTCTATATCCACAACCGATGATTCAGATTCTTGCACGTTCGCATTCTCAGTTCCAGTATTCTCAGTTCCTGCCTTCTGTTTTTCCTTCATCTTAGTGCAGCTAGTTGTACCAACCATACATAATACAATTGCAACTAGATATAACCATTTTACCTTTATCCTATATTCCTTTATCCTATATTTCTTTTTCATGCATTTCTTCTTCATGCACTTCTTTTCCATATATTCCTCCATTTATAGATTCTCTACAAACCAGTTTACAATATTACTCCACGTTTTCTCTATCCTATTCTGTACTTTTTCTAAGCCATGAAGTTGATTATCGTATAAGATCTTTTTCGAATCACTAGAGGAGACAACGAGTTGTTCAAAGACACCATCATAAACATCGTCATACAGATTTCTTTGACTATATGCCTCCTCATTACACATGGATTCCAATAACAATGAACCTGTTTTTACTTGATGTAAGGTTTCAGCAGGACTAAAGTCTTTCCCATTAACTACGACGGTAATGGAATTGCCGTTAAGTTGAATCATAAGTTGCCGTTTTGCTGTACTGAATAGTTGGATATTAGAAGTATCGATATCCTCTAAACATTCTAGGTCTACGCTCTTCACAATAGACTCCATTCCCTCTACACATTCAATAATTCTTAATTCGTTATTGATACTCTGTACCTTAACATAATTCTGTAAGGCTTCATCTGCTCGAAGATATATTCCCTGTCCTCCTAAAACATTCCCACCAATGGTTACATTTAATTGCACATCTTGATAACTTTCACTATTTTTTAATCGAATTAATCCAGCATCACTAGGAAGTGATGTGATGATTATCGATTCCTCCGCAAATTGTGTAGCACCCTTTATTGTTTCAAATTGTTTACTCTCTTTCTTATCTCCTATTTCAAAGTTAACATCTTGTTTGGTATCATCCCATATTCGCATTAATAGATGATTTGGTGACCAATATGCCTGTGGTTGCATTCTTGTCAAATCAAAGAGATTGCATTCCAAATTATTGATACTGAAGCCTTCACGATTAAAATTCATAGCAAACATCTCTTTAATCTTCTCTTCATTAACATCACTTACCCTTTGGTTGTTTCCATACCTTTCTGTATTCGCATGCATCAACACGTGTAATTTAGGTACATAATTAATTCCTTCTTCATAACTTTTCTCTAGTAACTGATAGTCTGTTATAATACGATTCTTCATCTGCTGATAGGTCTCTTTTGGAACCCCATACTCATCTCGTATATAATCCATTAGATACTGATTGTATTTTCGATTCAATTCTTTTCTAACCTTTATGAAATCATAGGAAGATAACTCCCCAAGATACGTATCCTCTTTATCAAATACGTTAATATACGATAACCGATATCCATTGGTTCCTATTTCCCAGTAAGTCTCCTTTTCTAATTGTTTAAGGTCTTTTGGGGTCAGGAATTTGGGGTCTTTTATAGCTAACTTATCACCATATGTAAGCATTGTAGCTTTCAAATTGTATTTCTCCATCACTTTGCCTGCGAAAATTGCAGTTCCTGCATATCCATCTTCAAACATGAGGAACAGTGACTTTTCAGGGAGTTTTTTGCCCTTAAGATAGTAATCTAATATATCTTGTTGAGTTATCGTTACATAACCATTTTCTTTGAGGGCTTTAATATGCTCTTCAAATCGTTTCGTTGTTATCGTTACATCGTCACCAATTCTACTAACTCCAAAGTAAGATAAAGCCACAAACCCAGAATCTTTTGTTTGCATATTGGTATCCTCATATGGAGTATATACATTCGTAGATAAAAATGCACGTAGCAACAGAAAAACTAGTAGAAGTACTATAATTCCTTGAAAAGTTCCACGAACTATTTTCCTAATATCTTTCTTTTTAATTTTTTTTTTCACACCATTTACTTCCTACTTTCTCTTTTTTCTTGCACCATGATATCATTTGGTGTCATACGTGTTCCCCACGTTGACTTCCAAAAAGTTACCCATGCTATTGGCATCTGCCATAATAATACCCCTTCATAAAACAAACAAAATACCAATCCAAAGATCCAAGTGGTACTTTTTCGTAATAAAAGCTGTACCACACTCATCATCATAGCCATCATAAGCATACCAATTAAAAATGTGGTAGGAAAGATTCCAAACCTTAGAGGTGCGATAATTAAATTATAGACTACTACGATTGGTGCTACGACTGGAACGAGTAACCCCATATAAAAACTAACCGCAGCAAAGGGTTCCTTTTTCCACATGAATTTTGAAGCCATTAAAGACTCCCTAAGCCAAGAACGCTTCCATCTCATCTGTTGCTTAAGAAAGACCTTATATTTATTCGGTACAACGGTAGAACATACCGCAGTATCTTGATATCCCGTTCGATACCCCCTAAGTATGAAATTCGTCATAGCGCGGTCATCACCAAAGGTAGCTTTTTGCCCCAAAAAACTTTGACGTAACCAAGCATCAATATTGCTCTTTACAAGTTCTTTACGGTAACATGCAAGTGGACCCGATAGACAAGTTACTGCATCAAAATACCCTTCTGCTGCTTTCATAATTCGAAATGCGATATAATAACGAACAGACTGCATCTTAGTCAGTACATTCGTGTACGTATTGGCTACATCGGTACGACCAGCAACCCCTCCCATCTTGGGATCTTTGAATGGTTGCACTAGATTTCGAATTGCGTCAGGGTCTAGAAAACTATCGGAATCAACGAATACTACAAGATCATGTTTTGCTTCTAAAGTCCCTCTTGCAAGGGCCTCTCTTTTTCCTGCATTTTGTTTCTGTAATAGATATCGTAATCGATTTGGAATTGCATATTCTTCTCCCTCGAGGTAAAGACGTTCCGTGATTTCCTTAATCTTCTCCACCGAACGGTCATTCGAGTGATCATCCACAACAATTACTTCTAATTTATCCATCGGATAATTCTGATTCATGCAACTAAGTATCGTTTGCTGAATCCATACCTCTTCATTAAAACACGGAATAATAATGGTTACGGAAGGTGTATATTCAGAATCTACTTTCACAGGACGATAAAAGGAACCAAACAAATATCTCGTTAATAAGAATACAGCGGTAATAATACTATACAGATACAACCACTTATTAAACTTGAAATATAGGATACTTTCCGCTCTCATTAACATAATAAACAGCGTGATAAATGTTAGAAGGATACACGACGATGCTAAGGCATAATTTCCTCTTTTTTCTTTTGCCTTCTGTTTTAAATCTTTTTTAAACTTCATAGCGATGAGCATCTCATCTTCTTGTTCCACCTTACGGACAAAGTCTGCCTTTATCCGCATGTTCATCTCATAACCTTCTGGCATTGTTCCTGGTTTAACATGGAAGCGCAATTTCGCGCTCCCAGAATCCTCTAATATCTTAATATCTTCCTTATGTTCCACTTGGATTAGAATGCCACTGGTTGAAATATCAACTGCATTTCCACTAATTTTTTTCTTATCAAATCCTTGCAGATGACAAGTAATCGTAACCGGATACTGTACTAAGTACCTCGTGCTACTAATAGGATCCAAGCGTTCTACACTACTACCTCTTCTCTCTTGCCCCGATCGCATCTTCTTAGCATCAGGGACATTAGGTAATAACCTTCTGTCCTTTTTATGTTCCAGTAGGATATCTTGCACTTTATTCTTTCTTCTTATCTTAATCATCTTTGCTCCTTACTAGAAATCAACTCTCCATTGCCTAAATAGTCGCTTATTCGTGCAAAATGATACCCCTGCGATAAGTAATATGGAATTACTATATCAAGCGCCTCTGCTGTATATTTTGCATTATCTGACATATGCATAACTATAATACTTCCATTTTGAATCAAACTTTTCTTATCTTTACTCTCTACAATTCCATTCTTCATTGTTTCGACTACTTCAGAAACACTCTTCGCTTCATAATCATGGGTAGAAAAATCACCTGATATAACTAGGGAAGCACCTGCATCAAATATCGCCTCAAGGCCCTTCTTACTAACCGCAAGCGTTGGTGGACGCATAAAAGTTTGTAATGATGGTCTATTATCAATTTGAAGGTCACCAATTATACTTTGTAAGATATCGTAGGATTTAATGAAATCATCCTGTAGTTCCTCTGCCTGTTTGTCATCAAGATTACTATAAACTCCTGGCTGATCCGTAGAATTTGCTAATACCATATGAGAATTCGTATGACTTGCAATATCATGTCCATTTAGGGCAATTGCACGTAATAGGTTTGGATTCTCTAAAACATAATTGGTACGGATAAAGAAAGTGGCTTTCACATTATATTTGTTCAGTACATACAATAATTTCGTAATGGCAGCATCGCTACCCCAATCATCAAAACTTAAAAATAGTACCTTGTCGGAAGTAAACCTTCCCGTTTTATCAATCTTCTCAATCTCTTCCTCTGTAAATCCTGGTAACGCTGCAATCGTTTTAATTGAATTATTTCCTACATAACGTTTGGCTATATACTCAAATATGTTTTCAGAAGCCAATCTACCTTTACCTATCTTGCCTTTTGTTGCATCTAATATAGTGGATTTTGTAAGTGGATACTGATAAACTCCTTTACCAGATACAATCTCACTCAAGGTTTCAAATTGATATCCATTCTTCTTGATTCCCTCATCAAGGTAACCAATGGTGTCCACTTTTTCTTCTTTTATCATCTCTAAAACCTTCGCAATTACCGTGGGATTTTCATAATAATCCATTCGAAAATGAGCTATATATCCTCTTGTTGCTACCAAATGACCTTGATGAGAGATGACTTCCAGAATTTCATCTTCCGAAGCATCTTTCTCTACCTTTGAAATTGCAACAGAAACACTCTGCCCAATTACTTGACAATTGGTAGCTGAGATTGCCTCCAACACTTCTTTCTCATAATCAACGTCATACGCATATCTTACTAGATTCGCATTCTGTTGATAGGTCTCATCAATAAAATCTTTTATTTTCAGAATTGTGGTTGCCACTTCTGTGTATGTCCTTCCATTAGAATCAAGTAGAAGAATCTGTAATTCGTGCCCTTCCTTCACTATCTTATCAATGGTTTTTTTAGAATTTTGGATATCTTTCATAGAAACAAAAAAAGTCGCATGTATATTTAATCCCTTTAATTTTGCTAACACTTTATCTACAACATCTCCACGGCTAACGCCAGAGAAACTGTATCCAACTACTAAATCCGTGGTATGAACCAAACGATTGACTTTAGATACTTGACCTTTATTCAGTTTTCTCAGCTTATTCGCTTCTTTTACTATTGCTTCTTCTTCCTTTTGCTTTTTCTCCTTCTCTTTTTCCTTCTCTTTTTCCTTCTCTTTTTCTACCTTTTCTTTCTCCCTTTCCTCTTTTTCTTTTTTCTTATCTACAACCGTTATCGTGGAATCTTTCACAGGTTTTTTGGTTTGATTTTTACTTGTAGCGATAGTCGTCGTTACTGTTTGTTCTTCCGTCTGTAATACAATATTTTGTAACAAGATACTTACGGTATCCACTGCACGATTGCCTTCCTCTACTTTCTTAGCCAAAGTACTAAGAATCTCTTTGAACTGCATACTAACACCGAACGGAATATAGATAATATCCCCTGACTTAAGTGGTGAATTAAAATACTCATCTACTTGCTCTACACTCACTTCTTTGCTAGCAATCGGATATTTGTTATAAGTAACTATGGTGTATTTTAGTAGCCCCGCAACCTGTTCGGTTGTTTTATTGTATTTACCATAGCCAGGCATAAAGATTTTTACCGTATCACCTAGCTGCTCCTTTAATAACTCATCACACTTCATAATCTCAAAGTATGCTTCCTGAGGATTCATCGTAGTTACGTCCTTACCAGTCATGCCCCCATTGCCTATTTCATGTCCACTAGCAACTATTTCTGTAATTCTCTCTGGATACTGAATTACCTCATCCCCTGTTACAAAGAAAGTTGCTCGGTAATCTTGTTCCTTTAAAAACGTTAGTGCAGTTTTTAACTCGCCTTCATCGCTAATTCCTCGGAATACAAAACCTACTTTCCCTGGCTTATTCGGTATGGATTGATATGCTTTTGCTGGCACTCCTACCTTTTGTAATACATTACTATAGTCTTTTTCCAAAGATGCATCATAATAAGCAGACAAGTCTTTGCATAATACATTCTCTATTCTTTCTTCTTGTATTGCCCGCAATATCCATTCCGTAATCTTAACAAGCTTCTCTTCTTTCGTACCTTCTAGTACTTCTGATTCTTCTATTCCTGCTTGCATATCCTTAGCTGGATCTTCTTCGGTAACGGAAGGTTGATACTCTATCCCTTCTAATTCTCCCTCTAGTTTTACAGTAAGTATTGCACCTCTTGGAAGCTTATGTATGTAACCCTTTACTTGTTCGTAGGAAGTGAAACTCCCGTAATTAACCACATAGTTACTCTTTACTACTTGCTCATTCCCACTAGCATATGCTGCTTGCAGTACCTGATCTGTATACTCCGTGGCAGAACAGTACAGGAGTATAGATTCCTTTTGATCTATATAGGTATTAATAATTCCATTGGTACGGACAAAGGAATTCACCAATTCCTTTGACGGAAGTTTCTCCATATAGGCATCTCCATTTAAGCCATTGCTACCCATATCGTGTCCTTCCTTATCTAGCCTCTGTAATAAATCAGAATCTTCCGCAGCCACAATTCCAGAGATAAAGAAAGTTGCCTTACTATCATAGGATGACAATAAGTCAACGATTTCATTATTGGTCTTACTATCAGAAAGCCCAACAAAATTCAAAGACATTACATAATCTAGTGTCTTCACGTCAGTTAAAATACTTGCACGATCACAATTGTTTTCCAGTTCACTTAATGCTAACTCATAAGCTTTTTCAACATCATATTTTACATACTGTTGTACCTTACTAATCGTCGGTGTATCTTTCTTATTCTTACTGTACAGTACTAAAACTACACTTAATGCTACCAGTAGAATTACTCCTGCTACTACAAACCATCTTCTTTTTCTCTTCATCATATCTTTCCCCTATAAACTCCAATAAGAATATCCTCTTGATTCCATTATGCTTTTGTTCATAATGCTCTTTACATCAATCAATACATTCTTCTCTTCGTTATCTTTCTTGAACAAGCACTCATATTCATTCACTCCCATGTCTCTAAAGCACTCATGTGCAACTGCAACAATAACGCAGTCAACCTCTCTTACTGTATCTAATGAAACAAGTTCCACACCATACTCATTCCTTAATTCCTCAACATTCGCTACAGGATCTACTACAAGGATATGAGCACCAAATTCCTGAAGCCTTGTAATAATATCCATCACCCTAGTATTTCGAACATCTGGACAATTTTCTTTGAAGGTAATACCTAAGATACAAACCTTAGAATCTTTAATACGTTTATTTGCCTGAATCATATGTTTAATCGTAATATCTGCAATAAAAGTCCCCATATCATTATTAATCTTACGTCCTGCAGATATAATCGGTGAATGGTAATTCTTTTTAGATGCTTCGTATATGAAGTAATAGGGATCTACACCGATACAATGTCCTCCCACTAGCCCAGGTGCAAAACCTAGGGCATTCCATTTTGTATTCATCGCCTCAACTACTTCATTCGTACAGATTCCCATACGCTCAAAAACAACTGCTAACTCGTTCATGAATGCTATGTTGATATCACGTTGTGCATTCTCTACGAGCTTCGCCGCCTCTGCAACTTTAATAGAAGGTGCCCTGTGTACTCCTACCTTGACCACTAATTCATAAACCTTTGCGATTTCTTCTAAGACCTCATCATTCATTCCTGATACTATCTTTATTATATTATGTACTCTATGTATTGGATCCCCTGGATTAATTCTTTCTGGCGAATACCCAATCCCAAAATCTTTGCCACAAGTAAGCCCTGATATTTGTTCCAAAATCGGTACACAGATATCTTCTGTAACTCCAGGGTATACGGTCGATTCAAAAACTATGATACTTTCTGGCTGTAAATGGCGTCCAATCACTTCACAAGCACCTTGCACCGGTGCTAATTCCGGTGTCTTATCAGCCTTAATAGGTGTTGGTACTGCAACAATAAAAAATCTAGCTTCGTTAAGTCGCTCTTCGTCATTGGTAAAATCAACACTAGTAGACTGAATCTTCTCATCTCCTATCTCTCTAGTTTCATCAATCCCTTGTTGATACCTCTTTATTTTTCTTTGATTTAAATCAAACCCTATAACCTCTAATGATTCAGCAAAGGCTACTGCTAAAGGCATACCTACATATCCTAACCCTACTATTGCTAGTTTGTCTTTCTTGTTGATTAAATTCTCATAGATCATCATGTTGTTCCTCTCTATACAATAAATATCCCCATTCCATTTGTAATCTGAACTTTATTAGAAGTACATTATATGCACTTCCTATCGTTTTGAATCAAATGTTTGTATCCTTTGTATATGACAGGGCGGTCCTCAATATATTATCAAACCCTCATAAGTCATATGGCATTTTACCCATCATTAAGTATTCTATTCATACCCTTATTGTTTTATAACTTTTTTTTACATTTTGCTTTATAAACGTTATAATTCTACGCAAAAAAAAGATGTACCAGTAACGTGTACATCTTTTAATAACTTTGTTATATTATTTTTTCACTCCATAAACTATATTTGTATAGAACGAATATGATTTTTTATTAAAGGTAAGAGTTAAGCAATGTTTTTTAGAATTATAACTTAGTTTAAAACTCTGAAAATGTCTTCCTTCCTTCATCGTACGCCAATTCTTTGGCAACTTAGAAGCATCGGATAACTCTGTAATTGTCTTAACTACATTCGTTTTCTTATTGTAACTCAAACCACAAAAACTTGTTATAAAAGTTTCTTTGTCCTTGTATACACGATATAACAAAATTGAACCGCCCTCTAGTTTAAGCTTATACGTTGCAGACACATTGATTCCGTTATTGGAATACCATGTTCTATAAGAATCCTGACTCCAATTACCAGAAAACATTTTCTTAAAATCAAATCTCTTACCAACCTTTGAAAATACAATTGATTTATCATTGTACGTAATACGCACTTGATTTTCGTTATAGAAGTGATATCTAAGCTCATCCGTTAACTGTAGCTCTGGCCAAGGTGAGTCAAAATCTACGGAATCACATTCTACTGAAACTGTATCTTCATCGACTACCGTCATCATTCCTGAAATCCCTGGATTTCCTGCTTCTTGATCATATATTGAAAAACTTCCATCTGCTTTTACTCGCATGACCAAATATGCGGTATACTCCGACTTACCAAGCGCATAACCGGAAGCTTCCCAACTTCCTTCAAAATTCCCAATCGTTACTTTGGAAGTATTCGTTGCTGCCTGTGCTACTTTCAAGGTACTTACTTGTGATGGAAGAAGTAATGTTACCAGCAACAACATACATAGCAATCTTTTTATTAGCAGATTTTTTTCCTTATTTAAATTATACATACAGTCACCCTCTCTGTCATGATTTTCGATTATTTACACCAAGTATAATTTAATTACTTCGGTTCATATGTTATATCTCCAGTATGGCAAAATTGAGGCAATGAAGTTTAGACATATATCTTTTATGCAAAAAACTATATCTCTTCTATCCAAAGAAAAATGCTTGTGGATCAACAATATGAAAGATCTCCATTAACTTAGTCATCTCCGGATATGTCCAGTCCATATTCCCTGTAACTTTTTTCGTTAACGTCTGCTTACTTATCCCCAAAGCCTCTGCTAGTTCTCCAAATGATATCTTATATTCTTCTAATAATTTCGTTATCTTTTCCTGCAAATCATACACTCCTATCTAAAGCACTATCCACCTAGTTTGACGTCCTCCTAATTTATTGAGTAAGCCCTTCTTTCATACTTACGTAAGAAGAAAACAAACCAAGTTACTAATAGAATACCTTTCATAATGCTAGTAATACTAATACTCCACCATATACCACTTAGTCCAAGTACTGTCGTAGACAATAACATTGCCAATGGTATTCTGGCTACTGAACCTGTAATACTGATAATAGATGGTGGTATTGTTCTACCCATTCCTCCAAAAGCACCTTGTGTTGCAATCTCCATACACATTAATAGCTGCGATATTCCAAGAATCTGAAGATAATTGATTCCCATAGGTAGTACTTCTTTTTCTTGTATGAATATTCTAAAGATTGGCCCTGGTAAGAATACTAATAATACCGTACATAAGATTCCCCATGCAATAACCACAAACATTGAAACTTTATAGCCTTTTTTCACACGAGAATGATTTCCTGCTCCGTAGTTTTGTGCTACGAAAGAATTAACCGCTGCTGAAAATCCCTCCGCCGTCATCCAACTAATGGATTCTATCTGACTTCCTACTTTTTGTACCGCAACCGCCTGATCTCCAAATCCAGCAACTAATCTTGAGATAATCATGGATATTCCCGTGAACATCATACTTTGTATAGAAACTGGTAATCCAATCTTAGTGATTTGTCTCATATCCTTTGTATTCGGTTTACAAAGAATTTTAATTTGATTAAATAGTACTTGATCCTTTTTACAAGCTACGATAAACAAAGCCATTACCACTGCCTGCGCCATAACCGTTGCAATTGCCGCACCAGCGACACCTAATGCTGGAATTGGACCAACACCAAAGATTAAAACTGGATCAAACACAATATTGATTACTAACCCCACAGCGGTGGCACGGAATGCAATACTACTATTGCCCATCGCTGTAAATATTCCCGTTAATACTTGGTTAATAAAGGTAAACACAATACCTATACTGACAATTTGAAGATACACAATTCCATCGGCTATTACATCGGCTCCATTCAGACCTAGAAAGCGAATGAAGGGATTGGCCATTATCAGAATGATTAGTGATATAACAATTCCATAGATAAGTGCTAGTTGTATTGCACTGGTGGCATATTCCCCTGCCTCCTTTTTATTACCTGCTCCTAGAGCTTGGCCAACTTTGATTTGGCCTCCCATCTTTGATAAAGTAGACACGCCATTAGCTAGCCACATGTACATACCTGCTGCACCTATTGCCGCAACTGCACCGCTACCAAGTCTCCCAATCCAGATCATATCGATCATATTATATGCCATCTGCACCATCGATGTAGCCATAATCGGAACCGCAAGTTTTGTTAACCCTTTAAAAATCGGTCCATCTAATAAATTAACGTTTTTTTCCATTTGTTTCTTCCTTTGTTTCTTAGCATTTTCCTAACCTAGAATATCATATAGTCATATCTCGTGTAAATCAAGTTCTTTTTGGTTATTTCTAACTTCGCACATAAAAAACATCACTTAGAGTAGGTAATTGCTACCTTTTTAATTCTATCCCAAGAAATAGTAGAATATATTAGATTGATTCAGACGTGCTATATCATATTGGATTCTGTTTTTTTATGAAGGGAGCGTATTTATGAGTACTTATGTCCTTGTTCTATTAGTTGTGGGTGGGGTTTTCCTCTTATATCTGCTGATTTTTCAGATTCTAGGATTACGCATCATCAAGTCAAACGAAGTTGCTGTAGTGGAGAAATGGTGGAGCATACATGGTTCACTAAAAGATTCTATCATTGCTTTGCATGGGGAAGCAGGTTATTCACCTGATCTTCTTCGTGGTGGTATCCATTTTCGTTCTACATTAATGTATCGCATTCATCGTTATCCATTGATAACCATCCCCCAAGGACAGATTGCTTATATCTTTTCCAAGGATGGTGTTCCACTAACACCAAATCAAACACTTGGTAAAATTGTACCAGAGGCTAACAATTTTCAAGATGTGAGAGGTTTCTTACAACATGGTGGCCAGAGAGGTCCGCAGCGTGGAATTCTACGAGAAGGAACTTATGCAATAAACTTAGCACAGTTTGTAGTAATTACCCAGAAAGAAATTAAAGCAATCTATACTGGTAATAAACAAGAAAGACTAGAACTAGAAAGTATGCAAGGGACTTTGACACTACGAGATGCCTTTGTTCCTGTAGTTATTATGGGAAAAGGAAATGATATCAGCGATCTAATGGGAATTGTGACCGTTCACGACAGTTCTCCTCTACAACAAGGAGAAATCATAGCTCCAGAAGTAGGGGAAGGCCATGCAAGCTACCAAGATCCCGAGCAATTTATTACCCTTGGTGGTCGCCGGGGAAAACAGATCGAGGTGCTAACAGATGGTACCTACTATATCAATCGTCTGTTCGCTACTGTAGAATTTCGTCCAAAGACCGTAGTCCCAATTGGTTATGTAGGAGTCGTTGTCTCATTCTTTGGAATACAAGGCGTTGATACCACCGGTTCCGATTATCGTCACGGCGAACTGGTTGAAAACGGATGCAAAGGTGTATTACAAAAACCGCTCATGCCAGGTAAATACGCCTTCAATACCGATGCTGGTAAAGTAATTCTAGTTCCTACTACGAATATCATCTTAAAATGGAATCGTGGTGAAGTTGGTGAACATAAGTATGACCAAAACCTATCCGAAGTTGATATTATAACCAAAGATGCATTTGAGCCATCTCTTCCACTTTCGGTTGTTATGCACATTGATTACAAACAGGCTCCTTGGGTTATTCAACGTTTCGGTGACATTAGTATGCTTGTAAATCAATCCCTTGACCCGTTAGTAAGTGCTTATTTTAAAGATGTTGCTCAAACTAAAACCTTAATTGAACTGATTCAGGAGCGAAGTTCCATTAGGGAGCGCGCTGTTATTGAGATGAAGAATAAATTCGAAAAATATAACCTCCAACTAGAAGAAGTTTTAATCGGAACTCCAAAATCCTCCAAGGGTGATATACAGATTGAGAATATCCTTACCCAGTTAAGAGAACGACAAATTGCAGAAGAAAAGAAAATTACATATCAAAAGCAACAGTCTGCGGCAGAAAGTGAAAAATCTCTTCGTGAAGCACAAGCAGTTGCTGAACAACAAAGTTTCTTAACTAAATCTAAGATTCAAATTGAAATCGAAGGCAATAGTGGTGCTGCTCTTGCCAGCAAAGCAGAGCAAGAAGCCAATCAAATTATTGCACTCGCCAAAGCCAATGCTTCCAAGGTTCGATTAGAGGGAGAAGCCGATGCCTCCAAAGAGACGAATGTTGGTATTGCCAAAGCACAAGCAATTGATGCTCAAGTAAAAGCCTACGGTGGTGCACAGTACCGAATCATACAAGAAATTACTGAAAAATTAGCTGATGCCATTAAGAATACTTCTGTGGATATAGTTCCAAAAACAATGGTATCACTTGGTGGAAACTCTGAGAATAACAACTCCACTTCACCAATGATTCTAGACACACTCCTTCGGTTAATTACCCTAGATAAACTTGGAATCTCCATACCAGAAGGCAATGCCACAATTTCTGAGTCTAGCGTTCCTGAGTCTAATATTCCTGAGACTAGCGTTCCTGAGATTAACGTTCCTAACACCTATCACTAAAATCAAAAGGGCCAAATTACTTCAATCGTAATTTGGCTCTTTGATTCATATAATAAACTTTTATCTTACTTTATCCTGTAATCTTATTTTAATTTTTTTGATCTATGACATAAGAACATAATTCCACCAATTATAACTCCACCACCTATGATATTACCAATCGTAACTGGAATCAAATTGTTAAGGAATGCATTAGATACCGTTAGTGAATTAATTTGTTCCTCTGTTATATGATACACTTCTTTTGCTATTTCCACATATTCATTATTTCTTGCAGCAAACAAACCAGCTGGTAAATAATACGCATTGGCAATACAGTGTTCAAAACCAGAAATTACGAATACAAAAATAGGGAAGAATACTCCAAATATTTTACCCGCTACGTCTTTTGCACTAGCGGCAGTTAGTATTGCTGCACATACAACGATATTACAAAGAATTCCTGATAGGAATCCTTGGAAGGGATCTACGTTAGCTTTTGCAACTGCATTTTTAATTGTATAGGCACCTAAAGCCCCATGATTAAAATCAAATTGTCCTGAGAAATAACACATAGCTGCAACAAATAATGCTCCAATTAGGTTTGTTAACCAAATGATCACAAGATTTTTTGCAATTTTAGCCCAAGATATCTTCTTATCCCAGCCAGCTATAAACAATAAGCAATTACCTGTGAATAATTGTCCACCAATTAATACAATTAACATTAAACCAACAGGGAATACCACACCTGCTACTGTCTTTGCAACACCTGGATCGGCTATATTATGAATAGCTAATAAACTTCCTTGCGCACCAATGGCAATAAATAAACCAGCAATCAGACCATATAGTGCCATTTTAACTACTGAATAGTTTGCTTTGTGCGTATAATCATTGATGGTATTCTCAATGATTTCGCTTTGCGTAAAATAATTTTTTTCCATACTTAACCTCTTTTTGATCATTTTGATTTGCTATGTATTATTATACTTTATTTTTATTAATAACACATCATTCAACATTATAATAAGCTATTCAACATTTAGCAAATGCAAATCGCTGTAAATGATAGGATTTCTTGTACTTTTTTTAGAACATAAGATGTTTTATTGCTTTCTAAGCAATTTTTTAGCGAAAAAAGGCTTTCTCTATCCTTCTGTATGATTATCAAGCCTTAATCTTGAATAGATTTCCATAATGTAGACTTTATTACATTGACTTTACCCTTAGGGTAAGGTGTAAGATAAACGTAAGCATATAGGATACGCTTAGAGGAGGAGAATCTATGTTATCGATTGGAGAGTTTTCAAATATATGTAAAGTGTCTACAAAGACGCTTCGTTATTATGCTGAAATAGGCCTACTTCTGCCCGATGAAATCATCCCTGAAAATGGTTATCGATATTATTCTATCGAGCAATTAGAAACAATGTTATTTATCAACCGATTAAAATCATACAATTTTTCTTTAGAGGAAATAAAAAACATACTTGAAGCAGAAGAATTACAGGACGAAAAACTTTACTTAGAACTTACCAGAAAGAAGAAAGAGATTGAGAAACAAGTACAAGAATTCGAAAAAACCTTAGACCAACTAAATACTGATCTAACAAACTTGAAACAGGGCAAATCAATTATGTCTTATATGGAAAGCATTGATACTCAACTTGTTGAAGTACCAATGATGTATCTTCTATCTATTCGAAAAATGGTCCATGAACACGAAGTTGCTGAAGAATATGGCAACTGCTTTCGTAAATTATTTAGGAAAACTCAAGTCGACAAATTAACTGTACTTGCTCCACCAATGGTACTTTTTCACAGCGAAGAATTTAGTCCATTTGGTTTAGATATTGAATTTGCTATTCCGGTAAAAGAGTATGTTACAGGTACAAGAGATTTCTATCCAGGACTATGCTTAAAAACTGTTTTGAATGGTTCTTATTCTAACCTATCTTCTGTATACACGAAACAGCGTGAATGGGCAGAAAAGGAAGGCTATGAATCTAGCAATGCTCTATATGAAGTATATGTAACTGACCCTTCTGGAGTTTCACAAGAAAGTGATCTTATAACTGAGATTTATTATCCTGTTAAAAAGAAATCTACAAATATTTAGACCAAGAAACCAAGACTACGTTACATTCCCTGTGTAACCAACCATTAAGTAAGAAAGAGAATAAAAGATAAAGGAGAGAATTATATGAATACATCCTACGGATTAGAAAAAGTGACAGCGCTTGAGAAGAAAATAAACGATGATTATCGTAATATTGCAGGTATGGTTGTATTAAAAGACGGTAAAACACTATATGAAAATTACTTTAATGAATGCACTGCTACTAGCCGAATCCATGTTTATTCAGTAACCAAAAGTATTATATCTATACTAATTGGGATTGCCATTGACAAAGGGTATATCAAAAGTATCGACCAAAAAGTACTGGATTTCTTCCCAGATTACACGGTTAAAAGTAGAGAAAAAACACTACAGAATGTTACACTTAAGAATTTGCTGACAATGACAGCCCCGTATAAATATAAATTTGCTCCCTATATAAAGTATTTCACCAGTGATGACGGGGTAAAATTTACGCTCGATTTATTAGGTGGTAAGGGGCAGATTGGGGAATTTAGATATACTCCCCTCATAGGACCAGATATTTTGTCGGGCATTCTTATAAAAGCAACTGGCCAATCTGTACTAGATTTTGCAACGGATAATTTATTCTCACCACTGGGAATTAGTGCCCTGAGTAATGTGACCTTTCATAGTAAAGAAGAACAACTCGCATTTAATAAAGCTAACAATATCAGCGGTTGGGTTGCCGACGGGGCTGGAACTAATACAGCCGGATGGGGGTTAACTCTGTCTCCTACGGATATGGCAAAAATCGGTCAATTGCTCTTAGATAATGGAATATGGAATGGCGAACAAATTGTATCTGCAAGATGGGTAGATGAGAGTACAAAGGTACATAGTAGGTGGGAAAAACAAAATTTAGCCTATGGATATCTTTGGTGGATTCTTGATGATAAAGAACATGCTTTTGCAGCTATGGGAGATGGAGGAAATGTGATTTACGTCAATGCCAAGAAAAAGATAGTGATTTCTATTGCTTCACTATTTGAACAAAAGGTCAAGGATAGACTGGAATTTATTAAAGGGTATATTGAACCCATATTTGAGAATTACGAATAGTGATTTACAGATTTTACTTATTCGTATAACCTGTTTCAGCCGATACTGGTCATAGCACAAGTACTATTAGGATATTCCGTCTATTCGAAGTATATTCTGAAGCATAAAATGTCGGTAAAGCCCATAAATACAGGTTATACCGACATTTTCAACTTATGCTACTTAGCTGTCAACAATTTAACAGGTAATAGTAAATCTAACTGTCCATCGATACCGTTTTCTGGCCAGCCCATGTGTGCTGAATAGATCCAATTAAGATGTTCTTCAAGACATCCTCCCATGATTTCTTCACCGAGTTCGCTGTAATTAACTTCATACTTATCACTATTTTGAACCCATTCTGCTAAATCCGCCCATTCATTAAAATTAGGAAATGTAATGGTATGGGCAGCATATAAACCACCATTAAACCGCTTCTTGGTGAGAGGTGCTGGAACTTCCATATCCTCAGGAATCGTTATCAAATCCTCATATCCATAAAACTCTCTATCTTCGGATGGATTCGGATGGTTAAATCCAAACATTCTCGCATCCGGTTTTCTTTCATAAATCTTACTCTCTTGAACAAATTTACTCATCTGATTCCCGACTACTTCTTCTGGGTTTTCACCCACATAATGAAAGGAAGCCACTGTACAAGGTGGCAGCAACACCATTCTTACCTCCAGGTTTTTATTCAATGTTTCATTTGCTTTATTAAGTTCATTCATTGACCGTTCCTCCTTTAGATTTAATTTTGAAAGGCAAAGAGTATCTACGACTTTTATTAGTTCTCTATCCTCCAACAGATCCAATCTTATATCGTTTTGTAAGCTTATACTAAGCCTGGACACAAAAACATTTAAGATATCTCGTATGGTACTAAGGGCATTAATTTCATCTTCAATTTCATTAATATTCTCTTGAAATATATTGAGTGTATCAACTTGTTCTTTGTCTTCGAATATTAATGCGATTTGCTTCAGAGGAATATGTAACTTACGGAGTACGATGATTTGTTGCAGACGCCTTACAGCAATTTCATCATACATTCGATATGCATAGTCCTCCTTACGGTGACTAGCTAAGAGTCCCATTTTCTCATAATAGCGAAGCATTCTTGTAGATACATCAAACCTTTTTGATAGTTGGCTAATTGTCATCGTTTCCATGCACTCATCTCCTTTCTGGATTCATTTTAAAGTACGACACAGTGTCAGAGTCAAGAGGGTTTTCTAATTAATTATAGTTCTTGGATTACTTGCATGTTGTTCACTCATTTTTTCGTAATAACACCAACACTCTTTAATAGGATATTTAATTGGTTCACCAGTTACGGTATCGATCCGACTTAATACTTTATTCGCACTTACAATAATCTCGTCTATCTCAGAACGTTCTTTTCTTCTAACGAATAACATTCTCTTCATCCCCTCTGAACTTCATATTCTTTTACCATTATATAACATTCGCAGTATATATACATTATAAATATGTTGTGAAATCGATATGAAACATGACTACTTATAATCTGCTTATAAAAAAAGAACCAACTCAACTTGGCAGTTGAATTGATTCTTTTTAGAACTATAGTTTCCTATGAGTAAATACTATTCTATGACCTTATTTCATATCAAACCAATCACTTGGTGATTGATTAATATAATGAGGCATATACTCTATTACTCTGTACTCTTGTATCCCTGCTACTTTAAAGGGCTCAGCAGATAAATACTCCTCTACTTGAGCAATAGAATCTGCTTTCATAATGAATAGACCACCACTCATATCCGACTTAAGCCCAGACATTACTATTAACCCTGCGTCCATTGCTTTTTGAGAATACGCTTTATGTTCATTCATTGTATTTTCTTCAACTTGTTCCATCTTTAATGTTCCTTCTACGATAAAACATTTCATTGTATCATTCTTCCTTTCTTCGTATAGTTATAGATATATAATTTATTCGGCAAACTAAACTTATTAATGGTATCTCCCTTATTCCCCTACAAATAGTATAGCACATTTATACATATTTATAATATTATAATATTTAATAACAATCTCTTCTGTACGATATAATAGGTATTTTCTTTAACCAAAAAAAGATGAATCAATTTGAAGGTTTCTCAAATGTTTGTCAAACAAACTTACATCTGGGAATCTTTCAAACTTGATTCATCTTTTAATACTCTATAATACTTTACTTAAAAAGTTTTGTAAACGTTCACTCTTTGGATGTGCAAACAATTCTTCAGGAGTATCCTCCTCAACGATTTGTCCTTGGTCCATAAAAATCACTCTACTTGCGACTTCCCTTGCAAATCCCATTTCATGAGTAACAACCACCATGGTCATATTATCTTCTGCAAGCTCTCTCATAACACCAAGAACTTCACCAACCATCTCCGGATCGAGAGCAGAAGTTGGTTCGTCAAATAGCATCACCTCTGGTTTCATACATAAAGAACGTACAATTGCAATACGCTGTTTTTGTCCACCGGATAATTGGGCTGGATACGCATCAGCACGATCCTCTAATCCTACACGCTTAAGTAAACGCATAGCTTCCTTCTCAGCATCTGCCTTACTCACTCCTTGTAATTTCATTGGAGCAAGGGTAAGGTTTTGTAAGATAGTCTTATGAGGAAACAGATTGAAATGTTGGAATACCATCCCCATCTTCTGGCGTAAAGCATTCACATTTACACCTTTTTTTGTCAACTCATTCCCTTCGAAAAAGATCTGGCCGGATGTCGGCGTCTCCAGTAGATTCAAACATCTTAGAAAGGTACTTTTTCCAGAGCCAGAAGGTCCAATAATAAATACTACTTCACCTTTATTAATATCACAATTTACATCATTTAAGGCAAATTTTTCACCAAACTGTTTCTTTATGTTTTTTACTTGAATGAGAGAATCTCCGATATTAGTGTGCTCCATTGTTCAATCTCCTCTCTAATCGTCCTACTAAGAAAGTAAAAATCATAACAAGTACAAGATAGATAGCTGCTACCCCGAACAACGGGAAGAATGCCGAATATGTCTGACTTCTTATAATATCTCCTGCTTTTGTTAAATCAGCAAGTGCAATATAACCTGCTACTGACGTTTCTTTTAATAATACGATGAATTCATTACCAAGCGCTGGCAATACATTCTTGATTGCTTGTGGCATAATAATATATCGCATCGTTTGCATATAATTAAACCCTAAACTTCTACCTGCTTCGAACTGACCTTCGTCAATGGACATAATTCCACTTCGAATAATTTCAGCTACATAAGCACCAGAATTTATACCAAATGCAATAACCGCCACAAATACTTTGTCAATTCGAACACTACCAAATACAACGAAATAAATAATTAATAACTGTATTACAACTGGTGTTCCACGAAAAACCGTAAGGTATATCTTACATAAAACATTTAATATCTTACATTTTCCTGTCTTGTCATGGGTAGATCGTATCATCCCAACTATAAAACCAATGCAGATACCTATTAATACTGCCAAAAATGTAATCGTCAACGTAACTTTAAGACCATCTACGATATACATCCAACGATCTTTCTCTATAAAATTCTGCGTAAATTGATCGATGATTTTCTCCATTTATATATCCATGCCTATCACAACCTATCTTGTGATACTGCTAAACCAATTAAGTTGGCATACTACAACGGCATGGCTCCTTTCATATAATTCAAACTACTATAGGTCCTATATGCAGTTAATTAGTCTTCATTGATATATTTATCAATAATTTTTTGAAGTTCACCAGATTCTTTTAGCTTCTCTAAAGATTTATTGATTTGTTTTTGAAGTTCTTCATTACCTTTTTTGATTGCTATTGCATACTCTTCAACTGCAAATTCTTCTTTTACGATTTCGATATCTTCGCTTTGACTAACGAATACTTTAGCTGGCTCATTATCAATGATTACTGCATCAATCTTTCCTTGACTTAATGCTTGCACTGCTTCAAATCCTTTATTGTAACGTTCTACTGTAGCATCTTTTACATCATCTGCATATATATCGCCAGTTGTTCCTAATTGTACGCCAAGTGTTTTACCTTCTAAATCACTTGCTGTAGTTATCGTACTACCCTTTTTCACTATAATAACCTGTGTTGCTGTTGTATAAGAATCACTGAAATCAACATTCTCTAAACGATCTGGCATAGCTGTCATTCCCGCTAAACCAATATCAGCTTTGCCTGATTGTACCGCTGTAATAATTGAATCAAACGCCATATCTTCAATAACTAATTCTTTTCCTAAATCATCTGCTATCGCTTGTGCAATTTCAATGTCGATACCTTTGAAATCACTACCATCAAGATATTCATATGGTGGAAACTCTGCATTCGTTGCCATTACTAATGTATCTTTCTTTGAGCCGCATGCCATCGTAGAGATTGCCATTGCTACTAATAATCCTGTTAATACTAATTTTTTCTTCATTTTATTTTCCCCTTTTCTTTTCCTTTTCCTTATTATTTCAGATAATTTGAAATTCATAGTAGACTATAAAATAGTTATCATACATTAGAATAATTCCAATAATGAGAACAAATTTTTGTCATTCACTTAGTATATTCTAATTATAACGTATATTCATTAAAAATCAAGTATAAAAATACATAATCATGCATATTTTTATACTTTTGTGTATATTTATGTATTTAGCAACATATATATTTATTTTTATGCATATTTTATATAGTTCATGCATTTTTATTCTAGTTTTATACAGTTTTTATTCATTGTAATAACACTACTAACGGACTTTTCCGACTTAGAAAGGTACAAGTAGCACTACGATCTGGCTTCTCAAGTCCATCAGCATTTATCAGAATGTTTAAGCTTATAAAACCTGTACCCCCACACAATTCAGACAAATGTACACATCATAACAGTGAAAAAGGTAGAGACTTTTTATTTGGTCTCTACCTTTTGAGTATATTTTTTTACTTTTCTTACTATATCAAACTCTCTTTGACTTGATAATATTGCATTCTACCACTTACCGTTAGCCATGTGTCCTGCAAGTTCTGCTTTACATCTTTGTTTGATAACCCAAGCTTCATTTTTCGCTTTTTCGAATGCAGAAACACATTTTGGATCTAGGTTTTCTTCTATCCCCTCTTTTGAAAGCTCAGCAATTCTATCTGCTAATACAATGATTTCAGCGTGGATGTTGTTCGTTCTATCAGAAGCATAGATTTTTTTTGCATCTTCTTCACTAAGTTCAACAAACTTTTCTTTGCCTAAACCACATTTTGGACAAACCTCTGGTGCTTCAATCCCTTCAGCGATATAGCCACAAATAGAACATTTAAATATTTTTTCCATAGTCTTTTCCTCCGTATTATATATTATATTATTATTGTCTATCATTACAATACGTTATGCACGTATAGTAACCTAACTTAAAATCTTTCTAAAAATGCTTTAGCTTTTTCAATTGCTTCGTCAACTTTCCCTTGAACATCTGCTCCTATAACGTCAACATTGTCTATAGCTATTGTTTCCATATCTGTAATACCAAAGAATCCGAATATAGTTTTCAAATATCTATCTCCCATTTCATATGGAGAGTCAGCATATTCACCACCTCTAGCCACAATATTAACAGCCTTTTTATTTGTTAAAAGTCCAACTGGACCTTCTGCAGTATATTTGAATGCTATTCCTGTAACACTTACATAATCGATGTAAGCCTTTAAAATTGCAGGAATACTTAAATTCCACATTGGAGCTGCAACGATATATTTGTCTGCCTCTGCAAACTGATATGCGTATTTTAAGATTGGATTCTTCTTACTTTCTTCATCTTTAGGTCCGAAGATTTTTCCTAAATCCTCTGGTCTTAGGAAATCTATATTTTCCTTATATAAATCCAACTCGATTACTTCATCTCCTGGATTTTTTTTCTTATATTCTTCCACAAAGGCATCAGAAACCTTGAATGTTCTTGATTCTCCATCATTTTTAATATTTGCTTTAATATATAATACTTTACTCATCTTTTTTTCCTCCGATATATTTCGTGTAATTTAATTTATTTTAAACTAAAAGTCTTGTGTTCCAAATTTATTATTCTCAAAATCTTCATAAGCTTGATATATTTCATCTGTCGTGTTCATAACAAACGGTCCATAAGAAGCAATTGGTTCATCAATTGGTTCTCCACTTAATACCACAAATAGATTCTCTTTTGCTACTGACTCAACTAAAATCTCGCCAGATATATTATCAAATAAGATAAAATCTTTTTCTTTCACTACTGTATCTTTATTTAATTTAACTTCTCCTTTTAATACAAGCATTCCTGTATTAAAGTTACTAGGTTCGTTTAGGGTAACATTTCCACCATTAATTAAATTTACATTATAGATATTCATCTTAGTAAATGTACTAGCTGGGCCTTGTACTCCCTTTACTTCTCCTGCAATAATACTAATCTCTCCTTGATTATCATCAAGTTTGATCTTTCCCATATCTTCTTTTAATAAGGTTTGATATTTGGGTTCTGACATCTTCTTATCCTTTGGTAGATTAACCCAAAGTTGTATCATATGAAGCGTTCCACCATTTTTACTAAATTCTTTCTCATGGTACTCTTTATGCAAGATTCCTGAAGCGGCTGTCATCCATTGGACGTCGCCAGGTCCGATAATTCCATGATTACCTTTATTATCATGATGTTCTACTTTGCCTTCATATGCAATCGTTACTGTCTCGAAACCACGGTGTGGATGTGCTCCAACTCCACGAGCATTAGCCGATGGTTCGTAATAATGTGGTTCGTGATAGTCTAATAAAAACATTGGAGACAGGCGTTTCATATCACTTAATCCTGCCGGTAGATATTGAGATACCCTAAATCCATCTCCGACCATATGAGGCTCTGGTCCTCTGAATATATTTTCTATAGTTCTGAAATGTTCCATTATATTCCTCCTTTCACTGCTATAATTTCGAATTTATTACTAATTAGTGATATTTATCTAAATTTTTATTCTTAATGAGTCTTAAACTTTTCAAATAAAGTTTTATTTAGTTATTATAGAGTCTTAAACTTTTTAAGTATAGTTTTTAGAATTAATTTTTCTTCATCACTCAAAACCTTAAAGATATCTCTGATATTACTAACGTGTTTAGGTAAAATCCCTTCTATACATTGACTTCCTTTGTCCGTTATTGATATTATGCAGGACCGTTTATCTCTTGGATCCACTTTCCTGTGTATAAACCCTTCCTTTTCCAGATTTTTCACTACCACTGTTATATTGCCAGATGTCGTTAATATTTTCTCTATCAACTCATTAATCTTTAAATCACCTTTGCTATATAGCGCTTCTAAAACTCCAAATTGTGTTGGTGTAAGTCCACTATCTTTGATGGTCTGATACTCTTTCTTATGAATAGCGTGTTCTGCTTTTGTGAAGACAACCAAAGTAGATAAATCTAGTTCACTTTCTTTCATCAGATCTTTTAATGTTTTCATGAACTTAATATATCACTAATTAGTGATATTGTCAAATTATATTTTCAGACTATTTTTAACCAATTAATTATATTACTGATTATTAATAAGCATAAGCAGAAAAACAATACTCAAAACTATACAGGAGAGTATAATTGCTTTAACCCCAAGAATAATGGATGCGATTGCTCCTATTGCAGCACCTATAATAAAAACAATAATAATTGCTAAATATTGAAAACTTCTATGTAATTCACTTCTATCTTTATTATCCAAATAGTTATAAAAGTATTCTGTAGCACTTCGTAGATTTCCCGTACACATCGTTGTTGCCATTGCATTCCCATTAAATTTACGGAAACTTTGCACCTGTAGAGAACATACGAATGACACTAAAACATTGGCTATCATATCATACCAGCCTCCATTCGGTATGAATGTAATCCCTAAAAGTACGAAAAGTTCAACTACAATGATAATCTGTCTCCAATGAATTCTTACACTGTTTTTGTATCTTTTTCTAACGATCTCCGCAATTAAAATTCCCAGTACGAATGCTATAATTGGTATAAGATATTTCAGACTTCCAATTAAATTTCCCTCTGCAATCCTAATGCCCAACAAAACAAGGTTTCCTGTTTGTGCATTAGCAAATACACCACCCCTGCAAATATACGTATATGCATCAAGAAAGCCACCAACGCAGGCAAGCATCATTCCTAATATAATTGTTTCTGACATTTGTTTATTTTTGTTCCTTGTATTCCTTATATTCATTGTATTCGCTTCTTTCCTTATCTTTCATTTTCTTTCGTTTAAACTTACTTCCCCACCAAACGGGATTAAGAATTTTGCATTTGTTTATCTAGATGAATGGCATAAGCTTTAAACTCTTCCGCTTTAGTCGGAAGGTCAATTTTCTTATTCCAACCCATATAGATATTCTTATATCCAATATCATCCTTGATTTTAAGTATTGATATCTTGTTGGTATTAATCATAGGGGTATTCAGCACGATTGCAATACCCGCACCCGCCGCAACCAATCCGGAAAGCATACTTTCTTCACTGGGTTCTACTGATATCTTAGGTGTATAGCCAAGTAACTCAGCATAGGATACTTTTTGGTTAGGATTTTTACCGTTATACGCGATAAAATATTCCTCTTTCAGATCTTTTAAGTAAACCTCTTCCTTCTTTGCTAAATAATGATTCCTTGAAACTATTAAAACATACTCTTCCTTCTTAACTAATACCGATTCTATCTCAGGATATTTATCAATATCTTCTATCTTATCGAAGAAAGCCATATGAATCCTTTCATATCGTAGATCTTTAAAAAGCTCTTCTGTATCCCGAATATTAAAATTGAATTTGGTATGACCATGTTGGTTCAAGAATTCACTAATCAGAAAAGGAATAAAGGTTATTCCGATACAGTTGGTGGCTGCTACTGAAATGACCTGGTCATTCCCATACTTCATCTCTTCCATTTTTTTAATGCCTCGATCAATATCATCAAGTGCTGATTCGGCATATTTTAAAAACACTTCACCATATTTCGTTATCTTAATATTCCTTCCATCTCTTTCAAATAATTGAACATCTAATTCTTCTTCCAGTTTTGATATTGCCTTGCTCAATGCTGGTTGACTAATTGATAATTGATTAGACGCAGATGTAATCTTTTTCGTTTCTGCTATTACTTTAAAGTACTCTAATTGTTGCAAATTCATATTTTCACTACCTCGCACAGAGCATACTATGGAAACTCTTAACTTTTCGTTATATATTCATGATTTTTTTTAAATAGACTAACGTCTATCCATAATGATATAATCACATCTATCTATAAAACTATAACTTAGTGATATAACTGAATTATAATTTTTATGCATACTATTGTCAAATAAATTCATAAGAAACAGTAACAAAGTAACTTATACTAACTTAGGCAATTACGAAAAGGAGAGATTTACATATTTTCAGTAGACAAAGAAAAATGTATCGCTTGCGAACAATGTATCAAAGACTGCCCTACACACATAATTTCGCTAAAAGAAGGTAAAGCAGAAATCTACGGTGATACCTGTTTAAAATGTGGTCACTGTGTAGCCGTATGTCCAGTAGAAGCCGTATCAACCGATGATTATAATATGGATGAGGTAAAACCTTATGATAAAGATACTTTTTCCATTGATTCTGACACTCTGTTAAATTTCATTCAGTTTAGAAGAAGTATTCGTAGATTTAAGGATAACGATATTGAGCAAGAAAAAATCCAAAAGATTATTGAAGCAGGTCGATATACGCAAACCGGAACTAACAACCAAGATGTATCCTATGTAGTTGTAAGAGAAAAACTAAATGAACTAAAAAACCTTACTTATAAAAGCCTAAAGCAAAAAGGCGAGTATATACTAGCAAATTTAACTCCTGAAACAGAGCACTTAAAAGGCTATGCAAACATGTGGGTGAATATGTACAATAAGTATCAAGAAGACCCTGCAAAGAACGATAACTTGTTTTTCAATGCTCCACTTGCAATTTTTGTTACCTCTCCTTCCCCACTTAATGGAGGCTTGTCTTCTTCCAATATGGAACTTATGACTGACGCTCTAGGCCTTGGAACTTTCTTTAGCGGCTTCACAATTGCTGCCTCCAAAGATAATAAAGAGATCTTAGATTTACTTGGTGTAAAGGATGGGAATCAATTAATATCCTGTCTAGTAATTGGCTATCCTGATGTGAGATATCAAAGAACTGTTCCACGAAAAGAAGCAAACATAAACTGGATTTAATATTAACATAAAATCAGGGAAGAATTTTTCAAGTAAATTCTTCCCTGACTTTGTGTTATATTACTCCTAATTATTGTTCTTGCTTCACATACATTCCACCTGGTTTATCAGAAAGATTAATTATAATATTCTTCATTTGGCTATAATGATCAAGAATTACCTTGTGTGTTTCTCTACCAATACCAGAGTCTTTGTAACCTCCAAAGGATGCTCCTGCTGGGAAAGTATTGTACGTATTGACCCAGACACGTCCAGTTCTAATACCTCTTGCAACTCTAATTGCCTTATTAATATCTTTGGTAAACACTCCACCAGCTAAGCCAAAATCACTATCATTAGCCATGTCAATTACTTCATCAATTGTCTTAAACTTAATAACAACTCCTACTGGTCCAAAGATTTCCTCTCTTGCAACTCTCATAGTATTTGTTACATCTACTAATAGAGTAGGTTTCATAAAGTAACCCTTCGAAGCGTCACCTTCTACCAATCTTTCGCCACCAGTAGCAACTTTAGCACCTTCATTCTTACCGATTTCAATATAGCTTAAAATCTTCTTTAATTGTTGTTCACTTACTTGAGCACCCATCTGTGTTGATGGATCTAGTGGATTTCCTACTTTAACTTTTTCAAAAGCTGCAACCGCTTTTCCAATAAATTCGTCATAGAAATCTTCTTGAACAAAGATTCTTGATCCAGCGGAACAAACTTGCCCTTGATTAAACAAGATACCTAATTGAATACCTTCTAAGGCAATATCCATATCTGCATCACTAAAGAATACGTTTGCTGATTTACCACCAAGTTCTAGTGTAGAAGGTATCAAATTCTTCGCAGCGGAGATACCAACCTCTCTACCTACTTCTGTTGAACCTGTAAAGGCTAACTTATCAAGCCCTTTATGATGTTGTAAATACTCACCACTCTTAGAACCCTTACCAGTGATAATATTAATTACACCTTTTGGTACTACATCTCCAATTAATTTCATCAATTCTAATACACTAAGTGAAGTAGTACTAGATGGTTTAAATACACTCACATCACCTGCTGCAAGTACTGGAGCTAACTTCCAAGCAGCCATTAGGAATGGGAAGTTCCATGGTACAATCTGACCAACCACACCGATTGGCTCTCTAAGAATTAAGTTTAGGGTATTCTCATCTATCATAGTAGACGTTCCCTCTTCTGCCCGAATAACCCCTGCAAAATATCTAAAATGATCTGCTGCTAATGGAATATCTGCACCAGTTGTTTCTCTAATTGGTTTACCATTGTCCATAGTTTCTACCGTTGCTAAAAACTCAGCATTTTCGTCAATGATATCTGCTATCTTATTAAGCACCGCTGCTCTTTCGCCAGGAGTTGTTTTACCCCAAGTTTTAAAAGCTTCTCTTGCAGAAGCAATTGCTTCATCCACATCACTGTTTGTAGCATCTGCTATTTCAGCTAATAAATCACCATTGGATGGATTGTAGGTTTTTATAGTTGCACCATCGGATGCATCTCTCCATTCTCCGTTTATATATAGTTTATATTTATCTTGTAATTGTAAGTTCATACTTTACCTCCATGTTTTATAATAATTATATATCAACTATTACGTTCTTTAATTGTGTGATAATTCTTAGTAACTGTTGTTATTGTATCACACTTGATTTAATAATGCAATTTTGATATTAAATTAACTATGTAATTGTTAAATTTCAGATATTTTTCAATTTTTATACAAAAATGGCTTATATAAATGCAAGAAACATTTATATAAGCCTGATGTGTGTTTTTTATATTCAAAATACTTGATAATACCTTATCAAACCTTACACAATCTTCTTTTCTTAATCTATATCAGCTTTCCATAATCCATGTAGGTTACAATAAGCATATGCAGCAATAGCCTTGTCCCCGTCAGCAACCTGGAATTTAACGACTGGTTGTACATCATGTGACAAGATTTGATATTGTCCACCTTTTTGTGTCTCTAATATTACCGTAGTAATAGAATGTTCTTCCGTCATGGGATGTGTAACACTTCCAACGTTTACAGTTACCGTATTCCCGCTACAAGTGATGACAGGAAGATGTTTTTCAGTAGCTGCCTCTACACTATTAGGTGTGATTTCATTGGCGTCTGAAAGTGATGTAGCGTCTGTATAACAATTACAAATTGGAATTACAAGTCCATTATTACTACATTTAAAAAATTTAATCATAGGATAAGTCCACCTTTCATTTTACATCGTATGTTACATACATAGTGTGGCTTATCTCATCAAATCTATTCTACTTGAGATCTTAATTACCTATACCTCTAAATATTCAAGTGCGAAGTTTGAATTGGTAGCTTAATAACAAATGTAGTTCCTACCCCTACATGACTTTCTATATCAATTTGTCCCTTGCTTATCTCTACTATTCTCTTTACAATCGCTAATCCCAAACCATTCCCGACCTTAGAATGGGCGGCTTCTCCTTGATAAAACTTTTCAAAAATTCTCTTTTTATTATCTTCTGGTATTCCAATACCTGTATCTGTAATTTTTACCACTACCTCGTCATTAAAGCTTTTTAATTGTATGGAAATTTCCCCACCGTACTCAGTGAACTTAATTGCATTCTCTATTAAGTTTATCCATATTTGTTGAATTAAATCTTCATCCCCTTTGAATTTAACTTTATCTAAATTAATATTTAACTCTATATTCTTTGGGGCCCATTTGTCTTCTAACAATACTATGATTTTTCTTATTTGCTCATCCAAAGAGAATTCTGTTATTTTGTTTGGAATACTTTGATTATCTAATCTCGATATTCGTAACATATTAGAAGATAATTTGCTTAGTCTCTCTGTTTCTTCAATAATTATATCTATATATGCATCTCTTTTCTCTTCTGGTAAATCCTTATTCTTTAACATCTCTACAAATCCCTGAATAGAGGCGATGGGTGTCTTAAATTCATGGGATACATTACTTATAAAATCCTTGCGTAGATACTCCATATTTTTCAATTCGTTTATCATTAAGTTAAAATTTTTTGCTAATGTTCCAATTTCATCTTCGCTTTCATAATCTATATAGATATCAAAATTACCCTTTGATACTTCCTTCGTGATATTACTAATATATTTTATAGGCTTTGATATGGCTTTTGTTGCCGTAAACATTAATATGGATCCGATAATTACACAGATTGTTAATGTTACAATAATTAATATTGATCTTTGATGTATCATATAAACTTGTTCATTGGTGTAATTTGTACTGTTCGAAGATATAATAGCCTTCACAAAATCAATTTGCGAGATATGCATCAATCCAAATGATGCAATACAAGCAAAACAAAGAATTCCAATAAACGTTAACGCAAATTTCGCATGAATAGATTTTTTAAACTTATTTCTCATAGATACCTCTCCACTTTATAGCCTAATCCCCTAATCGTTACGATTTTAAATTCTTCTCTGTCGCTAAATTTTTTACGAAGCTTTTTAATGTGAGAATCTACCGTCCTTTCGTCTACATCTACATCCATCCCCCATATATCATCTAATAATTGTTGACGAGTAAATATCTTTTTCGGATAGCTTAATAACTTATATAATAGATAGAATTCTTTTTTCGGAAGTTCATACACCTCTTCCCCTGTATCTACTGTCAATGTGTTATAATTTAATACCATATCACCAATTTGCAGGATGTTTTCATTGATTATTTGAGCACGTCTTAATAAGGCGGAAACTCGTAATACCATTTCGTTTATGTTGATTGGTTTTACCATATAATCATCTGTACCTAATCGAAATCCCATCTCTTTGTCTTCAAAGTTATCCTTCGCTGTTACCATTAATATAGGCATTGTATATCCTGATTCTCTTACTATCTCTATTAACTGATAACCATCCATGATTGGCATCATAATATCCGTTATTAATACGTCTATTTTATTATTCTCTAATATTTCAAGTGCTTTTTCCCCATTTTGTGCTTGAAATATCTCATATCCCTCCATTTCTAAACGGTCAGACATCAACATTCTTAGATTATTATTATCCTCTACTACTAGTATTGATACCATCTTACTACTACTCAATTAATTTCCCTTCTTTCTATTTTATAACTGGTTCGAGTGTCAAAAGCTAATTTTAGTTTCGATTTCGTCAATCTGCACTGTTTAGTTTATAATCTCTAGTATGTACTAATTCCTTGTTAATTGCAAAAAGGGTTGCTACACAATTAATTATCGTTATGTAACAACCTTATTTTCACTTTTCGTAATAGTTTTTACGTATTATTATTTACGTACTATTTTTTACATATTACTTTTTACATCATGGATTTTACCATTCTCTATTCTATAAATCACATCTACCAAATCCAATATTCTTTCATCATGAGTTACCATGATAGCAGCCCTGTTTTGTTTCTTAACCACTTTCCTAATCATCTCCACAACTTGTCTTCCTCTAGGGCCATCTAAACTTGCTGTTGGCTCATCTGCTAGAATAACATCTGGTTTATTCATAAATGCTCTTGCAATCGCAACACGTTGTTTTTCTCCACCTGATAATTTATTCGGATATTTCGTTTTACTATCTAATAATCCCAAATCATTTAGTAGCTCATCTGCATATGCTTCAAATTCCTTTTTGTCTTTATTCTTAGAGATTTTAGCGATTAGATTCAACTGATCTCCTATATTCAAATAAGGAATTAATTGATGAGACTGAAAAATAAATCCAATTTTCTCTTTTCTCACACGGATCCAATTTTTCTTATTGTTATCAAGTGATGTATCCCCTATGATTACTTCCCCTTCTGTGCTTGAAAGTAATGCACCTGCAATTGATAACATTGTGCTTTTACCAGAACCCGATGGTCCTACGATTGCTACAAATTCCCCTGGTTTTACTTTTAATGATACCTTATCTAAGACAGTATTCTCATTATCTCCGTCTTGATACACTTTTGAAATATTGTTTAATTGTAATGCATAACTTGTCATTATTCATGTCCTCCAATTGCCATTAACGGATCGATCTTTGCAACTTTCCTTAAAGAAACTAAACTAACTACTATAGAAATAATTACAAACGCTAGTGATATAATCCCAGCAGGGCCACACTGTAAAGAAAATGGCATACTACTTGGTAATATACTTGATATAGCAAATGTTAGGACATTCCCCACAAGCATGCTACCTCCTGCTAATATAAGTACTTGCGTAATAATCGTTGCTGATAGAGTTTTCATCTCCATTCCTAGTGCCTTCATGACACCAAATTCCGTTAATTTTTGTGTGGTGATAATATAGAAGAATACTCCCAAAATAGCTGCAGAAACTATTACAAGAACCCACAAAATCATATTAATGGACATCTGTTCTTGCGAATGTCCTGGTATATTATTAATAACGTCGTCTTTTGATATAACTTCTGCATTCGTTAACTCGATATTATCTATATCTTGTCCCTTGATAGCAATGGCATTATATTTTACTTCATCATTCTTATTGATTTTTGTCCTTATGTCTTTCAATGTATTTAAAGATATAATACCTACCGCAGAATGTCCATACATTTGGTCTTTCACAAATCCTGTGACTTTCATTTCAATACCAGAAGCGGAGTCCACTACCGTATCCCCTATTGAGATTTCCTCCTCTAAGAAAGATCTATTTAATAGAATAGAATTTTCATCACCTGAAAACTCACTTCCATCAATTATCGGTGGCATCATGAAGCTTTCCGCATCAACTGCTAGATACGTAACATCTAACTTCTCTTGCTTATCTTTCTCGTACATACTCATTCTCATTAGATTAATTGGTGTTACCTCGCTACTTGTCATTCCTTTAACTTCTTGAAACTGCTCTTTCGTTACTGTAGATCTCGTAATAATAGAATCTGCATCATCACTTATTATGTAATGATTTGCCCTTGCATTCTTAATTGATGCACTAGTTGCTAATGATAATCCATTTGCTAATCCTGATAAGAACAAAACCATAAAGGTTAATAAGATTAACATGGATACGATTAACGAATATCTTGCCTTGTTGTACTTTAAATCTTTTATTGCTAAAAACATGTTTTTTCTCCTTACTGATGTATTTTCTTTTGTTTAATAGAATATACATCAGCAATGTGTCCTCAGTATGACCAAACAAAATTTATTAAAGTGGATTTATAAAAAGATTCTTAGATAATTCTCTAAGCCTCTTATTATCCAATATATTTATTCTTTTATCCTCACATTTAATAATAGATTTCGCTTCCATTTCTTTAAATGTTCTATTTAAGTGCCTATACGTTGTTCCTAAGAACTCAGCGATTTCTAAATAGGATGAAGTTAATATTATATACTCCTCATCTGTTGTATGCTCCACTAGGTAGCTAGCCAATCTATTAATAAGTGGATAGACAAAATTATATGAGCTATTATTAATCGTTGCACTGAGTTTTACGCTTAGAGAATCTACTAGATGTCGTAAAAACTTTGGATTATCAAAATACTTTTTTCTAAGGATATCTGAAGATAACACTATCATATACGTATCCTCTACTGCATCTATGTTACAGATTATGGGATCATCTTTTAAAAGTTCCATATCTCCTATCGTAACAAAATCATTGTAGAATTTTAAATTCGAATACTTCCCATTTTCTAAGATATAATAAATTTTAATTTTTCCTCCTACAAGTAAATAATAATATTCAAGTTTATTCGCTGCTTCTAAGATATACTCTCCTTTTTCGAAAAAATAAAGTTGCGCATATTTTAACATGTCCTCATCAAATATTTGATCTATATTATGTTTTTTAATGTAATGCTCCAAAAGACTGTTGTCTACTATTTTTCTCATAAATACTCCTAGCATGACCTATGTCATATTTTAATTCTTGTAAATATAGTATCTTATTTATTAGTAGCTGTAAAGGATAGGTGTTTTTAAATCATGCTTTACTTATCAGCAATATAACAGTATATTAATCATAAAACTACCTCGAAACGAGGTCGTATACAACTATATGGAGGAAATACATTATGAACTATGAAGTAATACTATTCGATGCGGATGAAACTTTATTTGACTTTGAGAAGTCCGAAAGAGAAGCTTTTAAAAATGCTATGCTAGAATTTGGAATACAATATGACGAAAATTATCACTTGAAGATCTATCAGGTTATAAATACAGCAATATGGAAAGAATTCGAAGAAGGCCTTATAACCCAAGAAAAACTAAAGGTAGAGCGATTCGAAAGATTGTCTACTAAATTAAATCTGGAGTTTGATGCCTCACAATTTGCGAAGTCATATATGAAACACTTGGCTGACGCCTCCTTTTTGTTTGAGAATAGTTTAGAGCTTGTAGAGACTCTACATAAGGATTACACCCTCTCTATAGTCACTAATGGCCTTACCTCCGTTCAAGAGAAAAGAATCAGAAAATCTGTTATAGCACCATACTTTAAGGATATCGTAATTTCCGAAGAGATCGGAGTATCTAAACCTAATAAAGAAATCTTTGCGCATGCTTTAAAAGGCATAAACCAAGTAGACAAGAGCAAGGTAATCATGATAGGGGATAGTTTGACTTCTGATATTCAAGGTGGCATTAACTTTGAAATCGATACTTGTTGGTACAACCCTAACAAACTTGTTAATGAAACGGGAATAAAACCGACTTATGAGATTAATGACCTTAAAGATCTTCCTGATTTACTAGCTAATCCACAGAAGTATAACTATTAAATATTCCCCTGAACTTGAGAGTTGTTGTAAATAGGCAGGCTCCGCGAAATGATTTTGATTCCATAAAAACTGAAAACTATATAAAAAGACTATTCTGAAATTACAGGATAGTCTTTTTGCTTGTGCCAACAAAATTGCACAGATAATTTTGTGAAATTATTCTTGTAACCAAATTAATGTCTTTTTTTTCTTGTCGCTAACAACATTGCAACCATACATATAAAAATTATAATTGCTGTACTAAGGTCTTTACCACTTACTATAGTAATTATGAGATTAATAAAGGAGATTACTACAGCCAACATTGGTAGAATTTTAATAAATCTTATTTCCTTACCATTCATCTAACCAACCATCTCTTCTTTCATTATTTACTTTATCACTTCACTTCAATGAACTTCATTGTAATACTATTACTATTAAAAAGTCAAGCGCATATCATACCAAACTGCTCCACCATGGGTTGATTGTGATATTCCTTCATTTTTAAATCCGAATTTCTCATAATAATGCAGCAGTTTTTCTTTACAGGTAAGCACTAAACCCTTACGCCCTTGTGCCCTGGCATCATAAATCACTCTATTGATTATAGCTTCTGCACAACCTTGTCTACGATACTCTGGAATCGTGTTTACTCCGAAAATCATTTGCCACTGACCATTTTCGTCATGCATCTTAGCATCTTCAAACATCTTATCCTGTAGTATGGATTCATCTGTCACCAGTCCATTTACAAATGAAACAATCTTCCCCTTATCTTCCATAACCCAAAAGTAATTCGGATAAACTGTCAATCTCTCTTTGAAATCTTTTTCTGTTGCAGCCTCCTCTATAGGAAAACATCTTAACTCAATAGCAGCAATTGCTTCTAAATCTTCCATAGTTGCCATTCTTATCTTCATATACGTTAACTCCTTCTAAACGGTCTTATTAGTAAAAAGGAATTTCGAACAAACGAAAATTCTCCAACTCATTATCTTGTAAAAATAGTGCAAAGGTTTGTTCATGAGAGCAAATAGAGCACATAACTCTGTCACCTTTATAAAAACAAGGGTCCTCCAAAAAATATATCTCATTAAATGAATTAAATCTTATTAAATCTCCCTTATTATATAAATATTCTATCATCATTTCATCCATTTTAAAATAATATACTTTATATAAGCCTCCAATGGTGCAATGAGAATTATAGGTAAATCGATTCCCTATATAATTTTCATTAGGTAATAGCACTTCATGTTTGACCTTCTTACTCTCCAATGTCAAATACTCTTTTTTCTTCCTATTAAAATTAAAATCGTTTACATAGTGTTGTAACTGTTTTTTTACTTCTTCTAATTCCACCAAATCATAACATTTCATTCGATCCAAATAATTAAATCATTCATAAATCGTAGTCTTCTATTTAAATCTTCCTTACTATACTCATCAGCAATGTCATTAAGTGAATTTATATATTCATCTGGAGTAAGTAAGTAATAATCCATAATAACTGAATAAGTTATTTTATTGCCCAAAGAACTTAAAAATCCAATTAATTTATAATTGATTGATGGTGCAAATAGTTCTTGGGCCAATTAAAATAGGTACTAAAAAAAGCCACAACATTGGGCCAGTAACGGCTTTTTGAGTGGCTTTTTGAGTGGCTAGTGATAATTTCCTTCTCTATCAGAATCTGCTTTTGTAACATGAATTGTTCCATGTGGGTGATGCGGAGGAGCATACACCGAAAACAATTTAATTGGACAGCAACCCGTATTAACAAGGTTATGCCACGTATTTGCAGGAACAAAGATACCAGCACCAGGTATAACTTTACATTGGTAATCAAGATTATTCTTACATTCGCCCATCATCATAATACCGTTCCCTGATTCAATGTAGAAAAATTGGTCAGTATCAGGATGGATTTCTAATCCTATTTCAGAGTTACATGGGATTGCCATAAGGGTAAGCTGTAAATCCATTCCTGTCCAACGTGTTGTACGGAAATTATTGTTTTGAATCGTGTCTTGGCAAAGATCTGTAACAAATGGGTAAGGCCCTTGATCTATTTGGTTGTAGCAAGAATCGTAATCATTATAAAATCTCATATTTTTTCACCTCAAATTATTATATGTGGATGGTGACAATATGTGAAAACGTAGAGAAGCCAGTTAGATTCATCCATTATCTCCATACTCTTTCTCATCTAATAATTGTTGAAAAAATAAAAGCAAAGAAAAAACTTTCATTGCTTTTTTAAATATTTATTCATCTTTATAAAAATTTACTTTTTACACGAACTTTACACCCCGATTTTTCATTAACTCCTGGTATTCTTAAACCATTCTATCGTTGCTTCTTCCATTTCTTTTGGAAGTACATTACTATATACTTGATTATATAGCCATTCTAATGTTTTATTGTTTAAATATTTTTTCATTTCGTTTTCAGCTTCTAACATTACTACCTTTATTAAACAAGGACACTTCGTATGCGTATCTGGTAAATTATCCTTATCTAGTAATATATTATTCTGTCTAATCTCTGCACATTGAAAGAATGGTTCTCTTCCCTCTACCGCTTCTACAACGTCCCAAAATGTTATTTTATCTGCACTACGAGCTAAAGTATATCCACCCTTTACTCCTGGCACAGATTTTATTATTCCAGATTTACTTAATCTTGCATATACCTTGGACAGATAACTTTCTGATATACCTTGAAAAGTTGCCAAATCCCTAATCCCAATTGATTTACCTTCTTCTAAATTAACCATGTATAGCAAACAATGTAGTGCATATTCTACTCCCACTGAAAATTTCATTTCATTTACGCTCCTTAAAATGTACTATCTTTATCATACATTATTATTAAATTTGATTCAAGCCACCGTATTACATTGAGTTAAAATAACATTTTATTGTTGACATAATATGAAAATAATCATATTATAATTATAGACATTATTTATCGACGATATAAATTATCTATAATATGGAGGAATATAAAATGTTTACAGAAAAATTTTTAGAAGTTTTAGAAAATGAAGGAGTTGTTTCAATTGTTACTTGTGCAAATAATGAGGCACATGTATCAAATACTTGGAATAGCTATCTTGTTATAGTAGAAGAAAACAAAATATTAATTCCAGCTGCTGCAATGATAAACACAGAGAATAACATAAATATTAATCCTAATGTAAAATTGACACTGGGTAGCCGCAATGTAATGGGATATAGATATATGGGAACTGGATTTTTACTTGAAGGAACTGCTAGATTCTTAAAAGAGGGGGATCACTTCAAAATGATGAAAGATAAGTATCCTTTCTTAACTAGAGTATTAGAAGTTACCGTTAGCGCTTGTAAACAGACGTTATAACGAGGTTACAGTATGCCTAGAATAATTGATAAATCTATGTGTATAAGTTGTGGAACCTGTGAAAGAGTATGTATAGTTGGATGTATAACACACTTAGAGAATAAAAAGCGAATAATAAATCCATCCGCTTGTGTCGATTGTGGAGCATGCCAACTTGCTTGCCCTAAGAACTGCATAACCAAAAACTAGGAAAGAATATTGATAGCCTGCATTCCAAAAAGGTTGTTCAAAATAGACAACCTTTTTCTATTTATAACTTATCTTAGTTTTTTCAATAAGATGGATAACCACTACTAATATACTAACTTAATTTAGTTTATCTAGTTTATTTTTTTAATAAATAACGATACTACATTTACTATTAGCCAAACCAAACCAATTAATACAAATAAATATGCCATTGGAATTAAATAAAATGGTTCAGAAAGTGTTCCATCAGCAAGTACCTCTGAACCGATTACGTTATAGGAAAGAAAACATATCCCCGCAATAATAAATGGAATTACATTTAATAAATATTTTTTCATGATACTACCTCCGTTTTTAAGATTTTTATTTTTTATTTTTCCTCCTCAATTGTAAATCGAGATGCAACCTCTCTGATTTCAATTGAACTCTAATACTACTAAAAATTATATATATGCCAGGAGGTTGCATCCTGGCTTACAAAAGATTGGTTTATGACCAGTCTTTTTGTTTGCACATTTATTTAGTTCCATATATCCTATGATAGTTGGCGGCAGACAGGAGGATATATGTCTAAATTTTTTACATATGAAGAAAGACTAGATCTACAAAAGTTTCTGAAAGATAGTCTTTCGTTTAAAGAAATAAGCCGCAGATTGGATAAGAATCCAACAACCATATCACGTGA
>NZ_FRCP01000011.1 GCF_900142955.1 Anaerosporobacter mobilis DSM 15930 | reverse complement strand
GAAGAAGGGAAAAGGCTTCGAATGAACCGTTCCATTCAGGTTGAAGGTGCATTCGGTGTGCTCAAAAGCGACTATGAATTCCAAAGATTTTTAACACGTGGCAAAAACCGAGTAAAAACTGAATTTATGCTACTGTGTTTTGGCTATAACATTAACAAGCTCCATGCCAAGATACAGAATGACAGGCTGAAATCCTATCTGCACAGTTTGAAAAGATCAGCTTAAAAAGAGAGAATGGCTACTCTTTATTAAAGTGCGCATAAAAACAAAATGAATTTCAATACATTTCCATTAAGTAAAAATAAGAACAGGGCTGCTGCTCAATGACTGAAAATCAGTCATTTTGCAACAGCCCCTTTCCATTTTTATTACCAAACACTTATCTGGGTTATTTCTAGGGTGAGGTTAATTAGATATATTGATTAAATAATCTCTACCTTGTTTCCATAATATATTGATTTAAGATACTTTCTAATAGTTCCTGACGACCTGATACATTAGGTGTAATTCCATTTTCTAAAGCATAGGCCTCTAATTCTTTAAATCCTACTTTATGTTCTACAATATCTTTTCCAATTCCTTCTTGATAGCTTGCATAACGTTTTTCTTTAAAGTCTTCGAACACTCTATCTTCAATTAATCTAGCCGCTACTTTTAAGCCTCTCGCAAACGCATCCATACCTGCAATGTAAGCATAGAATAGATCGTCTTCTTCGAAGGAAGCTCTTCTTACTTTAGAATCAAAGTTTAATCCACCTTTTGTAAACCCGCCACCTAGTAAGATTTCATACATTGCAAGAGTGGTGTCATAGACATTAGTAGGGAATTGATCTGTATCCCAGCCAAGTAACATATCTCCCTGGTTTGCATCTACACTTCCAAGTGCACCATTAATACGGCATTGATTTAATTCATGTTGGAATGTATGTTGTGCAAGTGTTGCGTGGTTTGCTTCAATATTAAGTTTGAAGTAGTCTTGTAAATTGTATTTTCTTAAGAAGGAAAGCACCGTTGCTGCATCAAAATCATATTGATGTTTGGTTGGTTCCTTTGGCTTTGGCTCGATTAATAATTGTCCTGTAAAACCGATTTCTTTAGCATATTCAACAGCCATCTTAAGTAATCTTGCAAGGTTGTCAAGTTCCAATTCAGTATCTGTATTGAGTAAAGTTTCATAGCCTTCACGTCCACCCCAGAATACGTAGTTTTCTCCACCTAAGTCTTTCGTGATTTCCATAGCTTTTTTAATTTGAGCTGCTGCGTAAGCAAATACCGTTGCATTGCAAGAAGTTCCAGCTCCATGAACGAATCTTTCATGACCAAATGCATTGGTAGTTCCCCACAAGCATTTGATTCCTGTTCTAGCCATCTCTTCTTTGATTACTGCTACAATTATGTCTAATCTTTCATTTGTTTCTTTTAAATCTTTTCCCATTGGAGCAATATCTCTGTCATGGAAGCAAAAGAAAGGAATCTGCGCTTTTTCCATAAATTCAAATGCCGCGTGAACACGTTCAATAGCTTTTTGCATAGTATCTTCTGTATTATCCCAAGGACGAAACATACTCTGCCCACCAAATGGGTCATTTCCCATGTAAGTGAAGGTATGCCAATAAGACATAGCAAATCTAAGCTGGTCTTTCATGGTTTTTCCCATTACTACCTCATCTGGGTTATAGTATTTAAATGCCAATGGGTTCTTGCTTTCAGGTCCTTCATAGTTGATTTTTCCAATACCGTTAAAATAGCTCATACTTATTTCCTCCTTATATAGTTTAGTGACCAAACTAATTGTTATATCTTTAATCTACTATAGTTTATTAATATTGTCAATCTAATAATTTACCCCATTTTCCCATGGCTATTTTGATGTGAAGTTACCACAATTGTACAATAAATTCAATCAAAAGAAAAAAACTAAAAAGGGATTTCACATTTGTGAAATCCCCTCTCTCGATATCTTTATTATTATACCAAAATTATTCTATAAAAACTGTTCTCCAAGACCATAATGTTCCACTACATAATCAATATCCTTGTCACCACGACCACTTAGACAAACAAGTATGGAACCTTGCCTCATCTCCTGTGCCTTGCGAATTGCATATGCTACAGCATGTGAACTTTCAATTGCCGGAATGATACCTTCTAATCGTGATAATTGAAAGAATGCTGACATAGCTTCTTCATCTGTTGCAGTTGTATATTCAATTCTACCAAGGTCATGTAAGAATGCATGCTCTGGTCCAACAGATGGATAATCAAGGCCACTGGCAATGGAATACACTGGTGCTGGTTCTCCCTTATCATCTTTTAGCATAATACTTTCAAATCCGTGCATGACACCTTTCTCGCCATATGTCATAGAAGCGGCATGATCCCCAAGCTTAGTGCCTCTACCAAGTGGCTCTACACCAACTATATCCACTGGCTCCTCTAAGAATGGAATAAACATTCCTGCTGAATTACTTCCACCACCAACACAAGCAGTTACTACATCTGGTAATAACCCTGTCATCTCTTTGAACTGATCCTTTGCCTCATATCCAATAACTGATTGAAAATCACGTACCATCAACGGAAAAGGATGTGGTCCAAGTGCAGAACCAATACAGTAAATAGAGTCTTTATAATTCTTAGCATAAGATTCGAATGCAGAATCCACTGCTTCTTTCAATGTCTTAAGCCCTGATGTGACTGGAACCACCTTTGCACCAAGAATCTTCATTCTCGTTACGTTCGGAGCTTGTTTTGCAATATCCACTTCGCCCATATGTATCTCACATTCTAGTCCAAAGAATGCTGCTGCTGTTGCCAGCGCAACACCATGTTGCCCTGCTCCAGTCTCTGCTATCAATCGTTTCTTACCCATGTATTTGGCAAGTAACCCTTCACCCATACAATGATTTAATTTATGCGCGCCTGTATGATTTAAATCTTCTCTCTTAAGATAGATTTGACAATTACCATACTTTCTAGATAATCTTTCACAATGATATACTGGTGTTGGTCTTCCTTGGAATTCCTTACGAATTCTTCTCAATTCACTGATGAATTGCGAAGAATGACAAATTGTTTGATACGCATCATTAATCTCTTCGAAAGCTGGTGTCAATTCATCTGATAGATAAGCTCCACCGTAAGGTCCAAATCTTCCTTCTTTATCAGGGTAGTTTCTTAGGTATGTTCTGTAATCCATATTTCTCCTCTTTTCTGCGCTTCTATCGCCCAAATCTTCAACCTTTGTACAGGTCAATATACCGATACATTTAGTATTAAAGTAAGCACTTCATCGTTTTAAATCATTAAACTAATTGTATCATGTATCCATTCAAAACGTCAATAAAATATATCACTTTTACATAGGGCGTCATCTAATCAGATTACATATAACATTACGAACATACCTATCTATATTCTCTTTATTCCGTTATTGCTCAAAACCTTAATCGAGAACGGTAAAGAACTTAAAGGTTTAAAGTTCATTACTCACATATACTGTCAATTACACCGTCAACTCTTCCATTACCTGCTTAACTGTAGTAATCTCCTTTAACCGATCTGCATTGTCACCACAGAATATTAATCCTTCCTCTAACTTACCTTCCACTGCATTAGTAAGTGCCTTTGTTATACAATACGGCACCTCCTTAGGATTACAGTGCTCCAAACAGCCAAAGCAATGTTTAATCTCACTTCTACCCTTCGTAAGCTTCTCAAGAAACGGATTCCATATTGCCCTACCAGGCATTCCTACTGGACTCTTTATAATACGAATATCTTCTTTCTTACAATTAATATACGCTTGTTTATAGGCATCTGATGCATCACATTCTTTGGTCGTAACAAATCTTGTTCCCACTTGAATTCCATCTGCTCCATTAAGTAATGCTCGTTTTACATCCTCTTTATCGAAAATACCGCCTGCCACGATAACAGGGATTTCTTGATTATACTTTTCTTCGTACTCTTTCTTAAGACTAATAATCTTCTTAATCTCTTCCTGATAAGCATCCATGTCAATATCAACCAGCTCATCTTCATGAAAACCTAAATGGCCACCTGCTAAAGGACCTTCAATAACCAGAAAATCTGCTGTTGTGTTATACTTTCTATCCCACATTTTAAGTATAATGGATGTTGCTTTTAAACTAGAAACTATAGGTGCAATTTTACTAACACTACCTTTTACTAATTCTGGTAAATTAATAGGCAAACCAGCCCCACTAATAATAACATCTGCTTTCGCCTCCACAGCTGCCTTTACATATTCTGCGTATTGTTTCGTTGCTACCATAATATTAACACCTACAATACCGCCTTTTGCAATTTCTTTTGCTCGTTGCAGATGTTTCTTAATTGCGCGAAGGTTCGCCTCAATTGGATTCCTACTGAATTCTTCCTCATCATAGCCAATCTGAGCAGTTGAGATAACACCAATTCCACCTTCTAGTGCTACTGCTCCAGCAAGATTGCAACGGCTTATCCCAACTCCCATACCGCCTTGGATAATTGGTAAACGGGCTTTTAATTGTCCTATTATAAGTGGCTTCATTAACATAAACGTATACCCTCCTATACTCTTCTTGTATAGCATCTTCATAATTAGTTTGACATTCAAACTAATTATAGTATACACTTCTTTAGTATTATAGTCAACAAATAATAGTTTCAGTTTCTTAATTATATAGTTTCAATAACTACATGATTATTTTTGTCGAATCCAGACTGACATCTCTGATTCACCACGGTTTGCCCAAGTATAATATGGTATTAAAGTAAATACTTCCTTCTTATATTCCAATGGCTTTGTACGATACAATGCCACTTCTTCATCTTTAACGACTGCTTTTTCTCCTGACACGGTAAGTTTGATAATGGATTCCTCTTCTATTTTTCCCAGAGCCTCTTCTATAATACAATTCTTTTCCTCAATCTGAATAAGATGCAGGTCTTCACCATTATCAACTCCCTCTAAACAATATACGATTGGTCCCCTTACTATTGCCACTTTTCCTGTGTTTTCACGCACATTTGGATTCGCATGAACAATCTTTGATTTCATTAAGAAATCAAGTTGCAATTCCTCCTTGCCCTCCCAAGTCTTTGTGATATAGAGATATCCATCTCTTATCGTTCTTTCATCGTCTTGTAACTTACTAATTGTATAGGTATCACACCAATCTGGTATACGAAGAGCAATTGTACTTTCTATTGGTGTACTAGCTTCTATTTCTAGGGTTACATTTCCATTCCAAGGAAATCCAGATTCTATTTTAACATGCAATGAATGGTCTCCAACTGTCTTTTGAATATTAGCTCCCATATAAAGATGGACATAAAGGGTGTTTTCTGATTCCGTATACGCATAGGAACCAATGGAACTTACTAATCTAGCAATATTCGGTGGACAGCATGCGCAGCCAAACCATTTTTGTCTACTGGCTTTTACATGTTGCTTTCTTTCATCCTTCTTACAGGCAAGCGGATTAACTTCTAATGGGTTTACATAAAAGAAGCTCTTTCCATCTAAAGCCATACCACTGAGAACACCATTATATAATGTTCTCTCCATCACATCGGCAAATCTGGAATCAGCTTTCATCTCAAGCATTCTTCTTGCAAAGAATACTAATCCAATAGAAGCGCAAGTTTCTGCATACGCTGTATCATTAGGCAAGTCATAATCAAACGAAAATGCTTCTCCCATGTGTGTTCCACCAATCCCACCTGTTATATACATCTTGCGATCCACAATACTATCCCATAGATTAACACAAGCCTCATACAACGACTCATCCTTGGTAACTCTAGCCAAGTCAGCCATACCCGAATACAGGTACGTAGCACGAACGGCATGCCCTACTGCCTCTTTTTGTTCACGAACAGGAAGGTGTGCCTGATTGTATAGATAACGAAGTTCATCCCTATCCTTTGGTTCTACCTTGAATTCCAAATCAAAATAATATGGCTTCTGTCCTCTTTGATTTATGAAATATTCACTTAATTTAAGATACTTCGTCTCCCCAGTTACATCATATAGACGTACAAGAGCCATCTCAGCAATTTCATGTCCTGGATACCCCTTACATTTTCCTTCCTCAGTTCCAAATACGGAATCTATATAATCTGCATAACGTCTTGCCGCATCTAGTAATTTATCCTTACCTGTTGCCTGATAATACGCTACCGCACCTTCTGCAAGATGTCCAAAGCAATATAATTCATGATGATCTCTTAAATTAGTGAACACTTTATTCATATCATTGATTATGTAGAAGGTATCAAGATACCCATTTGGCTGTTGCGCCTCACATACAAGATCAATTGCTTCATCTGCAATCTTTTCTAATTGCTCATCAGGGTGTTGCGTAAGTGAATATGCAACAGCTTCAATCCACTTTGAAAAATCACTATCTTGGAATACATACCCGTAAAAACGATTTTCCAATTTGTTTTCTTCCTCTGGTAGAAATTCAAACCCATTCAAATTGATATCTATTAACTTTGGTACATCTTTATGTAAACTTCTTTCCTTTGTAAGCTTGCTTGCAATCTTAAAGTTACGCATACAATAGCTAGGTGCTGCACCCTCTACACGGTCATTCAAAGCCTCCCATTGATAAGGGATAACTTCTTTCCGAATTAATTCCATCTCCTTCTTCCAAAAGGTATCTGTTACATCAACCCTTCTCAAATTAAGTGGTTTACTATACTCTTTTTGGTTCATTGCTATTTCCTCCTATCATGATTTTCACTTAAGTAAATCTACACCATTCATTCAATCGTAATATGGTGTGATTTTTCAATATCTCTAAGATTATCCTTGTGTATACAAAGTAATCTAGATATACTTAATTCATATTCGTTATATCTGTTATTAACCCAAACTTCACACATAATAAACTTCACTTAGAGTAGGTAATTGCTATATTCATAAGAAAAACTATCTGAACACATCAGCACTTAATTGAGCAACGTGAGATTTCAGTACTGCTACGTGTGAAGCTAAGCGATAGCTGGTTTTTCGCCTGCTATAGCAGTTGGCTACTCCAAGATATCTGTAAGTGCGAAGTTTGTGTATATTTTACGATTAATCCATGTATTAATAAATACTATTAGGTTATGAAAGGTGTGATTTTGTAAGATGTTATACAATAAGAATTGGAGTTTACTTCTAACTGAACTAATAAATACAGAAGAGTTTAATTACATATGGACCGGAATCTTTACCGCTACTTCATCCGAATGGACACATATGAGCCGAGCATTACAGGAATATGAAGTATTCTTTATGATTGACGGTACGTTACACATCGCTGACGAGAATAGGCATTACTCTATCTCTCGTGGTGAATATCTTATTATGCACCCAACTAAGAAGCAATATGGTTTTAAACCTTCATATGCTTCCTTTTATTGGTTACATTTTACTGCTCCTATATCTAGTATCCATATGGAGCTGCAATTACAAAAAAACAACTCCATAGTCCTTCCAAACCATGGAGTTGTTCCTAATATGGAACGTATTACTATATTATTAAGTCAACTTCAAGAAACTGATCGTAGATATCATCACGGATACACGTCTAATACATTAGCCCTTGGTGTTCTCTTAGAATTATACAATCAACAGGCGCACATTCTGGATAATAAATTCTCTGGTAAAGAACAATTGTATCAAGATATTCTTGATTACATTACCTGGAATAAGTTCGGTGTTATTCGTGTATCTGACTTGGCCGCTTACTTTGGATATCATGAAAAATACATCTCAACCTTCTTCAAACAAATGTCAGGCATCTCCTTAAAACAGTATCTTATTAAAGAGATGATGGAACATGCAAAAGCCGAACTCACTACAACTAATAAAACGATTGCACAGATTGCATATAGTCTTGGATACAGTGATAGTCACAATTTTACTCATGCGTTCAAAAAGGTAACTGGGCTGTCACCTTCTGAATATCGTTTCCATTCCCTTAGCAATCCTCCATTCAAAGATAGCTCATATGACTATTAGAATGTAAACTCGTCTGAATGACACGCTTTAATTAAGCCATATACCTGCTGCATCCGATTTCGATAATCCTTGAATCTCAAGTGTATTCTGATCTGTTATATAATACGACTTGCCTTTTGTTGAATAATCCCCTTGCACAGTCCATCTTTTATAATTAGGTAGCGGTATTGATATTGGTTCTTCTTCCTCTCCAAAACGATGTACCACAATCAGTACTTGCTGTTCTTCTCTATCCTCTCTTACTACCGCCTGCCAGCCTTGTGGGTGATTATAAGATTGTATCTTAGTTGCAGATTGTTTGCTTTCATCATCACGTAAAATTTGTTTTATATCTTCATAAAATTCCATACCTTCAGTCACTCGCTCCTATTGTTCCTAATCTGTCTAAAGGGGCTGAATCAGCCCCTTGTCGTTATCCCAGTTCCCTATCCTATCTCATTGATAAGAATTAGTTTTGTCTCATCTGCAAATACCGATTCCTTCTTAGACGTTTGGATTTCTTTAGCAAGGCGAGCGCAAATCATCTCAACCTCGCCGGCCACAACACTAATACTCGTTTCTGGCGTGCCAAAGCTCTCTCCATTTCGTAACGTTTTAGTCCAGTTGGTTTTATTACTCCCCCCTAATACTCCTACAACAGCACGACGATCGTCATAACTATACACATCGGTTTGATAAGCTCCATCATAATTAACCGTAGCGCCTAGGCAAACTCCATACTTTTGTACCTCTACTACTCCTCCTTTGAAATACTCTTTATCTTGCGAAGCTCCTACTTGTCCGAAGCAAATACTTTGAACACCGTATTGACTCCGTGATGGCTCTACCTGTGCATCTATGATAATTTCTTTTCTTAGTTTACCCTTTGCACTTTGCCTCCTCCTCATACGATATAATTTCATATCGTCAGAGCGAATTCCTGTTCCAATCATTGGCCACCCACAGATTGAAAAGCTTGAAACCATCTCAAGCGTAATTGGATTTATAAAACGATTCTTGATCTCTGTGCTTACCGTTACCGTCTTGGCATCATCTTGATACCTAACCTTATGAGAAGCAAGTAATTTCTTACTCTCTAAAACTGTTACTATTGTCTTAGCACCCATACTGTATTCTACGTATTGCTCACAAAACGTTAACTCTTTGGAAGCTCCACTATAACGCATCGATCCCCTACTAGAAAAGCCCACAGTATAGGGATCTCCAACAAGTTTTAAATGGATCAAAGATTCTATGTTCCAATCTCCATCTAATGTAATCTTATCTTCTAAACTCTCTGGTACCATACTTAAGCCAATTCTATCGTTATTCGTATCATACAGATATAATAACAACATATCTCCTACTTTTTGTTTCGTCAGTATTTGTTTCACCCTAGACCTCCTATGTTTATACGAGATTTCCTAACATGTATTCCTCATATATCTCCATGTGTTGACAATGTTATGCATTACTAATTAGTGAATTTCTTACCTTCCATCTTAGCACGCATAATACAAGTATATGCTACTTTTGTTACAATAATTACCAATAATATAATTTTTATACAATCTTTGTGAATTATAGAATCTTGTTTTCTATGTCACTTAGCTAAATAAAAAAAGCCTTTGTAAACGAAATCATATACTTACGTATATTAATAATCCGCTACAAAGGCTTGTAATTACATATTCTCTTTTAATCCCTTATATACTATTGTGGCAATTAGCTTGGCACCTTCCGCGTTCGGATGCAATCCATCTGCTTGATACAACATTTCTAATGGTTTATCCTGATATGACTTAAACGCATCATACGCAGAAAGTAAAACCATGTTATCATTTGCTTGAACTACCTCTTCATAATGAGGAAACAATCGATCAAGATATCTTTGTTGGTGCTTTCTCCAAATACAGTTTAAGATTGGAACCGGTTTTATAATATAGATTTGCGCTTTATCATTACTTTCTCTAATATCATCGACAATGCTTTGAAGTGTGTTTGTAAACTGTGGTTCGTAATCAATTAGAATGCTACAAGGATCTTGTCCTTCTTCCACATCATATCGCCCATCTTGCGCATCATTCGTCCCAAGCATAACTATATAGATATCACCTTTAATAGCAAGTCCTTCGTGATATCTTGCTTGTCTTTTATAGGGATACCCTACTACTCTTCCATCACTTAAGGTCGTATTCGTCGCACAGCTTCCAGAAACGCCCTTGTTGAATACCTCATAAGAATCTCCAAGTAACTCCTGCAACACGCTTGGATAATACACGCTCTGATCATCACCAAGTCCAAATCCTTCTGTTATACTATCCCCCATACAAACAACTTTAATCTTCTCTCTGTCCATCTTCTTACTGTCCATCTTAGTTACCTTCCTTTATATTATGCTATCCCTAACGCTTTTTTAGCTAGTTGATCTACTCTTTCGTTTAACTCTACACCAGTATGTGCAGCTACCTTATGGAAATTCACCTGTAATGCTTCTTTCATGGAGTTATAGGCATCACGATATGCTTGTGTTCCTTCTTTCCTTGCTTGCCAAGCACCCGTACACCATTTTTCAATTCCTTCATAATCATAATAAAGGTCCAATTCCTTGATATTATTCTTCACGCATAATTCCATCATCTTGCGCGCCCCTAGAATCTCCCCTGCTACATTTCGCATATCTGCCAAGGTTGAATCCGTGCCCTTTTGACTATATTCATATTCTTTACCCATATGGCGTAAAACTGCACCATAACTATATTCCTTTGTGTGCACGTTATAACTACCATCTACATAAGCAACTGCTTTTTCATGGTCCTCAACTGGCTCTCTTTCTACCTTCTTTTCTCCCATTACGTAATCCATTGCTTCCTCGTTGGTCTTAAAACTCTTATATTCCGCACCGCTAAATCCATTGATTTGTGCTTGACATTCTGCCCATGAATGAAAGACACCTGTCTTTCTTCCTTTACGTACAGCATAAAATTTACTTGGCATATACTAACTATGCTCCTTCCTTATATCTGTATACTTATTAGGTAATTGTGAAACTCTTTGTAATGACGATAAACATAGCAATGTGTTTTATGTCTACCGTTACAATTGCCTGAATTGTGTTAGCGACACATACAATGATTTTGATTGTATGTGTAAGCAACAGAATTTTAAGGAAATTGTAGTAGGAAGCCTTAAAACACAGATATGTTATCGACATGGAGAAGAGTTTCGCAATTACCTATCTGTCTACTTCTTTTAGGACATCCTATCATTATCTGAAAAACAAGTCAACTAAGGAAAGCTGTAATGTCCCAATTCTTTTGTGATACTTCACAAGATATTCCTTCCTTAGTTCCCCTTGTGATTGTCTACAAACTACGTTACAATATATACTTAGAGAAATTCCAAGAGCTTTACATCTAGAAAGGACATACCCATGATTAAATTAATAGCAACTGATATAGATGGTACTCTTCTTCACAGCGATCATACGCTTCCTGTAGATTTACCTGAATTAATTCATACACTACGTGCTCATAAAATCTTATTCTCTGTAGCAAGTGGACGACCATATCTGACTTTAAAACAAAGTTTTGAACCATTAAGTCCAGATATTTTGTATATTGCAGACAACGGTTCTCATGTTGTGTACCATGGAAAAGAGATTGCAGTTCATGCAATTAATAACTCCATTATTAAAGAACTTATAATAATTACTAGAGAGCTTCCTCGTGCATATTCTGTTGTTTGTACAACGAATGGAGCCTTCGTAGAGTCGACTGAACCAGCATTCCTTATGGAACTAGAGAAATATTATGTAAAATACACGGTAGTCGAAGATTTAACTAAACTTAATGAACAGGTTATAAAATATACCGTTTGTGATCTCAATGGGGCAGAAGACCATAGTTATCCCCACTTCTTATCGTATCAAGAAAAAATACAGCTAAGTGTAGCTGGTTTTGTGTGGCTTGATTGTATGCAAAAGGGTATTAACAAAGGTACTGCCATCAAAGAAATTCAAAACTTGTATCACATTACACCAGAAGAATCCATGGCTTTTGGTGATTACCTCAATGACCTTGAAATGATGCAAAGTGTCTATTATAGTTTTGCAATGGCAAATGCTCATGATGATTTAAAGAAAGTTTCTCGCTTTGAAACAACTAGCAACGATGAAGATGGGGTTACCACTAAGATAAAAGAAATGTGTAATCTAACATAACAAATGAAAGGACATACTCATGATTTATAATAATATTCACGAAGGGCGTTTCAAAAGCCGCCCCAATCGTTTTATTGCTCATATAGAAATCGACAATAAGATTGAGATTTGTCATGTTAAGAATACAGGAAGATGTAAGGAATTATTACTCCCTGACGCAACTGTTTATGTTCAACATTTTGACAATCCTAACCGCAAAACAAATTGGGATCTCATTGCTGTTAAAAAAGGAGATACTCTAATTAATATGGATAGCCAAGCCCCTAATAAAGCAGTAGGTGAATGGCTACAAGCTGGAGGACTTGGCCTTTTGCCAGATAAGATAAAGGCGGAATATCAATACGAAGATAGCCGATTTGACTTCTACCTAGAACATGAGATGGAACGCTGGCTTATTGAAGTGAAAGGTGTTACCTTGGAAGAAGACGGGATTGCATTATTCCCTGATGCACCAACATTACGTGGTATAAAACATGTAGATGGGTTAGCAAGACACGTAAAAGAAGGATTTCATACTGCTATCCTATTCGTAATTCAGATGGATGGCATCCGCTACTTTACTCCAAACACTAAAACGCAGCCTGAATTTGCTCAGGCATTAAAGAATGCGGAACTTGCAGGTGTTAATATTCTAGCTTATGACAGCGCGATAACGCCTGAAAGTATGTCCATTCGTAATGAGATTGAGGTAAGACTATAATCACTAAACACAATAAGGCACGATAGCTAGAGTAGTACAAAAGATTCTCCACCTCAATAAAGATGGAGAATCTTTTTATATGGTACGATATTAATCTCAAAGTGCCCACTGTAAACCTGGTTCTAAGTATTGATTCCAAAATCTCCAATCATGAACTCCTTCCCCTTCTACATATGTGTGCTCTATATCATGTGACTGTACGAACTTATGAAAGCTACGATTCTGTTCTATTAAGAAATCACTGGTACCACAAGCCATATACAACGCTGGCATCACATTGCCTTCCATGATGCTCTTCTCTACTATAATTTCTGGATTTTTATCTGATTTAACTACTCTCTCTAAATCTCCAAAGGTATGGTGGTAATATGAATAACTAGCAACACCATTATGGAAGGTTTCATCCTTATCTTTTATGTCATGTATAATAAGAGCTGACGACAAAGCAATAATTTTTCCAAAATGATTCGGAAAGCGAAATCCATTGTAGATTGCTCCAAACCCACCCATAGATAACCCTGCTATTATAGTGTCCTCGTTCTTCATTGATAATCCAAACATCACTCTCGTATAGGCTACTAATTCCTCCCCTATGAAATCACTATAGTATGCTTCCATAGCTTCATTATTCAGATAGAAACTATTTTCTCCTGATGGCATGAATACTGCTATATTGTACTTAATTGACAATTCTGCGATATTAGAATACAATAACCATTCATTACAATTTCCCATATATCCATGAAGCAGATACAACGCCTTCATGGGTCTTTTATATACTGGTTGCGTTTTTCTTTCTTCAAATCCCATAACATCATTTGGGATAATAGCTTTTACTTGCACCGTTCTCTTAAGTGCCTTTGATGCATACTCAATTTGAATTAATGACACAGCCAACTCAACTCCTTCCATGCTACTATTATTATAAGTCATAATACGCAATTGCGAAACTCTTTGTAATGTTGACAAACATATCAATGTGTTTTATGTCTGCCGTTACTATTTCTTAAAATTGTGTTAACGTCACATACAATGCTTTTTATTGTATGGGTAAGTAACACAATTTTAAGAAATTGTAGTAGGCAGCCTTAAAACTCAGATATGTTGTCGACATGGAAAAGAGTTTCGCAATTGACTACCAACAACCTATTCCTTTACACCACCGATTGTAAGACCTGCAACAAAGTAACGTTGTAACCATGGATATAGACATATAATTGGAATTGATGTAACAATAGTTGTGGCCGCTCTTACAGACATTGGAGTTACCATAGAACCCGTATTCTTTAATGCGTCGATATTACCACTTTGACTACTTACGGAGGATAATAATTTCATTAACTCATACTGTAGAGTTGTCAAATTCTCATTAAATGAATTATATAACATGGCATCAAACCATGAATTCCATTGCCCAACTGCAATAAATAGTGCTACGGTTGCAAGTACTGGTTTACAAAGTGGCAAGATAATTTGAATAAAGATTCTCATATGACCGGCTCCATCAACTTCTGCCGATTCTGCAAGACTATCTGGTATACCATTCATGAAAGTTCTAATAACAATCATGTTGAATGCACTAACCATACCTGGAATTATGTATACCCAGAAGGAATTAAGAAGACCAAGATTCTTAATTAATAGATATCCAGGAATTAAACCTGCATTTACATACATAGTTAATACATATAATATTGTTAAAAACTTTTTAAAAACAAAATCTTTACGACTTACGATATAAGCCAACATAGCTGTAACAAATAACTGTACTACAGTTCCAATTACCGTCCTTGAAACAGTAACTATCGTAGCTATTTTTAAAGAATCTTTTCTTAATACAGTCAAATAATTTTGCCATGTAAATTTACGTGGTATCAGATAGATTCCTCCTCTGATGGTGTCCATTCCATCGTTTAAGGAAACTGCCAATGTATTTAATACAGGATATAATGTAACAATCACAAATAAAATCAATATAATCCACTTGATAACATCAAACATCACTCCACCAAAACTAGCTTTATAACGTGGGGCATGCCCTTTTTCTTGTTTTTTCATATGGCACCTTTCCTTTCTTAAAATAATCGTTCTTCACCAGCTGCTTTTGCCGCTTTATTTGCTATTACAATCAGTGATATACTAATAACACTCTTGAATATACCTGCAGCGGTTGCTAATGAGAAATTATTCATACTAATACCATATTTTAAAACATAGATATCAATAGTTTGAGAAACTTTCTGTATCATACCATTTCCTAATAAATACTGCACCTCAAATCCTGCATTCAATACATTTCCAATATTCATAATTAGTAATATAAATACGGTTGGCTTTATACCAGGCAATACAATATGTTTTATCTTATGCCAACGATTTGCACCATCGATTGAGGCTGCTTCATATAATTCTGGGCTAATTGAAGTGATTGCTGCCAAATAAATAATACTATTCCATCCTGTTTCTTTCCATATATTAGACGCTCCAACAATTCCCCAGAAATATTTTGCTTCAGCAAAAAAGTTGATCGGAGAATTGATAATATTTAATTTTAATAATAACTGATTAATAATACCGGTTTCAGGTGATAGCACATCTACTATGATACCACATACAATAATCCACGATAAAAAGTGAGGCAGATAAGAAACCGTTTGAACAAATTTTTTGCCACGCATACTTTTTACTTCATTTAATAAGATAGCTAATCCAATTGCTGTTATAAATCCTAAAGTAAGATTGATTAAACTCATACATAATGTATTTCTCAATACTCTAAGGAATGTCTCGTCTTGAAATAGAAGTTTGAACTGAAAGAAACCACTCCATTCTTGATCTAATAACCCTTTACCTGGTCTATACTTTTGAAAAGCCATTAACCAACCTGTAAGAGGTAAATAACTAAATACTAATACATACAAAATGAATGGTATAGACATGAATACTAATGTCTTTTGTTTACGTAAATCCTTAATAAATTGATTTTTTTTCTTATTTGCAGATATTACCGAAGTTTCTGTTTTCATATGCAAAATCCTTTCTCTTAATTTGTAAAAGGTGCCTGCATCTTGCCTTGCAAACACCTTTTTCACTATCTGCTAATTAGTAACTGAGATGTAATTTATTAGTGTAACTATTCAGCTACCTAGCTTTTTCTGAGTTTCTGAACAGTTACCCGTGAGATTCCTATCGGTGCTTAGTTATTTCCTTCTGCTATAGCAATACGTTCAGCTACCGCTTCAGACAATGCATCTTCAAAAACTTTGTAATTTGTATCATTATGGTATTTATCCATATATTTATTCCATGTATCTTCTACTTTATCCGTTGATGCCATAATAACTTTTGGTAACCATTCTCTCTTAACTTCTTCCATCTTTTGTGCTGCTATAGCTGCATCAGAACTAGATTCCCATGTGTTTTTAGCTGAATAGATAGGGAACCAAGGACCAACATCATCTGTATAAGTAAGGAAATCTGTCCACTTGGTATATCCATAAGCATCTAATACTTTTTTATCATATTCTGACAAACCTTCTCTAAATTCACTTGGTTGTTCCGCTGGATTCACAGCATTCTTACCGTCAAAAAGTAATCCTGATGAATAGTTTGGTAAGTAGCTATAGATTGTAGAAGCAAGATTTTCATTAACCCAATCTGAATCCTTAGCATTCTCTCTTTGTTCTTCTGTACGATAGAACATACCATTTTCGTCAACCATATAATCTACGCCTTCTTCACCCCAACCACGCATAGTAATTACTTCTGGGTCAAGTAAGTCATTAAGAAATTGAAGTGCGCCGTCTACATCTTTACAACTAGTCGTAATAGCAATACCATCGCCAACATTTAAAGCTGCTGGTGTGAAGTACTTTGTTGCTACTCCTTCTTCTATTGTTAAATCTAATGGAACATATGTACAATCATCTTTACCTTGACTAACTAGTGATGTTACTGCATCATTAAACTGCCATCCTTGATCTACCATACCAAGAACACGTCCTGATGATAATTTTGCGATATATTGATCATATGACATTGTAAATGTTTCAGGATCGATAACACCGGCATTGTACATCTCATTAAGTTTTGAATAATATGCCTTAGCTTCAGGAATATCATCATAGTTACGAGCTGTCTTTGTATCAGCATCTACAATAGCAGCACCATCGTTAGCATAACCTGCTAAGAATTGTGATGGATTCTCAAGACAGAACCATCTCCAGTCATCGCATAAGATTTCATATCCGATATTTTCTTGTCCTTCTGCATCTTTAGGATTTGCAGCAAGATAGCCTTGAATTAAATCAAAATATTGATCTAATGTATTAATTTCTGGCCAATTAGCCCATTCTAAAACTCTTTTTTGAATCCAAAAGGCTTCATCATTATGTTTAACGTACATGGAATCACCATTTGATTTTCCAAATATAGGTATGTAATAGATACTTCCATCATTAGCGCCTTTTATCATATTCCACTCTTCATCTGTTCTAAATTTCTTTAGATTAGGATAGTTATCTAATTTGTCCGTTAGATCTACTAATGCTCCCGCTGCAACTAAGTCAGGAGTTGCATTAGAACCAACTATCATATCCGGGTATTCGCCACCAGCGATCATAACGCCAACTCTTTCTTTATCCGTTTGCCCTGTTAACCATGTTACCTTTGCTTTTGCCCCAATTTTTTCTGTAATCTGTTGATACAATCTGTTGTCATCTGGTACTTCTTTTCCGGCAGTTGCAACAAATAATGAATACTCTCTGATCGTTTTTTCAGCTGTATCATCTTCCTCTGCAGCGTTACCTTCTGCAGCGTTACCTTCTGTTGCAATTGTAGTGTTTTCATTCTTGTCTTTTCCACACCCAGTCATACCTACTGTTAACATAGATGCAACCATTACTACTGATAATAATTTTCCCCATTTTCTCACTAAAACTACCTCCTTAATAGTATTTGTATTTTTGAATACATCAATATCTTAGCATTGATTCCAAAAGTATACATCCACATAAAACTTATACATTCTTTACTTTTTAACATCTTGTATTTAATTTGTGGGTATAAGTTTATAGTTGCTTGATGCTTATTGGTTAATACTAACACTTAGATTTAAGGCGGTATTGGTGGGGGGTTGTCCCCTTAATACTTACAAACTTACTAATAAAATAATCAACCTTTTGGTATCCTACCATTTCTGCAATCGCATAGACTCTTTCATCCGTTTTCACCAAGAAGTCTGCTGCTTTTTCAATACGAATTATATTGAGATACTCTTTAAAAGACTTCCCTATTTCCTTCTTAAATATTTGTCCAAGATATACACTATTTATGAAATACTTCTTTCCAAGATCTTTTAAGGTTATATTCTCTGCATATCTTTCATCGATTTCTTTCACTATCTTAGTCAAAACCATAGAAGATGAATAGTTCTTTAATTGATATAAGTATTCCGATAACTCAAGGACAAAATTAATAAATCCTTCCATATCACCACAATAAGAGAGGTCTGCAAGCATCGTATCATTTATGTATTCTAATAGCTCTTCTTGTTCTGCTTTAGCCAATAGATTTTGTGTTGTATCAACCAAGTTGTACAAAATATAACGTATATTAATCAGTATTAGTTCTGGTTCTACTAACCCCTCTTTTAGTTCTTCATAGATATCTTCAATCACTGGCACTATCTTTTCTGCATTATGTTCTTTCACGTAACGGGATAAACGCTCTATTTTCTCATATGATACCGAATATTTTGTGGATTCCTTTGCTTTCAATTCATCATAATATGTAATTTGATCCTTGGTATTAATCATACACTGATTAACCGTGGCTCGCATTGCGGTCTTATAACTTTCACTTAACTCTTCAACATTCTCAACTTGTATTCCAACATACAAACTATACTGATAATTTAAATCCTTTATACACTGATCAAAAATCATATTAATAACCTGCGTATCCATAATCTTCCTACTTCTGTTATAAATAATTACACCTACGTCATATGTATTGGTATTTAACCTTTTTGTTTCTGTAAGATAATACAAGTTAGAGTTAATAGAATCCTTAAGTAATGATTGAAGATGTGTGCGTACATCTTCACTACATTTTTCAGTAATCTTCTTCTCAATACGAATCAGTACATAACGTAAGGAATTAAGCTTGCCAAAGTATTCTCTAATTAAACAAAGACTAGCGTCACTATATAACCCACCTACTAGACCTTCGATTGAATTTCTTAATTGATTATTCTTAAGTTGCCTAATTGCCTCCTCATCTAGCTGTTCCTTCAAAATTTCTTCTTTAACTTTTTTAAGCGTATTTATTAGTTCATCTTTTTGTATAGGCTTTAAGATATAATCGGATACATTTTGATTTAGTGCTTTCCTTACATATTCAAAATCATTATAACCGCTTAAAATAACGTATTTTGTTCTTCTACCTTTTTTCTTTTTTGCTAATTCTATTAATTCTAATCCATCATATATTGGCATACGTATATCTGCTATTACTAAATCAATCTCCTTTTCATCTAGTATATCCAGTGCCTCCTCACCATTAGAAGCTTCCGCGATTATATGAAATCCGTGCTCTTCCCAATTAATAACCACCTTCAATCCTTCCCTTATAAAAGGCTCGTCATCTACTATCATTACTGAAATCATCCCATTCCCTCCAATACATCTTTATTACAAGGTAAAACCATATATACCTCCGTACCTTCGTTATATTTACTCTCAATTTGGAATTCTACCACTTCATGATAATACATCTTTAAACGAAGATAGGAATTAATGATTCCTATACTATTTCCTTCTTTTACCTTCTCTATCGAAGCTGTTTTAATTAAAAGATTAATTCTATTAAGCGCTTCCTCTTTTATCCCAACTCCATTATCCATAATTTCAATAATAAGGTGATCTACCTCTTCCATAATGATGACATCGATTCTCCCACCATCACTCTTCTTCTCAATTCCATGTATACAAGCATTCTCAACAAATGTAAGGATACTAAACTTTGGAATCCTATACTGTTCACACACCTGTTGTACATGTATGGAATAATCAAGTCGATCTCCAAATCGATACTTCTGTATCTCTAGATACCCCTTTAGAAATTCTATTTCCTCACCTATAGTGGTAAAATCATCTCCCCAACCTATCGTTCGTCTCATATGTAATGCAAGCGTTCCAATTATAGTAGCAGTCTCTTCTTCCCCATTCAGTAGGCTCTTCATTCGAATGCTCTCTAGTGTATTAAACATAAAATGCGGGTTCACCTGGCTTTGTAATGCTTGTAATTCCGCCTCCTTTTTCGATATAATTAATTTTTGTCGTTCTGCATTCCCCTTTAATACCACTTCAACGAGCTCTTGTATACGCAATACCATCAAGTTGTAACTGCTAATTAAACTACCTATTTCATCTTTGCCTTCATAACAATCGATTCGCTTATACTTGCCATCTTTTAATTTTTTTATATAACTTTCTGTAATCCGAACTCTGTCTTTAATCGAATTACCAATTAACATAATTGCAGTACTTGGTATTATGAGATTTATCAAAATTGTCAAACATAATAAGGCACGATTATCTATGAAATTATCAAAAAAATGCTTTCTCTCTGAGATAATTATAATCTTCCATTCATCACCTAACACTTTCATAGTCTCTTCTTCTTTAAGTAGATGTTCATCCACTGGAACAAATTGCTCGAAAGGCTTACCTTCAAGTCTACCGTGCCTTGTATCAAATAAAATCTTACCATCATCAACAATTAAAATATCTTGTACAGACTTTTCATTAAAAACCAATTGCTCCAAATCCGTATAACTAATATCTACTTTAAGAAATTTCTTAATCGCTCCAAAACTATCTAGCTGAGTAAAGATCGATATCTTCCTATTCGTCCATGCCTCATATGGATTTTTAATAATTGGATTGTTAAAATAAACCTGTAATGTACAATCGTTACTATTCTTAGCTACTGCATTCAGATACCACTCTTCATTCACAATATCACTAAGTGGGTAGAATGAACTACTTCTTGTTACAGTTTTGTTATTGGTGAATAACGATATCTTATAAACCGATTCAGATTGATAATAATAACTGAATGCATTGTCTCTCATAAGAGCACTATAACTCTCATAGTACTCCATATTATCTGCATACCTGGTGTTTAGAAAATCATTGAGAACCTTGTCCTTTTTAAACTGATTTGCAACACTTTCTGCCGCTTCAAAAACGGTAGAAATATTATACTTCAAACGCTGCTGTACATTCTTCATCTCCGTAATTCGTTCTACTTCTGCCTTCTTACTTACAATATAGTACAAAGCACAATTGGTAGTAACAATTGGAATCATAACACAGCAAATGAATAGAATAATCAGTTTATTATGGATTTTTACATTGTCCATCGCCTGACTTACACGATGTATGCTATTCTTTAGCATGAATCGTACCTCCCCTAGAATACTTTTTACTTGTAAATCCAGTTTATAAAAACTTTAGTAATTATATTGTACCACATATAATTTATTTGTTAAATGAGTAAACTAATTATAAAAATTTTATATAATTTTAGTTATATATGCACAAAAAAACAGGGTATGTATTTCTACATACTCTGTTCTCTTCGTTAATTGTTATATTATCCTTTCGAGATTTCAAAAGTATATTCGATATCTTTTTCCGCACTAATATGATACTCTTTCTCTACTTCTGCACCCCAACTGTTAATTCCTCCAACACCTCTAACCGCACCTAAAATCGATACAACCGTTCTTCGTGGCAATGGAAGTTCTTCGTGATGTGTGGCATTCTCTAACTCTTCTGCTGTATACGGAATGCAGGAGAATGCAAACTCTTTATCCACTGCTGAAAATCGTAACGTAAAAGTATCTTTACTCTTATCAGCATTGTTTTGTGTTGTATTTCTATTAACTTCTAACCATTTGGTTTTCATATGAACATTACAATCTTGGGGAACCATATATCTGGTAACTGGCAATCCTTCCACTGTATAGACGCCTGGTACACCTCCTGACATACGATCTGGATACGTCTCCCCGGATAAGCCTTCATAAGTAAACCCTGTGGCTTTCGTCGGCATTACGAAACGCATTCCGAATACAGGCAACTCTGGAAGTCCAAGCTTACCATAATAGTGTACCTTTACTTGTATTCTTCCTGTACCATTGACTTCGTACGACACATCAATTTCTGTTGTTGGAACGGTAATGGTTTTATACGTAAACGTTACTTTGACAGTGCTTGCAACTTCTCTCTCAGAAAATGCATTATTAAGAGGTGCAATAGGCTTCTCTATATCCTTACCGTCGATAGTTACTAAAACATTACTACAGAAAAGAAACATGTCTGAACCGAACCACATTCCAGAGTTTTGAGAAAATCTATTTCCTCGATCATTATCTGTAGTCGCTCTCCAACAGGTAGGTTTTGGTGTACGATACAACCATTCTTTTCCCCCTATTACAAGAGACTCTAATCCTCCGGTCTGATAAGAAAAGATATAATGAAAATCTTCCCCATGTACTCCTAAGGTTACATCACCATATATAATTTGTAATTGATCTGTCTTATTATTTGTACAATCCATAACAATATTTTACCTCCTGCATAGCTGGTTTTTCACATCTATCTGCAAACACAATACCGTTTCCTGAGAACTCGTAATCAGAAGGTCTGTCATCAAAATCTCCACCATAACGCAAGACCTTTTCTCCAGTAACTTCATCGGTTACCCACAACGCTTGATCAATATAATCCCATATGAATCCACCATGATAATTCTCATATTTATCTAGAAGTTTAACATACGATATCATTCCTCCTAATGAATTCCCCATACAATGCATATATTCACACAAAAGCATCGGTTTTTTAGGATTGTTAGCTAGATATGCTTCTACATCCCAAGGTGCTGTGTACATCTGACTCTCCATATCTGATATGCGATCTTCAAATATACGATTGGATACTACACCTTCATAATGTACCAATCGTTCCGGATCAACCTCTTTATAATACTGATTCATTACAGCTAGATTCTCTTCTGCATATGATTCATTCCCCAGTGACCACATTAAGATAGACGTATGATTCTTGAAGTATTCAAAATTGGATTTTGCTCTATCAAGCACTACCTCTCTCCACTTTACATGACTACCCGGAAGATTCCAAGAAGGTTCTACCTTACCTGATTTTTGCCATGATCCATGGGATTCTAGATTCGTCTCTGCCATCATGTATACACCATTCTCATCACACATATAATACCAAGGTATCTGATTTGGATAATGACATGTTCTTACTGCATTAATATTGTTCTCTAGCATGCACTTCATATCCCATTCCATGTCTTGTATCGTAATGCTTCTTCCTCTATTAGCACTCCACTCATGTCGGTTAATACCATTTATAATTAGTCGCTTTCCGTTTAATAGAATGATGTTATCTTTTATCTCGATTCTTCTAAAGCCAATCTTATATGGTACAACCTCAATAAGTTTTTGTTCTGAATTATATACTTGAACAAGTACGGTATATAGATACGGATTGTGATTATCCCAAGGGTTTACCTTCTCAATTTCCACTGGTTTCAAAGATACGGTCTCGTTAATAGCATCTTCTGTTTGAAAAACAACATTATCTTCTTTGTCCAATAGTATAACCTTCACTGTACCAATCTCACTTGCAGTATCGATATCAGACTCCATAGCAGATGAGATTTTCAAATCCATCTTGAACTTTCCTGTGGTATTGTCTTCTTTTAATGATGGTCTTACCCATAAATCCTCCACATGGATCGAAGGCTTTGCATATAACGTAACATTTCGGTAAATTCCAAAGAAGCGGAAGAAATCTTGATCTTCTAGGTATGCAGCGGAACATCTTTTATGAACTTCAACTGCTAAAACATTGCCTTTTTCTTTGATGTATGGCGTCAAATCAAATTCCGATGGAGTAAAACTATCCTCTGCATATCCAACGAATTCTCCGTTAAGCCACACAAAAATTGCTTGTTCTACACCTTCAAAACAGATACAAACTCTCTTTCCAATCAGCTCTTCATTCAGATCAAATACTTTACGATAAGAACCTACTGGATTATAATCGGCTTCACTAAATAAACCCGCACCCTCTGGATGATTTTCAAGTAGATATTTCGGACGTCTATATACATGTCCCTCCCATGGATACATCGTATTAATATAGTGTATTTTATCGTACCCGTTAAGTTCAATGTGTCCAGGGACTTGTATTTCATCAAATGTTTGATCATCAAAATCCACATTGTAAAAATCCATCGGTCTTTCTTTTGCATTCATCGAATAAGAAAAGCTCCAATTTCCATTTAAACTTTGTGTTAATGAATTTGATTCGTTCTTCATGTCTTCCATATCCTTGTAAAACCTATGATCACTATGTGCATCTAACCGATTTACTCGAAATACCTCTGGATCATCTAACCAATTCATATCTGCTTTCATTTCTCTCACCATGTTTCCTTTCCTTGTTTCAACTGTTCCACTCCATTTTAACTAAAACAGAGCCTATAGTCATAACCCCTTATCTATAAAACCATATTAATAAATTATTCTAAATCATACAATTGATGAAAAGGTATTCTTGATGTCAAAAATGGTATTACATTCTTGTATTCCTAGTAACATCAAATATGCTCTTCCTAGCACTCCTTACGAAACTCACTCGGTGACAAACCTACACATTTTCTAAATTGTTTTGAAAAAGCATAGGCATCTGCAAAACCGAGCTCTAAAGCAATTTCTTTGATGCTTTTGTTTTTGTCTATTAAATATGTCTTTGCAATATCCATACGTTTTTGTATTACGTAACTATGAGGGGATACCCCCATGATATCTTTAAAAATCTTTCGAAACTTCTCATATCCAATATTCAAATCCTCTGCAATGTTAGCAATTGGTACCTTATATGAAGAAGGCTTTGCTAGAAGCATGCTAGCCTTATGTACAATCTCTCTATCCTTTGAATTACTACTATTTTCTTTATGTAATCGGTGGAACATTAGAATAATTTTTAATGCCTCTGGTACCAACATATTGATCTCTGCTGGATGGGAGAATTTCATTAATTGGTGAAATTCTGTACAATGTTCGAATATTGCACGATTTAACCCTGGTACTAAAACAGTTTGTTTCCCATCTAGTAAATCCATCGATACTAAGGACTCATACATCCCCTTTCCGATACATATAAAAAACTCTAGCCAGCTACCATCAGGATTAATATGTAAGGATTGTTTCTTATCCGGAATCCTTTGAATCAGACATCCTGGGTAAACCGTAGTCTCATTCCCATCTTCATCAATATGTTTTCCGTTGCCGTTTAAGACCAGAACGATTCCATAATGCTTAAAGATACTATTCTCTTCTTTACACTTTTTATCCTTTTTATTTAAAAAACCACACCCAAAGAGATTGGTATAATCCGAACCAAATTGGTGATACATGGTATCATTTCGAAAGTTTTCATTTGATATTTCAAATGGCATTATGGTATCCTCCCATTGGTACTGTATTTATATAAATTCTATATTACAAGGTTCCATGGAACCTTTCAAGTCCTGTAATAGAATACTTTCTTACGAAAATTCTACCAAATAAAAATCGCAGCGTGGGAATATTCTGAAAGAATGCTTCCAGAACAATCCACTAGCTACGACTACATAATTAAATCACTTATTTATATTGCATTCGCTTATATTGCATTCGATATCCCAATGAATATCCAAGAAATAATTAATACAAGATTTCCATAAAGCAAGATCTTCTTGCCCTTTTTAGCTCCCTTCCATTCTCCACATTGCATTCCCCAAAGATTACTAATAATTAACGCCAATGCATTGAATAGAATCCAGCCGGTAACGGCTCCCATATCTCCCAACATTAAAGTAGCAATACCATAGCTTGCTAGTGCAGCAAACCAAACAATACTTGTAATGAATAATATTACAATACGTTTTTTACTACCTTTGTATGTAAAGCTTACCCATGTCTTATTCTTCGAAAGATCTATGATACAATATATAATACCCGCAAGGGCTCCCCCTAGTAAAACAAGTAACCATTGAATTGCACTGGCTCCTGTTTCACCATAGCCATCCTGCATAATTGCATTACCGATTGGGCTAGCAAAATCAAATCCTATATTCATAGCACCTGATCCAAAACCAGACAGCATAGCTAATAACAAACCAATCTTAGCCTTGCCTGCTCTACCATCTTTGTTTGCATTGTCTTTCTCTACTGTTTGTTGTTCTGCTATCTTAACAATTCCTGCCTTTGTTATAACAGCAATACCAGCCAATGTAACAAGCATACCAACAATAAGTAATACAATACTTGTTATACTTGGTTTGTTTTCCATGGTAAGCAATGGAATTATAGAACCAATTACCGCAGATATTCCCATGGATAAACCGTACACTAGGGATATACCGATATAGGTAACTGCCTTACTAAAACCTACTGCAGATATCCCCCATATCGTACCACAGATAACTGGTACCACGATATTCTTTACTTCTGCATTCGAAAGATAGTTTAAGAAATTAGGAACTTGATACCAAGCCCAACAAAGCGGAACAATGACACAAAACAGGCAATAAACACCCCAGAATGCCTCCCACTTTAATGGTTGATAATTCTTATATCCTAATCCAAAACTACCTTGACACAATCCTGCAAACAACAAGATTGCAAATCCAATCATAATACTACTCGTTCCTACACTCATTTCTTCTATGCCTTTCTAGTATATCTAATTGATTTTAAATTATCACAAACTACAATATTTTAGCATCAATTTTGGATTTGATATAGTGTATTAATTAGAGTAGTTTCTATACAATATTAGTGTTTATTTCTCTATTTAATTTCCCGCACTCTCGTACACTGTCAGCCCCTTACGAAATACTGCATATGCGATTATCCAAACAATTCCTGCAATTAACACCTCTGCTCCAATTGTCATTATCACATTCTCTCCTGTTAAAAAGTAACTTGCTGGAAAGAATGCTACGAAGGCAAACGGAATTAGATAGGTTAATATGAAGCGTATTCCCTTTGGATATATGGATAAAGGATACTTTGCAAAGTCTGCTGTCTCATAAGCCAATTGAAGAATTGCTATACTATCCTTAATCCAAAATGCTAAGGATGCAAAGAATAATTTGATCGATGTATAAATCAAAGCTCCCGCAAACACGGATATCATAAACAATAAAACATTCACTGGTGTCACCGTCACAGTATGATTAACAACAGAAAAAACAACTAATGCAAAACCAACTATTAATTCTCCCACCGCATCCGCTTGGAACTTATCACAGATTAACTGAAAAAAAGGATTAATTGGACGCAATAAGAACCTGTCAAACTCCCCTCGTATGACATATCTCATTGCAAGCATCCATATGTTATCCGTAAGGAAATGATCAATTCCCCTTGGTATCTGCGCAAATCCATAAATAAAAACTAGCTGTTCAAATGTCCAGCCGTTCAAACTAGGAATCTGCTTAAAGACCAACGACAAAAAAACAATCCCAAACATCTGCGAAAGAAAGAATCCTAAGAGGCCAATGATAAAATCTACCTTTGACTGTACTAACGATTTCATAAACTGCGTTGCAAACACTCTATATAGATGAAAATATCTCCTCATCTGCTCAACCTCCTAATACCGTAATTCTCTTGGTTACCCGTTTCCAAAAATAATTTGCTATTAGATATAGTATTATAATCCAAATCACTTGAATCCCCATTGAGATTATTACTCGTTCAAGTGGCATCTTATTCAGATAAATCATAACCGGAATATAATTCATCGACGCAAACGGAAGAAAATCAAATATCCGTTGTATCGCTTCTGGAAAAAATGACAGCGGTATTAATTGACCTGTCAAAAACCCTAGTATTGCTTGTTTAGCAAGATTAAGACCCCACACGTAGGTAGTGTAGAAGGATAGTAACCCGAAGCAAAAATCAAACAAGAACATAATTCCAAAGCTTAAACAAACACTTACTAGATACGAAACTATTACAATTGGAGAAGGTGGTAACTCCCCAAGGTTTACATATCGCACAATACTCATCACTAACCAGATTGGTAATCCTGGCATAAGAAAACGAAACAAAACATTTCCCAAGGAGGAGAAGAACAAACGGACTTGATAATTTATCGGCTTTACCAGATTCATTGCAATTGTTCCCTCAACTACATCATTACCAATATCCCTAGTTACACTTACCCTTACCAAATTACTTGTAATGAAACTCATGAAAATATAGACAATCATATCATTTTGTGTGAAACCATTTAGCGCTTCACTACTGCTGCTCTGGTAAATAGCCCTCCACAGATAATAGCCTACTAACAAGCTGAACATACTTGAAAAGATAAAAAGATAGAATGACCATTTATAGGCAAGTTGTTCCTGTATCCTTCCAATGGTAAATGGTTTATATATCCGCAGACTTTGACGTAACGAACGTTTCTTCACACTAACCACCTCACATCCCATGTTTGTATATCTCTTTGACGATATCCGTTATCTGGGTATCTTGGATCTTGATATCTCTAACCGCGGTACCTTCCATAACTTTTGAGATAATATGTGATATATTCAAAACATTCTTATCAAAATCAAAGGAAATACTAGATTGTTCTTTGGCAACGGCAAGCAATTCCCCACTTAAATTAAAAACTTCGTGAAAATCAATAGCTTCTAATGCTTGTATATCCATAACATCTACTGTGACACTTCTTCGCTTACCATATAGTTCTTTAATATTGGCGATTGTACCATCATAAATCACCCTACCTTCATCAATTATAATGATTCTCTCACAAAGTTGTTCAATATCAGACAAATCATGCGTCGTTAAGATTACCGTCGTCTGATACTCGGCATTAATTTCCTTGATGGCCTGTCGCATACTATCCTTAACAACCAAGTCAAGTCCTATGGTTGGTTCATCTAGATACAAAACTTTTGGATTATGTAATAATGCTGCTGCAAGGTCCGCACGCATTCTTTGCCCAAGAGATAAGGTTCTCACTGTACTATGTATGAAACTATCGAATCCAAGAACCTCCTGCAAGAATTCCATTCGATTCTTAAAATCTTCATCACTAACATTATACACTTCTTTAAGAATCGAAAATGTTTCACTAAGTGGTAAGTCCCACCATAGCTGTGTACGTTGTCCAAATACAACCCCGATATTCGCTGCATTCAGTTGTCGGTTTTCATAAGGTACAATACCATTAACTGTACACTTACCTGATGTTGGTGTAAGGATACCAGTCATCATCTTTATGGATGTAGACTTTCCCGCACCGTTACTGCCAATGTAACCAACCATCTCCCCCTTGGCAATAGCAAAAGATATATTGTCTACCGCTAATTTTCGTACCTTCTCATTAGAAAACAATCCCTTAAGAGCTCCTTTGAATCCAGGATATTTCTTTGGTGATATGAATTCCTTTGACATATTTTCAACATGGATCATTGGTACTTCCTCCCTCTAATTTATTTATATTTGTCTACTCAATTACTGTCCCCTACTCTTATCAATCGATCTTCATTCATATATTAGCAAGATTATACATATAATAACATTCCAGCAGTCGGAACACAAGTTCTTTTTTCGTATTTTTTCGTAAAAAGAAACATCGAAGTTATCTACCTCGATGCTTCTCTTTTCTTTTATTCTGTTTCATCTGATATAGAAGTTTTTCTTTTGCTTCCTTCTCTTCTTTAGAACTTCGTTTTCTTTCTATCTTACTTGCTTCTTGTTGTAACTTCAAAGCTTGCATAGATTTTGTTCCGATCCCTACTGAATCCATCTGTCTGTGTATTTCACGTTGCAATCTCTTTGGATTTATACTTTTCTTTGATTCCTTCTCGACAACAATAGAAGGACTAAATCGCAAATCATAGTAATGCTCAAGTATTGATGTTAATACTTCTGGTTCTGTAGGCTCTGCTCCAAAAATCATCTTACATACGGTAAGCTTTTGTTCCTCAACACGTTCAAAAACTCCAACCCAGAACGGTTCATCATAATACACGAATAAACGAATATTGCTCATAAAGAAGCCTCCTTATAAATATTTGTGACTGTTACAGTCCATATCCTGTATCGGATACCAAAGAACGGACAACCAAGGAGGCAGGTTACTGACAGCTAAAGCTGCTTCCGGACTACCAACCGGAATATGTTTTTATCTTTGTAATTGCATTATAATGCAGTACTTAAAGGAAATCAATATTGCGAATTATTATAGTTATTTTAATCAGTGAAATTCCCACCTATCCAAATTATATAAATTAAAATTGATTAACGCTTCTTAATAACCAACACCTTAGAATAATTACATGACACCTTATCAAGCACTTGCAAACCATATTGTTCAAAATATTCCTGCATATCTCTATGAAGGAATTCACGAAACCCTTTTGGCTCACATAACCTAATTGGTAAAAAACATATTCTTTGAAAGAGTGTCTTCGGTTGTTTCCACTCCACTACAATCAACATACCATTATCTTTCAGTACACGTTTCGCTTCTTTAATAATTTTACTTGCTAATTTTGTCTGTGTTTCATGGAGTACCAAAGATAATAATGCCACATCAAAGGTTCCATCCTTAAACTCTATATTAGTAGCATCCATTTCTTTGAATTCAACGTTATGTAATTTTTCACTGCTTCTTTTTTCATTTGCCATAAGCAACATATTCTTAGACCTATCAATACCGTAAACCCGTGACATCTCTCTACATCTGGCAATCTCCAATGCATTAGTACCTGTACCAGTACAGATATCCAGTACTGTTTGTTCAGAGTCTTTAATGAACTTCATCACTGCAGTTCTTGGGCTACGCACTTTGTTACGAAAATAGGTATGCTCAAGTACATCATAAAACTTTGCTATTCCCCTATACACCAATTGATTATTCATACAAACTCTCCTTAATAACAATAATAAGATACTTGTTAAGTTTGTTTACTGTGATGACACTCCTTCGACTCACCATAGAAGGTATCTGCCTACTCTATTCTTATATGTTAAATACTCCCCTCCAAAAGTAGTTTCCATATACTTCTCTTCTTCAAGAATCTGCAGATGCATCATAATAATTGCCACCATACTAAATAGTAATAAAGCTACATTTCCAAAAGCTATCGTTGCACCTATATAAGTTAAGTCAAATCCAAGAAAAGCTGGATTTCTACTAACACGGTAGATGCCTTTGGTAACAATCTGTAGTTTCTCCCCTTGTGGTATTCCTGCTCTCCAACTATCTCGCATGGTAATCATTGCCACTATAAACACTCCTGTACCAATCCCAATTAATAAAATTCCTAGGTACCGAACTATCCTATTGCTAATAAACGTAGTGTTCAAGTATATACTGACTATAATTACGAGTACAATCACAGTTGTTATTATTCTTAATAATCTCTCGGTGAACATCGTACGTCTTTTCTTTTTCCCCACACCTAATTGATTGGTCTGTATCCCTTTTTTTCGTTGTCCTAGCATCTTACCAAAATACGCAAGATAGAATATCCCTAGGATGAAGATTCCTAAGATTTGTATCATATTCATAAACACGCTCCTCCCCAGATATTGTTAAAAACCTTTTTGCAACTTACCTTTGCTCAATAACATATGAACAATTGTTCATATGTTATTATATTCATATACGAGGAGTATGTCAATATAAAATCCAATTATTTTAGGTTGTAAAGAATTTTTTACTATAAAAAAATATGATAATTATAGAAATGTTAACGTTACTAACTAAGCCTTTCTACAAGGCATCTCCCAATCAAGTATCACCTGATTATCACCACGCTCTACTGCATCACAATATCTACTTACTGTGTAGTTTTCTACCCAATAGAAATCCGAATCAATTCTATATCCATTTTTCTCGACCATACTAGAAATCAGAATATAAGAATTATTAATTATTTCATCTAGATTTTTACCACGTACCTGTGCCCTTGCAATCATACCGCCTTTAATAATCTTACCTATCATTCCCGCTGGAATAGGCGTTCCAACTTCAAAATACTTTCCAATTATGTACGTATCACCAAGCCCTGTATCACTAATAAAATCAGTCATATACCCAAGTCCAATGCAATCCTCCATTCCAATCTGTTTTTCTTCAAGTTCTTCTAATTTCTTATCAAACTGTTGTCCAAAGAACACATTCCATAATTCGCTAGTGGTTACCCCATAATCCTTATTACAGATCCCTATTAATAGTTTATCTTCTGTAACCTCATACTCTAATTTCACGATATCTGCCATAATCTTCCTTCCTTTCAATACATAATACGTATCATTATCAGTTAATGAAATCGGCTGATATGCTTGTTCCCTATAAATCTCTTCTGTAATCATGGCTGGAGGAACCAAAAACAATTCTTTGAATGCTCTCGTGAAAGATGAACTGTTTTCATATCCACAATCAAAAGCAACATCTGTTATATTCCTTCTGTCGAGTAGAATCATCTTTGCTGCTAACGTTAACTTTCTTTTTCGTATATATGCAGCTAGTGATATATCACATATGTAAGTAAAGATTCGTTGATAGAGCCCGATTGGAATTCCCGTCACCTTAGCTATCGTCTCATAATTTACTTCTAACATATTCGATTCAATCAAATCAATTACTATTTGAGTTTTATTAAGTATATCCATATCATCGCCTCCTTCAATCTAATTATGGCATAGTGGATAATTAATTGCTTTACATTTCATGAACAATTATTGTTAAATAAATATAACCACCAAAAAAAGCCACACCTAATGCTATCCATAATCATAGCATTAAGTGTGACCTTTGTATATAAATCTGCTTATATCAATTACTTTCTCATAATTGTTCCACCACCAACAATATAGTCGTCTTTATAGAAAACTACTGCTTGTCCTGGTGTAATTGCACGTTGTGGTTCTTCAAAGATGCATTCTACCTCATCTGTATCCACTTTTCTAATTGTACATTTTGCGCCTTTGTGGCTATACCTAATCTTTGCTTCTACTTCCATACTGCCCTCAAGGTCTTCAATTGACATGAAGTTTAGATTATTAGCGTATAATTTGTCTGAAAAAACTTCATCATTCGTACCAATAACAACTTCATTGGTCTCTGGGCGAATCTCAAGTACAAAGGCAGGATGACCAAGACTTAAATTAAGTCCTTTTCTTTGTCCTACTGTATAATGCGTAATACCCTTGTGTTTTCCAATTACTTCACCAGCAGAGTTAACGAAATTACCTGGAAGAATCTTTTCACCAGAATTTTCTTCTATAAACTTGGCATAATCATTATCTGGAATAAAACAAATCTCTTGACTATCTGGTTTATTAGCAATACGAAGATTGATATCTAGTGCCATCTTACGAATCTCGTCCTTTGTAAATTCACCAACTGGCATCAACGTGTGAGATAATTGGTACTGTGTAAGATTGTAAAGGGCATACGTCTGGTCTTTGGCTGCAGTAGCTGACTTACGTAACGTATATCTTCCATTCTCTAACTTAAGAACTCTAGCATAATGTCCTGTAGCGATGTAATCTGCTCCAATATCAAGAGAGCGCTTAAGTAACGACTCCCATTTAACATATCGATTACAAGCAATACATGGATTTGGTGTACGGCCTTGTAGATACTCGTTCACAAAATAATCCATAACATTTGCTTTGAATTCCTTCTTAAAATTCATTACATAGTAAGGGATTTCAAGAGCTTGTGCAACTCTTCTCGCATCGTCAACAGCACTTAGACCACAGCAACCACCTTCTGTTTCTTGGGTGAAACGATCTTCATCTTGCCAAATCTGCATGGTTACACCAATAACATCATATCCTGCTTTTTTTAACAACTGAGCTGCCACCGAGGAGTCAACTCCTCCAGACATTCCTATTACTACCTTTTCTTTCATTAGTACTCCTCAACCACTTCTTCATCTTCATGAATATCTGATTTTGGTTTTTGTAATCCTTCAATCTGAATTCCATTCTTCTCAGCATAATCCCATAATGCTGCATGAATTGCTTCTTCTGCAAGAAGGGAGCAGTGTACTTTTACTGCTGGAAGGCCATCAAGAGCATTCATTACCGCTTTATTAGTAACTTGTAGCGCTTCTTGAACTGTCTTTCCTTTCACTAATTCTGTAGCCATACTGCTGGTAGCAACCGCTGCTCCGCAACCAAATGTTTTGAATTTACAGTCCTGGATAATTCCATTGTCGTCGATATCAAGATACATTCTCATGATATCTCCACATTTTGCATTACCAACAGTTCCAACTCCACTTGCGTTTTCTATTTCACCGACATTTCTAGGGTTACTGAAATGATCCATAACTTTTTCACTGTACATTTTAAATTCCTCCAAACGATCTATTATTGTAGTTGCTTCAATGATATTCAAAACAAATGTCAAAAATATTCACTACTACTATTTATCTATATATTTTTTATACATTATTTCTATTTTGGTTGTTTTTAAGATAATCCTCATATAGTGGTGACATAGAACGAAGACGTTCAACAATTTCTTTCACTCTATCAACTACATAGTTTATATCCTCTTCTGTGATATCTTCACTCAAGGTAAGACGTAGAGAACCGTGTGCAATTTCATGAGGAAGACCAATGGATAATAATACATGCGATGGATCAAGTGATCCTGATGTACAAGCTGAACCGCTGGAACCGCAGATTCCTTGCATATCTAACATAATTAATAAAGATTCGCCTTCAATAAATTGGAAGCTAAAGTTCGCATTATTAGGTAATCTCTTGGTACGATGACCATTCAATCTTGTATATGGAATTTCCTTAACTATACGATTAATTAATAAATCTCTTAATTCCACCTCTTTTTCTGTTCTTTCTTTCATTGTTTCCATCGCGATCTCAACTGCTTTTCCGAAACCAACGATTCCTGGTACATTCTCAGTTCCTGCACGTCTATGTCTCTCCTGCGCTCCACCATGAATATATGAACCTATTTTAACACCTTTACGAATATATAAGAATCCAATACCTTTTGGACCATTTAATTTATGACCACTTGCACTTAACATATCAATATGATATTCATCTACATTAATTGGTAGCTGTCCATAAGCCTGAACTGCATCTGTATGGAATAAGATATCATGTTTTTTTGCTATCTCACCAATCTCTTTAATAGGTTGAATGGTTCCTATTTCATTATTGGCAAACATAACTGAGATAAGGATTGTTGTTGGGCGAATTGCTGCTTCTAATTCACCTAATTTAATAAGACCGTTTTCATCTACATCTACGTAAGTTACTTCAAATCCGTTTTTCTCAAGATATTCACAGGTATGAAGAACTGCATGATGCTCAATCTTTGATGTAATAATGTGATTTCCTTTTGCTTTATAAGCTTCACATGTTGATATTAAAGCCCAGTTATCAGCCTCGGAACCACCTGCTGTAAAATATATCTCTGCAGCATCTGCACCTAAAGATTTCGCAATTGTCTCTCTTGAATTTACTATGGCCTTCTTACAGACATTTGATAACTCGTAAACACTAGAAGGATTTCCATAAAACTCCGTAAAGTATGGCAACATTGCTTCTACCACCGCTGGTCTGGTTGGTGTTGTTGCTGCATTGTCTAAATAAATTTTTTTATCCATTTGCGTCATCTCCTAAATATTTTCTATTTGTCACACATTGATTCTATTTTTAAGTCCACTTTATTACCATGTTCATTTCTGAGTTGTAAACTCTCATCTACTAATTCAGACAACATAATTTCATCTACTGCACTATTTATACTATCACTAATACGCTTCCATACGTATTTTGTTACACATAAATCCGCTCCACTACAGGTTGACTCACCACCCATAACTTCTGCACAATCTACTGGACTTAAGTCCCCTTCTAAGGCACGTAAGATATCCCCTACAGAAATCTCATTCGCGGGTTTTGCAAGTACATAACCACCTTGTGCACCACGAATACTGTTTACTAATCCAGCTTTTTTTAGCTTAGCGATTAGCTGTTCTAGATAACTAATTGAGATACTCTGTCTCTCTGCAACTCCACTAAGCGCAACTGCATCTTCCGTACTACTTAATGCTAAATCTAACATCGCACGTAGACCATATCTTCCCTTAGTTGATAACTTCATGTGCTTCACCTCTTACTCTTTTTTTAATTCCGAGTAAATCAATTCCGAGTATTTTAATTCCGACTTTTTTACTTGGTTTTGATACATTCCTAATGATAACATTCTCAATTTTACTTGTCAAGCAAATTATAGAGGTGGAGCTAATCAATACTTTTAGAACTTAGCATGAATTTTTCTCTGCACTAATATACTTAATTATGTCAAAATGTAAAAAGGTCAACGTTATTCATTAATCTTCTTAATTTAGAATCGTTGGTCTAAGAGAAAGGCTGATTTCAATGAGTAAAAATTCAATCATCAAAGGTACCTTAATTCTTACAATAGCTGGTTTTGCAACTCGTATTATCGGCTTTTTCTATCGAATCTATCTATCGAATCTCCTGAGACCTGAAGATATGGGTGTTTATCAATTAATCTTCCCTGTCTATGGAATCTGTTTCACCTTATATGCTTCTGGTATTCAAACATCGATATCTCGTTTAGTAGCCGCTGAAATAGGTAAGCACGATACCAGTAATTTAAAGCGAATTCTACGAACCGGTATGACATTTTCATTGCTAATTGCAATAACCTTATCTATATTATTAAATCGGAATGCTTCCTTTATCGCCACTAACATCCTATTAGAAAGTAGATGCACCACTCCCCTTAAGATTCTCTCCTATGTGTTTCCTTTCTGTGGTATAACTGCATGTATTAACGGATATTATTATGGTATTAAACGTGCTGGTGTACCTGCTATGACACAGCTATTCGAACAAGTCATCCGTGTTGCCAGCGTCTATGTGTTAGCGCCTATGTTTTCCTTAGGAAATTCTGAGAAAGCCTGCGAACTTGCCGTTTGGGGTATTGTATTCGGTGAAATAGCCTCTAATTCTTACAACATAATTTCAATGTTTATTGTAAAACCCTCTAAATTACACGAAGCTTACAAGTTGAAAATACAAGCACTCCGTAGCCGCAAATCCCATAAAAAAGAACGTGTTACTTATGCTAGTAGCCTTTTTAAATTAGCCCTACCGTTAACAAGTAATCGATTATTAATTAGTATTTTAAGTAGTATTGAGGCAGTTATGATTCCGTCAATGTTGAAACAATATGGGCTTAGTGGAACAGAAGCCTTGAGTGTGTATGGTGTCTTAACCGGTATGTCCATTCCCTTCATTATGTTTCCTTCTACTATTACCAATTCATTTGCCGTTTTACTGTTACCAACGGTTTCAGAAGCTCAGGCTGCGAATAACAATACTATGATTAATAAAACTACTGCTCTGTCTATCAAATACAGTTTAATTATCGGTATAATGAGCACTGGAATCTTTATTACGTTTGGTAAATCGTTAGGAACACTGGTATTTGGTAATGAATCCGCCGGAGTATTCCTAACGATACTAGCATGGCTTTGTCCTTTCTTATATTTGACAACAACACTTGGAAGTATACTTAACGGATTAGGAAAACCTCATGTTACCTTTCTTAATACGGTGGTTGGTTTAAGTGTAAGAATCATCTTCGTATTATTCTTAGTACCACAAAAAGGAATCTATGGTTATCTCATTGGCATGCTGGTTAGCCAGACTATTATATCAACCTTAGATACCATTGCAATCTTTAAGAATGTAAAAGTAACCTTCAACGCTATTGATTGGATTGTTAAACCTGGATTAATTACTGCATTCGTTGGTTTCTTAACGAACCGCTCTTATCTCTACATTAAGGATCATGCCTCTATGAGTGCGTTAGCATTGTTATTATGTTTTTGTTTGTTCCTTATTATATGTTACATAATCATGTTATTCATAACAAAGGCCATTCGCATAGATGAATTTAAGCGTAGGAATTAGTATGCATAACACAAAAGCTATAACAGTACTGGTTTGGACGACGGCACCATTGCTCCGTCGTCCTACTTTTAACTCTCCAATACTATCATAGCTTGTTTGCTAAATAATTATTTTCTTTTTAACTCATAAAAGATTCTAAGCCTTAATTCACTATTGCCATATAAGTTTCATATGGTCGTAGGTAACCTGCTTTTTCTTCTTTATAGTTGTGAATCAAATACTCTTTTACTTCAAATCCTTCTTCTTTTAAGGAGAATGGGATTTCTTTATCATGGAAATTCGCTACTACTACCATTCTTTGTCCATCTAGATTCCTACAATAAGCAAATATGTCTGGATTTGTTTCTAATAACAACTGGTAATCTCCATGTACAAGAACTGGATTTTCTTTTCTTAACTGAATAAGTTTTTTATAATAGTAAAAGATAGAATCTTTATTCTCTAGCGCATTCTCTACGTTAATAGCTTTACAATTATCATTTACCTTAATCCATGGTTTAACCGTAGAAAATCCTGCATACTGACTAGAATCCCATTGTATAGGAGTTCTTGCATTATCTCTTCCCTTAGCATAGATTGAACGCATAACATCTTCTGGTTTGTACCCCTTTTCTATACGTTCCTTATACATGTTAACGGTCTCAATATCCTTATACTCTTCAATCTGGTACTTCACGTTCGTCATACCAATCTCTTCACCCTGATAAATATATGGTGTTCCTTGCATACCATGTAAGATGGTAGCTAACATCTTAGCTGATTCTTCTCGGTACTGTTCATCGTTGCCCCATCTAGATACAATTCTAGGTAAGTCATGATTATTCCAGAATAAACTGTTCCAACCTTTTCCATGTAATTCAATTTGCCACTTTGATAATATTTGCTTTAACTGTATAAAATCTAATTCTTTAATATCCCACTTCTCGCCTCCAGGCTGCTGGTCTAGATTTATATGCTCGAATTGAAATACCATGGAAAACTCGCTACCGTCTGGCGCACTATATAGTTTCGCCAATTCCGTATTCGCTCCCCATGCTTCGCCTACTGTAATAAGATTTCCTTTTTGGAAGGTCTCTTTTGACAATTCTTTAATATATTCATGAAGTTGTGGTCCATTATTGGTAATCTTTAAATCTGGTTCCTTGGCAATCTGATCAATAACATCAAGACGAAATCCTCCAACGCCCTTATCCATCCACCAGCGTATCATATCATAGATTTCTCTTCTTAATTTCGGATTCTCCCAGTTTAAATCTGGCTGTTTTACTGAGAACTGATGAAAATAGTACTGCCCTAGTTCTGGTACCCATTCCCATGCGGGACCTCCAAAACATGCCTTCATATCATTAGGATATACGCCTTCAACTCCATCTCGCCATACATAATAATCATGGTATGGATTGTCCTTACTCTTTTTGGCCTCTAAGAACCAAGCATGTTCATCGGAAGAATGGTTTAATACTAGATCAAGAAGAATTCGAATTCCTCTCTTCTTTGCTTCCTGTATCAATTCCTCCATATCGTTTAATGACCCAAACATAGGATCAATATCCTGGTAATCCGAGATATCATAACCATTATCATCTTGTGGCGACTTGCATACAGGCGATAACCAAATGGCATCAATTCCAAGATTTTGTAGATAATCCAGTCTCTTAATAATGCCTTGTAAGTCTCCTATTCCATCACCATTGCTATCTTGAAAGCTTCTTGGATAAATCTGATATACAACGGAATTTTTCCACCAGTTTGATGTGTTTTCTTTTTCATTATTCATATAAATCACCATGTCCCTTCAAAAGTCTGGCGACTTTGTGCAAATCAACTTGTTGACTTTGGGCACCAAATCGCCGTGTGAAAGATTTATCTTCCACACTAATAACTCCTTTTTCCTATTTTTCCATATACACCATATCCCAGTATTCAAGAGAGGGGATCTCAAATGTATATTTAATTCCTTTTTCATCCTTTACACTCACAAACTTTAATTCCGTACTTGCTCCATACTCTGTATCTGGTGATGCAAGAAAGATCTTTTTAATCTTACTATCTGAATAATAGGTAACTTTTAGATTACATACTTTTTCAGGAGTTTTTTTCTTACCAATTTCATCACGCCATAAATTATCTGTTCCTAATAGATTTATGAAATGAACAATTTCATAATCCGCATCAGCTCTAGAATATACCCATATGGTATCACTTTCACCTGTGTTACTATAGGAATGCTCCTCGACCTCTACCGTATTTTCCACTGTTGCTTGTCCGTCTCGTAATAGATTCTCATATGCCACGACAAAATCAGACATACGCTTCATCCTCTCAGTAAGCTCTTCAGACATTAATACATTGTCATCGGGGTAATATTCTTTATGCAACATTCTATCCCCATTACCAAGTTCAAGTCTACTTCCTCCAGCGGCATATACAGCGGCATCACATAGTAATACACTAGGGGTATTCATCTCTCCATTTGTCTTCTCATAATTAATATAAGCCTTCACAACTAGAGATTTTCCTTTACCATCGAATGACTGATTCTTACTATCCTCCATCGTACGTTCCACTTCGCTTACTAGTGAAGAATACGTATCGTAAGTCCCATCTTCCCTATCCTTATCCCATGGCCAAAACTCCGTATATAATACATCAGAATTACTGACATTTGCATTTTCAATTCCCTTTGCACCAACTGGATTGAAGGACAAATAATAATCCCCTAGAGCGTCCTTCGCAGCATTCAAAAAATCGGTATAGGTATCTGTGACTAAGTAGATAGGATCACCAGCTTTATTAAATCCCAATGGTTTACCCTCACTCGTTGTCATCTTACCCCAATCTCCAACCGTATCTCCATGCCATCCATCAAACCCAAAGGTTCTAAGCGCCTTTAATTCTTGATCAAAAATATACTCCTGCCATTCATTATTCAAGGGATTTAGAAAGAATAAATTTCCATTTCCGTTTGGAGATGTTCCCATATGGAATGAAAACTCACCACTTCCTCTGTCATTATCTTCTGCAAAATATAGCTTCCAATCATTTGCCTTGGTTGATTTCCCATCACGATTCGTAAAAAAGGTATCCGAACCGGCATAAATCATATTATAAGCCATGTTAACCATGTTTTTCTCTTTTGCTTCTTTAATATATGATAAAATAGCGTCACCGTCAATACTTCTGCCTGCCCAATCTTGCCACATTCCTGCTCCATCCTCAGAAACAGTATCCGCTACCGGCATATGATGAAGATACTGCCAATCATAATACTCAATTCCATTGATGTGATATCGATTCATTCGATCAATTTTATCAGTAGCATCTACACCTTCCTCAAAATCACATAGATAGCCGTATCTAGGGAATTTCACCCATGAGGATGATACATCAACACCTATTGTATCCTGACTTAACATCTTACCCTTTTTATCTTCCAAACGAACCTCTAACAAGTATCCTTTATAGTCCTCTTCTGGTGTTTGCCAATTTAAAGTTACCGTTTGTACTCCCTGTTTGTCTACCTGAATCTTTAGGCTTTCCTCATCACCAACAGGTTCTGACAAATAGTTCGCAGATAAAACTACCATTATATCTCTTTCTTTTTCAAATAGATTTTCAATTTCAATAGTAATGCTGGCCTTTTCTCCCGGATTGTATCTTACTTTATCTGTACCTACAATCTTACACGTTATCGTATTCATACCTTCCTCCTCCCTATCAATCTTACAACTAGTCATTGCCAAAATTACTACTAAAAGGAGACTTATGAGTCGTATTCTTTTTTTCATACAAAGCCCTTGCCTTTCCGTTATTCCTTTACTGATCCCATAACAATACCTGTGATTAGATACTTTTGAAGAATTGGATAAATCAGTAATAGGGGTATAACTGCTACAACAATTTTGGCTGCATTTAGGTTCTTATTGGATAACTCCGATAAATTTCCTAACGAACTGCTGCTCATACCGGATTTTAATAACTCTTGAATATCAACATTCAAAGATTGAATGTATGTCATTATTGGGTAATTTCTTGGCTTTTGAATATAGATTAATCCACTAAAGAAATCGTTCCAACTTCCTACTATACTAAAGAGAACGATTGTTGCGATACAAGGTTTCGCACACGGAACCAATATCTTTATCAATACTTGTAATGGATTGGCTCCGTCTATTATAGCTGCTTCTTCTAAAGACTTTGGAATCCCTAAGAAAAAATTCATAACTAGAATAACGTTAAATATAGGCAATGCTCCTGGTAATACTAGTGCCCAAATACTATTAAGAAGTCCTAGCTCTTTAACTAAGATAAAACTAGGAATCATCCCTCCATTAAATAACATGGCAAAGATCAGTAAGTTCATATACAAGTTTCTACCGCGAAACTCTCTTGTGCTCTTTGTTAGCGGATACGCCATCAATACAACGAGAACGGTATTAAGGATAACTGCTAATATAACTCTGACAACTGAAATCATAAAGGAACGCCAAAATTGGCTATCTTCGATTATCTTTTTATAAGCAACTGTAGTAAAATCAACAGGTGCTAACCCTACTTTATTTGCTGTTACTGCTGCACTGCTACTAAATGATATTGCTACAATATTCCATAATGGCAGAAGACATACTAATCCTAATAGGATTACAATGCAATAAATGATACTTACTCTAGCTCTAGATGAAAAACTTCTATTCTCTATCATACTACTCCTCCTAAAATATCTTCTGATCTGTCAATTTCTTCGTCAGCTTATTAGCAGAAACCAACAATACCATACCGACTATAGAACGTAATAATCCAACTGCTGAGCCAAAACTATACTGTCTGCCAATCAAACCAATACGGTATACATAGGTATCCAGTACATCACCCGTATCATATACGATTGGTGTATATAGATTATAGATTTGATCAAAGCCCGCACTTAATATGCTTGTCAAACTCATGGCTGCCATTAATAGTATAATTGGCATCATACCAGGTAAGGTAACATTCCATATACGTTTCCACCAAGAAGCGCCGTCAATGGATGCTGCTTCATGTAAGCCGGGGTCAATCGCCGTAATGGCAGCTAGGTAAATAACTGAGCTATACCCGAATTCCTTCCAAACATCTGTACCGATTATTAGCCCCGGGAATATCTTGCTATTACCTAGAAAGTTAATTTTATCAAAACCTAGTTGGGTTACTATTTGATTAACCGAACCATCTAAATTAAACATATTGACTACGACACTTGCTAGTACAACCCACGATAAGAAATGTGGTAAATATACAATGGTTTGTACTGTTTTTTTCAAGAATTTTTTACGTATTTCATTCAATAAAATAGAGAAGGCAATTGCCATAAAGGTACCAAGCAATATCTTACCAATAGAAATAACTAGTGTATTTCTTATTATTTTAAAGATATCAGGTAGTTGAAACATATATCTAAAATGTTTTAAACCAACAAGCTCTGAACCCATAATTCCCTTGGCTGGTATAAAATCTTGGAATGCCATTACGATACCAACCATTGGTATATAACTAAAAAGTAATAAAAAGAACATTCCCGGCATCATCATAAGATGATGTGTTAGCTGCTTTCGATTCCGTCTATGTGCTGTTTTATTCGTCATCTTCATACCTCTCAATCACTGATTTAAAACAATATAGAGCAGCCATATTACTGCTATATGTCTGCTCTATTACTGCTTAACCTTTTACTTTAACTGTTCCTCAATTTCTGCAATAATTTGCTTACCACCAAGCTTATTCCACTCTTTTACGAATTCATTAAAGCCTTCTTCTGCATCAATCTGTCCTATGGCAATCTTGATGAAGGTCTCTTCTTCTAGCTTATCTAGGTTCGCCTGATTCGTTTCCATCGTAGTCGTTGTTTGAGGGAAAATTGGAGTAATCCAATTGAATGTAGCATTCTCTGTGAATGTCTGAATTAATTCTATTCCTTTCATTCTGGAATGATACTTAGACCAATCAACGACTTCCGCTCCAGTAGGATTTTCTAGATACTTTTGTATACTACTGCTTACATTCTTAGATTCAGTCGTTCTAACCTCGTCAATGCTAATATCACCGCTTACGAACTTTTCAACATCAGAATAATCATCCAGCAATGAAGTATACAGATTCACTTCAATGTTAAATGGCCTAGTTGATCCATCTACACCATTCGCTATATATGTAGCAACTTCTGGATAATCCTTTTCAATCGTGTTAGAGGTTACAAGCGTATCGTAGAATAAATTTGCTATCTTAATAGCTGCTTCAGGATTTTTACACTCTTTACTTACCACTATATATCCAGCTACCGCATCATTATGCTTACAACTTACTTCCCCTTGCGCATTTTCTATTCCATATGCTTCGAATGTAGCATTTGGATCCATTACCCTTACGTTATTTAATAGCCAATCAGGAATATGCCATGTACCAAAAGTTATACCTGTTTGTCCATTTGATAATAACGCAGAGATATCATCCCACGTTCTTGTACCTAATTGCGGATCCACAAGTCCTTCTTCAAACCATTTAGATATTACAGATAGTGCTTCTTTCATTTCTGGAGCAGTAGAACCATATACTACTTTCCCATCGGATTCCAACCATGTTTTAGGGAAAGCTCCCAAAGCATAAGCAATGGAGTTCATACTGTAAGTGCCATCTGGGTCACCTGATGTTAACCATGGAGCAAAAGCCATTCCTACTACATTCTCTGCTTGATTTAAATTAGCTTCTTTGAATTTACTAGCAACCATCTCTAATTCTTCGATTGTAATTGCATGATTTCCATCTTGATCCACTTGAATACCCAACGTCTCCATCCAGTCACTTCTAATCCATACTTCACTTGGACCAGCATCAACGTTCGTTCCTGGTAAAGCCATCATCTTTCCATCAAAGGTTACTTTATCTAGAGCACGTCCTTCATAGGAATCATAGATTGATTTTAAATAATCACTTGCATAGTCTTCATAAACGCCACTTAAATCAGCAATCATATCATTCTCATACAATTCTTTTAACTCATCGTAAGTAGCGACTTTCATCATATCTGGTATTTCACCTGCTGATAATGCTAACGACACTTGTCTACCATAATCATCACCAGATGCCTCAAATTCATCAACAAGCTTAATATTATAAACGTCTTTAACTAATCTCGTATACGCATTGTCTTCATAAGTATCACCATCAGGTAATTTCGCATTTTGTAAGGTTTGACGTCCCAAGGTAATAGTAACTTCCTCTTCATAAGCACCACCTTTTTGCTGTCCAGCCTCAATATTTACTTGGCTAGACTCTTTTGTAGTTTCCTCTTTTTTGTTCCCTGAGCCACAAGCTACCAAGGATATTGTCATTAATGAAGTAATAAGAGTCACAACCAATCCCTTAACTATAACTTTTTTTCTCATAAATACCTCCTATATACATCTCTTATTTCACCAATGGCCATTGATTACTTTAGTTCAAGTATACGTTCCTGTTACACAAAGGTAAATATCATAAAATCCATATTTATTGTATAATTTCCCGTTTATGTTTTTGAGGCATTGCCCTCCTATTATGAAAAATGATATACTTTCAATATAAAGGAGGTTACTCTCATGTATAAAATTCTTATTGCAGATGATGAACAAGATGAACGTAATGTAATTTCGTATTTAATAAAAAAATATAACTTTTCCTTAGATCTAAGAAACGCTTCCAATGGTAAAGAAGCTTTAACCATATTAGAACATGAGCATATCGATATCCTTTTCACAGATATACAGATGCCCTTTATGAATGGATTAGAGTTAGCTGCACGCGCGAAAGAAATAAATCCTACCATAGAGATTATATTCTTCAGTGGGTATGATGACTTTGAATATGTAAAACAAGCTTTGTCTTTACATGCTGTTAATTATATTCTAAAACCAGTTAATCCTGAGGAATTTTATAAGTCGATTAACGAGGTATGCCAAACTATTTCCAATCAAAAGCAAGACTATTTAATTAATTATGACTTTACTAATGCATACAATCCAAGCACTATAAGTTCTACTAATTTAACAGAAAAAACTTCATCGGATGTAGAAGATAGTATGATCCTGTCAAACATTGAACAAGCCACTCGTTTGAAAGATCCGAATTTGTTAAGAAAGAACGTATCGTTTCTGTTAAAGAAATATGAAGGGACACAGAATATCTCGCATATATATATACGATATCTTTGTACTACGCTGCTTCGATATCTACTTACTTCACTCCCCGATCATGAAACCATGCACTTCCAAGCATGTGTAGATAAGATTTATACCTTTAATCAATTTAAAGAGATAAAAGAATTTATAGAATCTTTCCTAGAGAAATCTTTAACTTATATGAAACAGGAGATGCAAGCTCCAAAATATTCTATTCATGTGATTAAACAATATATTAACGGTCATTATAGAGAAGACATAAGTTTAAACCAATTAGCTGACCTTGTATATCTAAGCCCCAAGTATCTAAGTAGTATCTTTTCCCAGACTACCGGTATTAGTATTAATAAGTATATTAAGAATATCCGAATGGAAAAAGCCAGGGAGTTATTGGTAAATACGAATATGAAAATAAGAGATATTGGTACCACTGTCGGTTATCCTAATATCTCATATTTCTGCAAGCTTTTTCAGGAAGAATTCAGAATAAGTCCTGAGAAATACCGTAATAAGGGACAATTGGAGGAATGATGTATGGGATTAAAAAAACGATTAAAGAACATAGGCTTTCAACATAAAGTTACCTTAATCTGTCTCTTTATTGGATTAGCTCCCGTACTTTTACTTGGTACCTTTTCTTATCTTCAAATGAAACGATTACTGATTGAACGGGAAACAATTGCTTTACAAGAAACCCTAAAACAAGAAGTACAGACTTTAGACTATAAGTTAAATACTTACCTAGATGCAATTAACCTTATTGTTTGGAATGAAAGTATGCGTACCGCTTTATCACAAAACTATACCAATAACTATGATATGTACATAGCTTACCGGGACGTGATTGATCCTATGTTTTTTACCATTCGGAATATGAATAATGAGATAAAATCCATTACCATTTACTCCGATGGTTCTTTACATCCCCATGGTAATGTGTTACGTCCACTAACTGAAGCCAGCGAGAAAGAGTGGTATCATGAAGATAGACTGGAAAATTCCCCTACCTTCATTCCTTCGAATGATGGTAAAACACTTTACTTAGTATGCCCTGTCTACTATTATCATTCCTCGTGTATCAATATTATCTGTATAACAATTGATGCTAACTCTATCTTTGCACCCATTAAGGCTCTATATGACACTCCCTATGGCTCTGTTATCGTTAGTGACCTTGATTCAGTAATAGTTAATTATACCTCATTTTCGAAAGCAGATAACTATTCGCTTCCTTCGAAAGCTTTTACATTCAATGGAGTATCCAGTCAACTATCAAAAAATTACGTAATTGAATATCAATTACTTTCATCTGTTCCATGGAATCTGTTCCTCTATCGTCCGATTGAAACAGTTTCACTGGCTGCAAATCAAATCACCATTCTAGTAATGATTATGATTCTTGTAAGTATTACAATCGTATTGTGTTCTAGCTTATTATTATCAAAAATTACTGTAAAACCATTAAAGGCTCTTTCTGAAAATATGGCTTTAATTGAACAGGATAATTTAACAATAACCGTAAAATCCACCTCCAAAGATGAAATCGGCCAACTAATCGATTCCTTCACTCATATGGTAAACCGTTTAAAATATCTAATTAATGAAGTATTACGAAGCCGTATTGCGAAACAGGAATACGAAATGAAAGCCCTACAGGCGCAAATCAATCCACATTTTCTGTACAATAGCCTCTCTATGATCAACAGCAAAGCTTTATTAAACAATCAAGAAGATATAGGTAAAATGGCAAGGCTTCTATCAACCTTTTACCGGACAACCTTAAACAAAGGGAATTCTATTATTACTGTAAAGGGAGAGTTAGATAACATTCGCTCCTACATTGATATTCAACGTATGATGCATTCCAATTCATTTGATGTTATCTTTGATATTGATGAAGAGATCTATTCGTATTCAATGCCTAATCTGTTAATTCAACCTCTTGTAGAGAATGCCATTCTCCATGGTCTGGATCATAAAACAACTCCTGGTAAGGGTATCTTAACCGTAAATGGATACAAGGAAGATGAGGTTTTGATTTTCAGAATCTTAGACAACGGAAATGGTATGTCAAAGGAGATGTGTCAAAACATTATATCTACTAACACACATGGCTATGGAATTCACAATGTACATCAAAGAGTCCAGTTATATTGTGGTGATTCCTTTGGTCTACAATTCACTAGTACCATAGGACTTGGTACAAACGCGACCTTACGTATATTAATTAAAACATAAATACTATGTATTTCGTAATATCTTGAATAGAAAATACGAATCTACTAACAACCTTCTATGTTTAGAATATAGTAATCCAATATATAAAAAAACGTTCGGGGATCGTTGGATCCTCGAACGTTTTTCTATATAACTGGTTATAGTGTCAAAACCCTCTAGTGAACTTGCCTTCGTCAATTAGCACATAAGCGAGTGAGCGTTGCGAGTGAACTACGTTTGACATAACATGCTCACACATATATTTGTGCAAATTGGTAAAATCAAAATGATTACAGACTTAATCTTCCTTCTACCCCCTCAAAATTAATCCTTCTTACCGTTCCATCTTTAAGTGTAATCGTTGTTGTGCCATATGCACCACTTCGTGTACTGTCTTCGCAGTTCATGTCTGCAATCGGAAATAATTCTTCTTCTGTAAAATCTTCATGGCTTTCTTTTGTAATCACTTGTGAAATTAGCACATATGGATCATAGCTTCCATACTGCTTCTTTCTCTCTGTCGCTGCATAGACAATAATTGATTTTTCCGAATCTGGATTTGTACCAATACTTCTCATATAATCAATGCTATTCCAGCCTAAGAATATTGTCATGGCAAGCTGTTTTTCTCTTCCAGTAAAATCTGTTCCTTTTAATATAATTGCCTTAGCATCACCATTTGTACGTTCCATAATCTCTGTTCCATTATCCGGGAAACCATATGCCCCCAGTGTCAGAGCTACAGGATGACGGTGAAACCTCATTTTATCAACACGCATAATCCCATATGGCACTGTAAAGTCTGCCAAATTCATAGCTTGTATCCAGTGTGTCTCCCTCTTTAAATCATAGGAAAAGAACTGTCTTCGGTATAAAACGTTCTCTCTTTCACCGCTCCAGAAGGTTACATTACATCTTTCAAGCTCACCCGTCGTAATATCTTTTAGCACATACTGCTGAGACTCCACCTCTTTCCTTATTACTTGATTTCCAACTTTATCAAGAATCGGGGTTGCTTCCCATGGGTACTTGGTATTAAAGCACAGCTTAGAATAATTCCACATGCCATGATTGTCCGCAGGGTCCTTAACAATCTTACCACTACGTAAAACAGTCTCCCCATTTGCTTCATGATTGGAAAAACATAGCGCAGGTCCATCTAGCACGGTGCAACGTACTTCCTTCTTCTTCAATTTCTCCCACGTACCATTATTCTCTCTGGCTGTCCAAAACGGATGGTCTTGTGGCAAGTGTAGACATAGAAATGCCTTTCCAAGCCAGAAGGGAGATTCCGCACAGGAATACCCCTGTACTAACGGAGCAAACTGTCCATAAAATCCCAAAGTCGGAATTCCTTTATATAAGAAATCTTCTCTGGATAAAAACTGCATCAATGAACCAGATGATATTCTTCTTGCTAATCCTGGGTCTACTGTAGGATTATTCAGAAACAGATTACCATCAAAAGCACTTGTTGCGGCATTGCGGTATATATTACTTCTTCCCCACATATTCGTAAAACCATCACTGTCGAAAAAATCAGCATAGCTTTCCATTAACTTATTGGAGTGCTCTTCAAACCTCCTTGCCAGTTCTGGTTCGTTTTCATATCCATACCACTGATTCCACAAAGGAGCATATAAATTAAACGCCCAACAGGAATAGTAGTCAAAAGAATGTCCATCTCGGTACCAGCCATCTCCTACATAATAATTCAGAATTGCCTGTGCGTGATCTAACATTATTTCCTTATCAATTGGATATCCCTCCCTATGTAAAAACGCCAGATCTAACATGTTAAACAATCGCCAGTTCTGTGGAACCGTATTCGCATGTGCAAAGCTTGATAAGAAGGCTGCTACCTTGTCCTTTTCCTCTTTTGTATAGGTATCCCAGATTACATCCTTACTCATCCACAGACCAATCACAAGTGCACAGGTTTCAACCGTCTGCTGAAATGCCCTAAATGGATCCGCATAATTTGTAATCTCTTGCAACTGCTCGTAGCTACCTACACAGATTGGATCCCCTTTCGTACAGGAACGCAGTATCTGCTGCTTATAATAATCAGCTATTGAATAATTGCATATACACAGTTCTGGTTTAATGTGAACTAAGGGTGCCGCAATAAAAAAGGATCTCGTCAGTCCTTCAAACATCTCGGCTTTACGTTCTGCTTCCTGCGTAGCCTCCGGTGCATGCAAATGTGGATATGTAATCTCTGTTTCTTTTCTTGGCATTACAATCGGTGCTTCGAATTCCTTAATATGCTGAAATATTCCTTGTAATAGAAATTCCCCTGCCTCTATCCAGCTTTCTCTAGTCATTCCTGTATATGGACTGCGTTCATAATCCACTGTCTTAGGTTCAAATATCATGATTTTTTCCTCCTTCAACTACCAGATAAACAATTCCTGCTCGGTTAATTTCCAAATCGCTTCAATAAAATAATAATCACCATAGATAATTGCAAATTCATGCTTATCATCATGAAAAGCTGCGGTACATTTTTCTACAATATTATCACACTCTAGGCTCCAGTTACAACGATTCTTTGTCAATGCTTTCAACATATGAATAGCAGCTTCACGGTAACTGTTCCTCTTTTCCTCTTTTGTCACTTTTTCCAGTTCTAACAGTCCGCAGGCAACTATGGCTGCTGCTGTAGAATCTTCCAAGCTACAATCCTCAGGTTGTCTAAAGTCTACTGGAATCAATCCTGTCTCTGGAATATTGGATATAAAATAATCCGCAACTTTACTAGCACAAACCAGATATTTTTCTTCCCTTGTATGAAGATAGCTTAAGGTAAATCCATAAAGTGCCCATGCCTGCCCTCTGGTCCATGAAGACCCCTGTCCATATCCTTGTCCGCCGAAATCCTGTATATACGCACCTGTAACTGGATTGAATTCGACTATGTGCTTTACAGATCCATCTTCACGAATAAAATACTCCATTGCAGTATCTGCATGTGCTCTTGCAATGTGTAGATATCTTGGATCCTTTGTCTGTCCATAAGCCCAATACAAGAGGGGTAGATTCATCATGCAATCAATAATTGCCCAGCCTGCCTTACTATCCTCACCATTATCATTCCATGCACGTATAAATCTTCCTGCTAGATTGAATCTCCCTGCTAGATTATCTGCCGCTAGAATCCCACGACTAAACGATTGTTTATTCCCTGTTATCTGATAGTTGGCAACTGCAGTTGGAAGCCACTTGAAACCGCTATCATGATCCATACCTCCTGAAGTCAACAGATTCTCATCTAACTTTAATTCTGTTTCTTCAGCAATCCCCTTATACAACTCATCTTTTGTAGCGAAGTAAAGCTGCCACATGATTCCCCCCCAGAACCCATTCGTCCACCAACAGATAGCCTTTTCACTTAAGTCGTCATACCTTCCATCTACTGTTGTATATGGAATCTTATGCTGATTCCGCTCTGCCACTTTGTGCATTTTTTCCTTTATCCTATCTGACGTTTCCTGTAACCATATTTTTTCATTCATAGAATTCTTTCTCCTTTATTCATATATATAATATACTGTACTATTGTTCTATACAGTGGGTTTATTATCCTAAGTGCCAAATAAATACTTGTCATGAAATTACATATAGCAAACCATATCATTACAAATATATTTTACATAATTGACATTCTAAAAATAATATCGTATACTACACAAAAACTAACATATCCTGCTATTTTGAATGAGGTGAAAACAATGATTCAAATTCTAAAAGGTGGTTGTAGAACCAGACACCCCAGTACTTTTTTTATGTCACGACCTGAAGGTCTTATGCACTATGTAATCCTAATCACTAAATCGAAGGGTATCTTTCATATTGGCGATAAAGAGTATACCGTAGCACCTAATCATGCTATACTTGTAAAACCACAGACACCATACTCCTATAGTAATCCAGAAGGAAACTACTCCGATGATTGGCTACATTTTTCTATCACAGGAAGTATATATCTAAAGGAAATCCAGTCAATTGCAAACACCCCTTTTCCCATTGATAATCCTGAATCCTTGACCTTTTTCATCCAGCAGCTTCTCTGGGAAAATTCATATACCCAGCTGGAGGAATACAGGAATCAGAATATAGATGCTCTTTTTTCTGTTTTGTTGCATCATCTGCTATCTGCATATAAAAACCGTGAACAACAAAAGAAGTCCCTTCCTTTTCAGAATGAATTACAGTCTCTTCGCTTAGAATTACAGAATTCTGTCACCAGTAAGCATCTTATCAAAGAGGAAGCAAAAAAACTCGACATTAGCGAGTCTTACTTTCAACATCTATATACTGCGTTGTTCGGTATTTCCTTCCAGAAGGATTTTATCCGTATGCGTGTTGAATATGCGAAACATCTAATCCGTACAAGTAACCTGACTCTTGAACAGATTTCAGAAATCTGCGGCTACGCAAGCGAAGTACACTTTTATCGGCAATTCAAACAGATTGCAGGCATAACACCAGCAATTTACCGTAATAAGCCTTGAAAACAACTATAAAAAAAGGATACGTAGTGCTATAAAATTAGTACTACGCATCCTTTTTCTTATAATGCCGTGGTGTTACACCATACGCTTTTTTACAAGTTGTAATAAATGATTTTACATTCGTAAATCCATTGTCATATGCAGCATCTGTCACCGATAGATTTTTATTCATCATATCCTTTAGTGCATGCTCTAATCGAACTTTTAAAAGATACTGTATAAAGCTGTAACCCGTAATATTTTTAAAATATTTAGAAAGGTATTGGGAAGAAAAACCGACCTCCTGTGCCACATCGTCTAATGTTATCTTTTCACGATAATTTTGATTAATATATTCAATAATCTGTTTCGCGTGGGTAATTTTAACCGTTGTCTTACTATATGCTCTTGCACCTTTTGATGTTTTACACTCTGATAACAAGGTATGATATATTGTACGAAGATAACAATCTTGTACAAGAAAAATATACGGATCTGTTGATTTCAAAGTACCTAATAGATTCAATATCTGCCTTTTTATCTTTTGATACGATGAGTCGGAATGTGTAACTTTAAAAATAGAATCGTCAATGTCGGGAGCAAATCTCTTCATCTCCGTATAGGATAAGAGAATTACTAAATACGTATAGTTTGCCTTCATATCATCAACACGTGTAATATGAACCTCTTCACTATTACATAGATAAAATTCACCATCTCTAATCTCACTTTCGTGACCATTGATTTTAACATGCAGGCACCCATGTATCATATATACAATTTCGATTTCCTTATGCCAATGAAGGGTTGTATTACACCTTCCTCCTGGCTTATCTTGCATTAATATTTTAGCTGGAATATTCTTATTATATGTAACTTTTTCATATACATAGCCCATATGTTCACCTCCACAATTTTATGGTAACACTCACCATATTGTCTGTCAAATCAGAAAAACCGATCCGTTTGAAGAACATAGCTTTTTTTATCAGTTACACGCTCTAGTGGCTCTTTTACATAAAAATTCATCACGCAATCTCAATTGGGGGAGAGTTGCGTGATGAATCAAAATGTGATTATTTTAGGATAATTGCAAAGTAAATATCTATATAGTTATCGGGGAACTACTTTGATAATTGCTTGTAAACTCTTAATATAAGAAGTAATCATACTATATGCCATCTTGCGATTGCTTGCAGTCATCTCTTTTGTATCACTATCTTTGTAATTATAATAACATTTCTTAAGTGTTTGGTATTGATCATATGAACTATACCGATATTCAATACCTAACATTGTTTTAACATTAGCTAGTGCAGAATTTAACATAGCTGGTGTTACATCCGTATCAACCCAAGTAAATTCTGCGGTTGCACCTGTAGAAACTTGTTTTGTATTGCCACTTATAATATAGCTATATGCTGGATAGATCTTTTGATCACATACATTAGCTCCATTGAAAATAATTGCATTCTCAAAAGTTTCAACATAATAACCTTGTGATAGGTCTTCATTAAATGCATAATCTAGTGCATTACCTGTAGAATTAATATGAGTTGGATTTCCAACTGAACTATTGTGTATCATATTACAAGAAGTTCCAGCGTTATTTGAATAGTTATATCCTAATTGATAAGCTTCATGTGTATGTCCTGAAATCCAGACGATATCAGGATGTTTCTCGATTATAGATACAAAACGCTTTGCTGATGGTAAATCAGGATTAATTGATCCACTATAATATGGATTTTCTGTGTCATCACCTGCTCCATATCTTGAAATCAAAGCATGTTGAATAAGGTAGATATTCTTCCCTTTACCATAATTCTCAGTAAGCACCTCTTCTAACCAATCTAATTGTTTATCCGTAAATTCATCATATTGAGCAGGTCTGTAACCGCCTTCTAAAGACATGAATATGAACATGTCACCTGTCGTTGGCTCTGTCATAGTGTAATAAGATTTCCCACTATTCAGTGTATCTGCAGTACTATCAAGTCCAGTATTTGCAACATATGATTTTAATTCCTCAGCTACTGCACCATCGATTCTCACTTCATGATTACCACCTGATTCCCAAATAGGATTTACATAATCAGAATCTGATAAGATATATTGATATGCTTTCCATTCCGTCTCAAGGTTTGCTAATTTAGCATTCGTTACTTGATCGCCAGAGGAAACAATAAAATCAACCTTCTTATCAGCTGAATATTGAAGTGCTTGAGCCCAGTGTTGTTCTGAATGCATCCACCAATATGCTGGTGTTTCACCATACTTTTCTTCATCAATATGAATATCAGAATAGGAACTGAATGAATACAACGCTTGTGTTGACTTAAATCCAATTAATTTATTCTTTGGTAATGTAAACACCGCTACTGCATCTTTTACTTTTACATTATCTTTCGCTTTTGAAGCTTCTACAGCAATTACTTTTGTTGCATCTGCTGGGATTGCTGTATGATTTTCAAATGTAAATGTTCCCGTTTTACCTTTTTTTATCGACAACTTTGAAATCTCGTAATAACCGCTTAAGGCCTTTTTATCGTTTGCCCAATACAGATAGTAATCTCCATCTGTAGTTGATTTCAAACGAATAGCACCTTCAGCATATCCAGGAGTAGAGGCATCTTCACCTGTGAATTCATATGTTAAGGTAGCTTTTGTAGACTTTGCACTTATTGTCGCAGTAGGTAATTGTAATACTGCTACAATCATACAAAGCACAAGTAGATAAGCTAAAAAGTATCTTATACTTCTTCTCATAAACCCTCCAATCTTCTGAATCCGGATTCAGTGTCGATAGCTTTTCATTTGTACTATCTATCTTTATTATAAAGATTTTATTAGAAATTGATATGCTTAAACAGGATATAAATTTGTCGTTTTTTAACCTATTTACACGGCTGCTAGTTTTTTATCAACTACTTTTAAAATCATACTATCTTCGTTTACAGCCAATTCGATCTTGTCTTGCTGAGGGAACTCAACATCGGCTACTGTTATCTTATCTCCAGTTTGTATTCCTTCCATTTCAATAGTAATAGAATCCACTATATCAACTGGAAACGCTTTGTATGGTATTTCATACATTACTTGTTCTATTATTCCACTAACCTTATCCTTGTTATTTAATATTATATTGGCACTGCAAAGTACTTTTTGTTCTAAATCTAGCGCATGGAAGCTAATATGTTCTACTTCATGCTTTAGTGTATTCATGGATACTTCATCTAATAAAGCAACCATTTTTTCTCCATTTATATCAATCATAAGCGTATTTCCTTTACTCTTTCTCTTAAGTAACTGAATGATATCACTTTTATTGAATTGAAGAGATAAGGACTCTACAAGTTTTGGACCATATATACAACCTGGAACGAATCCTTTCTTTCTTACACCTTTTGCCTTTAGGTTTGGACTTCTGATTTCTGCATTTAAAATATTCATAATTGACCTCCTGTTTTTTTGGATTACACCATCTTGTTTTTTATTTAAGCTTCTAAAACATAATTCACGTATATTTTTCCGATCACCTCCTTAATTGGCATCGTCTAGCCAGTCTATCGACATCACTCTATACCAACCTTAAATTGGTGTTGTCGTCCTAAGCAATTTCTCTAATATAACTAACACCAGATAATTGCTTTATTTGATTGGTAATTAATGAATGGTTTACTTTCTGTTTAAAATCGATTACAAAACTCATCGTTCCGTACTCACCATTAATCGTTTTTAACCTACCAACTTCTATATCAAAAATCTCATACCCATTATTATCTGAATAATCGGTCAAACTTTGCATTGAGAACGCTTCATCATATTCAATATAAATCTCCATGGTTTTGGCATGCGTCTTAATATACACATCGATTTTCTTAAGAAACATGAGAGAACCTATAATAAAAATACCTCCTATTATAGCCCCCGAATAAAAACCTATTCCAACTGCCAAGCCAACTGCTGCTGTTGCCCAGATTCCTGCTGCTGTTGTCAGTCCGCGAATTTCATTTTTCGAAGTCGTTATTATCGTTCCTGCACCTAAAAATCCAATTCCACTTACAACCTGAGCAGCCATTCTTGTTGGATCAATGTCACTATATAAGGTCGATATATATTGGTTTGTGATCATAATTATCGTCGACCCCAAACCTACTAAAAGATATGTCATAAAGCCCGCTGGGCGATTTCTTAATCCTCTTTCCATTCCAATAATTCCACATAAAATTACAGATAACATTAACCGAAATATTATAGATACGGTATTGACCTGTAATAATAGTTCTTGTAAATCTAAAAAACTAATAATGAATCCCTCCAAATCTTTTGCAATGTACCTTTAGCTACTCTTCACTTCCATAGCCAATTCCTCCGTACTGGATTCCGTATTAAGTTCTGTATTCTCTGTTTCTTTCAATCTATTAACATAACAAAAATACTGGTAGAATTCGTTAACCGCTTGCAAACGATTCTCATCCAATATCATCTTTTGTATATCTTTCAAGATACACTGCATGATTTCGTTTGAAAAATACTTATACTCTGTGTTTCCCCAATTGTATACTTTGGAATTGGTCTCAAAATATTTGTAATATGGTAGCATCTCAGACTCATTAAGTCTGAATCTATACGTTTTATGACTTTCAATTTGTCCATCGTTACATGTTCTACCATCGAAATCATCTCTAACCATAAACGCCCCTATGATGCGTCTCTCTTTTTCCTGTTCTCCCTTAGCACATTCTGTTAGTAAACAAGCAGAATTCAGCTTCATCCTGATTGGTTGTTTTGGTTCACCTTTCGATTCTCCGCTTAAATATTCGCCGCTAAATACGGACCACGACTCGAATACATCCTTTTTATTGTTTTGTATTAATCCGAAGGCTACTTGTGAACTTGGATGAACCTTAAGCTTCTGAATTCTAATGATTCGCTCCTGCTCATTTATCTCTTCTTTTATTTCATTTTTTTCTTTTGTAATTACATCATCAATGATGGACTCAACTGCTAATTGTGCATCGTGGTCTATTAGCGAAAGAAAACCAGCAAACACATTGGGGAACAGAAATTTTCTCTCTCCATGCACAAAATCAACAATTAAATACTTATCTCTCAACTCTCTAATAATTCCATTACCAAACTTAACATGATTAATAGCTTTTCCCTGTAACTGCATGAAACGCTCTCCTTTCATAATCCCAAAAAGTTCCAAATAGTAAAAAAAAGAAGGGCTTTTCATATCTGCACTTATTAAGCACAGTACCAAAAGCCCTTCTTTAAAAAGACGGTTCTTTTTTTATTTAATTAACTTCATTATAACACATAAAAAAAAATAAGCAAGTCTTAGTAATTTTTATGATATTGCATTACTATTAAACCAGTAATTCATATGGAGATATATCTTTTGCTTTGCTTAACATCTCTGCTATTTGTTCTGGTGATTCCAATGCACCTTTTTTGATCCAAAGTAAAACAATTGCCGTAGCACTACTTAGCAAGATTTCACGGGCATAATCCTCAGGAAGTCCTTTCATCGAGAAATTAAGTTTATCCGTTTTTTCAATTTGGATTTGTATTAGTTTCTCAAGGATTCTTTTAAACTTTTCAACAAACATCGGATCCCCTCCGGTTCCCGTTAACGCTTCGATAAATTCGAAATCACTTTTTACATAATATAGTGCATTAAGAATAGCATTATACGGTATTATTTCAATTGGATCGTCAATCTCATTCGGATTATCGCTAAGAAGAATTCTGGTTAGTTCTTCAATAACATCATTTTCTAGTTTCTCCATTAAATCATATTTATCAAGATAATGCAGATAGAAAGTTCCCCGGTTAATAGTAGCATCTCTTGCAATATCGCTAATTGTCAGCGAATCCATTCCTTTTTCTTTGAGTAATTTGGTAAATGATGTCTTGATTTGCTGCTTCGTTTCCGTATTTCTTTTCTTAACCATAAATTTTCTCCTTAAATCAACACATTTAAAAATTCTGATTATTGATTGCTTCCTATACATATTTTATAATAAACCCATCGTTAAATCAACATGATGTTTAATTAAGGGAGGCAAAAACATGAGCTATATTGAAATGATTGATAGTTATAAAAGGTACCAAACTGGTGAAACCGAAATTATCGCAAACAATAAGGTCACCTTTTCCATTGAAAGAGGTGAATTAGTTATTATATTAGGTTCCTCAGGGGCAGGTAAATCTACCGTTTTGAATATTCTAGGAGGAATGGATACCAATGATGAGGGGAAAGTCATTATTGATGGAAAAGACATTTCAAATTATAATGCGAAACAATTAACAACCTATCGCCGCGAAGATGTTGGATTTGTATTTCAATTTTACAACTTAGTCTCAAACTTAACTGCTAAGGAAAATGTTGAACTTGCTTCTGAAATCGTGAAAGATGCAGAGGATCCCGTTCAAGTATTAAAGGACGTGGGCTTAGAGAAAAGAATCAATAATTTCCCTGCTCAGCTTTCTGGTGGTGAGCAACAACGTGTTGCAATCGCTAGGGCTGTTGCGAAAAACCCTAAAATCCTATTATGTGATGAGCCTACAGGGGCACTTGACTACAATACCGGTAAGCAAGTTCTTCAGATATTGCAAGATATGAGTCGTAGAAAGAACGCTACTGTAATTATCGTTACTCATAACGCAGCGATTGCCCAAATTGCAGACCGCGTTATTCATATGCATGATGCTAAAGTAAAGGATATTATAGTCAATCCACATCCAAAAGAAATTGCGGATATAGAATGGTAGGTGATGAAATTGAAAAAAAAGACATTGCATAGAGATATACGTAAATCGTTTACTAGTTCGTGGGGTAGATTCTTCTCTATTCTCTGCTTAATGATTCTAGGTTCGTTTGCATTAGTAGGTTTGAAAGTAGCTGGCCCAGACATGAGAGCAACAGGGAAACATTACTTTACTAAGCTTAACCTAGCAGATATTACGGTTATTAGTGATTATGGAATTGATGAGGATGACCAAGCAGTTATTAATGCGACAAGTAATCTTGATAAGATAGAATATGGCTACTTAAAAGATGTTGTTATAGAAGATACCAAAACTAGTATTCGTATCTTTTCCAAACCTGAAAGCATCTCTGCTTATGAACTGGTAGATGGAAAATTACCAGAAACAGATGAAGAGATTGCAATTAGTAATTCCTATAGCGATAAATATAACATTGGTGACACAGTTGAATTTACTGAAAAAGATGATATTGCAGGAAATACGGTTCTAACCAATCACGAATTCAAAGTGGTAGGTTATGTGCATTCTAGCGAAATTATATCCAACGTTAATTTAGGTCAAACCACTGCAGGTACAGGTGACTTGAAAGGCTATGCCGTTGTAATTCCCGATGTTTTTGATTCCGATGTTTATATGATGGCCCGATTGACTTTCAAAGATACCATTGGTGTTGATCCTTATTCGGATAACTATATCGACTTAATACAAGAACATAAGAATGAATTGAAAATCCTACTAAAAGATCAACCAGAACATCGTTTGTCTACTATTAAATCTGAGTATCAAACAGATATTGATGAGGGGCAACAAAAAATATATGATGCTAAAGAAAAGCTTCATGATGCAGAAACAAAGTTAAATAATGCTAAAAAGAAAATCGATTCTGCCAAAGAAGAAGTTTCAGAAAATGAGCAAAAGATAAATGATGCAGAAACAGAAATAAGTATGAAAGAACAAGAATTAGAAAAACAAAAAGAACTCCTTTCGCAAAAGCAAAAAGAATATAATACTAGCGTTTCTGCACTTAATGAAAAGAAAACTGAATTAAATACGGCTAAGGAGAAATTGGATCAAAGTCAAAAAGAGATAGATACGAATAAAAAAGAGTTGAAGGCCGGGAAAAAACAATATGCCGATGGTATTAGTCTTTTGGAGCAACAAATTGCAGGGATCAATCAGAGTTTAGAAAATCCAAACCTTACGGCTCAAGAACAAGAAACATTAAAAACACAATTATCAATTGCTAATGAGAAATTGAATCAAACAAAAGCTGCCTATAAGCAATTTACGACTGAAACTTATGAACCAGGTATGGCTAAGATTCAGGCTGCACAGGATACAATTGATCAGAAGCAGAAAGAATTACAAGTAGCGCAAGCAGAAATTGATAAAAACGAAAAAAAACTTGCAACCGCAAAACAGAATTTAGCAGAAGGTAATCAAAAAATATCGCAAGCTACAAAGCAGCTAACTACCGCTAAAGCTAGCTTAACTGAGAATAAGCAAAAACTAGAAGATGCCAAAGTTAAAATCTCAGATAAGGAAAAAACGTACAAAGAAAAATTGGAGGAATATCAAGATAGTAAAGTGGAAGCAGAACAAGAAATAACCGAAAATGAGGAAAAACTTGCTGATGCACAAGAAACTTTAGATGAATTGAAAGCTCCTGTATATTCATTAAATAGTCGACGAGAAACTCCTGGATCAGAAGGATATAGAATCTATGATAGTATTTCAAGTATTATTGATTCTCTTGCTAATGTGTTCCCTATCTTCCTATACTTTGTTGCAGCGTTAGTAACTTTCACAACCATGACACGATTTGTTGATGAAGAAAGAACTAACTCAGGTACACTGAAAGCTCTCGGGTACAGTAATCATGATATTATTAAAAAATTCACTATTTATGGCTTGCTTTCTAGTATATTAGGATCGGTTATCGGAATCATTCTCGGCCACACAGTATTACCAGCGATTGTATATAGTGCTTATAAAACAGGATTTACCGTACCAAAGATAGAACTTCATATGAATTGGGGTATATCCATACTGGCATTGATTCTAGCACTGATTAGTGCTGTAGTCCCTGCATATGTTGTAGCTAAAAAAGAATTACAAGACAGACCAGCTAATTTATTATTACCAAAACCACCTACGAGTGGATCAAAAATCTTCTTAGAATACATTACACCGATTTGGAATCGTCTAAGTTTTACACATAAAGTAACTGCCCGTAATATATTTCGCTATAAAAAGAGAATGTACATGACCATCTTTGGTGTATGTGGTTCTGTTGCTCTTCTGTTCACAGGATTTGGAGTACAGCACTCTATATCTGGTATTGGTGAAAGACAATTTGGTGAAATTATTCATTATGATTTGATTGTAGCTAAGAATGACAATTTAACAGAAAATCAAGAAAAGGATATAGAAGAATTATTAAATTCAGATACGGTAAATCAGCAGTCTCCTATTCACTATGAAGAATTAACCAAAGTCGCAGGAAGTACAAAGGATAAGCAAACAATTAAGTTAATTGTTCCAGAAGATAGTGATACTTTTAATGAATATATAGAATTAGTAAATCGTAAAACAAACGATGAATTAACCTTGAAAGATGATGGAGCTATCGTTTCTGAGCGTTTAGCCAAATTACTAGGAGTTTCTAAAGGTGATAAGATAACAATAAATGATTCTGATAATAATGAAATCACTATAAAAATAAATGATATTACAGAAATGTACATGGGGCATTTTATCTTTATGAATGCAAATGCCTTTGAAGAAACATTTAATAAAGATTATTCTGCAAATGCAAATCTTGTTACGTTAACTACCAGTAACAAAGAAAACACAGAAATACAAGCTACAGAATTCATGAAATTAAGCGGTGTAAAAGGTGTTGTGCAGAATACAACTTTGACTACACAAATTGATACAATCGTTCATTCCTTGGATAAAATTATGAAAGTGTTAATTTTAGTAGCGACATTGCTTGCAATCGTTATCTTATATAATTTAACTAACATTAATGTATCGGAACGAATTCGAGAGCTCTCTACCATTAAGGTTTTAGGTTTCTACAATGGTGAGGTAACGATGTATATCTACAGAGAAACTTTGATTCTTTCTTTGTTTGGTATTATAGTGGGATATGGATTCGGATTCTTACTTCATCGTTACATTATCACTGCTGTTCCACCCGATGATGTTATGTTTAATCCGGAACTTTGGATCACTACCTTTATTATTCCAGCTATCATTATAACCGTAACAACCGTGGTATTAGGATTCTTTATTAACAAGAAATTGAAACATGTCGATATGTTGGAAGCGTTAAAGTCAGTAGAATAAGTACGAATTATAAATAAGCTTTAAATAGATGAATGCCTATGACGTAGCTTTATGATCGTCATAGGCATTTTATATCTGTAATTGTTTAGTGTTGTTTTTAGTATTGCTATTAACAATTTCGTAGCCTATACTTCCTCCACATCTTTAATAATATTTATCGCTTCAAACACAGCTGGAAAGCCTATATAAGGGAGACATTGAATCATTGCACCGTACATCGTTGCTTTACTGTTGCCTACTTTAAGGTTACCAATTGCATGAGCTAAAATCTGCGTGTCTGCCCTTAATGTTGCAAGAACACAGAGCATCAGAAGTTCTCTTTGCTTTTTATCTAATCCTTTTCTCGTATAAAAATCTCCAAAACATAGTTCTGTCAAAAAGCGAGGAAGTGCCTCGCCCATTCCATCAGGCAACTCTGCATACTTGTCCTTAATCTCATTTCCATATATCGGTGCTTGAATTTCTAAACCTTTCACATATCGTTCTTCTTCTTTTACCGTTCCACCAAGTTCAAGTGGTAATGATATATCATTCTTCTCAAAAACTTCATTCATCGCTTCTATTGCATTCAAAGTACGTGGAAATCCAATAAACGGAGCACATTGATAAATGACCTCTCTGATTGTTAATGGTGTGTTACCAACATTTAATGCCGCTTGTGTATGTGCTTTCAGTTGAGGGATTGCCTGTAAAGTAGCAAGACATGCTACTGTTATCAATTCTCTGTCAGCCTCCTTAAGTTCACCGATATCAAATACCTCTCCAAATATAAACCTTTGCAAGATCATCATCATCTCTGGGTCATTTCCTGTTTTTAGATCTGCTGGTTTTCCGCCAAACAGCTTCTCATATACATCTTCACATTTATCGATTCGATTCATATTCTAATCCTCCTTTTCTTTCTTTTAGTCTTATACTCTATACAAATCCTTTATTCTTCCAGTTGCCGCATATCCAGCGTATGAAGACATCTTTATTACTAAACAGTTTATCTGAGGACATTGTATTCTTCATCATTCACCGGCTCTAACCATTCGTTAGATGCTCCCTCTGCTGGAACTTCAATTGCAATATGCTGAAACCAGCTATCCTTTGCCGCTCCATGCCAATGCCTAACCTCTGGTGATATATTGACAACATCTCCCGCATGAAGTTCCTGTGCTGGTTTTCCCCACTCTTGATACCAGCCTCTACCGCCAGTAACAAGCAGTATCTGACCGCCTCTATGATGTACATGCCAGTTATTTATCGTTTTTGGAGCAAACGTTACGTTTGCAGTTATGACTCTCTCAAGAGTCAACATTTTTAAATAACACTCTCCTGTAAAATACTGCGCAAACGCAGTATTCTCTTCTCCGATATCAAATACCGCACCTTCTCCTAGGTCTTTTTTCACTTGTTCCATATCCATATGTAATTCCTCCTTATAAATGGATTCTATCTGCTGTCATTTATTATATAACCGGGACAAAAACAATGTCTAATACCTATAGTGTATATAATTTCATGCTCAAAACGTATAATTATATAAAAGACGAACAAGAGACATGCCACTGTTTTATTGTATATGAATACATATATATTGATTTAATAATATTCAAGCCCACACTGTAGCCAAAGTACTACAGCGTGGGCTTTTACTAGCTATTAATAAGAGTACTTTTTATTTAGATACAAATTTAGTCCCATCCCATTGTAATTTTGTTGAATCGTATTCTCCACTAGCTTGATCATAATTCTCATATAGAATAGAATTCTCACTAGTCTTTTGCAATTCTAAAGAATATGAATGTGAAGCTATGATTATACTATTTTATTAATTCCTGATATTGAAACAGGTACTGATAAATCATGTCTACGAATATCAGTAATATCATATATATCTTCAAAAGAAATTTTAGTATTTACAATTTTCAATACTCTGGCAGTCTCATCAAATCTGGATACCATACCACTTAATTGAAGATATTCATCTTTGCAGAAATATACGACCGTAACAATATCGTTCTTTAGCACTTGACGAAGTTTCAGATCTAACTCCTCTTGATATTCTGGAGAAAGTTCTATCTTCGGTACAACAACTTTCTCTTTTTTCCTTAAAGCATCTGGATATCCCTTTAAGGCAGCGAAAGGCATAAACTGTTTTGCACGCTCTTCACGACTCATCTTATGTTCCACTTTTATGCCCTCCAATCTGGCCGTTTCTCTCCCTTGTTGTTGCCCCTTCTTGTAGGTTCATTCCCTTTAAGATAGCGTTCTTTCCGAACTTTTGCTTGATATCTAACATTGCCTTTTGCATCTTATGTTCTCTTTCAAGTTCTGTAGGGTCCGTAAACAAATCATACTGCTGATACATCTCATCCACCACATTGTTAAATGTCAGATTTACTTTATGAATGGGTGTATATCGGTGTACAATCTGCTCATACAGTTTCAAAGTATATTCTATAATCTTCTTTGCAGAACTGGTTGTGACTGTCATGGAGATAGTTCCATGAGCCGACTTTCGCTCTATCCGATTAGTGTATCCAACATGTAAAGTAATCGAATCGGTTACAAGTCCCTTATCCACTAACTCCAGACTAAGAAGATCCGCCATTTCTTTTACAACTAGCTTTCCTTCCTCATAAGAATAATCACAGCCAAGCACTTGTCCGCTAGATATAGAGTTACTCTTCGGTTTATATGTCTTGATATCCGCTATCGTAGTGATTTCCCTTCCCCAGGCATGGTCAATCAACAATTCTGCATCAATACCGAACATCTTATATAATAACGATTCATCCGCAGCTGCAACTTGCTCCATAGTGTAGATTCCTATTCGTTCCAGCTGATTAGAGATACCAGCCCCTATCCGCCAGAAATCCTTGAGTGGTTTATGATTCCATAATGTTTTCCGATAGGTTTCTTCATCCAAGATGCCGATATGGTCCTCCACATGCTTCGCTGTAATATCCAGTGCAATCTTCGCCAGATACAGATTCGTACCGATTCCAGCAGTCGCTGTAATTCCAGTTGTATCCAAAACATCCTGCATAATCTTCATACTCAATTCTTTTGCAGACATCTGATACATAGGCAGATAATCGGTTACATCCATGAATACCTCATCAATGGAGTATACATGGATATCTTCCTTTGAGATATATTTCAGATATACCGCATAGATATCTGCTGAATATTCAATATAGAGTTGCATCCTTGGGGGTGCCATGATATATTCAATATTCTTTGGAATTTGAAATACTCTGCATCTCCCTGGAATGCCTAATGCCTTCATCGATGGTGAAACAGCAAGACAGATTGTTTTTTCTGAACGCTCTGGATCCGCAACCACAAGATTTGTTGTCATAGGATTCAATCCGCGCTCCATGCATTCCACTGAAGCATAGAAAGACTTCAGATCAATACAAACATAAGTTTTATTTTGCGCCACTGATGCCACCTCACTTTACTGATATAATCCTTTATTATACTACAAAGACACTTTATCATTCTATCCAGTAGCATATTCCTTCATTATGTTTACCAAGATTTTTCTCTACCCGCAGCAGGCAAAATAAGCCTTGAAGGAGCTATTGCAACGTAACAGCTCTATCTTTTTAAGCTTTACAATACATTCATTCTGTGTTTATTTTACCAGAACTTATGTTTGTTTTCAAGAAATTTTAAAAAGATGAACTTAAGTATAGACTTTACTACTAGTTCACTAGGTAGTTTCCAAATAATAGTTTCATTAAGTAACTTCTATCCTAATTAAAGTTAGAACTATACTTGTATTTCATTAAAGCAAAATAGTCGAAATACATTTCTGTACTTCGACATTATCAACATTAATACGTAATATTACTTAATTAATTTATTGACTACAAAAGACTACGTATCCAGTTTTCTATCTCCTTATTAGATAAAGCAAGTCTATCCCCATCAAACTTAATATTAATTGCTTTCCTAACAACCGCATTTCTACAATTATTAAGTACGTCTCTTTCCGTATGTTGTATCCAGCCACCATTCGTAATGAAGGGATACACTGTTTTATTGGTGAAATTATACTGAATTAATAACGTCTTAATGGCTGGTGCATAGGTATACCACCATACTGGTGTTCCTCGGATAACTTTTTATCGTATCTATTTAGTATACATTCTTCAAAAACTGAATAAACAATGAGGTAGCTGAATTAAATCTAGCATTTTTCTTCCATGCTAATACATGCCCCGTAATACGCTCTGGAGAAAATGGTACAAAGTGTAAACCTTTCAGCTTTCTTATGGCGAATGCTCCTTTAACACAGATTACTAATCCAATGTCCTCTTGTACTAAAAGTAACGAATTTGTCAACAGATTATGGCTTGCTATAATATGAAGTTTATCCTCATCAGATATATCTAACCATTTAGCGATTTCCTCCCGAACAATTGTCCGCCTAGGAACTATTAGCGGAATATTTAGTACATCCTCTACACTAATTGTTTCTTTTGACGCTAGTGGATTCGTATCCTTCATAATGACACCCCATTGATCATAATAGGGAAGACGGATATAGTCGTATTTTGCTGCTTCTATTGGTTCAATTAAGATTCCCATGTCGATATCTCCACGGTCTATCTTTTCTCTGATATCATCTCCATCTGCACTATATAATTCATATTTCACCATAGGATGCTCTGCACTAAACTGCTTTAACACATTAGGAAGTATCTGTGACGCAATCGTCTCAACACAGCCTATCGAAACTACACCACCAACCAAATCATCTTCATTGGCAATGTCACGTTTTGTTTTATCTAAAAGTCCTACTATTTCTTTTGCTCTTTGCTGCAACAAGATTCCGTTATCTGTTAATATAATCTGCTTTTTCCCACGTATAAACAAACTTGTTCCCATCTCTTCTTCTAAATCCATCATCTGACGACTGAGTGTTGGCTGCGTAATATGCAGTTTTTCTGCTGCTTTAGTTATGTTGCCTTCACTTGCAACTGCTAAAAAATATCTTAAAACACGAATATCCATATCTCCTCCAATTGAAGTCTTTGCCATTGCTTCATTTAAATTACAAATTTAAGTAATACTTATTATCACATATATTTTGTCATCCTACAACCTACACCATATTATATATCATCAGAGCAGAACTATTTTGATTATTATGTAAACCAAAGAGTTAAAAATACAATTGAGGGGAAAGAAATAGTGAGAATTTGAATAGTAAGTTGAATGCTCCTGATTAGAAGAATACTAAAAACAGACATGATATAAAAATTCTGATTTCAGATTCTTTATACTATGTCTGTCTTTTTGCCGTATCTAAACATTGAGCAAGATAGAATATATGATCTTATCTCCAAACTTCCTCAGCTATTTCTTTTACTAATCTTAACTTCTTCCACTGATCTTCTTCGGTAAGCTTATTGCCTTCTTCTGTTGATGCAAATCCACACTGAGGGCTTAAGCATAAGCGATCTAATGGAATATACTTTTTTGCTTCTTCAATTCGCTTGCTTATCAATTCCTTGTTTTCAAGTACCTGTGATTTTGTAGTAATAAGTCCTAACACAACTTGCTTATCTTCACTTACGTATTGAAGCGATTCAAAACCACCAGAACGTTCATCATCAAACTCTAGATAGAATGCATCTACCTTTTCATTCGCAAAAAGTTCTTCTGCTACGCTGTCATAACTTCCCTCACAGGCCCATGTAGAATGGAAATTACCTCTACAGATATGTGTATTAATTACTAAGTCCTCAGGCTTTCCTTCTATAGCAAGATTATTGATTCGAACTAGCTTATCAACAACCCTTCTTAGACCTTTTTCATCGGTACCTAGTATAAAACAAGCATTGGGATCAACACACACTCCCCATGTACAATCATCAAATTGAATATTTCTGCAACCTGCCGCATATAAATCCTGAATTACTTTTTTGTATCCATTTGCAATATCCTTAATCAACTCTTCCTCATCTGGGTAAATTGCTTTGGTGCTTTCCATATTCCCCGGTGTAATCATTTGAAAAAGGAACTGTGCTGGTGCAGGTATTGTCTGCCGTGCAACTGTATTCTCATCTTCAAATTGTTTCACAAAGGAAAAATGGTCTACAAATGGATGATGGTCTACCGTTACCTTACCGGTTAAGTATGTATCATCTATTAAGGCCGGCTCTCCATGAAAAGGAATTCCTTCTTTTGTCTTTTGGTGTCCAACACCATTAAATGCCCACATAAAGTCAAGGTGCCAAGAACTTCTCCTAAACTCGCCATCTGTGATTGCTTGAAGTCCCACTTCTTTTTGCTTCTTAATTAAATCGGTAATGGCTGTATCCTCAATGTTTTTTAATTCTTCACTTGTAATCTTCTTATCTGCAAACTCTGCTCTTGCTTTCTTTAGGAATTCTGGTCTTAAAAAACTTCCTACTATATCAAATCTAAAAGGCGCATTCTTATTCATAAGCATTCTCTCCTATCTATTAACTATTTTACTAACTATGTCTAGCAACTTTCTTGTACCTAACTGTTAAATGTACAATTAATTTGTATCCCTTTATTTACTTCCTGTTGCAATCAGTATATAGCATTTTAATTAGCTTGAAAAATACAAAAAAATGTGTGTTTGCTATAGTTTAGAACTATACCCACCACACATTTTATAATTTATTAATGCACTAGAAAATATAGGTTGAAGAATTCAAAAAGTACCGATGCTGTTACTCCATCGGTACTTTTTTGAATCTTGCTTTTTTTCTAACGTTTCATTGATAAATTGATCATATCCCCATACACAGGAGTAGGCATACCAAAACCACCTGAAACATCCACAATTTGTCCTGTGGTATAAGCAGAATCATCGCTAGCGAAATAAGCCACTGTTCCAGCAATTTCTTCTGGTGTTCCCATACGTTTAATTGGCGTATGTTTTAAGAAAAATTCTTTAAATCCTTCTGTTAAGTTTTCATTAACGGCATCCGTTGCTGTCATACCTGGAAGAACAGCATTGCATCTTATATTATCTCTTGCGCATTGCGTTGCAATTAATTTCGTTAAATAATTAATTGAAGCTTTACTTGTTCCATAAGCAATTTGAGATACATCTGGACGAAGCCCACCAATCGAAGAAATATTGATGATACTGCCTCCACCATTGGCAGCCATATGTGGAACTACTGCTTGTGTTGTTAAGAATACACTAGCTAAGTTCAAATCTATAGTACGAATGAATTCTTCATAATCTGTTGACTTAATATCTAAATCAACTTTTGGATTGGAAGTTCCAAAATTATTAACTAAAACGTCTATTCGTCCTTCTGCTTTCACAACTTCTTCGACCATAGTTTTATAGCTTTCTTTAACTGTGGCATCGTTGTAAACTACTTTAACCTTAGCACCATTGCTATTAAGCTCTTTAGCAATTTCTTTGGCACGCTCCACATTTCTTGCTCCCATATAAACGATTGCCCCTTCGTTCGCACATCTTTTAACACAAGCAAGACCAATTCCTCTTGTGGAGGCAGTTATTAATACAACTTTATTTTCTAATCTCATATAAATTCCTCCTTTATACATATTAAACAAAACAACATATTTCATTGAAACATAATATAACTGTTTCTACCAAAAGTCAAACATAATAAATACGTATTATATCCATATATCCTCCAATTAAGTTATCTTACAATTTGACTTTACTACTGTATACCGGCTACTGTTTTCTTCAATATTTTGAATTCTCTCGAAAGCATCCATGATTAGAGAAAAATCACCAATTTCACACTTCATTACCTCTCCAATTGAGACAATACAAGTACCATAAATCATTTTTTTCATCTTGATTCCATATTATCTACATTATACGATAATTAAATTTACATAATTTGGTTATTATGCTAAGTTAGTTGTATAGAATGATTGTTTGTTCTGTGTATTGTTTCTATTGTTGTACCTTTTAAACTAGGCAATTGCCTGACATTTTTAACAACTGAAAGGAGAATGTAAATGAAGAAAATCATTAAAAAAGCAAGTATTATTATCTTTACCTGTATACTATTGATTAATTCAATGGTAGCACCAGTTAAGGCAAGTTCTAATATTGGTGCAAGCTCTGCGCTTATTGTTATTGAAAGTGAAGACACACAGCTATCATCGGATCTTCAAGTAGCCACCGAAATATATGGACAACCAAAACCTGGTTATTCAGGTATCGGATTTGTGTGGATGCAAAATTCCGGAACATTAACCTTTGATGTCACTGTTCCAGAAACAGGAATGTATACCATATCTACAAGGTACATGCAAGAACTAAGCGCTGATGGAAGACTTCAATATTTATACATTAATGGTAAAAGCACAGGCTCCTATATGTTACCTTATACGAAAGAATGGTCAGATTTTAGTTTTGGAATGCACAAATTACAAAAAGGTAATAATACCATACAAATTAAAGCAGGTTGGGGATTTGCTTATTTTGACACCTTCACTGTAGATTACGCTAAGTTTCACGACCTAAATGTATCACCAATACTTACTGATAGGCAGGCAACTGAGGAAACACAGATCTTAATGAACTATTTAACGGAAGTTTATGGTAACAATATCATATCCGGACAGCAAGAAATCTATGGTGGTGGCAATGACGGCAATGCAGAACTGGAGTTTGACTGGATCTATAATTTAACTGGAAAATATCCAGCAATCCGTGGTTTTGATTTTATGAATTATAATCCACTCTATGGTTGGGAAGATGGAACAACCGATCGTATTATCAATTGGGTTAATAACAGAGATGGTATTGCCACAGGTTGTTGGCACATTAATGTTCCCAAAGATTTTACTTCCTACAAACTTGGAGATTTCGTAGATTGGAAGTCTGCTACTTATAAACCGTCAGACACTAATTTCAAAACTGCCAATGCAGTTGTTCCTGGAACAAAAGAATATCAATATGTTAAATTGGCTACTGCGGATTTAGCTGAACAATTGCTCATATTACAAGAACATAATGTTCCAATCATTTTCAGACCATACCATGAAGCAGAAGGTAATGGTGGTTTAAATGGAGAAGGCGCATGGTTTTGGTGGGCATCTGCAGGAGCAGAAGTTTATAAACAATTGTGGGAAATGCTATATACAGATTTAACAGAAACTTATGGTCTTCACAATTTAATATGGACATATAACAGTTATGTTTATAGCACCTCGCCAGCATGGTATCCTGGTGATGCTTTGGTAGATATTGTCGGGTATGATAAGTACAATACTATATACAATCGCTATGATGGCTTATCAGGAGTACCTAACGAAGATGCTATCACCTCTATCTTCTATCAACTCGTTGATTTAACAGATGGTACGAAAATGGTTGCAATGACAGAAAACGATACAATACCAAGTGTAAAGAATTTGACAGAAGAAAAATCTGCATGGCTATATTTCTGTCCTTGGTATGGAGAACATCTAATGAGCTCAGCATTTAATTATCAAGAAACATTAATTGAGCTTTATCAAAGTGATTACGTAATTACACTAGATGAACTTCCAGATCTTAAGGGTAATAATCAAACACCAAACGCTTCTATCTCACCTACTTTTGCTGAATTTGATAAATATATACAATTACCAGCTAATGTGGAAGTTACTATTGATTACAATAGCAATACTTTAAATGCAATCAAATTAGGAAACACTGTATTAAAGGAAAACCAAGACTATACCTTGAATGGTGCTAAACTAATGATTTCAAGTACTTTCCTCTCCACATTGTCAACAGGTGAGTATAGCATTATCCTTGATTTTGACAAAGGTAAAGATCTTATTTTTAAGATTACGATTAAAGACACCACACCAATTGCTTCGATTACCCCATCTACTGCATTGTTTGATAAATCCACGGATAAACAAGAAGATATCGAAATATATCTTACCCTTAATGGTCATCAATTTTTGAATATCTTGGATAAGAATACTACACTTGTACTAGGAACAAACTATACTATATCAAATAATACAATCACCCTATTAAGCTCTTACCTCTGTACTCTAGCTATTGGCGATACTAGTTTAACCTTTCAATTCAGTGGTGGAAATGATTCTGTATTAACTGTGAATGTAATCAATACAGATATTCCTGTATCAACTGGAGACCTAGTTATTCAATCTTTTAACGGCAATATAAGTACCTCAACCAATGGATTATCACCTAAATTCAAACTAATTAACAATGGAGAGTCAGATATTAACTTAAGCGAAGTTACTTTACGCTATTACTACACAATTGATGGTGATCTCTCACAATCCTTCTGGTGTGATTGGGCTAGTATAGGAAGTTCTAATGTTAAGTATCAATTTGTAAAGCTTGACAATCCTGTTACAGGCGCTGATTATTATCTGGAGTTAACATTTTCAACTTCTGCAGGAACTTTAAAACCTGGCCAAAGCGCTGAGATTCAGGCAAGATTCTCAAAATCAAATTGGAGCAATTATACTCAAACGAATGATTACTCTTTTAATGCAACTAGTAATCAATATGTTAATACCGAAAAAGTTACAGGATATATTAATACTACACTTGTTTGGGGAGTTGAACCCTAAATAGGTAAAATGATTATATAAGAGGCTCACTTATTGGAGCCTCTTTTTTGTTTTTCTAATAATCCTTCTTAATTGAGCAAACTTCATATATCAAAACATTATAATCCTACCCTTGACTTTTTATTTCATGAGACTATAATTAGTTTCACACGCAACTGTTACATATGTAACTATTATATTTATTTGTGAAACTCTATGTAACGACAACATTCAAATCTAGTGTTTTATATCTGCTGTTACAATATCCTTAAAACACAGATATGTTGTCAATATGGGGTTTGTCAATTGATTCAATTATTACAAAAGGATAAGGAGCATTAAAATGAAAAACTTTTTGTCTTATACCAAAAAATATAAAAAAGAATTTATTCTGGCAATTATCTGCATTGAAACTGAGACAATTTTCGAATTGATTATACCAATGATTATGTCAAACATCATTGATATTGGAGTAGCAAATAACGATAGAAGCTATATTCTTCTAAAGGGCTTTCAAATGGTCCTCTGCGCTGTCATATCCTTGTTGCTTGGCCATGCCTGTGCCAAATACACCGCTGCCTGTGGAAATGGAATTGGTGCAGAGATTCGTATGGCGGAATTTCAGAAGATGCAAACTTACTCATTCGAAAATACGGATCGTTTCAGTACTCCATCTTTGGTAACAAGGCTCACTAGTGATGTTACCACAATTCAGAACTCAGTCACCAACGGTATGCGTCCCGCTTTTCGTTCCCCTGTCATGATGATTACGGCTATTGTTGTTTCCTTTATGATCAATGCAAAACTGGCAACCGTTTTCCTAATTGCTGCCCCAATACTAGCTATCATTTTATTCTTCATTATAAAAAACGTCCAACCATTGTATTCGAGAATGCAATCCGCCATTGATTTAGTAAATCGTATTGTTCAGGAAAACCTAACCGCAATCCGTGTAGTAAAAGCCTATGTTCGTAGTGATTATGAGACTAGTAAATTTGAAGAAGTAAACTCAAATCTTCAAACTTCCTCTGAAAAGGCATTCAGTCTGTCTGCTCTTAATATGCCCGCCTTTCAATTTGTTATGTATGGCACAATCTTAAGTATCTTATGGTTTGGCGGTGATCTTGTTATGATTGGTAACATGAAAGTTGGTGCCTTAACTAGTTTTCTAAGTTATGTGCTACAAGTACTGAACTCACTTATGATGTTCTCAAGTGTTTTCCTTTTGTTCACGAGGTCTCTTACATCTTGGAAAAGAATATCAGAGGTTCTAGACGAAGACCCTACCATTAATGATGACCGTGCAAAAGATATTAAGGTCACAAAGGGAAGTATCCGTTTTGAACATGTTTATTTCAAATACAAAGAAACAGCTAAAGAGTATGTACTTTCTGATATCTCCTTTGATATCAAACCGGGTCAAACCATTGGTATTATTGGTCAGACAGGTGCTGCCAAAAGTACTTTGGTACAACTTATCCCAAGGCTTTATGATGTAACCGCAGGAGATATCTACATAGATGATCATCCTATATATGAATATACACAGAAACATCTAAGAGATTCCATTGCGGTGGTTCTTCAAAAAAACACCCTCTTTTCCGGCACAGTAAAAGAAAATCTCTACTGGGGAAAAGAAGATGCAACCGACGAAGAAATCAAGAGAGCCTGCAACATTGCCTGCGTGAATGAATTCATTGACAGACTGGATAACGGTTATGATACGGACCTTGGACAAGGTGGTGTCAATGTTTCAGGAGGTCAAAAACAGCGTCTGTGCATCGCAAGAGCCATATTAAAAGCACCAAAGGTACTTATATTAGACGATTCAACAAGTGCTGTTGATACGGCTACGGAAGCAAAGATACGAGAAGGTTTAGAAAAAGCACTTCCAGGTATGACAAAGATTATTATTGCACAAAGGATTTCATCTATCATGCATGCCGACCAGATTATTATCCTAGATGATGGAAAAATCAATGCCATAGGAACTCACGATAAGCTGCTGACTGATAACGAAATATATCAGGATATTTATTATTCACAGCAAAAAGGAGGGAATTTGTCATGATGAAAAATACCAAAAACGTAAAACCTAAAGATGCCAAAAAAACGTTACTACACCTTCTAAACTATTTGGGGCATCATAAAATTTCGCTGCTACTGATTGCGGCTTTAGTATGTATTAGTGCATTATCAGGAATCCTCGGTACTTATCTATTAAAACCGGTGATAAATAGATATATATTACCTGGAGATATTCCTGGACTAATCAAGATGATCTTTTATATGGGACTCATGTATCTTGCGGGCGCTTTATCTTGCCTTTTTTATAATAGAATTATGGTTCATATTTCCCAACAAGTAGTTAGTGAAATCCGTATGGATTTATTCAAGCACACACAAAAGCTACCTCTAAATTATTTTGATACCCATACCCATGGAGATTTGATGAGCCACTTTACAAATGATGTGGATACGATTTCAGAAGCACTTAACAATAGTTTTACTTTATTAATCCAAAGTTTCATTACCGCCGTTGGTACCGTTATCATGTTAGTCGTACTTGATTGGCAACTCTCCTTAATTGTTATATTCTTCCTTGCAATTATGTTATTATATATACGACGCAATGGTAAATTGAGTAAGAAGTATTTTAAAGAGCAACAAAAGAATCTCGGTAATATTAACGGCTTTGTGGAAGAAATGGTCGCTGGCCAGAAAGTAGAGAAAGTCTTTAATCATGAAAAGCAGGATTTTGAAAGATTTTGTGAATTGAATGAAAACTTGCGGATTTCTTCTACCAAGGCCACAACGTATACTGGCAAGACTGTACCAACAATTGTTTCTCTTTCTTATATTAATTATGCTTTCTCTGCGTGCATTGGTGGACTATTTGCAATATCTGGGTTGACCGATCTTGGTACCTTGGCATCTTATCTAATCTATGTACGACAAAGTGCCATGCCAATGAACCAATTCACGATGCAGATTAACTTTTTAATGATTGCCCTTGCCAGCGCAGAGAAGATATTCGATATGATGGCCGAGAAACCTGAAGTTGATGAAGGAACCGTTACACTAATCAAAGTCTTACAGCATGGGGATGGTTCCTTAACAGAAAGCGATACGTATACTGGATATTTTGCTTGGAAAGTTCCTGATATAGATGCTCCTCCTACCTGTTCCACAGATACTAAATCAACCGGCTATCATCTGACTCCACTCAAAGGAGATGTACGTTTTCACGATGTAGCCTTTGGTTACTCAAAAGAGCATATGATATTAAGCGGTATTAACCTGTTTGCAAAGCCTGGTCAAAAAATAGCTTTTGTAGGTTCTACTGGTGCAGGTAAAACAACCATTATTAATTTAATCAACAGATTCTACGAAATAAATGAGGGAACCATCACCTATGATGGCATTGATATCAAGGATATTAAAAAGGCCGATTTAAGACGTTCCATCTCCTTAATTATTCAGGACACACATTTATTTACTGGTAGTATTGCAGATAATATCCGCTACGGTAGACTAGGTGCTTCTGACGAGGATGTTAAAGCTGCTGCAAAAATTGCAAATGCTGATTCCTTTATCAAACGTCTCCCTAATGGATACGATACGCTACTAGAGAGTGATGGAGGTAATTTATCACAAGGACAACGACAGCTAATTGCCATTGCAAGGGCTGCTATATCGGAGCCTCCAGTGCTTGTCATGGATGAGGCAACTAGTTCCATTGACACACGTACGGAAAAACTTATTGAAAAAGGAATGGATGCCCTTATGCAAGACCGAACTGTTTTTGTTATTGCTCACAGGTTATCCACTATCAGAAATTCCAAAGCGATTATGGTCCTTGAAAAAGGCGAAATCATTGAACGAGGCAGTCACGAAGAATTACTCGAAGAAAAAGGAAGGTATTATCAGTTACACACCGGTCAATTTGAACTGGAATAGTACTACGCAAACCATCATGAATAGAAAGCAAATGAGGCGGATATGATGAAACAAACTGTTAGAGAACTATTGCTACGTGAAGAACGGGCCAGAAAACAAATACTCTCACCATTCTTATCAAGTCTTGGATTAACCCCTGGTCAGGGACAGGCAGGAATATTATTTCACTTATTACAAAAGGATCATATTACACAAAGAGAGCTAGCAGATATATGCAAACTAAATGCTGCCACCATGTCAAGAAATCTAGACAAGCTGGAAAGTATGGGATTCTTAAACCGTGAAACAAATCCCGACTGTAGGAGATCCTTTCTAATCTGCCTAACAGAAAAAGGGAGAGCGGAAGCAAGTAAAATTGATACAGTTTTTAACCAGTTTGATACGATAATCTGTAGTGACATTTCAGAAGATGATATGGAAACATTCTGTCGTATCTTACTTAAGATATGCGGTAATTTGGAAGCGCATAAGAATGAACAGTATTAATCACCTATACATTCCTACGAAACATGGCAACATAACGAAAGACCTTACTACTGATATAGCTCCTATCAGTAGTAAGGTCTTTCATTACATTCACTATTCTCTATCCATTTACAATAGTACCACCGTTAATGTGTATTGTTTGTCCAGTCATATAGGTAGAACCATCGGAAGCTAAGAATACATATGCCTCTGCAAGTTCAACTGGCTGACCAGGTCTTTTCAGTGGTGTGTTATTGCCAAAATTCTCCACCTTTGATTTCTCAAAAGTAGAAGGTATTAAAGGTGTCCATATTGGACCAGGTGCAACCTGATTTACTCGAATCTTCTTACCAGCTAGATTAGCAGATAACGATCTAGTAAATGCCGTAATCGCTCCCTTTGTAGCAGAATAATCAAGAAGATCTGCATGACCAGCGAATGCAGTTACTGAACTGGTATTAATGATTGTACTGTCTTCCATAAGATGAGGGAGCGCTGCTCTTGTAAGATAAAACATGGAGAATATATTCGTCTGGAACGTTTTTTGCAATTGTTGATCTGTAATATCTTCTAGATTCTTTTGAATATGTTGCTCTGCTGCATTATTAACTAAGATGTCCAAGGCTCCAAATTCCTTAACGGTTTGTTCTATTACCTGATTACAGAACGTACTATCACCGATATCGCCTTTAATAAGCAGAGCTTTTCCATTATATGACTCAATCGCTTTTTTAGTCGTGTTCGCATCATCATCCGCGACGTTATATACAATAACAACATTGCATCCTTCTTTTGCATATGCAACAGATACAGCTCTTCCAATTCCACTATCTCCACCAGTAATAATCGCCGTTTTACCCTTTAATCTTCCATAGCCTTTACAATCTATATTGTCATAAATGGGTTCAGGATTCATTTCACTTTCTTTTCCTGGAATTTGCTCTGTTTGTCCTTTAATATCATCAGCGGTATACATATCTTTATCTTTCATCAATTCGAATCTCCTTTGTTTTTGTTGCAAAACTCCTAAACATTTTCATAGCTTCTCTATGGTCTTTTAATCTTATTTTGATTAGTATTACCGCTAGAACATAAATAATTCTAATTTTTTTAGTTTATATTTGAAATAGCGAACTGCAAGAATGAGCCATGATAGAAATCCGATTTCTATCATAGCTCATTCCGTTAATCTACTCTACAATCTCATCTTTTGTAAAAGCTCGATATACATTCAATTTGTAATCATTCCTATCACCAGAAGGTGCCGTTACTGTTATGGTAAATACATTATCTCCTTTTGTTAGATTTAACTCTTTATCTATAGTAATCACACTTTCTTCAGACTCAGGAATGGCACTTAGAATTACCTCTTCTACATCGTAGGCTACTTTCATAGAATATTCAAACATCTCTGGTTGAAATTCTTTATCAAGTGTTCCTGGCATAACAAGTAGATCTGATAGAGTTGCATTTGATATTTCTGTTTCATTCTTTGTTATATCAATACTTGCGCTTGTTTGTTTAATCTTCATGTAGGAAGAATTCTCTGCGTCTATACTATACGCATCATGTACTTTGAAATCTGCGGAACCGACTTCTAAAGCCTTCATTCTAATTACATATACTGCTTCTGTAGCACCTTTAGCAAACTGATCAGTAATGTGAAGAGTTCCAGATGCTCCTAAAACACCTTCACTTTCAGATGAGATAAACTCTAATAGTTCATCGTCATACGTTATATAAGCATCTACTACACTCATCTCATAATCACTGGATACTTTGATTTTTAAATTCAAGTCATCGCCTTTTTTTACGGTTTTATCTTCTACCTCTATGGAAAACTGAACTTCCTTTGCACTATTTCTTTGATTTCTAAGTAAGATACTTCCTATTAATATTAATGCAAGAATAACCGGAATTATTAATTTCTTTTTCATCGTATCTCTCCTCTCTGGTACTATCTATTTGGCTAATCTTGTAATCTTTACTTGATACGTCGTACTTGTTCCATTACCTGCCGTACACTTGATACTTATTGTTCTTGTTTTGCCTGATTCCAATGTATAATTACCGTTACCGGTTATACTAGCATGACTGCTAATTGCTGTAGCATCTACCGTAACAGAACTTACCGAATTCGGAACGACCATCGTATAGGAAGTAGTTTTATAGTTAAAAGTAGGTGTTATGGCTAAATTGCTGTTTCCATTATTTACTGTAATAGTTTTTAAGTAACTATTTGGATTCCCTTTACTAGCTGGTAATTCTGGGATTTTAGATGGCATATTCTTATAAACAGGTATATAAAATATCATTGCTTCCTTTAACATTCCCATAGAGTTATAGGAATTATATGTGCTTCTCGCTTCGCTAGTCGCAGCTTGAACATTCGTCATGTATTGGTGTAGATAATAAGGACTATACACTACATTAAATTTTTGAAAATAGTTTGTATTCTGTCCCTTTTTAATATAAGAAGAAGCAATATACTCTGCACCACCTAAGATTGATTTGTAAGGATTGGTCCAAGGCCTATTGTATGTGGTCCCAGTCTTTGCATAATTAAGTCCATTTGCAATGGCTCCGTCCCCAGCAGTATCATAAGCTCCTATATTATAATAATTATAGATTCCTTCATAACCGGGATAAGTTCCTGTTACTGAATCACTTCCATTTATTCCAAGCTCTTGTTTTGCTCTTGCAGCTAGGAAGTAAGGACTTGCTCCTGATTGTTTTCCTGCCTCCATAAATGCATCTGTATACGCCCCCTTTACGGTCTCTTTTGTTGCGGAATCTACTACACTATAACTTCCCTTCATAAAGGTGTTCGATAGTATACTAGAAACTACACTACTTTTTTGAGTTGAATCATAGGCTTGAGCTTCAAATTGGAATATTTTATCACTTGTTAAGAAATTACGCGGATCCATATAATGTTCGATTACCTTCGTATCCGCTGTAAACCAATTAGTTCCATCCATTAACGTATATTTATCTTTGGACCAATCATAAGCACCGGACTCCGTTGAAAGGTATGAAAATGGTACTCCATAGGTTCCTCCATTAGGAAGTTCACTTTGAATCGTATTTCTACCAACTCGAGTCTCTTCCTTTATCACCGTGTTCCAATCTAGCCCTGTGTTAACAGCAACAAATTTCCAATTTGGATATTCTTCATGGATCTTTTTTAAGGAAGATTGATAACTGGTCGGAAATTCAGATAGCATTTCTAAAAACTCTGCCTCACTCGGAAAACTTACTTTAGATGCAAGAATATACCCCGTTGTTGTAGTACCATCAACCTTATAGGTACATTTGTACCACTTACTTCCATTAACAGTTAATGTTGCTTTCACAGTTACAGACGTATTCTTTGCCAACGTACCTTTACTTGACGCCAACGTACTTGCGATTCTTCTAGCCGTTACTTTACTACTAGTAACTCCCTTTTTATTCGTAGTAGAAGGTGCAGTAGAAGTCAACTTTGTAATCTTACTAGCTTTTATATAACCAGTAGTTGCTGTACCATCAATTTTAACCTTCACTTTCGTCCATTTTGCATTGTTTACTGTAAGAGTTCCTAAAAGTATAACCTCTTGATTCTTACTTAGTGTTCCCTTTTTCGTATCATACGTATTGGCTGTTTTATAAACCGGTACACTTTTTTCATTGATCTTACCAAGGGTATACGTAGTACTAGGTACAGTGGTCGCTTCTAAGGTAATATATTTCTTATAAGCATAACCTGTAATTGTCTTTCCATTTACTTTAAAACTTACCTTATACCATTCTTTACCGCCAACTATTTTTTTATCTAATACATTTACTAAAGTCGATTTCTTAATAGTAGCCAGTTTTGTAGAAGAGATTGATGCAGTTTTTCGAATATTAAGACTTGTTGCGTTAACTTTACCAGTTCTTCTTAAGAATCTTGAAGAAGTAGTTGCAGCCTTAGTAGTTGTATAGGATTTTAACTCCCTACTTTCAGATATAATGACTGCCACCATAACCATTGTAGCGATCATTATTAGCTTAATTTCCCATTTCTTTCGTTTTCTCATTACTATTCACCTTTTGTCATTTTTAATTATCGTTTCTAAGTATTTTTAAGTATCTTATCTTATCGTAAGTATCCAATTTGTTCATCTTCTTCGCTATAGCTGTTTACTCTTGCTTCATTGTCTCTGTCGTCTCTGGAATCCCTCCCCCTAAATATGCTACTATTGCTTACACTTGCTACAAGCTATAAAAAACCATACTCTAGAAGAATGGTTTTACATAACCCCATTATACAAAATCCGGTCTAATAGTGTCAATTATTACTAAATATTGCATATTTCTATATAGAAACCTTATTGAGTCTTTTTAGTGCAAAAAAGAGTACAAAAAAGAGACTGTTGCAAAATTTATAGCTTGCATATTTTCAGACGGAATGCTTTCTGTCTGAAAATATGATATAGATATTCAAACTATATTTTGCAACAGCCTCTGCTTCCTAACATTTCTACTCAAATTTATCATATACCTGTGTACAATAGCAATCCTCACACCATTTTGAACGTTTGCATTGGCGCAATTCTCTGTAATACAGCTCTACTTGTGCTATGTCTTCAAGTGATTTGATTTGTTTCGTATCATACTTATATTCATACGATGTATAGCTGCAAGGACTTATGTAACCATTCTCATTGATAAACCAAAACCACGAACAGGGATTGCATTCTATAATCGGATTCTTTCTATTCTCTGTTGTTAGCAGTATTCTTTCTAAGTAACTTTCACTACCGTGAACTATAAATCCATATTTGCTCAGTCTTTCTCTTATGTGAGGTAATCTTTCTATCAGCTGTGCTACTTGCATTGGCTCAAGTCTATTGTCCCCATAAAATTCAGGTCTATCATATCCTCCAAGTTGATTAAAGGTAATTTCATTAACACCCAAGTTTGCTAAATATTCGCAAAACTCCTCAAACTGTCCTATATTCTTTCTCATAAGGATAGTATTCACCTTAATAACAAGATTGCTACCAGCCTCTCTCTTCTCCTGAACTAACTTAGCAATATTCTCACTTACTGTTTTAAAATGACCTACACATTGTCTGACATCATCATTACATTCTTCAAAACCATCTACGCTAATTACGATTTCTGAAAAGTAATTTATTATAGTTTTTCTAACCTCTCTTGAGGCTAATAGGATTCCATTCGTGGTAGTACTAATCTCAACTCCATATTCCATTGCCATCTTTTTTGATAGATTAAGAATTGGCTCCCATAAGAAAGGTTCTCCCCCAATGAAGCTAATTAACAATTCCTCTCCTGTCTTTTGCTTATACTTACCCAAGATATCTGATACTCTTTCAACTTCTTCTAAGTTAGCATCATTTCGTTGCCTTATAACCTCTTTACTATAGGAACAGAATTTACATGTCATATTACATGTCTGTGTAATTCTCCATACGATAACCCTCTTTTTCCCCATTAAGTCACACCTTTCCGATTATGATCAAATCTATGTTTGTCTTTTACCAAACCGTATCAATATCTAGCTGCTCTTTTATAAGTTCCTTAGATTTATTGAATCGGTCTAGATAATCACCTGTTATACAATTATATCTTAATCCAATTTCATCAAATAGTTGCTTAATCTGATTGCTGTACATTTCTCTATCTGCGGCTATTATCTCATTTCTAGTTCCATCTTGAACAAATGCAACGGTAGGCTCCAAAAATAGAATTAAATCAAATGAATTAATATGTATAATCGCATTGGCCAATGCATCACACTTTGCAATTTCTTCTGAATTGTTCAATAGAAAATGTGAATAGAATTTCGTTGTAATGGCATCCGTATCAATAAATAGAATTCGATTGCTATCCTTAATTGCCTCCATCTCTTTCATCTTATGGCGAAGAAGTATCTCAAGAAAATCCTCCATAATCATCAAGTCTTCACAACCTGCTACTTCTGTTACATCTCTTCCTACCTCCGACACGAAATTGGTATTGTAAGCTAATGCCAAATTCTGTACCAGCGTTGACTTTCCGGTACTTTCCCCACCAACAACTAATACCTTCTTCGTATAATAAGGCTTACAAACCTTCGGGATATAGTCCCAATGATTCATAGCCCACCCCCGTATGTCGGTTGAACTAATTGGCACCTCTTGTCTATCAAAATAAATTACTTTACTATCCGGACAATATAGACTCTCAAAACGATTGGTTCCTAGATAATCACTACCACAAAACACAGCATCAATCGGTTTACCAATTTCAGCTTTTATATCAGCTGCACCTTTTTCCCAGTAGTAATCCGTATTATAAGTTTCCTTGTCTACCGCTTTATCCTCAATCATAATTAACTTTACGTTAGGCAAATGCATACAACTATTATGTATCCATCGATATCTAAGTTCTTTAGAAGTTGATTCTCTTTCTTCACACCAACTTATCATTACATACAATTCTTCACACATTGCTGCTGCACGGATAATATCATGTATATGTCCAATGTGAAGTGGATCAAAGGATCCCCCATACATTCCTACTTTGTATCTCATCCTACTTCACCACCTTTACTTTCCTTAAACCATTTAACAAACATAAAAATAGCATTTAGTAAATATACGATCCACATTAACAAAGTTGCTACATCTGTTCCCCCCTGTATGTAGTCAATTACCCACATATATACCGTAACTACATCTACAACAATCCATAATACCCATTGTTCCGATAGTCTCTTTACACTTAACACCATTGCCAAAACACTTAGACAAGTTGACATACTATCAATAAACGGAAGATTTCCTCCAAGTCGTTTTAAGACCAATCCATATCCATAGATAGCCGCTACAGAAATAACTCCCAAAATCACATCCCATTTAATCGGTAACATTATTTTCTTAACTTCCTGTGTTTCTTCATTAATGTGTTTCTTCCACATAAACCAGCCCACAAATTGCATCGGCACGTAATACAATGCATTGAGCATTACTTCGCCATAATACTTAGCGCCAAATGCAATCACAGCATATAAAATAGTATTAACAAGCCCAAATATGTAACAACTCATCTTCCCCTTACCCGTTAAGATTACACATATAACGCCTGTAACTGCGGCAGTAATTCCTCTAAGATTATCGCCCCAATATATAGATAATCCTGTAATAATAATCGTTGCAAGAATCAGCCATACTACTTCCCACTTCTTCCAACCAGTGAACTCATTCTTAGCAAACTTCTTAACCTTTTCCATATTTATTCGCCTCCCGCATCGTCTTAATTTCTATTAATCAAATTCTATGAGTCATTTATAGATTATTAATTCTCAATATTATCATTATTATTCTTCCTTACGTACAATTTACTTGGTCTGTGTGCCCCACCCGATGTAAACTCTTTGGTTTCTACTACCATATCTTTTATCTTTTTACGAAAATTCGCTTTGTACAATTCTTTACCTAACAATATTTCATTTATCTTTTGCAACTGTGGTAACGTGAATTTTTCTGGAAGAAACTCAAAAGCGAGTTGCGTGTATTCCACTTTGTTTTTGATACGCTCTCTGCCGTAAGCAATCATTTCCATATGATCAAATGCAATATTTTCTTTACTTTGAAGTAGCGTATCAACACAGTACAAATGGCTACTAATCTCACTCGAACCTGCTACCCGGTATAATTCCTCTATGGATACTAGTGCCATATACGATACCGATATTATTCTCATTCTAGGATCACGATTTACCTCGCCCCATGTATAGAGTTGCTCAAAGTAGATATCTTTAAGTCCTGTCTTTTCTCTAATTCCCCTACTAGCTGCCTCATCTAACGTCTCCTCCATTCCTACAAAGGCACCAGGTAATGATAACATGCCTCTATATGGTGAATTCTTACGTCTAATCATGACTATCTTTAATTCTTCCTCCTCAATGGTAAATACAAGCAAATCTACCGTTATAGACGGTTTGTCATAAGTACTACTATCATAATTATCCAAAAACTCCTTATCTAGCTTCGTAAACTTTTCTGGCATCCCTATCACCTTCCATTTCATGTTAGTATTATTTAGCTACTATCTACATCGATATGTTAGTATCTTTTTGCTACTTTGTCAAGAAGTATTTAACTATAATTGGTAACTATTTTATTACTATCAGAAATTAAGATATATTAACACAGTATATATTAGAAAGACCTGCATACTGATATATCTTGTATCAGTATGTAGGTCTTTCTTGAACTCACTATCCTCTATGCATTTGTCTTTAATATCTCAATACAACTATCTTCTCCTACTATTAATCACATTCACTAACTTTACTAATTTTTTTCCGTCCAAAAGTTTCAGTAAGAATCATCGCCAAAATCAATAATGCACAACCAATTCCCTTGATAGGGGAAATCATTTCGATTGTACCATCTAAATTAGGTATTATTAAAGCAAACACAGCTCCAAATACGGGTTCTAATATAAAAATAATTGCCACATGAGCTGGCGATGTATATTTTTGTACATAAGTTTGTCCTACGAATGCCAAGGCAGTTCCCGCGATTCCCGTAAATACAATGGTAATTACTACTATTTCTTTAACATCAAAGGAAAATCCAACACCGCTAATAAAACAAGTAATGAAATAAATAACGGTAGCGACATTAACTTGTAAACACCCTAATATAATTGAATCCTCAGATCTAGCAAAAATATCCGTCAATATAATTTGGGCAGAAATGCATAATGCGCATAAAAATGCTAATAAATCACCTTGATTAAATTGTAGTTGTAAGCCTCCTGATATAAAAACAAGACCGATTACTGCAATAATAATACTAATTTTTTTTATTAAATCAATTTTTTTCTTTAAAATTAAATTATAAAAAAACGGTACAATAACAATATTTAGACCTGTAATAAAAGCAACATTGGAAGCAGTGGTGTATTGTAATGCAAATACTGTAAAACTTAAGGCTCCAAATAATGAAATACCTAATATTGTCCCTTTTATCAATACAGAAGAATTAATTAATTTATATTTTTTCCAAAAAATCAATACTAATATTATACTGGCTAACATAAATCTATAAAACAAATATGTAATTTCTGAAATATATGGCAAAGAGTTTCGAATGAGTGGGAAAGACAATCCCCATATAGCCGTAATCAAGATCAATAACATATCTGCATGCTTACTTTTCATATCTATACCTTTTCCTTTCGCTATCCTAACGTTACATATTAATATTACCTCAATAGTTTATTTAATAGATCAGAAAACGCTTTCACATTTGGGTATCTTAATATTGAAAAATTATCACCTTTAATATTGTATATATTTAACGGCTTATGACAGTATTCATTCCATAATTCAATATTAGCAGCAGTTTCATCAGTTGCAGCAAAAAAATGGCATTTTGCTTTTAATTTTCTCTCTGGGACATATAACGCTCTAATATTATCAAACATTCTTAGAACATTAATATAATATATTATTTCATTAACATTTATATCTGCAGCATTATAATTAGGAATCGCTCTATCCATATCGTCATATACAAATTGCTTTAATACTTCAACAGATAAGTCTATTTCATCATAATAACCTATGAGATTGCTCCAGATATCTTGTATATCTTTTAATCCAGCATATCTATCCGTAAATGTCTTATATTCTGGCAACTCGCTAATCATCTTTTCTTCCGTACTTACAGTAAACTCATGGATTTCCCCCCAGAATTTTCGATCTGGTGCAAAACTATTAATCATTCCAAAAAAGCCGAGTTCTTTTCCTTTTTTCTCTAGTTGTAACGCTATTTCAAAAGCTATACTTCCTCCGATACACCACCCAATAACATTATATTTACCACCTTGTTGTATTGTTTCAATTTTATTAATATATTTAGATGCAATTTCTTCTAGCTTACTATTTTTAGGAGAATACTTATTCAATCGATCCGCTCTTATTCCCCACATAGTATAGTCTACGTCTAAGTTATCACATAAATCAACAAATACTTCAGCTTCTCCATTACCCGGATGAATCAAAAAAAGATTTTTCTCAGAATCTGTACCCTCTTTTAAAAGAATTAGATTTTCATCGTTTACTATAGTTTTTTCTATATTATTTTCATTTACTAACTCTGCTATCTCTTTGATTGTGTAGGTTAACATTTTGTTAAGTGGTACTTGGGTTTTGAATCTTTCAAGCATAAGAGTAGAAAAAATTGTTGCCTTCAATGAATCCCCGCCAGCATTTATAAATTCTTCGCATATACTAATTTGACTTTTTCCTAGTATCTTTTTCCATATATGTGAAATTTCTTTCTCAACTTTAGTTCGAGGTGCAACATACTTCTTCTTTTCATCATTATTATTCCACATACAAAGTGCCTTTTTATCAATTTTCCCATTAGGTGTCGTAGGCCATTTTGAAATCTTTATCAAATGACTAGGTATCATATATTGAGGTAAATAATTGATTAAATACGCCCTTAACTTATCATATAAAACAGTAGCATCAGCGCGATAATACGCACAGAGTGCTTTTCCACCATAAGTATTATCTATTACGACAACAACAGCTTCATTAATTCCCTGAAATTGATTTATGTAATGTTCTATTTCTTCTAATTCGATACGAAGCCCATTTATCTTAACCTGATCATCTTTTCTTCCTATAAACTTTACGATGCCATTTGGCATTATAATTGCCAAATCTCCAGTTTTATAAAGTCTTTTATTCAAGACCTTATTCCAAACAAATTTTTCTTCTGTCAAATCTCTTTTATTATAATAGCCGATAGATATTCCTGCCCCTGCTAAACATAATTCTCCTTGGGCGCCTAATACCTGCAATTTATCTTTCTCAGTCATAATATAGGCTTCTGTATTAGCAATTGGATATCCCAGATCATTATGGCTTAATTCACATTTACATGCTATTGCATCAACAGTAAATTCAGTAGGTCCATAATTATTATAAAGATTATATCCTTTTTGTAGAATTTTATTTTTTAAATCATTATCTAACTTATCCCCTCCACAAATTACAATATTTAAGCAATCTATTTTATCCGAATCCGCCAATAATTCCTGTAAAGTTACTGGAACAAATTGAGCTATACTTATCTCGTTTTGGCTTACCAATCGTGCCAGAAGTGTATAAAATATATGCGCAGTGATCATCGCTAACATCATTGTAAATGTACTGCTCTGAATAATTTTCAATATTGTCTAACGTTAATATTGGGAAGTTGTTCTCAACTTCGATTTCTTCTAGCATTATTACTTTCTTTATTCTAGCATCCTGCAAGATATAATTAATTCTAAGCAACGGAAGTTCCATATCTATGGGTATGTAGGTAGCTCCCCGTTTAAGAATCCCTAATATAGAAATTATCATTTCACGACATCGTGAACCAATAATCGCCACATTATCTCCACTATTAACATCATTTTCTTTTAATAAATTGGCAACTTTATTAGAAGCAATATGCAGTTGCTTATACGTCATATTTCCTTTACAATCACTTATAGCAACTCTATCCCAATATTTATGTATATCCCCATTAAGCCTCCCAATTATTGAATAATTATATTCATAATTATACTGATCTTCAGAACAACGAATCTGTTTCCAATTTAACCGATTTTCTTCTTCAGAATCCAAATCTAAGTCACATATTTTTTTGTGTTCAGAGGAATTTATTCTCTTCATTGCACTTATCCAATGTGTTCCTATTTGTTTCACAAACGTTTCGTCGTAAACTTTTACATTATACTTAGCAGAAAATACTATCTTTTTATTTTGCACATCAATATCCAATATCATATTGTACTGATCCATTGTACTTGTTTTTAGTTTTTCACCTGAAATATTGACCATTATATCAGATAAGCTATTATCTATCGGTTGTATTTTACCAGTTTCAAGATTGATTTCATCCAAAAATGTATTCTCTCCAATATCACAATACGCATATTTATCTGATTCATCAAAATACATAATCGAAAACTTTTCCCGATTTGTATATTTGAATATTATATAGGCCAACGCAGAAATAGGCTTTGTAATATACATATTTTCACACGAAATATCCCCCAACACAACTTCTCTCTTTACATCATCATTAGCAATACTATTCACTCCATAAACAAGCGAAAAATATTTTGTTACTATTGGGGTTTTCTCTTCTTCATGTAATATAAAGGTATCTTTAACACTTCTCATAAATACTCCCTTCTGCACGCATTTTAAGTCCTGTATAAAAATTGAAAATACTCCAATTGTTATGATAATGTTAATGATTGCAAATGCTATGAGATAATAAATCCTTTTATCAGAGTAAGTTAGGATTATATTTATCCTTGTTATAGCTTTATACTTTATATTCAGACAACAATAGGCAATATTTTATTATATTTTACACATTATTCCTATATTAATTATTGTCTTGTCATTTGTCAAGTTCAAATTTCCCTTATATTGTTAATCCCTCCAAATTAAATGCAATCAAATATCACCTATATGGAGTTACACGATTATACAACAAAGGGCATACAATACTCTCATATTGTACACCCTTTGTTATTCCTAGTTTATATCCTATCTATATGTCACGCCATCTTCTACACTCATCTTCTCTATAATTGCAAGAGACTCTAGATGAATTCCCTGCTTACGAATTAATTCTCCACCTACTTGGAAACCTTTTTCTATTACAATTCCTGCACCAACTACTGTAGCGCCAGCATCTTCTACTAGTTTGGAAAGCCCTAATAGTGCTTGTCCATTTGCTAAGAAGTCATCTAGGATTAATACTTTATCCTCTTTTAATAAGAATTCTTTGGACACCATGATATCGTACACTTTACCATGTGTAAATGACTCCACTTTGCTGGTATACACTTCCCCTGCAATATTTTTCGTCTTCGATTTCTTAGCAAATAAAACTGGTACATTAAAGTATTTTGCTGCAATACAAGCGATAGCAATCCCAGAAGCTTCAATTGTTAATATCTTCGTTATCTCTTCGCCTTCAAAACGTCGTTTGAATTCTTTACCAATCTCTTCAAGTAACTCGATATCAATCTGATGATTTAAGAACGAATCTACTTTTAGCACATTTCCTTCTTTAATCTTACCATCTTTGTTAATGCGATCTTTTAAAAGTTGCATATCTACTCTATCTCCTTCACTAATTGTGCTTTTTCTTGTTGCTCCACTTCCATATTCTTCGGTAGAATAAGATTTAAAATAACTGCAGTTAAGAATACAACTGCTACGCAGTTTTCTGCAAACACATTACGAATGATTGTTGGGAATACACGAAATATATCTGGTACTTGTGTAAATCCAATTCCTATGCTTAATGATAACGCTACAATCAATAGGTTTCTTTGGTTGAAACCACATTTTGCAATCATCTGTAATCCACTCACTACAATGGTTCCAAACATGATTAAGGTACATCCTCCAAGAACGGGTTCTGGTAATGTTGCTAAGATTGCTCCTATTGGTGGGAATAATCCTGACAGAATCATAATTATTCCTCCCATTAAGAGGGTAAAACGATTGACTACTTTGGTCATAGCTACAAGCCCGACATTCTGACTGAAAGAAGTAATTGGCATACATCCGAATACCCCTGATAACGAACTAATGAAACCATCACAGGCAAGTGCTCCTGATATCTCTTTCTCTGTAGCATCTCGATTTAATCCAGCTTCTGCAAGTGCTGATGTATCACCAATAGTTTCGGTTGCTGAAACTAGATAAATCAATACAACTGAAACAATCGCACTGATATTGAATTCTGGCTTAAAGGGTAAGATTTCTGGGAGTGAGAAGAGATTAGACACTGCTACTTCTTGAAAATCAACTTTCCCCATAATGATTGCAACCACATAGCCAACAACTAGTCCAAATAAAACCGATAACTGTTTGTATTGTCCCTTCGCAAGTATTGTAAAAGCCAAGCAACATACAAGTGTAATACCACCAAGTGCTAAATTAGAAAGGGAACCAAAATCTATACTTCCATTTCCTCCACCAAAGGAGTATGCACCAACATTTAATAAAGAAAAACCAATTGCTGTTACAACGCTAGCTGCCACAATAGGAGTAATAATTCTTCTCCAGTAACGGGCAAATAATCCTAAAACGCCCTCAATAATCCCGCCTACTATAATGGCACCTATAGCCGTAGGATAACCATATTGACTACCTATAAAGCAAAGAATAGACACAAAGGTAAAACTGATTCCCATTACAATTGGCAATCTTGATCCTACTTTCCAGACCGGATATAACTGGATTATTGTACCGATTCCTGCAATAATCATTGCCGCTTGAATTAACTTTGCAGTTTGTGAACTGGATAAACCAGATGCAGCTGCTACGATAATAATTGGGGTAATGTTTGCTACAAACATAGCAAGGATGTGCTGTAAACCAAATGGAATTGCCTTAGCAACCGGAACCCTTCCATCAAGTTCATAAATACTAGAATAATTCTTCATTACAATGCCTCCACGCTTAATTGGATACACGTATAATGGAGTCTCTTAAGATATGTGTTTTTAATTTTCATATCGTAGTCAAACTATTTAAGGTAGTTTGGTAGAAACTGTTGAACCATATTTTCAACTTTATACGATGTACTTATTTTGAGTTATGTTTTTTATCATAATATAGAAATCGCAAAATGTCTAGTATTAAATGATTATGTCGAATAATAATTTTTTATTTTATCTATACAATACATAATCTTGCATTTCCCGTGAAAATCCAGCATCTATCAAAGCATCAACAGCCTCTGCCTGATACTCTTTTACTGTAATCCGTTTGGACTTAGGTAAGATACGATTAGCTTTAAAATCCTGACTAAAATTACGTAAAACTTCTTGTAAGTTGCTGCTATCAAATATACGAAGCACTTTACCTTGTCTTTCAAAAACGGCAATCGGTACACCCGACCTAAGTGCCACAGTAGTTCCAGACACATTATGAAACGATCGATCTTTCATATGTGGCAGACTTTTACCCCATGGCTGTGCGGTATCTACTGCACATAACCAAACCACCTGATCAAGAGGATGAATAAGCTCTGTCATTACCCCTTCAAAATCTTTCGTTCTAATAAATTGAATTCCCGACAGTCCCTCGATAAAATACCCTCTGCGTACTCTTCCTGTATATTCCCACACACGTAATGTCTCTAATGCCATATTCCATGAAATCCCTTGTATTGTTTCACGGCAGACAATGATAACTTTGTCAAACAAGCGTTCTAACTGCTCTTCTACCGAGAGTTCTTTTAGAGGCCGTAATACTTCCCACCTTCCAGCTGACATTGCCTTAACACGTGCAGTCACCTTTTGCCTTACTGTAATTTTCTTTTGCTTTTCCCTAGCCATCCATTGCCTTGCTGGTACAAAACTGTCTGCAGACACCAAGCCTTTTTCCGCTAGATTCAATAAGATATCATATGGGGAAACACCACTTAATAGAGGCGAAAGCCTCTGTGCAAAACTCGCACCACGCTTTAGTAACGCTTCGTAAATAACCTTCTCATTTTCTTCCAATTCTTCTACTACACTTGAAAGCTCCTCATCCCAATTGATATCGTTATATAAATGAAAACTAATTCTCTTATCAGAAGTAATCCGCCAAAAAAGATCGCCTCTTGCTAGTAATTCTTCCAATAATTCAGGTCGATAACCAGATACCCTTGCTGGTAGAAGAATGTCCTCCCACACTTCTGGTGGAAATGCTTGGTCACATAATACTTTCATCGCCTTTTCCAGTTGCTCTTTTGCTGGTGTCATACTACGTATACGGCTTGTTATCAAGGCAGCATAACGTTCTGCAGGTAAGGTTTTAATCTGTCTTCTAAGGCTTTTTACTGTCTCTTTTCTGGCCCTATCATATAATTCTGCATGATAATATAGACCATTGCTTTCTACTATACTGCCTTGCCTACATAATGCTTCTAAAACCTCTAATGCCTCCCCGTCAGTAAATAAGTAGCGTTCTGCGATTAATTCTAGGGACTGCGCCTGTCGATATCGCAAAACGCGACGAACGATATCCATTCTAACGGTTACATCTTTATCATCTAACGCTGCCTGATACGCATCAGAATGTTCCGCTGCAATCCATAAACCAGGCTCAATATATTTTACCCGTTCCTTCCGCGCCAATGATTCAAACCAATCAATTGGTACATCAACTTCACCAGCTATTATATCTCCTTCTATCATAAGAAGAGAGTGTAATTGGTTTTCATCCTGTGGTAAACGTTTCCGTTCCATCTGTTGCTTAAGTTGTTCTTTAGCAGGTGTAATTAATGTTCCAGCCTGTGCTAATTCCACTTGTTGTAATGCATCTTCTGTTGCTCGGTGAATGCTATGAGGAGTAGGGGCATAATCATACATCATAGAGGCTTCTGTCTGTCTTCGCAATGGCAGCGACATTGGAGATGGCGTATCCATATACATCTCATGTACCTGAATGGTTCCTGAACGAATTCCCTTTAAAACAAACTCCACTCCCTCTAGATCCCAATGATCCTCTAAACACTCCCTTTTTGTTTCCCTTATAAGAGGATGTTTATCCTCTTTTATTACCGAATCAAGCATTTGCGAACTTCGTAATCGTTGAACCCAGAGTGGCTGACGCTTTGCATTTTTAACTCCCATCATAAGTGCACGTGCAGCATTATAACGAAATGTAATGTTAAACAATGAAGTAGAGGGCAGTAATGCTGTCAAAATAGTCCTTGCCGTATCCGGATTAATTCTTTGTAAGAGTCCTTCTGGTAAAGAACAGCCGTCATATGGAAATAATAAAAAGCCATCATCATCATCGACAAAATTGATATTGGTATTAACAAGGCCTTTCGCAATTACACTTGTTAATAACGAAAGTGGCGCATTCACCTGTTTACCAAATACAGAGTGTACCATTACTTGATGGTTACCTGTTTCATCAGAAAAATGTTCTATTAATATTGTTTTATCATCTGGCAGCACTTTCGTAGCATTTATTTGCCGTGTCAAAAATTCCTCAGCACCTTTTGTTGCGACTTCATCAAGTCCTAGACCCTGTAATTCTTCATATAATTCTCCAGCCTCATACGCTCTAAAAAGCTTGTGAAATATTCTTCCAAAGGCTATTCCAGTCTGTAAGCATCGCCCTTTCACTTCGCCTTTCCAGAAAGGTAAACGAGCACCACTTATGGATGACCCAGTTACAATTACTGCATCTTTTTGAATCCGGCTTATCCTCCACGCAAAAGTACCAAGCAAAAATCTATCGCCAATCCGAGCTTCAAATACAAACTCCTCATCTAGTTCCCCAACTTTCACACCATCTTCGGTTCGTAAGGTATACATCCCTTTATCAGGAATGGTACCTCCGGCTGAAACCGCCAACATGCGACTATACGTATCACCTTCTACATAATCGTGAATTCGATCATATAGAATTCTAGGTCTTACCGGTATCTCTTGCTCATGTTCATAATCTCCCGCAAGCATACATAATACATCTTTCACATCCTGTTTTGTGACCTCGTAAAACGGATATGCTCGTGATAGTATTCCCATTACTTCATCCAAATCGTAACCACTAATTGTAGCCATCGAAACTAAGTGTTGTGCTAATACATCAAGACACAGTCTTGGAGGTTTGGAATACTCAATTCCACCGTTTCTTACAACCTCTGCAGTTAATCCACAATAAAGACCTTCCGAAGCCTCACGTGGAAAGATATGCATGATGCTAACTCGGCCTGGATTATGCCCTGCACGTCCTAGCCTTTGCAAGGTACTTGATATGGATCTTGGTGTACCAATCTGAAATACTTGATCAATATCACCAACATCAATACCAAGTTCCATGGATGAGGTAGCACATAGAAGTCGTAAACTTCCTTCTCTTAATGCCTGCTCTACTATAAAACGTTGTTCTTTTGATAAACTTCCGTGATGCGTTCTAGCAAATCCTTCACCAGCGATTTGGTTCACATAATAAGCAAGCTTCTCTGCATATGCTCGACCTTCAACAAAAGCGATAACACTACGGGTACCAGTACAATGCTCATAGACAGTTCTTGCTACCTCTTCCCATACGGTGTTTCGTAAGTATTCATGGGAATTTAACATAGGGCTTGTAATAATTAGTTTGACCTGTTTGTGCATCTTCGGTGAAACGATTGTCACTGGATCAGGGGAGAGGTACTCTGCAGCTTTACTTAAAGGTTCAATCGTAGCAGAAAGGCCAATCCGTTGTAATGGTTTATTACATAACTTGTCCAATCTGGCTAAGGAAAGCATCAGATGAGCACCTCGTTTTGTATCGATTATTGCATGTAATTCATCAATTATGATTGCTTTGGCAGTGTGGAGAATGGATTGGCCTGATTTGCTTGTAAGCATTAAATATAATGATTCTGGCGTTGTGATTAGAATATGAGGTGGTGTCTTTATCATATTCCGTCGATCACTGGCCGATGTATCCCCGGTACGAATTGCAACCGTTATATCATATGGCATACTTCTAGTGCCAGGATTCAAGCTTCTCTCTTCTTCAAAGATACCATTAAGCGGGCGACGTAGATTTTCACGAATATCTCCTGCAAGCGACTTAAGTGGTGATATATATATCAATTGCAATTCTTGTTTTAACGTACCTTTGCGAGCCTGCTCTTTTAACTGATCTATAAACACTAAAAAAGCAGATAAGGTTTTACCAGTACCAGTTGGCGCGGAAACTAATGTATGTTTGCCGAGAGCAATAGCCGGCCATGCTTCTTGTTGTACTGCTGTAGGTGTACCTAGTTTTTTTGAAAACCATTGTTTTGTTACTATATTGAATAGATCAAGCGAATTTGCAGACAATATGCTTCCTCCTAATTTATATAAGAACCTCGTTTTATATTTTTATAGCTATCGTTACTACTTATATTATATCCCAATTTCTGCCTATAGTAAAAGAGAAACCTATTAATATTATAATAAAGGTTTCTCTCCTATTAATGTTTTCATTCTAAAGCTCAATTTTGCACTTGGAGATTTGGAAGATTTTTATGTGAGAAGTTTGTATAATTATAAAATAGATATCTCCCATACATGTAATACTTCATTCTGGATTTCTTAATTAAGATACAAATAAAATAGCTGGTATAGTGTGATAATTATAATACCACACTATGCCAGCTATTCTTTTAAAGTTTTTATAACTTCTTCATGATTTCTTTTTCAAATGTCGTACTACTTCTTACATCATTCCATCTCTAATAATATCATGGTCTCTAAGAACCTTCTCAATTACAGTTCCCTTAAGTTTCTTAAGCAATGGTTTTTTCAATGCGTTAAGTGGTCCAGGAAGTTCGATTTCAAGTGGAGATTTACCATCCATCAACTTCACACTACTGTCTAGTAATTCTCTGATATCATATACACTTCCCCATACTTCAGGTACTCCTCGGTCTACCGAAAGCAATCCATATACTGCTTCCATTGCAGTACGAACAGAATACTCAGTGGTAAAGATGGTATCTCTTGGTGTTTCTGCAAATTGACCTAAGAACGCAAAGTTTACACAACCATCTGGAATGACATCTGGTCTGTCGCCTTTAGCTCTTGGCATAAAGAATGCTGTAATATATGGCATCATCGTTGGAACACAGAGTGCATGGTTTTCAGCAAGATCATCAATCTCATCAACTGGAACGCCCATATGGTATAACCATTCTGCTGTGATTTCCTTACCAGTACATTCTTTCATTGGTTTCTTAATGTAGTCACCAGGTACATCAGTAAATAAGCTGTATACCCATACACAAACTTCATCCTTACCCTGTTCTTTGAACTGTCCCTGTCTGTTGATGGTCCAGCTAAGAAGCCAGCTAGAATCCTGACAGCTTACGATACCACCAGTAACCACTCTACCGCTTCTTGGATCTCTCTTACAGATTTGTTGAATATAAGAGATAATTTTGTCATTAGAAGTTGTGACAGTAGCGGATTCCCAATTGGTCTTTTCTATATCAGAACAGAACTTCTCTGGATGCCCAAATGCTTCATCTTGCGCAGCAATCTTCTTCCATAAACTCCAACAACCACTAGTACGAACCTCTGCATTACCAACTGGTGCGTGATCTTGATCGCCATAGATTGTTCCCTCTGTACAACTTCCGTTTGTTACAAATACAAGATCGTTTTCTGTAAGAACGATTTCCTCTTCCACTCCATTTACTTTACATTGAATAGATTTTGCAATCTTCTTATCTCCAACAAAATCAAACAATACATTCGTAACTTCTGTATTGAATTGGAACTCTACCCCTGCTGCCTCTAAATATTTCTGCATTGGAAGAATTAAAGATTCATATTGATTGTATTTTGTGAATTTTAAAGCAGAGAAATCTGGTAGACCACCAATGTGATGGATAAATCTCTGGAAGTATAGCTTCATTTCCAAAGCACTGTGCCAGTTTTCGAATGCAAACATAGTTCTCCAATATAACCAGAAGGTAGAATCAAATACTTCCTCATCAAACACATCTTCGATAGTCTTATCATAAAGGTCTTCGTCCTTTGTGAAGAACAATTTCATAATCTCCATGCATCCCTTTTGGCTCAAATTAAACTTACCATCGGTATGTGCATCTTCACCTCTGTTCTTAGTTGCACGGCAAAGAGAATAGTTTGGATCATGCTTATTCAACCAATAAAACTCATCAAGAACGGAAGCTCCTGGTTTTTCAAGTGATGGAATGCTGTGGAACAAATCCCATAGACATTCAAAATGGTTTTCCATCTCACGTCCACCACGCATTACGTAACCTCTCATTGGATCATTAATACCATCACATGCACCACCAGCAATATCCATTGCTTCTAAGATATGGATATTCTCACCTTTCATCTGTCCATCTCTTACAAGGAAACAAGCGGCAGCTAACGCACCAAGTCCACTACCTACGATGTAAGCGGATTTATGATCCACTCCCGCTGGTTTTTCAGGACGAGCAAATGCTTCATAGTTACCATTGGAATAATAGATTCCTTTGCTATTCTTTCCATTCTTTCCTCTTTCTGTGTTGCGATAAGTTTCAAGCTCTTTAGCTCTCTTTTCTTTTAATTTCTTTTTTTGTTCTTTTACTTCGTTCTTTTGTTCGTTATTTTTGTTTTTTGCTATAATTGCTGCTCCTGCTCCAGCTGCTAACAAAGAAGCTGCACCTATCTTTACTAATTTCTTACCCATATTACATTCCTCCTTATAATTTCACTGTATTTTGTACCACCTATTGATTTAGGAATCCCATCACCTTTATCATTCCACATACCAAAAGAATGATACAAAAATATTACAATTACCAGTGTTATCTTTGACTAGAACAATAGCATAAGACTAAGAATTACAAGACTCACTGCCAAAATGCAGTATGCATTCTTAACAATTGTAATCTGTTACATCTTGTCTAGTTTCTTTCTGCTTGCTAATATCATACTAAAATTCTTCTTTATTTCATATAATCAAAAAAAGCGCAGTGTATAAAAACTAGACATTAATCAAAAAATGTCTAAATTTTGAGCAATGTCTACGTGGAATTCTGCTTGGATTATCTTATTGTTCAAGGCGATAAAGAAGATACTTGTATAATTAGGTTATGTGTCTTTGCTATAACTATTTCTCAGCGGTTGTTATTGCAAAAATATGCACATTCTCACAATCCGGCAATACAATATGTTTTAGTATTTTCCCCATATTAGTTAGTTTATACCAGCTTCCGATTATGTGTCCAGGAATATTATAGCAAAATCCATTAGCAAACTCTTCCGTTCTCCTTTGCCATGGATATTTACGCCCATGCATTAGAGCAAATGGACGTAAAAACAGCTAGTGTATTAGAAGATGCATTCAAACGAAAAACCTAGTATTTTATAGTTTTGTTTGCTATCTTTTTATTTTTTTGATTTAAGTGTTAGTCAAATGTTAGTCAAATCGTTAAATCGAACCGTTTATAAAGCCATTAATCATTCCTCAGAAACAACAAAAAACCCTTGAATCATCAAGGGTTTCACACTAAGCTGCCAAGCGGACTTGAACCGCCGACCTCCGCCTTACCAAGGCGACGCTCTACCGACTGAGCCATGGCAGCATCTTATATAAGATTCGTTAGCACACCAAACGCTAACGAAACTATTTTATCAAATTGAGATAACCTTGTCAATATTAATTATTTTACATGGTTAAGTTCCTTTTTAAAATAATTCATTTACTTAGGATAACACGTTTATATAGAAGGGGAGCTAATAATAACTCCCTTTCTATGTATTATATTAAGCAAACTTCTCAGCTTCTACTCGCAATGTATTTGCTATTTCTTTATTCATTGTAATTTCTTCTGATATATCGCTAACTTTCTTAACTAGATCAGACGTGTTGTCCGCTACGCTAGTTACACCAATTGTGCTCTCTTCAATAGCCTTGGAAATTCCATGGAAGGATTCTACCATACTAGCCATTGTATCATTTAACTTATTTGTCTTTTGCTCGAAGTTACCCATTACTTCGTGAATATATAGGGCATCTTCATCATATTGAATCCCGTTCGATACAAAATCATTGTAGTCAGGTAGAACTTTACTATCAATATAATTCATCATATCATTAGCACAATTCATTAACTTGGAAACAGCATCTGTTACCATTAAACTAATCTCTTGAATCTTTGTTGCAGCGTTTCTACTACTATCTGCTAATTGTCTAATCTCCTCTGCAACAACCGCAAATCCTTTTCCTGCCTCACCAGCTCTAGCTGCTTCAATTGATGCATTCAAGGCTAACAGATTCGTTTGATTCGATATGCTTAATATTTCACCTGTTAATTCATTGATATTCTCAACCTTATTACCATTCTCTATTGCTATTTGTAAATCAGCACCTATTGTGGATACGATTTCACTAGTTGATACTTTATTTCCTTCTGCTGCTTCTTTCATTTCATAAGCACGTTTTTTCATTTCCTCAACATAACCCATAACTGATTTGCTTTGTTCTGCCATATCGGATATATTATCATCGACTGTAACTGTATTTTCTATTACGGTTGTAATTGTAGAAGATACTTCTTCCATACTTGCTGCTAATTCTTGCATAGAAGCTGATATATCATTGGTATTGGCATTGACATCTGCCACATTCGTTGTAACATTGTCTACACTACGATTTAATTGAATGGAATTGTGTTTAACTTCTTCCATAATATTATCTAGACTTTCCATGAATGTATTGATTCCATTCACGAGTTCACCAACCTCATCTTTTTTCTCCACTGGTATCCTAACTTTCAGATTTGCTTGATTATTATTCATATCAGTTAGAATTTCATTTAGTTTTTTTGATGCTCTTTTGGTTGGTGATATAACACTCCTAGTAAGTATCACGATTACTATAATCGCTAAGATAATCATTATTGCAATACCGATGTTATTAGCCTGTACTGCTGCCTCAAATGTATCTTGTACGTGGGTAAACGAATCAGCACTTATTCCACTTTTTTCATAAGCCTGTTGTGCATCATCATGCACTTGATGAATATAATCAAGATTAGTGATCGACGCCCAAATACTAAATGCTGTTAATACAATAATTGAAACTAAGATTTTAAAACGAATTCCTTTCTTCATTGTTTTCCTCCTTTATGTATCTCTTATTCATATTTTTACCAAAGTTTTCTCGTAATCACGAAATTCCTACTAATCTGATTGTCCTAGTACTCTCTTTTCAATCAATCAGTAATAACTCTTAGGAACATAACAATTCTATTGCACCTTTTGTATATTCTCGTATCGTCTCTTCTGTAATACTATTCTTCTTATAGCAAATTGCTAGATTCAATTGTTCATTAAGGGTTGCAACTCCTACTGTAAAATCATATACGGTAGTTGGATTAGCAAAAAACACATAATCCCGAATAACATACTCTCCCATATTAGGATTACTATTAACAACTCCTAAATTGGATATATCAAAACCTTGCTCTCTATTCTCAAACCCAAGAAGTTTGGCAACTTTCATTAGAATTTCACCTTGATAAGTTCCATTTTCTGCATAATATAATGGATCAAAGATACTTCCATCTAGTTGATTAAATAGTTGAAGAATAGTAAAAGTTTTAGAAGGATTTTTTAAATCTTCCTTCAATAGCTTATGAATATGTTTAACATTTCCCCAAAATGTGTCCTTTACATCATATTGTAGCAATGGTGAAATTGCTGAAGAATAGTTTGCAATACAACGATTCGTTTCAAATTTCATCTGATTACGTAAATCAATTGCAACCGTAGCTTTTTGCTCCTCCTTTTTAACTTTATATAAAACAGCTACAAAGGCAGTTACAAGCGCAGAATTAACAGTAACTCCATGTTCCTTACATCGTCTTATTAGTGATGGATATTTTTCCTTATCATAGGATTCTACTAACAAACCTAGACCATGGACTTCATGATAATCATTAAATAACTTTTCATATTCTTCTCTTGTAAATTGACGTCGGATTGATGACCATTCCGTATTGACCGATTGTATTGCTTCAACAAATTCTATCGGTAACGCACTCTCTCTTGGCATATCCTCTGTCTTGCGAATACATCTTGTTTCTTGAATCGGTAAATTCTGTGTTTTGTTACAATATACTTCTAATAAATCCTGCATTAGATACTGGAATGACTTTCCATCCCCAAGCAAATGATGTCCAAGTATTACAATGTCAAACTCTTCTTCTCCATGAATGATTAAGAAACGCAAAGGCGGCTCTTTATCAAATTCAAGTGGAATAAACTCCTCATCTCTTGTAATTCTCAGCCAATCGTTTTGATTCTTTCTCTCAAAGTACTTTACAGTTATCTTGATATCTTCCTTCTTCGCGAAATAGACTTTTCCTTCATCCCCTTCTTCCAATACATAAGATATGATTGGATGAACTCTCTCCATCTCCTTAATTGAATCTTCTAATCGTTTACTATTATATTCCCCAATAACAGTAATTTTTGTAACAAGATACATAGATGGATTCTGATAGAAGTTTCGCTCAATTAGCATTTCATATTTCGATTCCAAAAATTCCCTCCCTGACTACTTGAAGTCTTAGGCTTACAGTAGCATATTTTGTCATTTTTAGTAATATAACCATTTTAATATAACAGAAAATTAGATAAATTTCAATTAATTATTTTACATTTAAGATGTTTTCACAACTATAGGTTATAATTAATACATTTTATCAGAAAATACGTTGAATATATTATATTTAATTATCAATTGACACTCTTTTCAGAGAGCCTATTTTTCATAATCTACACATAAAAAAACTTTGCATTTCATTCAGGTTTTTTCTAAAAAATGCCCTAAATGAACTGCAAAGTTTTGACTTATAATTATTCTATTTATAACAAATTGGGCAAAGTAATGTATCTACATTTGCTACTGTTTTTAACTCATTCTCTGTCTTACAATTTCATAGGATAGTACACCCATAGCTACTGATGCGTTAAGAGAATCGATGTTACCAAGCATAGGAATCTTAGCTATGAAATCACATTTTTCTTTTACTAATCTACCAACGCCTTCTCCTTCGCTACCTATAACAAGACCGATTGGTCCTTTCAGATCTAGCTTGTACATAACTTCGCCGTCCATATCTGCACATACGAACCATAAACCTTCTTTTTTAAGTTCCTCAATTGTTACCGCAAGGTTTGTTACTTTTGCAACTGGTGTATAATTGATAGCTCCTGCAGAAACCTTTGCTACAGTCGCAGTAAGTCCAACTGCTCTTCTCTTAGGAATAATAATCCCATGCGCTCCAGCTTGGTTTGCAGTACGAATCATCGCGCCAAGGTTATGAGGATCTTCTATGTTATCAAGCACAATAATGAATGGTGGTTCATCTTTGTCTTTTGCTATTTGTAAGATATCTTCTACTGTTGCGTAATCATATGCCGCTGTATAAGCGATAACCCCTTGGTGTTTTCCAGTTTCAGATAACTGATCCAAACGTTCTTTCTTAACGAAATTAATGATTGTATCACCTTTTTTCGCTTCCCTTAGAATCGACTTAACTGGACCATCTTGGCAACCGTCTAAGATAAATAAACGATCTACTGTCTTACCTGCTCTAAATGCTTCTAATACAGGGTTTCTACCTTCTATTGTTAATTCTTCGTATCTCATAAAACTCCTATCCGCCTATTGGCACCTTTGCGATGAACCCATCTACTCTATAGTTAGACAAGGATTCATTGACAATAATTATTGCAATTTCTCTACTTTACCTCTTCCATCAAAGAAAGGCCTAATTTCATTAATCCTATAATGCGTGGCATCTGATCTGTTAGATATAGATATCCTACCAGTGCCTCTATACCAGTGGCCGTACGATAATCTGTAATTGTGGCATTCTTCGCTGAAGTGAAAGATTTCGCATTACGACCTCTTTTATAATAGCCCATCTCTTGTTCTGTAAGCTCGTCCTTAATAGCATGGAACATAGCCACTTGGGCAGATGCCTTCACAAGAGAACTTGCTCTCTTATGAAGTTTCTGCACGGGTGCATTTCCCTTTTCCACTAACAAGGTACGTATAATAACATCATATATAGAATCCCCTATATATGCAAGTGTTAATGGTGAATACGTCTTAATATCTACCTCTTCTAATTGAAATGCACTTCTAAGATATGTTGCAAAGGATATCTCAGCAATAGCCGATTCATTCATCGAATTTACGCTCTCTTCCATCTTACCCCTTCTCTCGTATCTTCCAGTATAATACCTTTTTCTAATAGTAAATCACGAATCTCATCTGCTTTCGCAAAATCACGATTCTTTCTTGCATCTTGTCTATCCTGAATTAAGCTTTCAATCTCTGCATCTAATAATTCTTCCTTCACATCAACATCAACACCTAATACAGCCGTTAGTTCAACAATATATTTTTTTGTATCATCAAGTAGTTGTTTTGCAGAATCTGCTGATAAATTCGTATTCGCAGCTTTTACCATCTCAAAAATTGCTGCAATTGCATCCGCTGTATTGAAATCATCATCCATAGCTGCTTCGAACTTGCCTTTTAAGGTAACAATAGAATCTAAGAATGTTTTTTCATCCTCTGTTAATTCTCTAGTCTCTGCCTTTTCAGATAAATGTGTTAAGTTACTTACTGCATTCTTAATTCTCTCTAATGCATTCTTTGCTGATTCCATTAATTCTCTACTAAAGTTAATTGGGCTTCTATAATGAACATTTAGCATGAAGAAACGAAGTACTTCATAAGGATATTCTGCACCAACTTCTCTTACTGTAAAGAAGTTACCTTCTGACTTAGACATCTTCTTGTTATCAATATTTAAGAAACCATTGTGTAACCAATATTTTGTGAAATTCTTACCATTCGCAGCTTCACTTTGTGCAATTTCATTCTCATGGTGAGGGAAGATTAAGTCTTCTCCACCTGCATGTATATCAATTTGTTCTCCGAGATATTTCTTACTCATAACAGAACATTCAATATGCCAACCTGGTCTACCTTGGCTCCATGGTGATTCCCAATATGGTTCCCCCTCTTTCTTAGGTTTCCATAATACGAAATCCATAGGATCTTCTTTTTCATCACTAACTGCGATTCTTGCACCCGCTTCCAAATCATCAATGTTCTTCTTTGACAATCTACCATAGCCTTCGAAGCTTCTTGTTCTAAAATACACAGTTCCATTCTTCTCGTAAGCATACCCCTTCTCGATTAATGTTTGGATCATCTCAATCATTCCTGGGATTTCCTGGGTTGCTAATGGATGCGTTGTAGCTGGCATAACATTAAGGTTTATCATATCCTCCTTAACAGCATCGATATATCTCTTAGTAATCTCCGTTGTGGAAACACCTTCCTCAACTGCTTTCTTGATAATCTTATCGTCTACATCTGTGAAGTTAGATACATAATTTACGTCGTAGCCTTTATATTCAAAGTAACGTCTTACAGTATCAAACATAATCATAGGTCTTGCATTCCCAATATGAATATAGTTATAAACAGTTGGACCGCAGACATACATACGTACCTTTCCTTCTTCTATCGGTTTGAACTCTTCTTTTTTCTTCGTTAATGTATTATATAACTTCATCTCTTCACCATTCCTTTCATACTATAATAACTTTAGACACTAGCTAATCTTTGTATACCTAAAGACATACGTGAATCTTTTGTAGCGCACTTATTTCGCTTTGTTAACTAGCTCAGCAACTTGTTTCTTAAGGGTATTCAATTCTTCACGTAATGATTTGTTTTCTGCTTCTAGTTTTGATATATCATTGAGTACAGGGTCTGGTAAATGTACCTGATCAAGATCTTCACAAGGTATCTTCATATTATCACGTTTTACTACTCTTCCTGGAACACCAACTACAGTTGAGTTCGGTGGTACTTCTGATAATACAACACTACCTGCACCGATCTTCGAGTTCGCACCAACTGTAAAAGATCCTAAAACTTTAGCACCAGCACTAATCATGCAATTATCACCGATGGTAGGATGTCTCTTACCTGTTTCTTTACCTGTACCACCAAGCGTAACACCTTGATACAAAGTTACATTGTCACCAACAATGGCTGTTTCACCTATTATAACACCATTACCGTGATCAATAAATAACCCTTTTCCTATTGTTGCCCCCGGATGGATTTCAATACCTGTTTTACGAACTGTTCTTTGAGAATACCATCTTGCTAAGAAATAATGTTTTTTTAAATATAACTTATGAGCGACGCGGTATCTCATTACTGCCTTAAAACTTGGGTACAAGAAAACTTCCATTGGAGTCTTAATCGCTGGGTCACGTTCTTTAATTAACTGTATTTCTTCCTTCACAAACTTAACAAATCCCATTCAAAACCACTTTCCTTCCCTTAAATATTGTGGGATTAATAGAGCAAAAAAATCGCCTCTAACATGCATTCACATATCAGAGGCGATTCATTCGCGGTTCCACTCTATATTTATTAATGAACTGGCTCCCTTCGTAAAAGGTGTAAACAGTTCTAAATTAACATCTTATTGTCATATAACGGCTGCTACCGGACTTAGCTAAGATCACTCCTCACCAAATCAGCTCCCAGATGCACTTCACAGACTTAATCATAATAATTAAGTAGAATCTCCTATACTCCAATAAGGAATGCTTACAGCCGGTGACATTCCATCTCTGATATCTTTGTATCTGCTACTTTTCTGTTCTTCACTTTTTCTATATATAATTGAATTTAAGTGTCTATTATTTTAATATATGTCCATATATATAACTATAGACCAATAATAATAGCCTTGCTATATTCTATTCATTATTTCGAGATTTGTCAACAACATAATTAATTTTACCATTACGATTTCTTGCTGCAACCACTACAACCACTGCATCCACTGCATCCTCCAGATGGTTGGAAGGTCTCCATTATATGATCATATGCATAATTGCTTACACTTGTAAGCATACATATTGCTTGTGAAGAGATTCCTTTACCTTCACCGGTAAAACCAAGCCCCTCTTCTGTTGTTGCTTTTATATTAACTTGATTCACATCGATTTGTAAGGTCTTCGCTAGATTCTCACGCATCTGTTCAATATGTGGGGCCATCTTAGGCTTCTGTGCGATAATAGTAGCATCGATATTCTCTATTACATAAAGCTCATTATCTAATAACTTTTTAACCTCGCCTAATAATGTAAGACTTGAAGCTCCCTTAAACCGTTCATCCGTATCTGGAAAATGTTTTCCTATATCCCCAAGTGCCGCTGCACCAAGTAACGCATCCATAATTGCATGTAATAATACATCTGCATCCGAATGCCCTAACAGGCCCTTCTCATATGGAACCTTCACTCCACCTATTATCAAATCTCGATCTTCCACTAATTTGTGGACATCATATCCCATTCCTACGCGCATCTCAAATCCTCCTTCTCATAGATCGACGGCAACGTCGACCTCTAATAAATATATGTTATTCACAACTACATACTAAGTAGTTAATATCATCTTGTTTTCCAAAGATACATTTGCATCTTCTACATTCATAATATAATCATAAAACAAAAACGTCAAGTAATAGTATTCCTATTACTTGACGTCTTATTACAACTTATAATAGCGGAGAACGGATTTGAACCGCCGACACTGCGGGTATGAACCGCATGCTCTAGCCAACTGAGCTACTCCGCCATATTTGTTTGTCATTAGCTTGTCCCTAACTATATTTTGTTAGGTAATGGGACCAATAGGGCTCGAACCTATGACCCTCTGCTTGTAAGGCAGATGCTCTCCCAGCTGAGCTATGATCCCATACAAAGTACTTAACAACAGCACTGTGTCGTAAGTACTTTGATATTATATTGGTTTTCGACTAGAAAGTCAAGCAGTAAATTATATTTTTTATAGATTTATATCTTAATTTATTATTATAACTATATTTATTCCATTCTTCCCTTTACTTTATAATTTTGACCTTCCATACTATGGTATTTCCTTCTACCGTTGCACACACTGTAACCGTACCAGTCTTCACCGCAGTCAGCTTTCCACTTTTAGTTATAGTTGCAATTAAAGGATCCGTCGTTGACCAAACTACATCCTTAGGGTAGCCATTATTGGTTAGTGTAAATGTAAAGCTCTTACCGACTTTTAGCTGACTCGTCTTTTTGTTAAATTTAAAGACACTTGTTTTTACTGTAATTTTAGACTTACAAACATATTTTTTACCACCTTGTTTGATTGTTACAGTAATCGTTGCACTACCTGCCTTCTTTCCTGTCACTTTACCATCTTTATTAACAGAAGCAATTTTACTGTTGCTACTCTTATATGTGATTTGTGCCTCTTTAATTACATTGTTCACAGCTATACTGTTCTGACGCTTTGTATATAACGTTAATTTGGAAGATACACTTGGTTGTAATAATGCCTGTTCGGTAATGATATAGGAAGAAGCATGGTTAAATGGTATAACAACCTCTCCAGCCTTATTTACTTTTACAATATCCTTAAGTTCTAGTTTGTCAAGTTTTTCATTCCAATAGTAGATATATACATATGTATTGGCATATTTGAGATCTAGTGGTAAGTTTAACTCTCCTTCAAATGGTAACGCACCATTATGATTTATTTTGAATTCTTTTAATACCGTCAATACATCCACTTTATTCTCTTTTTTTGCCTTATTAATTACTTGTTGCAGTTTTGTTAATTGTTCTTCTTCAAGCTCTGTAACTGCTAAATTGTACATCTTCTCCATCTGTACATCTTTAATTGATTCTCCGTTAATACTCCATGAATATGTATTCATGTCAATAAGCAGACGTACTGGTTTATCCTTCATTGCTACTAAAATCTCTTTTGGTATAATTGCATCATTCAAAGCTACAATATCAGTAGGTTTAGCATTCCCATTTATTTGCTTCAACGTCTCAAGTACTTGAGACCAAATTGCATTCAAACCACTCTGTCCTGAATCTCCACCATTCGTATTGCCACCTGTAGAACCACCGCCTTGTGAGCCTTCACCCGTGGTTTCACCAGCCACATAAATCAACTTACCTACTGTCATACCAGACTTATTTCCTGCTATGTCATATGCTCTTATACTAATCAGATGCTCGCCTTGTGTTATTCCTTTTAATTTGGTTTCTGCCGTGCTACTGTTAGCATATTCTACACCATCTAGATAAATCAGATAACCAGCTACTCCTACATTATCATATGGTGGTGTAATCGATATATTTACTTCGCCTTTTGCTACAGACTTTACTGTGAAATCATTCGGTATATCAGGTGCAAACACATCCCTTAATTGAATGGTAATTTCCTTTACCTTTGAATCCTTATATCCATCTTTTACAACTTTTACTTGTATCTTGCACATTCCTGTGAGCTTCGTTTCGTAAAGATATGTTGTAGACTCTGTCTGTTCTACTAACTTATCGTTAATATATATCTGATATAATACACCACTTGGAGTTGATAACGCTGGAAGAATGTGTAGTGCAATTCCATTAGAAGCATTTTCTGCAAATACCTGTAAAGGTGCATCTAATTGTTCTCCAGGCTTTGTAATTTCTGTAGCATGATAATCAGCCTTTGCATATAATCCAAAATTGGCAAGATAAATATTATGTTCTTTATCTCCAGTCTGCTCTACTGTCCCCATAAGGAATTTCAAGCTCAAATCAAATGTATTCGGAGTAAACGGAATTTGATACACTTGCGGCGTTTTCGTAATTGTTACAACCTTATTATTGATTCCTTCCAAGATAACTTTTCTGTCTACCGTCGAGTACCCTACAAAAGTAAGGATATATTCATCACCTGGTACAACAGGAATCTTACTCTGTCCTAATTGAACGGACCAAGTAATTGGTTGATTATTCTCCAGTGCTTGGTATTTAGAGTGAATATTAAGATATCCATTCTCAACAGTAAAATCCGCACAGCCTTGATGAGCATAAGTTTCAAAAGAATTAAGTCCATAATCAAAGTTACCATTCAATAACAGATTCTTATCATGTCCATATACTTTAATTGTAGTATGATAATTAGAATACTCCTCTGCCTTTACAAGTATTTCATACACTCTAGCTTCTTTGAACAGTGTTTTATCCAGTGTTACAGTGGAATCTTCAACTGAAATCTTCAATCCTTCAACTTGTTCTCCATCTACATAGAATTCTGCTGATTGAATCCACTCCTTATCCCCAGAACTATTAAAAACAAGATCACTATCTACATAATTCAAATCAGATTTTGATGTTAAGGTACCAGACTTTTTAGGCGCTCCCTTTATTTCGAACACAACATCATCTATATAGAAATCTAATTGTGATCCCGTACCAGCTAATAGATACTTTAATGTAACAACAGCATCTACATTGAATTTGGTCTCATAAGAGAATGTTTGCCACTCAGTAGTAAGGTGTAGAGTTGTACCTGGAAAGAGTCGATTATAATACTCATCTTCCATTGCTACCGATATATCAGCTGCTTTATTGGCTTTTGCTCGGAAGGAGAAGTTATAGGTAAAGCCACTAACAACTTCTAAATCGGAATACATCAACATACTTTCATACGTCTGTCCTCCAGCTGCTCCTACCGCTTTTCCAACCTTATTCTCACCTTCTTTAACAACGGATACATTCGTTCCATAAGTACTCCAGCCAGTAGTCCCCTCTTCAAAATCACCATTTTGTAATGGGTAACAATTTATATCACTAAAATCTACGTTACGATTTGTCTCCCTTGTCAATATCGTGTTATCAATATTGATGACAGACGAAGTCCCTCCCACTAAGAACGCTACCTTTCCATTCTTGTCAGTAATCCCTGCTGGCATACTGAAAGTAATAGCATGTTTCTCCATTGTTGTACTTAACGAAACTGTTTGTTCATCATAGATCACAGAATCATCTGCACTACTAAACCTTACTTTAATATCTCTCTCTACATTACTACTGCCATCAAAGACAAGCTTATAGGTATCCTTTTGTAATAATTCTATACCTTGCTGGCTCAACGATTCCATATTATTTGCTGATGTATTTAATACAACTTCATTATTGTTAACCTTACCATCCACTTGGTTTAGGTTCCAGTATACCAATCGACTATTACCAAGATCAAAAGTTCCATTATAAATGTGATTTCCGTTTTTTAATGGCTTCTTAATACAATCATCATCAATAACTATACCGTCTACTTCGGTGAAACTAACATTACCAATCCAAACAGATGTGGCATTCAATCCTAAGTTAAACTCTATTCTTGATGTAACATCCGTTTCACTTCCCATTTGGAAAATATATTCATAATGTTCCAGTTCCTTCGTTAATGTTGGACTATATGAGCCATATACTCCCCATTTATCATCCCCTACATCGCCGAACTTAATTGATAACTCCCTATTTTTTTCGGCCTTTCCATCAAAGCTTATCTTGTAATAGCGTCCTTTCACTAGGGGAATATTTTGTATCAATTGAATAGAATAAGCTGCGTTACCACTATTAGTTATATCAATTTCTCCAAGGGTAATTCCACTTTCTTCCACCTTCTTGAAACTTGCAGTTCCACCAAAATCAGGTAGTGTTGCAAAATTCCATCCTTTAGGGTCTTGCGTTGTCGCATAATCCTTAATAATCTTCACATTATTAAATTGTGGATCTACTATATAATCCCCTTGGGCATTCGGAACTTTTGCACCCGCTGGAATCTCTTCCTTAGGAAGCGTTGGCTTTACAGGCACCTCATATTCTCCAGTGTATTCATATGCCCTTACATAATCCACCAACATCTCTGCTGGTATTACGGAATCGTCTGGGATAAGATTACCATCATAGGTTCCGCCCACTGCCAAGTTAAGGATTATATAGAATTCCTGATCAAACGGCGCTGGGTAAGCGAAATCTACTGGATTCTCATCTGAGAGGCTGTACCAGTTATTTTCTGTATAGTATAGTTCACCATCTACATACCAACGTAACTCGCCCGGCTCCCATTCTAATGAATATACATGATAATCGTTAATGGAACCTTTTCCTTCTTCCCAAACATATGAATCACCTATAGCCTGATTATTCGGATATGGCTGTCCAAAATGAATGGTACCATCTACTCTGTCTGGCTCTCTTCCCCTTGCTTCCATAATATCAATTTCGCCAGATAAAGGCCAACTGCCATATTCCGTATCAGCCGGAAGCATCCAGAATGCTGGCCATAAACCTTGGCTGCCTTCTTTTCCTGGCATCTTAATCTTTGCTTCAAATTTACCGTATTTTTGTGAGAATAGCGCTGTTACTTTATCATCTGCCATCGTCCAAATACGTCCAGATGTATAAGGTTGTCCACCTTTCTCTTCTTTCTTAGCTTCTATCTTTAAGGTACCATCCTCTACTTTGATATTATCTCTTGTATAATACTCTAATTCACTGTTTCCCCAACCTGCTACATTGTATTCTGCACCATTTCCTTCTTGATAAGACCATTTCGATAAATCAAGATTATTAGAATCTAGGTTATTACCAGTCCCATCGAATTCATCGGACCAAGTAAGATTCCATATTCTATTTGGATAGATAACCTGCTTTATTACTGTTTCACTATACCATGGCGCTTGAATAACGATTTCGTATATGCTACGGTCCTTTCCCGCCTCTATCGTGAATAAAGATTGATCTAGAACTATTTTCCCAGCTTGAACTGAACATAAATTAGTTCCCTGTACTTCCTCTCCATTAACGGTAATAGAATCAATTCCTACTTGGTACGTTCCATCATCCGGAAAAGTAAGGGTAACATTATCTCCTACTACTGCATCGGTATCTTCACTGATAATAGGTGGCTTCTGCTTAATAAGCTCTGTTATATCATGAGCTTCTAAATCCACACCTTGTACTTGCGCATATCCTGTAGCATCCATTCTAATCGTGTCAATATATACAGTATCTGCTACCCCACCGATCATAAATCTTAGAGTACCGCCTACAATTTCTTTCGTCGTATTCACTTGCATCGTATAACGCACGGGATCTGTTGTCAGTGTATAGTCTAGTTGTCCAATTACTTCTCCTAAGGCATCCTCTAACACTACCCGTATATCTCTGTTATGTCTTGCCCCAGCTACAAAGCTAATATCATAACTTTGATTTGCAGCGATTTGCAATCCCCCTCTATTAAAGGATACGTCTTCTAACATACCATCTGCACCTATCGTAAGTTTTGCGGACTTTTCCCTATCTGCATCTACGATAACATTGCCTTGTGATGTAAATGTTCCTATACCATTTGAAAAGTCTCCGTCATCAATAAGTTGAACAAGCCTTGTAAACCCATTGATTTCTAACTTCATGTTAGAGAATGTAAGATTGTTTTCTCTAACTTCACGACTTCCAACGCTTCCCATTAAGACGCTGAATACGGCGGTTGTATCCGAAGATTGCGCAGGTATATTAAAACTAACATGTCTTGTTTCACCTTTTTGTATTGCTATTGTCTTACTTAATATATTATTTCTTGCATCTAAAGATATCTGTATACTCCTTGCCTTCTCAGAATGTACATCAAAAGAAATGGTGTATACCTTACTTGCAGCTAACTTTACATTCTGATAAAATTTGGCGTCTTGTGGAACATTACCCGCACCATCTCCCACATTAGTAATCCACACCTTTACACCATTAGCTACCTTGGAATAGCGAACTACATTATATGTATTCATCCAATCTACCGCATATGTACTCCAGCCCTCCATACCATTCGTTCCTAATGCAAAACTGCCATTCTTAAGTACGGTACCTTGTGTTAGTTTAAGACCATCTAAACTTGTAATCGGGTCTGGTGTTTGGTCATTCTCATCATTCGGTAAATCAACTGGTTTTGGAAATAAACTAATGTTTGAGATTTCTACCCTATGTGCTCCAACATTCGTCCCTAGATAAATCATAAATTTTTGAGTCGATGCCGTTACCTCACAAGATACTGTAGTTTTAACCCCCGCAGGAATCGTCTTAGAAGTGTAATCCCTACTACCATCGAATCCGAATATAACGGTTCGGTCTACACTTGTTAAAACATCAAAACTGATGCAATAGGTGCTACCAGTCTCAATAGCATTAACAACTTGATATAGGCTAATTTGCCAATCTGCCATATTTTCTCTGATATCAAAAATTGCCTTATATGGCTCGTGTGTTAAAGTTGCATTTTCACTAAAGTTACTCCACCCCGTCAAATCTGTTGCTAAATCCCCATTTACTAACATATTATCTGGTACTGCTACTTCCTGGGCTTTCACCCTCTTAAACGCTGTATCATTTACGACTGTTGACAACAGCATTGCTAATACTAGTGCCCCTGACACTATACGTTTTTTTACCTTCAAAAATATCTCCTCCTTTTCTTTATATAATCTCATCTTATTGGTTTCTGATAGTTGTTTACATATCTTTTTTTTGTTTTAGGTATTCATTTTATATCTTTTTATAAGAAAACAAAAAAGTAACTACTTAAAACTAATATAACATTAGTCTTAAATCGTTACTTTTTAAGTAATTATATTATTCTAGATTTCCAATGCCTTTTTCTTAGATAGCAGTATCAATATTCACAGACCTAAAGGACTTTCATCTCAAGTGTACTACCATGTTTCCCTCGTTCCACAACAATCTGATTATTAATCCTATCTTTCAATTCACCCACATGAGAAATTATACCAATCAGACGATTCTTTTCAGTTAATTTTGATAACGTCTCTAAAGCTTGTTCCAAAGATTCTGTATCAAGAGAACCAAAACCTTCATCAATGAATAAGGTATCAATCTCTATTCCGCCAGCGTAACTTTGGATGATATCTGACATACCAAGTGCTAGGGATAATGCCGCTTTGAAGGATTCCCCTCCAGAAAGGGATTTGACAGAACGTTTCTTACCAGTATAGTGATCTAACACTTCGATATCCAAGCTATCTTTCTTACGGGCGTCGCTAACTCCTGTAGATCGAAGCAATTCATAACGACTACTAGTCATAAGTAATAACCTAAGATTAGCAGCAGCCAAGATATCTTCAAAATACGATGCCAATACATATTGTTCGAATACGAGACGATCTTGATTATTTCCTTTCGTGATGTTATCCAACTGCTTCACTATTCCGTATTCCTCTTCTAAAGCGGAACGCTTAGCCAATTTTTCTTTCATGGACTTATAAGCCTTCTCGTTCACTGTTTGTTTCGTATGGAATGCTTGTTTCTCTTCAACAACCTTCTCTTTCTTCATGGTTAACGCTTTGTGCTCTTCTCTCAATGCCTCCACATCAATCACAGTTTCTTTGCCTAATGTCTCTTGTAATGTCTTCATCTTAGCGTCTTTTTCTTTACAAGATTCTATATAGTTTCTGATCTCATCCTCTAAGGCAGCTCTCTCCACTTCTTCCATAGAAGCTTCTTTGTATGCCACTCTTGACTCAAATCCAAACTTTCGTAAAGCTGCTTCTAACGCTTCCTTTTCTACCTTCCCCTGCGCATGTACCATACGCATCTCTTCCTCTCGTTCACTTCGAAGAGCAAGTAATCGTTCGTACTTCGTCTTTGCCGCATCGTATACTTCTCTCACTTTTTGAATCTGTCGCTTTTGTTTTTCAACTTGCAAAGCTATCTGTTCAAGGGCCTCTGAGATTTTATTACTATTTTGATATTCTGTAGGTAGCAAGGCTTTCTTTTGCTCAACTTGTTCAGCAATCTGTTTGTTTTCTTGTACAATAAGATTATGTTGATGTACTAATTTTATAGATATGTCTTCTTGTTCTTTCGTTAACCTCTCTAGATTCGTAATACTTTCTGTTAGCTCTGCTTTTCGCTTTTGATTCCTTTGATAGGTTGCTGCTTGTTCCTCTAATGCCGCTTGATTTTGATGTAACCTTTCAATCATCTCTATTATCTGTTCTGAAGCTACTTCATTGTCTTTACAGACCGTATCAAAATCACTTTGAAGTGTATTCACTTTCTCTGATAAAGCAGCTAACGTAGAATACCACTCCTTATACAGTAACGCTTTTTGCTCTGCTACTTTCTTATACTCTTCTAATTCTTTTTCATCTGGTGCTGTATCAGCAACTGTAGCTTTCATAGGATGCGAAGTAGAGCCACATACAGGACAAGGTTTACCTTCTTCAAGTTCCCTTGCCACGATACCAATTAACGCACTGCGATACTGTGCTTCTTTCTCGTCATATATTTTTTTTGCCTCTAAGGATTCTTGCTCTGCCTTCTTAAATTCTGGTATTTTCATTTCCCTATTATGAATTGTTGCATCAAGCACTTCCTTCTTGGCTTGCACTTCCTTAATCCTTGTTAATTGAATCCGTAGGCGCTCTTGACTTGCCTTATTTTGTTCAATTAAAACTTCTACATTCTCATATAAACCAAATTCTTCTTTTGACTTTTTAAGATTATCTTCTATTTGCACTTGCTTGCTTTTCAGATTTTCTTGTTTAATTTGAAGCGCAGTAATTTCCTTGTTGCTTAACGCTATCTTCTCTTGTAAGTTATTCACTTCAACGACAAGGGGTAGATAACTTTCAATTTGCCTCTGTTTCATCTGATTTTCTAACAAGGATTTCTCAAGAAGGCCTACTTGTTCAAATTCTACCTTCCTAGCTTCATATTCTGGTAAAGCAGTCTCTAGTTCTGCTTTGATTTGTTCCCACTTTGATTTGGCTGTGTTATACCGAACAACGGAAGCTTCATACATCTTGTCATAAGATTCTACATTCATTGCTTGCAGTGCCTGATTTAATCTATGCTTCTTAGTTACGAATACTTCTTTCTGGCTTTCTAGTTGTTGTAACTCCTCTTCTAACTTTGCTAGTCTTTGATGACTTTCATTAATTTTCTCACCTTTTGTAATCTTCTCGATATATACCTTCTCTGCTTGTTCATATTCCTTAATACTAGTCTCTAACAGTGCCTCTTGCTTCTTCGTATCGGCCATTCCCTCTTTCAAAATGGTCAGAATCCGTTCATAATGATAGGGTGGTGCCACAAGCAACTGTGCTAATGTATCCTCTGCATCGTCACGATTACACTCGATTGTATTCATGATTTCATCAAGACGGTTATTTTGTTCCGTTAACTCTCGTTGTAAGCGTAACGCTTTGTCTGTTAATGCCCTTTGTAATTTCTCATATTGATTGGTCTTGAATATATTTCTTAAGATTTCTACACGGTCTTTGGAACTTGCAACAAGCAATTCTAAGAATTCTCCCTGTGCAATCATGGATATCTGCTTAAACTGAAGATATGTCATCCCGAGCAGTTCTTCAATTTTTCGATTGACTTCTGTTATTACAACAATCGGAGTTTGATCTTCGATATACAGTTCTGCAATTTCTTGCGACACTGTTGTTCCTTCTCCACGTTTCTTAGGCCGTTCATATTTGGGTGCACGGTACACACGGTACTTCTTCCCCCTATGTTCAAACAACAACTCTACATACGTATCTTCTCCCGCATTGGCGAAATCACTTCTAAGTGTTCCTTTCTCCCTTGTCTTACCACTTACATCTCCATAAAGGGCGAAGGTTATAGCATCGAATACCGTTGTTTTCCCCGCTCCCGTCGGACCAGTTATTAGGAACAAACTTCCTTGATTAAACTTAGTGAAATCCACAACTACTTTATCCTTATAGGGACCCCAAGCTTCAATAGTTACTTGTAATGGTCTCATCCGATATCACCTCCAACCTCTTCAATCACGTCCTTCATGCAAGAATCATATTCTCCAGCTAGCTCTTCCCCTGCAACACTTGCATAGAAATCTCTGAAATGTTCATAGATTGATTTACTCCGTGTACTTGTTATACTCACACTATTTTCATTTTCTTTACGTTCATTCTTCTCAAACGTAATCTGCATTACATTCGGATACACACTTCTAAGCTCACCCATAGGATCAAATAATTCCTGCTTGTCTAATAAGGTTACATGAAGATAATCATTAACATCCGCTAACGAATACACTTCTTCTTTCATGAGTTCATCTAATGTACCTTTTATTTTCCTCATGTCATGAATTGGTTTAAGCTCTCTTACTGATAGGGTTACATCGCCTTTATCCTTTAGCTCAACAATGGTAACACTCTTCTTATGAAAAACTTCCGAAAACGAATATTTAATAGGTGATCCGCTATATCGTATGGTATCTCTTCCCATTCGCTGTGGTCCATGTATATGCCCAAGTGCTACATAATCGAATGCTTCAAACACACTTACATCTACATTCTCCGCTCCACCTAGTAACAGATTCGATTCCGACTCACTTTGTTCCGGTGGTTTACCTGTATTGGTAACAAAATGGTGGGTAATCATTAGGTTACGCTTGCTCGCATCTATGTTAGATTCTTCAATCATCTTACGTACACCATCTTCGCAAGTTACAATGGTTTCATCTTGGTATAAATGTCTTATAATTGCTGGTTTGGCAAATGGAAGCATATAGATGTTTAGTGTACCATACTCATCCTCCATTACAACAGGATTCATATTACCTCGTATCATACCTTCAATATGTAATCCTTTGTCCACTAATATGCTCTGAGCGAAACCAATTCTCTCAGGAGAATCATGATTCCCGCTAATCATAAAAATCTGTATTCCTAGTTTTGTTGCTTCTCTTAGGAATTGATCCAAGGCAACCACCGCCTCTGCAGATGGAACGGACCTGTCATAGATATCACCCGCTAAGATTAAGCCATCTGCCTTCTCTTCCTTCACAATGGTAAGTATTTGGTTTAAAACATGTTTTTGTTCTTCTAACATGCTAAACTCGTTCACTACTTTTCCTATATGAAGATCTGCTGTATGAATAAATTTCATTGGATTCACTCCTTTCTTTCTGTCTGATCTATTATTATCGCAAAACTCCAGCCATATTTATCATAACTTCTTACCTAACGCACTTTGACACATTTATCAAGCCCTAGAAGCAGCAAGCTGCTTCTCATTTGCTTATTTCTTCATCTTTTTACAATAGACTCGAGAAATTACTTTGTAATTTCCCTCGTTAACTAATGACTCCTACGGAGTTACGGTCTTTCTCTTCGTTCAAGCCCTAGAAGCAGCAAGCTGCTTCTCATTAGTTACATTATACATTAATTCTTTGCTTTTTTCATTAGAGAATATCAGAAAACAGCCAACCTTATCGACAGGCTGACTGCTTCCACTTTACTACTTTATTTCGTTATCTATCTTTATATATTTTTTCATCACATCTGAGAAGTATTGGATTACCGGTCCTGCTGTCGCTACTGTTAGTAACGTGATTATACCTAATGTACCACCCATTAGATATCCGATTAACACCATTACTATATCAAAACATATTTTTGTTTTTCTAAAGTTCCAACCTATCTTATCTGCTATTGCCATAACTACTCCAGTGAATGGGTCAAGTCCAATAGCCACAACTATGAATAGTGACACTCCAAAATACGTTGCAGAACATCCGATTATTGCACCTATAACTCTTTGTATAAAACTATTTTGATTTATTACCACATTATAAAGATACGTCCCTATTGAAACAAAGAAACCAAATGGTACTATATAGATCAAGGTTCCGATATTAATGTATCTTTTCCCTAGAAAGAATAAAATAACTATCATAGCTACATTAATTATATTAGATATCAATCCCAACTGTTCTGGTTCCATTCTTAGCACACTACGCATGCCATCATATAATATTGCAATCGGATCATTCCCAAACATGGTTCCCGCATTAAACGCAATACCGAGTCCTACAAAGAAGATACCAATAATCGCAATCAAAACTCTTTTATAATATTTCATTCAATATATCCTTTCCTTGCAATAAGCACGTAACCACCAAACATATACTTGCTATTTACTTTAAAGGATTCTCTTCTTTTTTACAAATGTAATATTCTCCAAAAATCGAATACCTTATGTTACTATAAATTCCTAAAAAAGTTTATCATATTCTAGTATAAATTCCTTAACTAGATACTGCATAGCGAACCCTATGTTCATCATTTTTTACCAATTTATCCATTTTTGCCCTATACAAATATTTAATTCTATAGTAAATTAGTATTAGATATACATTACCCATTAATTAATTTTATAATATTCCAGTGCTTAATAATCCAATCCTTCTAGGTATCTGAACAAAAGATTATTAAGTTTTTCGCCAGATAATTAATAAAAGAAAGGTTGTGTGAATATAAATGAATCGACTTTCTGTGCGACTCACTACAATTATTGACCTTATAAGTTTACTTACCTTGGGACTTGAGTTCTTTATAATCTATTATTGCGCCAACACTGTACTATCACTTGTTATAATTAGTTTTATTCTCATACTTTGTACTAGTATATTCATTCGAACATCCAAAAGTTTTGACTCAGGGTTCTTATATAGCTTTATTCTTGTCTTATTCAGTTCATGTATTATAGGATTTATCTACATGAATGGAGATACTTTCTCTTTGGAATATAGTCAAAAACTACTTATTCTTGTATTACTTAATTGGTTAATGCCTATGATCTGCTCCATCTTACATGACCTTCATGATTCAAGAGAACAGTATGCTCATTTTACTAGTTTCTTTAACAAGAGTACAACGCAATTTATCATCTATTATATTGGATTTTTGGCACTAATTATTGTTATAAAACCCATTACGTTGCCCTGTATCAGTGACACAATGTGGCAGTCGATTAATCAAGATAGCTATCGCAATGTAATACCTTTTTATCGTATTGCTTGCTATATCGAAGATTCCATCTATAATCAAACTGATATTAGTCCACTCATTCAGTATATATTCGTTTCCATTCTTATTACATTACCTTATGGGTTCTACATTAGCTTATTATTCAAAAACAAAGGGCACATACTAAGACTATTCTTACTTTTCTTGTTACCTATAGTAATGGAAGTATGTAAACAGTATATTGCTCATGAAGTTGCAGATGTTGAACATATATTACTCGGTGTACTTGGCGGTCTAGTTGGATCTTCCTTCTTCTTTCTACTTAATAGTAGATATTATCATCTCAAACGGCATGAATTTTTAGAAGGTAGAAAACATTTTAATTGGTAATATCGTTACTCGCCCAAACATCGCACATAAATGACTTCATTGATAGCAGTTAACTACTCCATGAATCTTCAGATGCGAAGTTTGCGTTATGTCTAAAACTTACTTATAACGAATCAATATATTCTAACAAATCATGCGGATGTGCAATTATAGCGTCCGCATGATTGTTCTCTAATTCCTCTCTGTCACGAAAGCCCCATAATACACCAACGGTAAACATTCCAGTATTCTTACCCGTTTGCATATCTACATTCGTATCCCCAACATAAAGACATTCCGCTGGACCTATATCAAATTCCTCTAACATCTTTCTTGCACCGCTTGGATCTGGTTTTTTCGGTACTCCTTCTCTTTGCCCACAAACAAGGTCAAAATATCCTTCTCCAAAAAGCTCATTCACCACATCTACCGCTCTATCATGTGGCTTATTAGATAAAACACCAATTTTAATTCCCCTAGCTTTTAATTCACCAAGTAACTCAACCATTCCATCAAAAGGCTTCACCTTATACATACAGTACTCTAAAAACACTTCTTTATATTTATCCTTGGCGCGTAGGAATAACGCCTCTGCTTGCTCCTCATTCTCACTTGCCGCTTTTAAAGCACGCATAACTAATACATCTGCGCCATCACCAGCATAGTAGTTATACTCTTCAACTGGTCTTTTTTTTAGTCCTAATGATTCTAATGTCACATTCGTTGCATATGCTATTGATTCTACTGTATCTGCAATTGTTCCATCTAAATCAAATATTGCTGCTTTCTTCTTCATATGTTTATCCTTCTTTCTTCTAAAAATAAAGTCTTACTCATAGCTATCCAGTTGACTTATTATAAAGCAAGCTCATTCACTAGATCTCTGAATAGCTACTTTCTTAACTTATACTCACTTCATTCCAGAACTTCTCAACCAAAGATGGGAACTTCGTATACCCCGTCACTTCATGAGGGAACCATTCTCTAGGAAACAGATTCTGATATTGCCTATTGGTAAACCTCTCATCTAGTAATACTATAACACCATGATCTTGCTGCGTCCGAATAACACGCCCAGCGGATTGTAATACTTTATTCATTCCATTATATAGATACGCATAATCAAAGCCATTGCCATTACATCTATCATAGTAAGAACGAAAGAGCTCTCTCTCATTACACACCATAGGAAGTCCTGTTCCTACAATGATCACTCCAATTAAACGATTGCTACGTAGGTCAATTCCTTCACTAAAGATTCCGCCCATTACACACAGGCCAATTCTCGTTTCATCTGGATCTTCCACAAAATCTTCTAGGAATTGCTCCTTCTCCCGCTCTGTCATAGAATTATGTTGCAATTCAACTTGCGCTTTAAGTTCCCCCATAAGAATCTTTTCTTCCAGTATTTTCCCGACTTCATTCATTAATTGATAAGAAGGGAAAAATGCCATGTAATTACCTACTTTTGCACCCGCCAACTGGATTATATACGATGCAATCTTTTGATATTCACTCTGATTTCTTCTCGTATATTTGGTGCTAACATCATTGCCGATAACAAGTAAACGCTTTTCCTTATCGAATGGAGAAGGTGCATAGATTGCATAATCCTCCTCTGATCCTGCTAATTGGTCTTTATAATAGTGAATCGGTAACAAAGTTGCAGAGAAGAAAATTGCACTTTTTCCTTTTGCTAAACAAGTTGCTAGATTTCTTGCAGGATTCATACATTGTAACCGTACTCGAAATCCTTCCTTCTCATCATAATCCGTATATATAAGATAGTTCTCATCTAACAGCTCATGCATATTAAGAAAATGTCTGACCTGCAAATATAACTCCATACAACGATCTCGATTATCAAAATTCTTCCACTCTACCAAGAATTCTTCAAACTCAGCAAGTAGTCTCATCAGATTTAGTACAAGGTCACCTATACTTTCAACAATCTCACACTCTTCACAGTCTCTCTTTAATTTGAGCATGCTGCTATTGCATGCTTCCAAACGTTTTGTTAACTTCTTACTATATCCAGCAACAAATTTCTTCACGTCAAGAAAATGTTGTTTAAATACTTGTGCACTATACATCTCTCTAGCACGCTCAACAAGATTATGCGCCTCGTCGATTAAGAAGATATAATCATTCTTTGTGTCATTCGCAAAGAACCTTCTAAGATATACATTAGGATCGAATACATAATTATAGTCGCAAATTACTGCATCTGACCAATTCGTAACATCTAAGCACATTTCGAAAGGGCAAACGAGGTGCTTTTCTGCATATTCTAGTATCAACTCCCTCGAGATGGCGTTCTCATGGGTAATCAAATCGTATACAGCATCATTGACACGGTCATAATGTCCTTTTGCTCTTTCACAAGCCCCTGGATTACAGTCAGTCTTTTCTAAGATACAGAATTTCTCCTTCGCTGTAATCGTAGTTACTTTCAGCTGCATACCTTTGTCTTGCAAGATACGGAATGTATCCTCCGCGGCAGTTCTTGTTATCGTCTTAGCTGTCATATAGAATAACTTATTACTGTAGCCCTCACCTATAGCCTTAACAGATGGGTACACAGTTGAGATAGTCTTGCCAACTCCAGTTGGTGCCTCGATATAAAGCTTCTTATCACGAATAATTGTTTTATATACGCCTGTTACTAGATCTCTTTGCCCCTCTCTATAAGGAAACGGAAAATCTATACCTTTAATAGAACGATTTCGTTTCTGCATCCAATTACACTGCCACTCCATCCACTTAGCAAATTCAGAAGTCAAATCCTTAAACCATGATTCTAAGAAAGAATAGGTATAGGTCTCTTCAAAATATTTCATCTGCTCCGTTTCAATATTACAGTAAGACATCCTTACACCAATGGAGTCAAGTTTCTCCTGCTTAGCGGTAATGTAGGCATAGCACATAGCCTGCGCAAGATGTACCGGGGATGCCTCTTTTAAGAAGCTAAGTTCCATATATATGGCTTTTATTTCATCAATGATTACTACATTCTCATATAAGTTATTATCTTCATTTAATTTACTTGTGTGGATAATACCGTCTGCACGTCCTTCCACACAAAGCGTATAGTCCTCGTCTAGACTAAATGCAGGTACAGTTATGCTAAGCGGTACCTCGGCTTGATATTCACTTCCCATTCGCTTTTGAATCTTACGGTGAATACGACTGCCTTCTTGCATCGCGTCGGCGTCTGCTGTCGTTACCTGTGTATTATCAATATTCCCACTTCGGAGAATAAACTCAACAAGATTTCGTACAGAAACTTTAATAACATGATCAACAATCTTGTACATTCTGCAATCCCTTTCGTAACTAATACTATATTAAGCCTCTTTCAATTAATTACAATTATAGTACATTTGTTCGCAATCCGCAATGCAACGGTAAATAAAAAAGAAGAATCCTTATGAAAATTAGAATTCTTCTTTTCTCTATTCTTATACGTGATATATTAAAACTATATCAAACGAATTTTATCTTATATATCGAATACTTGTATTACATTAACATTGTGTAATCTTCATCATCATCGTCATATAGACCATTCTGATATCCACGAGTCCAATCGATATTATTTGTTCTTTTTTGCTTCATTTGAGGCTTTGCTTGTTTCTCTGTTTTCTTGCTTTCTTGTTTCTTTTGCATTGCCTTCTTTTCGCGTTCTAAACGCTTAATAGTCTCAAATTTGTCTGGTTGTTGTTCTTTTTCTTTAGTAGGTGCATCTTTCATTCTTTGGTCTTTGCTGCCGTAGCTTTTACCAGATCTACCTTCATTTCTGTCCGCATCATCGCGATCTTTATTAAAACCACGATCCTTATTGTAGCTATTATAGCTCCCACCTCTTGTATCTTTTCCTCTAAATCCATTGTTATCTCTTTGATAACCACCTGTACGTTCAGACGTTTCACCATCTCTTTTATATGGTCTTGCAGGTCTATCAGTACGATTGTTTGAATCCCCTTGTCTGTTATAAGGTCTTGATTCTTTGTTAAATGGTTTAGCGTCTTTGTTATAAGGTCTTCCTTCCTTATTAAACGGACGATTCTCACGGTTTCCATTATAAGTTCTACCTTCACCGCGATTTTCATTATCACGATTTACTCTAGGTTTATAATTGTTGCTTCTCGTCTCGTTGCTACGGTTTTCTCTTGGTCTGCTATCATTAGCATTGCTTGTAACCACTGAATGTTCTCCTCCTAAACTGTGAATGTTCAATAAATAGGTATTTTCAATTATACCTTTTAGTAGCATAATATACCGCTCTTAATTATTTTATGCTATTTTACAATAAAGTCAATATATTTTTACTGTTTTTTGCAATTAAATCAATGAATTTAATGAGACTTTAACAAAATAACTCCTTGCTTTTTTTTATTCAATCTGATACATTCATAATAAAGAGAAACATTAGCTTACTTGAATTAATTTTTCACTTGTTACAATAGGAAATAAGTTACAGTAAATTAATGCACAGAAGATAACTATGATACTTACTGTGACAATCTCAATTATAAAGAAATGAGGTATTTTTAATGAGCGACGAACGTCATGATATCGATTGCGATTGCGGATGCAACGAAGAAGAACAAGGAATGGTAACATTAACACTTGATGATGGTACGGAGATGGAATGTATTGTATTAACAATCTTCCCAGTTAACGGAAACGATTATATTGCATTACTACCTGTTGAAGAAGCAGAAAGTGATGAAGAAGGTGAAGTTTTCTTATACCGTTTCAAACAATTAGAAAACGAAGAAATCGAACTTCTTAACATCGAAGATGATGATGAATACGAAGCTGTTGCTGACGCATTCGATCAATTTCTTGATGATGAAGAATTCCAAGACATTATAGACGACGAAGAATAGTACTTAGGTGCTCTCTACTACATTGGTAGAGGGCACCTTTTTATTATCCTATGATTCAAAACTACAAATCACGGTCAAATCCGGATGTAATTGCAGTATCGAAGCTGGTATAGCTGGAGTTACTGGTCCGTTAAGAGCCTTATTAATAATCTCTTCTTTATCCTTGCCATTAGCAATTAATAATATCTTCTGTGCTTGCATAATAGATTTAATTCCCATTGTGATTGCCTTCCTTGGGACTTCCTCGATAGAATCAAAAAACCTAGCATTGGCACTAATTGTTGTATCTCCAAGCTCTACAATGTGGGTTGTTTTTTCGAATGCTTGATCGGGTTCATTAAAACCGATATGACCATTGTGTCCAATCCCAAGTAACTGCATATCAATACCACCAACTTTTTGAATCAAATCATCATATGCCTTACATTCTTCTTGTAAATCCACTGCTTTTCCACTTGGTACATATGTATTTTCTCTCTTAATATTAATATGTGAGAATAGGTGTGTATCCATAAAGTACCGATAACTTTGTTCATTATCAGAATTAATCCCTACATACTCATCTAAGTTTACGGACCTTGCTACAGAGAAATCAATATCCCCTTTCTCATACCATTCAATTAACTGCTTATAGGTACCTATTGGCGTAGAGCCTGTTGCTAAACCTAATACGCTATTTGGCTTTAAAATTACTTGTGCCGATATAATATTCGCTGCCTTACGACTTAAATCAGAATAATCTTTTGCATATATAATCTTCATTTGCTTCCTCCTGTAATAAACTAAACAGTATAATTAGGAAGAAGGATTTTCCCTCTCCCTATCTTTTCTTATTATAGTAATTGTTATAGTGATTCTTATAAACTAATAACTCTTTACTAGTTATTGTATCAATGCATCGTCTACGATCTTCTTAATACTAGCGATATCATCATATACAAAATAGAATACGAATTTATCTTTAACAATGACCTGACCTTCTTTTACTTTTTGATATTGGTCAGGAAGATATTGTTTCCAATCAGCTTCTTGTGCCTGTTTCAATTCATCAAATGCAAGTTTAACAGTATTCACATCTTTCTCTTCTTTTACTTTTGCTATAATAATACGATCCGCTCGCACATTCATCGGATTCTCATAATAGATTGCCTCTTCTAGTAGATTTGGATCAAGATTCATCATCTCAAGAATAGCAGAACCATTCTCGCTTAATAGATCAACTTCGTTCCAGCCAAGTTCCTCTTTAGAGGCAACATTCGCATCTTTTGCAATACTCTCTCCAATAGAGTTAATTAAATCTTGCGTCTTCACGTCTACTTCCTTGGCTTTCTTACACCCAACTAAACCAACCGCTATAATTACTACTAGCATAACTGAAATAATCTTTTTCATACGTTCTCCTTCTACCTCGCTAAGTTAATTAATTGCGAAGTATACGGGCTCGCAATTAATTATTCACTTATTCATTTTGGGAATATTTTCTCCATCTTCTAGTTTTTTATTCGTTAGCTCTTCACTATTTTCCCTATACTCCAGATTCGTTTGCTCTTGCAAGATATTTATCATCTGCCTGCGAAACTCATCCATTTCATCGTCATTTAACTCGTCAAACTTAATGATTTTATCCGGGAAATATATATAATTCTCAAATTTCAGCTTCTCCATGGAATTTTACTCCCTAATTTAACTTCTAAATAACTATGAATAAGTGGAGTACATCATAGTTATTCCTCTTAAAATAGTATATCAAGCATATTGGTCAAATATTACGTAATATCATATAATAACTGAATACCTAAGGAATTATAAGCTATGAATACTGCTGCTATATATATACGGGTTAGTACAGAGGATCAAACTGATTATTCTCCCGATGCTCAAAAACGTCTTCTATTATCTTACGCCAAACAAAATGATTTCCTAGTTCCAGAGGAATATATCTATATCGATGAAGGAATTTCCGGAAGAAGAGCCGATAAACGCCCAGCTTTCATGCAGATGATTCGTATGGCTAAGAAAAAGCCACGTCCCTTTGATGTTATCCTAGTTCATAAGTTCGATCGTTTTAGTCGTTCAAGGGAAGATAGTATCTTATATAAATCATTGTTAAAAAGAGAGTGCGGAATACGTGTCATAAGTACCACTGAACACTTAGATGACGACAAATTCTCCATCATTCTCGAAGCAATATTAGAAGCAATGGCGGAATACTATTCCCTAAATCTATCAGATGAAGTCTTAAAAGGTATGACTGAAAAAGCTATTCGTGGTGGATATCAAGCTGCTCCTCCACTTGGCTACGAAATTAAGTATGCTAGAGAAATCCCAAAGATTAAGGAGGATGAGGCCCAAATTGTTCGGTCAATCTTTGATCGATTCATAAACTTTCACCAATCCCCATATGAAATTGCAAAGGAACTAAATCGCAAAGGATTCCTAACCAAACGTAGCAACCCCTTCGAAAAACGTACCATTGAATACATCCTAAAAAACCCATTCTATGCAGGTTATATACGCTTTCAACTAAAACGAGATGCCGAAGCTTCCATACTTACGAAAGGACTTCATGAGTCACTTATAACCGAAGAAGAATACCAAACTGTTAAAGCTTATTATACAAATAGAGTTAGAAAACCAAGAGAACATTCCAAAGGATGTAAACACTGGTTATCTGGAATGGTTAAATGCGGCAATTGTGGTAATTCGCTTCTTGTTTTTAAACGAACTCTTGAAATTCAAAACAAAACATATTATAATCTACAATGTTGCGGTTATCAAAAGGGGCGCTGTCTTCAATCCCATCAACTGAGTGAGAAGAAGCTGTTATCCACATTGACCTCATCTTTAATGGAGGTTTATCCACAAAACAGTAATATTTACCAACTATCTGTGCACACTATGAACACCCCTACCGAAGATATGCAGGCTAATAAAGAAGCCCTACATAAACATTCTATACGATTACAACGTGCAAAAGATGCTTATCTTAACGGTGTTGATACCTTAGAGGAATACACAGTAACGAAAATGGCAGTAACGAAAGAGATTACATTAATAGAACAAAATATACAAAAGGCTCTTAATTCCACGAATACCGAATTATCAAACCCAATATACCTTTCTCTTGCAGAGATACTGCAATCTGAAATCGTCTCCGAATCCGATAAACAAAACATATTATCAAGCTTAATTCACCATATTGTATATGATAAAACCAATGCTACACTACGCTTCTACTACAATGCCCCTAATTTAAGCAAGTAGGTACTAAATTAAAAATAATCTTCCCGAATTGTCTGTCTAGAAGACACTACCTGTCTACTCCTCTAACAGACAATTCGTTGAAGATAGTTTTACGTTGCTTCTTGGCATTCTTGTGCCACTGTTATCTTATCAAATCTTATATTATCTTAAGTGTTATATCTCGTACCAAATGATTTCGTTTGCCTCTAACTCAAGTTCAAAGCTACTAGCATCTCCTCTATAAATCGTTGTTTTTTGTGGCTCATACGTATTATTAACCACACAATACTTATTGTTTTTAACATAAGCATGCACTTCTACATTGAAGTTACTAGAGAACCATTTCTTCAAATTATCTTCCTCATGCGTACTCCAAAGTATGCTTCGGTAAAGGACTCTGCTGTTTTCAAAACTATATGGTAGACCACTTAGATAAACACTTCTTCCTTTACCAAATTCATTCACTGCCATCTGTACTTCTTTGTCTTTTTGTACTATAATTGTGGTTCCTTCTAAGGCATACATATTCTTCTTACCTTCACCAAAATCCACTTCTTTCGTACAATCTTTCGTGATAAAGTGAGAGTCAATCGCCTCCCAGTTATACTTATCGTAGTTTAAGGTAAATCCTGTTTCTTTCTCCACTCCAAGTACATTTGCTAACTGAATGTAATGCCCTTGATATTGGTGTCCACTTGGTTCACCAATTCCAATCAATCCACCGCCTTCATAAACGAACTGACGAATTGCACTTGAGATAGAGGCGTCCTCCCAAACATCTCCACCGGTATGTGCAGTATCTCCATCTCCCACATTAATAATAACATCAATATTCTTTAATAAATCTCGATTATTTCTTATATCATCAAAATTAATAAAGGATACTTCGAATGGTGTTCCACTTAATGCTTCAATTACTCCCGCATAACTATAATTCTGTTTTTGGTATAGTGCATGATGTACCATGTGAGCGCCCCAAGCTCGCATCTTACCCCAGCTGTTTAACACAGCAACACGTTTGACACAGTACGGTGTTGTACCCTTAATGTTTTCATATAGCTCACGAAATTCGTTACAAACAGATTCCACATAATCAATGAACTCAGGAAACTGACATGCAAGCTTTAAGTATCCACCATATCCAATTCTATCAATTGGCTTTCTTAAAATGGCACGTCTAGCGGTAACCCAGTTGACTTTTGCTTCTTTAACAGGGTCTCCCCCTTCATAGAAGGTATCTGGGAAGAAGTATGGCAGGAATCTTCCTTCTGTATATTTTACCCCTTCGATTTCACTGATTAAACGCAGGGTACTACCATTTCCAACGCTACCAACAACTGAATCTAGACCAATTGACTGAAATTCTTCCATAAAAGGTTCTGTACCAATCCAGTGATCGCCAAGAAACATCATGGCTTCTTTCCCATATTCATGGGTAATATGCACCATTTCCTTCGCTAGTTTTGCTACTTCGCGTCTCTGAAATGCTTGATAATCCTTGAATTCTTTGCTTGGTATACGATACTGATTATTATAATATCCCTGATCAATGATAAACTCTGGGCGGAAGGTATAACCCACTTCTTGCTCAAACTGTTCCAAGATATAAGGCGATACCGATGCAGAATATCCATACCAATCTACATACTTTTCACGTAACATCTCGTCAAAGATTAAGGTAAACTGATGGAAAAAGGTTGTGTATCGTATAACATCCACGTAAGGATGCTCTTCAATAAACTTACGAAGTCGTATCATGGAATACTCGCGTGTCTTTGGCTGCCTAACATCAAAGGTTATCTGGTGTTCTACTCCCTGCCATCCATTGACTACCGCGTTATACATATGTACCGGATCCCATATTAGATACGCTAGAAAACTAACTGTATAATTATGAAATGGACTACAATTCGTGATTACAACTTCTCCTGTTTCCGTATCATAAGTCCAATCCTTTTTAGGAACTACACTAGCCGTACTACGATCAATCACTTCCCACCAGCGATATTTGTCGTCACGGTCATTGACCTTCATTAGATCCGATGCGATTCCTTTTAACAAGGGAATACGTAAAGAGCTATCTGTAGCGGTATAAAAGGCTGTCATAATATAGCATTGTTGCACTTCTTCCGGATGTGCTTTCGCCCATTCGTTATCCTTACGAGTTGTGTAATATGTGCTATACACTTTAGCCTGAACTGCCTTTAATTCTTCTGGATAATCGGTACCATCACAATCACGGATGGCATCCGCTCCCCATCTATTCAGTAGCTCTATCGTTTCCGGAACAACGTCAACATCTGTTGGTATAGTGACGCGTCCAGATAGTATTCTATCTTTATTCATATTAACCTCTATTCCTGCGCATGATTACCACGCACTTACTCTTTTTTTGCACACATCTAGTAAGACTATGCCAAGGAAAGGCACAATCCACTAGAAGATATCTATATAAACTACATTTACTTGTATTTTCTGTTATAAAGATATAACAACACTAATATTCCACATAAACCTGCAAGCATTGTAACTAAGCCTTGATAACTAACGCTTTTTTGGCCAAGAATGACGAAGCCGACACAAACAACAAGGCATATGCATTTTAGAATAATTCCTAGAACTTTCATTGTTTTTTCCATATAGCACCTATCCTTTCAATCCGCCAAGAGTCATACCCTGAGTTAGCTTCTTTTGTACTATAATATATAGAATCAAGGTTGGTAACATTACTAAAACAAGGCCTGCATACATTTGACCATATTGAGCTGCAGCATTCTGTGCCTTCATCAGATTCATAAGTCCAACTGGTAACGTCTTTGCCCCCTTTGGATCCGATAATAAGGTGATTGCTATGATGTATTCATTCCAAAACGATAAGAAGTTAAATAATATTACTGTAATGATACTTGGTCTGGCCATTGGTAATATAACTTTCACCATCGTTCTTAGATATCCACTTCCATCAATATATGCAGCTTCTTCATAAGTCTTTGGTATCGTTACAAAATAACCAGATAATAAGTAAATGGTAAAAGGAAGTGCTGTTGCAGCATAAACGAGAGCTAACACATATATATTATTCAAGAAAAGTGGAGACAATCCGAAGCTTTTGAGTGCCTTATCTGCATCAATAAACATCAAGAAGATTGGAACTACAATATAATTCACATTGATAAAAAGTCCGGCCATAAAAAGTATATTTAATATTTTACGAAGTCTGAATTTAAATCTGCTTAAACAATAAGCAGCTGGTAGAGCTACGACTAAAAGTATGGCAAGCGCAACAGCTGTGACAATCACACTGTTTAGCATATATTCTCCCATATGAGCACTGTTCCAAGCCTCACTGAAGTTTTTTAAGTAAAAGGACGCAGGGAGTTTCCATGGACTTTGATAAAATTCGCTATTTTGCTTAATTGAAGCTATGAATACCCAGCCTACTGGTACAATTATTGAAATTGCTAATAAACCCAGTATGATATAAATAACTATTTTCGTTAATGAAAGGTTATTTCTTTTTTTCATGTGCCCCACCTCCTACAGTTCTATCGTTTCGCGCTTAGTAATCAAGTTCACTATTCCACTTAATGCGAACGAGAACAAGAATACTACAACACCAATCGACATACCATATCCATAACTAGAATTGGTGTAAGCTTGTTTGTACATATAGCTTAAGAACACCTCGGTACTACCATCTGGTCCACCACTTGTCATTGCCTTTACAAGCATAAAGCTAAGGTTAATACTACTGATAATGAAGAACGTTAATGTCGTTCTGATATTGGACCAAATCAGTGGAATTGTTAATGTAAAGAACTGACGAATGCGACTAGCACCTTCAATACTAGCACTTTCATATACGCTTTCTGGAACACTTGCCATACTAGACATATACATAACCATGTAATAACCGATGGCCTGCCATATCATTGCAATTGCAATGGAGAAGATAACTATTTTCTGATTTCCTAACCAATAAATTGGTTCACTGCCTTTATCCCGAAACAAAGATAAAATACTATTAAATAATCCATTTTGTGAATCAAAGATTGCACTAAAAATTGCACTGATGATTACAATAGATAAGATGTTTGGTATGTAGAAAACTATTCTGAAGAAATTCTGACCAACGATTTTCTCTCTAGTTAATATTGCGGCGAATACAAGCGCTAACGCTATCGTTACTACACTAACAATTATAATTAATAGCACCGTATTCTCAAAGGATTGCAAGAACTTCATATCTTTCGCAAGTTTTTTAAAGTTATCAAAACCAACAAAGGTTTTATCCGGCGAATATCCACCCCATTTATATAGAGACATTTTGAATATATTAATCGTTGGCACGATCATAAAGATCGTAAACAAAATTACTGCAGGTGCTACACATAAGAATATAAATATAGATTTTTCTCTATTTTTCATGTCTATCTCCTATTTAAAAAACGGCGAGTAAAATTCTGCTCGCCGTTTTGTATTCGCCTACTTGTTACTAAGAAGTATACCTTCTATGTTTTATTTTAATGCAGCACGGAGCAAGTCACTATCTTTTTTAATTAAGTCTATCCACTGAGCTTTTGTTTTATCTCCACTTACTAAGGAGTTTACTGTACCGAATACGGTATCAGAGAAATTAACACCCTCAACTGGATCGGTAGTTGCGAAGCCACCTAAAGCAGCTTTAGCACCATTATCATAGATACTGTAAAACATCTTGTTGTCGCCTTCTAGTGTATCAGCAAAATCAACAATTGGTTGGATAGCACCTGATTCTGCAAAGATCTGAGCTGCTTCATCAGAATACATATACGCTATAAATTGTTTTGCGGCATCTTTGTTTTCTGCTGCTGCTGGAATCCATGATTGTTCAAACCAAGTAAAGGAATAAGCATCCCCTCCCTCAGTAATAGCTGGAAGTGCTGTAAGCCCCCACTCAAAGCCATCGGCGCGAGGAGCATCGGCCATTTCTCCAACAACCCAAGTACCATTTGGCATGAATAATGCTTTGTTATCTAAGATTAATTGCTGATTCTTTACAAAGTTATCATTGTTTGCATTGGAAGGAACTGATTTCTCTGTGTAAGAAGCCAACTTCTCAACTATGTCAAATGCTGTGTTTGCTTCCGGAGTATCCCAAATGCCTTCTGTATATGTAGTTGCTTTTTCGAAGAAGTCTGCACCGCCTGCTTCGTATAGAAGAGCGTAGAAGAATGCATCAAAATATCCTGCTGTTGGATATGCAAACAATGCAATACCTTCTGCTTTGGCTTTTTCTCCGAGTTCCCACATCTCATCCCAAGTTTTTGGAACTGTCCAGCCTTTTTCATTGAATAAGCCTTGGTTAAAGAATAATCCACATGGGCTATAAAACATAGGTGCCATGTATGTTCTTCCATCGTTATAAGGATTTGTTAAAGAAGATTCTGTAAACCCACCAGCAATCTTATCAATAACTTTCTTATCTTCCCCTGGAACAGTCATGCTTAATACATCTGTTATGTCTTCTAAACCATTTTCTTTAATTAAAGTCTCTGTTAAAGCTGCTGGACGGCCTGTAGCCAAATGTACAACATCTGGATAATCTCCAGCTTTCATTCCTGCTCCAATAACATCCTCTAATAACTTATCTGTTGTAAGTTCCACTTTAATTCCTGTCTTAGCCTCAAATGCTGCACAAACCTTTGTCCACATCTCAGCACCATAAGCGGTTTCGATTGCTGCTACTTTTATTGTAACATCTTTCTTTGTTTCCTCAGGTGAAGTAGTTTCTTCCGTTTGAGACGTATCCGTAGATTCTGTTGTTGCAGGTGTTGTTGTAGCTCCGTTGTTTGTTGTGTCCTTTTTAGAACAACCAGCAAGGGAGCTCATCATCAATGCAAGTACTAATAAAATACTACCAATTTTTTTCATATATTTATCCTCCTTTATGACTATGTTAGTAGTATACAATATTTAATTAAATAAACAATAGAAATATTGCTTTCTTCTTTATGAATCTTGCTGTATAATATATAATATAAACAACCAACCATTACATTAAAGGAATCTTTTTGTATATTTTCCACATAATAAGTAGGAGGTAATATATGAGTAATAGTCGATACAATTTTACAACAGATAATGACTGTGAAGCGTCCATAACTCACAAAGATGATTCAACCCTTTCCTATACGTTTAACCCTGATGTCAAGCATGGTAATCAATCAATTAATGTAAATTTGCTCTATGTTGCACTATCGAAATACGGGAATGACTGGGTTAGTCTCCCACACTCTCATAACTTTACAGAATTCTTCTATATTACAAATGGTACAGGGCAGTTCTCCGTAGAGTCGGAGATCTTAGATGTCAAAGCAAATGACTTAATTATTCTTAACCCAACCATTGTACATACTGAAATCTCCAATTCCGCTAAGCCAATGGAGTATATTGTATTAGGAGTAGAGGGAATTAAGTTTCAAGCTGAGGACAAAGATTATATCATCTTAAATAGTTCTACCTATAAAACTGATTTGCATCTGTACTTCAATACGCTTGCTCATGAGATGAAACGCGACCAGCCATATCGTGACTTTGTTTGTCAGAATTTATTAAATATCATCTTCACACTTATCCTTCGTAATGAAGCTTTTAAGATTTCCATGGTCACAGGTCCCAATTTAACTAGAGAATGTAATATAGCTAAAAAATATATCGAGGAACACTTCAGAGAGAATATCACGGTAGATACGCTAAGTTCTCTGGTTCACTTAAATAAGTATTACTTTGTACATAACTTTTCAAAACAATTTGGTACCTCACCGATTAATTACTTGAATAAAAGACGAATTGAAGAAAGTAAACACCTTTTAGCAAATACTTCCCATTCCTTATCGTCCATCTCTCAAATCGTTGGATTTTCGTCACCAAGCTATTTTTCACAAGCGTTTAAGAAGATGACCAATACTACTCCTCAGGAATATAAGCGAATGTGCCAAGCCTCAATATCCGTTTTGCGTTAGGGAACCTTCTCAATCTCGATATCCGTTCGGATTGTTACACTGCCAGCGATATGCATCCTCGCACATCTGGGAAAGCTTTTTCTCTGCGACAAATCCAAGTTCTTCTTTTGCTAAACTTGGGTCTGCAAAGCAGGTTGCGATATCGCCTGGCCTTCTTTCTTTCACTACATAAGGAATCGGTTTTTTACAAACCTCCGAAAAAGCAGCAACCATTTCTAATACACTATAACCTTTACCGGTACCTAGATTATACGTCTTAACACCTTCGATCTGACTAAGTTTCTCAATTGACTTCACATGACCAATTGCTAGGTCTGTAACATGGATATAATCTCTTACCCCACTACCATCCTTTGTATCATAATCATCACCAAATACCTGAAGTTCTTTTAACTTACCAACCGCCACTTGCGTAATATATGGAACTAGATTGTTAGGGATACCAAGTGGATCTTCTCCAATCATACCGCTTTGATCTGCACCTATTGGGTTAAAATAACGCAATAAGATAATCTTCCATTCCCTATCAGCAACCACCAAATCTCTTAACATCTCTTCCTGCATTAGCTTTGTTCTACCATATGGATTGGTAACAGAAAGCGGAAAATCTTCCTTGATTGGAACTGTCTGCGGATTACCATATACGGTAGCAGAAGAACTGAATACTAACTTCTTCACATCAAACTGTGTCATCACTTCGCAAAGCACAAGAGTTGAAACCAAATTGTTATAATAATAGTTAAGTGGCTTATGTACGGATTCCCCAACTGCTTTTAGACCTGCAAAATGAATTACAGCTTGAATCTTCTCCTGTTCAAATACCTTAATTAACTTATCTTTATCTTCAACATTGAATTGATAAAATGTTAAGTCTTTACCCGCTAACTTTTCTACTCTCTTCAGTGACTCTTCTGAAGAATTGCTGAGATTATCTACTACTACTACATCATAACCCTTGCTTAACAACTCAAGACAGGTATGACTTCCTATGTATCCTGCTCCACCTGTAACTAATATAGCCATTATAAATTACCTCCTTTTGCCTTTGACACGATTTCATTCATCTCATTCCATTTTCGTTCCATATCAAGTACCAGTGACATCTGTGTATGACAACGGTCTAAATTATGTTCTGGTTTGTGAATTCTAAAATACACATCACCCTCTATATAATCTGTTAGAAAGCGCATACCACATTCCAATGTCATTGTTTTTGCTCCAAAAGGTAACATAGCAATTTCTGCATCTGTCAAGCTTCCTTCACAGCCTTTTAGATAGCCCTTAACATACTCTTCAAATAATTCAAGATCCAAATTAACTTTGGTCAAATCCTTTTCATCCTCTGTAGCGGTATTGGCCCCAAAGCGAATAGAATCCCCAAAATCGAAAATAGATAATCCAGGCATTACGGTATCTAAGTCAATAACACATAGACCATTCCCTGTTTTATTGTCAATCATTACATTGTTAAGCTTCGTATCATTATGGGTTACACGAAGTGGGAGCTTGCCTTCTTCTAAACATCTTTTACAATACTCCATATCCTCTTCTCTTTTGATAAAAAACATAATCTCATCCTGTACTTCTTTGGCACGATTACATTTGTCTTCTTTCACAGCTTGTAGAAATGTTTTATAACGTAACGGTGTATTATGAAAATCTGGTATTACCTCATACAAACTTGATGCATCAAAGTCAGATAATAATTTCTGAAATCTCCCAAAAGCAACTGCACTTTGAAAGAAGTCTTCTGGTCTACTTACCTGCTCAAAACAGCTTGCATCTTCTATAAATAGATACATTCTCCAGTAATTTTCTTCAGTATCTTGATAGAATGAGGCTCCCTCCTTCGTATTAATCACCGTTATCACTTCTCTTCTACTATCTCCTCCAAGCCTTTTCACTTCATCTTTTAAAAATGAGGTAACCTGAGTAATGTTAAACATTAATTGCTCTGGATTCTTAAATATACTGTTATTGATGCGTTGTAATATGTACCTTGTTTGTTCAGAATTCTTCTGAAAGACTACGACAAACGTATCATTAATATGCCCGTTACCATACCTTTCATAATTCACAACATCTCCTTCTACACAAAACTGTGTGATTGCATTCTCAATTAACTCTACCTTTATTTCACTTGCCATAAAATTACTATACCCCTTTCCAAAGTCCTGATACTTACATCTTTTCTCTACCTAGTATCTACACTATGAGTTTACTTTCTACCATAAGTTCGTAGGGTAAACTCCTTGTTTTTTTAACTTCGCTATTTCATTTTGGACAACCTCTTTATCCTCTTTATAGGTAACACCAAACCATTTATCATCCGAATTCAATACTTTTACTTGTACCTTTTGCTTCTCAATCATATGCTGAACCACCGTTGGTAAGAAAAACTCACTTTTTGTCGGGTTAATCGAAACTTCTCTCTCTAGAAATTTATTAAACTCTTCCTCAAGTTCCTTCATAATATCTTCTTTGAATCCCCAGAGATTCATAGATACTGTTTTGTCGAAAGGAATATCTTCCCAAGTATCCTGCTCACTATCAAAATATTTCGCACCATCAGGAAATCTTTCGATTTTCGTTCGTTCCGTAATCTCTGTTAAGAAGCCTTCTTCATTAACATCACATACTCCTCTTGCAACAGAGCCATTTTCCGTCAAAGTGTTTTCTAACTGATAACCAACCATGGTATAAACAGTACTCTGATTTTCTTTGATCGTATCTAAGAAATCATAAATCTTAGTAAATGCCTCTCTCCCATAGAAATCATCTGCATTAATTACTGCAAAAGGTCCCTTGACTTTGTCTTTGCAACACAAGATTGCATGACCAGTCCCCCATGGTTTCACTCTCTCATCTGGAACAGTAAAGTTATCTGGCACTTTTGTAACCTCTTGAAAAACGTATTCAACCTCTACAATTTTTTCAATTCGATCTCCTATTACTTCTTTAAACTCTTCTTCCATCTCATGCTTAATAATAAAAATTATTTTTCTAAATCCTGCTCGTATTGCGTCAAAGATCGAGAAATCAATAATTATATGTCCTTGTTCATCAACAGCATCAATCTGCTTTAAACCACCGTACCTACTTCCCATACCCGCAGCCATAATTACTAAAACCGGTTTTTCCATAATCTTACTTCCTTTCTACTTAGCCTCTACTCACTGTATCGTTTTCTCTATCCTCTACTAAATTTTAGAACAGATTACGTAACATACAGTTGTTCTGTTACGTATCATTTTCATTTGTTACGCTTTTATATTAGCATTTGTTACATGCTTTGTAAACAGTTAAAATGTGAATTCATAAATTATTTTCTTAACATCGATAATCAAAGTGTTTTTTCTTGTTACATAATTAGTACAATGAATTATATAAGGCTAATAACGAAAATCAACGCTATTACCAGACTGATATCTACTACTTTTCATTGACAATTTACTATAGATAAGGTAAAGTAAACATAACGTAACACAAGGTAAATTATATATAGACTATACGAAATGGAAGGGTGTTTTCAGTTATGAGTACTATACGAGAAGTTGCAAAACTAGCAAATGTCTCCATTGCTACCGTCTCTCGTGTTCTAAATCAAGATACCAAATATAAAATGACCGAGGAAACTAAAGCCAGAGTGCTTGATGCCATTACACAATTAAATTATGTACCTACCAAGGCACAGCATAAGAAATCATCAAATTCCCTCCCTACTACTGAACTTACAGTAAAGATCGGCTGCATCTTAAGAGTTACCAAAAAAGGGTATAACGACCCCTACTACATGTCTATTCTAGCGGGCGTAGAGAAACAGTTGCGATCTGTAGGAATTGATTTAGCTTTTATTAAATCATCAACAGTATTAAATGATAAGAATTCTTTGATTACAACCTTCAGCGACTCTTTAGACGGTTTGATTCTAATGGACCCTTTAAACGATGATAGCTACCACTATATTAAAAAGCGTGTTCCTCATATTGTAGGTATTGATACTTTAAGAGATGATATTGATGATGTTGGGTATGACCATTTGCAGAATGGTATCTTAGCTACCAATCATCTAATCAAGAAAGGACATAAAGAAATCGGATTTATCGGAGGGAGCGGTGAGTCCCAAGATATCAAAGATAGTAAGCGATACCAAGGTTACTTGATTGCTATGCATAAAGCTGGCTTACCTATCCATAATGAATGGATCATTGATTGTAACTGGAATGAAGATGAATGTGTTGCGAAAGTAGATGCATTATGTAAAAGTGACCACTATCCAACAGCATTTTTTGCTGCAAGTGACTTAATGGCTATGGCTGCAATGAAAAGCTTCTATACCAATCAAATTCCTGTTCCTAAAAGAGTTGCTGTCATTGGTATGTCAGATATTGAGATGTCCCAATATTCCAATCCTCCACTGACTACTTTTCATGTACCGAAAGAAGAAATTGGAACGGTTGCAGCGAACTTACTTCTTTCAAGAATCAAAGGATATCAATCACTGCCACAAAAAATTATATTACCAACAAACTTTGTTGAAAGATTCTCGACCTGATACAGAGCTATTTCAACATAAGGACACTTCTACTATTACGCCCCTTATTGCAATAAGGCTGACCCAATGGGGCTCTAAAACTCTTGGAGATCAGGGATATACTGCAATTGAAATTCTTCGTAATTTCTATGGAGAAAACATGTACATTAATACTGCTGACGAGATTGCTGGCGTTCCTTCTTCTTGGCCAGGTTACGATTTAACAGTAGGTAGTAGTGGTGCTAAAGTAAAACAAATGCAAGAACAATTGAATGTTATCGCTGGAGCTTATCCATTAATTCCAAAGATTGCTGCTGATGGAATCTTTGGTCAAATGACAAAAGATTCCGTAGCAGAATTCCAAAGAATCTTCAATCTTCCTGCTACTGGAGTTGTTGATTTTCCAACTTGGTATAAGATTTCACAAATCTATGTTGGTGTGTCAAGAATCGCTGAACTCGTTTAAGTTAGATTAATGTGATGCAGTACTAAAAAGAAAACACGACACATTCCCTATGTAACTTATATAAGTAACATGCGGATATGCCGTGTTTTAATTTTATATATTATATAACTTTAAAGTCATCTAAAGCAGAATACTTAATAACTTAAATTTATCTTTCTCTTATCTCTTATCCACAGTATCAAAGGTATACCCTTCTTCTTTAATTGTTTGAATAATAGTCTCTAAGGATTGTACTGTTGCCTTGTTTACAGAAGAATCATGTAGAAGTATAATAGGTTTTCTATACCTCTTTAAGTCCTTTAACACATTCCTAGTTATAGAGGCTCTTGTAGGTTTACCAATGGAATCTTCAGCAGATACTTGCCAATCATAATATGTGAATCCACGTCTCTCCATCTCTGCCATTACTTGCTTTCTTATTCCCTTCATATACTTATTGTAACTGCCACCAGGGAAACGAAATACAATTGGTTGTACTCCAGTAACTTCATACATTCTTGTATAAGCAAGATAAAAATCGTCAAGATAATCTTTAACAGAAGCATATATTTTCTTATAGTTATGCGAATATGTATGGATGCCAACCACATGTCCTTGATCAATCATCTCTTTAATAAGATCATAGCGTTCTGGCGTTACTGACCCCGCAATCATAAAGAAAGTAGCCTTAATATTATACTTTTTAAGGATTTCTAAAACTTTACGTGTATTCTCACTTGGTCCATCATCAAATGTAAGATAAGCTACTTTCTTATCACTTTGAATATCACTCATTGGGTATTTAAATATGTACTTTCTATAATCAAGAACATTTGTATCAATTGCTGCTAATGGAATCTTAGCACTGCTTTTAACATACATATCAGGGTATAGTTCCATATACTCTTCTTTATGCGCAATCTCAGCACTATCTTCCTTCTTAACGGTTTCTTCTTGTTTTGTTTCTTGTTTTACTTCTTGTTTTGTTTCTTGTTTTGCTTCTTGTTTTGCTTCTTGTTTTACTTCTTGTTTTGTCTTTTCCACCTCTATCGCTGAATCCTCTATTGTATCCGACTGCATCGTTGGTTCAAAGATATCTCCTCTAAACAATTTACCCATTATAAGCAGTAGGATAATAACTAATATAAGGATAATCCTTTTCTCTCCCATATTTCTTACTTCCTTAGTAACCTTCTTTACTCTCATTGTATGCAAAAAGAAGTCACATCATGAGTTAGATTCTAATTGTGCTTCTATTTAATATTACAATTACACTATGTAAACACTAACTGTATAAAAGTGCAAAACTTATCAATCGTTCACTTTTGGCTTTTTGCCCTTCTTGATATATCTTATAATTTTATTAAATATGACATTTGTTACTACCAAAACATTTCAATGTCATGTTATAATCAAATATGCTTTCCAATAAGGGCAACCCCAATTGTTAAAATAAAGGAGAATCTCCATGAAATGGTTTAATAATCCGACTTCTATGGATGAAGTCAAAAAACAATATAAAGCTCTCATACGTGTTTACCATCCCGATAATGGTGGTGACTTAGATAAGATGCAAGAAATCAATGTGGAATACAATGAATTATGTGATCGTTTTGAAAAAGGCGCTACTGGTTATTCTGATTATTCGTCTTATTCTGGATATGGCAATAACAACGCCTATACCTCAACTGATGATTTCAGTAACATGGTTCGTCCTATTATCGAACAAGAGATGAACAAAACCATCACAGTTGTACTCCAAGCATTACGTATCTACCCAGCCATTCAATCAAAATATGATAAATTAATCGCTCATGATCCAGCTCGTATCTATAATGATATACCTACCGTGCTAAAAGTAGCTTACGAAGAGATGCAAAGAACTCCTATTGCTGCTCAAGCTAATTATCAATTCATCGGTCTTATGAGTGAACTTGAGAATGTTCGCCGTACTACGAAACAGACTTATGAATCTGCATGTAGACAATATGGTCACAATCTAGATCAAGAACTTGGTGACCTATATAGTGCTGTTGGTAATACCGTAAAAGATCAGATTCTCGCTGCAAAACAATCTGGCGGTGCTTTCTATGGTGGTAATCGTGGCTTCTATGGCTCCGGTCAAAATTCTAGTTATCCCCCTAGAAATGATGGGTGCGACGATTGTTGCCAATGCCTCACTTGCATGATGTGTTGCGACTGTATGAATTGTTGTTAACGGAGGCATGAGATGATAGGATATCTAAAACCGAAGGTAGATGATCTTCGTGTTTATGAATATAAACAATACCGTTCCTTCTACTGTGGCGTCTGCGTTGAGTTAAAGAAACATCAAGGTGAATTACCAAGATTACTCCTCAGTAATGACGTGGCCTTCTTTGCTCTCTTACTGTCATCCCTTGCAGATACGAATACTGTAGAGACTACTCACCGTTGTGCTCTTCATGCTTATCAAAAAAAGCCCATTCGTCTAAACACCTATACCAAATTCATGGCAGATATGAATGTGATATTTGCTTATGGTAAAATACAAGATAATTTACATGACGAAGGTGGAATGAAAGCCAGAACTAGTAAGCTAGTTTATCATAGAAATTACAAAAAGATCTGCAAAGAGTATCCAAATGAGGTAAAATGTTTTGAGCAATACACCAAAAGGCTTCATGAAATGGAGTCTGCAAACTGTACTGATTATATTGAACTTGGCAAATTATTTGGTCAAACACTTCGTGATATGTTCAATCAAGTAATTACTGTACAGGAAGATTCCGTGAGTAAGCTATTCGATTATCTTGGACAATGGGTCTATTGTATTGATGCATTAGATGATTTAGTGAAAGATGCAAAAGAACATGCTTTCAATCCAATGCTTGCAGCTTATCAAGAGGATAAAGAAACATTCCTAAAAGAAGTGGAACAACATATCAATTCCTTATTACTTCAGATTGTTTATCTCTATACAGAGATGGATTTTGTGGATTACAAAGGAATTGTATTCAATATCTTATGTATTGCCATTCGTGAAAAAACAGATGCAATATACAAAAGATATCATTGTACAACTTGCGACTAACTATATTATATAAGGAGAATAAAACCATGGCTAAGACGAATTCAACAAATCATTCTTCGAAGTTTTCCACTAAGACCATCAGTCTATGCGGTATATTCTTAGTATTCACCTTGCTGTTTTTATTCTTGGCAGGTAGTATATCGAATATCCAGATGATATCCTACTGTCTAAGCTCAATATTCGTAATTATTATTCTAGAAGAGAGTAACCTACGAGCTGGTATCGCTTTTTATGTTGCGTCTTCTTTACTTGCCTTACTGGTATTACCAAATAAGCTTGCAATTGTACCTTATATCTTATTCTTTGGACACTATGGAATCTGGTATTATTGGTTTACGAAAACAAAGTATAGATACCTTGTACATGCAATAAATTATCTCGTGGCGAACATCAGTGTATTTACAATATATTTTACCTGCAAGGAACTGTTTGTATCACTAAAAATACCATCTTTTATCTTATTCATTCCTGTAGTGGAAGTTTTTATCTTCTTGTTTGATTATATGTATGGACGATGTTTGTATTATTATAGACGGGATGTAAGGTCGAAGATCTCATAAACAAAAAAGTTATAACTGATAATTTTCAGTTATAACTTTTTTAGTTTATATCAAATACTAAGTTTGCAAAACTCACAACATTGTCTACTGCTTCTTATCTAACATACAATGACTAAGAAACGATAGCGAAACAACTATAGTGGGTCATATCTATTTAATAACTGTTTTTCCACCCATATAAGGTTGCAATGCTTTTGGAATATTAACTGTTCCATCTGCATTTAAGTTGTTTTCTAAGAATGCGATTAACATTCTTGGTGGAGCTACTACTGTGTTGTTTAGTGTATGCGCAAAGTATTTACCTCTTTCACCAACGACACGAATCTTAAGACGACGAGCTTGTGCATCTCCTAAGTTTGAACAACTACCAACTTCGAAGTATTTTTGTTGTCTTGGTGACCAAGCTTCCACGTCAATTGATTTCACTTTAAGATCAGCTAAATCTCCAGAGCAACATTCAAGTGTTCTAACTGGAATATCGAGTGAACGGAATAAATCAACGGTGTTCTGCCATAATTTCTCGAACCACATCATACTATCTTCTGGGTTACAAACTACGATCATTTCTTGTTTTTCGAATTGGTGAATACGATATACACCACGCTCTTCAATGCCATGAGCACCTTTTTCTTTTCTAAAACATGGTGAATAACTTGTTAATGTATATGGTAATGAGGTTTCTTGATTGATTGTATCGATGAATTTACCAATCATTGAGTGTTCACTTGTACCGATTAGGTATAGATCTTCTCCTTCGATTTTGTACATCATGGCATCCATCTCAGCGAAACTCATTACGCCAGTAACAACGTCGCTACGAATCATATAAGGTGGAATACAGTAAGTAAATCCACGTTCAATCATGAAATCTCTAGCATAAGAGATAACTGCTGAATGTAAACGAGCGATATCTCCCATAAGATAATAGAATCCATTACCTGCTACTTTACGCGCACTGTCTAGGTCAAGACCATCGAATTTTTCCATAATTTCAGCATGATAAGGTACTTCAAAGTCAGGAACAACTGGCTCACCATAACGTGTAATTTCAACATTCTCACTATCATCTTTACCAATTGGAACAGATGGATCAATGATATTAGGAATAGTCATCATAATCTGAGTGATTTTTTCTTGTAATTCTGTTTCTTTTTGTTCTAATTCAGCTAGACGTTCTGATTCAGCAGTAACTTTTTTCTTTAACTCTTCCGCTTCTTCTTTTTTGCCTTGTGCCATTAATCCACCGATTTGTTTTGATATAGCATTTCTTTCGGCACGAAGGGCATCTGCCTCTTGTTTTGCTGTTCTGCTTTCAAGATCAAGTGCTATTACTTCATCCACTAAAGGTAATTTGCTATCTTGGAATTTGTTCTTAATATTTAGTTTTACAACTTCTGGATTTTCTCTTACAAATCTTAAATCTAACATGATTGTTCCTCCATTACTTTAATAATTTTAATAACCTTAAAATAGTAGTCTCATGAATAAGAGTAAGGTAATGATAGTGTGGGATTTCCTGGAATAAAGAGTACGTTGCGGATGAACTACGTTTGGCATAACTTATTCCACATAAATTAATGCAAATTAACGAGATAACAAAAATAAACTAGCTTTTGCACTCGATTCCTATAAATAAAAAAACCTTCCATCCCATATCTAACGATATGGGACGAAAGGTTTCCGTGTTGCCACCCAAATTGCTGATTTCTCAGCCACTTCATTGTACGATAAAGGGTACGAACCTTTCAGCTCATCGCTGACAACTCCGAAAGTGGAAAGACTAATCCTTTCACCGATTCGCACCAACCATCGGCTCTCTGAAGAAATTCTTTAATCGTAGCTTTCATCATCATTATTGTTTCTTATTCACGTTAGTATGTTATATATAAGTCAAATACTTAATAACACATTTTGTTTTATTATATACACAAACTCACAAAATTACAAGGGGTTGTTTCTTTTATTCACCAAATTTATATCCAACACCCCATACGGTTTTTATATAGATTGGATTTTTTTTATCTTTTTCTATTTTTTCTCTCAGATTTCTAATGTGAACCATAACCGTATTATCTACCTCATACTCTTCTTCTATCCAAATTCGGTTTCCAGTGGTGCAATCTGTTTTTTATTATTGTTCATGGTAAAATACCTCCTAAAGTCGCCAACCGTTCTTGGCATAGTATTTTCGTAAATTCTCAATTCCACGGATAATGCTCTGCCTTGTAGTGGTGGCAGTGCCTTGATTGCCTTGTAAAGCTGCTCGCTTGATACCTTTTGTATGAAGATTTCTTCGGGTGAGGGCATACGGTATAGGGTTAATTTTTATCCCCTCAACCTTTAAGCCCGAAAATGGCATTTCGTTAGGGTACTATGTGAAAATTTTTCATACTGTAATCATTTTTACTTTTTGTTTTTGCCGATACAAATAAAATTTGACAGTATAGTGACCGCTCCTACGGATAATGATCCTATCGCCCACGAAGATTTACCAACTAAAAGTCCAGCTCCGCCTGTAAGCAATAGTAAAACACCAACACAAGCACCGATTGACCGCCCGATTTTATCAACTCTTGGAGAAGGTGTTTTTACCTTCTCTGTTTTTTCCATAAGTGACTGTGTAAACCCCATAGGTACCTCTATGGCTTTTCTTGTGATTTCAGAAATTCTGTCCTGTTTCATTTATTCTACCTCCATATGATTGATTTTACAGGATAAAGTGACAAGTATCGCCAATATAACAAGCAGTGAAACCGTGGCAATTATCAAAGAAATAGCTGAGTTTCCCACTTTGCTAATGGCTATATTTCCATAAATACCCGACAATATAAACGCACTGATTAGCGTGGTTGAGATGGATTTTTTTATAAATCCGATACGCATTGATAGTAGTCCGATTGCACTGACAGCGACTAAAGATACAAGCATATTACAGAAAGCTGTTATCAATATGTCACTCGTCATAACCTCCGAAACAATTGGGCAAAAACCTTCCGTTATGGCGAAAATACCAATAGACAACATTGTGCAGAGGAACATGGATAGCATTACAAACAAGAGAACAATCAATGTTTTTGCTATAAATGTTTTTTGTCGACCAACAGGATATGAAAAAAGCAATGCTAACCGTTTGCCCGAATATTCCTCAACAATCAGTCTTGCATACATCGTTGCTGACAAAATACCAAAAAGAAAAGTACTAATTACACCTGTAAACAAAAGAATGTTCCCATAATTCATAAACTGCACTTCTTGTTCCACTTGTGCCACATAAGCTACAAAATAAGTAAATACTAATTGAACAATGCCAAAAATAGCACTGCTGATAAAATATGGACGCAAATTGATACGCTCAAGTTCTAATTTGATAAGTTTTGTCATAACTGTTTCCCTCCGCTCATGATAGTAAAAAAATAGTCCTCCAAGCTATTCTTATATTCCGCCTTGACTTGTGCCAAGTCGGTTTCACATACTATTTTTCCATCAACGATTACTCCAATTTTATCGGCTACGTGTTCAATTTCACTAAGGATATGGCTGGATAATAAGATTGTTATCCCATATTCTTTTGCAAGGCTTAAAAACAATTCTCTCATTGCCTTAATGCCCATAGGGTCAAGTCCGTTAATCGGCTCGTCTAAAATTAGAATTTTAGGTTGATGAATTAACGCTCTCGCAATTCCTAATCGTTGTCGCATTCCAAGCGAAAACTTGACAACCGCTTTTTCTCCTACATCGGACAATCCCACCATTTGCAATACCTTGTCTATTTCATATCCGTAATTACCCATGTATGCTAAATGGATTTCTAAGTTTTTTCGTGCTGAAAGATGCTCATAAAAAGTGGGTGTTTCAATCAAACTTCCAATTTGCGAAAGCATTTTGTCACGATTTTGAAACATATTATGTTCTAAAATTTCAACGCTACCGGAATCGGGTGTCAGTAATCCGATAAGCAATTTAAACACCGTGGTCTTTCCTGCACCATTTACGCCAAGAAAACCATAGATTGTACCTTCCTCGATACACATAGAACAATCCTTGATAACCTCATTTTCTCCAAATCTTTTAACCAAGCGAGTTGTTTGTATTGCTATTTTTCCGCTCATTCAATTCCTCCTAAATAAACCGACTGTCGGTTTTTATATCTCCTAAAAAATGGACTGTATTATAACAGCCATTTTTAGCCCGTAAATATTTAAAACATTCCAGTTTTATCATAACTACCTGCAATATTCTCAATAAATTCATTGTCGATGATATCCAATCCAAGCAGGCACATAAGCGACTGCAAATAGGATAGACGTTTTTTTGTTTCATCTAAATTTCGCTTAAAAAGCACAGGACTTGTCCAAAAGTTTAAAAGCAGTAAAAATATTTCCGCACATAGGGCAGGCTCTGTGGTTTGTATTGAACCATCTTTGACACCTTCCTCTATTAGCTTTGAAATAATAGGAGCATCTTGATTAACAGCATTTTGCAAAGCTCCCATCACAAAATGAGGATTGTTTGATTGAGAGCTCAAAATTGTATCAAACGAATGTGTTTGTGTGCTTGCACCCCACTGGTAAAGAATTTTTTTTAGCTTTTCCTTTGCATTTGCCGCCTTGGTATTATCAATTAAATCATGCAGCATGTCAGCGGCATACTGTGCCCTTTTTTGTTTTACAGCTTCTAAGATTTCTTCCTTTGACTTGAAATGATGATAAAGCCCACCCTTAGAAAGGTTTAGAGCATCTAAAATGTCTTGTATCGTAGTCTGCTCATAGCCTTTTTCAATAAATAATTTTATGGAAGCTTCGACTATTTTTTCTTGTGTTTGCTCCGGATATTTGTTTCGCCCCATGATGCCCTCCTTTATAAACCGACGGTTGGTTTGTTTTAATTTTAGCAGTCTTTTAGTATTTAGTCAACCCCATTTGCTGTTAATCATATAAAAAGCTTTTCCTATACGGCTCTTTGTTTGCGAACATAAGTGGCAAGCAGGACAAGTGGGTACCCACATTGCATTTTTTGCTTTTTGACGGCTTCGCCGCCATTGTTTTACAGTGGCACTTCCGCTACTCAGCAATTAAGGGGCAATAGAACACAAATGCTATCGCCACTCTTTCATAATGGATACACTTATATTTTTCAAATCAAACAGTTCCCTTTGCTCTTTTCTCTTAATTTCTTCCCTTAGTTTTTCTCTTCCAGTCCTACAACAGCAATTAGAGATAGGTTGTGAAATCTCATGAAAAGTAAATGATAGAATATAAATAACCTCGTTAGTATACGTTGAGATTCCAATTCAATACTCCCGTACTAACCTAGTTTTTTAACAAACATTAGACAAGTTTACCTTGACACTTTGCATTATATGCATTGCTATAACTAATACAAAGAAACAGCTAACCCTTATAGATAAGGAGGAATTACATGCTTCTGTCACTTGACTTTTCCAGTGATATTCCTATCTATCAGCAGATTAGGAATCAAATAATTATCGCTATCTCTGATGGCAAATTACTCCCTGGTGACCAATTACCAACGATACGAAATCTTGCAGATTAATCAGGAATTAATATGATGACTGTTAGTAAAGCCTATCAACTATTAAAGCAAGCAAGTATTGGTTTTTACCAGCTATAGTATTAACCTGTATACCAATCATTATTGATTTGAGTATAATTATAAGCAAAGATTCTAATCTGTTATCCCTTGCCACGACTACATTGGTTGGATTAGTAACCTTCCTATGCCCTTTCTTGTTTCATATTGCATATAAGACAAAACAAGAAATTGTTAGTCAAGATTCTTTACGCAATCAAACCCTAACAAGAATTCGTCGATATAACTTTGGTAAATGCTTTATCGGTCTATCATATACCAACGCTGTATACACAATCTTATTTTGTCTGTATATTAATCACTATATAGATAGTATTATTCTCTTCTTAACTATTACCTTACTCTATACTTTCTTTCTATTATGGTGGGTACTTCGCGCCGAGTTTAAGGTTCGTTTAGCCCAACAACAATTCAGTATACAGTCAGAGGATTCTTTGACTACAGATGAAGATTGTTATTGGATCTATGGATTGCTTTATTACAATCCCAACGATAAGCATTTGATAGTACAAAAAAGAGTAGGGTTAGGAGCGGATATGAAATACGCAAAACCCGCAGGCAAAGTTCTCACCGTTTTCATAGCACTAGTTATATTAGCTATGCCAATCTCTGCCATTGGAATAATTCAAAGTGAATTTTCACCCTTACTACTAACCATTGATGAAGATAGCATCACAGCCAAACACTTTCATACCACCTATGACATAGACTTTGATGATATTAAGACAGTTGAAACATGGGATGAATTACCTGATATCTCAAAAGACAATGGAACTGGTTTCTCTACTCTTTGTAAGGGTACTTATAGCATATCCGGAAATGGTTCTTGTACCGTATGTTTTAATCCACAAAATCACCTTTTCATCATGATCACTAAGAAAAATGGTAAAAAATATGTCTTCAGCAGTTCAACAGATGAAAAGACATACGAAGTATATAATAGACTTGTTACTAATGTATCTAATTAAAAGATAAATGAAACAGAGCTATTACAAAATGGTTTTCTTAACCGTTTCGTAACAGCCCCGTTATTGAGAGTGATGCAAATGATTTCGAAAGCAATCATTTGCATCACTCTCTTTCTTTTTGTATAAATTAATAATTAAATATTACTGAGCTTGTACTTATGAGTTGGTTGAACATATTACCCATAAAATCCATATCAATTTGTACATTATTGCTTGAAAATTCCAAAACAATTTTCTTACTGATATCTACACTTAATATAATATCGTAAAGATTCTTTTCATCTGTACACGTATTGGTATTAAATTTTAACAATACAGTAACAGAAGTATTTTGATCGTAATTTTTAGTAGCTGACTCCAATGTATATGTTATTTGCTGACTGGATTTCTTAACTTCTAGTACATTTAACAGCATACTATTTAAGTTCGTCTGATTCTTTAAATCAATATCTAGGGTATAGTATTTTCCAACTTCCTCTTGACAATGTAAAACAATATGTTCCTCAATCGAATTTTGCTTCAATACAAAAGCAAACACTGTTATGAGAATGTTTTTTAATTCAATCACGTCTTCTACTTCATTCAATATACTGTTCGTAGCTTCCTCTGTATATTGATATTGCAACTTTCCATTACTTATATCTTGTACATCTGTTCTAAAACTTGTATCTTGTAGCACAATTCCCTTTAATAAGATTTTATTACTTTTATATTCAATTGCTTCAGCTAATTTAATAATTGATGGATTTGCAAAAATCTCTGTGATTGAGATTGCTCCTGGATATATTTCTTCTAATTTGTTATGCATACTAATTAGCAAAATAGAGTTTCCACCAATTTCAAAAAAGTTATCATAAATATTAATATCTCCCATTTCAAGTACCGTCTTCCAAATTTCATGAATATTTTTTATAACCGTTGTCATTTGAACATCTGGTTGTTCTGGTTTTTCCTTATAAAATTCTTGCAAACTTGGTAGTTTTTCTTTGTTGATCTTTCCATTTGCTGTAAGTGGTAGTTCGCTTAATGGATAGTATATTGTTGGTAACATATAGATTGGTAAAAATGTAGCAAGAAATGATTTTATTTCTTTTGAATCAAGTTCTTTACTCGCTACATAATACAAAACAATTCTTTTATCTCCAGAATTAGCTTCCCATATCATAGCAACGCATTCGGAGATTTCTACATGTTGCAATGCAGCTTGCTCTATTTCTCCTATTTCTACACGATTACCACGTATTTTTACTTGATTGTCTAATCTACCAATATACTCAATATTTCCGTCTTCTCTCCACCTTACTATATCTCCAGTTAAATACATTTTATTGCCTGGTTCAAATGGATTTTCAACAAATTTTTCCTTAGTAAGTTCCTCATTATGTATGTATCCTCTAGCCAAATTCTCACCGGATACAGCTAATTCTCCACAGATACCGATTGGTACTAAACTATGATATTTATCAATAACATACGCTCTGACATTATCAATTGGCTTACCAATAGGTATATTACTGTTTTCAGCATTAACCCAATAATTTGTGGATACTACTGTATTTTCAGTCGGTCCATAATTATTAACTAGTCGATAATTCGTAGGAACATATTTTCTAAGTTTGTCTCCTCCCGTCAATAAAGTACGTAAAGACTTGTTTGGTAAAGTAATAAACTGCTCACAAATTTGTGTTGGCAGAAAACTGATTGATATATTATTCTCCTCAAAATATTGGTTTAGACCTTGTATGTTCATTCGTAAGTCACTATCAATTACATGTATCTGTGCTCCCACAACAATATAAGGGAATATCTCCCATACAGAAGCATCAAATCCAAACCCTGCATATTTTGTACTACAGTCATCACTTGTAACTTCATATTCACGGTTATGCCAGTTTACAAGATTTACAATATTGTGATGTTCAATCATTACACCTTTTGGTTTTCCAGTCGAACCAGATGTGTAAATAACATATGCCAAATCAGAAGGTTGATTGATTATTTGTATATTTTTTGATTCTTCTAAAAGCTCATCATTAATGCATACACTCTTACCTGTGTAGTCAATTGTTCCCACTAGATGTTCTTGGGTTACAAGAATCTTTGCTCCACTATCCTGTAGCATATATTCAATGCGATCCTTCGGATATGATGGATCAATTGGCAAATAGGCTGCACCCGAGAAAAGTATCCCAAAAATTCCCACCAGAATATCATTGGATTGTTCCATCATAATACCTATTATATCTTCTCGTTGAACCCCTTGATTCCTCAAATAATTAGCAAGTTGATTTGCCGAATCCCTAAGTTGAGCATACGTAATCTTAGTATTCTTATACACACTAACTACAGCATTTGGTGTTAAATTTGCTTGTTTCATAAACATCTCACAAATAGTACACGAATCGGAACAACTCATTGACTGGCTATTAAACTGATGCAATACTTTATCTCTTTCTTCCGCTTTGATTATATCAATTTCTTTTATCTTCTGATTTTCATCTAGCAAAATAGATTGTATGACATCAAGAAAACTATCCATTATTTTTTGAATTGTTTCTTCCATAAACAAGTCCGTGCAGTAGCCAACACTTAAATCATATTCATTGCTTTCAGAATCACTAATATAAAAGGTGAGGTCAAACTTCTGACTTTCAAACTTATGCTCTACTGGTTTCATAAAGACATTATCAATGTTTAGTTCCACAGAATCATTATTCTGGTAGGAAAACATAACATCGAACAATGGATTTCTAGAGATATCTCTCTTTATCTCCAATATATCAATTAAGTCATCGAATTGATATTCTTGATTTTCATATGCACGTAAAGCAGTCTCTTTTACCTCCTTAAGAAAATCAAGATACGATTTCTCTCCATTAATATCTCCACGTAACGCTAACGTATTAACAAAAACTCCTACTAAATTTTCCACTTCACTATTTGTTCTTCCATAGACCGGACTTCCAATGATAATATCCTTTTGATTACTGTATTTTCCTAAAGTAATCATAATAGCGGAAGTAAATATCATAAACTCTGTGGTTTGACTTTTCTTTGAAAACTCAATTAATCGCTGTCTCGTGTTACTATCAATAACACGATTTAGTATATTACCTCGAAAGCTCTGAATCTCACCCCGTTTATAATCATATGGCAACTCTACTATAGGAATATCACCTTCAAATTCTTTCAACCAATATCTTTTTTGTTTCTCAATATTGCATTGCTGTAACCATATACAATAGTCTTTATATTGGATATTAAGTTTAGGCAATGTTTTTTTAGAATATAAATTGGATAATTCTTTAAATATAATGGACATACTCATTCCATCAGATATAATGTGATGCACATCTAAGAACAAGTAATACTGTTCTTTATATTGAACAATCTTAAGGCGAATCAATCCTCCCTCTACAAATTCAAATGGACGAACAAATCTCTTTAATAGATCTTCTACATTGAAATCTTCCACAACTTCATATGTAAACTCACATTCTATATTACCATCTACCTCTTGAACGGCTTCATTCTCTAACATATAGAATCGTGTTTTACATACTTCATGGCGATTTGTCAGCTCATGGAATGCACTTTGTAATCGTATAATATCTAGCTTTCCAACAACTTCATAAACCTGTGGCATATTATAAGCTGTGTGCGTACTATCTAATTGACTTACTACAAATATACGCTTTTGGGCTGAACTCATAGGATAATACTCTCTTTGTTCTTCTTTGCCCACGGCTATTTCTTCCATTACATCGTTTTTGTTTGAAATATATGTTGCTAATTCTTCTACCGTTGCATATTCAAATATATCCCTTAATTCTAAACGTATACCTAATTCTTCCGCTATTTTGTTAATAACTTTCATTGCTTTTAACGAATGTCCACCATTTTCAAAGAAGTTATCCGAAATACCAATCTTTGAAACTTGTAACACCTTACCCCATATCGCAACAAGACTCTTCTCAACATCTGTGACTGGCTCTCTATACCCATTATTGATATCAATAGGAATTTCAAGTAATGCTTTTACATCTAATTTTCCATTTTGATTTAATGGTAATACCTCTACCTCACTGATATATGTTGGTATCATATACTCTGGCAATATGTTTTTCAAATTCTCTTTTACTGGTATTTCAAGATTTTTATCATTTTTCACGATAAATGCGCATATTCTTTTATCTCCCATGCTATCTTCTTTTATTATGACAGCGCAATCACTAATTCCTGAAATATTATTAATTACTGTTTCGATCTCCGCTAACTCAATACGAAATCCTCGAATCTTAACTTGTTGATCCATTCTACCAAGGAAATCAATTGTACCATCTGGAAGCCATTTTGCTAAATCTCCTGTGCAGTACATCTTACCTTCGCCAAATGGATTTTGTATAAATACCTCTTTTGTTAATTCTTCATGATTTAGATACCCTAGTGCTAGTCCATCTCCTGTTGTACATAATTCTCCTGGCTCATTAATTCCACATAACTTGCGATTTGTATCAACAATATACACCTGAGTGTTAGCAATCGGTGTTCCAATGGTAATTCTCTCAAACTGATCAGGTATTAAATAAGTTGTTGTAAAGGTTGTGTTTTCTGTTGGTCCATACCCATTAATTAGATTCGTATAGTTATTATTTTCTTTGAAAATCTTAACATGTTTCTCAGAAAGTTTTTCTCCACCAATTAAGAGGTATTGCAAAGAATCAAGTACATGTAAATCTATCTCCACCACCTGATTAAATAACATCGCTGTTAACCACATCGTATTAACACCATATTTAATTATAGTAGATTTTAATACATCAGCCTTAGCAAATACTTCTGTCGGAACCAATACTAACGTTCCACCATTTAGTAAAGCCCCCCATACTTCAAAAGTAGAAGCATCAAAAGCCATATCCCCAGTCTGTAAGATTACTGTATCATGATTCAGCGTAACGTAATTCGTATTTTTTACAAGCCTAACTGCACTCTTGTGTTCAACCATAACGCCTTTTGGTCTTCCAGTTGTTCCAGACGTATAGATAACATATAATAAGTTGTTTGGTTGAGCACTACGTTGTTTTAATTCTATTGAATTACTTAAATAAGACTCATCTAACAAATCAAGGATTGGTATGTTCGTAACTATATCTGTCTTATATTTCATTATAACTTTTGGATTACAATCTTGTAATATGGATTGTACTCGCTGCATTGGATATCTTGTATCAATAGGCACGTATGCGGCACCTGTCTTAATAATCGCGCAAATTGCAATAATAGTCTCAATGCTTTTTCTTGCAAAAATAGCAACTAAATCGTTACTTACAACTCCCATTTGTATTAGTTGGTTTGCTAAACTATTGGATTTTATATCTAACTCTTCATAAGTAAGTTGAATGTCTCCACTAATTACAGCAACCGAATCTGGATATAATTTTACCATCTCTTCCAATATATCATCAACCGATTTATCAACTAGATATGCTGTCCTAGTATCATTAAATACATTACATATTAACTGTTCTTCCTTATCACTAATTTTCTTAATGTCTTGTATTAATTGAAGTGGATTGGCAAGTATCTTTGTAAGTATCGTATGTAAACGATCCAACATAATTGTAATGGTTGTTTCCTTAAACAAGTCAGAACGATATCCCAAATCTATCGTACATGAATCCTTTGTTTCACTTGCTGTAAACGTTAAGTCAAATTTCTCATCACTATAGTTAGTTGGTATATCTACTATTTCTAATCCCTCTACTGTAAGATCCAACTTTTCATTATTCTGCATAACAAACATTACATCGAATATAGGATTTCTTGATACTTCTCTCTTAATGTCTAAATCTTCTAGTAAACTATCAAACGGATACTCTTGATTCTCAAATGCTTTTAAAGCCTTACTTCTAATAGTATGTAGGAATTCTATATATGGTATTTCTAACTTTGGTTCCCCGTGCATAACAACTGTATTCACAAACATTCCAAGCATTTTTTCTGTTTCTTTATGCGTTCTTCCTGACATTACAGTTCCTAACAGTAAACTTTCTTGCCCGCTGAATGTAGAAATAGTAATCATAATAGCTGATAGCATAACCATATACGAAGTTACATTATTATTACTACAAAATTCGTCCAAGCTTTGTTTTAATTCCGCAGAAAAATTGATTGCTGTTCTTGCACCAGTCGAAGATTGTATTCTAGTTCTAGGATAATCATAAGGTAAATTTAATTCTGTCAAGTTGTCCCGTAACTCACTAATCCAGTATTCTTTCTGATTTTGTAAATCACGTTTTTGAACCCATTCACTGTAATCTTTATATTGATATGCTCCTTGTTCCACTGTTTCTCCGACATAGGATTGGAATAATTCCTTCCAGAAAATATTCATGCTCATTCCATCCGAGATAATATGGTGCATATCAAATAACAGATAGTATATGTTATCCACTTTATTTATTTCTACACGTAACAAAGATTCTTTACCTAAAGCGAAAGGTTGTACAAAGTTTTTTAATCTATTTTCATTCTCCTCCTCGCTAAGTTCTTGATAAGTGAATACTAGTGTGCCCTGTTCATGAACTTTTTGCATTAATTCCCCATTGATCATCTGAAAACTTGTTCTAAGTATTTCATGCCTTGCAATCATATCTTCTAATGCATCTTTTATTCTTAGTACGTCAAATACACCACTAATTGTTAAAAATCTAGGCATGTTATACACAAGACTATTAGGGCTAATATTACTTACCAAATAAATTCTACGTTGTAGAGAAGACATAGGATAATATTCTTTTATAATTGCCCGTTGTAATTGCTCATATTCTCCTTTTCCCGCTTTGACAAGCTCTGCAATTGAATCAATGGTTGCATTTTCAAAAATATTCTTTAATGTAAGGTGAATCCCAGTCGCTTCTTCTATTGCGTTAATCATACGCGTAGCCCTTAGAGAATGCCCTCCTAACTCGAAGAAATTATCATAGACTCCCACATCTTTAAGACTCAGTATTTCCATAAAAATTGATGCAATTATTCTCTCAAGTTCAGTTCTTGGTTTCACATAGGTCTTATCTTTACAAAATTCAATCTCAGGTAAGCGTCTTCGATCAAGTTTTCCATTTATCGTTAATGGTAATTCTTCTAACTGTACAATCTGCATTGGTATCATATATTCCGGTAAAATCTTTCGTAATTTTCCCTTCATATCTTGTACATCTAGTTTACTCATCATAACAACATAAGCGCAGATTACTTTTTCTTGGTTTTCCAATATTCTTACAATAATAGCAACATCCTCGACATTTTCTTCTCTTCGAATAACGGTTTCGATTTCTGATAATTCAATACGAAATCCTCGAATTTTTACTTGTTCGTCTATTCTACCTAGATATTCAATATTTCCATCAGGAAGCCATCTTACTAAATCACCCGTATGGTACATAAGCCCATCACCAAACCGATTTGGTTCATATTTTTGGGAGGTTAATTCCTCATTATTGAGATAACCTATTGATAAACCATCCCCTGTCGTACAAAGTTCTCCTGGTATTCCAATACCACATAACTCCTTATTCTCAATAACATACACTTGCGTATTTGCTATTGGTTTACCAATTGGAATCTTATCCATGCAATCTTTAATCTCGTATGTTGTTGTAAATGTTGTATTTTCCGTTGGACCATATCCATTAATCAAATGAATCTTTTTATTTCTCTTCTTTAGGATATTAACATGTTTTTCTGATAATTTTTCTCCACCTATTAATAAATAGTTTAGTCCATCAAATATGCATGCATTTGTTGAAATCATTTGATTATATAGAGATGCCGTGACCCACATTGTGTTAATTTCTTTATTGTTAATTTCATCAACTAATAATTTATCATTCGTTATAATGTCATTTGAAACAATATCCAACATTCCGCCATTGAGTAATGCACCCCAAATTTCAAATGTAGAAGCATCAAATGCTAAAGAGCCCGTTTGTAAAATTCTATTCTTTTCAGTCAATTCTATATAGTTTGTATTTTTTATCAATCGAACTACATTCTGATGGGATATCATAACACCTTTTGGATTACCAGTTGTACCAGATGTATAAATTAAGTAAATTAAATCATTCGATTTATTATGATTAACATATTCTGCTTCTGGATATAAATCAATTTCATGTAATCGTATGATTGGTATATCGATTTTAATCGTATTTATTTCATTAACTTGTATAAAGAATTTTGGTGTACAATCTTCTAACATAAATTGCACACGATCGGCAGGATAATTAAAATCAATTGGAACATAAGCAGCACCAGCCTTAACAATTCCTAAAATTCCAATTATGGTATCAATGGTTCTCTCAACTCCAATAGCAACGAAATCATTAGCAACCACCCCTTTTTGAACTAGCATCATTGCTAACTTATTAGCACGTAAGTTAACTTGATTGTACGTCAATACGGCGTTACCAGATACAAGTGCAACTGCATTCGGAGTTCTTTTCACTTGTTCTTCAAATAACTCTCCTACACTTTTATCCTTTGGATACTTGGTAGTATTCTCATTAAATACTTTTGTAATCTTCACCTTTTCCCTAGCATCTACAGGACTAATCTCCTCCAATTTGGAATTACAGTTAGTTAAAGCATTCGTAAGGATTGTTTGATAATGTAATAACAATTGTTCCATACTCACCTTTTTGAAGATATCCGTGCTATAGTTTAAAACTATATTATATCCCTCCTTCGTCGGGGACACACAGAATGTAATATCGAATTTCTCAATATTAATTTCTGATTCACAACCTGCAAGACAGAACTCTTCAGTTGAAAGCTTCAATTCCTCATTATTCTGGTATACAAACATAACATCAAATAAAGGATTTCTTGATATATCTCTTTGAATATTCAGTTCTTCTACCAATTCTTCGAACGGATATTCTTGATTTTCATTCGCCGCCAAAACGATTTCCTTCAACTCCTTCAGGTAATCCAGAAATCTCTTTTCTTTTTCTGGTTTTGTTCTTAAGGCAATCGTATTGACAAACATTCCAAGCATATTCTCTGTGTCCTTATGCGTTCTACCTGCAATTGGACTACCCACCACAATATCCTCTTGTCTACTATATTTACTTAACAATAATGTAAAACAAGCTAATAGAACCATATATTCCGTAGTATTTGTATTTTTACATAATTCTACTATTTTCTCTCTTACTTCTTTTCCAAGTTTCAATCTAGTTTCTTTTCCACTAAAAGTTTGAATCTGTGGTCGTTGATAGTCAAGAGGAAAGTCTAATACCGGAATTTCATCAGAGAATATATCTTTCCAATAGTTTCTTTGCATAGCAAGATCTCTACCGTTCATCCACTCACTATAATCCTTATATTGTACTCTTAATGGAGCTAATTCCTTCCCTTCATATAGAGCAAATAATTCATCAAATAAGATTCCTGCACTCATTCCATCAGAAATTATATGATGCATATCTAACATGATATATTGTTCTAACTGAATAGTAACAACTTGCATTCGTATCAAAGGAAGTTGTTCTAGTACAAATGGTCTTACAAAATTCTGTATAGAATCCTTTAAATCTGTATTACAAGTAACTTCAGTGAACTCTACGATTTCTTCAGTCTTGGTTTCTTGACATAATTGTCCCTTTTTCATAATAAAAACGGTACGCAATATTTCATGTCTTTGTATTAATCTTTGAAGTGCCAATTTTAGTTTTTGTGCATCTATCTTTCCTGTTGTTACTTTCATGATATAAGGCATGTTGTAACTTAGACTCTTTGTATTGATTTGATGAATCATATACATTCGTTTTTGAGCAGACGACATGATATATTGTTCCTTTTCCTCTGATGTAGGAATCGCTTGATAATTATCCACTTGTATACCATCCATAAAGTCTGCAAGCAATTTTACCGTAGAATGCTGGAATACATCTTTTAAAGTAATTCGAACATTCATTAGTTGTTCTAATTCATTAATAACTCGAATTGCTCGTAAGCTATGACCACCTAATTCAAAAAAGTCGTCCAGTCTTGATACCTTATTGATGTTTAATACATTGGAAAATGTATGGGCAACTTTTTTCTCTGTTTCCGTTATCGGTTCCATATATTCCTTAACACTATAAACTTCGACCACTTCTAACGCTTTTCGATCTAACTTACCATTCTTTGTTGTTGGTAATTGTTCAAGATATGTAATATAAGAAGGTATCATATAATCTGGTAATTTTGTTCTTAACTCTTCTTTAAGTTGGTAACTATCTTCCATACCATTTGAAACAATGTAAGCATATATCCTCTTATCACCCTTACTATCTTCACGGACAGTTACTGCACTTTCACTTACATACTCAAGTCCATTGATGACAGTTTCAATCTCTGTCAATTCTACCCTAAAACCTCTGATTTTGATTTGCTCATCCAATCTACCTAAATACTCAATATTGCCATCAGGAAGCCATCTTGCCAAATCGCCAGTACGATATAATACCTCTTCCCCAAACATATTTGGTATGAATTTATCCTGTGTTAATTCAGGCATATTCAGATATCCTCTTGCAACTCCGGCTCCTGCTGCACACAATTCACCAGGTACACCTATTCCACACAATTTGTCAGAATTATTCAGAATATAAACCTTCGTATCATTAATCGGCAGGCCAATTGGAATTCGTTCAAATGTAGTCGGAATCTTATAAGTTGTTGTAAATGTCGTATTCTCTGTAGGACCATATCCATTAATAAGTATTGTACTTTGGTTATGTCGTTTAAACTGTTTTACATGCCTTTCTGAAAGCTTTTCACCACCAATCAAAAGATATGTTAATGAATCAAATACCGTACAATCTAATTCTACCATTTGATTAAATAACGTAGACGTCAACCACATAATATTTACATTATTTTGAGTAATCATTCTATGTAGGGACTCCGGTTTCATTATTACATCCATATCAGCTAATATAAGCTTTCCGCCGTTTAACAACGCGCCCCAAACCTCAAATGTTGATGCATCAAACGCCATTGCTCCCGTTTGCAAAATAACACTATTTTCATCTAATTGAATAAAACTTGGTTGGTTTACTAGATGTATAATGCTCTTATGCGCAATCATCGTTCCTTTAGGATTCCCCGTTGTACCTGATGTGTAAATAATATATGCAAGGTCATTTGATAAAATCGTTTGGTTACTCTTCTTCGTTTCCCCTATCCAAGTACTACTACTTTTTAAATCAATTACTGGAACCATACCCGTATACTCTTGATCATATATAAGAACTACCTTTGGATTACAGTCATTTAGGATATAATTGATTCTTTCTTCTGGATAACGTGTATCAATTGGAACGTAGGCTCCTCCAGCTTTTAACACTGCACAAATACCAATCACCATCTCAATACTTTTTTCTGTTAACAGTGCGACTGACTCATTGTTTTGAACACCAAGAGCACGTAATTTTGTAGCAAGCATGTCTGAATAGTAATCTAAGTCCTGGTATGTAATTTGCTTATCTTGGTATACAACAGCACATTGTCTTGCATGAAGTTTTGCTTGTTCTTTCAGCAAATCAGGCACTGTTATATTATGATTCAGCACGTCTCTCCTATTATTAAATGTCTGGATACAAAGTTTCTCTTCCTCAGTTATTTCCTCAATCTCTCCAATACATAATTGTGGACTTTGAGATAATTCACGAAGAATATGAATATACTGCTTAATTAAATTCATAATGGATTCTTGTTTAAACAAATCAGAACAGTACTCAAATATAAGTTCATATTCGTCATTCTTATGTAGTACTATAACTGTTAGGTCAAATTTAGATTCCTTATGTGTATCATCTACTTTCACATCATCCTTTAATAAGCTTTTGTATTCTTGATTAACACTCTCATTATTTTGTAATACAAACATAATATCGAATAACGGATTCCTAGAAATCTCTCTCTTCACATCCAAATCTTCAATCAAGCTATCAAATGGATACTCTTGATTTTCAAACACATTTAAACAAGTGGTCTTGACCTCTTCTAAATAGGAAATGTATTCTTTTTCTGGATTAGGTTGTGTTCTAATTGCCAAGGTGTTTACAAACATACCGACAATATTTTCTGTATCTTTATGTGTTCTCCCCGCTACTGGACTGCCGATAATAATATCTTGTTGTCTACTATACTTGGATAATAGAATACTTAAACCACTGAATAGAACCATATATTCCGTTGTATTCGTTTGTTTTATTAGCTTCTTTATCTGACTCTTCACATCAGATGATATTCTGTATTTTATTGAGTTTCCTCTAAAACTTTGTGTAGAAGGTCTTGGGTAGTCTAATGGTATGTCTAGGACAGGCAGGTCATCAACGTATTGATTCATCCAATATGATTTTTGTGAAGATAGATCTCTTGTTAACATCCATTCACTATAATCCTTATACTGAATAGGAATGTTCTCTAAGCTTTCCCCTTCGTACAACTGTATTAACTCTCGCTGAATTATACCCATACTCATACCATCAGCAATACTGTGATGTACATCAATAAATACTTCTGTATTGTCTATGCTAGTGGTTACAGCCTTAAAACGTATCAGTGGTGCTTTATGTAAATCAAAGGGACGAACAAAGTTATGATATAGTTCTGCGATAGTAGATTCCTGAACATCTACTTTCTTTATATCCGCATATTCAATATCCAATACGGGTTCATTATGAATAATCTGTACAAGAGAACCTTCTACAACAGCAAAGCTTGTACGAAGCGCATCATGTCTTATGGTTAGCTGCTCTACAGCTTGCTTAAATCTTTCTTTTACAAAGTCACCTGATATCCTTAAAATACCTGAAATATTATAAGCTACTTTTGTGTCATCCACTTGACTCGCCATATACATACGCTTTTGTGCAGATGACATATCATAATATTCCTTATCAGAAGCAATTGGTATTCCTTCATACGTATCTTTCAAACATGTTTCTAGTAGCCTAGCAATTAACTCTGGAGTTGTATTAATAAATAAATCCTTTAATCGCAATCGTATTCCTGTTTTTTCCTCCAGGTTGTTTACTAGTTTTGTTGCTTTTAAGGAATGTCCACCAAGTTCAAAAAAGTTATCCCGAATACCAACCGTATTAAGACACAAAATTTCTTTAAATGCGCTACATACAAGTTCTTCATATTTGTTCCTTGGTATAAATTCAGTGTCTAATCTTGTTATTTCAATATTTGGTAACTTTTCTTTATCTGTCTTTCCACTTCGAGTGACCGGAATCGCATCAATTTGCATCATAAATGCTGGTATCATATAATCAGGTAATGTTTTTCTCATAGTATTCTTTATTTCATCAATATCAACTTCTGTATTAGAAACTAAGTAAGCATATATCACATTATCCCCACTTGCATCAACCTTAGTTAACAGAACCAAATCCTGTATATATTCAATTTTTCGAATAACACTCTCTATTTCACCAAGCTCAATACGAAATCCTCTTATCTTAACTTGCTCATCTATTCTTCCTAAATATTCAATATTACCATCTGGTAACCATCTAGCTAAATCTCCAGAGCGATACATTTTTCCATCGCCAAATAGATTATTACAGAACTTATTATTCGTTAATTCTGGCAAGTTTAAGTATCCTCTTGCTAAACCATCACCAGTAATACATAACTCTCCAGGAATACCAACACCGCATAATATATCTTCTTCAACTATATAAAGTTTACAATTGGATATAGGCTTTCCAATTGGAATATTATGTGGGATAGACATCTCCTTCTCATATTCCCAATGGGTTGCAAGAACGGTATTCTCCGTTGGTCCATATGCATTAATAAATCTAACTTTATTTTTGTAAGCGTCAATTATCTCTGGATTTGCAGCTGATCCACCAGTTGTAAGTACACGTAATCCATCTATCTTGATTTGTGCACAAAATTGTGGTGGCAATAGTGTTACAGTCACTTTGTGTTCCTCTACATAATTCTTAAAACTTACTAAGTCTGTAATGATTTCTTTCGGTATTAAACACAAGGTTGCTCCAAGTAATAACGATATTGTTAATTCCCATACCGAAGCATCAAATATAGTATTGGCAAATTGTAAAACAACATCTTGCTCGGTCATTGCGTAAAGATCATTCAAATAGGTGCCCATTGATATTACACCTTGATGTTCTATCATAACTCCTTTTGGATTTCCTGATGTACCAGAAGTATAGATTAAGTACATTAAGTCTGTTGGTTTATTTACGATACTCAAATTATCATATGGACCTACCCATAACTCTTGTTTTTCTAAATCAATTACCAAAAGTTCCGTTTCCAGCTCTACCTGATAAGTTAAAACCATTTTTGCACTACTATCTTGTAGCATATAATCAATTCTTTGTTTTGGATATGTTGGGTCAATTGCTACATACGCAGCTCCTGCCTTTATGATAGCAAGGATACCCTCTACCATTTCAATACTTCGTTCAGCAATAATAGCTACAAATTCATCTGGTCTTACCCCTAACTTGCGAAATCGATACGCTAAACTATTCACCCTTTCATTTAATTCCTTATATGTTATACTCTCATTTTCAAAAGTGATAGCAACTTGATCAGGCGCTTTTTCAACATTTTTCTCAAACAACTCAATTACAGACATATCCCGTGGATATTCTTTTGCGGTATTATTAAATTCATTTAATATAATCTGTCTTTCTTGGAAATTTGCTGTTCCTACACTTCCTAATTCTATGTCTGGATTTGTTAGAACTTCATATAGTACATGCTTAAAATGTTTTATTATATATATAATTGTATCCTCTTTAAATAAAGCAGTACAATATTCAACTAACATAACATAGCCATTTCGACATTCTCCAACACTAATAGAAATATCAAATTTCGATACTTCATGATCTAATTTTTGAATCGTCTGTAAATCTTTTTGGCAAAACATATCATCATAAACCGCATTATTTTGAACGGCAAACATAATGTCGAATAATGGATTTCTTGACATATCACGATTTACACATACTTCTTCTACAAGTTCTTCAAAAGGGTATTCTTGATTGTCATAAGCAGCAAGACAAGTTTCCTTTATCTCTGCTAGAAAATCATTATAAGATTTTGTTTTTTCAACACAACCTCGCAAGGCAAGAGTATTAACAAACATACCTAGCATCTTTTCTGTATCATGATGATTTCTACCAGAAATTGGACTTCCAACAACAATATCCTTCTGTCTACTGTATTTACTTAAGAGTATCATGGTAACACTAAGTAAAACCATATAGTCCGTAGTCCCCGTTTTTAAAGCTAACTCTTTCATCATAGCCGTTAATTCCGGTTCTATGTATGCTTGTAACGCGGCTCCTTCAAAGGATTGTGTCGCAGGTCTAATAAAATCTAATGGAAGATTAAGTACAGGTGTATCATTTTCAAATTGGTTTAGCCAATATTCTTGTTCACTTGATAAATCTCTTGTTCTTAACCATTCACTATAATCTTTATAGTGTAATGTAACAGTTTCTAACTTGTCTCCATTATAAAGACGGATAAATTCCTCTTTTAGTATCTCAATACTAACACCATCTGAAATAATATGATGTGTATTAAAAATCAAAAAAGTTTTATCTCCCCGATTTACCGTACAAACACGTAACAATGGTGCCTCTTCTAAATTAAATGGCTGGTTGAAATCTGCTTGTAGTTGCTTGATATCTGTATCCGTATCTTCTATTATAGAGTATAGTATCTTTGCCTCCTCTTCAATTAGCTGTACTGGTTCCCCACCTATAATCTTAAAGCGGGTACGTAAGGTCTCATGTCTTTTAGTAATTTCCGTTAACGCTTCTTTTGCACAATCATGATTAAAATCACCATGGAAAACAACCGTATCCTGTATGTTATACACGGTATTCTTTTCATTCAATTGATTTAGTAAAAAGATTCTTCTTTGTGCAGATGACATAAGATATGCTTGTTGCTTGTTCGCAACTGGAATGGACTCTTGCTTTGTATTATGTTGATTGTTCACTAGTATTGCAATATTTTTAACACACCTTGCTACGAATATATCCTTAAGTGGAACACGTATACTTAATTTTGCTTCTATTTGATTCACTAATTTGGTAGCGCTTAAGGAGTGCCCACCTAGTTCAAAAAAATTATCTTCTATACCAATTTTATCAACATGTAATATTGTCTCAAAAATCTCACATAATACAGATTCTAGTTGATTTTTAGGTGCAACATAATGATTAGTTGATACAATATCAATACTTGGTAATGCTCGTTTATTCAATTTTCCATTGCTGTTAACAGGTATTTCTTTGATTTGTGCAAAACGTGCAGGAATCATATAATTAGGTAGTTCTCTACTTAATTTCCCTCTGATATCTTCCAGGTCAATTGGCTCATTTGCTACAAGATAAGCTGCTAGATATTTCGTTCCGTTATCATCGTTTGCTATAACTGCAACATCACTTATTCCATCAATATTTTTTATATTCGCTGCTACTTCGCCAAGTTCAACACGAAAACCCCGAATTTTAACCTGTTCATCAATTCTTCCTAAATATTCAATATTTCCATCACTAGACCAGCGTGCTAAATCTCCGGTACGATATAGTCTCATTGTATCAATCAAGCTATCTTGAAATTTTTCTACGGTAAGAACTGGCTGATTTAAATATCCACGTGCTAATCCAACCCCTGAAATACACAATTCTCCAGGAACTCCAAAACCACAAGGTAATATACCATCTAATATACGTATCTGTGTATTAGCAATTGGCTTACCTATTGATACTGTTCTTGTCGTTATATCTTTTGTATAAATATAATCGCAACATCCTACTGTACTCTCTGTTGGTCCATATTCATTATGAATTTTTATATGTTCTCCGAATTGTTCCAAGCACATCTGTACCACATCAGTAACTAATTCTTCTCCACCCAAGATTAAACTTTGAAGATTATTAAGTTTCTCTGTCTGCGTAAGAGCTACCGCTTCCTTAAGATGAATTGGAGTTAATTTAATTATAGTCAATTCTTGATTTCTGAATATTTTATCAATATCAACATCAATTGTATTGTTATATACAACAAGTTTACCACCAAAACAAAGAGGTAAGAAAATACTAGTTACCGTTAAATCAAAACTTGGATTTGTAAATAAAGGCATACAAATTCTATGATCTACATATGCTTCTTTAGCATAGGTTATATAATTGGTTAAGGATTGATGCTCAATCATAACCCCTTTTGGTTTTCCCGTTGTTCCTGATGTATAAATAATATAAGCTAGATTTTCTTTCGACACGGAACACTTTATATTATCAATACTCTGAACTTCCGACCCATAGCAATCAGGGTACAGAATAGGTTCTGTTACCTCCTCAAGACATAGGTCAGCATATTGTTCTTTATTTGTTAGAAGAATTGCTTTTGGCTCACAATCATCTATCATAAAACGTTTGCGTTCATTTGGATACTGTATATCAATTGGCACATAGGCAGCACCCACTTTTAAGACTGCTACTATGTCTATAATGAGTTCTATGCGCTTTTCTGCTAGAATTGCTACTTTATCCTCAATTCCAACTCCATAATTTTGTAACTCCATTGCTGTATGATTGGCATACACATTCAACTCTTCATATGTGAGTTTACACCCCTCATCCTCCAATACAATACCTTTTGGATTTGCTAATACTTGTTCCTCAAACATTTGAATAACTGTCTTGCTATCTGGATACTCTACCGTTGTTTGATTAAACTTAGATATCACTAACTCCTCTTCATCTGATGTCATCATATTAATTTGTTCAATCTTTTGATTTATATTATTTATCATATTAAGTAATACCATCTTAAAATGAGACAACATAGTCTGAATTGAACTTTCATGAAACAAATCAGTCGAATAACTGATGCCTGTATAATAAGAATCTTCTAGTACATCCACATGAATAGTAAAATCAAATTTTTCATTCTCATAATTTGGTTCACAATGTTCAAGTGTCAAATTCTTGGAAGTTAGTTGCACTTTATCATAATTTTGATAGACAAACATTACATCAAAAAGTGGATTTCTAGAAAGATCAGTATGGATATCTAATTCTTCCACTAGTTGTTCGAAAGGATATATTTGATTCTCATAAGCTTTTAGTGTTTTATCCTTAACACTATTCAATAGTTCTAACACTGTACTTTCTTTTTTAGGTTTCGCCCTCAATGCTAGGGTATTAATAAAAACTCCCATCATACTCTCTAGGTCTTTCGTTGTTCGACCCGAGATAGGACTGCCCACAATAATATCATCTTGCCTACTGTATTTTCCTATTAGTATCATCACTGCTGTTAAAAAAATCATGTACTCTGTCGTCCCAGTTTTTTTACCTATCAGTGCAATTTCTTTCTTAATATCTTCACCAAATGTTGTTGTCACTAACCTACCTTTTTGGCTCAACTTAATTGGTCTAGGAAAATCATAAGGGAAATCAAGAATTGGAATATTTTCATGAAATTCTTTTATCCAATATTCTTTTTGCTTAGATAAATCTTGAGTTCTTAACCATTCACTATAGTCTTTGTATTGTAACTCATTGTTTGGAAGTTCAATACTATTATAACTTTTTAATAATTCATCAATGAAAATCGTCTGACTAACACCATCAGAAACAATATGATGCATATCTATAAAAATATACTGTCCCTCTTTTGATTCCACAATTTTCATGCGAATCAGAGGTAGCTTATCCAATACAAATGGATAAACAAGTCGACTGCTTAATTCTTCAATGCAACTTTTTGTTTCAATGTATTCTACATCAACAACCGGATTGCTTTCGATTGTTTGTTTCATATTACCATCAATCATACAGAATTTTGTTCTTAATATCTCGTGTCTAATTAAAAGATTTGTATAAGCTTCTTTTATTTTATCTATATCAAGCACAGATTCCTTTACTTTTAATAAATATGGCATATTATACGATATACTAGTAGGTTCCATCTGGTAAGCAAAATACATTCTTTTTTGTGAAGATGACATAGCATATGCTTCTTGAATTGATGCCTTTTGAATAAACGTATGCTGTGTTTTATCGTTATTTACTATCTCCTGTGAAATTGCAAGAATTGTTGGATTATCAAAGAAATATTTTAATGGTATTTTATAACCGATTTCAATATCAATAAGATTAATTACGCGCATTGCTCGTAAACTATGTCCACCAATTTCAAAAAAGTTATCTGTAATACTAACCGTATTACGATTGAGAACTTTTTCAAATATCATACATAATTTTTCTTCTGTCTCATTACGTGCAGCCACATATTCGACTTTACTTTTTTCATAAATCATTGGTAATTTTCGTTTATCTAGTTTTCCATTGGTCGTTATTGGTATCTGCTCAATTATCATCATATAATTAGGAACCATATACTCTGGTAATTTTGCTTGTAACGCTAACCGTACTTGCTCTAACTCAATTTCCCTCGTTGGGACAATATATGCAAACAGATTATTCTCTCCACTATCGTCCTCTCTACTAATGACTACCGCATCACTAACTCCAGCTACACTACAAATCACTCTTTCGACTTCAGAAGTTTCGACCCGGAATCCTCGAATCTTTACTTGTTCATCCACACGTCCAATAAAATCCAAATTACCATCTGGCAACCATCTGGCTAAGTCACCAGAACGATATACTTTCCCCTCTGCATATGGATTATCAATAAACTTTTCTTGTGTTAAAGCATCATTATTTAAGTATCCCTTAGCAAGTCCAACACCACCAATGCATAACTCACCAATCATACCTATCCCACATTGTTTTACTCCATCTAGAATATATATGCTCATATTGTCTTCAACAAAACCAATTGGAATAATAGATCCATGTTCTTTTTCTATCAAATTGCTTGTTGTAAATACAGTTGCTTCCGTAGGTCCATACTCATTGTATATCTCAATTTTGTTTCCCAGTCGTTCATATGCTACATCTACAACTTTACTTTCTAATTTTTCCCCACCAAGAACAATACATCGTAAATTCTTTGGTGCCTTTAACCTATTATTCTGACACAATGCCTTAAGCAAGGAAGGTGTTAACTTCACTAAGACTATTTCGTCATTTGTAAATATTTCTTCAATTCCTTGTTCTGCAGTTTCATAAATATAACACTTACTTCCAAACGACAGCGGTGCTAGTATGGACGGTACAGATAAATCGAAAACAGGATTTGTAAATAAAGGGGTAACACCTACTTTTCCCTTATAGAATCGCTCTTTAACTATAAAAAGATGATTAACAACCGAAGTATGGCTAACAACAACTCCCTTGGGTTGACCTGACGTTCCTGATGTGTAAATAATGTAAATTGGATCATCGGGACTATTCATTCGACTAAGATTTGAACTGTCTCCGTTATACTGCTTATCATCGTATAATGGAATGATTGGTACATTCGTCCTCTGTATCTCAGACTCCGTACAAGTTAAAATAGCTGTCGGTTTACTATCTTCAATAATAAATTCAATTCGATCTTTAGGATACTTAGGATCAACTGGTATATACGTTGCTCCTGACTTCATCACTGCATAGATGCCAATTAACAATTGAATACTTCGTTCCGCTAAAATCACAACAGAGTCATTATTCTTTACACCTAATGCCATTAATTTTCTAGCCATTTGGTTCGCTTTTTTATTTAATTGCTCATACGTTATTATCTGATTTTTAAAACTTGCAGCAATATTCAATGGATTTTTTACTGCTTCATGTTCAAATAGTTCTTGAACACAAAGATCCGTCGGATACGTTTTTTGGGTTGCATTGAATGTATTAAGAATACAATGCAATTCTTCTCGTGTAATTAACTCAATATCTTGTATTCTATGATCTTGCTCTGTTAATACATAACTCAATATCTTTTCAAATCTTTGTAACAGAAGATTTATTTCTTTTTCACAATATAGGGAAGGCTTATACATAATACTTAACTCTAACGCATTGTCCTGTGTGTTCATAAAACCATCATTTGTAAAAGATGCTTTAAAAGAAATACCATAATTAGTTTGCTCACGTGCAGATTCCATCTTAATATCGAAACCCTCTATCCCATTATGGTAAGCCTCTGTATCAACATAATAATTTTCAAATACGAATAAAGTCTTGATGAAATTTTTACCCAAATCTGTACAATCTTGAATATCAGCCAAAGAATTAAAGATATAAGAAGTACTCTCAATAGAATCATACATCATATTATCAAGCAATTCCTTAATGGTTGTTTCTTCATTGACTTTAGCTCTTACGGGTATAGTATTAATAAATAAACCAACTATTTCATTTATATTCCTAATATCAGCATTTCTTCCAGATACTACTTTACCAAAAACAACATCATCTATTCTGTTATATTTTTGTAGCAATATCCCCCACGTAGCTTCCAAATATGTACTTATGGTAATTTTTTGTTCTTTACTTATTTTCTGAATATGTTCACACAGCTCTTGCCTCACATAAAAATTTTGAGACATAACTTGTTCTTCAGTGTTTTTTGCAATACCAAGTGGAATGATATCGACGTCACTATGATAATCCTTTAAATACGAATCCCAATACGCCAACCCCTCTTCTTTGTCTTGCCCACTATGCCATTTTAAATACTTTGCATAACTTTGTGTGCTTGAATTATCCCCCTTAATTTCTTCTACTAACTTCCCTTTTGTAACTCCATTACGTAATTTATCATAGAAACACATAAAATCCTTAAGTATTATAGAGAAACACCAACCGTCCATAATAATATGATGAAAACACCATAGCATTTTAAACGTGTTCTCTTCCATCTTTACCACCGTTACCCTCATTAGAGAGTCAACTGATAAGTCAAATCCTCTTGTAATATCCGCTTCTTTAATTTCCTCAAATTTAGTTTCTTTTTCTATCTCTATAGATAAATCGATAAACTGTGTTTCTAAATTTCTCTCTGCTAAGATGACGAAACGGGGTTTTACTACCTTTTTATATAAGAAAGTTGCTCGTAAAGCATCATGCTTAACTGCAAGTAATGAAATCGCCTCATTAAGCTTTTCATAATCTAAATTACCTGCTACAAACAAAACTGATTGAATGACATAACTAGTAGATTTTTCATCTAAGTTCTTATAAAATAACATTCCTTCTTGCATAGAAGTCAATGAATATATTCCTTCCACTTGATTACTTATCTCTTTTTTCATAACTTACGACCTCCCCTACTCTATTGACATTAAAGTATACCAATAACTTGCATAAGTTCCTCATTAACTACATTTACTACTTTTGTTACATTTTCATTAATAAAGAAATGTGTTCCTTCAAATGGAATCAACTTAAATTCTCCACTAGTTACTTCTCTCCACGATTCTATATCTGTAATTTGTAACGTATCATCACTTTCACCATAGAATACAACTACCGGAACCACAATCTTATCTTCTCGATTATCAAACTTATACTCTTCATAAATGCGAAAATCAGCCCGTATTAATGGAACAAAGATATCATATAACTCCTTATTTTCAAATACGGCTTTTGTATTTACATCATAATTAAGTACAACATTAATAAATTGATCATCCGGTAATTGATATCTCTTAGTTTCGCCACAGAGAAGTTGTGGTGCCTTTGAAGCAGAAAAGAATATTTTTATTGGTAAACGAAATCCCTTATCAACTAGTTTATAGTAAACATCATAAATGATTCTGGCGCCTAAACTATGTCCAAAAAAGGCATAATCGCAATCACCTGCATCATGAATAATAATCTCTGATAGTTCCTCAGCCGCCTCATCAACGTCTTTATAAAAATCGTCTTTCATTCTTCTTCCTCTACCAGCTAATTCTAAAGGCACTATTTCAATTCCTTCATTAACTATTCTAGTCCATTTGGAATAAATAGTAGCAGATGCTCCCGAATATGGTACGCAGTACAATTTAAGCATTATAGCTCCTCCTAATTTAACATCTCCAGTAAATTATTTAATTCATCTAGTTCAAACTCCTCTAAGTCTTTAGCACCAACGTCAGATACCGTCTTAATTATTTCTTCGTCACTGGTACAATGTTCTATTATTTCTTGCAAACACGTGTTATAGTGACTTAAAAAGTTGTCAATATAACAATCACTATACCTTCCATTGTCGTATTGAAGTGATATTATTACTGTTTCATTGACAATTTGAGCATCAATCATTATTCCATATACCATTAAATTATCATCTGCTATGTTTTTTCCAGTTGACATATCGACTACTACTAGTTTATTTTCCTTATCCGCTTCCTTGTAATTCAACTCTCCCAAATAGTTAAAAATTACATCTGTTATCAAAGAATCATAATCTTCTAGTAAGCTAATGCCCATACCGTTATTAGGAATAGAACGTAGACATTCTTTTGTCGTGATAATATCGTCTTTGATACAATCCTTTACTGGTATTTCTACAGGATAAATATTAGTAAACCAGCCAATTGTTCCATCATTTTGAACGTTCTTTCCGACATCATGTCTTCCATGACTTTCTAACGATATCACTATATTAGAATTATGTGTGACGTGATACAGAGTTCGCGCCAAAGCAGTAAGTAATAAATCATTTACTTTTGTTGAATATTTCTTTAACGCTTTATGTGTCAGTTTATTTGTCAGTTCAGAATTGACAACACTCTTCTTGTATGACAGAGCGCGGTTTGTTGAAGCATTAAACACAAAACAATCATCCTTTACATAGAACAACTCTGCAGACTTCTTGATTTTGTCCCAATATTTCCTTTCTTTTTCAAATCCTGTATTAGTTGCATACTCGTTGACATGCAAAATCCACGATTTATAGGATATTGTTTTTTTAGTTAATTGTATGCTTTGTTGCATGATTACTTGACTGTATCCCCTATTCAAATCATCTAATAGTATCTTCCACGAAATTGCATCAACAACCAAATGATGTATGGCAATCATTACATAATCTTCTTCTTTACCAGTAAAAATCCCCACTTTCATTAATGGTCCACTTAAAATATTTATCGAACTTTGTATTACTTCACATAATTTTTCAATAATATCACTCTGTGATTCTTTATTATACGATGAGATGTCATGATACTCTATATCATATAAATTTGCTTCCTCAACAGGCATGATTACTTGTTCCTCTCCTTGATACGTAGATCTAAGCATATCATGTTTTTCTACAATTGCATGAAGAACTCTTTCCAAAGCCTGCTTGTCTAACTTCTTAGTTCTTAACATAATGGATTGATTAAAATGATTTCTGTTTTTTAAATTCCACTTAAAAAATTTCCTTTGAATATGTGATAATGGACATACTCCATTAACATTCTCTTCTACGTTTTGAGTTTTCCCCTGTTTTTCCATATGTTTTGCAATCTCAGAAACTGTACTATACAACATGATGTCTTTCACTGTCACTGAATACCCATCTTCACGTATTTGGGATACTAATCGTATTGCCTTAATAGAATCTCCTCCCAAATCAAAGAAATCGTCTTTCGTACTTACCGCGCTACACTGCAACACGTCTTGGAATGCCCTTAATAAGATACGTTCTTCCTCGTTACTAAAAGTTATGATTTCATCCGATTCTACGTAGATAGGCTTCTGTAATTTAGATTTATCAACTTTTCCATTTCGATTCAATACAATTGACTTAGTCTGTATAATATGCACTGGTATCATATAAGTTGGTAAAATAGTTTTTATTTGTTGCTTTACTTCACTACTTGAAATATTACTCTCCGATACATAATACGAGCATATTATTTTATCACCGGAAAAATCCTCAGTAACAATTGTAATGGCATCTTCCACTCCGTAGCATTGCTTAATAGCACTATCAATTTCAGCCAATTCAATTCGATATCCACGAATTTTAACTTGCTCATCAACTCGTCCGAGATATTCGATCTTACCATCTGGTAACCAACGTCCTATATCACCCGAAGCATAGATTTTCCCTTCTCCATATGGATTTTTTATGAACTTTTTATTGGTTAATTCTATTTGGTTTAGATATCCTCTTGCTAAACCTATGCCACCAATATATATTTCTCCTGGGATACCAATTCCACATAATTTGTTATTGCTCAATATGTATACTTGTGTATTATCAATTGGTATACCAATGGGTACACTATTCCGATCAAATGCCTTGTCTGTATATTTCCAATGCGTAGCACATACAGTTGTTTCTGTTGGTCCATACGCATTGATATATTGAACTGTATTTGGAATTTTATTTAGTAATTTTTTGCTTGACTCTGATCCTGCAGTAATTAGTAAACGTGGTTCAAAGTTCTTAAGTGATAAATAGTATTGTGGAGGTAACGTAGCAACTGTAACCTTATTTGTCTGACAATACTCTTCGAATTTTTCTGTGTCCATCATTAAATCGGGTGGCAACACGACTAATGTAGCTCCTGTTAATAAAGCCATAGTTATTTCCCATACACTTGCGTCAAAGGAAATATTGGCAAATTGTAATATATTATCATTTTTATCAATATGATAATTGCTTTGAAAGAAGTTTGCCAGATTAACAACCCCTTTATTTTCTACCATAACCCCTTTAGGTTTGCCTGTTGTTCCTGATGTGTATATGATATATGCTAAATCTGATAACCCAGCATTTCCAATAACATTTCTTGTTGTTTTCAAATGATACATTTCCTCTAAGCGTAAACTTGGAACTTCTGAATCAATTTGCACATGATAAGTCAAGATAATCTTAGGTTTACAATCTGATATCATGTAGTTAATTCTTTCCTTGGGATAACCTGGATCAATTGGTATATATGTTGCACCAGACTTAATGATGCCCAGAATTCCTATAATCATTTCCACACTACGTTCTGCCATTATACCCACAATATCCATCTTTGTAACTGAACGATTTTGTAACTCTTCTGCTACTGCATTCGCCCTGTCATTCAAGTCTTTATAAGTAAGCTTTTTATTTTTGAAAACTAATGCAATATGATTTGGTTGCTTCTCTACAATGTTTTCAAATACCTTCTGAATACTACTCTCTTCGTAATTAGCACTACAGGCTTTGTTAAACTCATGAATTATTCTTTTTTCTTCGAAGGTATTGACTCCATTAATTTCTCCTAATGTTTTATCGCTATACAGTGTGATTTCCGATAATATCTCAATATAATGAGCTAGCATATACTGCATATTCCATTCAGAAAACAGCTTATCACAATACTCAAATGTAATACGATAGCTTCTATCAACCTTGTGAATAATTACTGTTAGATCATTTTTACATGATTTATTCCATTCATCTTTAGCAAGCTCATGACAGCTCATACCATCTAATTTCGGTATTTCTTCATTATAATCTTGAAATACAAACATAACATCATAGAGTGGATTATGAGATAATTCTCTCTTTACACCAGATAAAGCAACGATTTGTTCAAAAGGCAATCGTTGATTATCATACACTTCTATACACTGTTGTTGCAATTCAAAAAGAAAGTCGAGATAACTATGATTTTCTTTACAGTGTCCTCTATAAATAATCGTATTCACAAACATTCCCATAATGGACTCCAGATCTTTATGGGTTCTTCCCGAAACGACACTTCCTATTAAAATATCTTCCTGACCAGAATATTTACTCAATAGCAACATTAATGCACTCATATAAATCATAAAATCTGTACAACCTGTTTTTTTCGCAAGTTCATGAATATTGTCAACATTATCAATAGACATGTATTCTGATATAGATCTTCCTTCAAAACTCTGTAATGCCGGTCTCTGATAATCAACCGGTAAATTAAACGGTTCCACCTCTGTTGATAACCTCTCACGCCAATACAAATTTTCATGAATGAACTCTTCTTTCCTTATCCAAGCGGCATAATCCTTAAATTGAATATCTGATGAAGTAGGCTTTTCTCCATTATATAGCCTTGTAAATTCCCTCCAAAATATATTCATGCTAATGCCATCCATTATAATATGATGAAAGTTTAAAAATACAATACTTGTATTATCAGCAGTATATCCTATTAGCACACGCATTAATGGATCCTTATTCAAATTAAATGGGCGATTAAATGTAAGCATAATATCGTCTATCCTGTTCATTTCTAAATTCATGAAAGTAAGACATATCTCTTCTTTTTCTTTAATATGTGCCATTGTTTCCCCATTAATAATATGAAAACATGTTCGGAATATCTCATTTCGTTGAACGATATCTTCTAAAGCTTCTTGTACCCGTAATTTGTCTAATAACCCATTAACTTTATATACACAAGGAAGATTATATGCGATACCTGTTTCATCCATTTGTGCTACCATAAATAATCGTTGCTGAGGTGATGTTATAGGATAATATTCTTGTTTCTCAACTTTTGTAATAGGATTGTATGAAACTTTTTTCCCTTGTTCCAACAATGCTGCTATTCTCGCAGGCGTTTTCTCTTTAAAAATATCCTTGTTAAGTAAGCGAATTTGTACTTTCTCTTCAATCATATTTACCAGAATGCCCACGCCAATAGAATGTCCACCAAGTTCAAAAAATGACTCGTTTATACCAACATTGTTCAATTTAAGTATTTCCTCAAAACACTGGCATGCTAGTTTCTCATATTCTGTGGTTGGCGGTTCATATATTCGATCATCTCTACGCATGTTATTAAGCAGAGCATGTTTATCAATTTTTCCATTTCGTGTTACTGGTATTGCTTCAACTTGTATCATATGATTAGGAATCATATAATATGGTAATGTTTTCTCCAAAAAATCGCGCATATCCTCCATATTTAATATACAATTAGCTACCATACATGCATAAATTACATTCTCACCATTCGTATCTTTGTGCGTGAATATTGCGACATCATTAATGCTTGTATTTTTTCGAATTGCATATTCAATCTCACCCAGCTCAATTCGAAATCCCCTAATCTTAACTTGCATATCTATTCTTCCAATAAATTCTATATTCCCATTTGGAAGCCATCTACCTAGATCTCCTGTTCGATATAGTTTCCCACTACCAAATTTATTTTCTATAAATTTCTGATTGGAAAGTTCTGGTTGATTGATATATCCTCGAGCAACTCCTACGCCTGAAACACATATCTCACCAGGTATTCCAACTCCACATAATTTATCATTATCTAAAATATATACCTGTGTATTTGCTATTGGCTTACCAATAGGAATGTTTCCTGAACATGCTTCTTTTTCATCATATCTCCAATGAGTTGCACAAACTGTTGTTTCTGTTGGTCCATAAGCATTAACATAATGACAACACTCTTTATACTTATGTATTAATTTTTCATTCGCCTCTGAACCGGCAGTTATTAACAACCTTACTGCAAAGTTCTTTAGCGCCATACAATAAATCGGCGGAAGTGTAGCTACCGTAACTTTCTTTTCTTTACAATATAGCTCAAATTTCTCTGTATCTGCAATTGTATCTGTTGGTACTAAAATTAAAGTAGCACCGTTCAATAATGCCATAGTAATTTCCCATACAGAAGCATCAAAAGATATGTTGGCAAACTGTAGAATTTTATCTTCCTTTGTAATTCTATATTCCTGACAAAAGAAGCTTTTCAAACTAACTACCCCTCTATGCTCAACCATAACTCCTTTGGGTTTCCCCGTACTACCTGATGTATAAATAATATATGCTAAATCATTTTGAGAATTAGCGATCTTGAAATTTTCGCCACCATTATTCCATAAATCTTTATTTTTTAAATCAATAATTTGTATATTACTTGGTATTTGCTCCTTATAATAATCCGTAATAATTTGCTTCGGTTTACTATCTAATAGAATATATTTTATTCTTTCCGCTGGATATGTTGGATCAATCGGCAAATAAGCTGCGCCTGATTTCAATACTCCAATAATACTCGCAATCATATTTATGCTTCTGTCAACCATAATACCTACAATATCATTCGCTTGTACTCCTACAGTCCGAAGTTGAAAAGCAATACAATTTGACTTTTGATTTAACTCCTGATACGTAACGGACTCGTTATTAATAACAACAGCTGTGTGATTACCACATAAAGCAACCTGTCTCTCAAATAGTTCGGGAATTGTCATATCGTCTGGATAGGTAAGTGTTGTATTGTTATAATAATTCAGAATACTATTTTTTTCCTCCTCTGTAATGATATCAATATCTCCTACGCTACTATTACTTTTATCAATAATTTCATGTAGAGTTTTTACATAATGATTAAGTATATACTGTACTGTCACGTCCATATATAATTCTTTATTATATTGTATATACACCTCATTTTCATTTCCCTTTTCTATTACACATAACGTTATGTCCGCATACAAGGGGTTTTCTTTTTTATCACTTGTATCAGTATTGGCATTATGTATATCGCTATAGATAAATTGAACCGTAAGAATTTGTTTATCTACCATAAGCACATCTAATTCACTTCTATTATCTATATTCCGAATAAATTCTTTATGATATTGATTTGCCTCCATAATAATATCTGAGACATCACATAGTGTATTGTTAACGGATTTGCTTTTATCCATACTTACTTTGTAAACAAGTACATTACTTACAAAATCATACAAGTTCTTTACTTCTACATTCGACCAGTCCTCTATCGGACTATGCACGATGACTTTAGATTCTCTTGTATAATTATTTAATAGAATCATTAGTGCCGATAAAAAGATGCTCTTCTTTGATACTTTTACTGTTTCATGAAACTTATCTATTGCTTCACATAAACCTTTATCCAACGTTTTTTCAAATATTTTCTTACTTAAAGAAACCTCTTGAACTAAGGAATAATCAGCAGGAAAACCAATAAAACAATCCTCCTCTATTAATCCAGGATAATTATTTTTTTGTATACTATATATTAGATGTTTTTGCTTTGTGTATTCTCTCATTACCATTTTTTATGTACAAGTATAATTATACATATACTCCTTTCGCAAATCATAAGTTTCAACAGTACCATATCAAATAGTAAGAAGAAGAGTAGAAAAAACGAAACAGTATTTTTTCTTCTCCTCTTTTACTTAACTATATATGTGTATATAAATACTCTGTCAATTCATCTGTCCCGCTAGAACGATAATCAAATTTACTTAATAAGTTCTGCAATTGCTCCATATAACAAGCCACTTGATTTTGTAACTCCTCCATTGACATACTATCAACCAAGTATTTTGTCATTCCTGAATTGTCATCTCCCTGTTCCTTTCCATAACCGATCAATCGTTTTGCTATTTCTATGTCATACTCTCCAGTCACACATACTAAGCTAATACAATCATTTAGTAATCGATTTTCTATACCTATCTTCTTCTTAATAGCTTTCTTAATAGATATAAAACTCGCAAGCTGCTTAAATAATCTGATTTTGGCATAATTCCTGATTTTTTCGCTTCGTTCAGACTTTTCACAAATATCTTCATACTCTTCTTCCACTTCCCCACCTATAACAATCACTGTCTCAGTGTAATTCTTTCGATTACTCATAAAAGAATCAAGCTCTTTCTTCCATTCTGTTCCACCTAATTTAAGATACTCTTTCTTATGTACCTTTATCTTCCCCCAATTGATTACTTCTGTTAATGAAAATGCCTTCGATTTATTCGATATCGTAACAGGTTCACATCGATACGCCATTATCTGAATAAATCGTTCAAAATCTTGTCTGTTATGCAGGTACAGCAATTCAATTGGGTTGCCCTCAAAACTGGAATGTATTAGAAAGTCATTATCCGAGGTCATAAAATTATTCTGCTTCTCCTGTATAGCAAATCCACGAAAAGCAACATTATTATATATTTCAGATGTAGACATCCCCTTAGAAACGGATAAGGAAAGTTGAGGATACTTATACAAAAGCAAATCGTATAACTCTATTCCATAACATTTGAATTGCTTTTTTTGTGATTTTACTTTGAAAAGAGAATCAAACATTCCTAGTGATTCCATAATCCGATGATACATTCCGGTTTTTTCTATATACAAATCACTATTTTCTACATAGTTACGAATAATATCAAAAAACTCTCCTATTTCATCATGTTTTGGTAAAACACCACCAACCGTCTTATTTTTAAAGAATTTTATCATCTTTTCCGAATTATTTGTAAAAATAGCATAGTATAATTTTAAGATATCATTATTGAATTCCTCTATAAGTAAGTCAACTGCTTCATAAATAAAAGAATAGCAAAAGTTAAACAAATACATAATAAATACATTCAAATACTGTATTTCTTTCGTCCCATTCTTTTTAATGTTATAATAGCTAAGAAATATCTTTTTGTGATTTTTTACTAACTCATCAACTTCCTTACATCTTGTATAGTCACTATTATTAAAATCCATTCCACGGTATTCGTTGAATGCTAATTCATCAAAATAGTCTTCCCCCATTTTAGTACCAGGCAAAAATGCCAGTGGCCATAATTCTATGAGAAATTTTGATTTTGATTTTCTATTCGTGGCAGTTTTCCTAATTTTATATATCATATATAACGTATCATTTAGGTCAGATTCATTTTCCATCGGATATCCATAAATAAATGAGAAAACAGCAGATATGTCACTTTCTATTAAGCCAGCCAATACCTCATCCACTTTTTCCAGCTTTAAATTCTTATTAACTGCTTTTTGAACGGTCTTTGAGCCAGTCTCTATGCCGAAGAATATACCAACACAACCTGATTTTGACATCTTCATTAGTATATCTTTGTTTACCGTATCAATTCTGGCACTACATTTCCATGTAATCTTTAAGTTTCTACGAATTAATTCATCACAAAAATCAAAGATATACTTTTCATTAAATGTAAATAAATCATGCTGAAAATTAAAATCATTTATCCCTAATGATTTCATATAAAACTCAACTTCAGAGATAATTTTATCTACACTTTTAACTCTAAAATGATTTCCCCAAAATTGTTGCGTCGAACAAAATGCACAGCGGAACGGACAACCTCTCCCTCCTTCAATATCAAGTGATTTCATAGCTTGTATCTTATCATTTTCATTTCCTATTTTATTGAAATCAATCACTGCAATATCTTCAAGATCAACAACATCTTTTCTATCCCAATTACATATGATTTGATCACCTTTTCTAAATGCAATACCATTCACTGTATCAACATCATTATTGAATATACCGTCCATTAACTTAATAATAGTTTTTTCGCCTTCTCCTAGTCCAACATAATCAACAAACGAGAAATCCATTAATGTTTCTTTTCCAACCATAGTTGCGTGCGGACCTGCGAATACTATTTTTATATTCGGTTGTAATTCTCGAATCCTTTTTCCTAAGTAGACGGCGATATGATAATTATTGCACATTGTATAGATACTGATTAGGTCCGTATTCTTTTGTATAATATAGTTTGACATATTTTCGATATTAACTAATAAAGACTCATCTTTCAAAATACCTTCATAATATATATCGTTAAAGTCACATATCTCAACGTCATATTTATCACTTTTTTTTACAATGAAATATAGCGAAAGAATTCCCAAAGGAATCTGAACTCTCTTTAAGCTTGTAAAATCATATAGATTCACAAACATTATTTTTTTCATGCGCTTCACCCATCCTTTGCAATTAGCATCAAGACAATTCGTTACTTCTGTACTTCTTACTCCGCTGCATTAACTTTTTTTGCAAATGCTAAAACTAGCATAATAATTGAAGAAAACAACAATAACAGCATTTGAATGTAACAACTGGATAAGCTTTTTCCTTCAAGAACATTGGTTGCAGCTTGCATATACCATCTGGTCGGCAAAAATTTCCCAATATTTTGAAGTGTACTTGGCATATAATCAAATGGCCATAAACATCCTCCTAACATTAGCATAGGCATTGTCAGTAACGTTACAAAAGCATTAACATGCGATGACTTCTTTGCATATCTTGAAATAATAATACCTATAGATATACATGATAATGCAAAAAATAAGGACAATAATACTAATTGTAGGAATACACCTGAGAAATCCATCTGATATCCCTTCCATAAAATAAGTAAGACAACTACAATTTGTATTAATGAAACAAGGATAAAACTCAAGATATTTTGTATGAAATAACTTTTCAAAGACACTGGTGTTGTGGCAATTCTTGTAAACACATTTGATTCCTTATCTTTAAGAATTAAAGTAGTCGCTGACATCATTAACAGCATCAGACCCATTGCAAAAAATCCAATTGATAATGTTCTTCTCTGTGTTCCTTCCTCTTGACCACCGAACTTTAAGTTTTCAATTTGAATTGAGCCATTTAAGTACTTTTCCATACAAGCGTAAAAAACTTCTTCGTCTGATTGAGCGGAATTACCTATTGTCTTCACTGAATTAAAAAAGCTACTTATCGAAATTTTAATTGGCTCAGTTGCATTTGTTCCTTCTATACAATAAAAGTCAACTTGTGCCTCCTTACCCTCAATAACCTGTTGTGTAAACCCACTTTCGATAATAATACTGCAATCAAACTGGTTATTTATTAAAGAATTTTGAATGTCTTCTTCTTTACATTCAACTAATTTAATTGTATCTGACTTAGCTTGGAGCTCTTGCAAAAACATTTCAGTTAGTTTAGTATTATCCTTATCAATATAAGCTACTTTATATACCGCACCACCAGAAGATCCAACAATTACAACCACTGTCAATAATACTGGAATAACTAGCATAAATATTAAATTTAATTTGTTTTTGAAAATACGTTTAATATTACTAAATAATATTGTCAAATACTTCGCCTCCTTGCTGCAATAATTGAAATAGTTGATAAAATAAGCGTTCCTCCAAATAGCATCAACACACTCATAAGCACAAGATTTTTGTCCCCATCATAAATTGTATTAAAAAATGCAGTATGTGCCCATTGGCTAGGAGACAAATATTTGATATTACCAAAATCAATCTTTATATAACCTCCCGCAATAAACGTAAAAATAGGTACAAGCAGATTCGTTAATGCACCAGCACGATTGATATCTCCAAAAAGAATGCAAAACATTGCTCCCATTGCTGTTGCAAACATAGATGCCAAGAAGGTAAATCCAATGATTGGCAATAGGCTACTCCCCCAATTTACATCTAAAATATAATTAGTAAATAAAACCATTACTAATCCCTGGATAAAATTTGACAAGCAAGCTCCAATCATCTTCCCTGCATATTGATGAATCGGATTGACCGGAGTACTTCTAATTCTTTTACCCATAACATCAATATAATCCTCACCAACTAACTCACATCCATATGCAGCACCAGAAAGGAGGGTTAAGACAAGAATGGTTACCGCATAATAGTCAATTGCTTTAGGTTTTTTACCATCAATTGAAATACTATTTGTTTTCACAACCTCTGTTGTATCAAATTCTACTGGATTTTTAGTTACTCCAATCACTGCTACTGAAGTATTATATATATTGGCATAGGAATCCATAATGTTTTGTACAACTGTCAATCGATAGTCTGAATACTCACTTGAATATATCTTTATAGCGTTTTTTTCTTCTGATTGTGCTTTCTTAGTAAAATATTTATCTAATACTATAAAAGATGAAATTTTATCATTAATCACCATTTCTTCTGCTTCCTCTATAGATGATACTTCAACCAAATGAATTAATTTGTTAATGGATTCGGTTTCTTTGAGCATCTCAATTACTGTATCACCGGTACTACCTTCATCAAGATTCAAATATCCTACTTCAATAATATCCATACTTGAAACTTCAAATGATCCCTTCAAAGCAGCTCCCAAAATTATTATTGCTATTATTGGTACAAATATTTTTACAATATTTGATTTTCTATCTTTAAGAACTCTTTTTATTGTATAATAAGCAATATCTATAATATTCATCCATATCCTCCATATCTAATCTCTTAGTGTTTTTCCTGTCAATGAAAGAAAAGCGGCTTCCAACGTTGGTTGTTCAATGTTAATGCTTATTATTTTTATATTCGCTTTCACTAGCTTTTCAATGATTATAGCAAGATTATCAATCTCTTTTTTCGATTTAATCGTCACAGTATCACCACTTATAGATAAGCTAATTACCCCCTCTATATCATTAATTAATTCAATGCTTTTTTCTATTTCATCTTCAAGTTGTAGTCTAACTAACTTTTCCGTAAGAACTTCATTCTTAATGCTATCACTAGTGCCTTCAATGATTAATTCCCCATTATCAATAATAGCAACCTTCGTACAAATTTCTTCTATCTCTTCCATATAATGTGACGTGTAAATAACGGTAGTACCCGATTCATTCAACTTCTTAATTGTCTCAAGAATATTGTTTCTAGATTGCGGATCAACACCTACTGTAGGTTCATCCATAATAAGCAATTGGGGCTCATGTACAATTGCACATGCAATATTAAGTCGTCTCTTCATTCCCCCTGAGTACTTCTTCGGACTTTCCTTTCTACGTTCCCATAGTCCAGTGAATTCCATTGCTTTTTTAACAGACTCCTTTAACTTATCACCTCTTAGCCCATACAGTTTTCCAAAAAACATTACATTATCATAGGCATTTAGTTCATTACATACTGCAATATCTTGTGGAACATATCCTATCTTTTTCTTAATTATACGGTTTAATTTCTTTTCAAATATTTCTATTGTTCCGCTATCAACCTTTGTTAGTCCTAAAATCATGTTAATAAATGTTGATTTTCCTGCTCCATTTGGGCCCAATAATCCTAATATTTCATTTTCCTCTAGTTGTAAGCTAATATCATTAACGGCTACTAATTTATTGTATTTTTTAGTTATTTTTTTAACATCTAGAATCAATTTACTTACCTCCTAATTATTTAAGTTTATTTACTTTTTAAATTATATTTAATACTTGACGAAATACTTCTCTTAATGGAATCAAATGCAAATATAACAATTACAATAATATAAACGGTTTTCAAATATGTCATATCTTCAGTAATCAACTGTATATTAGGATCGTTTAACTGATAAAAAGCAAGTACATTTAAAACGGCCCATAATAAAACAAATCTAATATAGGATAAAACAATACCTTCTGATGTTTTGTGAAGTAACATAGAAACAAGATAAAAAATCACATGTAGTAATGTTGTAAATAAGATAATCATAGATATAACTCTACAAACCTCATTATCTGCTTTGAATACATTTTCTTGATTTGTACTTGCTATAACAAATAACGTGTTGTATTTTTTTAATATAATACCTTCCACTAATAGCACTATTGTACTTACTAGAAATTGAATGAAATTATTTTTTCTTGATCTTGAACGAAAGAAACTGATACTCGCTAAATTAGTCTCTTTGTTTGCACTATAGATGAAGCGTGCAACTTTATAATTGTCCTGTTTCCCACGCATTCCGATTGCAAAAGGTAATAATAAGCCTAAATCAATTATTAAAATGATACCAATACTTAATACTCGTAAAATAATCTGATTACTATCGGAATAAGATTCTAAGAATTCAAAACCATTTACACCATTAACAATCATAAAAAGATAAATACTTGTACTAATAACAAAAACAACACCCAGAATTACGGAAAAAAACTTTTTATTTGGCAAGGAAGTATCTTCCAATTCATTCATGTATTTGTTTGCTATTTCCTTTGCTGTACCAAATTTGTTAATAACTATTTGTACATTTTCTTCATTTACAATCCCATACAAACTTTTTGTCTCATCCTGAATATAATTTTGTATTTCTCGAATAATATCTTCTTTATCACTATCTTCATTCATATAAAGATAACGATTTACTTCACTCAAATACTCTTTCAAATTGCTAGTCATCTAATCTCCCCTTTACTTTTTTCATAATCTCACATTGTTGTTCCCATAAATAGTTAAGCTGTCTTCGAATCTCGCTTCCAGTCTCAGTAATCTTATACTGCTTTTGTGGTTGCCCTTCTGTTAGCAACCATTGACTTTGAGCCCAGTCATTTTTCTCAAAACGACATAGTAATGGATATAAAGTATTTGCCTCGACTGAATCATATCCAATCTCTCTCAATTTCTTCAACAATCCATAACCATGAATAGGCTCGTCGAGTAACTCCAAAACAATTAATTGAAGATAACCTCTACTCATCTCTGTAACAAGTTTTGCTTCCATATTACACCTTCTCTCATTTTCATGTAATTTCACTACAGAAGTTATAAACATATAATTTAAATAAATACATAAAACTTAACATGATACAAACTATTGTGTCACACACATTAGTATGCATCACATATACACTATATTATTCCAAATATTGTTTTATGTCAATTTATTTTTCTATTATTTTACTATTATTAGTTTATTTTGCCTACGTGTTTACATCTTCTTCTGATAATTAAATATACATGTGAGAATAAATGTGTGAATAAACAACTTAATAATATAAGATATATTAGGACATTAGTTTTTCATTTTTAGTAAAATCATCAAATATACAACATCGTTTTCTATCAAATTGATAGTTAGGTAATGGACATATTCTTGCATTACTTTCCGAATACAAATTCCCAAATTTGTACTTCTCACCTTGAACAAATTGAGAAGCAATACTAGCTAATCTATCTTGATCATCAATAATATGTACCGTACTCTTCTTCGAATTTTCTATTTTTTTGTTAGTTTCTCCATAGTAAACGCTATTCGTAACAGTACCGTTTTTCGCAAATTCTATTAATTTGTTTTTTAGTTCATCGATATTACTAGTCACAATAGCTAGCCGAATTTCTGAATACAGCTCTCTACCAACCGCAGCTGTATAGCATATATCTAACAAACTTGATTTAACTTCACCGGAAAGAAATTCAATAAACTTGTTTAAATTGCTTTTGAATGCTACTTGTGATTTTGCAGTTAATACAAATAAATATTCTTTCTGAGGAAATTGCTTAGTATCTCTTACTGGAGCTTCCTCATAGACTGTAAAGGCGTTATTTCCACCATAAGCAAAAGAATATGCGGCAAAAGAATGTTTTTCATTCTCTAGTCTGTCCCATTGTTTTTTTATATCATTAATATAAAAAGCAGAGTTTGCGAAATTAAACATTGTATTTGGTTTCATAAAATGATATATAGGTGGTATTATATTATTTTTCATGGATAAAATCCCCTTAATAGCACCTAAAACACCAATAGCAGCTTGTGTATATCCTACGTTTGGAGACATACTTCCAATCGCACAGAATTGCTTTTTATTCGTCAAAGATTTGAATGCTTCATTAATTCCAGAAGTTTGTATAATCTCTTCAATTCTTTGAGCATATCCTTCTCCTTCAATATAGCCAATACTTTCTACATTAACATCTAATTTTTTAAACAAATCTGTAATCATATTTTTTATTGATACCGCACTACTAGATAAAAATCCCACTTCAGATCCTGTATTCATAATACTTCCACCTTTGAGAATTGCATGTATATTGTCTCCATCCTCAAGCGCCTTGCGCAGTGGCTTTAACAGTAATGCTCCAGCACCCTCACCAAGATAGGATCCTCCAGGATTATCATCATATGGTTTTTGTATTATATCATTTTCATGCTCGTGTATTAAATCTGTTCCTGGTACTCGAATACACGGCTTATAACTAACATTAATTCCTCCAATAAGTACCATATCACATTTCTTATCTAATAAAGACTGATACCCATTTAAGATTGCCATACTAGAGGAGGCACAGCTCAAATCTAGCACATACGACGGTCCTCGCAAATTAAATTGCCTAGATATCCTCGTTGCTAAGCCACTTGACCAGTTAAAATATAATTCTTCATTACCACCAATTCCATTGTGCATAATAAGGGCAGGATGCGATACTATAAGTTCACTTAAAAAGTTATTACCAATATATACACCAGTTTTATTCTGAACCAATCTCTCACCCAAATATCCAGCATCCTCCAAAGCTCTATATGCAGTCTCTAACATAATTCTTTGTCCCGGTGCCATTCCTTTTGCTTCTTCTTTTGTCAACCCAAATAATTCATAATCAAAATCAAAGAGATTGTCAATAAATGATCCTTTGCTATGAGTGGCTATATCATCAAGACAATGTTCAGGTAGGACCTTTTCAAAGCTGTAAACTCGATCTAACTTGCAACGGTCAATCCAAGTTTTTTTATTCTCTAGTCCATTCCAATATAAGTTATAATCATCTTCTTTTCGAAATCGACACCCCATTCCTATAACAGCGACATCCGTTTCCTTTGAGTCTTTATAATTTACTTTTTTGACCAATTCAAGCGCTATATCTTTTTTAATGTTTCCATTTTTGTATTCATTTAGGATGTATTTACTTAACTCTTTTTCGTCTATCATACTATTCTCCTACCCGCAATATCAAATTACAAAACTATCCGTGTTACATAAAGTCTCTACTTTCAAGTTTCGAATTCTATATAGTATTTCCTCTGTTGATACTTTTTTATATGTGAGAATTTTTTTCAAATATTCATATGCCTTTTCTATATCCGTATTTTGAGGATTTTCTTTCTCTGATAACACTTTTAGATTTGTATAATTTTGAATTACCTCTTGTTCATAATCTGAATAGTTTTCATTATTGTTTTTTGTGGCTGCTGCAATACCAAACATCCGATTAATTATCACTTGAATATTAAAGAACTTTTTATATAACAAATTTTCCAATATCCAATTTGGATCATCTTCAACATCTAAATAACTACAACGGATTTCACTATTTTTATTACATAATTCTTTTGATAATCGATTATTCGGTCCAATTTCAATTAAAAATTCTACTCCTACCTCTGTTAGTCTTCTCAGACAAGCTTCTTCATCAAATTCCGCTTCATTATATATATTATTTTGAATTCGTACCAAATCTTGTTCTTCAATTGAATGTATCTCTTTTGATACTTCTATAATGGAATACTTTTTAGTATAAGATTTGATATTTGAACAAGACGATCCCGCTTGTATAATATGTACTGCTTCTTCTAACGTAATAGACTTTTCGCATACTAAAGCAGCTAACAGACCGATTCCCTCTGTTATTAAGTACTTTGGTGTTATTGCATATATATCAGTAAATAGTTCATAATTAATAACTTGGGCTATGAAGACACAGAGATTCTTTTCTTCTTGCGTCAACCTTGTATCACTCATATCGTCAAATAGACTTATAATAATATCTTTTTTTATTATTGTCTCTAATGCCTTGTATAACTCTCTCGCTCTAGAGAAATTGATATGTAATTCTTTACCCATCCCAGGAAAAAAAGATTCATCTCCTGGAAAAATTACTGCTAGATTATTCATAGATGCTCCTATTCTACGTTCCTTGTTATAAAACATTGGCTGTTCAGAATCTAAAATTATATTTTAGATTCTGAACTCATGAAATTACTCTTCATCTGAATCAAAGAAACTAATCATATCATCAACATCTATTTCGCCTTCTTCAAATTTTTCCATCATGTTGTCAATGTTATGTTCCGTTAATAAAACATTCTCATTGTTTTCATTTTGAAGCTTACTATCAATGTAGTGAGCCATTTCAAATATTGTTGGATACACAAACATATCAGAAACTTCCGATACTCCTTCATAAAAATGATTCAGTAACTTGTACACTTCTGTTGCGATAATAGAGTCGCCCCCCATAGCATTAAAGCTTTCATAAATATCAATTTCTTTTAGTTCTAATACCGCTGCATACAACTTTGACAATTTAATTTCCGTCTCTGTAAATTCGTCCTGCGCTTTTCCTAAAATAAGTACTTCTCTCGATTCAATATTCTCATATGATTTGTTACTTCTTTGCTTAACCTCTCCTGTATCCTTCCTTCTTGCTACTATTTTTTCTATTTCACTTGAAAGTGTCATAGGCATAGAATTAGTTACTGTACTTAATAAATCATAGTCAATTTCACCAGGAATAATATTCGTTATCCCTGTACTAAGTACCGTATCCAACGCAGAAAGGGCTTGATTTGTTGATAATGACTTAAATAATGTTGCACCATCTACTAGGTTGTGATCAACTGCCATACCAGTTTCACTCCAACCAGGCCAATTAATCGCATATGTTCTTTGATTCATTTTATTTTTATATTGGGCAAATGAATCTAGATACGCATTCGCAACGGTATAGTCTCCTTGACCAGGCGCACTAAAAAAGGTAATCATTGAAGAAAATAATATCATAAAATCCAAATTCAACTCTTTGGTACAAGCTTCCATAACTTTAGTTCCAGCAATTTTTGGTTCTAATACACTTGCAAACGCTTCTTCACTCTTATTATATAAGAAACCATCTCCTGCAATACCAGCACAATGAAATACACCATTAATTGTTTGATATTTCGTTATCAAATACTCTATAATTTCCTTCATTCTGGTATAATCATTTACATTTCCAGATAGCACTTCAACATTTGAATTTTCTTTTTCAATTTCATTAATTTTATTGATAATTTTACATAACTTTTGGTCACTTCCATTTTCAATAATATCAGCCCATATTGTTCGATCAGGCAAAGTCTTTCTTGATATAAGAATAATATTACACTTATTCTTCATTGATAAATATCTTGCAACTTCTAAACCAAGACCACCTGTCCCTCCAGTAATTATGTAAGTACCATCAACCTTTATTTCATTGATTTTTTTCTCCGTAGATGTTAGATCCTTTTTATATAATCTCTCTCTATATTTCTTATTATTTCTAAATGCAGTACGTAAATTATACTCTCCATTTTGAATTTCTTCATAGATCCTATCAAAATCCGTACTTTCATCAATATCTATGCTTCTAATTTTAATATCTGGATATTCCATATTAATTGTCTTGGCTAATGCTATATATGCAGCATTTAGAGGTTTTATCGTTCTCTCCGTTTTATCAATTTCTTGTGCATAATCCGTAACTAAAATGAAGTTGATATTTCTTCCAATCTTGTTCTTGAGCATTGACTTAGTTATAAAGAATAAACTATAAATGCTATTTTTTTGTGCATCTTCATAATCAATAATATCTTTATATTCCATGTTAAAATCAAGTGTCTTTGCATGTACAATATCTGTGATTTCGCAAGAAGAGATTTCTTTCATCAATGTGTAATAATCTTCTTCCTTTGTTGAAATGATATATTCATTTTCATTGACTTTTTCATACTGCTTTCCATAGTCAACAGTAATTACTCTCTGTGCGCTACTCTTTACCTTTTCCTCTAATTGTGACGAGAATTTCGTTTTGTTTCTAAACATCAATACATTCTTAAATGCATTCTTAAATGCAATTCTCGATTCCACCTCAACCCATTCAATTCCAAAGAAGGCATTAGCAACATAATCATTTAGTACGTTTACTTTCTTAACTACATAACCTTCTATGGTGACAATCACCTTCCCATCTATATCCGAAATAATTATGTCATATGTTTTAGTTTCATCATTATTGGAATTTTTGTTCAGCAAAATTGCCTTACTGAATACATGTCCTGGTAGTGGTCCATGCATCGTGAGTTTTTTGTAATAATATGGTAGATATATTCCTGAAGTAAATTCTTGAACAGGTCGATTAACCGCCATATCAAGTACACTTATATGATATTTAAATTGCTCTAAATCCCCTATATACTCATCAGGCAACTTTACTTCACAAACTGCAATGTTATCCAATCTGCCACAACGTAAAACATTGTTCCAACGATCTCCCAGCCCCATCAAACCTTGTGCATTTATCGCTGGTATGTTTGTAGGCGAATTAACGATACCTTCTTGTTCAAACATTTGATTATACTCTAACTTTTCTAATGTAGCATTTGTATTTACCTTAATATCACCTTTACAATATATAACCCAAGTCTCAGATTCATTTTTCTCATCTTTTACTAAGCTTGAAATGACAAAACTTATTTTGTTCACGTCTTTATGTGCAACTATTTGTGCATCCACTACACTATCATTTGGTACTACTAAAGGAGTTAAGAACATTACATTCTCTAGTTCTAAAGCATCCGTATGATAGTAGCGTTCTCCTATAGCTCTAGCTACTTCAATATAGGCCGTACCTGGAACTGTACTGTTCCCTAGAATCACATGTTCCTTTAATACCCAATGAGAGTTAGGTGATAACTTCACACTATAAATATCTTCATTCATAGTTGAAACAACTAGTTTATCAACCAATGGATGAATTTTTTCACTGTTATCGTCTACAACGGAATTGGTAAGTTTCGTTTTTTTCACATCTGCCCAGAAAAACGTCTTATCAAATTGGTACGTTGGTAAACTTACTCTTCTGTTTTGTCTATTTATGTACAGTTTTTTCCATGCAATCGTCGCTCCTTTTGTATATGCTTCACAGATGGACTCTAGCATTACATTGTAACTGTTGTCATCCAATGAATCTATGTGATTTAATTGTTCTTCTACTTCACTATTCATTTGATGAATGCTACTCTCCTTAACTTCATTCTCATTTAATAATTGTCTCATGTCCGATACTGTTTTATATTGTCCAAAATATATCTTTCGTTCCATATAAGACTGTAATCCTTCATTAACTAACAAATTGATATTATCTCTGAAAGATTGTTGTCCATCTACTAACATTGCAATTCGGAAGTCATAATGGCCTCTACCTGTGTTTGCAGTGAAACAAACATCTTTCATATTTAATTCTTCATTGTCTGCTAAAAAGGTCTGGTAGCTTTTTAGCAGGTTAAATAATGCTGTTTCGGTTTTTGCAGAAAGACAAACTACATTCAACTTATTATCCACAACCTCAATGCGCTCTGGCAATACTGGTGGCTCCTCAATTACTGCATGTCCATTTGTTCCACTAAAGCCAAAGGCACTTACTCCCGCTCTTCTAGGCATTTCTCTCTTATTCCATTTATATGGCTTGTCAACTACAAAAACAGGTGATTCGCAGAAATTGATATGTGGATTTGGCTCTTCAAAATACATACTAGCAGGTATTACATTGTGTTTCATACCTAATACTACTTTCATAACACTGGCACAACCAGCTGCTGCAACCATATGCCCCATATTTGTTTTTAAGGAACCTACTCCACAAAATTGTTTACGTTTTGTATACTTACGAAATGCATTTGTAATTCCTTTAATTTCAATTGGATCACCTAATATCGTACCTGTACCATGTGCTTCTATATATTGAATACTTTCACAATTAACGTTTGATTTTTCCCAAGCCTCTTTAATTACATCTTCTTGTGCTAGAGGATTCGGAGCCGTTATACCATTCGATGCACCATCATTATTAATAGCACTACCTTTAATAACCCCGTATATATGATCGCCATCCTTGATTGCATTTTTTAGTAGCTTTAATGTAATAGCCACACAACCCTCTCCAAAAACGGTTCCTGAACACTTTTTATCAAAAGTACGAACAACATCATCAGAAGAAACCGATGCAAGCGCGTCAGCTGTATCCTCCCCTTCCTCTAGTGCTGTTCCTGTTGTACCTCCGCCTAAAGAAATTCCACCAGCGATTACCATTTCACAATCCTTGTTTCTCAACGCATTACATGCTTGATGTATAGCGATTAAACCAGAAGAGCAAGCCGTGTCAAGAACCATTGCAGGACCTTTTAAATCAAATATATAACTAATTCTACTAGCCATTATACCTTCCCAAGATCCTGTTAAATGCATCTGATCTGGTTCTGTGATATATTTATAAGGTAACGTGTTATTATGATCTTCTCCTACAAAAACTCCAGTATTACTACCAACGATTGTATCATAACCATATCCTGCATCCTCAATAGCAGACCATGCTGTTTGCAAGAAAATTCTCTGTCCTGGATGAATAAATCTTGCTTCTCTTGGAGGAATCCCAAAAAACGCTGCATCAAATTTATCAATATCTTTAATAAAAGCAACTAAGTTTTTATCAGATTCTTCATTGCTATCCCTTTTTCCTAATGGGTGCATTCCTAAAAACTCTGCATAATGTGGGTTCTGAAGTGGCTCAAATAGTGCGTATCTTTCTGGTGGTGAAGGAACAAGGTTTTTATATTCATTAATTAAGTTATTCCAAAATTCTTCAGGATTCTCAGCCTCTGGTAATGTACATGCTAATCCTATAATCGCTACCTCTTCATGTAATTCATCAGTATTTTTTAATTCTTTTAACATACTAAATGCATCTTCTTGAGATATCTTCTTATTACTTACCTGTTCTAATATATAATTTTTTATTCGATCCATATGTAATTTCTCCTAATTTATCAACATTTTTTTTGCATCTTCTAAATCAATATTTCCAGCATCAAGTAATTTAAGTAATTCTTTCAGTTCCACATCTGAATCATCCATTTCTGCCATTTCTTGTTTTTGCTCTTGAGCCTTAATAATACCATCTATATACTTTGCTATTTCTGTAACAGATACATAAGTAAATATATCGGTAATATCAACAACGTCAGGAAAATCTTTATCTAATTCTTTCTTTAAGGCTGTCGCCAATAAGGAATCTCCCCCCATTTCAAAAAACTTATCGTCAATATTAATTTCACTAAAATTTAGTGTTCTTGCCATTGCATTCGCAACGGTTTTTTCTGTTTGCGTCACTTCTTTCTTACCATTGCTAATAATTTGCACTGTATACTCCTCTCTCTCCATATCATACACACTTGATTGATCAAACCTTCTCAATTTATTTTCTATTGTTTGAGAAAATTCAATATTATTCCTAAAAAATTCTTTATGTTTTTGCACAAACTCATAATTCAGTTCACCTACTATTAAGTGTGGTTGTTGGAGTGAAAGTGCATATACAAAAGCTTCCTGCCCTCTTTGTGTATCTACAAATTGGAATATACTTTCATTCTGATTAACTTGGTTATCTACAGCCATACCAACTTCTTTCCATCCTGTCCAATTAATAGCCAAGGTAGGTTTTCCTTTTTTTTCTCTCATCTCAGAATAGCTATCCAAATAAGAATTTGCTGCGGCATAATCACTTTGCCCACTTGAAGCAAAAATTGAGGATAACGATGAGCACATAATAAAGAAATCCAGATTATCTTGTTGCGTTAGCTTATCTAAAATCCATGTTCCAAATATTTTAGGTTGAAGAACTTGGTAAAAAACCGCCCATCGCTTTCGAATCAGATAACCATCTCCTGAAACTCCTGCACAATTAATGACACCTAGTATTCTCCCATACTTATAACGTAATTCGTCAATTGTATGGGTCATTGTTTCATAATCTGTAATATCCGCTTGCAAAATTTCTACCGTTGTATGTCCATTTGATATCTCTCGAATTTCATTCAGTTGCCTTTGTATTCTTTTTACTTTCACCTGATCATTTATTTGATCCATACTATGTCTACATAATATAGTTATATGAATTTTGTTATTCAATTGCACTAAGCTTTGAGTAAGTGCTAGCCCAACACCTCCAAGTCCACCAGCTATAATATATACACCATTAGATTTTATCTCAAAGTCTGTCTGTACCTCTTCTACACTTTCAGTAAAATACTCAATATATCTTACGTTATTACGAAAGACAACTAGTATTGTTTGATCCTTTGAGAGAATCTCAAAACCAAACTTACCCATATCAGTTATGGTATCCAAATCGATTACTTTGAAATTCATACTTGTATATTCCTTGGCAACTGACTTTATCATGCCTGTGAAGGCTCTGTTTATGGGATTAATTCCATCTTCTTTTCCATTTACGCTGATTGAGTTGTCAATGACTGCCGTAAAATTATCCACTTTCATATGAAGAGATGACATACTATGTAATAAGAGATATAGGCTTTTCATACTATTACTGACTTTTTTATCTAAGTCATCTATCGTATCTTCTCTATTATCTTCATAGGATGCAATATGAATTATCGTATCAATGTGTTGATTGGATATTTGGGTAAATACCATCTTAAAATCTTCCTCATTACATCTTATCTGATAGCAATTCTCATTCTTTTCTTCATATACATTTGATAGAATAATTGTAATATAGTTTTCAAAATTTAGTGACTTTACTTTCTTATAGATATCATTTCCTTTTTGTGTATCTCTCATAATTAGCAATGCAGTTTTTGTCGGAAATTGATTTATTAGGTTTTTTGATTCATTTTCTTTTTCTTTCAAAACTAATGAATAAGAGGTTTCTCCTTTAATTCTTTTCATTTCTAGATTACTTAATTCTTTTAAAACATAATCTTCAATGAATCCTATGTATTCTCCTTCATCTGATATAATAGAAACATCAAAAGTAGTGATATTACCATTATTTCCATCTTTCTTTTTATGCAAGTAACTATAAAAAGCCTTTGGCAATGGTTTAAAAAAATCCGCCTTACCGTAAGACAACGGCAAACACACCCCACTTTTTGTAAGTACATTGCCAATATTTACAGCACCATCTAATAATGGTGGGTATAAAAAGTATCCATCTAATTTAACCAAATACTCACTTGATAATTCAAAATAACCAATAATTTCCTCATCATTAAACTGAAGCAATTTATTTGTTTTCCAACTATCTGCTACTTTAACATGACCATTGTCTTTTTTGTCTTGTGAATACACTTGAATTATTTTATTGCATCGTTCTAGCAATAACTCAATATCTAAATTTTCATGTTTTTCTTCTTTCCTCTTACTAATTCTAGCGGATACATGATTAACCCAACTGTCATTCGCTTCTGTATCCAATGTACTTATTATATTTACTTCGAGAATATCATTTTGCTTTCTACCAATAATTTGTACTCTTCTTGTTTCTTCTCTATTGCACATGAATGGTATAAGGAAAACAGTATTAAGAATGGTAATTCCATCTGTTTTAAAAAAGATTTTTCCAGCTTCGTGTAACATCTCAACAAATGCAGTACCCGGTAATACATAATTTTTTCCGATAATATGTTCTTTTAATTCCCAAGTATTATTAATATTAACGTCTGTTTCAAATAAGATGACATCCGTAAAGTTTGTTAAGCATTGGCCAATTAATGGGTGCATTCTGATGCTTTCTCTCATACTTAAACTATTATTGATATAATTCCCATTGTTTATCCAACATCTCCTAGTATCAAAAGGATATGTTGGAATACTAACTTTACAAATATCATCACCTATAAATATTTGACTCCACTCTATATCTGCACCAAGAACATAACATTCAGATAATTTCTTTAATAGAACTTTTCTTTCACCATCTTCAAGTCCAACCTTAATATTTCTCATTATATGCTTAGCCTTACTATTAAGTTCAAGCTTCTTCTCATAAGAAATAAATCTATCATCTTCTTGGTGAAGTTCATAATCTCCAACTTTCACTTCATTAATGAACAACCCTTTACACGTTTCTAATTCTTCATCAGTAAATAAACTTTCTTGAGTTTCCCTAAAAATTACTGCCATTCTCCAATTATAGTGCCCTCTTCCCGTGTTGGCAGTATAACACATATTTTTGCGTTCTTTTGGATGTTGCAGATAAAACTCATTATATTGTTTCATAAGTTCCTGTAATGCATCTTTGGATTTTGCGGATATTGTCAAAAGGTAAGACTGAGAACTCACCTTACTTTCAACTTTCTTTTCAACAGGTGCTTCCTCTAATATCATGTGACAATTTGTTCCACTGATTCCAAAAGAACTAATACCGCATCTCCTTGGATGTTTATTTTTTTCCCAATCACGAAGTTTATCGTTTACATATACAGGGCTATTTATAAAGTCTATTTTTTTATTACCACGTTTGTAATGTATATTTGGTGCAATTTTCTTGTTCTTTAACATCATAATTGCATTTATAAGACCTGCTATACCAGAAGCACAATCCAAATGCCCAACGTTTGTTTTTACAGAGCCTATAGCAAATGCTTGCTTTTTCATAGTGTATTTTCTTATTGCTTTACTAAGGGCCTCTATTTCAATAGGATCTCCCAAATTTGTAGCTGTTCCATGAGCTTCATAATATTGGATCGATAATGGATTTATATTTGCATCTTCCCAAGCTTTTATTAATACATCTGTTTGTGCCTGCGAATTTGGCGCTGTTATTCCAACGGATGAACCATCCTGATTTATTGCAGAGCCTTTAATCACAGCATGTATAACATCATGATCTTCAATCGCTTTCAGTAAAGGTTTCAGTAGAACAATGCCTACCCCTTCACCCGCACCAGTTCCATCCGCACTCTCATCAAAGGTTTTCGTTCTTCCAGAGGAAGATGTAATACCAATATCCCTATCTTCTTGATTTCTAGGAATAAGACATATCTTAATTCCGCCCGCAAAAGCCATATCTACTTCTCTACTTCTTATAGCCTGACATGCAGTATGTACAGCCACTAATGAGGAAGAACATGCAGTATCTATTACTTCAGCCGGACCCTTGAGATTATATAAATAGCTAAATCTACTTGCAATAATTGAATCAATATTTCCTGTTAAAGCTAAATCCATTTTGTCTGAACATAAATTAGATATCATCGAAAAATAATTATTCATATTACTACTGTTATAGCCTACATAAACTCCAGTGTTGGTTCCATTAAGTTGATCGCCACCATACCCTGCATCTTCTGCTGCTACAACCATAGCCTCTAAGAACACTCGCTGCACAGGACTAAGCAATTCTGCCTCAATCGGCGCCATACGGAAAAAATTTGCATCAAACTGATCAATATTCTTTAGATATGCCATCTCAACAAAATCATTTTTTTTCTTACCAAATACAGTGTTTATATATGTATCAATATCCTTTTGTCTATTATCTGGAAATTTTTCTATTAAGTCTATTCCACTACTAATATATTCCCAAAATTCATTTACATTATTGGCTCTTCCAATTCTAGCACTTATTCCTATAACAGCTATATCATGATCAAGGAGCTGCTCATTATTCATAAATATTTTCTTAGTATCATCATTGTTAATATTATAGGATATTTTGCTCATATCTACGTCCAGATTCATTAACAATTCCCCCTATGTGTTTGCATTCTTTTACAGAAAAGCTGTTATATTTGTAAATATATTTTCTGTTCTGGTGTCCCAAAATAATTGTTCTAATCTAGATATAATTTCATCTCTCTTTGCTCCCTTTGTCTTAAGTGCTGTTACTAACATGTCAGTTGCAAATCTCATATTTTCTTCACTAGGTTCTGTTTTATTAGCTTCATAAGTCTCACTTAATTTCTGAATTACTTTATATGACTCAACAACACCCTTTTGATATTCATTTTCATCCCAATTTGTATTTGGAGTAGCGGTTATAATTCCCATAGCTCTTGAGAAAAACGGCAACTTACTTTCCAAATCTAAGTCTTTAATAGCTTTTTTATCATTGTCATCATCATATGAGAAAACATAAATTGCTGAATCAAGACTTCTTAACACATGCCCTGCACCTAGTTCAATACCTATCTCAACGGATTTTTTACGTAAATAATCCATAATCTCCATCCATCGTACTGGTTTTGTTATCTGTTCAGTAAGTAATTTAACTACTTCCGCCTTGCCTTCATATGGTCTAGCTGTCACATTTGACATTACTTTATATTTTGTATCATTATATGTATACTTGCTTAATTCATCTTGAACAGCCGATGTAATTGGTTCCATTAATTTACAATGAAATGGTGCACTAACATTTAAAAGTTTTGCATCAGCGCCTATCGCTTCCAGCTTCTTTATAGCAGCTTCCACATTATTTTTATATCCCGCTATTACTATCTGGTTTCTGGAATTATAATTAGATATAGCAACATACCCATTTTGTCCAGAAATTTCATGACAAACCTGCTCAATTTTTGCAGCCTCTATGTTACGTATTGCTGCCATTGAACCAATTCCGTCTGCAACAGCTTCCTGCATTAGTTTTCCTCTTTTATATGTTATTTTTATAGCATCATTAAAGTTAATAACTCCAGCACAAGTTAACGCTGATATTTCGCCTAGACTATGCCCAGCTAAATAATCTGGTCTTGCACCATACTCTTCTGTGAAAGCTAGATATGATGCTACACTATAAGTAAGTAGTGCAGGTTGCAAATTAATCGTTTTTGTTAATTCATTAATGTTTCCTTCAAAACACAATTTTTTCAAATCAAACCCCAATATTTCGTTTGCTTCGTCAAAAGTTTTTTTTGCTATTTCGTATGTATCACATAATTTCTTTCCCATTCCAATATATTGTGAACCTTGCCCCGGAAATAAATAAACTTTTTTCTTCATCACTAAATCCTCCTCAATTTCTTCTTTCAATTAAAAAGGTAAGCACATAACAATATTCATTCCTATAGAACAATTGTTTTCTATTCTATACCTTTTAATTCTTAGTTAAGGGATTAATTTTAAATATAGTCCAAAAAACCTAAAATTTCTGTCCTACTTAGTATTTCCCTATTCACACCAATTGCTTTTGTTTTTGCACAGATTGCAAGTCCTTTTTTAATCAAATCTTCACTAACTTCATTAATGGAAAAGTATATAATATTACATAATTTTCACGAAACTTACTTTAATTTCATAAAATATTATCCTCCCTTTTTTATCAGTTTATATCATTACGTTATTTTTACATTATATTACTTTATTTTCTTATTGTAAACATTTATTTAGTAAATATTTACCATTTTGACTGGTTAATCCTAGCATAGACGACTAAAATTACGTAAAGTGAAATCTGGCTACAACCTACTTCTCCACTACCGTCTCACCATGATAGAAACTGAATGCCTTATAAGGGCTATGATTGTTTAGCTTCTTTCTTTTAAAAGAATTTTATGTTCCATCAGCCGATTCACTTCTTCTTGTGTAAGTACTTCGTCTTATCATATAAATAAGTTCTAAAAAAAAGACCTCCAAGTGCCAGTCTGACAACCAGTCACTAGAAGGTGCATATAAATGCTATCTTGTATTAATAAAACGTGGGTATAATGGTTCATGTGGGAAACGCCTTCTTGAATTGTATTCCTTCTTGTCCAGATACCAGCTAAGAACCAGAATACTTACTATGAAAACTGTTGATTTACTAAGAGATACTGTTTCTATTCTATAGAGTATTTATAGAACAAAACATAGAAAAAGCTCTCTATCCAGTATTGGTACGGGTGCAATGCACCTCGTTACCCAACACTTGTCAGAGAGCCTTTCGTAGCACTTCTATTAACGACTATAATAAACTTAGAAGAAGAAAGTTTATTTAAACTATTTTATTTTGTATAATTATCAAAATATCCTTGAACAAGTACAATAGGTGTACCTTTGTCACCACTTCCAGAAGTTAAATCACATAAAGAACCGATTAAATCTGTCAAGCGACGTGGAGTTGTTCCTTGAGACACCATTTGTCCTACTAAATCATTGTCCTTATTTCGAATATAATCAGAAATTGCATTTTTTAGTTCTTCACCCTTTAAATCTGCAAAATCATTATCTGCTAAATATTTTAACTTAATTTCATTTGGCTGACCTTCTAGCCCTGCTGTATATGCAGGTGATACAACTGGATCTGCAAGTTCCCATATCTTTCCTATCGGATCTTTGAAAGCTCCATCTCCATATATCATAGCTTCTACATGCTTACCAGTTAATTCAAGGATTCTATTCTGTATACCTTCAACAATTGGATCACAGTTACGTGGGAATAACTTAACAGAGTCTTCCGTTGCTTTATTACTTCCAAGTAATCCATAATTTTCATTGTATCCACCACCTTCAACAGAAGATGTTAATATATTGTCTAGGCTGTAAACAATATCTGCCCCTGCTGCTTTTAATAAGCGTTTTGTACGAATACGGCTATGTATATCACAACATAAAACATTTTTTGCGTATTGTAGAATAGCACGGCAATCATTAGCAAGTATAATTTCTACTTCACAATCTTCATTTTGAATTAACTCTTTATAATATTCAATATAATCAACACCAGTAAATGTATGTTTACGGTAACCGAATAATTCGCGATATTGTTCTTCCGATAATACATCTACCCAAGGATTGATACCTTTTTCATCTAGCAAATCAAGATCAACAAGATGATTTCCAACTTCATCAGATGGATAACTTAACATTAATACTATCTTTTTCGCTCCTCTTGCAATACCTTTAAGGCACATAGCAAAACGATTACGACTTAAAATAGGGAAAATTACTCCAACTGTTTCATTTCCAAATTTTGCTTTAACATCACAAGCGATATGGTCCACTGTTGCATAATTACCTTGTGCACGAGCAACTACTGCTTCTGTTACAGCAACAACATCTCTGTCATTCAGCTCAAAATTCTCACTTTTTGCTGCATCTAACACACTATTTACAACTATCTCTACGATGTCATCTCCTTCACGTATTATAGGGGCACGAACACCTCTAGATATCGTTCCAATCATTCTTTCCATCTTACGTTCTCCTTTATGCATTGATATTTCATGCATGAAATTACATTCAAAAATATTATAACATTGACATAACTAAAAGTAAAACTAATAATTGTTATGATCAGCATAAGCTATGCTTATGTTGATGTAATATTCTGCATGCTATCATAGAGACAGATGATAAAGTAAGAGCGAATATATTCAGCTTTTGAGGCCTTGTGTGCTTGTTTCTTCTTCAGATGAATCCTCACTGGAGGAATCATCTGTCTGGTTTCCATTTGTATCGATATCAATCCAAAAGTATCTTTCTTTTTCCATCATAAGATCCCCTTAGCATCTATTTCTGTATATTTTTCAACTTACCTTGTATAATAACAGGGCTGTAAACTTAGCAACATATTAATTGTCTTTTAAAAATGTCTCAATATTCTCCAATACCTTTTTACTCAAACGGCCTATGGCTTGCTTTGTTCGTCCAGATGACACTTGCATACAATTTACATGCGGATTCGAAAGCAACTTGCCTGTATCATCTCCGAGAGCTCCTGCCGTATCACAAAAAAACTCATTATCCCCATGTTCCAACCATTTCGCAAGAGCAGGAATGTCATGTGATGGACCGATTGAGGTATTGAACATAACTTTGTTATTTCCAAGCCACTCAAATTGTTCTTCATGAAATAATATAACATTTTTGTTCAAGCAGGTACAAACAACATCAACGGTATTCAATAACTCTTTCAATGGAAGATACTTAATATTCTTTGCTTCTTCCTCTGGTTTACGGTTACGACTATAATAATACAAATCTCCGCCTAGCGTCTGAAGAGCGTTAGCAATCATCTTCCCAGAAGTACCAAGACCAACGATACCAATTTTCAAATCTGTAATCTCTATGGGAAGTTCTTGCCACTGTTTACTACCAAAACCATGTAGATATCGAATAAGCTCACTAACTACATATTCAACAACACCCTGATCCCCGTAGTCTCGAATCCCGTAAACAGTGATATCCTTAGCATTCGCGGTGCAAATATCAACATTGGCGCTTTCAGGGGAATATAAGCTGCAACACATTCCTATATATCGGATATTCGTACAGGCATCTAGAACTTCCTTATCGATACGACTGGTATAGCTAAGAAGTACAGCATCTGCATCACCAATTCGATGAATTATCTCCTCGTTATTCTTTGGAATATCATCAAACAAGATAACTTCTTCCGCATAATCATGGAGTTTTTGCTCCGCAGATGGAATCAAACTAACAGGTTCAATTGCAACTAATTTGTTAAACATGTTTCCTTACCTCCTAAAATACTATTGGTGCTACCGCATTTTGTAGAACAGATACAACACTCCATGCTGCAACCTTACTAGTTCGTGAATAGATATTAAGTTCGGTTCTTACCTCTTCACCTTCTATTTCTATTTTATATTCATCGCCTTGAAACCCAGGTACTGCATCAATATTCATAATTGTTTTTTCAGGACCTGCACTAGCAAGAGCAGTTGCAACGGCTACATTAACATGAGTCGGAAGGATAGCGATTGCTTCTTTGGTTGTTCCGCTAAATACCTGCTCACGTTTCGTGATATCCAATAATCCTTCTTTATAAAGCGGCGTATAATACAGTGATCCCGGTGCTTTCTGTGAGCTGATAGAAGCTGTTATCGGACTCATGAGTGCTGCAGTACGAAGAATATCAAAACCACCGACTGCACCACTGGCTATATATACACGGTGATTATTAAGTGCTGCGGTATTTTTAACTCGTTCATAGAATTCTTGATCTGCAAAGGCTCCTATAGAAAGTACTACCAGATTTGAGCCGCCATTTAGTATGGTTTCACTATAATCTTGTATTGACTTTACGGATGCGGCTTCTGCTACAAAATCCGGTTTCATCCCCATAAGTTCATTAATATCAACACAGGCTTTACATCTATAATTGTCAGCAAATACATTCGCGCGGTCATAATTTCTCCCCAATACAGCTACAAGTTCATATTCCGGCAAATAGCCATCTTTCCATGCATTGGCTACAATCTCATTAAGATAACCGCAACCGATTAGTGCTAGTTTAAGCTTCTCCATAATTTCTCCTCCTACTTGTTTGTATAATGTTTAAATTCCATTGTATCATTTAAATACCTATCGGTCTATCCTATTATGCTTTCTATTTAACTTGAGACATAGGTTGCTAATATATAGAAAGATAAATACTATTTATAGTAATACTAATGTTTATAAATATTAGCACTTTGATAAATTAAAATCAGTACTCGCTCTATCTATCATAGCTGTTGGCATAGCATCTTTAACTATCCATCATATAATAAAAGCACCGCCACATTCGCATGACGATGCTTCTATTCAACTCTATTATCAGCATACAAAATACTTTTCACTTTTTTTCTTGAAGCCATAATCACTCTTTAGCATGATCGCTTATTCCACATAACGCTTTCAACATTTCTTCAAATGGAGTAACATAATCTTTTCCTATTTTCCTCAGACCACGATTTTGCTCATATGCCTTATAGGCCTGAATCGATTCATCTTCTCTCCAATCATATTTCCACTGAAATCCCATATCTAAAATCATCCGATTGATATTCCCAGTAATCTTTCGATCCGTTTTCTCAGCGAAAACAATGTTACCAACACTATTCATATAACCTGCAATCTCATTCCCATTAATATTGCCTACCTCCAATGTGTATGGAATTGCCTTCAAAACAAGTTCAGCAAACTTATCTTTCTTTCTTGGCAGTTTGTTTCTAAGAAGCACGCAATACATCGTTTTATCATTCATCAGGACAATTGTATTTCGACCATCTACCTTTGCAATATGTCCATGCCAAGAGTAAAAGGAATCTTCCTCTTTCGCTAACTGCTCTGGCGTTGCCATATCTGTCTTATATAATTTTAATGTTGTCTGTAATGCTTTCGAACAATGTATTACCATACTCTATAACTCCTCTTCTATTCATAGAATCAAATAGTCTATACTGTATATTCTCTATCTTTCCTAGTAGCTGAAATACTTCTTCAACAAATTCACGCGTTTGCTACAAAATGATACAGCTTGTCTATCCTTTATGTTCAGGATATCAACACATTCATTTTTGTTTAGAGCCTTACTTTATCACGATTTCTTATTATAGCACAAACATTTATTTTCAAAATCTTCTTTATTCACATTTTCCGCCCCTATATAATTGCAGAATTGTTCAAAAGCTTGTTTTAACGCAGTCTCTAATTCTTCCGTTACTATAATATCTTCTTCCCACCACCACGCTTTAATATGCAATTCTTTCCCTCCACGATACATCTCTGGCTCAAATCTCGCAACAAACCTGTTATTATATAGAACTGGTAATACATAATAACCATACTTTCTCTTTTTCACCGGTATATAAACTTCCCAGCTATAATCAAAATCAAAAATACTCTTAATCATAGCCCTGTCCCATAATAAATTATCTAAAGGAGCTATAAATTTCATCTCTTTCTTATCTGTATCTGTAATTTCATTCAGCAAATTCAAATCTTCTTTTTTAATATAAAAAGGATATTTGATATCTTCTACATAGAACTCTTTAATCTCATCTTTCTCCACTAAAGATTTTATCGCTTTATTACGAATCTTACTATCTGATATATAATGACCTAACCAAGCACTGCCACCCCGTGACCACAGCATGCCTATAGATCCAATTCTTCTTTTAACATACCATTCATAGAACTTCTCATCTGATTCAAAAGGATCTTCCTGATTCAATATGCTAGAAGGTAATAAGTTTTCAATTATATCATATACCTTTTGTGTATTTATTTTTTTATAGATACCTAATTCACCTATTGTATATAGATAGTCCAAAGCAGCACTTGATAGCTTTCTGTGTCCCCAACTTCCTGGATTATTACTCCCGATATCTATTTTATTAGATTGTAGTGGCCCACTTTCAATAACTATATTTTTCACCTGTTCTAAATAATCAAGAGCTTGACTAGCATTTCTATGAGCTAAAACCTTCTGAAGATCCTTTCCATTTTCTTTTCTTACACGACTAAAATAAGGCCAATCAGTTTGAAGATAGATTGCCATCATCTTATCCCAGCCATCAATTAAACTACGTTTTTCGTACAATAAATCATTTAAAATAGACGAATTATAATTTTTTATCCTTGACTGCAATACTAAATCGGGATTTCTCCCAACTATATTCAATGGATCAAATTGAATACATCCGACTTTTCTGACAAACTCCAAGACCGAATTCTCATCTTGGCTATTACCGTTATGGTTTAATCCTTGATACGTGATAAGAAACCTTCTTGCTTCGTCTATAGAGATCTTATTACCTGTTAATGCTTCCATAATTTCTCCTACCTGTTCTTGATAAGTTGTGAATTGCAATTTTATTCATATTAAAGTCTGTTTGCTATAGACATATCCAGTGGCTTTATATTATCATTTTGATCTATATATGAAATGGTTCCAAATGCTCTTCTCATTCTTAGCATTGTTTTTAGTATTTCCAGTATCATTTTTATGTGCATAAAATTGTTACATAAATTAAAATTTCAAAGATTTTAATTTACATCTTCAAAACAATTCACTCCATCTATAAAACTATATCCCGTTTCAAGTGCTAAAACCTCTAATTCTTTATACGTACCATTGCTTATGTAATAATTTTGTTCAAATTGTACTATTGTATCACTGCTACAAGCATCATATTCAATATTCAATTCATTTAAAACTGTTCTATTGTTAATGACATTTAGACACTTATCCATAGTCAGATTTAAATTATTCAAACAAGCTTTTATATAATTTACATCACCATCACTTTTATCAATTATTTCTTTTAACATTGCCACACTCACTATACTCTTGTTAGTATCATCGCATAAAACACCAATATTTTCAGATGTAATAATTAAATAATCTATGACAACACAAAATCCATGTGGAAGCACTTTTTCCAAATCCATGTAAGAAAACTTTTCCAATACAATTTGGTATAGCATTTTTTGTCCTTCTTCAGTTTTTAAAAATTTGCTAATCTGATCGATTTGATATAATGCTTTTGTAATATATCCCTTTTCTCCATAGGATTTTAAATAATCTTTAGCCCATGTTGGTAATAAAACATTTTTAACTTCACATGCAAAAATGTGGAATCCAAGTGAAGGTTCATAAGATATAGCCAACAAGTCAATATCAGGCAATTTTTGACTATATTTGTTCAACTTTTTATCCTTTATACATCTAAAATTTTCATATTTTAAAAATGCACTCTCAATATCGTTAACTAATGCTTCTCCTATTATGTCTGCAAATTTTGACGAATATCCTTTAGGATTTTTAACTGCATAATACTTCAACATGTTGGTTATTCCATCAAATAAAGAAAAACAAGTCAAATACATAATAAATATTTTATCTTGAATGATGTAATTTAGAGTACCTCTTGAAGAATATGATATATCCTTTAATATTGACAAAATTATTTTTTCATCCATTTTTAAAGCATTTGACATTGCACCACTTAATTCCTGAGAATCATATATAATAACACTTGGTAGGTTATTAGCATATGAAAAATAACGTCTATAAAGAGCTAGTTCCAACAACTCAGTGTAAACTCTAACGAACTCACAATATGTATAATTATCAAATTTAATTTTGCTATCTGAAGGTATATAAGAAAAAAAGGATTTGATTTTTATTTTCGCTTCTTGCTCTATAGAATTAATTACTTTTATAATTTGATCATTGTTAAAATCAAATTCATCTTTATCCTTAAGACACAATAATACTTCATCTATTGAAAGAATTTTATGCTCTGACATTTTTGACGAATTTAAGAATAATGTTTGATTATTATGAACCAATTGTCGAAATATGCTTTTATCTAGTACTCTTATTTCAATCTTGTCCTTATTCTGTTTCCAGTTAATAGAACTTTTATTGGCATACGAATAATAAATATAATCCCGCAAAATATGATAGTCGCCAGCAACTTCCAGTAATTTGTAATACAAAAGCAAATCATTATTCCTTTTATCTCTTTTGTATTCTTTTCTCATCAATTTTTCGATTATTATTTCTAACAAAGGGAGAAAACTATTTCCTAGCATAAACTTCTTTTCTGCAAACATTATTTCAATAGCTACCCCCAACTCAATTATTGTCTGTTCAGTATAGTCAAATTTTTCCAACTGCTTATCAAGTTCCTTCTCAATTGCATTATCAATCACTTCTATAATATTCATCGTGAGTCCTTTCAAATAAACGTTCAATATAGTCTATATTGTATTCCAGTTTCTAATAATTTGATCCCAAGTTATATTTATTTTTCATACGCTATATTATACAAAATTTATCCATGATTTTCCACCAAAATATATTTATCATAGTATCCATATTTACACGCGATAGCTCATAGAGGTAATTGTTAATAAATTGAAGCGAATTTATTTTCTCTGTAGAGTACAAACTTTCGGATAAAATAACAACCATTATCTCATTGTGTATTACAATTACCAGTGCATTTAGCTTGCCCTGCGTATTCAAAGTTGCCCTGATTCCATCTTCACATTTCCCACAATCCAACCCTTCATCTACAGACAATAGAATAATAAAAAGCAGTATGCCAAAGCTCCCTACCATAGGCAACTCTAAAACACACTGCTTTACTTACATTGCACGTACCGATTCCTATATCACAGATTGCCTTCTGTAATCATTTTTCATCGTTACAATTCATTTAATTTTTACACATTACAGTCAAAAGACGCGACTACAATTCTTCTTCAAAACTCAATTAGCACCAAAGAATCCGACACCATTTAGCTCATTCTAAACCCAAGTGACACCCCAAATCTCTGACACCTTTTTCACCCGTTTTTGACTCCAATTTTGACTCCTTTTGACTCCAATTTCACCCCAAAACCTACGATATTATACGATAAGAAAAATCACTTCCAAATCGTCACAAACCGCTTAAAATCTAAGGTTTTCAAGCCATTCCCTAAAGTTCATAAGGCGTCACCTGATAAACGTAATAATTCAACCAATTCGTATAAAACGCATTCGAATGCCCTCTCCAAGTAAGAGTTGGACGTTGATTCGGATCATCGTCTGGATAATAGTTCTTAGGCTTGTCTATCTCGATACCCTTTAAGATGTCCCTCTTGTACTCACTATCAAGAGTAACACGATCATATTCTGGGTGACCCGTAATGAATATATGTTTACCATCTTTTGATATTACACTGAATACGCCTGCTTCTTCTGATTCTACAAGGATTTCAAGGTTTTCATTTTGTTCAATAAGTTCTTTGCTCACGCCAGTATATCTTGAGTGTGGAACATAGAAACAATCATCAAATCCACGTACAAGTGGTACTTTTCTGTTACATACTTTGTGTTTGAATACACCGAATAATTTTTCATTTAATATATATTTTGGAATTCCATAATGATAGTATAAGCCTGCTTGTGCACCCCAACAGATGTGTAATGTAGAGGTTACATTCGTCTTAGACCATTCCATAATTTCTGTAAGTTCATTCCAATAGATTACTTCTTCGAAATCTAACTGTTCAACTGGTGCACCTGTGATAATTAATCCATCAAATCGACGGTCTTTCACATCATCGAAGGTTTGATAGAATTTATCTAGATGACTTGCTGCTGTGTTCTTACCTACATACGTCTTGGTAGTTAAGAAAGTCACATCAACCTGTAATGGTGTATTGGATAAACTTCTTAATAATTGAACTTCTGTATCTTCTTTTAATGGCATAAGATTAAGGATTGCAATTTGAAGAGGTCTAATATCTTGAGCTATTGCTCGATTCTCATCCATCATGAATATATTCTCATCCTCTAAGATTATCTTAGCAGGTAGATTTTTCTGTACTTTGATAGGCATAATATACCCTCCTTCTGCAAATGCAGGTATAAAGATTCATGTTAATAACTGTGGTTTACAGCATTTAATTTGAGAAATACTATCAATTTTTCACACAGTCACAACCACAATTTTAACACGATTACCTTCTAAAATCAACACATGGAATATATTATTACATTCCCACCATCTTCATAAATTCCTCTTCTGTAATGATTGGAACATGCAGTTCCTTTGCCTTTTTATTCTTTGAAGAATTTGACATGTTATCATTATTGATAAGGTAATTTGTCTTAGAAGTAACCGAGCCGGTCACTTTACCACCTTTTGACTCAATCAACTCTTTCACTTCATTACGATTTGCAAAATGTTCTACCGATCCTGTAATAACAAAGTTCATATTTTCAAAAATCAAGTCGGATTCATTGACAACTTCCTCTTCAAAAGTAACTTCCTTCAACAAATCATCTACGATCTTTATGTTTTCTTCTTTTCTAAAGAAACCCATGAAAGTATCTGCGATAACACCACCGATTCCTTGGATTTCAAGAAGACTATCTGCTGTTGCATTACGGATTGCTTCTAAATCGTTCTTATATGCCTTACATATTAACTTTGCGTTGGATAATCCCACATTCGGAATACCTAAGCTGTAGATAAATTTAGCTAAAGTAGTATGTCTAGCTTTATCAATAGATGCAATGAGATTTGAATATGATTTTTCTCCGAAACCTTCCATCTTTGTAATCACATCTTTGTATTTTTCAACATGGAATAGATCTGCCAACTCTTTAATCATTCCCTGCGCAATTAACTTCTCTATTGTTGCCTCTGATAATCCTTCAATGTTCATCGCATCTCTTCCGACAAAGTGCGTAAAGGATTTAATCTTCTTTGCTAAGCATTCGGGATTAATACAATATAGCGATTTCACTCCATTTTCTTGCTTTATCTGTGTCTGACCATGACAGACTGGGCATTCATCTGGTACTACTATACTACCACTTCTCGTTAGATTCTCTGCGATTTGTGGAATAATCATATTCGCTTTATATACCTTAATGGTATCATCAATACCAAGTTCCAAGGATTCTACGATACTTACGTTATGAACGCTTGCACGACTTACTGTAGTTCCTTCTAGTTCTACTGGCTCAAAGATAGCTACCGGATTAATTAAACCAGTACGAGAAGCACTCCATTCGATACTCTTAAGCTTTGTTTCCTTCACTTCGTCTTGCCATTTGAAAGCAATGGAATCACGAGGAAATTTGGCTGTTGTTCCTAAGGATTTACCGTATGCAATATCGTCTAATACTAATACAAGTCCGTCTGATGGGAAATCATTCGTTACAATTGTGTTTGCAAACCACTTCACCGTATCAGCTAAAGTTTCTGCCGATACTCGCTTTGTTTCGACCACATCAAAACCTTGTTCCCCTAACCATTTCATTTGCTCTTCTCTTGAATTATTAAAGTCTACATCTGGAGCGTTCACAAGGGAAAATGCAAAGAAATGTACATTTCTATCAGCAGTAATCTTATTATTAAGCTGTCTTACACTACCACTACATAGATTTCGTGGGTTTTTATATTTAGCATCTACATCTTCGATTTCTGCGTTCATCTTCTCAAAATCAGAGTATTTGATAACCGCTTCTCCTCGAAGTACCAATGTCCCTTTATAATTGATTGCCAATGGGACATTCTTAAATACTTTCGCATTATTGGTGATAACTTCACCAATCTCCCCATTACCACGAGTAACTGCTTTCACTAGTTTTCCCTCTTGATAAGTCAATACAATTGTTAATCCATCTAGCTTCCAAGAAAGTAATCCTTCCTTTGAACCTATCCAGTCACGTAGTACCTCAACATCTTTCGTTTTATCTAATGATAACATAACTGATTCATGTCGTTCTTTTGGTAATACATTTAAGGCTTCATAACCAACATTTTGCGTTGGACTGTTTGATAATATGATGCCTGTCTCTTTCTCTAATTCCACTAACTCATCATATAGTTTATCATACTCAAAGTTAGACATTATCTCACGATCTTCTTGGTAATAAGCTTTTCCCGCTTTATTCAGTAACTCAACTCGTTCCTTTATTTCTTTTAACTTGTCACTCATCGTTTTACCTTGCCTTTCCTAATTTCCTATTACATAGGTCGACCTAAAACAAGCCAAGCGAAATGTTTATCTCTCTTTCAGCTTGGCCAATTCTATATTAGCTTATATAAGTCTTTTAATTCTTGTTCTGTAACCTTTCTCCACGTACCAACTTTCAACTTTCCAAGCTTAATATTCATAATCCGAACTCTTTGTAATGTAACGACACGAAAACCGAAGTATTCGCACATACGTCGTATCTGCCTGTTTAGTCCTTGTGTTAATATAATGTTAAAGGTAAATTTATTCACTTGTGTTACTTCACATTTTCTTGTTACTGTATCTAAGATTGGCACTCCTTCTCGCATTCCTTCAAGAAATTTTAGTGTAATTGGTTTATTCACAGTTACAATATATTCTTTCTCATGAAATGTACTTGCTTTTAATATCTTATTCACAATACTTCCGTCATTGGTTAATAAGATTAGCCCTTCTGAATCTTTATCAAGACGTCCAATCGGATATACTCTCTTAGGGTAATTCAAGAAATCTATGATATTATCTGGATCTTCTTTCTGCGCAGTGCAAGTTATACCTCTTGGCTTATTCATTGCAAGAAGAATCAATTCGTTTTCTTTACTGATTACTTTGTTATCGTATTTGACCACATCGTTATCAAAAACTTTCGTACCCATAACCGCAACTTCACCGTTTACTTTAATACGACCTTCCTCTACCAAACGATCGGCTTGTCTTCTAGAGCAGATTCCACAATCACTTAGATACTTGTTGACGCGGATTCCCTCCTGAATATCTTTCTCTATAATTGGTTTTTTCTTCATTCCTGTACCCACTTAATTATTATCTGATGCTTCTTTTTTACTGCTATCTTTCTTGTCACTACTCTCAGAATCTTTCTTTGTTGATTCCTTTTTTGTAGTTTCTTTTTTTGTTGATTCTTTATCAGTTGACTCAGAATCCTTTGATTTGCTATCATCAACTTTCTTATCTTGCGTAGCTGATGAATTCGAACGATCTTCCACGAAATTCTTTAAGTCTTCATCTTTCGTAACAGCCTCGTCAAGTTTTGTGTTAACTGTATTAATGATGTCAATTACAGCTTGGTGAGTTGAAGTTTCTTGAATGAATTTCTGTGTTTCATCATCAATTGCGCCAAGATAGATATATGGATTTCCAGACTCATCAAGTTTAATATATAGTCTTGTCATACCTGGTGCCAAAGTATTCACATTTAAGATTTTTAAATCTTCATAAACGTATACGATAAAAGAATCTTCCGTTAGCCCGTTTAACGTATAACAAACAATATTCCTATAATCTTCAACATATTCTGATTTTGCACGTAAATCATCTTCATCGATTACAGAAGAATCGTTTACTAATGTTCGAAGCGTTTCATAATCACAAGCGACTTTTGCACTCATGTACTTTTTAACTAATTCATTAATAGCAGGATATACGTCCATACGTAACTCTCCGTCACCTGGTTTTCCAACCAATTCAACTATTTTAGTTTCGTCTGCTGCAATATCCTCTTCATCTGTACCAGCATCGGCTAAAGCGGCAACAGCTGGTTCTTTTCCTTCTTTTTTGTCTCTTGGTTTACTTAGAGATAATGTTACCATCCCGATTCCCATAGCACTCATTGATATAATTAATATCATTTTTTTATATTTTAATTTCATCGAAATTCTCCTTTATCTGCTTTGTGCAGTCAACAAATATCAAGCTGTTCATTTTCTATATATTTACATTATTGTATATAGTCTCTAGTTAACATTTTAGCAAAATTGTCTATAAAAATCAACATAATAATTATGATTCTTTTAACAATCGCCTTGCTTCTCTTAACATTCACGTAATAATTTTAATGCTTTTGTAATGTTTTTTTCTAGCTAGCAACTTTACATTCTGATTATTATCAAGTATAATGTCAGAGGTATATATATTCTCATTACTTCGAGAATCCTTTGCACTTGTAGCTCAGTTGGATAGAGCATAGGCCTCCGACGCCTAGGGTCGCAGGTTCGAATCCTGTTAGGTGCATATAATTAAGATACCAAAAAAGGTACGATTGGTTTTCCATCGTACCTTTTTAATGTGCTTTACAACTATATTATATTACAACCTGATCACACTGTAAGTTCTTTACGTAATCTATCATAATAGTATACGCTTGAAGACAACACTTCCTCTTTTGCAACCTGTGTTTCATTTACTTCATTTACCATCTGGATTAATTGGGATTTATCAATTTCTTCTTGAAAAGGTACTAGAATAACTTCATGAATACTACTTGGTAGTATATAGACATTGGATTTGATTGTATTAGAGAAATTCTCGATTACTTCCGGATATAACAAAGCACTGGCTCCGTTAATACCATTTGAATTAGATAGAATATACATGGAATGTGGTGATTCAACTTGAAATGGGATTTCTTGTTCATGATCCTCGTCTACAATTTCTTCTTTCATCGGTTCTAACATATCTTGTAAAACATCTTCCATCGTTTTGATGCTTGACGGGAACAACCTCGGTGTATTCACACCTGCTAATTGATATAACTCTCTTACTGTAAGGTTCCAACCCTCCATTAATTCTCTCGTTATAATGAAAGAGCCAATTCCCTCCTCATTATTGCGTACTAAACAATGAAAGGTAATTGCTAAATCAACAATTTGCATGAACGGTACCCCTTCTAATCGCCTTTTATTACTCTTACGATTTACCAGTCGATAGATCACTTTGTCTTTCCACCGTCCCAAACTCATATCTTCTGTTGCTTCATCTAATGAATTCTCCCTCATTGTTATGACACGTAACTCCACAATTTCCTTACATAATCTTGGAATAGATTCGCCTTTTAGATACCGTTCATAATAAGGGTTGAGATAGATAGTAGGAGATACTCTTTCTCCCTCTTTCATAAAGATAACTCCATTTAGCTCTACATCATTGTTTTTCATAATAGAATGAAATTGAACTTGATCGTTTGATGTAACCATTTGCTCTATGCACGCTTGCATATGAGCTAAAAAATCTTCATATTGCATATGACCTCCTTAAATAGTAAAATGATATTTTCTGTTATATTTTACCATTTATTTTCAGTTTTTGCAATCACTTTCGACGCACTTCTTCCTGCATGTGCAATTAACACCTGCGATGGTAGATAATAGAACCACATGGCTACAGTTGCAATTGCATATATAGTTTGATATACCTTTGAGGAACCAAAACTTAGATAATCACCGGCATTGAAGATAGCGACATGGATATCACACAATAAGAACAATGTCATACCAATTGCAAAGAGTTTCCTCTTCTTTCCTTCTTTGCTACGAACCCATGAGCAGAAAACATTACTTACCAAATGAATAAAATAATAGATGGACAAGATTAACACAATATCAAGGCCAATGGGCGAACGTACAAAAAGTCCCAAGAGAATACCAACAACAATACAAAGCTGTATTCCTTCTTTGATTACAAGTTGCCTCCTATCCTTGCTACAATAGATACTATAAATTGTCTGTACAACACAAAAGCTTAACATACCAGCTGCGAATGAATCCGTAAGTAACAAAAAGTAATCCGACACCACAGTAAAAAAAAGACCTGCCACAATATACACAGATCTTTCTCTTTTCTTACCAAGTATCACATATAAAAAACATAAGATGATACTTGCATACTTAATCCTCGAACTCATTCCTGCATAACGATCACAGACATCTAGTATCATAAATGTGATATAGTTTATGATTTGAAGGCTCCAAAATAAGTATGATATCATCTTATTACTCCTTATATTCTTTACTATTCGTAATTCTTTTATAAATAGTAACTACACTTCATTATTATATTTTCCAAGTAATTCATTCGCATCCGCTTGTGGTAAAGGTTTACTATATAAGAAACCTTGTGCCAATTTACAATCTACACTTCGTAAGAAGTCGGCTTGTGCCTCGTATTCGACTCCTTCAGCAACTACATCCATCTCTAGATTTTTTGCTAAATTAATGATACTAGAAACAATCTTTTGGTCACATTGATTTTCAATCAAACGATCTAAGAAACTCTTATCAATCTTTAGATTACTTACTGGTAACATACGTAGGTAATTCATAGCGGAGTATCCCGTACCAAAATCATCAAGAGAAAAACGTACTCCGAAAGCTTTAATCTGTTCGATAACATCAATGGAATATTCGATATTATCTAATACTACTGTTTCTGTAATCTCTAACTCTAAATTTGTTGGATTAATTCCAGTTGTATCAATGGTTTCCTTTACCATAGCAACTAAATCCGTATCAAAGAATTGTCTCCCAGATAGATTTACAGACATTGTAATATTGGTAAAACCTTTGTTTTCCCAACGTTTTAGTTGTTTACAGGCTTCTTGCATCACCCATTTTCCAATAGGAACAATTAAACCAGTTTGTTCAGCAATCGGAATGAATTCTCCTGGCACAATAAGCCCTTTTATCGGATGATTCCATCTAACAAGTGCTTCAAACCCCGCAATTGCATCGGTTTCTAGATCAATCTGTGCTTGATAGAATACTTCGAATTCATCATGATCTATTGCTTGTCTAAGTTCGGATTGCATCTCAATCTTATTCATTAGTCGTTTGTTAATACTCTCACTATAGAAACAATATGTATTCTTTCCATTTTCCTTTGCGGTATACATTGCCAAATCTACATTCTTGATTAAACTCTGTGTTGTTTTACCATCTCTAGGCGCGTACGCCACACCTATACTTATTGTTACGAAGAATTCTTTTAATGACAATACGAAGGGATAAGAAAAAACTTTCTGTATCTTACGAATCTTCTCTTCATATAAACCGATGTCTCCAATATTCTGTGACAATACAATGAATTCATCACCACCAAAACGTGCAAGATAATCATTCTCATCAATTGCCTGTTTTAAACGGTGCGTAACATCAATTAGTAGTTCATCTCCATAAGAATGTCCAAGAATATCATTAATATTCTTAAAATTGTCCAAATCAATATACATGATCGCCACAACTTCTTCTTTTCGGAGCGTGTTCATAACATGATCCAGTCGTTCTGAAAAGGCGGTCCTATTCGGAAGCTCTGTTAGATAATCCGTATATGCAATCTTTCTGTTATTTTCTTCACTCCGCTTTAACTCTTCATATTTTGTCGATAATTCCTTTTGCGTTAAGGATACTTCCTTATAGGCAATCTCAAGTTTACTATAACTTTCTTTCAGTCTAGCTTCGGTTAAACTTGCATGATATTGCGCGTTCTTACCTTTTTTAATAGCAATAATAAGTGCTATTATAACAAGTATCAATGCAACAAATACTACAATTAATATATTCCATAATGTCGTATCAATTTCATAAATAGTGTTTCCACTACCTAGTATGCCAAACTCCATAGTCATGACATATTACCTCCCCTGAATACTTCAGTACCAATCTACTAGATAATGATATCTTATTGATTATATCATAGTTTATAGTCCATTCCAACTTATTTTATCTTTCAGAATTTTCAAATCACTATTTTCTATATATTAAATAATTCGTGGCAACAATAATAGTGCATATTTACTATATACGTAGTTTTTATAGCAAAAAGTAACAAGTCGGGTGAATCTATCAATTAAAATTGTATTTTATTATTTTTGTATTATTTCTTAATATTTACAGCTTTTTTATTATTCATTTTGCAATATACATAAAATATGTTATAATATACATTGTGTAAATTGCACAAAATTAACAACGATTAATTTGGGAGTGTTTATATGCAAAACAATAAAAAAATAGCTTTATTTATCTCTCATATATATGGAGAATATCAAAGAAATCTATGTACTGGCATCATCACAAGGGCTGCCGAATATGGATACCAGATAGACATATTTGCTTCTAATGATGGAGAAACCACCGAAGAACTAGAACAAGGAGAAAGTAGTATACTTAAGATACCTAATTTTTCCTCTTATCGTGGAGTAATATTTGCCTCGGGTACATACCGTGAATCAGGTTTAAAAAATCAGATTCTTCAAACTATTAAGGAAAAGTGCTCTTGTCCAATTTTGAATATAAATCAGGAACCTTCTGAATTTTATACCTTATCTATTGATAACATTCAGCCTATGAAGGAATTGGTTTCTCATCTAATCACAACACACAAATACCAAAGGATCTCATTCTTAGCAAACAAGCATGACGAGTTATTCTCATCACAAAGAATTAAATCCTATCAAGATACAATGTCAGAATATAAGCTTTCGTGGTCAGACAATACAATTGCATGGTGCAATCCAAACATTAATTCTGTTTTAGACGCTGTTACTAAGCTATTAAGTAATCCGGAAGGACCACCAGAGGTAATCGTTTGCTATAATGACTCCATTGCGCTTATGGTTTCCAAAATCCTTACCGATAAAGGGTACACGATTCCCAATGATATTGCCATTACTGGATATGATAATCTGGAATCCGCCAGACATAACATTCCCCCTATTACCTCAGTGGAGTTTCCTGTAAGGGAACTGGGCGAACTTACTATGGATACACTTATTCGCATATATGCAGGAGAAAAACCTGACAAATCTATTACTATGTCAGCCCATCCAGTTATTCTTTCTTCCTGTGGTTGCATTAATCCATCAACACAGCGTAATAGCCATTATAACTTAAACCTTATTGAAACCATTGCTAGACGTGAACGAGAGATGATAACAGATATTAATCTCTCTTCCTCTCTATTAAACATTACAGATATAGACGAAGGGATGGACGTCCTAGCTAGATTCACTAATACGATAGAAAATCTGGAAGGTTTTTATATATGTCTATATTCAGATTGGGATTCTTTATCGGATTCAATTCTAGATATTACTGACGTGGATGAAGACAATGCCTACTCAAATGACTTAAAACTATTGAAGATGGGTATTAAGAACGGTAAGAGGGTTCCCGAGTGTAGTTTTAATAGTCACATACTCCTACCTTCTTCTGCATACGGCAATAGTTCTATAGCCTTTTTGTATATGCCCTTATATTTTAAAGATAAGAACTTTGGTTATATCGCTCTTTCCTACAAAAACAATTACATCAAACATACCTTCAGTTTTATGTTATGGTTACGTAACATTAATAACATGTTGCAGACTATTGTTAGTAATTACGAACGAACAGCACTAATTAACCGACTAGAAACTCTTTACCTTAAGGACGAGCTTACACACTTTTGGAATTCCAAAGGTCTTAAGAAGCATTGTGATGCTTTGCTTATTAAAAAGAACGATTCGGACAACCCCCTTATAGTAATAACACTCAATATAAATAGTTTGGATCAGATTCAAGCACAATTTGGTTTGAACGAAGCCGAGCTTTGCCTTTTAATTTTAGCGAGGGCTATTGAAAGTAATCAAACGGACTCTCTATTTTGCTCACGCACAGAAAAAAATACATTCCTTTTACTATTCCAAGATACTTTAGAAGAGGATGCCATTGGACTGATGAAGAAGATTGAAAAGTATATACAGAATTATCAACTTATACATAAGAAATCATATTCTATACATCTAAGTTACTCATGCCAAACCTATACCTTGGATAACTTGTACACTATACAAGAAGAATAAGAAAAACAAGTTTACTACGCTGTATGCCAATGATGGCCTTTTAGCAAAGTAAACTTGTTTTTTTGAATAATCAATATGATTATACTGCGGGTACTTATTCCTTTTTCTAATTTCCAAGCAATGTATTCTTACGATACTCTGTTGGGGAAACGCCACATTGTCCTTTGAATATCTTCATAAAATGCTTGTCATTATCATAGCCAATCGCTCTGCTGATATCTGCAATCTTCATATCTGTAGTAGCTAATAATCGTTTTGCCTCGTCCACTCGGATCTGCTTTAGATAATTAACAAAATTACATCCCGTATATTGCTTAAACACATACGAAAACAAGGAATAATTCATAGAAATATGATTGGATACCACTGCCATATTCAAATCTTTTTTATAATTATCTTTTATATATACTAGTGCAGACTGTATTTTTTGTTTATTACGATAATCATCAAATTGCGTTAATAATCGACCATTCAAATCTCTTATCCAACTCTTAATATGAGCTATATACTGAGATAAACTATTGTAAGTTAGCAAATCTTCCTCTAATTCTTCCTCCGCCATTTCCTTAAGAGCATTCCGATATGTTGCATATGTCTTTTGCCTGATAGATGAAAATACTTCTTCTAAAGTTGAATCAGAAACCTTACTTATCTTAAATTGATAACAGATATGATCAAGTTGCTTTAGAGCTTCCTCACATTTGTCCGTACCTATCATCTGAACAATTTGCTCTATCTCTTGTTCTGAAAATATCACATCTTCCTCTTTTACTCTTGTATCAAAAGTTACAATATTACTATCTGATAAGAACGCTTGTCTCCTAGCTGTCATAGCTTCTTCATAAGCTTCTTTAATCTGTTCAAGTCCTACATGTACTTGACTACAGCCCACATAGTATCCTCGTAACTCTGATTTCAATATTTTATCTCTTTGCAAATTATCAACAATGAATACACCTTGCCCATTCACGTCTTGCAAGAAGGTTACTCCGTCTGTTTCTTGGAACTCATCACTGTAATTTGTACAATATATAATATATTCACCATCTAAGAAACTAGATGATAGTTGTTCTAATATAAGTTCACACTCCTTTGTCCCCATATCCTCATTGATCATCAGTTGCTTTAGTTGTTGGTAGCTAACGTTAAGCATGGTATTCTTATTATTCTGCTTCTTTACCAACTCCTCTTCTAACTTGGTAAGTATCTCTGCTAATTGTGTTCGTTCAATTGGTTTTAGTAAGTAATCTTTCACGCCATTACGAAGGAGCTCAACCGCATAAGAAAAATCATCATAGCCACTTACTACTACAACGAATGGTACATGGGAACATGTTTGTATCTCTTTTACTAACGTAATTCCATCCATCTTGGGCATTCTTATGTCTGTGATTACCACGTCAATCTCTTGACTACGAACAATTTCCAATGCTTCTAATCCATTCTTACACTCCATAACCATAGAGATCGGTACCCCAGAGCGTAATGCCATGGCTTTTATTCCCTGTCTTATTAGTTTTTCATCTTCAACAATTAATAAAGTGTTCATAAAATCTACCCTCTCATATTTGACATCTAAACGTTTGTATCAAAAGGTAACCTCATAGAAACCTTCGTGTAACAACCATACCTAGAAGAAACCTGAATTCCATATTCTTTTCCAAAGTGAATCTGGATACGATCCTGCACATTTTTCAATCCAATACCAGACCCAGTTCCTCCACTTACTTCAATATCTTCATCAATCTTTTCTCGTAAGCGTTTGACCTCATCTTCTGTCATACCTTTTCCTTGGTCTGTTATTTCAATGATGAAATCCTGTCTCATTACAATGCCTTTAATGTAGATATTCGTATCTTCTGCAATATCTTCAATCCCATGACTGATTGCGTTCTCCACAATTGGTTGTAATGACATCTTAGGAATCTCTTGGTCCCATAATGCTTCTGGAATATTAAGTGACAGATAGATTTCATAATCAAACCTTAGATTCATTAATGCAATATAGTTTTGAATATATTCAATCTCTTGTCTTACTGAAACATTCTTTGCAAGTCCTTTCATGCTATAACGTAACATAATTCCTAGGGAGGTCACCGCATCTGCTATTTCATACTTTTCTTCAATCTCCGCCATCATCTTAACCGATTCTAGTACATTGTAGATAAAATGTGCATTGATTTGATTTTGTAATGCTCGAATCTCGGAATTCTTAGCAAGGATTTCACGATCCAAATTGTCTTTTATAAGAACTCGAATCTTCTCTAACATGATGCCTATCTGGTTTGCCAATTCACCTAATTCATCTGTACCACAATCAGGTACTTCTACATTAAGATTTCCTCCCTGTACTTCTTTTAATGTCCCAAACAGCATATAGAAACGCTTTACCATAGTCTTAACAACCAAATGAATAACACCAATTAGTAACACCATAATTCCTAGCAAGATTAATAGATACAACCAACTCATCTTAGCTAAAGTAGTACCAAACTTATCCAAAGAAATTACCTCAATATAACTTCCACCAAGTTCCGGGATATTCTTGGTAGTTATAAGCATATTCTCTCCTTGTAGCTTAACCTTTTTACTAATCTCTTGGTCTGTATCTGATGCTACTGACATAATATCTTCCACCATAGTAATCCATCTATTATCTTCAGCCTTATCATAATATCGATTTTTTGCCTGATCTACAAAACAAGTCCATTTTGCCTCATTATTATCAAAGAGTCCAGTAAATACATCTTCCATCTTTACAGCTACTTCTACATATCCCAGATTGCCATAGGCATAACTAGGCATCTTAGTTGTTAGTGACATAACATGTTCCGTTGGATTTGATGAAAACTGAAACAAATCATCGGTATAATCATATAACCAAGAATATTGTAAGTTCTCATCCGCTATCATCTGTGTATTTTTCATTCTACTTTTACGATATATGATAGGTATCATCTCTAACATAGAATCATTATCTACATACACGTGAATCTGGTATAGATACGGATTACTATTAACCAACCGCTCCATACTAACAATATCTTCTCTACTAAAACGAATCATATCTTCAACCAAAATCTTTTCTCCAGAATGAACTCGTTCTAGATAATTTGTTAAGTTTCCATTATTTATAAATACTTGTGTTGATACATTGCAAAGCTCTACTGTCTTTTGCACATTCGCATGGATTTGATTCACTGAAGATTTCGCCAAATATATTCTATCATTTGTTTCTTTTTCATCTAGATTCATAATGATGACTAGAAACAGAAGCAGAATAGGTATAAATGCAAAACAAAAGACAGTTAAAGAGATCTTCTCTGTTATTTTTAGATTATTCGTCCAACAATGTCTAATTCTACTCATATTCCATCACTCTTCCTGCTTCATCTTGTATTTATACCGATACCTCTAAGTAGTTGGTTATCGTCCTACCTGTTCTTTAATAGTTATATTCTATCATACTACATTAACGCAGCCAATACATTTTCGTCATTTTATAACAAAAACAGATACAGTACTTTCGAGATTATGTGCATCATCACTTAACCTTACAGCGATTTGACTTAAGTTTTTAGCTGATACTATTTGGCTGTCCATAGCATTGCTAAGTTCACCGGTTGCTGCTGAAGTTTGTTGCGTCGTAGCAGATATACTCTCAACTGCTATTAGTGTATCTTCTTTATTTTTTTGTATTGTATTAATTCCATTCGTTATTACCGCAAGGTTTGATGTAAGTTGTTCAACATACCTTTCGATTCCCCGGAACACAGATACGGTTTGATTCAAGGTATCTCCTTGTCTATTAACAATACTCTCTGCTTGCATTGCTGTGTCAACCGTTTCTCTCGCTTGATCGGATATTTCACAAATAATTGTTTCGATTTCTGTCGCCGCATTTTTCGACTGTGCTGACAATTTACGAATCTCATCGGCTACAACTGAGAAACCTTTTCCTGCTTCTCCTGCTCTTGCTGCTTCAATTGAAGCATTTAATGATAGCAAGTTCGTCAGATCGGATAACTCATTAATCGTTTGCAATATCTCGTTAATGGCTGTTGTTTTTGCATGCAAGACCTGAATATCTTCTATAACCTGTTTCGTTATCACTGCTGTATCATCAGCACATCTTGACAAATCATCAACAATAACCATGCCTTCCTCTACTTGTCCTTTCGTACCTGTAACTACCTGACCTATACCATAGGCATTATCTGCTACCCTCTCTATGTGTTCCGATAGGTTTGTCATCTGATGGAAACAGTTCATAGCTTCCTCTGCTTGTTGTGCTATAGCATGTTCAATATCTGTCACATTTTTCGCAATATATCGAGATTTCTCCAACATATCTTCTGTATTACTGGATACTGTAGTGGCATTATTAAGGACATTCTGACTAACATCAGTCATCTGAACAATCAGATTTTTCATTCCCAACGCCATATTTTTAATTCCTTTAGAAAGTAATTGAAATTCATCTTTTCTTCTCAGCGATACCGTTGCTGTAAGATCCCCTTCTTCTAGCCGTTTTAAACTAGTATTCATTTTACGAATGGAATTACTAAAACCAGAAGCTAGTATAGTTCCAATTATAGTTGCAATGAAAGAAGCCACGATTACAATAACAACCGTAATTAATCGCATTTCATCTGCTTCTTTTGTAATTAATTCTTTTGGAATAAGAGCATAAACTGCTGCTTTTTGTTCTGGTAGATTAATATATTGATAAAGATAAGTTTTATCTTTTAATTCCACATACTTATGTACTACTTCTCTATTACTTACTGTTTCAAGCGATTCACTATTGCTATTTTCCTTTTCTAAAGAAAGGATCGGATTTTCTTGATAAAAGGATTGCTCCTTCAATTGAAATCCTTCATTACTGCCACACAATATCTCTTTACCATCGGAGGTAATAAAACCGACGATGCTCCCCTCACCAAACTCTGTATTTTGCAACGCATTGTATATAAATTCCTTTTTTATATCTATTGATATTATCCCCATCTTCTTATTGTTTTTATTGTATAAATACTTACTAAAGACAATACCATAGTTTTCTCCGTCTTGTTGCATAACTTGGTCCATATATGTATGATATCCACTCCACCTGCTTTTTTCCTTCGCCTCCAGAAACTCTTTTCCTTCCTTAGAATCGCTAAAGGTACTATATAAGGACTGTGGTGCAGTTCCTTTAACAGAAACACTGGAACCATATTCCCCAAATATAGTAATATTCTCCACTACCTGATCCCCTAAGGTATTGGACTCTATCGCATTCTGTACTTGTTTATAAGCCTTCAATTCTTCAACTGTGTTCCCTTTATATTCTCCTGAATAGTAGGCTTTTACACTTTCATTCGTATTAATTTGTGTTGATTTTGCCATGGCAGTATCAAATCCTACTTGGAAATAATCAGCCATCATTCGAATGGTACTCAGACTAGAGGACTCAAAGTTATTAATCAAACCCTTTGAGGCTTTCTGATAAGTAACCATTCCAAGTAAAACAATACATAGCACGGGTATAAAAAAAGCGGTAATCAATTTAACTCTTACACTGTTTAATTTATTACCAACCTCTTTATTCACTTTTCGCTTTTGGTTAACTTTGTTGTTTTTATCCTTTTCATTCCTTATCCTCGGTTTCATCATAAACTCCTCCAAATCTGGTACTCTAAATCATAAGTGTAAATTAGGGCTGCTACAAAACATAACTATTTGCTACAGCCCTAAAATTAAGATATTAAGTTAATTACATTTTAATTCGTATATTCAAAGTTCTATAACTAATACATCAAAAGAGTTTACAATTAATTAACTCCTAATTTTGCTTTTGCAGCATTCATTAATTCTGTTTGCTTTTCAATCATTGTATCAAGACCATAGCCTTTTCTCTTTTCGAGGAATGAATTCCAAATCTTATCAAAGTCTTCTTCAGATTTTGCTAATAATAATTGTGGTAATACAACACCCCATTCATTATCAATCTTAGATTTGATATCTGCTTCTTCTGAATCAGCTTGTAATGATATATCATATTGAGAAGTTGTCATAACATATGGGAATGTCCAACGTTCCATTTGTCCAAGTGGTTCTGGAGTAGGTTCTGCCCATTTTAATGACATAGCGTTATCTTGGAACATCCAGTAAGTTGAATCAGCACCGTATTGCTTATCATAAGCAGAACGATCTGTATTACATAATTCTTTTACATCATCGTGCATCTTCTCAACACCGTTTGCATCATAATCCCAAGTTTCACCTTCAACACCTAACCAAGTCATATGTTGTCCATGTTCACTCATGAAATATGAGAATAATTGAATTGCACGATCTGGATTCTTACAATTCTTAGAAATCATATTTAAACACCAACCATTGATACCAGTACCTGGTAATGTATAGTCATCATTGTTTGAATTCTTAGGTCCATCAACTGCAATATATACACTGTTTGGATCGTTTGCATATAAGATTTTTTCTTGGTCTTGTAAATCAGTTCTTTGATATAACATACAGAAATAACGTCCTTGAGCGATCTTTTCTTCCATCTGTGCTCTCTTGTCGATGAAGATATCATCAGCTAGATATCCTTCTGAACCAAGTTCACGGAATGTTTTTAACCAACGAACCAATTCTGGATCTGTATAACGATCATAGTATTGTCCGTCTTTTTCATATGGAATTGCTAAGAAGTTACTTAAGTATTGATCAAATGAAACATTTCCAGTTGTACCGAACTCATGAGCTCCAATTGGGATTAATGGTTGACCATTAACTTCTGGGAATTTTTCTGCAGCTGCCTTAACTGCTGCTTTGAATCCTTCTGGAGTAGTCATATCAGGGCTTCCAATTGCTTCATAGATATCTTTCTTTACTAAGAAAGTTTGGTTCGAAGAGATGTTATCATACTTTTCATAATCTTGTGGAGAGAATGAAGAGTTTGGATATCCATAGATATGTCCATCTTCTTGTGTAAACCAGCCAACACGACCTTCATCAGCTACTTCAAACCAGTATGGATCATATTCGTTAGCTAATTCATCTAATGCATATACCATACCATCTTCAATCATCTGGTTAACTTGACCTTCATACCAACCAAGTGTTAAGATATCTGGTAATGTATCCGATGCGATTAATGAGTTTAATTTCTCAGCTTCGTTACCAGCTGGTACGATAAATTCAATATTACATCCTGTTTCTTCTGTGATTTTCTTAGATACTAAATTCTCTCCCCATGGAGTGGTGAACCATGAGAAATTAATATACCAAGTAAAATCTACTTTTTTGTCAGCATTCTGTTGCCAACCTGGAGTTACTTCACCTGATTGTGTTGCATCAGTTGATTCTGTTCCATCTGTTGCTTCCGTATCTTCTACAGAATTTTGGGTTTCTTTTGTATTATTGTTCTTTTCTTTCTTACTGCTACAACCAACAACAGAGAACATCATCGTTGCTGCAAGTAACAATGCAATACCCTTTTTGAACTGCTTTTTCATAGCGTTTCCTCCCTTTAATACATTATGATTTATTCCTTAACTGCTCCTACCATCATACCTTTAACAAAATATTTTTGTAAGAATGGATAGACACAGCAGATAGGCAAAGTAGTGATAACCATTGCGGCTAGTTTTATAGATGTTGAAGTTGTATCTGAAGTTTGAACTTGTACCGATATATTTCCCGCCATCTGGGAAGATTGAACCTGTGCAACTAGTCTATACAAAAATGTCTGAATTGGTTCTAAGTCTGTACGATTGGTCATATACATCAAACCACCAAAATAATCGTTCCATTGACCTACACCTGCGAATAGTGCAATTGTAGCAAATACGGGCTTTGATAATGGAATAATAATTTTACGGAAAATTGTTAAGTCATTTGCACCATCGATCTTGGCTGACTCCTCTAAGGCTGCAGGTATTTCTTTAAAGAAGTTAATAAAGATTAATAAGTTAAAGAAATTGAAAGCTGCAGGTATTATGTAAACCAAGAAATTGTTTAATAAGTTTAATTGTTTAAACAATAGGAACGTTGGTATCAAACCACCTGAGAAGAACATCGTAAGTGTTCCAATTGCCATATAGTACTTTCTACCAATCAATCTATCTTTTGATAATGGGTAAGCAACCATCGCAGTAAACAAAACATTAAGCGTAGTACCAATTAACGTCTTACCTATAGTCACTTTAAAAGCTTGCAAAACACTTCCATTAGAAAATACACTCTTATAATTCGCTAAGGAGAATTTTCTAGGCCACCAATAGATTCCGCCTTGAAGCGCATCTGTTGCATCGTTAAGCGAATTCACAACTACATACCAAATTGGATATAAACATACAAAACAGATTAACAACATAAATATTACATTAAATGTATCAAATATTACGGTTCCACGGGAACGCTTAATTTTTCTTTTTGTCTTCATCGAATCCCTCCTAGTATAATGATCTGCCCAAGCATTTTTTACTTGTTTTATTCGCAATGACAAGTAATAGCAAAGCAATTACCGATTTAAAGAGTCCGACTGCCGTTGCATAAGAATATTTACCCATAGTCATACCTACTTGATATACATAAGTATCAATAACCTGACTTCTTGATACGTTAATCTGGTTTTTAAGAATTAATACTTGGTCAAAGTTTGAATTTAGTAACCCTGAAACCTGTAAAATAAGCATTAATGCAATTGTTCCTGTAATAGATGGTAACGTAATTTTGAAAATCTTTTGAAGTTTTGTTGCTCCATCTACGGTTGCTGCCTCATACATCTGTTGATCTACTCCAGCAATTGCTGCCAGATAGATAATTGCTGACCACCCTAGTTCCTTCCAACTATCCGATATTACGGATAATCCCCAGAAGTATTTTGCATCTCCAAGGAATGAGATAGGTTCTTTTATTATGTGTGAAGCTACTAGAAAATCATTAATAACACCTGTTTTTGATAGCCAAGTTACCATGATACCACCAAGTACAACCCAAGAAAGGAAGTGTGGTAAATAGGAAATGGTTTGTGCTATCTTTTTGAATTTTACATTTCTGATTTCATTTAACAGCAATGCAAAAATAATTGGTAACGGAAATCCAATAATCAGTTTCAACAAACTGATTCCTAATGTGTTCTGCATGATATTTAAGAAATTATCATCCATAAAAAATTCTTTAAAGTATTGTAATCCAACCCATGGTGCTTCAGCAATTGTTCTTGTAATTTTAAATTTCTTAAAAGCAATTACGATACCTCCCATTGGAATGTAGTTAAAAATCAACATCCAAGCAACTCCTAGAAGTGCCATTACCTGAAGATATTTTTGATTTGCTAATTGTTTGTAAAAACTAGACTTATTCCTATATTTAATTTTCTTCGGTTTTTTTGTTGTCACAGCTGTATCTGCCATGTTCATCCCTCCGTCCTTTTTATACCTTAATTATAACTGGTATTGATTTTGTAGTTAATGACACTATTTTTATTTAGGTGTCATTTTTTTAGGAAGGTAAATTAGAACTTAACCGAATTCCATACTTTCTTTTGTATCGTAATTTGGTGTCCATCTTTCAATTGTTCATATACGTTTTTGTCGGTTAAATCAACATCCTTGTACATGGTTTGATAATACCTCGTTGCTAACGCGATCTTCTCTTGTATAAGAACTAATTTATCTTCTGTTAGTCCAGTGTTCTTTCTATCTTCTTCTGGAATTGTTATAAGTATGTTCTCTGTTCGTTTCTTACTATCAATGATTTCTTCATCTGTCAAATCATATCCCTCTTGAATCGCTTGTTGGTACAAAAGTTCGTAACGAATGGCATTATCCATTGACTCTTGTTTCATAACTTCTCCTATGGTTCTACCATCTCCATAATCACGATTCATATAATCCGTATCATTCATAAATGATGCATATAGCTGTCCTTGCATCTTGGATAATGTCAGATGATACATAACTTCATCTAGATAGATTTTCTCTTTATCTATGGTTACTACTACCGTAGTCGTTGGATCATAGTTAATATCACGTCTTGTAAAGCAGGCTATGACAATTCCTAAAATCAGCAAAATTGAAACTATGCATATACAGATAAAACTTTTTCTTTTCATCTTAATAACCATGCCCTTTCATTCGATTTGTTTTCTTTCAACCTTCTACCCGCTCTATCTACTCTCATGTGTTTTAATTCAACTCGCCCCAATTAGAGTATGGAACGAGTTGATTCAATATTTTACCTAAATCGACTTAGTTTTCCTCGATTATTAGTGTAACAATACTATGACCTTTTACAGTCAATTCTGTACCTATTCCATATTCTCTTAACACTACTGGTATATCTCTATCCTGCTTGTTTAATAGAACAACAACTTTCTCTCCCTCTGGATTCATGAATGCTGTCACTTCAATTTGTTCTGTATATTTCGTCACTGCAATTCTTCTAGCACCCCCGCGGATATACTTACTAAAATGCCCTACATAGTAATAAGCAAGTCTCTTTTCATAAGTACCTTCGTTGCAATCGCACATAATTGGTGCAGCACAAAGGTTATTTACATGGTTTGGTCCACCTTTTTCATCTAGTACTAAATTCCAATCTATATATCCATTCATACCGGCATTAAGGTTTCCAAGGATATCGTGTGCATACATTTCCGCCTTATAAACATCATTGGAATCCATGAATCGACTGTATTCCACACAACCTTCTGTGAATAGTAACTCCTTATCTGGATATTGCTCTCTCACAAGACTAACTGCTTCAAAATGATCTCCTGTGTACCAGTGGAATCCAACTCCAGCAATGTACTGGGCTGCCTTCTCATCCTTCAAGATATCTTGGGCACGTTCATACATAACTTCTTTATTATGATCCCAGATATAGATTTTAACATCACCAAGACCTTGTTCCTCCATAATAGGACCTAAGTAGTCACGTACAAATTCCATCTCTTCCTCAGCACTGTAGCGACAAGAGTCCCATTCTTGTGTCGCTTCAGGCTCATTCTGTACCGTAATCATCGTTACTGGAATATCATCTTCAAGGCAATCCTTAATATATCGACAGATATACTCAGCCCATAACTTCCTATACTCTTCTTTTAATTTTCCTCCATGATTCATCTCCCCATTGGTCTTCATGAAAGCTGGTGGGCTCCATGGTGATGCAAGAAATTCAATCTTCTGCGTTGTAACTTGTTGTGCTAAGCGAATGAATGGTACAATATACAATTGGTCTCTTTCTCTCGTAAAGGTTTCCAAGTTTTTATCCTCTGGATCTTCTACATAAGCATAATTACCAAGAGAGAAATCGCAACTGTTAATATGAGTTCTTCCTATAGTATAACCAATTCCACTTTCACCAAAATACGCTTCTGCGATTTCTTTTTGTTTCTCTTTACTTAGTTTTGAAAGTGTGTATCCAGCAGATTCTGTGAATGCACCACCAAATCCACGGATTTTTTGATACATAACATCTGGATACAGATTCACAACATTCATACAGCCAACTTCCATTCCCTGTACCACGCTGGTTGTTTCTAAAAACCTATCTTCACTATAATTTGTTGTTATTGATGTAATCTTCATCTACTTTATTCCTCCAATCATGCACTTAATCTCTACTGCTTCACCATTTCTTATTCTAATTGCTGAGTCTCCTGTTATGACACCCTCTTCAAACGATGTTTTTGTTCCATCATTCCACTCAACAAGCACTGTTTGAACATTATATCTTCCCGGTATTACATCCATCTTGTCCTCGACGTTATAGCACACCTTCGTTTTACCAAATAACATAGCTTCTACTTTACATTCTTCTGATAATAGATAACTTGGAATAACAGGTAATAACTGCATTATTAGTTCTCCATCTCTTAGAATGAATGGTGTCTCTCCAAACATCATGATCTGCCACATGTTAAGGAATTCAGCTGTTGAACCACTTAGTCTTGCTACAAAGCCTTTCCCATGAATTGCTTCGTTAGGATTTGCACTACTAGCTAAGAAAGATGAGTTCTCCAAGACACTTCTTCCATACATCTCATAATCAAGGAAAGGTACACATGCATTATGGAAATCTTCGAAGAACTCAGAATATAATCCAGCTTTAAGAAGTTCTAACAGGTACTTGTATTCCATGTGAAGCCATATAGATTCATTCTCTAACCAACCAGGTGTGAACGCTTTACAACGTCCAATCTCATAAGATGCCTCCTGTAAGGATGTATTTACCTTATACATAGATAGTTTCCTATCATACAGATTACTTTCCTTCACTTTGCGATATAGAGATTTCTTTTCGTCATCTTCATTCACAATCTTCATATACCTGACTGGGCCTTCTAAAAAATAAGGCATTCTTTCAACTTCAAATTTCTCTGGAATAACCATATCAGCTTCTTCACTATATTTTGTTACCTTATAACTAAAGTAGGTTGGACATAAACCGTCACCATATTCAATAGCCTTTTTAATACCTCGTTCCACTACTGATAACCACTTTTCTAAAAGATTCACTAAGTAGCCATTGGATAGCGCTCTTTTTTCTCCAGATACACCGAACACAGTCTTTTCTCTATAAAGTTCTTTATAGTCATTACTTGCATTCCAAAAATCTAATTGCTGATTGCTAGCTTCCTGCGTATTCTCATCGAACTTCGCAACCAACTGATTTGTGATCCCCTCTAACGCTTCCATTAATTCCGCTAATTCACTGAATACAATTACCGATTGACGATAGGAAGATAGTTTCTCGATAGCAAACTTTAACATTCTAGCAAGCTCATAGGTCTCTGCCATGGAGGAACCGAATATACCCGGTAACCCGTTAAGCGCATCATACCAACCTGGTTTTCCACCTTCCATCTCGATTCCCATTCCATAAGGGTCTAGTGTAGCATATTTTAAGGTACTGAGCAGTAAAATCTTCTCCATTAAATTACCTGTTACAACTTCGCCTTTCCCGTAAGCACTTCTTAACTTATCATTCTCACAGTCTTTCTTTCTTGCTTTATCAAGGAAGTTATATTGCCTGATTCCATTGTCTGTCTTTACATAACGTTTCTTTCTTGGTAAGAGTGTAACTCTAGTTTCAAAATATGTATAACTAGAATCTTCAAACAAAAGCTCTTTCTCATTCTCTGGATATATATGAAGATATTCCTCCACAAGATCTAGGTTATACGTCCAATGATCACTCCAATACCCTTCTCCAAACGAACCGGATGTCTCTCCATTTGCTTGTTGAAGCACCATCTCAACAAATTCCTTCTCCTGCACCTCATCCTTCCAATTGCAATCTTCTAACGTCATAAATAGTTGCCCTGGAGTAAACTTGCTTCCTAGAAGTTTTAATAGTTTAAGCCTACTTGCTTCTGGTACAATTCTTATTATCTTCTCTACTTGCTGACCTTCTAAGGTATAGCTAACCTTTTCTACCGATAAGGGATTATAACCGTCAATTTGAATCATATTATAGAAAGTTCTTATATTCGCTTCCTTCACATACGGTTGAAAACGTACATCTTCACGACGATTCTGATTCACATCACGGAAATTACCATTTCCTTGTGAATAGTATTCAGGTAACATACGAAAATAATTGTAATCTCTTTCTATATCTCCGTGTTTTCTAGAATATAAATAAAATATTTTGTTTTTCGCTAACTCAATTGGATAACCTCCACGCAGAACATTATCAAGATACGTCTGTTTACAGTATTCATCAAACAATTCATTTCCTGTCTTTGTTTCAATTGAATTACATATCTCATCAATTAGAGCATTACCCTCTAATTGCTTTTCAACATAAAATTGCGGTTGGAACCATTTTTCCTTACAAGTACTAAGGATTGCTTTATTCTCAACTTGACCAAATAGTTCATATAAACAAATCTCTTCCCCAGCCTTTACCGTTCTTTTCTCCGCAAAGAAACAGCACGGTAAGTTATTCTGTGTTACTTGTTTCTTCTTAGTAAGTTCATCTATGGACCCACTAAGAAGCCCTACTGCCGCATCAAGGCCTGTATCATAATCAAATACAACCGCTGGATCAACAATTGTTACAAGTTCTTCACCTAGATCATTGATCGCATGTGCAAAGTTTCCACCTTCAACACCTTGCACACTAGCAGTATCCTCCATACTAACTCGAACTCGAAAGTACGGTGTCTTTGTATCCACATCTTCGACTTGCATCCATGCCTTTGTTGTCTGTCCCATCTCTTTCATAGATCCCATATTTACACCATACGGAATTACAGCAGGCATACCGTCTAATACTTCAATCATACATTCCTCATCAGACACATTCTTGATGCTCACTTTACGAACTAAGGCACCAACTTTTTCACCTGGTAAGGTATAATATGTCACACTTGTTTCAATCTGGTGTGACTCATCGTAATGGTTGACTTCTAACTCATTCATACCAATCGCCATAGTGGTGTTTTGGTAATCAGCTTTAAACGGCTCAAAGTAACAACCATTTTTCTTAATAAACGTACGAAATCCTTGCGTTTTGACATTCTGATAAGCTTGATGTGCAGGGAAGAATTCCATAATAGCTTGGTCTTTACAATCCACTCCAAAACTCGTTACACCTTGGCCACGATTTACATAATAACACCAAATCGGAATCCCATTCCTACCACTAATACCAGGTAGGAAACTAGCGAATGTGGTTTTCTTTCCATAGTTATCAATTCTATAACGTTTATTTTCATCTAATATACTGTGTCCTAACATATTCTGTCTCCTTTTCAAATACCGCCATAATCTTTAACGGAGAATCACCTTTATCTGCTGATTCATCTCCTTAACCAAGCTTTGTATATACTCTTTCTTACACATACAATACTCTTTGTTAATTACTACCTTGTCTTTTTCAACGATTAGCTTATCATTCACATATACCTCAGCCACTTGATATTCTCCATATTCTCTGTCTGCTTCATTAACAAGGATAACCTCTAAGTTATGTTCTGCGAATATTGTAGATATACTAGCTGTATTTGTGTGATTAAACTGCTCTTTCAATAATTTAGGTTCTATTAATAAGTCTCCACCTAATCCTCTTACACCAAACATCTGGGTAACTACTGTTAACATAAGCCAACTTGCTGCACCCGTTAGATAATGATACATACCTCTTCCTTTATCATTAAAATATTCTGGTATACCCGGATATATCTTACTCACTTCGGCATTAGAAACTTGTCTATAAAGGGTCTCGATTGCTTTATAACCTTCTTTAACAAACCCCCTTTTGTATAAGGCATTGGCATACATCACTGTCATATGTGAAAATACAGCACCATTCTCTTTATGACCATATGCAAACCCAAACATTCTGCCTAAGTTTAGTTTTAATTCTTTAAAATCGGTATTCAAGCGATATCCGCCAACCTCAGCCTTGTACAGATATGCATCCGCGGCAGTTGTCATCATTTTCACCTGTTCTGATGTAGCTGTACCCGACATAATTGCGAAAACTTGGCTCGTTAACATCATTCGAATTCCTTGTTCAAAAAGGCCTTCCACTTTCTCGCCAGAGTTATCATAATAGCCATTAAACCAACCTTGGTTAACCGTCTCTGTTTGATTTTCTTCAATCCACTCGTTATCCCTTATATGTTGCTTGATCCATTCTGCTTTTTGTTTCAAGTTGTTCATTAATTCATCAAGGGAGACTCTTCTTAACTTACCTGATATTCTCTTACTACTTCCTTCACAATACTCTTTTAACAAAGACTTCTTCTGTGTCACACTTTCATATAATTCTACATCTTGCTTAAGCAATATTAGTATCTCTTCTGCTATCTCCACTTCATCAATGCCAGTTACTATTAGCTGCTTACACAATCTTGTCAACGTGTCAAAGTTTCCTGCATAGGCTGCAGTGAATGCAACACTTTCTCCTCTTTCATTAGCCATATCTAATGCATCATTCCAGTCTGCTCCTCTAAGCCGCATATGGTTATGGTCTCCTACATCGTAAAATGCGGTTAGATTCTCAAGTAAGATATGTTCTAGAACACTGCCTTCATAGACCTTTCCAGCTTCCGTCATCATGCGTTTACTATCAAAACTATGCCAATTGGAATCAATAGCTTCTCCACGCTCGATTTGTTTATCCTTAAAATATGTTACCTTCTCTAATAGAATTGATAAATCTCCGGTTTGTTGAATATACAAATCCGTAGTAACTAGTGGCCAGAACCCATGATCCATCCACACTCTTGTTATATTGTTTCTATCTGCGATGAATTCTCCCGGGTTTTCTCCTATGATCGTTGCATTGCTTCCATCCATTCTTACACCAGCATAATTGTTACATATCGCTTCTCTAACACCACTTGGATCCATTAAAGTAAGGGCTAGGCAGTCTTGCCACAAATCTCTCCAACCTCTTCCCCCTTTCCCATAATCGTGATGAGGTAGGAAGGAGCAACCATAGATTCGTCTTAGAATCGGTTGAAAACTAACCCACTGCATAAAATTATTGAACTTAGAATCTCCTGTTTGAATACTTACATTTTTCTTCTTATCCCAATGTCTTTGCATCTCATTGTATGCTTTTTCTACTTTAGCTACTGTATCATATCTCTTAATAACTTCCTGAATTGAGTCTGAGTCTTTATCTAAACCAATTAATACGATGAAGCTGCATTCCTCTTGTGGCCTTAATATCATACTCTCGAATTGAATAGCTCCCATTGCCTCGTATCCACTCAGACTGCAATCCTTTTTCACTACTTGATGTTTATTCAAAATCGCTGTAGGTCTTAGGAAATCCCCACCTTCACCGATATACTCTTCTACTACTGGATAAAATCCTTCTGGTTTGTTACCTTCTCCTGTACAACCTGCCACATAATAGGTCATTTCATTCTTCTGATGACCTCTTTCATCAAATGAAAATGTTGGTTTAACGTACACTCCATACTCTCTTGTCTCGATACGATGGAGTAATGAGGTAACATGGCGATGGTCTCTGATGTTGTCTGCTGATCTACCATATATAGGTATTGCAGCTGTAGCTGTAAACTCAAGGTTTTCGTTGCTAATATTGCGTATATCCACCCTCATAATCTCTACGTTATCTTCAATAGGAACAAAAGAAAGAATCTTAGAACCTATCCCATATTCATCTGAAACTCGATACATAGTATGATACAACATACCTGCATCAAGTAATGTTTTCTCTTTCTTCTGTGTTAATTGGTTACTTAACTGATGCATTGACATTCCCGTTGCTGACCATATACCTTTTCCTTCTATATCACACCAGAAATTCCTGCTTACCTTATTGCTATGTAAATCCTCACTACTAACAGGTTGTAACACAAAACTATTCTGATCCATCTTACAATCTCCACCCAGTAGTGGTGTTACTGAACTTTTCATTCCTGTTTCGTTGGCAATAGGAAAATAGAGATAACTTGTATTCTCTGGATCTATTACTCGAAACGTTCCCTTATTGTCTGTAAATTGATATGATAACATACCTTCTAGCCTCCTACCTTCTAAGCTCACTATTTATCCAGTTCTATTATTAATTATAAGAACTACAGGGTTTGATTACAGGTATGTAATTTTTTATTAGGTCTACTTTTTTTAGTTTTCTATCAGATGAAGAATGATATGCAAAAAACACCCCACTAGAAACCTTATATTTAGGTTTCTAGTGGGGTGCATATAGTATCATCAATGATATAAATTATTTATTAGTTAAATACTCGTCAATTCCCTTTGCAGCAGCTTTACCAGCTCCCATTGCAAGGATAACTGTTGCAGCACCAGTAACAGCATCTCCACCAGCGTAAACGCCTTCTTTTGAAGTCTGTCCTTTTTCTTCATCTGCTATGATACATTTGTATTTGTTAATGTCTAATCCATGAGTTGTTGAAGAAATCAATGGATTTGGACTAGTACCAAGAGACATGATAACGGTATCAAGTTCAAGTTCGAATTCTGAACCAGGAACTTCTACTGGTCTTCTTCTACCAGATGCATCTGGTTCACCAAGATCCATCTTAACGCAAGTCATACCTTTAACCCAACCCTTTTCATCAACTAAGATTTCTTTTGGATTAGTAAGTAAATCAAAGATAATTCCTTCTTCTTTTGCATGGTGAACTTCTTCTACTCTAGCTGGAAGTTCAGACTCACTTCTTCTGTACACAATATGTACTTCAGCACCAAGTCTTAATGCAGTTCTTGCAGCATCCATAGCTACATTACCACCACCAACTACAGCAACTTTCTTACCAGCTACGATTGGAGTATCATATGATACGTCAAATGCCTTCATAAGATTGTTACGAGTTAAATATTCGTTCGCTGAGAATACACCATTTGCATTCTCTCCTGGAATACCCATGAATTTAGGAAGACCAGCACCTGAACCAATGAAAACTGCGTCAAATCCCTCATCTTCTAATAATTCATCAACTGTTGTTGATTTACCAATAACAACATTTGTTTCAATTTTAACACCTAGAACTTTTACATTCTCAATTTCAGATTGTACTACAGTGTCTTTTGGTAAACGAAACTCTGGTATACCATAAGTTAATACACCACCTGCTTCATGAAGTGCTTCAAAGATTGTTACATCATAACCGAGTTTTGCAAGATCTCCTGCACATGTAAGTCCCGCAGGACCTGAACCGATTACAGCAACTTTCTTACCGTTTTTCACTTCGGCAGCTTTTGGTTGAATTCCATTCTCTCTTGCCCAGTCAGCAACAAAACGCTCTAACTTACCAATTGATACTGGTTCACCTTTGATACCACGAATACATCTTTCTTCGCATTGTGATTCCTGTGGACAAACACGACCACATACAGCAGGAAGAGCTGAATATTGGCTAATTACATGATAAGCTTCTTCAATGTTACCAGCTTCAACTTCTCTAATAAATCCTGGAATATCAATTGATACAGGACATCCTGTTATACATTTTGCGTTCTTACATTTTAAACATCTAGTCGCTTCGATCTGAGCTTCTTCTTGATTATATCCAAGACATACTTCTTCAAAATTCTTAGCACGAACTTTAGGGTCTTGTTCTCTAACTGGGATTCTAGTTAACATATCCATTAGTCGTTACCTCCACATCCACAACCACCATTCTTATGAGTAGCTCCTTCTTTTTCTTTCAGTATTTCTCTTCCTTCTTGTGTCTTGTACATCTGTTGTCTCTTCATTGACTCATCAAAATCAACAAGGTGTCCATCGAATTCAGGGCCATCTACACAAGCAAATTTAACTTCACCACCAACAGTTAAACGACAAGCGCCACACATACCAGTGCCATCTACCATGATTGGATTCATACTTACAGTTGTAGGGATTCCAAGTTCTTTTGTTAATATTGATACAAATTTCATCATGATAATCGGACCAATAGCAATTACATGATCATAATGTTTGCCTTCATTATTAACTAAGTCTTTAATTTTATCATTAACATTCCCCTTGAAGCCATAGGAACCATCATCTGTTGCTACATATACGTTTCTAGCAACTTTCTTCATTTCCTCTTCAAGAATGATTAAATCTTTGTTTCGAGCACCGATGATACAATCTACATTGTATCCTTGTTCATGCATCCATTTAACCTGTGGATACACTGGTGCAGTACCAACACCACCTGCTACAAACAGGATGCTTTTCTTCTTAAGTTCTTCTGGATCTTCATCAATTAATTCTGATTTACAACCAAGAGGACCTGAGAAGTCTCTGAATGTATCCCCAACTTCATAATCAGCCATTCTCTTTGTAGATTCACCAACAGCTTGAAATACGATTGCTACTGTGCCAGCTTCTCTGTCATAATCACATATTGTTAACGGAATACGTTCTCCTTTTTCATCCATTTTAACAATTACGAATTGACCAGGGTGGCATGATTTTGCTACACGTGGAGCTTCAATATCCATAAGATAGATATTATTCGCTAATAATTCCTTTTTACGTATTGTAAACATATCTTTCCTCCATACATCTCATAATCTAGATGGGAACTATGCAGTTACATTATTCTTCGCAACATAATTTCCTTAATTTGTAACCATTCAGTTGGGTCGATGATATCATCGCTCTACCTAAGTAATGATTATAATTTATAACTCAACAAAAATCCAGTACTTATGACTACTTTTTCGCTTTAATTCTTTAATTTATAAAAAACAGAGTTCTAAATCAAGCGATCTAGAACTCCTTAGTTATTATGATTTAGAAATCAACTTCTGTACCATAGTAAATGCAAGTAAATAATTGTTCCATCTCAGCTGGTGTAATTGTTCTTGGATTTGATCCCGTACAAGCATCACCGACAGCATTTACAGAGATTTCTGCTATTTTTTGTTTGAATTCTTCTTCATTAATACCGAATTCTTTTAATGTTTTAGGAATGCTTAATTTAGCATTGTATTCATCAATTTTATCACATAATGCTTTCACACATTCAGCATCTGTTCCAACGATTCCGATTGATCTAGCGATATCTGCATATCTGTTTTCTGCTTCTTTTGCATTGTATTTAATTACATATGGAAGGTAGATTGCATTGGCACAACCATGTGGAATATGACCAGTTGAGAATGCAGCTCCTGTTTTATGTGCCATTGAGTGAACAATACCAAGTAATGCATTAGAGAATGCTTGGCCTGCAAGACATTGTGCATAATGCATCTGTTCTCTTGCTTCCATATCCCCACCAAATGAATTAGGAAGATAGTCGATTACCATTTGTATTGCTTTGATTGCAAGTGGATCTGTGAATGGCGAATTTAATGTAGATACATATGCTTCAATTGCATGAGTTAAAGCATCCATGCCTGTATGTGCTACTAATTTAGGAGGCATTGTTTCTGCTAAATCAGGATCAACAATTGCAACATCTGGTGTTATATTAAAGTCTGCTAAAGGATATTTGATTCCTTTTGCATAATCTGTAATTACTGAGAAAGCTGTTACTTCTGTAGCTGTACCTGATGTTGAAGGAATTGCTAAGAATTTTGCTTTTTGTCTTAATTCTGGGAATGAGAAAGGTTGAATAATTTCTTCAAAGGTTGTCTCAGGATATTCATAAAATACCCACATAGCTTTCGCAGCATCGATTGGTGATCCACCACCCATAGCGATGATCCAATCTGGTTCAAATTCTCTCATCTGTGCTGCACCTTTCATAACTGTTTCAACGGAAGGATCTGGTTCTACATTTTCAAATAATTGTGTTTCAATACCAGCTTCTTTCAAATATGCTTCTACTTTATCAACGAAACCAAAACGTCTCATTGATCCTCCACCAAGAACTATAATAGCCTTTTTACCTTTTAAGTTCTTAAGTTGCTCCAATGAACCTTTTCCATAATACATATCTCTTGGTAATGTAAATCTCATCATTATGCATATCCTCCTTAAAATTATGTAATACTTTTGATGTTGTATTGTCTATATTATAACACACTTATCATCAAAATCAATACAGGTTATACTTAATATTGATTTATTTTCTTGAGAAAAAACCAGATTTTCATCAATTTTACTTATTTTTTATATTTTTTTGCCATTATTTTTACATATGTATCAATTATTTAATATTTATATTTGTCTTTTTTTTAACTACCTTTTTTTAACTATAATATTTTCTTATAATCTCTTTAGCTTTAACAACATTATGTTCTATGTATTTTCAACGGTTATCCTCTAATAGCTGTTTGTTACATATCTTATGAATTACAGGTATTAACAGCAAACAGAATAATAGCATGATAAACTTCTTTTCTGCTTGTCTACAAAAAATAGCTTACAAAATATTTTGTTTATGGTATAACATATATAAGAAGGTGCTTTACGAAAGAAAAATTAACACTACAAAAAGTGACAATGCTACTTTTTGGGCTCACTATATATCTACTATAATTAATAGGAGGATTTTTATGTACACAATTTTAGTATGCGATGATGATTCTGCAATTGTTGACGCAATCGCAATATACCTAACACAAGAAAGTTATCAAGTACGAAAAGCCTATAATGGGAAAGAGGCACTTGATATTATTCATAATGAACAGATACACTTACTCTTACTGGATATCATGATGCCTATCCTTGATGGTATTCATACCATGATTGCATTACGTGAAGAGGACAACTCAATGCCAATTATCTTCCTCTCAGCCAAATCAGAAGATACGGATAAGATTGTTGGCCTTAATTTAGGTGCTGATGACTATATTACAAAGCCTTTTAATCCTCTTGAATTAACTGCTCGTGTAAAATCAGCATTACGACGCTACACCAAATTCGGTAGTATTCCTGAAAGCAAGAATCTGTATCAAACTGGTGGATTAATTATCGACGACGAGAAGAAAGAAGTTTGGGTTGATAACGAATTAATTAAATTAACACCTATTGAGTACAATCTTCTTAAATTATTAGTAAAAAATAAAGGTAAAGTATTCTCAATCTCTGAAATCTATGAACAGATTTGGAATGAACCCTCTTTTGGTGTCGATAATATCGTTGCGGTTCATATTAGACACATAAGAGAAAAAATTGAAATCAACCCAAAAGAACCAAAGTATCTGAAAGTTGCTTGGGGAATTGGATATAAAGTAGAAGACCTGTAACGTCTCAGGACTACATTAATCATAGTCACTTAAATACAATTTGACTATTGTACTATATTTCCGGAGGTTTCCATGAAAAGAATAAAATATTCCCTAACTGTCAAATGGTTTGTTCAAGTTGGGTTAGCTGTATTCGGATTTCTCCTCTTGTTATGTATCTATCATATCTTTCATTATCCCGACTACTATGGAAGCAACGATGAGAAGTTCACAGAAACCTATTATTTTGAGAAAACATTTGCAAAATACAATGAACGAGTAGCCGCTTATGTCATGTACCGCGAAAACGGTTACACGACTACTCTTCTATCAGAGGATGAATTCCCGACGTCTCATATTAATGAAACATTCTTTATGAATGAACTCGTAAGTGACCAAGATAAATTCGAATTCTATAATCAAATTCTTAATGTAAAAGACAGTAATTTCATATATTACGTGAAGAACTTAACTACAGGAGCAGAGTACTATTCTCCAAACTTAGTTTCTGATAAGTATATAAGCCCCTATGATTCATCCGAATCAAATGAAAATAAGGTCCAGACAGAGAAAAATGCAAACACTACTAATACTTCAATAGCAACAGATGACTCTTCCGTATTAGAGGCAAATGTCTCCGATTTCATGAAGAACATATCTAAATGTGATGCTTACCTTGTACTCAACACCAATAGTACAATATACAATACTAACGTTACGAAATGGGGCCTCTTGGATTCTCGTACCCTAGAATGGATGTCCTCTTATGTTAAAACACAACTTTCATCCTCATCTACACAAGCAGATGATACCGGTGATACAGCTGAATCTGACGATACTATATCAGACACTACCGTTCATACAGAAAAGACAGATGATTATGTATTCTACACTGCTACAATCAATGACTTTCCATATAATGGTGATGATTTTTCCTCGGCATATAATAGTTTTCAAACCATGCATCAATCCTATAAAACAGCAATCCTTTACTTGCCAATCATCTTTATTATATTCTTGGCATTCCTAATTCTAGGTGTACAGTTTGCTGGCTATAATAGCAAATCACGGTCCTTATGTTTAACCACTTATGATAAGCTAAATACAGAAACAATGGCCCTAATGATATTGGTTACGTTCTTCTTGTTACTGAATTGTCTATTCCAACTGATTAATTCTAAATTTTCTAATGAGAATGAATACTTTTTACGTTTATTTGGCATCTATATCTCTATGTATCCAATATTTATCTATAACTTCTTTAGTTTGGTTCGAAGAGTTAAATGTAATACGCTTAGTTCAAACATGTTAGTTGTTCGTATTGGAAACCGATTAAATACTTGGTCACAGAAGTACTTTGCACACAAAGAATTGACTTACCATGCAACCGCAATATGGGCAAGCTTCTTTGTTCTCACATTAATTACTGCCTTATTATTCAAAATTCCTGGATTTACATTCCTCGGGTTCATTGTTCTTTGCATACTTTTTTTACTATTCGGAAGATATCTTCTATTTGCAGTAACTTCTATTAGTTATCTCATTAAGGAAACAAAGAAAATTAGTGATGGTGACTTAACACACAAAATAAATGAGACTGAAGTCACACCAAGTATGCGTGTTTTGAGTAAATATATTAACAATATTAGCGATGGTTTATCCAATGCTGTGGATGAGAAATTAAAAAGTGAACGTTTCAAAACGGAATTGATAACCAACGTATCCCATGATATCAAGACACCATTAACCTCCATAATTAATTATGTTGATTTATTAAAGAAAGAAGATCTGGATAACGAAACCGCACTCCAATATATCGAGGTCCTAGATTCCAAATCACAGCGACTTAAGACATTAATTGAAGATTTGGTAGAAGCTTCAAAAGCATCCAGTGGTGCCATTACACTTCAAATGCAAAAACTTAATTTAGTTGAATTAATCAAACAAACAATTGGAGAATTCGAAGATCGTCTTGCGGGGAATGATTTAGAAATCGATCTTGCAGATATAGAAGAGCCCCTATACATCTATGCAGATGGAAGAAGTACCTTCCGTATTCTCGAGAATGTCTTTTCTAATGTTAACAAATATGCGATGAAAGGTACAAGAGTATATATTGACTTAGAAGCAAATGAAGAACAAGTTAGTGTATCTGTAAAAAATATATCTGCAACAAGGTTAAACATTAGTGCGGATGAGTTAATGGAACGTTTCGTACGTGGAGATATCTCCCGTAATACAGAAGGTACTGGCCTTGGTTTATCCATTGCTCAAAGTTTGGCAAGCTTACAAAGTGGTACTTTCAGCATTGTATTAGATGGTGACTTATTCAAAGCAATTGTTACCTTCCCTAGAATCTATTAAGTAAACAGTATAAAGAACAGAAACCGCTTACTTTTACAAGCGATTTCTGTTCTTTTTTTACCACTTCTCTACTTTTCTCGGATCTTCTTTGGTTAAATCTTTGGCACTCTCATATATAACGCCTACTAAGTCTAAGATTCTTTTCCATTGTGACTCTGACGCATCCACAAAATAATAATTCTTAGTGCCTTCTCTTCTCATATTTATCATTCCTGCATCTTTAAGAATACGCAAGTGATGTGATACCGCAGGTCTTGAAAGATTGGTCTTTTTGGTGATCTCACCTACACGAATTCCATTACAATCGCTCTCAAGCAGAGCAATAATAATCTGTTGTCTTGTTTCATCACCTAACGCAAGAAATGGTTTTCTACATTCTTTAAGCTCATCAGCAATCTTTTTCATTCTCCACTTACATTTTTCCATACTTCTACTCCTTGTGCATCTATATATGCCGAACTATTCTAATACCAATTTCTATCTCTATTACTATCCCTATTTATATCTCTATCTGGTATCGTCTCATCTGTTCCCACGCTACCACATTGGAGCGCATGTATTACTATTTCCATTCAAAATTTTCCTTTCCTGCTCCACATTCAAAATGATACTTTACTATTCCTAGATCAATTTTGGAGTAAAAGCCCATCAATGCTTTTGCATTCACTTTGCCATCTTCTAGTGATATCAGGAATTTCTGTTGGTTCATCGCCGTTGGTGCTAGTGATGCTGCTTCCATACCACGCTGAAACCATTCAGGCATAGATCCTTCCACCTTACATAACTGCGTAATTTCTTTTGTTTTATGAGGAACTCCCTGTGTTTTACCATAACCTAGGGCGATTACTAAGTATAGTTTTTCACCCTTATCAATTCTACATTCACTTTTTCCTTTACTATAAGTCATAGCCACCCAACAAGTATTAAGTCCAAGTTCTTGTGCTTTAAGAACGACCTTTTCACCATAATAACCTGACATTTCTTCTATGTTCTTAGATTTCTTACCAACTATAGCAATATAGTTACGCACATTTTCAAATTTCCCGTAATGCGCCATTAATGAATCAAATGCTTTGGGTTCATCAAAACATGCCTGTATGTGTAGTCCACTTTCTTGATTGCATTCACTTATACATTCTAATAATTCTTTTCGATTACTTCCTTCAATTCTCTTGTCAGTATAACTTCTAACGGAATGTCTTTCTTTCATTAATTTCATGATATCCATACTATACATACTCCTTTTCCTGTTCACTAGTTTAAATCTTTGAACGATTATAACATAAATATCTCATTCGTGTTCATTGGTAAAGAAAGTCGATACCAATGATTTTTCTAAGACAAAAAACAAGAATTATCAGCAATACAAAAAACCCAGGACTTTACGCCCTGGATCTTTCCTATTATTGAAACATTTCTTCTTGATATCCATCTAATGTTGCAAGATAATTATTCTTAAAACGTTTATCTCTACTCACATCTTCTCCAAACCATTCCGGAGGGACAAATTCGCTTGCCGCTTCTTCACTTGGGAATTCAACTTCTACAAAAAACAAGCCTTTCAGTTGTTCCCTGAAGATATCTAATTCCGCTTTCAATCCATCGGTTAGTGGAATGATGTAACGTGTCTTAGCAATCATATGGTCATCAACTTTTGATTTAAGATGTTCATAACCAGATTCATTCAATGGTACTTCTACTTCATTGGATATACATGCATTCTGGCTCTGTTTATCCTCTATTCCAAATTTTGATTTGTATGTTAATATATAATCCTCATTACTACGACGAATTCGTACAATAGGATTCGTACACAGATAGCCTTGCTCGATAATCTTCTTCTCGTACGAATCTAGATTTTCTGGTAACTGTTTTACTCTATATTTCTTCTCTATTTCCATGGTATACCTCTTTTCAATTAGGCGTAGATATTCGTAATCCTCTCATCTTACTCATAACGAACAACTTACTTTGTAAGTTGTTCGTTAAAAACTACATATTTACTGAAAAAGTAATTAATGATTACAACTACAACATTCATGATAGCTTTCATCAGCATATTGTTTACGAATAGAAGATCAACACATACAAACATAGCCGCTTCTTCTACTAAGAAAGAGATAAACCTTGCAGTAAAAAATCTTCCTATTTGTAATATTTCACCAATCAGCTCTTTTTTTGTTGGTTTGAATACATATTTGGCATTTGCAAAATATGCAAACAACATAGCCACTACCCACGCAAACGCATTTGCGATAAGATTAGCAACTCCACAGATATTACATAACCAGTAATACGCAGTAAGATTCACACCTGTAGTAAGTGTTCCAACGATAATATAGGAAATCGTCTCTTTCTGATTTAGTATTTCCCAAAAGCGGCGAATTTTATCAATCAGAATACGCTTCTCTTTCATCTCATTGGTTACATTCATCTCTTGACTATACTTCATAACCCTTCCCTTATTAACCTCTACCTTTATTAACGCATTCTCGTTTAAATCATCCCAATTTTATCATATCATCCCATTTTTTCCAAGTAGGACAATCTTAACTTTTTCTTAAGGTAGTTATTATTATTTCTGACGGTATGTGCTTAAGAAGTCTGCTAATTTATCTGTCGCACTCTTTAATTCAATAACATTTGGTAAATATACGATTCTAAAATGATCTGGATCTTTCCAGTTAAATCCTGTCCCCTGCACAATTAATACTTTCTTTTCACGCAAGAAGTCTAGGGCAAATTGCTCATCATTCTTTATATTAAACTTCTTACTATCTAATTTAGGGAAGATATAGAATGCTGCCTTTGGCTTAACTACCGAAACCCCTGGAATTTCCTTTAATGCATTATATACAAATTCTCTCTGTTCGTACACCCTTCCACCTGGAAGTAATAATTCATCTGCACTTTGATAACCACCTAAGGCTGTCTGAATAATATACTGTGACGGTACATTGGAACATAATCGCATAGAGGCTAATAGATTAATTCCTTCAATATACCCTTTTACTCTTGATTTATCACCACATAAGCACATCCAGCCACTTCTAAAGCCTGCAACACGATGTGATTTTGATAAACCATTGAACGATATCGTGAATAAATCTGGTGCTAAGGAAGCAAGTGCTGTATGCTCAAGATCATCCATAACTAAACGATCATAGATTTCATCAGCAAACAGAATCAAACCATGCTCTCTCGCTACTTGAACGATTTGTTCCAGTATTTCTTTCGGATAAAGTGCACCTGTAGGGTTGTTTGGATTAATAACTACAATGCCTTTCGTTTTACTAGTAATCTTCTTCTTAATATCCTCAATATCTGGGTTCCATTCCGACTGTTCATCGCAAACATAATGTACCGCTTTCCCACCAGCAAGATTAACCGCTGCTGTCCATAATGGATAATCTGGCATAGGAACCAACATCTCATCCCCGTCATTTAATAATCCCTGCATAGCCAGAACAATCAGTTCACTTACGCCATTACCAGTGTATATATCATTAATCCCTACATTCGGAATCCCTTTTAACTGACAATATTGCATAATTGCTTTTCTTGCAGAAAAAATCCCTCTGGAGTCAGAATACCCTTGCGCATTGCGTAAATTGTATACCATATCATGAATAATCTCATCAGGTGCATCGAATTGAAATGGTGCCGGATTACCAATATTCAATCTTAGAATGTCAACCCCTTCCTCTATCATACGGTTAGCTTCGTCCATTACTGGACCTCTTATATCATAACATACATTCTCTAACTTACTTGATTTTTCAAAAGATCTCATACTTACCCATTCCTTTCTTTGTTTGCTCAAATTTTGATATAGGGTTTCTAGATGGGAATTTTATATAAAAGGGGTTCTTTTATATAAAAAACGCCCTAAACCAAGTTTTCCTTGGTTTAGGGCGAACATTTTGTCCGTGTTACCACCTAAATTCAGATATACATCTGCTCTCACCAGTACTTCTCTAATATGAATTAGAACTATACTTTTTCCTTATAACGGTGGAATTCCGATGAAATCTACTTTGTTAGAATACCTAACAGTTCGGTTCATGGCTCTGAGACTGCTTCGATCTAAATATAATGAAGATTCACACCAACCATCTTCTCTCTGTTAATATATATTAGATGTACTCCTTCTCTTCACTGCCTTTGGCTATACTTTATCACTTCAATTTGACACAGTATACCATCCTATATTTCATTTGTCAAGAATACGTTGAAAGTTTATATTTAGCTAATCGCTTTCTTATAAAGCTCATTTGCCTTGTTCCAGTCAACAACTTGGAACCAATTGTCAATATAATCTGCTCTCTTATTTTGATACTTTAAGTAGTAGGCATGCTCCCATACGTCCATTGCTAATACAGGTTTGAAACCATCAGCTAGAACAGTATCTTGATTTGGTGTAGATACAACTACAAGCTCTTTATTCGCATCTACTGCTAACCAAGCCCAGCCGGAACCAAAACGTCCAAGTCCTGCTGCCTTAAAACCAGCCTTGAATTCATCTAAAGAGCCAAACTTCTTAACAATAGCATCTTTAAGTTCACCTGCTAATTCACCTGCACCATTCTTCATACCAGCAAAGTATAAATTATGGTTATATACACCACCACCATTGTTACGTACAGCATTCTTAATGGCATCTGGTAACTCGTTCACATTAGCAAGAAGATCTTCTAAGGACCAAGATTGATGGTCTTTACTTCCCTCTAGTGCTTTATTGAGATTGTCAACATAAGTCTGTACATGTCGATCATGATGGATTTGAACAGTAAGTGCATCTACATAAGGTTCTAACGCGTCATAAGCATATGGTAATGCTTCTAATTGAAATGGATAATTTTTACTCATAATTAAATCCTCCTAACGATTCTAATTTATTTATTTTTAGTTTTAATATAATTCACTTATCGGTTAGTTGTGTCTAACTTTTCTTTATTATAGCACCTATTATAAACTTTTGCAATACTTTTAATAATAATAATTGTTATTATTTTTATTTTGTTATAAATAAGCCTTTTATTAGTTCAAAGTACGTCTAATGATCGGGCTTTTTTACTCAAGAGGTCTATGTTAGTGAACCTTACTATATAAAAAACCCTAAGCCAAGTTTCTCTTGGTTTAGGGTTTTCATCTATTTATTATATCTTTTTATTATATCTATTTACTGCCATATCTAAAACTTGGACTCCCATTATCAACAACTAGTATTACTTTCTTCTACTTCGATCTAGTCGTGATTGCTTTAATGCCTCTTTTTGTTCGCGCATCTTTGACTCTCTTTGCAGTTTTACATAACTCTTGTACCTGTGATCCGGTAATGTTCCGTTCTCAATTGCCTCTCTAATAGCGCAACCAGGCTCGTTACCATGTGTACAATTATTAAATCTGCATTGCTCCACTAATTCCTCCACGTCACCAAAGGATTCCTTCAATCCCTCTGATACGTCCCACAGCCCAAGCTCACGCATTCCAGGGGTATCTATAATTAATGCACCATTATCTAATTCTATCATTTGTCTATGAGTGGTCGTATGATATCCTTTGCTATCTTCTTCACGTATTCCATTGGTATTCATGATTTCTTTACCTGCTAGTGCATTTACTAACGTCGATTTTCCAATTCCTGAAGAACCTAGGAATACAATTGTCTTTCCATTGGTAACATAACGATTCAAATCTTCTAGTCCTTCCTCTTTTAGTGTACTAATCGCAACAACATCTACACCGGGTGCAACTAAACACGCTTGACCAATGTATTTCCAAGCATCATCAACAAGGTCTGCTTTGGTTAGAACGATAACTGGTGTTGCACCACTTTGCCATGCAGCAGTTACATATCTCTCAATTCTTCCCGTACTAAAGTTATGATTAAGAGATACCATGATAAATACATAATCAAAGTTGGTAGCAACAATTTGCTCTGTCTGTCTAGTTGCTGGATCTAATCTTGAAAAATATGATTTTCTCGGTAATACGGTGTAGATTATTGAATCTCCTTGGGGGTTATATCGAATTAATACAAAATCCCCAACTGCCGGATATGTCACTACTCCTTCATCATTATAGAATACGGAACCTTTTAACTTTGCCCCACTTTCACCGTGCTCACTAGCAATCTGATATCGTTCTCGATGCACTTGTGTTATTCTAGCCGGAATTAGTTTCTCTTGTATTCTTTCTTGTTTTATATATCTATCTGCTTCCATTTGGTCTGCTTGTGTAAAACCATATCTAAAATTCATTATATTATTCACTTTCTGCACCTCTCGATTTTCAATTTTAAATTCATTCCTGTTAACATTCCTATCTCTAACTTCTTATTATCGATTTTTTTTCTATCGAATTCCTTACTAACCAACATCTTTTCTGTCATTGCAATTCCTCCTTTGTCACATACTTTCTTTGTTGTTGTCACCGTCGACTTAATTGCATAGACTTCTCAATACGCGTGATTCTTATCTACTATAAATACACCTAGTTTGATATCCAATCCTCTAAAAAAGTGCGCAAAAAAAACACGCCTTGAAGCGTGTTTTATTATATAGTAAGACACATGGCTTTCCTGCCATTGTGCCTACGATCTCATTCATTTACACGAAAAGGTTCTGATTCGATACTTACGTATCGAGCACGTATGCAATTATTTGTTGTTTACCTTCTTATTCTCTTTCAACATAATTACTGTCTCCTTTCGTAAATCAAAAATTATAGTTGTGAAATATTACAGTACAGAACTATACTTTCCACTTAATTCCTTTCCATTTTATCACAAGTTTTTCACTTGTCAAGAGATATTCGTAAAAAACTAAAAAATTGCTTCTTTATTATTAAAGAAATCACTACTTTCTTACTATATTAAAATTACCATAAATTACATGCATTTTTAGGTTTTTTTCAAATGACAAACTGCAACTTGGAATGATATAATGCTAAGGAAGAAAAAATAGTTAACAATGAAACCATTTGTTAATCGATTATTACCAGGAGGCAATATGAAAAAGATAATTGCATTGTGCACAGTATTAATGTTAGCCATGTCTACACTTGTAGCGTGTGGTTCAAAAACTTCATCAGACAGTATTCCAACTGATGAATTAGTAGTTTACTTTGTTCCTTCAAGAGATCCATCAGAAATCAAAGCAGCTACAAAACCATTATCAAATTTATTAAAAGAGGAATTAACGAAACAAGGATTCGAATTCGATAAAGTAACAATTGAAGTTGGTACAAGTTTCGAAGCAGCTGGTGAAGCATTAGCTTCTGGTACTGCTCAAGTTGGTTTTATCCCAGGTGGTACTTATGTCCTATATTCTGATGGTATTGATGTTGCTTTAACAGCAACTCGTGATGGCTTAAATCATGATTCTGAAAATCCAGCAGATTGGAATACTTCTCCAACAGAAGGAACAGACAAACAAGTAACTTACTACCGTTCCTTAATAATCGCTGGGCCATCTGAAAAAGGACAAGCATTAGCAGACAAAGTCAATAGCGGCGAAAAGCTTACTAAAGAAGATATCGAAAGCGTAACTTGGGGTGTTTCAAGTAATACAACTTCTCCAGCTGGTTACATCTACCCAAGCTTATGGTTACAAGAGAACTTTGGAATGTCTATTACCGATTTGTCAAACAAAGTATTACTTGATAACTATGCAACAAGTCTTTCTCAGTTAGCAAGTGGACAAATCGACGTTATGGTAACTTATGCCGATGCTCGTCGTGATTATGCCAAGGATTGGGAATCTACCTTTGGTAGAAAAGCATCTATCTGGGACGAAACAAATGTAATTGGTGTAACAGATGGTATCTTCAATGATACAATCTCTGTTACCAAAGATGAAAAAGTTATGAATGCAGAATTAAAGGCGGCAATCCAACAAGCATTCATCAACATTGGTAATACAGAAGAAGGAAAAGAAATTATTGCTATCTACAGCCATAATGGATATGAAATTGGTCAAGATGCGAATTATGATGCTGAAAGAGAAGCGCAAAAATTAATTCAGTCTATGCAATAATTGTTTCTTAGGAAATGAGTTCATGGAAACATGAACTCATTTTTATAGCGAGATTTTGAAAGGAGCATGTTGGTTAGCATGATAAAATTTGAGAAGGTAAGCAAAGTTTATCCGAATGGATATAAAGCGCTTAACAACGTTACATTAGAAATTGAGCAGGGTGAATTTGTGGCCATTATTGGTCTATCTGGTGCCGGTAAGTCTACATTACTTAGAACAATTAACAGAATGCATGATATTACAGATGGTAAATTGACTGTCCATGATAGAGAAGTTAACAACCTTAGAGGAAAAGAGTTAAGAAGATTCCGACGTAAAATAGGTATGGTTTTTCAATCCTTTAATTTAGTAACAAGAACGACCGTTATTAAGAACGTCTTAACTTCAAGAGTACCTGACATGCCATTATGGAAAGCTATTATTGGATTATATTCAAAAGCAGACAAAATCATAGCACTGGAAGCCCTTGATAAAGTAGGAATCTTGGATAAGGCTTATATTCGTGCAGACCAACTATCTGGTGGACAGCAACAACGTGTTGCTTTAGCAAGAACATTAGCACAAAAACCAGAGATTATCTTAGCCGATGAACCAGTTGCGGCCCTTGACCCTGTTACTGCTGGTCAAGTTATGGATGACTTTAAGAAAATCAACAAAGAGATGAACATTTCCGTTCTTATAAACATTCACCATGTAGATTTGGCGTTAAAATATTGTGACAGAGTGATCGGAATTAGAGCCGGTGAAATCGTATATGATGGTCCTTCTAAAGATGTAGACCATGAAATCTTAAAAGAAATCTATGGACGCGAATTAGCAGATAATGAAGTGATGGGGGAATAGTATGTTTCGAGCGATTAAAAATATATTCGTACCTGAAAAAATCGTTCTTAGTGACGGTAAAGAAATAAAACCACCAATGCCAGTAACCCCATATATTATTATCGGTTTATTAGTTGCTGTTTATATCTCAATTAACATAACGGGATTCAGTTTCAAAACATTAGTGGATCGTGGAAGCTATTTTTTTGACATCATAAGGGATATGTTTCCACCCGATTTTGGTTATGCTTCTAAAGTAGTATCACCACTGATTGAAACCATTAAAATGTCCATATTAGGGTCTATCATCGGTAGTTTTTTAGCGATACCTTTCGCAATCTTATCATCAGTAAATATAACTAGGTCAAGAGTTGTTATAGCTCTTGTACGTTTTGTTTTAAGCATTACAAGAACCTTACCAACACTTATCATTGCATTATTAGCAACGTATTTCTTTGGTCTTGGGACATTCGCTGGTACAGTTGCTATCACAATATTTACATTTGGTCTAGTTGTTAAGATGCTTTATGAGAAGATTGAAACGGTTGATATGGGTCCTTTTGAAGCCATGGAAGCTGTTGGTTCTACAAGACTAAAAGCATTTATCGGATCAATTATGCCCCAAATTGCTTCTTCTTATGTTGCAATATGCCTCTATAGTTTAGAATTAAACGTTAGATATGCAGCAATTCTAGGTTATGTTGGTGCTGGTGGAATTGGAGTCATCTTAAACGAAAAGATTGGCTGGAGACAATATGATCAAGTTGGTATGGTCTTAGTAATGCTATTCATCACAGTTGTAATCATCGAACAAGTTAGTAAATATGTAAGAGAAAGGTTAGGTTAGGGTAAGATGGAATATACAGTAAAGAAACAATTAGAAAAAGAACCAAATCTTTGGATTAAAAAAGCCCTAACCGTTGCATTTATCTTGGCAATTATTATTTGGTCGCTTCAAACTATCCGGTACAATGGTGTGAAGGAAAACGGTGTAACCATTGCTAAAAACGTTATCTCTGGTATCCTACACCCAGATATGGATATGTTGTTCGACTTTACAGAAGGGGTTCCTGCTCTATTATTAGAAACGATTTGTATTGCCTTACTTGGTTCTCTGTTTGGAACAATCTTAGCAATCCCTTTTTCATTCCTTGCTTCTAGTAATATTGTTCCTAAATGGGTTAGTATGATTACTTCCTTCATTATTGCTGCGATTCGTACTTTCCCTGCCTTCGTATATGGGCTTATGTTCATTCGTGTCACTGGTCCTGGTGCCTTCGCTGGTGTACTTACCCTATCTGTAACTTCCATCGGTATGGTAAGTAAATTATTCATTGAATCCATCGAAGATTTGGATACTCGAATCTTAGAATCATTAGATGCAGCTGGCTGTAATACTTTCCAGAAGATCCGTTACGGCATCATTCCACAATTATTCACTAACTTTGCATCAACTGCAATCTATCGTTTCGAAATTTGTTTAAAAGATGCTTCCACTCTTGGTTTAGTAGGAGCTGGTGGTATCGGTGCTCCACTGATCTTTGCTATGAACGCATTCAACTGGAGTGAAGTTGGTGCTATTTTATTCGGTTTAATTGTATTAGTTCTTATTGTAGAAGTACTTTCAACAAAGATAAGAAACAAATTGGCTCGTGGTTAATCCCCCCTATACAACTTTATAGGTACATGTAAAGTTGTGTATTAATATATAAAATAGGAGAGAAACAAGTATTAATGTACTTGCTTCTCTCCTCGTTTATATAAAGGTTGATATGCATGAAAATAATCTGTTGCAATACCGTAACAATCATTTTTATGAATGCATGACCTGTATATATCTATTCTCATCTACATTGACATAAGAATGCTTTTTAAAATAATCTATAATTACTTCAGGCATCTCTGTTAAGATCTCCTTAGCAACCTCGCATTCACTGTAAAACTCATATCCACCTGCCCCACTTGCTCGGTAATTATTCATTACAAGTGATAGCGTATCTTCGTTAGTAATCTCTTTTCCTTGATATCTTATACTTGTAACTCGATTTCCTATATCTTTCTTTAAGTCGAAAGTATATTCAAGATTTGAGAAATAATCATAATTATAATGTTCTACTTTGGGTTTTAGAAAACTTGTACTTATTGTGATATCTCCATCTTTGTAATCAAAATAACTTGCGCATCTCTCTAACGCTTTCTTTAAGATTCCCTTCGTCACCCTTAATACTACCAGTGTATTCGGATATGGATAGGTGGCTAAGATATCTCTTACTGTAACATTCTCATTAAATCCCTTGATAACATTTGCAAATGACGTACAAGCGATATCTGCACCACTTGCTTCTAATTGAATTTGATTAATAAAATTTGCTAAAGACGAGCCTTGCAATGCCATAGTAAGATGAGAATCCGGAATTAATGCCTTACTAAGATGACCTACTGGTGTATCAAGCCATCTTTGCACATCTTCTTCCAGTGGCAGATACTCATCATAGATTTCTTGCTTTGGTGGTAAATTTGCTTCTTTTAATGAAGATGCAAATGATTTCTCTCTTGTTGCTTCATTGTATTCCATCATAAGTTCTATAAACCTTGTCCCATTATGAGGTGTCTGTGCGACATATGTCCCATAAAGGCTTTGACCTTCTACAGGCATATGTTGGTGCCCTGTTAGTAAGATGTCAAAATCAAAATCCTTACAAATCTTATAAGCAATATTCTCCTTTGAATCGCTTAACTTCTGATTTGTAGCTAAGTCATATTCAAATCCACCATGATAGATTCCTATCACAATATCTACTTGCTGCTTAACTGTATCAAAGACTTTCTCAATTGATATATACACATCTTCAATCAGAAAATTCTCTATATTAGATGGTCGCTCCCAACGTGTAATAAAATCCGTGGTAAAACCTATTATACCTACTGTTAGTCCGTTCTCCATAACCTTGATGTCATAAGGTAAGACATGAATGCCTTCTGTTGTATCCTTAATATTCGTACAGAGGCATTTACCATTAAGATGGTTCAGATATGATTTTAGATATTCATAACCATAATTAAATTCGTGATTACCAAAAGTAACATAATCGTATCCTGCTGCATTCATAATATCTGCCATCGGATGTTTCACCAACATCTTACTGCTTAAGTAATTGGTAAAAGGGGAGCCTTGTATTGTATCACCACCATCAATTATTAAGGTGTTTCCATCCTTTTCATACTGATTTATACAATTCAAAAGTCCGATATTTTTCATACTTTCATCTAGATAATCTGTTGGATATACGTATCCGTGTACATCTGAAGTAAAATATATTTTTAATTGTTTCATATTATTCTCCATTCGCTTCCATATTACTATTATTATTACGCTTACAAACAATAATAGTATATCACAGGTATCTAGTGTAAATCATGGTATAATCTGGAATCACTAATCTTTGCATATACTACTCATCTTGATAACCCTTATAGCGCATACTCCCATAATTTTCAGTGATTATATTATCTCTACAAGCCTCTAGGTCTTTTCTTTGCATTCTCTTAATCTGTAGAAACGTGCACCCTTTACAGTATGTTCCCGAGGAAATGCTTCTTCCACAAAGAATACATCTTTTTGTTGGAGAAAGTTCTTGTTTTATATGTTTTGACGACTCTTCCGTCTTATCTTCCATATTTTGAAAATTAGTTTTCGTATCCGTTTTCGTAGTTAACGATGGATTTGATTTTTCCTTTTTCTTAACTTCTCTTTCTCTCTCTTTTTCAAAGAATACCTGATTTCGAATTCCTTCAATTCTAGCTAGATAATAAGCCTCTTTTTCTTCGTTCGTAAATGGCACTTCATAACATAGATTTGGATCTTTATTAAGTACCACTACATGTGTACAGCACAACAGACATCCATATCTTCCGTCTCCATGATATTCCATTAAATTACGACAATTAGGGCAGTATTTAATTCCTATATCGCCAATTTGCTCAGCCATATGTAACCTCCCTCAAATATACTGTCAACTTTTAGACTCGAGAAATTACTCCGTAATTTCCCTCGTTAACTTATGACTCCTCCGGAGTACGGTCTTACACTTCGTGTAATCCCTAGCTC
>NZ_FRCP01000017.1 GCF_900142955.1 Anaerosporobacter mobilis DSM 15930 | reverse complement strand
GGCTCTTTGTCAAGTGTTGGGGTGCGAGGTGCGTTGCACCCGCACCAATACTGGATAGAGAGCTGTTTTTATGTTTTGTTCTATAGTATCTATTTCAGAGCATGCAAAAAAAGCCAAGTGCCAGTCTGTTAAATTATGTTAGTTGCTATGCAAGATTCTAGTACGGAATCTTTTGAAATTGCGTATTCCATAAGATGTACGTTTTATTACTTTGATTTTGTTATTAAAACCTTCCGTAGGTCCATTGGTGATTCTATATTTAAACGCATTTAGTATTCCTTCGGACCAATGTCTATAAGTAGCAGCACACTTTTCAAATTCAGGAATGTCGCACTTTTCAGCCATCTTAATCCAATCCCAAAAGTCAAGTCTTTGCTTTTTGTACTGATTGCATTGGCAAATGTCATAAAAATCTTCTTTTAGTCGATGAGCTAAACGTAAGTCATCACTGTATTGAAGCATTAAGTCACATGCTTTTTTACTTTCATCCTTTAATGTATAATATCTAGCAAGAATCAACTTATGGCTACGTTTGTAGTATTTACGTAGAGATGGAATCATTGATGTCTGTAATCTCTTTCTTACATTCTCAATTGCCCAAGTAACCTGTCTGATAAAATGATATTTATCAATAATAACCTTAGCATTCGGAAAATATGTATGCGCGATATCTACATAAGGTTGCCACATATCACATACAAAATATTTTACACGATAACGTTCTGAACGATTTATTTTTCTGAAGTATTCTGAAAGGTGAGGCTGCGTACGATCAGGAAGAATATCAAGGATAGTTCGTTTCTTAGGATTTACAAGAATACATTGATATTTACCTGTTTCAGCGTTACCTTTGAATTCATCAATTGAAATAGAATCACCTAATTTGGGGCAATCATAGCCTATGGTATCAAGTATACGAATCACAGTATTGATTGATAAATTTGTGATTTCAGCAACTTTTTTGATAGAAACGGTATTTCTAAGTAAATCAACAGTTTTCATAGTGAGTCTTCTGGTTCTTTGCTGGTATCTGGACAAGAATGAATACGATTCAAAAAAGCGTTTCCCACAAGAACAAATATACCTGCGTTTTCTTAAAACAAGATAGCAATCCTTCAACTGAAAAGGTAAATCCTTTATTTTTTGCATACGGTAGTCGTGAATTCGTTTTGTCTCGTTTCCACAAGCGGGGCATGTGTGTAAAGTAGGTTTTGTTTCAATGTGAATTTCAATAAAATGATCTGCTTGGGTAATTTTTTTTACTTTAACATCTTTTAAATCTAGTAATTTATTGATATAATTAGATAGCATTTATATGCACCTCCGAGTGATTGTTGGCTAGACTGGCACTTGGAGGTCTTTTTTATTATAAAATAAAATATTGGAGTTTACGAGTCTAAATCGTATACCCCAACATTTATTATAGAGCCGTTGAGATATTCGAAAGGAGTTAAGGAATATATGTTACAGATTAAGAATTTAACAATGACACATAAAAAGGATTTAAGAACGATTTTAGCTGATTTTTCTTTGACCTTGAATGATGGAGATAAGGCGGCGATTATAGGGGAAGAGGGAAATGGAAAATCCACATTAATTAAGCTGATTTATAATCCAGATAGGATTCAGGACTATATTGAATATACTGCAGAGAGGATTAATCGAGAAAACCATGTAGGATATCTAGCACAAGAATTACCGACTGTGGATATGGAGAAGACAATATATGAGTATTGTTTAGAAGAAGAGACATTCTCTGAATTAACACCGAAAGAACTAACGGACATTGCACGCCAAGTTGGTTTTTTAATGGAGCGTTTCTACTCGGATCAAACAGTAGGTACGATGTCTGGCGGTGAGAAGGTTAAGTTACAATTAGCAAGATTATTAATGAAACAACCAGATTTATTATTACTAGATGAGCCGTCTAATGACTTAGATATTGATACATTAAAATGGCTAGAAACATTTATAATCAAATGCCAGAAGCCAGTATTGTATATATCCCATGATGAAACCTTATTAGAGAATACCGCTAATATGATTATTCATCTAGAACAAGTAAGAAGAAAGACTGTTCCAAAGCATGTAGTTATTAAGATGGGGTATGCCGAGTATTATGATACGAGAATTCGTGGGCTTGAGCATCAAGAACAAGTAGCAAGAAAGCAAAGAAGTGAGTATCAAAAACAAATGGATCGCTATATGCAGATTCAGCAAAAGGTAGAACATCAACAGAATACAATAACAAGACAGGATCCAGCTGGTGGACGATTATTAAAGAAGAAGATGCATTCCGTTAAGGCGATGGGAAGGCGATTTGAGAGAGAGAAAGAGGGATTTCTTGATATTCCAGATACAGAAGATGCGATGTTTATAAGGTTTACGAATAATGCAGCGATACCAAATGGTAAGGTAGTACTGGATTATTCATTAGATGAGTTATGTATAGAAGACCGCGTTTTATCAAAGGATATCCATCTTCGCATCGAAGGTCCGAGGAAGGTAGGTATTATCGGTAAGAATGGTTGCGGTAAGACAACTTTGATGAAACAAATAGTTACACAGATGTTAGCAAGGACAGATGTTAAAGTGGCATACATGCCTCAGAATTATACTGACCTACTTGATATGAATCAAACGCCGGTGGAGTTCCTAACAAGAACGGGAGATAGAGAAGAGAACGTAAGAATCTGTACCTATCTAGGAAGTATGAAGTATACAGCAGATGAGATGAATCATAAAATAGAAGATTTATCTGGCGGTCAGAAAGCTAAACTGATTCTTTTGAAGATGAGTATAGAGGGTTATAATGTATTAGTATTAGATGAGCCAACGCGTAATTTTTCACCACTATCGAATCCCGTTATTAGAAGAACGTTGTCAGATTATACTGGTGCTATTATCAGTATATCCCATGATAGAAAATATTTGAATGAGGTATGTGATACTATATATGAGTTGACGGAGAACGGGTTGAGGCTCTGCGAAGAGTAGGTATACAATATAAGAAGAAATCGGAGGAAAGTAAGATGATGCAATATAGATACGTTACAAAGTATAAAGATAATGATTCAATAAGAGCAGCACTAAATCAACTAACAAGAGAAACCTTTGGTTTTGATTTTGAATCATGGTATCAGAATGGGTATTGGAAAGAAGATATGTACATGCCACATTCCTTGATGGATGGGGATCGTATGGTTGCCAATGTATCAGCAAATCGTATGGAGTTCGTGATTGGTGGCGAGAGTAAACACTACATTCAGATTGGAACCGTAATGACTGCGAAGGAATACCTTGGTCAGGGCTTAGGAAGATATCTTATGGAAAAAGTGATCGATACTTATAGAGATGAGTGTGATGGAATCTATCTTTTTGGAAACGATAGTGTGCTTGACTATTATCCCAAATATGGATTTCAAGTTAGTAAGGAATACATCTACAAAAAGGAGTTGCCAGTAGATGAAGTGAAAGAAGAATCGCTAGAGCTCAATAAATTTGGGAAGTTTATTAAGATAGAGAATCCATCGAATGAGGATAGAATAAAATTCTTTGACTATGTTAAGCAGGCAGTTTCAAATGATGGTATGACAATGAGAAACGTTGGCTTGATGGGATTTTATTTGCATGATCTAGAGGACGTGTACTATAGTGAAAGTTTAGATACGTATGTAGTAGCCGATATAAAGAATCAGGCATTGTATCTTAGTTGTATTATAGCAAAGAAAAAGGTAGAGCTAAAGGATATTCTTGATTCTTTCTCAGAAGTGGCAGATGAGGTTGTACTTGATTTCACTCCTAGCAATATAGATGGTTTTGAAGTGGAAGAGTTCCAAGAAGAAGACTGTACATTATTCTATATAGGAGAAGATCTTAAGAGAATAGAAAGAGAGCACCTACATTTTCCTGTAATAAGCCATGCTTAGTGCACCAATATGCCTACAAGCCCTATAACTACGAGAGAAGTGAGTTTTGTTTTATACTACGATAGCTATTAAGTTGTCTAAAAGTGAATAGTTAAATATATACCACCAGCAAGTTGCTAATTTTAAATTCAATTTGCTGGTTTTTTGTGTAGAAAACAGGTTGCGAATACTGATTTGACAGATACTTAATATGTAGAATGTATGGAACGAACCAATATTACAGATACTACAGTAAGTAATGTATTCGTATCATATTCTTCGGAAAACTGCTAAAATTAGCAATTTATGAGCTAATGTGGTATACTAGCTTCTAAAGGATGGTGATTACATGGACAGTGACGGTCGAAGTCATAGGCGGAGTAGAATAGAATATTGCAGGATGATCGATCGACAATGTGCATGTTGATCGATTAGTTTGTATCCTATTTACTCCCTTGCATTGTACGAATGGAAAAGGAGGTATATAGAATGCATATCAAAAAAAGAAAGAAGGAAACCGTGTTACAAGAACTGATTGCGATTATTACTAGTAACGCATCAGATCAAGAAATTAGGGAAAAGTTAGATGATTATCATGAGAATGATATTGCAGAAGCGTTAGAGAATCTTGGTGAAGTAGAGAGAAAAAGGCTGTATCACATAATTGGAATTGAGAAGGTTTCAGAAATCTTCACCTTCCTAGATGATGTTGGTATGTATCTTGAAGAATTAGGTCCACAGAAAGCAGCAGGCATTATTGAAAACATGGATGCTGATGATGCGGTTGATGCTCTTGATGAAGTGGATTCTGTTATGAGAGATCAATTGATTCAATATATGACGAAAGAAGCAAAAGAAGATATTGAATTAATACGTTCTTATGATGAAAACGAGATTGGTAGTCAAATGACTACCAATTATATTGAAATTGGACGGGATTTATCAATTAGACAGGCAATGAAAACTCTAATTGAGCAAGCAGAAGAGAATGATAATATCTCTACTATCTACGTCAAAGACGATAGCGACAAATTCTATGGTGCAATTGATCTGAAAGATTTAATATGTGCAAGAGATTACGTTGAACTGGAGTCTTTAATTAGTACATCATATCCTTACGTTAGAGCACACGAGAAGATTGATGATTGTATTGAACGTTTGAAGGATTATGCGGAAGATTCGATTCCTGTACTTGATGACGCAGACACATTACTAGGTGTAATTACCTCACAAAATATCGTGGAAGTTGTAGACGATGAGATGGGGGAGGACTACGCCAAATTAGCAGGTTTAACTGCTGAGGAAGATTTGAATGAGACACTTCTTGAAAGTATGAAAAAGCGTTTACCTTGGTTAGTGGCTTTACTTGCACTTGGAATGTTTGTATCATCAGTGGTTGGAATGTTTGAAAGTGTAGTATCCCAAATTGCTCTGATTGTTTCGTTTCAGTCATTGATTCTTGATATGGCTGGTAATGTTGGAACACAGTCGTTGGCTGTTACAATTCGTGTACTAATGGATGAACGATTAACTATGAAAGATAAGGTAGAATTAGTCTGGAAAGAAATCAGAGTTGGTTTCACTAACGGTTTTATACTAGGCATTTTATCGTTTTTATGCGTCGGAGTATATATATATTTACTAAAGGGAAAAACACCAATCTATGCGTTCTCAATATCAGGTTGTGTTGCAGTTGCCCTCATTGTTGCAATGACGATATCAAGTTTTGTAGGAACTATAATACCAATGTTCTTCCACAAGATTAAGATTGATCCTGCTGTTGCTTCAGGTCCATTAATTACAACAGTGAATGACCTTGTTGCAGTAATTACTTATTATGGAGTTGCCTGGTTGTTATTGATTAATGTATTACAATTAACATAGAGAGTTAAAATACAACAATAAGATAAGATATTTTGTGTTACACTAACTATTAAGTAAAAACCTAAGAGATATTCTTTTGAAAGTTCTCTTAGGTTTTTATTGTTTGGAGCTCCCTATACTATTGTCTTCATTGGTTTGTTCGATGAATATTGTACTTGACTCTCCCGTAACTGGAGCTATTATGATAATATAATAGCTCCAGTTAATGTATGTTAAAGAGGGTCTACGTATCATTGTATGGGTAAATAGGTAGCCTTAAAATGGTGAAAAGTTTCGTAATTACCTAATAAAATTCGGGTGTCAAAAGCATCCCGTAAAACTTGCCTTCGTCAATTTGCACATATAGCACTAGACTAATGTTATGTCGAACGTAGTTGTTGAGCAACTGTATGAAGTCGTTGGTACTTTGGCTCTGTATTTTAGAGCCTTATGTACCACTACGAACTTCATCCAAGCGAGAGCGTGTTGCGAGTGAACTACGTTTGGCATAACTTATTCACACATAAATTTGTGCAAATTGACGAGATAAAAAAACAAACTGGATTTTGACACTGGAATCCTAACAAGTATTAAACAGAGAGAGGAGATCGTTGCCACTATGTATCGAATAGGTGAATTTTCTAAGATGAGTAAGGTTTCAATTAAAACGCTTCGCTATTATGATGAAATCGATTTGCTAAAGCCGGAATGGATAGACAATGAAACGAACTACCGCTTCTATACGACGAATCAACTGGTACAGATTCATCAGATTCAATCCTATCGTCAAATAGGATTGTCAATTGATGAGATTCGTCTTATCCTTATGGGAAAGAATGAAGAGCTAATACTATCGAAGCGACAAAAGGAAATAGAAGAAGCAATAGTACTTATGCAAGAACAGTTAACAAGAATTGAATTTATGAAGGAAGAAAAAGGTGAAGAAGCCTATATGAGTTATCATGCTGTTGTGAAAGAGATACCAGAGTATATTGTATACTCAGCAAAGTTGGAATTAAGAGACTATAAGGATTACTTCACGGTACTACCACCGTTAGGAGCTAAAGTAATGGAAATGAATCCAGAGATAAAGTGCGTAACTCCAGAGTATTGTTTTATCTCTAATATGGATATGGAGTATCGAGAAAAAGATATTCATATTGAGTTTTGTGAGGCGGTCGACCGATTTGGTGTAGCGCCAGAAGGGGTTGAGTTTAAGAAAATTGAATCAACAACCGTGGTGTCTGTAATGCATAGGGGACGTTACCAAGACTTTGGGCTTGCATATGCGTATGCATTTGACTGGATTGAGAAGAATGGATATATTGTTACAGATAATCCAAGAGAATCTTATATTGATGGAATCTGGAATAAAGAAGATGAGAAGGATTGGTTAACAGAGATTCAGATACCAGTAATTAAGAGACAGTAATAATGTATATGTGGAGCGCATAGGAGGACAAGAGTATATGGAAGAGATTAAAATTAAGGGATTAGCACAGAATAACCTAAAGAACCTATCATTCAAATTACCCAAAAGGAAGATTATCGTATTCACAGGAGTATCGGGTTCTGGAAAATCGAGTATTGTATTCGATACTATAGCGGCAGAGTCACAAAGGCAAATTAATGAAACATATAGTGCCTTCGTAAGAGGCCGTTTACCAAAGCATGAAAAGCCACTAGTTGAGTTAATAGAGAACTTAACTGCGTCTGTCATAGTTGATCAATCACAATTAGGAGGGAATATACGTTCAACCGTTGGTACCATATCCGATTTATATGCAACGTTGCGACTTTTGTTTTCGAGAATAGGAGAACCATATATTGGCACAGCATCATATTTTTCCTTTAATGACCCTAATGGAATGTGCAAGGAATGTGCAGGAATAGGCAAAGTTACGAAAGTAGATTTAATATCAATATTAGATAAGACAAAATCTTGGAATGAGGGACCTTTAGAGGATAAAATGTTTAAGCCGGGTTCTTGGTATTGGCAACAGTATACGGATTCTGGTTTGTTTGATGTTGACAAGAAGATAGAAGAGTATTCACAGGATGAATTTAATTTACTATGGTATGGTTCAAGGAGCGGTCCAGACGGTGAGAAAGAACATCCAAAAGTAGAGGGATTACAAAAACAGTATGAGAGACTGTATCTAAAAAGAGATATTAGTAGTATGAGCTCACATACACAGAAGAAATCGGAGGACCTATTAATAGAGAAGGAATGCCCTGTCTGCAAAGGCAAACGATTGAATCAAAGAGCTTTAGAGAGTAAGATTCTTGGTTACTCTATTGCAGATTTATGTGAGATGGAATTCACGGAACTACGAGAGGTTTTGTTACAGATCTCAGATCAAAGAGCAAAGACCATGGTGCATTCATTAGTTGCCTCTTTGAATCGTATGATTGATATTGGTTTGTCCTATCTGCATATGAACCGGGAGTCTTCTACTATGTCAGGTGGAGAAGCGCAACGTCTTAAGTTAGTTCGCTATATGGGAAGTTCTCTTAGTGACATGACGTATATCTTTGATGAGCCAAGTACTGGATTACATCCAAGAGATGTTCATCGTATGAATGAATTATTAATTAGCTTACGAGATAAGGGAAATACGGTATTAGTGGTAGAACATGATGAAGATGTTATCTCTATAGCAGATATGGTGGTAGATGTAGGTCCCTTAGCAGGGAAAAAAGGTGGAGAGATTGTATTCCAAGGAACGTATCCTGAACTATTGAAATCGGACACTTTAACAGGACGATATCTAACCAAGCGTGCCGATATTAAGACAAAGGTAAGAAAACCTAAGGGGCATATGCCGATTAGAAATGCAACGCTACACAACCTGAAAAATATTGATGTTGACATACCTCTTAACATACTTACTGTAGTAACTGGTGTTGCTGGGTCTGGTAAGAGTACCTTAATCAGTGAAGTATTTGCTAAGGAATATGAAGATCAAGTTGTTATTGTGAACCAGAGTCCGATTACGGCAAGTAGTCGATCCATGCCGGCAACGTACCTTGGATTCTTTGATGAGATACGAAAGTTGTTTGCCGGAGAAAATCAAGTAGATGCTGGAATATTCAGTTTTAATTCAAAAGGGGCGTGTCCAGTCTGTCAGGGAAAAGGTGTAATCGTGACAGAATTAGTATTCATGGATCCAGTGATTACGGAATGCGAGGCTTGTAGTGGTAGTCGTTATAGTGAAGAGGCACTTTCGTATCAATACCTTGGTAAGAATATTACAAAAGTCCTAGAGTTGACAGTAGATGAAGCCATTGAATTCTTTTCTACTGCTCAAATTTCATTGAATGCACAGAATCGCAAGCCAGCTTTTGATAAACATGAGAGCAAGATTGTTAAGATTTTGCGAGCCATGAAAGAAGTCGGACTTTCTTATATGACTTTGGGGCAACCACTTAGTACATTATCAGGTGGAGAATTGCAAAGAATTAAATTAGCCAAATACTTGGATAAGAAGGGGAATATTTATATTCTTGATGAGCCAACAACAGGTTTACACGTATCAGATGTAGATAAGTTGATGGGATTATTCAATAAGATGGTGGATAAGGGAAATACCATTATTATCATAGAACATAACGTAAATGTTATGAGACAAGCCGACTGGATTATTGATGTTGGTCCCGAAGGGGGCAAGAATGGAGGCCGAATTGTATTCGAAGGTACTCCGATGAAGATGTGTCAGGAAGGGCAAACAATTACTGCAAATTACATTAGTAAAGGTGACAATATCTTAGTATAAAATGTGAGAATATTGTTAGAAACCGTAAAACTCTTATGGTAATATGAAGTAGGATGACGGTATCGCCTTAAGAAGACTCCTATTGATGCTGTTGATCTAATTAATAAGATGATGTAGGGAGATATTAACTATGGAGAGTTTAACAAAGAATAAGCAAGATAGGAAAGTAATCGAACAGATGGTTTTAAGAGCTTTTCCTACTATAACATGTAGAGAAATCATTGAGTTAAAAGAAGGCTATTTTAATGTTGCTTATCTAATTATATTAGATAACGATGAGAAGGCAATCCTTAAGATAGCGCCTCATCCAGATTCAAAAATCATGTCATATGAAAAGAATATTATGTTTAGTGAAGTGGATTCCCTTCGATTAGTGAAGAAGGAGACAGATGTGCCTGTACCTGATATTATCTACTATGACAATAGTTATGAGTTTTGCTCCTTTGAGTACTATTTCATGAGTGTTATTGAAGGAGAAACACTTAACGTTATTAGAGATTCCCTCTCAGAAGAGGAAAAGAAAGCAATACAAAAAGAAGTTGGAAGATATAATCGTTCCATTAATCAGATTATGGGATCAAGATTTGGATATTATGGTCAGCTAGGATTACAAAGTACGAATTGGTTTGAAGCATTTCGTAACATGATACAATTAGCATACCATGACGCCAATGCAGCTAATATTCCAGTACCGATTAATGAAGAAGAATTACTATCGTTGCTTGATAGAGATAAATCGTATTTTGATGATGTAACCGTACCGACATTGGTGCATTGGGATATATGGGATGGCAATGTCTTTATCAAGGATAAGAAAATCTCGGGAATCATTGATTTCGAACGCTGTATCTGGGGAGATCCCCTTATGGAGGTTGGATTTCGTAGTTATGAAAGGAACGCGGATTTCTTTGAAGGATATGGAGTTTTAAGTTTGACAAAAGAAGAGGACCGTCGTGCAAGATGGTATGATGTCTACCAGTTCTTATTGATGGTCTTAGAAAGCGAGTATCGGAAGTACGAGACAGATGATTTGTATAATTGGTCAAAAGATATGATTGTACAATGTGTAAAAGCAATTTCTTAGAGGATTTTTGTTGATTACCTCAAACATGATTAGAAAAGAGAATAAGGTAGTTATAAGGTTCCACATGAATTACACTTATAGTATATGAGAGGAGAGTGTTAATTGTATGTGTGAACCTTTTTATTTTGCATAGCAAAGGCTATTGCAAATTTGATTAATAATAGAGAATAGCCTTTGCAGAATCCATATTAATATAATAAGGAGATGCAAAATGAGCTATCATTTAACAAAAGAAGTTACAATCAAACCAACACAAGGACAACAAATCATTCGAAACTGTTCAAAGTGTGGAGGAAAATCAACATATATCAATACGGAGAATTTTCGAGTGAATGCCAATGGCAATGCTATTGATATATGGCTAATCTATCAATGTGAGAAATGTAAGACGACCTATAATCTAAGCATACATGAACGCATTCGTCCTAAGTCATTACCCCTAGAGGAATATGAAAAATACCTTTCTAATAACCAAGAGTTAGCATGGCATGTTAGTTATGATGGGGCGGTATTGAAGAGAAATCATGTAGAGATTGATATGGAGAAAGAGTGCTACTCCATGGAAGTAATAGAAAGTTCTGAGGCGAACATAGTAGAGAAGAATAACGATTCCGATACGAATATAATAGGGATAGATAATGATACAGATACGAATAGGATTGAACAGAAGTATCAACAAATAATACAGATTCAGAATCCATATCATATACGTTTTCGTATGGATCGTATCCTTGCAGACTTACTAGGACGATCAAGAACAGAGATTAAAAGATGGTTTGATGATGGGAAGATTGTAAGTCAACCGGATTGCAAAGTGAATAAAGCGTGTATGCAGGGGAATATTAAAGTGCATATCTTGTAGAGACTGTGAGAAACAGTCTCTTTTTTCGTTATGGAAGAGGTGGAAAGGACTAGATTTTGTTACGTTCATTTGGAAATATAATATCCAAAAAAATGATCAATCAAGTAGTATCCGTTAGCGAATAGGTCACTAAAAAGTTACCAATACTGGAAAATATAGAAGCATATGTGTATAATATAACTTATCGGAAGGAAATTAAGCATGAGCGTAGCGAGTATTTGATTTCTCCCGATAGGTGAGCTCTAGAGCTCACCTAATCTTTAGTATAAGTAATCGAAAGGAACGATAGCATGAAGGAGAGTACAGCATTAGTATTGGAAGGTGGATCCTTGCGTTGCTTATTCACAGCAGGAGTTTTGGATACCTTTATAGCAAATGGAATTGAATTTCCTTGTGTAGGCGGTGTATCTGCTGGTTCGCTCAGTGGACTAAACTATGTCTCAAAGCAAATGGGAAGAACGGCTAAAGTTAATATGGACTATGTAAAAGATAAACGATTAATGGGAATTCGTAGCTTGATTCGTAACCGTTCTATCTTTAACTTTGATTTTCTATTTGATGATATAGGAAAAGAGTTAATACCGTTTGATGAAGAAACATTTTATAATTCACCACAGCGTTATGTTGCATTTGCTACAGATTGCAAGACTGGAAAATTGGTAAGCTTTGAAAAAGGAAAGACCAAAGATATGATGATGGCATGTCGTAGTTCCTGTAGTATGCCATTGCTTTCCCCAATTGTCCATGTGGAAGGGATGGAATGCCTTGATGGAGGAATAGCAAATCCGATTCCTGTTGATTGGGCCATGAATGAAGGGTATGAGAAGATTGTAGTTGTCCTAACTAGACAAGAAGGATATAGGAAACAGCCTGTATCAAGTGCAATGATGCGAGCATATGAAAGAAGCTATAGAGACTATCCACGTTTGCTTAGGAAATTGAAGCAGATACCAAAGCATTATAATGAGATACAAGAAGACATTGCTAGGTTAGAGAAAGAGGGAAGAATCTTTGTGATTCGACCAGAGGAGCCTGTACTAGTATCTCGTGTGGAAAAAGATGTTCAGAAACTGCGTGACTTGTATGAGATAGGCAAAACAATTGCAGATAAACGAATGGAGGATATGCTTGCATATCTGAATGAATAATATAACTACACACTAAGAAAGACAATCTTCATAGTTTAAATGTGGATTCGTGGATTACAGATCTACTCCTCAAACAAACCAGATGAAAGATTGTTTTTTTCATTTCATAATATTATATAACTGGTTAGAGTGTCATTTGGAGTAGGTAATTAATTATTTATAAGACTAACCATCTGCACACGTCAGTACGTTCATCCACAATAATAGAATTAAAAAGCATAATAGTAATATAAGAGGTAAGGAAAGTGATTGTTACCTTGGTGGCAACATGATAAAATAAAGATATTGCAAAATGTAGTATAACAATGGAGGAAATAGAATGTTTGGCAAATTATTAAATCACCAAGTTAAGAATCAAGAAATTATAGTAGAATTCGAGAAAAAGCAAAGCAAGATACATATTATTACGGATGAGATATGGAATATATTTGCTTCTTTTGATAGTGAAGAGGAACCATCAGCGGCCATTGAAGGGAATAAACAAAGGGATACCGAGTTTACAGTTGTTAAGAAGGACGAGTATCTTCAGATAGCAACTAAAAGTGTTATAGCTAAGATATATGATGATTTTAAAATAGATTTTTATAATGCAGAAGGAAAATTAGTCTGTGAAGATTATAGAGGAAAACGAGTAGTACGGAAAGGTGTAAGTGAAGAATTCATACAAATGGCTCTACTAGAAGGACATCAAGTTGAACAGAAGAAGGAACACTATAAGATTGAAGTCCTAAAGAAGATGCAGGGTGATGAAGCTTTTTACGGATTAGGTGATAAAACAGGTTTTCTTAATAAGCGTGGCTATGAATATGAGATGTGGAATTCAGATATTCCAGATCCACAAGTAGATTCTTTTAAGGCATTATATAAATCAATCCCTTTCTATATTGCACTAAGAAAGGAAAGTGTATATGGTTTGTTCTATGATAACACATATCGCAGTTATTTTGATATGGGTAAAGAAAGTGATGAGTATTATTTATTCGGTGCAGAGCAAGGAAATCTTAATTATTATTACGTAGCTGGTGATAGTATCAAAACAATAATTAAGAATTATACCTATCTGACAGGACGTACTCATGTGCCTCAAATCTGGACCTTAGGATATCAACAATCAAGATGGGGATACGAATCGGAGAATCAAGTAAGGGAAATTGCAACAAACCTACGTAAATATGATCTTCCATGTGATGTTATACATCTTGATATTGATTATATGGAACGGTTCAAGGTATTTACGTGGAACAAGGAACACTATGATGATCCAAAGAAATTAATTAAAGATCTTAAAGAGGATGGATTTAAGATTGTAACCATCATTGATCCAGGAGTTAAGGTAGAAGAAGGATATTCTGTATATGAAGAAGGCGTGAAGAATGGATATTTTGCTACTGATAAAGATGGTGATATCTACGTGAATTCTGTATGGCCAGGAAAATCCGTATTCCCTGATTTCGGGAATGAAGAGGCACGAACTTGGTGGGGGAATAATCATTCCTTTTTATTGGAACAAGGGGTTCGTGGTATCTGGAATGATATGAATGAACCTGCTAGTTTTGAAGGACAACTTCCAGATGATGTTGTATTCTCTGATGGAGTAAAGAAAGCAAACCATGCAAAAGTCCACAATATCTATGGACATATGATGGCAAAAGCAACCTACGAAGGTTTAAAACGATTAGATGGAAGAAGACCATATGTAATTACAAGAGCTTGTTATGCAGGAAGTCAGAAGTATTCTACAGCTTGGACAGGAGACAATCATAGTATCTGGGCGCATCTGAAGATGGCAGTTCCACAACTTTGTAATCTTTCGCTAAGTGGTATGGCTTTCGTTGGTACCGATATCGGTGGATTTGGATCAGATACTACCAAAGAATTATTATGTAGATGGGTACAAGTTGGTTGCTTCTCACCATTATTCCGTAACCATGCAGCGAAGGGAACAAGATTTCAAGAACCTTGGCAATTCGATGAAGAAACCCTTAATATTAATCGTAAATACATTAATTTACGTTACCAGTTACTTCCTTACTTCTACGATTTGTTTTATCAGACAGAAAGAGAAGGATTACCAGTTATTCGTCCATTAATTATGCAGTATGAGAAAGATGAAGTTGCTAAGAACATGAATGAGGAATTCTTAGTTGGAGAAAATCTATTGGTTGCTCCTGTGCTAGACCAAGGACAAACTTGCAAAATGGTGTATCTTCCAGAAGGTACTTGGTACGATTACTGGACTAAGGAGTTAGTAGAGGGCGGAAGATATATCTTACGTGATGCTCCATTAGATGTTTGTCCGATTTATGTGAAAGCAGGTACAATTCTTCCTAATTATACGAAACAAAGCTATGTTGGAGAGAAAGAGCAAGATACATTAATTCTTGATGTTTATCCTGGAGAAGGAAGCTATACACATTATCAAGACAATGGTGAAGATTTTGCTTACCAAGCTGGAGAATTTAATGAATTCCATATCAAAGTGAATAAGGATAATACTTGTACCATCAATCTTGTACAGGAAGGTTATGATAAGGTCTATAAGATGATTCGTGTGAATTGTTTAGATCATGTAGTAGAGTTCCAAGTAAATGATATGGAAAGTGTTAATGGTGGACGAGTTATAAAGGTTACGTTATAAGAATAGTCTCACTGTGATGGGGGAAGGAGATTCGTTAACAAGTATGAAAGAAACAATCTTAATAATTGAAGATGACATAGATTTATCTAATGTAATGAAAGATTTCATTGCCAATGATGGCTATGATGTTAGACAAGCATTTACAGGGACAGAAGGTCTGAGAATGCTTGAAGATTGTGAACCTGCTCTTGTTGTACTAGATATTATGTTACCTGGAATTGACGGAATTGCTGTATGCAAGAAGATTAGGGAGGAGAAACTCCTCCCAATCATTATTATCTCAGCTAAGAACTCTGACTATGATAAGGTATTAGCACTTGGGGTAGGTGCGGATGATTATATGACAAAACCATTTTCTCAAATCGAGTTAGTTGCTAGAATAAAGTCTCACCTAAGAAGAGTAACACAGTTTCTTCCTGTTCAAGGGAGGAATAAGAGAAAAGAAAAATGTTTTGGTAACCTAAAGATATATAGTGATTCCTATGAAGTTACGATAGCTGGGAAGGCAATTGAGTTTTCGCCAAAAGAATTTCAGGTGCTTGATTTCTTATCTGATTATCCTTCGAGGGTGTTTACCAAGGACCAGATTATCAGTCAAGTCTGGGGGTATTCAGATTTTATAGATGATAATACAATTGCAGTTTATATTGGTAGAATAAGAGAAAAGTTAGTAAAAGAAGAGGCGTGTTATATAAAAACCGTGTGGGGAGTCGGTTACAAATGGGAAGGTTAACGATCAAACAGAAAATTATTGCATATTCTGGCACAATTATAGTAGGAGTGATCATACTTTGTGGGCTAATTATCTATCTGGTTAATAAAAACCAGGACGTATTGATTCATAATCGGGCGCGTGTATTGATGAGTAACAGTATCTATGAAGCGAATCAAGGAGATTATAGATCCTTGGAGGAATATTCCTACCTTGTCATTAACCTTAGTGGAGATGTGATTCATTCAAATCAAAAAAAGGATTTGGAGCAAAGTCCCATTGATATGAAGACAATAACAGGAAATTCCTATGGGAGCCAGAAGAATGAGAATTATGTCTATAGTGCACCCGTACTTGAGAATGAGTTACAGACAGGGACAATTTTTGTTCAGATTCCGTATGAGAAACTTATTGAGAAGCCATATTACCTCATAGGAATTATGCTGGCGGTAGGCATGATTTTATTAATTACAATATTGCACTTTATTCGGTTCTTAAATCAAGATATCTTGGTACCGATTCATCAAGTACACCTTTCTACGAAGAAGATTCGTCAAGGTAATTTACTAGAAAGAGTACAGTATGACTATGATGGTGAAATCGGTACGTTATGTCACGACTTTGAGGGTCTAAGAGATGAACTAGCCTATTCTATTCAAAACGAAAAGCGTTTGAAGGAGAAGGAAAAGTTATTATTAGCTTATATATCTCATGACCTCCGAACTCCCATTGCTACGATATCTGGTTATGTGGAAGGAATTCATACCGGTCTTGTAAAAGGAGAACGAGTGCAAGAATATACATCTATTATTCTAAAGAAAGTTATCATGTTGAATGGTTTGATTGATGATATACTAGAGCATTCGAAAGCACAATTATATGAATTCGATATACAGAAGGTAGAATGTTATTCAAAAGAGTTCTTCACTAGTATCGTAGAGGAATCAAGGGAAGATGTGAGGAAGAAAGGGCTAGAATTTAAATGCACGGAGATTCCTAATGTTCTTCTTAGTATTGATCAGAAACGAATTCGTCAAGTCTTACAAAATCTAGTTGGAAACGCAATGAAATTCACGAATAAAGGAACCATCACCATACTATTTCGTTACGAAGATGGTAAGCTAATCATAGCTGTTCACGATACAGGAATAGGAATACCTGCTACAGATCAAGCAATGATTTTTGAAGCATTCTATCGTGGTGAAAAGGCAAGAACCCTCAATGTTTCTGGCTCAGGCCTAGGGCTTAGTATTGCCAAATATATCGTGTCACAACACGGTGGTAGAATCTTCTGCGACAGTATTCTGAATGAAGGTACAACCCTAGAGTTTTATATTCCAGTTGCATAGATGTTGAAACACGCCGGGTGTTGCATAATTTATATCTTCGCATTTTTTTAAACGGAATGTTTTCACACACCAGTAAAAAAACAAACTTCACGAATCATCTATCAAGAGGTAGACAATTTGTTGAAGTTTGTTTTTTGATGTTGCTTTTCAATGCATTTGGAATATTGTTACAGTAGATAGTTTATATAAATCCCCTCAGATGTATATCCTACCAACCTTGCTCCTTTAAGAAATCGTATACAATGGATTTGCGCTCTTTTTCCTTATCAGCCGTATACGTCCCAAGGTTTAATTCTGCATATATATGGCCATCTGCCATATATAAGAGACGAGTTGCACGAGTTGCCGCCTTTAGGTCATGGGTAACCATAACAATGGATTGGCCTTGTTCATTTAGTTGCGTCAGACTGTCGAGAACTTGCTTGCCAGTAGATGAGTTAAGTGATCCGGTCGGTTCGTCACCGAATATAATCTTAGAACCACCAATTAAGGCACGACCGATGGCAACACGCTGTTGCTGACCACCAGACAGTTCACTTGGATACTTATCTTTTTCCTCTAATAGCCCAAATTGATCTAATAAGGATAGTGCTTTCTTGTTGATTTTCTCTTTCGTGTCTGTTCCATATCCAATATATGTGATGTTTTCAAGTGTAGTTAAATCATGAAGTAAATTCATACTCTGAAAGATGAAAGATACCTCCATTTTACGAAACTTGCTTAATTCCTTTTCTGACATATTCATAATATCTTTACCAAGGATATTAACAATACCACTTGTTGGGCGATCCATAGAGCTTATGGAATAAAGTAATGTAGATTTCCCACTTCCGCTACTACCCATAATAACAGTGAAATCACCTTCATAGATATTTAGGTCAATATTTTTAAGAACATTCAATCCCGTTTTTCCTAAGATATAGGTTTTACATAATTGTTTTGTTTCTATTATTATATTTTTCATATTCATATTCATATTCCTTTCATACTTTGTGTATCAAAGACTAAAAGCAAAACTCTTAAAATGTAAACTTACTTCTTGCCTAATTCACTATGACTAAAAAACGGTAGTGTAGCACTTAGGTGTGTAACGTGTTTTGTGTCATAGTGCATTAGGCAAGAAGTTGTGATAAATAAAGTTTGAGTTTTGCAGTAACAATTAAACCTCTATTCCTCCATTAGCTTCTTAGGTGAGATGTGACGAATCATCAAACTAAGGAGAATTGATATAATAGTAATCACTATAAGTCCGATTCCCACAAACATGCCTGTTGGTATAAGTTTAGTTTGGTAAGCATCCACGGTAAGAATGGATTGAAAGATACGAGCATTAAACAATTGATTTAATAGAAGTGCGAATAAGACTCCTACTATACTTAAAATTAAGATACGAAATACATTTCTTCTAATAATATAAGAATTAGTAAATCCAAAGGCTTTCATAATACCAAAATTCTTCTGCTGCTCATTATTGTTCATGATTATTAGATTAATAATATTTAGCAATGTGAAGCTACAGAAGATACCGATGATAATCATAGTAACTGGCGTCATAATTGACATTATGGATTGTTTTATATTATCTACGATGTCCTTCATAGTACCATAACGATAATCAGGAAAGGTATTTTTAAAATCGTCTTCGAACACTTTGGAATCAGCAGGGTTCTTTAAGTTAATTCCAATGGAGGTATTATAATTTTCTGCAGGGAATTCCGCTAAAGCATCCGTAACGAAAGCAAGACAATGTGGCATCATGGAATGAAATATACCAGTGATTAAGTAAGTATCGGTGGAATTATCGATGGTAAGTGATATGTTGTCTCCAATTGTATAATTACTATCTTTTAATGTGGTAGAATCAAGGGCAACTTCATTCTTATTCTCTGGTGCGCGTCCTTTTGCGTATTTGATTCCAGTAAGTTCGTAATCATACGTGTTCAGGGCTAGGATATTAGCATATTTAACATTAATACTTGGATCCTCGCATGAGACTTGCAGATCAGCATACGTAGCTCCGGTACCAGTGATATAGCTATCTACATAGGGACTATTCTTAACATAATTCAGCAAATCTTCTGGGATTGCCGAGTTATCTTTACTTAAGAAACAATTACTTTTTGGTTGTGCAACCCATGCAGTGGCATTATCCTCCATATGATCGAATGCATTGCACATATTTATTAGCATCGTTCCAATATAGAAAGAAAATGTAACGACGATAATAACGAGTAAGGAGCGATTGCGGTATTTGAAGATATCGTTAATTGCCATACTGAATGAGGAATGTGCATTCTTGATTATGGATTTCTTAAGTTTAGCTCTGGTTGACGTTATTCCAACATGGAAGGCATCTACCGGAGATATTTTACCAATTCTTCTTAAGGCAAGATAAATGCTGGCTAGTAGCAAAAGCGTGGTAAAGACAATAACGAATATAACGCGAGATATAGAGGCGGTGCTTAGATGATAAGAACCCATATATTCCATAACAATATTACCGATGAAGATGGATACCGGAAGACCTAGGAGTGCACCAATAATAATGGAGAGTATTCCTACTGCCGAATACGCTTTCATATAAAACCCCATTATCTCAGTAGTAGAGAATCCAACGGATTTGTAAGTTCCAATTGCTCCATATTCATTCAAGATAGTATTACGTATGAAGAAAAGTACGATAATGATAGTAATAAGAAACATGAATAGGGAGGTTAATGTTCCTAATTTGGAAACTAAGGAAGTCATTAAAGTTGCTTTAATTTTCAGATCATTCAATGTAGATTTTATCATGGCATAATGATCTTCCGTATAATGATCTTCAACCCATTGACTTAGCGTATCTATGTCTTGGTCAGATATTATACTTATGAATTCCATAGGCTGCCTACTCTCAAATATGCTATTATCCGATTTATTGAAGTAGATGAATGCTCCAGTGCTCATGGATACAGGCTTGGTGTTATCATTCACAAGGGCAGATACCGTGAGTTTGTGAGAAGTCCCCTTTATTGTAAATGTGTCCCCTACTTTAATGTCATGATTATCGGCTACTATTTTTTGAACCCATACTTCACCCGGAGCAGGAGAATTTGCAGTCGTGTTACTTGAGACAACCTCCATACGATAAGGCATACTATTGGTATCTTCTAGTTCTAGTGCAAAGAGTGGGGTGATGTAATCACTCACCAAAGTTTCTTTGTGATACATCGGTAGAGAATTAATAACGTAACCATTGTAGGTTGTTAAAGTAGCGGTAGAATCCTGTTCCTTTAATAGAGGACGAATATAATCGCTCGTTCCACCTGTTGCATAGAGAAATAAATCAGAATTATATTCTCTGGAAAATTGTTCTTTAGTATATTGTTCTACTTCAATGCTAAAGCTTAGGCAAGCGGACAATAACATGGCAGCAAAAGCAAGAATAAGACCAAGAACAATAAATTGAATCTTCTTTTTCTTTAATTTCTTAATCCACATAACAAGTATTCCTTTCGTTTGATTTACTTATATAAGATTTGAGGGCCAAAAGGTCGATTGATGATACACAAGTACTGGAAATCGTTGAATAAATATTATCTAGCATTCATCTTCAACATGGATTATGACCTTTTGTTTCTCAAGTCTTATATACTTACTTATATTTTAAAAAGAAATCCTATAACGCTTATGACAAAATTCTAAATAAATTCTTACAGTTAACTTATGTATGATAATTCCTATTTTATAGAGAGATGATAGTATTATATTGGCTAATTATGTATAATGAAAGTATAACACATTACGAAGGGGAGGTCTCCATGAGATACAAGTGTTTAATCGTAGATGATGAGGTTGAGTTAGCACAGAGTACAGCGGAGTATTTTAATTTGTTTGATATTTTAACTACATATGTAACGAATTATGAGGATTGTATAACATTTTTTAAGGATCATAGTGCAGATGTTATCTTACTCGATATTAATCTTGCAGATGCATCTGGTTTCAATCTCTGTAAGAGGTTGCGTGAGACGATTGATGTACCGATTCTGTTTGTTAGTGCAAGGACCAGTGATGATGATATTCTAATTGCCTTGAATATAGGCGGGGATGATTATATAACAAAACCATATACACTAAGCGTATTATTAGCAAAAGTAAAGGCCATTATAAAACGATATTCTTCAGCGCTTGATCAAAAAGAAGTAGAAGAAACGTGTTATACGAATGGAACGCTCACTATTAATTATCAGTTAGGGAAAGTGTATCTTGATGGTAGGGAAGTTCCTTTTAAGGCAATGGAATATCGTTTGTTATGCTATCTAATTCGCAATAGAGGTAGAATTATTAGTAAAGAAGAATTATTTCGTGAGGTTTGGGGAGATGCCATAACGGGTGATGGAACATTGAATGTACATATACGATATCTTAGGGAAAAGATTGAGGAAAATCCCAATGAACCAAGTCATATAAAGACTGTTTGGGGAAGAGGCTATATATATGAAGAGTAAGAGACTCATTCTACTTATATTTGCAATCTATGTAATCTTTAGTGGAATCTTATTATTACAAAACAATAAAGTAGTGGATAACCACTTTAAAGTAATTGATGTGAATGATTTGGTTCGCACTATTGAGGAGAGTTGGGATAAAGCAGGGATTGGTGATGCGGAGAGTAGACACATTACTGAATTAGCTGTTACCTATAACATGGGAGTAGCAGTATTAGATTTATCAGGTATGTGTTTATATAAAACGAAGGGGATGAAACAAAGTTCTATAAAAGAGGCCATTGAACATGGTGATACGATAATGGATTTGTGCAACGATGGAAGTATAGAAGGCAAGATAATATTATCTAATCTAAATATGGAAAGTCAGATGCAGCAGACATATATTAGTAGAATGATTATATACAGTACAACTTTGGTTGGTATATGCCTAATTCTATATATGCTGTACCTTGACCGTAAAGTGATTGCACCGTTTCAGAAATTAAATCGGTTCGCAAGGAATGTGGCAGCAGGAAACCTAGACACCCCGTTAGAGATGGATCGTGAGAATATATTCGGAGCTTTCACAGAGAGCTTTGATATTATGCGAGAACAACTATATCAAGCAAGAGAAAAAGAAAGAGAAGCGAATGAGAGTAAGAAAGAATTAGTTGCCTCTCTTAGCCATGATATTAAGACACCATTAGCATCTATACGTGCGATGTCGGAGCTGTTGGAGATCACACTTCATGAATCAAAACAACTTGAGAAAGTACAAGCAATACAAAAGAAAGCGATCCAAATTGAACAACTAACAAACAATCTTTTTCATTCTACCTTAGAGGAATTACAGACACTTAAAGTTAATGTAAAAGAAGAGGAGAGCTTAATACTAGATGATATTATTAGTACGACAGATTATCGACACTTAGTAGCGAATAAGCATATATGTGAGTGTATTATCTGTTGTGACAGATTAAGGCTTGAACAGGTTTTTGATAATGTTATTGCGAATTCATATAAGTACGCCAATACTAAGATTGATATAGTAAGCAGAGTCACAGAGTATACCTTAGAGATCAGGGTTAGAGATTATGGACAGGGAGTATCAACTGATGATGTACCACTACTCACCAGGAAGTTTTACCGAGGGAAGAATGCAGAAGGTAAGATGGGAGCAGGAATTGGATTATATATGTCTCATTATTTTATGGAACAGATGGGAGGGAGTCTAATTGCCAATAATTATGAAGTGGGATTTGAGGTTGTAATTGAGATTCCTCTTACAATGATAAGGTAGATGGAGTGAAGCGTTTATTTAGAATGGTTATATAGAACTATAATATAGACGGTATAAGGATAACTTAAAACACGATATCCTTTGACGAGCATGGTCAAGGGAAAGTGTACAGTAAGTTGTCCTTATTTTCTTGAGTAGTCTCTCTGTGGGTTCAGATTGGTATTATCAAACCAATTAAGAAATAATTAAGGTATACATAAAGACTGTTAAGTATTGCATCTGCTAAGATAAGGGAGTAGAAACAGAAAACTTGCAGCTAATTAGCAGGAAGAGAGGATTATAAATAATGAATAAGGTGATTGAAACTAAGAAATTATGTAAGACATTTTCTAATGGGGGCATACAACAACATATCTTGAAGAACGTAGATGTCCAGATCTACGAAGGAGATTTCACTGTAATCATGGGGGCGTCTGGTGCAGGTAAATCTACCTTGCTCTATGCATTGTCTGGAATGGATAAACCAACGCTTGGAGAGATTCATTTTTGTGGAGAAGAGATTAGTAAATACACAGATGATAAGTTAGCAGTGTTCCGAAGAAAAAACTGTGGCTTTATCTTTCAGCAAATCTACATGATGGATAAGATGAGCTTATTAGACAATGTGTTAGCTAGTGGGTTATTGGCTACTAAGAATAAGAAAGAAGTTACCAAAAGAGCGGTTGAGTTATTCCACAAAGTTAATATTGATGAAATAACGTATCGAAAATTTGCCTCCCAGATTTCAGGTGGAGAAGCACAAAGAGCTGGAATTGTTCGAGGATTAATTAATAAACCAAGTGTATTGTTTGCAGATGAACCAACAGGAGCATTGAACTCTTCAAATTCTACAGCGGTATTAGATGTATTCACTGACTTTAATAAAGAAGGACAGAGTATTGTTATGGTAACACATGACCTTCGCTGCGCTTTACGTGGAAATCGAATTATCTATCTTAAGGACGGTCAAGTTGCTGGAGAATGCTTGCTAGATCCATATAAACCTAAAGATGCAGCCCGCCGTACGAAGTTAGATGACTTCTTAAAAGAGATGGGTTACTAAGAGGGGGATAGTGTGAAAGAGGAAACTTTCACACGCAAATATGCGCCTGCAGCCCAAAGTTTGCAGGTTATGGAAAGGTATGGTTATCAATATGAATAAATTTAGAATTATTACTGCTGCCAAGTTTCGAAAGAACAAGGGACAGTATATTACATTTGCAATTATCTTATTTATAGCAGCGGCAATGTTAAATCTAGGTTTGGTTATTCAGATGAATTTTAAACAATCCTTTACAGACAAATGGATTGAATATAATACAGCGGATGTTACTACTATAATGATGGAACAGGATTATTCAGAGGACTACTATAATAAAATTAAGAATATTAAGGGAATAGATTCTATTGAGAAACGTGACTGTATCTTAATGGAAGGCTCGTATAGATTAAATGGATCTGAATTTAGTATGCCTAATGTATTCTATAATTTTGATGATACAATTAACATATCAAAATTAGGAATCATTGAACAAAAAGACATTACTAGCGACATGCCTGCTTATGTTTCATACTATCTTAAACATTCCGGTTATAAAATAGGTGATGCGTATGTATTTAACTCAAATAATACGGAGTATAGGTTTACCATAGTTGGATTTGTTGAAGATATGATATTTGGAACACAGAGTCTTTATAAACTTGGGATATATCTTCCAAATGAGTCATTTAAACAGTTAAAAGATTCGATAGATTCCTCAAATTATGCAGTTTCCATAGGAACAACACTTACCGATCGTAGTCAGAGTAAAGAAGTAGCATCTAGAATAACCGATATGTTAACAGGCAAGATGACTGCGACATACTCTTGTAGTTATTTTGATTATTGTAAACAGGTTCGTACAATGACAGCAAGTGTAGGTGGAATGATTTTTATCGCTTTCTCATGTATTATTGTTATTGTAAGTATATTGATTAGTCAATTCCGTATTAATAATGACATCGAGGAAGAGATGCAGAATATGGGGGTTATGAAGGCTCTTGGATATAAAGGAAACCAGATCATATTCTCTACGATATTTGCTTATGTTGTAATCGCAGGTTTGGCGTCTATGATAGGTGTCGGCTTGTCTTATGTAGCATTACCAGTTTTACAACAAGGATTTGATGCGCAAACAGGATTTGAATGGATTCAAAGTTTTGATTTTATCGCAGCGCTAATTACGGTTGTAATAATTACATTCCTAATTATCCTTGCATCCTATCTTACCGCTAGAAAGATACGTAAATTACAGGCAATTGTGGCTCTTCGCGGAGGTGTGAAGACACATAATTTTAGAAGAAATTATTTTCCTATGGATCATTCGAGGGGAAACGTTAATTATCTATTGGCGATTAAGGATTTATTCGCCAATGGTAAGAAGAATTTCTTATTATTAGTAGTAATTATGGCGACTGCATTCACAGCTATATTCGCTGGAACAATGTACTATAATATTGCAATTAAACCACAAGCTTTTATTGAAGCAATATGTGAAACAGTGCCTTCTGTAAGTTTCTTTGTGGCTGATTCCGAGGATACTTCACTCTTTGATGAAATTAGTAAGGATAAGAATGTGAAATCAGTACTTTACTATGATTCTGCCAAAGTGATCATTAATCAAGAAGAGATTAGAGCATTCATAACAGATGATTATTCCAAGATGGATTATTCCATTTGCTATGAAGGTAGAGAACCGGCTCATAATAATGAGATTGCTATTGGGAATTTTATCGCTGACTCAGGTAAATACAAGATAGGCGACAGTATTTCAGTCGGGTACGGATCGAATAAGGAAGACTTTATAATTACAGGCTTCATGCAGTCTGTTAATGAGCAAGGAAACTGTATCGAGTTAACAACGGATGGTATTATGAGGTTGAATGATCAGTTTAAAAAGACCGAATTAAACGTCTATCTTAATGATGAATCGGATACAGAAGGATATATTAAAGATATGCAGTCAAAATATCCGAATCAGATTCTTTCATTTGTTGACGTAGTAGAAACGACGGAAGGTGCGATGCAAGTTTTTGTAAATATTGCATCAATTATGGCAATTATTATTATCATTATCACAATTCTATTAATTGCTCTTATCTTATTCATTCTTATTAAGACAGTTATTCATAACAATAAAATGAATCTTGGAATATTAAAGGCTGTCGGCTATACAACAAGACAATTACGGTTACAAACCTCGTGGAGTTTGATGCCAGTTGTGGGTATTGGAGTTATAATAGGGGCAATCTTAAGTTATATAACAATGAACAACGTTATTGTTATATTATTCCGTGTTTTAGGAGTGATGAAGCTTGGTTTTCTTATACCAATACCAATGGTTATTATTACAGCAATAGTAATGATGGTTATTTCGTTCTTAATCGCGTTTGGTTTATGTGGTAGAATACGTAAGATATCTGCTTATGAGCTGATAAGTGAATAGAATAAGTGAATAAAGGGAAAAATCCTATTTTTACTAGCTGTTTAATAAGTTTAATGGAAGAATTTTCTTGACATTTAAAAATGCGCCTAATATAATTTAATATAAGTATATTTTAATTTATATAAGAACTATATGTGCTTAAGGGGTCCCAAATTTATAAGATATAACTTCTTCGAGGGGGAAGTTTAACAGCCAAAAGGGGGATAATTGTGGCGCAGAAAAAAGGATTAATCTTGAATGAATTTGATGGTCATTCGATTGTAGATGCACTTAGTAATGCATTTGAGATTAAAAAAGAAGATACAGACCAGCCATATCAATTTTTAGAAGCATCTGGCTCTTTAGTAATAAAGCAGAGTTTAGCAGAAGAAAAAGAAGAGACTAAGGCTGTAGAAGAAGAAACGTTATCGATGTTAGAAAAGTTACTTCGATAATAGTTAATACTATATCATGATGAGATAAGTATGGTATAGGAATCTTGCACAGGAGAGGGAGAGGTTTATGTTTAACTTATTAAAGAATTATTCGTATTATGATGATTATTCTTATTATTATCGAGATATGCTTTATAATACAGATTCGGCAGCAGTGGGTTTAGCTTTTATCGTAGCATTAGTAGTATCTATTATTATTTATTTTACGTTTTTATCAAAACGGAACGAAGGCCGATTCACTGGATTTACAGGCTGGCTTTACGAAGTATTGAGTTTTGGTAAACTTATAATTGAAGCTTTACTGAAGATTTGTTATATGTTTATTACGATATTTATATCGATTATTTCAATAGTACATATGAAGTATTCCTTTATTGAGGGATTACTACTGTTAATCGTACTTAATTTATTAATCCGTGTTGGTTATGAGTGTTTATTAATGATTGTTATGATTTGCAAGAATATCAAGGAAATTAACAGTAAGTTAAAAGGCCAAAATAACGATAACAATCTTATGAATAGTGGAAGAAGCAGCTATAATATGCCACCTCAACAACCATATGGACAATCCACTTACGGTCAACAGCAATCCTATGCACAACCAACAATGAATCATCAACCAATGGGAATGCAACAATCGGCAGGAATGCAACAACCAGCAGGAATGCAACAACCAGCAAGTATGCAACAATCGATGGGAAATCAGTATCAAGGATCAAATAGCTCAACGGGACCAATTAGTCAGTCTGTGGATCAAAATCAAGCAAGACCGCAAGATACTAGTATGCAAGAAGAGCTACCAAAAGTTCAGAATGTGAAACAATGTTTAAAGTGTGGATGTGTTGTTGAACATAATGATGTATTCTGTCCAAACTGTGGAACAAAAGTAGTAGAATAGAAAAAGTGCTATTGTAAAATAGTTCTTTAGAAGTAAAAGACAATCTTAGTAATTTTTATGTGGCTTCACGGATATTTTATATCTGTGTTTTTCACTAAAAATTATGAAAGATTGTCTTTTTTATGTTGCATTTAATGCAGTTATAATCTGGTCAATTGAAGAATTAATTTTGATATACAGTAACTTCTTTTAATCAGTCACCTTTGCTACATAATGGATTACTTCTTTCCTCAAAGAAAGCATTATTGTCTGGATTAACTGACGAACGAATGAAATCTTTCATTCTGGAATCTACTTGATTATTCCCAGTATTGTTTTTGGAAGTAGAATTAGTTGTTTTATTACTGGTAGTCTTATTACTGGTAGTCTTTTTTTTCTGATCCATATCACACGTTTCCTTTCTTGGTTGACTATTTACAACAATATGCATATAGATTAAATCGGAACGTTCAATCTTGTATCATTCTTAGTTTTCTCTTTCTAATCAAAAATATTCACACATATAATAAATCTCGTTGAATTCCTTTATTAAATTGCACAAATATTGTTTGTAGTTGACAAGACAGCTAACTTGACAAAAAGATAATAATGTGCAACAATACGTGTTAAAGAAATAAAAAGTATCAATAGAAGTAAGGTTGAAAGTATTTAAATATTATGAAGGGAGCCATGCGTTACTTTCTTTCAACCTATTTATATTAGCAGTATTACAAACAAGCTAGTTATATGCATGGAAGTAAGTATGGAAGAGTTAGTAAAACAGTTAATAGAATTAAAAAAAGAGAGAGATGCAGTTATATTGGCACATTATTATGTTAGTGATGAGGTCCAAGCTGTTGCAGATTATATAGGTGATTCCTACTATCTTAGTAAGATCGCTACTACAGTAAAAGAAAAAACGATTTGTTTTTGTGGCGTGCAATTCATGGGGGAAAGTGCCAAATTATTAAATCCTGAGAAGACTGTTGTTATACCTGATAAGAATGCAGATTGTCCAATGGCACATATGGTTGATATAGACCGAATTAAGAAAGTAAGAGAAGAATATGAAGATGTAGCGGTAGTTTGCTATATTAATTCCACAGCAGAATTAAAACAATATGCGGATGTATGTGTAACATCAGCCAATGCAATGAAGATAGTTCGTTCCTTGCCAAATAAAAATATTTTTTTCATTCCCGATGAACATCTTGGAAGATATATAGCTAGTAAATTACCAGAGAAGAATTTTATCTTTAATGATGGTTTCTGTCATGTACATACAAGTATTACTGCAGAGAATGTGAAAAAGGCGAAAGAAGCAAGACCAAATGCGAAAGTCCTTGTGCATCCAGAATGTAAATTAGAAGTACTTGAATTAGCGGATTATATCGGCAGTACATCAGGGATTATTGATTATGCTACAAATAGCGAGGAGAAAGAGTTCCTTATCTGTACAGAGATGGGAGTGTTCTATGAGTTGAACAAGAAGAATCCAGACAAACGATTCTATTCTGTTGGGCATAGACAATTCTGTCCTAACATGAAATTAATTACATTAGATAAGGTAGTTCGTTGCCTAAGGGAAATGTCACCTGTGATTGAACTTGATGCCGAAAAAGCGGATAAAGCAAAAGCTCCACTTGACAGGATGCTCGAGTTATCGTAAAAGGTAATCGCAATCAATTAAGCAGAGTCAAAAGGTCTTAACAACGTTGAAGATGAATAGTAGAGAATAATTATTTATCCAATGACTAACGTGCGGAAGGAGTATGATTGTAATATGTTGCAGAATAAATATCAAGTAATAGTTGTTGGAACTGGTGCGGCAGGGCTGTATGCTGCGCTTTCTTTGCCAGAAGATACACAGATTTTGATGATAACAAAAGATGCTATACAAAATAGTGATTCATACTTGGCACAAGGTGGAATATCAGTATTAAAAGATGAGGCAGATTATGCATCTTATTTTGAAGATACTATGCGTGCGGGGCACTATGAGAATAATAAAGAATCCGTTCATGTGATGATCGAATCATCAAGAGCAATTATTAACAAGTTATTAGGTTATGGTGTAGAATTCGATTGTTATGAAGATGGTAGTTTTGCATATACAAGAGAAGGAGCACATTCGACGTATCGAATCCTTCGGCATGATGATATGACTGGGAAGGAGATTACTAGCAAGTTAATTATACAAGTTAAGAAACGCCGCAATATAGAAGTAATGGAGTACACTACAATGATTGATTTGATTACGAATAGTAAAATTCCATCGGTTTGCGAAGGAATTGTAATTGAGGAATCTAGCGGTGAGATTAAGAATGTGTATGCCGATGCTGTAATATTGGCCACAGGGGGGATTGGTGGATTGTTCCAGAACTCCACGAATTACTCACATATTACAGGAGACAGCTTTGCTATTGCTCTTCGCCATAATGTAGAATTACAGGATATACACTATATACAGATTCATCCAACTGCATTGTATACGAAGAAAAAGGGACGCAAATTCTTGATATCGGAATCCTTACGTGGGGAAGGTGGAGTTCTACTGAATAGTAAAGGTGAGCGTTTCGTTAACGAATTATTACCTCGAGATGTAGTAACGGCTGCGATTAAAGAGGAAATGGAAAAAGAGGGGACTGACCACGTTTATCTGAACATTTCTCATCTACCAGCAGATATCATTATTAAGAGATTTCCAAATATCTATCAGAGATGTATAGAGGAAGGATATGATTTAACGAAAGAGTCAATTCCGGTTGCACCAGCGCAACATTATCTTATGGGAGGTATTAAGGTTGATACAGAAGGTGCAACCACATTAATGAATCTATATGCGGTTGGGGAAACAGCTTGTAATGGTGTTCATGGGGCAAATCGTTTGGCAAGTAACTCTTTATTAGAGAGCCTTGTGTTTGCAGAGAGAGCAGCGGGGAAGATCATTAAGGAACAGCAAAGGGAGTACTGTAGACAGATGCAGTTTGTGCATGAACTTACAGCTACTCAAGCCGTGCAATTACCGACGGAAAAAAATACAGGGACTCAATCAAAAGAAATAAAGAATATGGTAGAGACTCAGGTGTTAGATGATTATAAACGATATGAATTATTCAGACAACTAATCTGGAAAGAAATTAAACGAGAGGATGAGACGTTCTATGTTAGATGGTGTAACAATGCAAGTTAATATAGATGAATATTTAAAGAATGCCTTGAAAGAAGATATAACAAGTGAAGATGTAACAACGAATTCCGTTATGAGGACATATAAAAAGGGGAGTGCTCAGTTAATCTGCAAAGAAGATGGAGTAATATGTGGCCTTTCGGTATTCGCTAGAGTGTTTGAATTGCTTGATAGTAGAGTAATCTTTGAAACCACGTATCATGATGGAGATGTGATGAAGAAAGGTGATTTAATTGGAACGGTAACAGGTGATATACGTGCACTGCTATCGGGAGAAAGAACAGCTCTTAATTATCTTCAAAGAATGAGTGGTATTGCTACTTATACCAATGAATATGCTAAGGAATTAAAAGGATATAAAACAACACTTTTGGATACCAGGAAGACAACACCAGGTATGCGTCCTTTTGAAAAATATGCAGTTCGTATAGGGGGAGGATCAAATCATAGATATAATTTATCCGATGGAGTTTTATTAAAGGATAATCACATAGGAGCTGCAGGTAGCGTTACAAAGGCAGTGGCTATGGCGAAAGAATATGCACCTTTTGTTCGTAAGATAGAAGTAGAGGTAGAGAATCTAGACATGGTTGCAGAAGCAATTGCAGCAGGAGCGGATATTATTATGCTTGATAATATGGATAATGAAACCATGAGAAAAGCGGTTGAGATGATAGGTGATAAAGCAAAGACTGAATGTTCTGGTAATGTCACAAAGGAACGATTACGTGAAATCGCGAAAATTGGAGTTGATTTTGTATCGTCAGGTGCATTAACTCATTCAGCACCAATTATAGATTTTTCTCTTAAGAATCTAAAACCAGTGGAGTAGGTTAATCAATAAAAAGAGGTTGTTGCAAAAATAGTTTGAATATCTATATCATATCTTTGCGGTATGGTAAAACAAGCTATCTGCAACAGCCCCTTTTTTACTTAGATAACTCTACGTGTATCTTTAATCTGATTTCTTTTATGATTGTCGAATAACATTCTAGCATAATGTTCCAGATCTCTATGTTTTTTCTTAACCAATTCATTACCAATTTCAAGGAGGCGGTCAATTGCCTTTTGGGAAGTATCATCCATTGAAGGTACATTCTCATTCACGTTAGCCACCACTCGTAAATACTGGTTTGAGACACCTAGAGTAGAGTATAACTTATTCAATTGATAATCAACAGTTTGTTCACTTGCATCCATTAAGACATCTAGAAGTGGAAAAGCCCAATTAATAGCACCCCAATGTTTTACTTTATTATAATCATAAGATTTTGCAGAATAAACATTACCGATGGAAAGAACCATAGTATCATTAATGTTCTTAGTACGTTCTAGTTTTAGAGCTTCAATAAGGGCACATAAAGAAGGATTGTTAGCGAATACTCCACCATCGACTAAGCAGTCTTCACAAGAATTATATGCTTTGATGCAGCTTGGTGGGAAGAAAGTTGGAGCAGCGGTTGAAGCAAGTACGGCATCTGCTAGGTTAAAATTACGATCTTCTGATTTAAGACTTGATAAGGAGTTGAAGAAGAGAGAATCTCTTGTTGTCATATTGTATGATGTTAGTAGGCAGGGCTTAAGTAGCTCGGCAGTTTTCACGGAGCCAAAATATGAATTAAGTTCAGCTACTAATGCTTTGTTCTTATATTTTGGGCCAATTAAGCCACCAAGAGTACGTAATTTATGTAAGGGATTAGTCTGGAACATTGTCTTACCTTTGGTGAGGTACAGGTTTAATGCATCAGAAGCTGTATATTTAGGACGATTACAATCGTTTGGACATAACAATAATGCTGCTAGAATTGAGCCTGTACTTGTACCAGCAATAAGATCAAAGTAATCAACTAAATATACGGTATTTGCACCAGTGTATTTCTTGAGGATATCTTCTAATTCGATTAAAACCAGTGCGGATACAATACCTTTCATTCCTCCACCGTCGATAGATAAAATAGTTGTACTCATATATACACCTGCCTTTTTCTATAATACTATAATATATGAAAAAACAGCTATTTATATGAGTACAGTTAGAATATGGTTATAATTCTGGATTATTTAGCCAATATGACTATACATCAAGATTTGCTTTTTGACCTTTTTGTCCGCGTTTACGTGTACGAACTTTCTTAGCACTTAATGTCTTATTATTAAAAGTGAAGGATTCTAAATTAGAATCTTGAGCGGTTGCATAAACTACGTAGTCCCCGTTATCAAGAGCAATTGCTTTGACACCACGGCTAGATTTCTTAAGTTCGGAAACCTCTTCAAGTAGGAATCCTAGTGAAGTACCTTTTTCAGTTAACAAGATTACCTTCATGGATTGCGATAATATATCGTGTGCAGTTAAAACGGTTATCGAGACTAATAGATCATCAGCATCTAATTTCGTAGAAGCAATCGTAGAGCGGATCGTTTCAAATTCAGCTCCTGAGACTTGCTTTATGAAACCGTTCTTCGTTGTAAATAATAGTTGTGACTCAAATAATTCTTCAAAAGAAGTGTATAGTAAAATGTCTTCCTTATCTACCTTACACAACGTCTGGATAAGAGCACCTTTATCTTTCGTTTTACCTTTTGGAATAGCACTTGCCTTGATTTGATACATGTTACCTTGTGCTGTGAATAAGCATAGTTTATCGGTATTCTTCATCTGAATAATATGAGCATATTCTTTTAGGGTTTCTTCAGAAGCACGGGTATAACTAGCAGAATCTAGTGATTTGGTATAGCCGAATTTATCAATTAATACATAGATATCTTCTTCTTTGAATTCTTCCACATATCCCGTGTTCTCCGTGTTTTCAAGCATGGTGCGTCTAGGTAGGGTAAACGTCTTCTTATACGCCTTTAATCTAGCTTTGATTACTGTAAAGAGAGCATTCTTATCCGAGAGCACTCTTTGATATTCTGCAATATTAGCAAGAAGAGTATCATTTTCTTCATGTAATTTAAGAATCTCTAGTCCAATTAATTTGCTAAGAGGCATAGCAAGAATTGCATCTGCTTGACGTTCCGTGAAGGATAATGTCTTAGCTTCTTTTTCACTAGCTTTTGTTTTAAACGTAATATCCGTGGTGTCACCTGTTATCAAACAACCTTTTGCTTGCTTGATGGAACTACTTCCTCGTAAAATCTCAATAATTAAATCGATAACATCAGTAGCTTTGATTAAACCATCCACAATTTCCAGTCTGTTTTGTGACTTTTCAAGCAGATGTTGATACTCTTTTGTGTATAACTCTTCTTGGAAGGCTACGAATTCTCCAATTAAAGTTGGAAGATTGAAGATGATTGGTTGTTGTTCTTTAACCGCTAGTAGATTAACACCATAAGTATCCTCAAGCGCTGATTTTTTATATAAACCATTCAATAAGTTTTGGATATTACGGTCTTTCTTTACTTCGATAACAATACGAATACCTTCTTTTGAAGATTCATCACGTACGTCATAGATTTCTTCAAAGACTTTGTCCTTCATTAGCCCTGCTAGGGTTTCTACTAATTTGGTTTTATTACCTGCAACCGTATAGGGTATTTCAGTAATCACAATATTCTTGCGACCATTATCACCATCTTCAATCTCTGTTTTGGCACGTAATTTAATTTTACCTTCCCCTGTCGCATAGATGCTTTCCATTTCACTTTGATTAATGATTGTACCACCTGTCGGGAAATCTGGAGCAGGTATGTATTTCATTAGCTTCTCAGTGGTGATATCTGGATTGTCAATATATGCAATTACGCCATCAATAACTTCAGTTGTGTTATGAGGGGGTATATTAGTAGCCATACCTACTGCAATACCGGTTGTTCCGTTAATTAATAGATTTGGTAACATAGCTGGTAGAACACTAGGCTCCTTCTCACTGTTATCAAAGTTTGGTACAAAAGGAACGAGACCTTTATCTAAGTTGTTTAATAATGTCATAGCTCCGTTTGATAGCCTAGCTTCTGTATAACGCATTGCTGCAGCACCGTCACCGTCGATTGAACCAAAGTTTCCATGGCCATCAACTAATGGCATTGAGAGGGAATAATCCTCTGACATATGAACAAGGGCATCGTAGATGGAGCTATCCCCATGAGGGTGATATTTACCCATGGTATCACCGACGATACGGGCACTTTTACGATGTGGTTTATCTGGCGTTAATCCTAATTCATTCATTGCATATAGGATACGGCGTTGTACTGGCTTTAGACCATCGCGGACATCTGGTAAGGCACGAGAGATAATTACGCTCATGGCATAATCACGGTACGAGTTTTTCATCTCCTCGGCAAAGTCCAATTGAATAATAGTATCAGATTTATTTGACATTATGAATTCCTTTCTTTATTAGATATCAATAGACATTTACGGAACTCAATGCATACTTTCACAGCTTCTTTACTAACGAACTATTACACGAAACACGCTGCACACCTAAGTACTTCTATGTGTGTACTGCGAGTTTATACAGTAGTTGCGGAAACGCCATCGATTCGGCATCCTGCCTCAGCTCAGGCTGGCTCGGCTTCCGTGCCTCGCCTTCCTAAGTTATAAGTACACACTAAGAAATACTTTAGGTGCTACGCTATCGTTTCTTAGTTATAGTACGTCAGTAAAGAAGCAACTAAACATTTCGAGAGTTTCGTAATTGACTAGTCAGATGTAATTGGGGAGGTATGATTAAATATCAACCTTAGCATACTTGGCTTCTTCCATTATAAAAGCTCGACGAGGAGGTACGTTATTACTCATTAGAATTGTTGTGATTTCGTCCGCTTCAACGGTATCGGAGATTTCTACACGAGCTAGGATACGAGTCTCTGGATTCAATGTGGTTTCCCATAATTGATCGGCATCCATTTCACCAAGTCCTTTGTAACGTTGTAGGTTAAGAATCTTGATTCCAGGTTTCTTACGGAATTTTTCTAATTCGAAATCATTAAATATATATTCAGATTGTTTTTTCTTCTTTGTTTTCACAGCAGTATTTTCGTATTCTACTTTATATAGTGGTGGTAATCCGCGATATACTTTTCCTTCAAGTATTAATTCTGGCATGAATCGATAGAAGAAGGTAAGCAATAAGGTACTAATATGGGAACCATCTACGTCGGCATCGGTTAAGATAATAATCTTGTCATAACGTAATTTTTTAATATCAAAATCATCACCGATTCCGCACCCGAAGGATGCAATCATAGATTTGATTTCGTTATTCACTAAAATCTTCTCAAGAGCAGCTTTTTCTACGTTAAGGATTTTACCACGAAGTGGAAGGACTGCTTGCGTACGACGATTTCTAGCAGTTTTAACGGTACCACCAGCAGAATCACCTTCGACAATATATACTTCACATTCTTCGGGTTTCCTTGAAGAACAAGAAGCTAATTTACTTCTCGTGTCCACATCAGCTAATTGTTTTAATACTGCATTCCTTGCTTTATCACCAGCACGTCTTGCTTGATAGGATTTTAAAGAGTTTTCTAGTATAGAGCGTAGTACTTCAACGTTCTTGTCAAAATACCGTTGAACTTCTAGTGTAAATACTTCCTCAACAGCACTCTTGGCATCTGTATTACCTAATTTGGTTTTTGTCTGTCCTTCAAATTGAGGATCAGGATGTTTGATTGAGATGATGGCAACAAGGCCATTACGTATATCCTTTCCATCAAAATTATCATCCTTATCTTTAAGGATATTAAGTTCTCTTGCATATTGGTTCATAATACGAGTCAAAGCTGTTTTAAAACCAGTTACTAGGGTACCACCATCAACGACATTAATTCGATTACAATATGCATTAATCTGCTCTGTATAACTATTGGTATATTGGAAAGCCAATTCTACTTCAATATCGCCGCTGGTACCTTCTGCGTAAATAACATCATCATGTATAAGTGTTGCTTCACGGTTAAGGTATTTAACAAAGCTTTGAATTCCGTATTCTTCATGATAGATCTTTTCGGTACCATCATATTCATTGCGGAACATAATCTTTAAATTTTTGTTTAAGAACGCAATTTCTTTTAATTTCTTCTTGATTGTCTCCGCCTTGAATTCAACTGTTTCAAAGATCGAAGCATCAGGATAGAAGGTAACGCTTGTACCAGTATCTGATTTATTGCATTTTCCTACTACTGGTATATTGCCATCAACTAATTCTATAACAGGATGTCCGCCATTCTCATATATATCACGATAGATTTGCCCGCCACTGCGAACTTCTATAATCATACGGCTTGACAAAGCGTTTACAACAGATGCACCAACACCGTGAAGACCTCCAGATACCTTATACGCAGAAGAACCGAATTTACCGCCAGCATGAAGAATCGTATATACAACACGTACGGTTGGTATTTTCTTTGTTGGATGAATGTCTACTGGGACACCACGACCGTAATCGCGTATTGTAATACCTCCATCTTTTCGAAGGATAATATCAATTTGTGAACAAAATCCTGCAAGATGTTCATCAATTCCGTTATCAAGTATTTCCCATATTAAGTGATGTAAGCCCCTTGTGCCAGTGCTTCCGATGTACATACCAGGTCTTTTTCGTACTGCCTCAAGGCCTTCCAGAATAACAATCTGGCTTCCATTATATTGTTCCATGTAATTTAAGTGCTCCTTTCGAAGTTAGGTTGATGCATTATTGTATTTTGCCTCAAACCAAGTAATTTATAATAAGTACTCAAACTTCGTATAAAACTTTAACTACTCCTCGAAATCTTCAGGTGCGAAGTTTAAGTAAAATATATATTTGCAAGAAAAAAGATAGATACCCTAAAAGATTGTTGCATATTTGCAATCAAATTATCCTAGTGGTATCCAATCGTTCCGATTATACCATAAATTATGGATTATAGCTACCAACTATCAAAGAAAAGAGTTGTGAATAGGTACAATGTAATATTCACAACTCTAGAATAGTAATTTGATATTTAGTTTTCGTAATGTTTAATAACTAAAATACTATAATTGGAATCCCTCTAATAACTCCCTAAGTGTATCGGATTGTGATAGGAATTCTTGACTAGCAGCCGAGCTTTCTTCTGATGCAGCGGAATTTGACTCTACAATTACCGAAATCTCTTGAATCGATGCTAGTACATTATTAAGTTGATCAGCTTGTGTGGTACATGCTGTTGTTATATCCTCTACTAATTCAGAGGTTTTACTAGAACTTGTTACGATATCGCTTAGTAGTTTTGCAGTATCATCTGCAAGAGCAGAACCATGTTTTATAGCATCTAGTGATTGATGAATAAGTTTTGTTGTATTACCAACTGCTTTTGAACAATCGTTAGCCAGTTTGCCAATTTGATCCGCTACGACAGCAAAGCCTTTACCCTGTTCTCCAGCACGCGCAGCTTCAATGGAAGCATTCAAGGATAGAAGATTTGTCTGGCTGGCGATATCATCAATTACTTCAATAATCTTCGATATTTGGTTTGATTGATTCGTGATTTGGTTCATAGCATCTAGTAATGCTTGCATATAGGTATTTCCTTTGTCTACAATATCCAAGGAATCGCTAGATATCTTACTTACATCCCTAGCTTTTTTGGCATTGTTTTGTACAACTGTTGTGATATCATTAACTTGTTCAACAAGTGTTGAGATGGAATTGTTTTGATCTTGTGCGCCTTCAGCAATTGACTGTGAGCTATGAGAAATTTGTTCTGCACCTGAAGCAACTTGGTTTGCAGAATCTTTGATATTTACTATCAATTCATTAAGATATTGGGTAATTTCTATTAATGAATTCTTAATTGGTACAAAATCACCCATATAGTCAATGTCTACCGTTACTGTCATATCACGATCTTCTAGTTGGCCTAAAACGGTAGTAATGTTTTGTATGTATCCTGTTAGGGTATTGATTGTCTTCGTAGTGGCAGTAGATAACTCGCTTAATTCAAGGATAGAAGAAGGTTTGACCGAAACTTGTAGATTACCCTTGGCAAGTTTGTTCATTGCTTCTTTGACCTCAGTAATTGGTGAAACAATCACGGTAGTAGTGGCTTTTGCATGTTTTTTAGATAATATATAGCTTATAATAATCATTGCAATAACTACGGCTATCATAACTAGGGAGTAGATGATACATCTCGTAATTTCGTTGTTGGCATATGAATCAGAATCGGTTGCTATAGTATCTAATAATACGTTTATTTCTTCTACTAGAGGTAGATAACTCTTGACAAGTACATCGTTTGCATTCGTCATACGACGGTTTGCAACAAAATCATAGATTTCTACTCGATATGGATTAGCCTCTTCCATTTTATTTTGTAATTCTGTCAGTAAATTAGTATCAGAAGAATGCTCTTTCGCTACAATACTGTACAGGTTTTGTAATTCTGAATTGAGTTCTTCAACAATACTGTCCGTATTATCTGTATCGCTCTTCATTCGGGAGGCGGTCATCTGTACAATTTTGTGATATACATTGCTCTCTAGTTGCTTCATTAGATATTGTGTTTTAGAAACGCTTTTTTCTAAAGTGTAGGGACCATTTTTGAAGTTAATGATTTCCCCAGCTAGGATAGCAGTACTTAGAATCGATAAGATACAAATCGTACAGGAGATAATTCTTGTTAAGCGAAAGGAATTGTTAATAACTTGGCTTAAGGGTAAATTAGTTTTGGGGTTACTTCGTTTTTTTGATTTGGTTTTACTTTTGTTTTCTTTCATGTAATCACTCCTCGTGTATTGATTGTTAACTATTTTATGGAACTAAGCCCAATATTTACAAACCTACGACGATTTATTATATAATGAGAATAGAAAACAATCTATTGCTATATTATACAATTATTAATGTATATACATGGTCGTAGTTGTATGAAAATTAAAGAAAAAATAATAAAATAATAGTAAGGTATCGCTTTATATTTATTTTATCAAAGATGTCAATGTTAATACCTTTATGCGTATAAAAGTATAATGAAAAGTTTAAATTAACTCTAGATGCAGTAAATACAGGGGGTAAATAGAATGTGAGAGGGAAAGGGATAGATGGGAAAGTTTAATATATTAGGTAAAACAGAGCTAATGAGACTTTTTATTAAGTAAATTAAAAAATGTTGTTATAAAATAAAAACATAGGATTGTATATTAACAGAACTAGTTGAATATTTATATCATTTATATATAAAACTTTGTGCAAAGCTAATGAAAAAGTATTGATAAACTTGGTAAATATTTGATTTGTTAGGAGGATTATTTTTTTATTGAAGGAGAATATAATATTCATGTAATAGTTCGTTAGCCTATTTATTAATTGACATTGATAATTAAAAGACATATAATTTAGGAATAATTATTGTTATTGAAAAAGAAGGAGAGGTTGTAATGGAAGTTGTTAAATTAAGAGATGATATCTATTATGTTGGAGCAGTAGATTGGAATGTTAGATCTTTCCATGGATACACAACAAATAGAGGAGCAACATATAACGCATATTTAATTATTGATGAAAAAATTACACTTATAGATACGGTTAAAGCACCTTTTGCAGGAGAATTATTAGAACGTATATCAGAAATCATTGACCCTTCTAAGATTGATTATGTTGTATCAAATCATGTTGAGATGGATCATTCAGGTGCAATTCCTGCAGTTATGGAGGTTGCTAAGAATGCAACGATCATTACATCGGCACCTAGTGGTTTAAAAGGACTTCAAGCACATTATGGGGATCAATATAAGTACCAAACAGTGAAAGCAGGAGACTCTATATCTCTAGGAAAGAGAAGCTTAACATTTGTTGCAACACCTATGTTACACTGGCCAGACAATATGGTTACATATTGTAGTGAAGAGAAGATTCTGTTCTCTAATGATGCCTTTGGTCAACATTATGCTTCTTCAAAACATTTCGATGACGAAGTGGATATGTGCATCGTAATGCAAGAATTAGAAAAATACTATGCGAACATATTAATGCCTTATGGTAGACAAGCAAATCAAGCTCTTGATATAGTGGAAGAACTACCACTTGAGATGATTGCACCTAGTCATGGAGTAATCATTAGAAGTCATATCAAGGAAATACTTGATCAATATAGGTATTACTGCAATGGGGAAAACGAAAGGAAAGCTCTTGTAATATATGATTCTATGTGGCATTCAACGGAGAAAATGGCAATGGCCATTCTTGAAGGCTTTAAGAGAGCAGGAGTTGAATGTATCCTATATGATTTAAAAGAAAATCATATTTCAGATATTGCAACGCAAGTATTAAAAGCAGAATATCTTGTAGTAGGATCACCTACATTGAATGCAAATATGTTACCTACAGTTGGTGCTTTCATTACTTACATGAAAGGGTTAGCGCCAAAAGGAAAGAAAGGTTTTGTTTTCGGTTCCTACGGCTGGGGACCTCAAAGTATAGCTTTACTTCAAAAAGAGTTCGATGCTTTGAAGATTGAAACAATTAAAGAGCCAATTAAGATTAATTATATCCCAACAAAAGAACAACTAAGAGAAATTGAAGATCAAGTTGCTGAATTAGCACTTTAATTCATGACAATAGAAAGCTCATAGGGGATATAGTATTAATTGAGAAATTTTCTCAAAAGAGCATATTAGTAGGAATGTCAATCAAATTAAGATTGACATTCTTTTTTATAAGATGTATAGTGTTCCTATAAAGTAATACTAGAAGAAACGGAGCAGTTTACATGGAAGTTATTGAACAGCTTGTTATGTTTGGTCTGACAAGACAAGAAGCAACCTTATATATGACGCTACTCACAGAAGGTGAGCTAACAGGATATGAAGCCGCCAAGAAAACAACTATTTCAAGATCGAATACGTATAATGGCCTTGCAGGGTTAGTTGAGAAGGGTGCTGCATATATTATTGAGGGTACAGTAACCAAATATACACCAGTAAGTGTAGAAGAATTCTGTAATAATAAATTACGAAATCTTGAAGCTTCGAAACATAAGCTAATGGAGTCATTACCCATTGAGAAAGTGGAGAACAGTGGATATATAACAATACAAGGCGAGAAGAACGTGATGGATAAACTGAAAACTATGCTAATAGAGGCGAAAGAAAGAGTTTACCTATCTGTATCAAGTTCTTTGCTTTCGTGTTTAGAGGATGAACTTTCACTATTACAAAAACGTCATATTAAGCTAGTACTAATTACTGACCAGAAGGTTCCGTTTGAGGAGGCAATCCTATATATAACAGACAAGAAAGATCAGAGAATACGTTTAATCATTGATTCCAAGAAAGTCTTAACGGGAGAGATTACAACTTCGTCGGATACCACATGTCTATATTCAATGAATGACAATCTTGTATCCGTCTTTAAGGAAATGTTACAGAATGAAATTATTTTACTTTCGAGATAGTAGGCAGCCTGAAAGCAAAGATATGTTATCGACATGGATAAAAGTTATCGAATTGTCCAAATAATAATCCAAAGAAAAAGGAGAATATATTATGAAAAAAACATTTGTTACGAATGAACAGTTACAAGAGATTGTAAAAGAATATCCTACTCCATTTCATTTATATGATGAAAAAGGAATTCGTGAGAATGCTAGAAGATTAAAAGAGGCATTTGCATGGAATAAAGGATTTAAGGAATACTTTGCTGTTAAAGCAACACCAAATCCATTCTTATTAAAGATTCTACAAGAAGAAGGTTGTGGAACAGATTGTTCTTCCATGACAGAGCTTATGTTATCGGAAGCACTTGGTTTTGATGGAAGTGAGATTATGTTCTCGTCTAACGCAACCCCAGCAGATGAATTCGTGAAGGCCAGAGAAGTCAATGCCATTATTAATCTTGATGACATAACACATATAGATTTCTTAGAAAAAGCAGCAGGAATTCCTGAGACAATTTGTTGTCGCTTTAATCCAGGTGGAGTATTTAAAATCAGTACTAGCATAATGGATAATCCGGGAGATGCTAAATACGGATTTACGAAAGAGCAAATGTTTGAAGGATACAAGAAGTTAAAAGATCTTGGCGTTAAGAACTTTGGTATTCACTCTTTCTTAGCAAGTAATACAGTAACGAATGAATATTATCCAACTCTTGCTAAAATCTTATTCGAGTTAGCGGTTGAATTAAAAGAAGAAACAGGTGCCGACATCAAATTCATTAACTTATCAGGTGGTGTTGGTATCCCTTACAAACCAGATCAAGAAGGAAATGATATTAAAGCTATTGGCGAAGGTGTTCGCAAAGTATATGAAGAAATCCTTGTTCCAGCTGGAATGGGTGACATTGCTATCTATACAGAATTAGGAAGATTTATGTTAGGACCTTATGGTTGTTTAGTGACAACAGCAATCCATGAAAAACACACACATAAAGAATATATTGGATTAGATGCTAGTGCAGTAAACCTAATGAGACCAGCGATGTATGGAGCATATCACCATATCACAGTTATGGGTAAGGAGAATCAACCTTGCGATCATATGTATGATGTAACTGGATCATTATGTGAGAACAATGATAAATTCGCTATCGATCGTATGCTACCAAAAGTGGATATCGGCGACTTGCTAGTAATTCACGATACAGGAGCACATGGATTCGCTATGGGTTATAACTACAATGGTAAATTGAAATCAGCGGAAGTACTGTTAAAAGAAGATGGATCAACACAGTTAATTCGTCGTGCAGAAAAGCCAGAAGATTATTTTGCAACATTTGACTTCTGTGATATCTTAAAGGATATGAAATATTAATACTGTCGAAAATATTAGATGTAGTAGCTACAAAAGGCTACCACAAAAATAATGCATTTATATAGCAGAAAAGACAATCTTCATGAATCTTATGTGGATTCGCGGATATTACACATTCGTGTCCACTAACATTTGGAAGATTGTTTTTTTATTGTGTTTTCTTGGGGGTAAAACGATTAATAATTGCTACGATTATCTATCTAGTTTTATAGCAATGGGTGTGTGAAAGTATTGAATTACATTCGCTGTTTCTTTGCAGATGGGACAAAATTACTATAGACGTAAATTATACAAATAATAAAAAAGTTTAAGTTTAGCTATAATGATAATTGAAAAAAATCCGATATCTAATTTAGAACAATAACAAGCTATGAAATATAAAATGATATATAAAAACATAGCTGGGGAGTTATTTGCAATAATAGTAAGGTGGTGAAGTTATGAGAATAGATGCTTATAATAAAGTAAGTCAAATGTATCAAACAAACAAAGTTCGTGCCGTTGAAAGTGCGAAGAAAGTGGGGAAATCCGATCAATTAGAGATTTCTCAAACAGGAAAAGATTATCAGACTGTAAAGCAAGCGGTTGCTAGTGCTTCTGAAGTAAGAATGGATAAAGTAGAAGAAATCAAAAAAAGATTAGCTTCTGGTACGTATGATGTAAGTATGAACGAAGTTGCAGATAAGTTACTAGATAATTATTTTAATACAGTAGTTTAGGCATAACTAAAGTGAAGTAGTGGTAAAGAAGTAGGCAAAGCTTACTTTGTAAGCAGAGAGTGGATCGTGAAAATCCACATGAGTTTAAGAGAGAAGAGAGGTTTAGCGTGGCTAGTTTAATAGAAGAATTGATTACAACTTTGCAACAAGAGAATGATGTTTATAGAGAAATGATACCAATTGCGAAAGAAAAATCAAATATTATAGCAAACAATGACCTCTTAGCATTGCAAGAAATTACGGATCAAGAGCAAGCATTTGTAGAGAAGGTCATGATGCTTGATAAGAAAAGAGAAGAAATAATCGCGAATGTTGGAGTTGTTCTGTGCAAGGATGCAAGAACATTAAAGATACAAGAAATCATTAAACTATTAGAGACACAACCAAAAGAACAAGAGAGACTATCTACTGTTCATACCAATCTAAAGAAGACCATTGATGAATTAATGGAATTCAATAATCATAACAAATCGTTGATCGAACAATCCCTTGAAATAATAGAGTTTAATATGAACTTTATTCAAAGTACACGGATGTCACCAGGGAATAACTATACAAAATCAGCTGGGCAGGCCAGTAATGCATTACCTGAAACAGGTATGTTTGACGCAAAACAATAGATGAAGGATGGTGATATACCGTGGGAAATATTATGACAAGTTTATGGACTGCTGTATCGGGTTTCACAGTTAGTCAGAATGCAATTAATACCACAGCACACAATTTGGCCAATATTGATACAGATGGATCTACAAGGCAACAAGTAATTATCCAAGATTTCCACTATAACAAGATTGGCCAATCTACATATAGTTCCATGCAGACTGGACTTGGTGCTGCAACACAAGTTGTTCGTCAAGTAAGAGATGAATTCTATGACAAACAATATCGTACAGAATCAGGTCGATTAAGTTTTTATGATGCACAAAAGCAAGCGATACTTGAAATTGAAGATATTATGGGCGAATTGGAGAACTCTCCATTCCAAGAATCGATACAAAAACTTTGGAATAACATACAAGAGTTAGTAAAATCTCCAGATGATAAAACTGCTCGTGCGTCGCTAGCAAAGAATGCGGAAGCATTTGTCCAAAGAGCAGAAACGATTTATAAACAATTAGAACAATACCAAGTAAATATGAATCAACAAATCAATGATAAGGTAACGCAGATCAATGGTTTGGGTGAAAAGATAGCACAGTTAAATGAACAGATTACGAAAGTTGAATCAGGTGGCGTAGAGAGAGCTAACGACTTACGTGATAAGAGAAATCTATATATTGATCAATTAAGTAAATTAATTGATGTTAAAGCAACAGAAGAATTCGATGGTTCTGTTACGATTATGGCAGAGAACGTTCAATTTGTAACGGGTACATCTTCCTACAGCATGTCTACGGTGCGTGTTGCAGATGGTTCAGATATGGTAAAACCAGTTTGGGATCATATTAAGACAGATGTATTCGATATGACAAGAGAACCAAGCTATGAAGCAGGAACAAATCTTGGGTCGCTAAAAGGTCTTATCTGGGCAAGAGGAAATAGTTCTGCAAATTATACGAATATTCCTCAAAAAGGCGACTTTGCAACGGATGCAGACTACCAAGCAGCCATTGATAAATATAATCTTGAAATTGAGAGTTCCGTTATTCGTACTACACAAGCTCAATTTGATACATTGATTCATGGTATCGTAACAGCTGTGAATGATATTCTATCTCCTAATGTGGAAGCAACATTAGCAGATGGTACTAAGATTCAGATTCTTTCACCAAATGCACCAATGGGTATGGATGGAGATAAGACACAAGGAACAGAATTATTCTCCCGTAAGAGTACAAGCAGATATGATAAGGATACCGTAATATATATGAAGAATACAGGAACCGCTGAAAATCCTGTGTACGAAGAGTGTGCTGAAACAGATGCTGATGCTTTTCGAGCATATAGATATAATGAAGAAGATCCAAGTGATAAATATACATTATATTCTTTGGGAGAAATTGAAATTAACAAAGATATATTAGCGGATTATTCAAAAATACCACTTAGTCAAAGTGGTGGTACAGGTGATTTCGCATATAACGGAGTGGCGAAAGCCTTAGCTGATATCTGGAATCAACCATTTTCAACATTGAATCCGAATGTATTAAAGGTGAATACATTCAATGAATACTATACAGCAATCTGGGGAGACCTAGCTACCAAAGGTGAAAAGTACATTGCTAGTGCTGAGAATCAACAGATCATGGTTGATAATATATCCACTGCAAGACAGAATGTAATGGGTATATCTTCCGATGAAGAACTAGCTAATATGATTAAATACCAACATGCTTATAATGCAGCTGCAAGATATTTTAATGTTGTAGATTCCATGCTCGAGCATCTGGTTACTAGATTGTAGAGGAGGACAAATTAATATGGCATCAACTTTTTTTGGTTTAAATATAGGTTTATCTGGCCTCTATGCATACCAGGCATCGATAAATACAACTGCACATAATATCTCTAACGCAGAAACAACAGGTTATTCAAGACAAAAAGTAGTAACATCTGCAGGTGAGGCAATGCGTGTATATAGTTCCTATGGTATGGCTGGGACAGGCGTTAATATTGCTGATATTATTCAACAAAGAAATGCCTATTATGATGTGAAATATCGTAACAGTGCAGCCCTTTATGGTGAATATAGTACGAAGAATGATTACATGTTACAGGTTCAAAATTATTTTAATGAAGTAGATGAAGGTGGTTTTACAGACTCATATAACAGCTTATTTAGTGCGTTGAAAACGCTGTTTGATGATCCCTCTAGTATGGATATTCGTACCACTGTAGCAAACAATGCAGATTCACTTAGTGAATACATGAATTATATGTATACTAGTATGCAAACAATTCAAGAAGATGCAAATTTCCAGATAAAAAATCTTATTGACCGTGTAAATTCATTAGGGGAACAGATTGCTACTGTTACAAAGCAAATCAATGCATTAGAAGTAACAGGGGTTACTGCCAATGACTTACGTGATTCGAGAGAAAATCTTGTAGATGAGTTATCGAAGATTGCTAATGTGACAACAGAAGAAAAAGTAATGAAGAAGGATCCTATGGACCCTGGTACCGTTGTTTATGAAGTAAGAATTAACGGTCAATTATTAGTAGATACGGGCTCAAGTAAGCAATTAAAAGTAGTACCAAGAACTGAGAAAATAAATGCAACAGATATAGATGGTTTATATGATGTTACTTGGGCAGACGGACAAGAGTTCTCTTTAAGCAATGCAAACTTAAAAGGTGAGTTGAGTGCATTATTTGCAGTTAGAGATGGTAATAATGCAGAGAATCTTGGTGGCAAAGTTACAACAACCACAACTGGTGGTGTAACGACATTAACCATGACTAAGACGAACTGTGATGACATTACTAAGTTAAATATCCCTACAGAGGGAAATATTACAATTGCAGGTAAGGATTATAAATACAAAGGATTTACTGTAGATGTTCAGGCAGATGGAACCTACCAATATAATTTCAAATTAGATGAGCCATTGGCAACTGATATCAAAGATACAGATAATGTTCGTGGTGAAATTGGTGAAACCGTTAATTACAAGGGTATACCTTATTATATGGGTAAATTGAATGAGTTCTCTCGTACATTTGCTTCTGTATTTAACAAGATGCATAACCAAGGAGAAGATTTGGACGGGAATAAAGGTCTAGATTATTTCAATTATACGGATAAAAAAGGTGCAGCAGATTTGCTAGAGAACTTTACATCGTTTAGTTCTGATGGTACTGCAACATATATTGCAGCAGATGGTACGGTAACTACAGGTGAATCTTATTATAATTTAACAGCTTTCAATATGACAATAACGGCTGAGATTATGAGTGATCCTAGGAAGTTTGCAGCGGCAAGTGATATTACACAAGGTGTTGAGAATAAAGATAATCTGAAGGAGCTTCTTAAGATCGAAAGTGATAAATCTTTATTCAAAGCAGGAACACCAGCACAATTCTATAGTACATTAGTTGCCGAAATCGGTGTAGATGCTTCTAAGTATGAAACGTTTACAAAGAGTCAAGAAAGTATCATGAAATCAATTACAAACCAAAGATTATCTGAATCTGGTGTTGATGTGGATGAAGAAGCAATGAATTTGGTTAAATTTAAAAATGCATATAACTTATCTGCTAAAGTTATTCAGACAATGAATGAAATCTACGATAAATTAATTAATGGTACAGGCGTATAATCCACCTGGAGGTGATAGCAAATGAGAATAACAAACCAAATGTTAACGAATAACATGATGAGTAACATCAATAAGAATAAATATAATCTGAATAAATATGATGAACAGTATTCTACCGGAAAGAAAATTCAAAGACCATCGGATGACCCTATTATTGCTGTTAGAGCATTAAAATTAAGAACGAACATGGTACAGTTGAACCAATACATCGATAAAAATATTCCAGATGCTTTGGCTTGGATGGATGTATCAGAAAGTGCGTTGAAAAATGTAAATCAGTTATTAACAGATATGAATAGTTATTGTGTAGATGGTTCGAATGATGATCTAACAGTTAAAGATCGTAATAGTATTATCCAGAATTTATTGGAATTAAGAACACAGATATATCAAGAAGGTAATGCTAATTACGTTGGTAGACATGTATTTACTGGATATAAGACGGATCAAAGCTTAACTTACAGTTCAGCGGATGATTTGGCTAGAGAAAAATATAATATTACAGAAGATTTTAAAGGGACAGATTTAGAAAGTGTTACGAAGATAATTGGTTCATATACAGTTCCAGGTGATACGACAACAATTACGCCTGGACTATATGGAGATGCACCAACAACTATTGAAGCATATCGATTACGATTATCTTATGGTTCACTTGGGGATAAAGGAGAAGTATCTTGTAACCTAAGCTATAAAAAGGCTGATGGAACATCAGTTGGATTTGGACCGGGATTTCCAGCATCAGCAACTAACAATTATCAGATATTAAATTCAACAGATCTAGTTGGAGGTAAAAGTGCTTACGAAGTTGGAGATGATGAAGTACGTTTCTTAGCGGACACTGGAGAAGTGATTATTGGAAAAAATGTCTATAATGAAATGAGAAATGCAACAGATATTTCCGTAACTTATGATAAATTACAATTTTCAGAAGGGGAATTACGACCAGAAAACTTTTTCGATTGTTCCAAATATAAAGTTGGAGATGACGGAAAGATTCAAAAGGATGGTACTGGAAATCCCGTAATTGATGTAGAGTATACAAAAGAAGATCAAAAGATTGAATATGAAATCAATTTTGGACAAAATATAGCAGTTAATGTACAAGCTAGAAATGCGTTTTCACATGATATTGGACGTGATATTGAAGGATTAAAGGCATTAGCGGACGATGTTACAGCAACAGAGAAGAAGATAGCAGAAGTTAAGAAACTTCGTGAAGACGGAAATAATTCCGCTGTTACGAACGAGGCACTTGATAAATTATTAGAACAGATGAATACGGAACTTGTATTAAAGAACAGTGCGTTACAAAAAGGTTTTTCATCTGCAATAACAAGCACACAAAAACAGCAAGAAAAATTAAATATAGCCATTGCTGATTTAGGAAGCCGATATAGCCGTGTTGAATTAACTGAGAATCGTTTGGATAAGCAAAAGACAGATTTTACTGATTTACTATCTTCGAATGAAGACGTGGATATCGCGGAAGCATATATTAACTTATCAATGTCTCAGTTGATTTACAATGCTTCATTATCTGCCGCGTCAAAAGCTGTTTCAAATACACTATTGGATTTTATCTAAGGTATAATATAAGCAAAAAGAAATGTCAGAGTGGTGGAAAGATTAAACTTTTGCCACTCTTTTCTTAAAAGGAGCGTAGTGCGAAAGACAAATCTTTCGCACGCAAATTTGTGCTTGCAGCCCAAAGTTTGCAGGCTATGGAAAGGGTATGGTTATTAATATGCTAATAAATACAAGATGTTTTGGAGAAATTAATCTTGATGAGAATAAAATTGTAACATTTGAAAGTGGTCTCATGGGATTTGAACAATATAAGAGATTTACTATTTTGTATAATATTGAAGATGAGAAATCTAAGATTTCATGGTTACAAAGTGTTGATGAACCAAGTTTAGCTTTACCAATCATTGCACCAGGTGTTGTAAAAGAAGATTATAATCCTACTGTAGAAGATGAAGTATTAAGGCCGCTTGGAGAATTAACAGATGAAAATCTAGTGGTTTTTCTAACAGTAACGGTACCAAGTGATATTAAGAAAACGACAGTGAATCTGAAAGCGCCAATCATCATAAATGCAGATACAAGAAAAGGGTGCCAGATTATTGTAGAAAATTCTGAGTATACAGTACGCTATAATGTATATGATATTATGAAAGAAAGAAAAAAAGATAAGGGGGTCGAATAGATGCTAGCCCTATCCCGAAAAATAGGAGAATCAATCGTTATCAATAACGATATAGAAATTACAATATTAGAAATCAAAGGTGATCAGGTAAAAGTGGGAATCGCTGCTCCTAAGAGTGTACCAATTTACCGGAAGGAATTATATCTTCAGATACAAGAATCAAATAAAGAGGCTGCTGATAGTGTAGCCGGTGTGGAAGAATTATCTAATCTTTTTGACTAACACAAATACAATATTTACTAAAGGTATTAATATTTGGAACTTAAATGCCGATAGATTCTATAAGTAAATTATATTAAAAACTAAATTTAGAAGTGATTTTGAAACATTTAAATGCACACGGAGGTGTATATAGTATGGCAATTAATGGAGTGAAGCCAGGTTCACAGGGAACCGGAGATGTATCAAGTAAAGTTGCATCTGAGCCTGCAGTAACAGAAGTAGAAAAAGTAAGTGCACAATCTACTGACAATATGGGTGAACAAAGTGAACAGACAGCGAGTCAGGTAACGGAAAACCAACAACCAACTGATGAACAATTAGATAAGAAACTTAAAGATGCTATCAGTATGGCAAATAATAAGTTAAAGCTATCTCAGCCACTAACAAGATGTGAATTTACTTACCATGAAGATGTGAATCGTGTATCTATTAAGTTAATCGATAAAGATACAAAGGAAGTGGTAAAAGAAATTCCACCAGAAAAGAAGATTAAAATGATTGAAAAGTTGTGGGAGATTACGGGCTTACTTGTTGATAAAAAATTATAAGGAGGCATAAGATATGGCTGGAATTAGAATGACAGGTATGATATCTAACATGGATACAGAATCGATTGTAGAATCCATGATGGACGCGCATCGTCTAAAATTAACTAAGATAGAGAATAATAAAACTAAATTAGAGTGGAAACAAGATAAATGGAAAGAACTTAATACAAAGTTATATAAATTGTATCAAGAGCAAACCTCTAAATTACGTTTAACTTCTAACTACAAGTCAAAAAAAGTAACATCATCGAATGAATCGGTTGTTAAGGTAACTTCTGATAAGAATGCTACAGAAGGGACACATTCATTCACAGTAAAAGAATTAGCTAGTTCTCAATATGTTACTGGAGCGAAATTGGGTAGTGATGTTAAGGAGACTACTAAATTAGCAGATTTAGGATTCTTAAGTGGAACAACCATCAATATATCTGCTGCTAACGGTAAAAAGAATACAAGTTTAACAGTATCATCTAGTACAACATTAGGAGATTTTATTAAGTCATGTGGTAAAGTTGGTTTAAATGCAAGCTATGATGCAAAACAGCAACGTTTATTTATTGGCTCTGCTTCGAGCGGTACTGATCAAACATTTAGTATTACTAGTGATGTGTCTAATACAATCATAGGTGGAATAGGTGATGCCGACCAAGCAGCAGCAAAAACAGCTATGGAAACAATTTATTCTAACAAGAATGCAATTTCAGGGATGACTGATGTAGAAAAGACGGCTTTCTATGAAGCGGCGGCTGGAATTGATCTCAGTAAAACAGATGATGAACTTAAAGCAGCCAATGGCTGGAATGATACACAAGTGACTTATGCGAAAGCATATAAGAATTTATATGATATGACTGCTTCAAATAATGAGTCTACTAATAGGCAATTAGCTAATACAGAAGCAGAAAAGATTATACAAGAGGCTATAAAACAAGCAATCTACTCAGATACATCAGCAGGAACGGCTACCATCACTGATAAAGGAAATGCTACATATACAATTTCAGGGATTGCAAGTATAAGTTCAATTAACGCAGATGCTTCTGTTGAAGCCGATAAGACGATTGCTGAATATATGGATGGAACGTTAGCATCTACACAACCAGCATTAGCTGCCGCATTAGATGAGTATAAAGAAGCAGCAAAAGCTAAGATGCAATTAGAAAATCCCGATATAGATTTTAATGATCCAGATGTTATTGACCAGTTGAATAATAATATAAAGGATCGATATCAATCTGATTTGGTTGAAGAAAAAGTAAATGCTGAAGTGACAAGAGTTCTTGGTTCAACAGAAGGTATAGCAGCTTACACAGGGTACTCTGATTCAGTTGTTAATAAATCTTTTACTACGGCAAACAAAAATCTAATAAGTAATATCCAGGGTGTTATTAACAGTGGCGGTGCTGGACTAGCTGGGTCTACTACTAGTGTACTTGATAGTTTAGGAATAGGAAATATTACCACATCAGTAGGCGCAGATGGAAAAATTACTACAAAATCTACAAATACTAATTGTGTAACAGTAAGTGCAGCGGATTGTAAGGTTGTCTATAATGGTGCAGACTTAACAAGTTCATCGAACTCGTTAACTGTTAATGGGTTAACTTTTGAAGCTGTTAGTGTTTCAGAACAAGATGGAAGTGGAAATTATAAGCCAACTTCAATTACTGTTACAAAAGATTCGAAAGGTATGTACGATATGGTGAAGAAATTCCTTACAGAATATAATTCAATTCTTAAGGATATGAATACCCTATACTATGCGGATTCAGCTAGGGGATATAATCCATTAACTGATGAAGAAAAAGAAGCCATGACAGATGATCAAATTAAATTATGGGAAGACAAAATTAAGGATTCGTCATTAAGAAGAGATACTACACTTGGTGGTATTACATCAGCTATGAAGCAGGCTATATCAACAACAGTTGAAGTCGATGGAAAAAAATATTCTTTATCAAGTTTCGGTATTATGACATCAAGAGATTATACAGAAAAGGGATTGCTTCATATATATGGTGATAAAGATGACGCTACTTATTCTGATAAAGATGATAAATTAATGAAAGCAATTGAAGAAGATCCAGATTTAGTTGCAAAAGTTATGGCTGGAATTACTGATAATCTTCACTCGACATTAATGAATAAGATGAGCAAAACTTCATTAAGTAGTGCGTTAACGTTTTATAATGATAAGCAAATTGATAAGCAGATTAGTCAATATAAAAAAGATATTAGTACTATGGAATCAAAATTAAAAGATAAAGAAGCGGCTTACTATAAGCAATTTACAGCAATGGAGAAAGCACTTGCTGCAATGCAGTCTCAACAAAGTGCACTATCAGGCTTGTTAGGTTCAAATTAATTTGCTATAATATAGATACATTGAGAGTATTAGAATAAGTTTGATATAAAATTATTTGTGATATTGGTTAAAAAACTACCGATGTATCAATTGGATAAGGTTACCTAGTTCTACAGTGAATAGAATTGGTAACCTTTCTTGATAAGTACATCAAATTAAGGAGGAAGTTATTATGGCATTTAATTATGCTGCTGCTTATCAAAATAATAAAGTACAGACTGCATCGAAAGGAGAACTAACTCTTATGCTATATGATGCAGGTATTAAATTTGTTAACAAAGCAATTATTTCAATTGAAAAGAATGATATTCAAGGGGCTAATGCGAATATTATAAAAGCTGAAGATGTAATAGTTGAGTTTCGTTCTACTTTAGATCATAAATATCCAGTTGCAAAAGATTTTGATGTTGTTTATGATTTTATGTATCGCAGACTTATTGAAGCAAACATTAAGAAGGATAAAGAAATTCTAGAAGCAGTATTAGTGGATTTTAAGGAAATGCGAGAAATATGGATGCAAGTTATGAAACAAGGCAGACAGCAAGCGAAATAGATTTAAATATTGATACTCATAGTTGTATAATGAGAAAATATAAGAGGTGCCAAATTGGATAATAATTCAACATATATACAAGTGATGATTCAATCATTAAATAGAAAGATAGAGGTTCTTGAGAAAATCATTGGATATACTCAGGAACAAGAACATGTCTTAAAAGAAGAAGAAGTGGACCTTGATCAATTTGGTGATTTGATTGATGAGAAGCAAAAATGGATCGAGCAATTGAATTTACTTGATACAGGATTCGAGAAGTTATTTGAACGTGTGAAGGAAGAAATTCAGTTACATAGAGAAGAGTATCATGAAGAGATAGAACAGATGCAAGGTTTAATAAAAAAAATCACAGATTTAGGTGTAGTACTTCAGACAAGTGAGCTTCGAAATAAGGTTCGTTTTGAACAATATAGTGCTAACAAAAAGAAAGAAATACGTGAATTTAAGATGAGTAATACAAGTGCTTCGAAATATTATCAGAATATGGCAAATCAACATCAAGGACAATCGTACTTTCTTGACAAAAAAAAATAAATATTTTATTTTTTGCTGTTAAGTTTTTTATATAATAAGTCGATAAATAAATTGTAAAAGAAAATTATTATAATTAGCTCGGGAGCGTACGGCCTAAAGTTAATTATTGTGAGTTTCTTCGGTAAAAAACATAATTTAAGCAGCATGGATGCTGCTGGTAATTCAAGGAGGAAAACAATATGATTATTCAACATAATATGACAGCTGCTAATACTAGCAGACAATTAGGTATCACTACTGGTAACTTACAAAAATCTACAGAAAAATTATCTTCTGGTTATAGAATTAACCGCGCTGGTGATGACGCTGCTGGTCTTTCTATTTCTGAAAAGATGAGAGGACAAATCAGAGGTTTAGAGCAAGGCTCAACAAACGCTCAAGATGGTATCTCTTTAATTCAAACAGCTGAAGGTGCTTTAAATGAAACTCACTCAATCATCCAAAGAATGAGAGAATTAACTGTACAAGCAGCTAATGATACTAATGCTTCTGAAGATAGAACTGCCATCTCTAAAGAAATGGATCAGTTACAAACTGAAATTAGTCGTATTGCTAATGAAACAGAATTCAATACTAAGAAACTTCTTAATTCTAAGAAGACACTTGATTTCCAAGTAGGTGCTAATAGTAATCAAAAAATTTCAGTAAACACTGCTAAAATGACTGCAACAGCATTAAAGATTGAAAAAGCAAAAGAAAATGTATCTACATTTACTAAAGCAACAGCTTACATTAAAACTCTTGATGCTGCATTAAAGTCAGTTTCTGAATTCAGATCAGATCTTGGTGCTGTTCAAAACAGATTAGAGCATACTATTGCTAATGCTGATAATACAGCAGAAAACTTAACTGCAGCTGAATCACGTATTCGTGACGTTAATATGGCAGATGAAATGGTTAAATTCTCTAAGAACAACATTCTTCAACAAGCAGCTCAATCAATGCTTGCTCAAGCTAACCAATCTACACAAGGTGTATTATCAATTATTGGTTAATTTTAATTCTGTTCTTAGATAAAAAGGTTGGCATTTTGCCAACCTTTTTTCTTTAATTATGAATATCGCGAGCGTAGACTGATTCATCTGAGTAATTGCAAGTGATATAATAAGAATTTATAGAATAATGATATTGCGGAGGAGTACATGGAAGTTAAAATTAAGAATAATGTAAATGAATTAATAATGTTACTAGACGAGATAACATTATGTTTTTACCAACAAAAAAAAGAAGAGGGATATAGTAAATTAGACTGCGTATTGTCAAAATTATCTGATGTTATGGATGAAATAGTGTATATAAAAGATACGAATAAAGAAATTCCGGTGGATATTATAAAGTTGAATAAAGCCTTAAACTTGGGATTGCAAGCTTTACAAGAAAACGATATCGTTATGTTTAGTGATGTAATGCACTTTGAATTTGTAGAACAATTATATGAAATTCAACGGTTTCTTTAGATAATAGAATTATGCATTATGCGGTAGTGAAAATAGAATATTGCGAAATAAAATACACAGTTGTTTTATTTCGCAATATTCCATTAAAAATAATAGGAGCATATAAAACATGGGAATGAAAAAAAATAATCTAGAAATTATAAAACAAGAAGCATTGTATTTATACAATGCACTAGAAGCTATTGAAGAATATCAAGCTGTGGAAACACTGTTAATTCAAACAGATGTTGCGTATAATAAGAGCTTGTATTCAGTGATAAAAAAAGAAGATAAAATTTTACGTTTGAATAGTAATTATAATCCTGAATATGAAGCAGATCGCTGGGCAGAACAATATGATTCTATTACATATGGGAGAAGTAAAAGGGTTTTTTTGGGGTTTGGATTCGGTAATGGTTATTTTATACGTTCTTTATTAAAAAAAAGAGAACCAGATGAGGTTGTTATTGTGTATGAACCTTGCATAGATATGTTTCTTAGTACGATCGAAATGTATGATATTGCTGATATTTTTAAAGATGAAAATTTTTTCCTTATCGTTGAGGGGTTAAATCAAGAAAGTCTTTCTGAAATATTGAGGAAATATGAATTGGAAGTAATGCGAGGACAGATCACATTATTTCCAATACCACAGTATGAAACGTTATTTAATGAGGAGTTACAATGGTTCATGGAGATGTATAATAATATATTTATATCTGCAATCATGAATCGTAATACCGCTACTATGTTTGGAGAAAGATGGGCGGAGGCTGAAATTGATAACCTGTTGACTATACTTAGTTCTAATATGCTTGAAGAATGTGAAAATATGGTACAAGCTAATATTCCGATTATTCTTGTTGCATCGGGACCGTCATTAACGAAGAATGCTAGTTTCCTTAAAGAAGCGAAAGGAAAGGCTCTGATTTTGGCGGTAGATTCAGCGGCAAAATATTTATATCATTTTGGAGTGGAACCAGATTTTATCATTAGTGTTGACGTTAGAAAATCATTAAGCCATTTTCAAAATTCTATTTCTATAAATACACCAATGCTTGCCAGTGTGACAGCTAATCCCGAGGTTATTAGAGCGAATAAGGCTAGGAAAATATTTTTTGATGATGAAGGTTTAATCAAACAACTTAAGGGAATAAATACAAAGTCAGCTAACCTACAAGGTGCAGGCTCTGTTGCTACTACAGCTTTTGAAATAGCAAGGTATCTTGGTAGTAAGACGATAATTCTTATAGGGCAAGATTTGGCTTTTGAGGGAGATGCTTCACATGCTATGGGACAAAGATTGCAGGAGGATATTTCAACTGAATATCATGAATTAGTCGAAGGAAACAATGGAAATCTATTAAAAACAAGGTTTGATTGGTATAAGTATCTCTGTTGGTATAATGAAACAATACCACAATTTGATGGCGTAGTTGTCAATGCGACTGAAGGCGGTGCCAAGATTCAAGGGACAGAGGTTCTTTCATTGAAGGAAGCAATTGATAAATATTGCTTAGAAGATTTTGATGCCAGTCGTATATTTAAACAATTGGATGATAAGAAAATAGATAATATTACTAATAAAGAAATGGGATGCAAAGCTATAAAATCATTACAAAGTGAGTTGCTCAATATAAAACAAAAGATAGATAAGGCACTGCAGATAACAGAAGAACTGATTCTGGAAAACGGTAAGGTTAATTATGAATCTTATCGGATGAGAGATAACGTGAATCAACTTTTTAAAATAAATGATTATATTAATAAATCCGCAGTTAATGAAATTTTGGAGCAATATACTTATGCTACAACTATGAAAGAATATCAGGATTTATTTGTGAAGTTTAAGGAGCAAAAGGATAATCGCGCTCACGTGTATGGAAAATCTAAATGTGTATATGAATCTTTGAATAAAGCGATAGAGAAGTTATTACTTAAACTGGATACTTTAATACTTTCTATGGAAAGCTAAGAGTAATAGGAGGAATAAAAGTGTTGACAAGGACTGATGAAATATTAGAAAATAATTGTTTAGTGATTGAAATGCTTGATAATATTGTATTGTATTTTCGACAACAAAATTTTGATAAAGGGATTCGTAAATTTGAAATTTTAATTAATAAGCTTGAAAAACTAATATCAAATTATGACTTAGTGATTACTAAACTAGATAATTATGATACAAATTATAATGAAGAAACTTTATTGAATATACTTAATAATATCTTACAAACTCAAGAGAATAGAGATTATATTCTGCTTTCTGATTTACTGGAGCTACAATTACGTCCATTTGTTATTAAGATACAAGAATGGATAATTACTGAGTTAGATTATAATCTTTTGAATATAAATGAAGAGAAAAATCTACAAGCCATAATAAAGACTGATAAAGATTTATATCTACAATCACAAATGGAGGTTAATGGAAAAGCAGAACTTCATTGTGAATATACTGCGAGTGGATTCCCTACAGTAAAGTGTTTTTTTGAAGGTAAGGAGTTCTATTTTCATAGTAATAATAATCCACAATTTGAAGCTGCAATTATGGCGACCACTTGGTATTCAGATGATAAGCATAAATATATTGTATATGGATTGGGGTTAGGATATCATATCTGTCAATTGTGTGAGATTGATAGTTACATAGAAATTGATGTTTATGAATCTAATTTAGCTATGTTACAATTAGCTATTGTCTATGGTGTTTTAGAAAGGTGTTTGCTAAGTGGACAAGTTCGTGTTCACTATGATCCAGATCATACGAAATTAGCAACAAAGCTCAATGAGGTTGATGAAGATACTGAATTTGCCATCCATGAACCATCGTTAAGAATTATTGAGGAAGCAAATATACGTGATCGTATGGAAGAATATTTTCTCCATTACCAATCGGTTAAAAATCAAAAAGGAATTCTGAAGGGCAATTTTCGATATAATGTGCACAATTATGATAGTTATGTGGATGAACTATTTCCTCTGTGGAAAGATAAAGATATATATATTATCGCTGCAGGGCCTTCACTTGATTTGAACTATAATATGTTAAAAAATATTGGAGAAAATGGGGTTATATTAGCAACAGGAACTGTGTATAGAAAATTAATGGCCGCTGGCATCAGACCGGATTATGTGATACTATCAGATGGAAACGCTAGAGTAATTTCGCAAATTGCTGGGTTAGAAAATGAGACTATACCAATGTTGATTCTTTCTTCAGCCTATAAAGAATTTGCAAAAAGATATCTAGGTAAGAAGTACTTAATCTGTCAAGAAGGTTTTTCTATGGCGGAGGAATTTGCAAAAGAGAAAGGATACAAGGTATATAAAACAGGCGGAAGTGTTTCAACAACAGCGTTAGATGTAGCTATATCACTTGGCGCGAAAAGGATTGTGTTTGTAGGCTTAGATTTGGCTTATCCCAACAATCTCGTACATGCTGAAGGTACTTCAAGAAGGCATCTAGCTGCTGATAATGACTTAAAAACTGTTAAAGATGTTAATGGGGATTTGGTAAAGACAAATAAACATCTAGATGTATATCGAAGATGGATTGAAGAGCGGATACGTACAACTTCTAATGGTGTTGAATTTATAGATGCAACCGAGGGTGGAGCATATATAAATGGCACGAAATTAATGAGATTAGAAGATGTAGTAAATAAATACTATAGTTAAAAGAGGATATTATATGGAAAGAGTAAAATGTACATTATGCGGAAATGAGGAAGTATTACCAATAAATAATTCGATTAGAAATGTTACAGATGATATTCTTAAGATGTATCAATGCACAAAGTGTCACACGCACTTTATATATCCACTTCCGAAAGAGACTGAGTTAGAGGCCTATTATGATGGAGAATTTCGTGCAGAAGTTCATACAAAAGCATATTATGAAAAATCATATATGGATAACATATTCAATAATTTTACTCCGGAGGCAAAAATACGTGTAAAGCGTGTGTTAAGTGAGCTAAAAGAATCAGATGATATTCTTGAGGTTGGCACTTCTGTAGGGTATTTTTTGTCAGCAATTTCTGAACATGTTCATCTTGCATACGGAACAGAATGGGATAGCGGTGCTAGGGGGTACATTGAGGAAGTTATTGCAAATCCAAAGATTAAGACTGCTAAGAATCCATGGGATTTTGAACAAAAGTTTGATAAGATATTTATGTTTCATGTGCTTGAGCATATTGAATACCCAGTGGAATTCTTACAAAGATTAAAAAAACAATTAAAAACTTGCGGTAAAATATATATAGAAGTCCCAAATGTAGACGATATTATGGTGAAAACTTTTGAAAACGATGCCTTTAAAAACTTCTATTATAAAAAAGCGCATATATTTAACTTTAATGAGGTAGGTCTAAATTATATATTTGATCTTGCAGGATTTAAGTCTGAAATCCGTTTTATACAGAGATATGATTTATCTAATCATTTCCATTGGCTAGCAAAGGGATTGCCGAGTGGAAATGGATATTATAAAAATATTTTATCGAATGAAGTTAACGAAGAATACGTAAAATGTCTTGTAAAAGCAAAACAAACAGATACTTTATTCGCTGTAATTGAACTTGAAGATTAGGCGTTTTATAGGTATATGAAGGAGGAAGTAAGGTGAATATACTCGCGATAATACCAGCAAGAAGTGGCTCGAAAAGTGTACCGCATAAAAATATACGACTAATTAATGGAAAACCAATGATTTCCTATTCGATCGAACATGCATTACGGTCTAAACTGATTAATCGAGTTATTGTTAGTACAGATAGTGAAGAATATGCAAAGATTGCAAGAGAATATGGCGCCGAAACACCTTTTATTCGTCCAGCTGAATTTGCTGAAGATACATCTCTTGATATTGATGTGTTTTATCATTGCCTTATGTATCTAAAAAAGACAGAAGGTTACGAAGCTGATATAGTAGTTCAATTAAGACCTACTTATCCAATAAGAAATCCTGAGGATATCGATCGAATGATTATGATGTTACAGGAGAATGAATATGCGGACTCTGTACGGAGTATGGTTATGGCAACTGAAATTCCCTATAAGATGTGGAAGAAAGGTGAAAATGGTACCATTCTACCGATTGCAACAGATATTCCAGAGTGTTATAATATGCCACGTCAAGAATTGCCGATAGCATATTATCAGAATGCATGTATTGATGTAGTACGAGGACGGGTTATATTAGAAGAACGTTCGATGTCTGGAAAAACAATATTAGGTTATGAGATGGAAGATAACTATGATATCGATACAGAGGAAGAACTAGAACGTGCAAAGAATCAGCTTAGAATTACCAACGGTGGTAAACGCTTTGTATTTGATATTGATGGCGTTATAGCAAAATTAGAGCCTAATAATAATTATGAATTATCAGAAGCCAATTCTACCATGATTGAAGTAGTGAATAAATTATATGATATGGGCAATGAGATTATTCTTTTTACTGCAAGAGGGTATGTAACGGGCATGGATTGGTCTGAGGTTACTAAAAATCAACTATCAAAATGGGGAGTAAAGTATCATGAGCTTAATTTTGGCAAGCCAAATGCCGATTATTATATTGATGATAAATTTATTGATATGAATGTATTGTTAGAGATGTTTCTTGATAAATAGAATATCAAATAATATTTGATATTCTTTGTGAACGAGAGGAGTTTATGATGGAAAAACAAAATCATATTTTTGATGATTTATTTATCTTTGAGATGGCTAATAGTCATCAAGGAAGTGTAGAACATGGTATTGATATCATTCATGCTATGGGGAAAATTGCGCGTAAACATAATATTAAGGCTGCAGTAAAATTACAGTATAGAAATTTGGATACTTTTATTCATCCTGATTATAAAGATAGAACAGATGTAAATCATATACCAAGATTTATGAGTACTCGTCTTACATATGATCAATTCACACAACTAGTAGACGCAGTTCGTGAAGAAGGAATGATTACAATGGTTACACCATTTGATGAGGATAGTGTTGGTTGGTGTATGGATCAAGGAGTCGATATTATTAAAGTAGCAAGTTGTAGCGCACTTGATTGGCCGTTTCTTACAGAAGTCGCAAGAACGCAAAAACCTATTATAATATCAACAGGAGGTAAGACATTATCTGATATTGATAAATTATATAATTTCTTCACTCATAAAGGGTGTGAATTTGCTTTCTTACACTGTGTTGCCGAATATCCAGCACCAATGGAAAGATTACAATTGGATTTTATTGACCGTATGAATCGTCGTTACCCAGAAGTAACGATCGGATATTCTGGACATGAAGACCCAGATGATAATACAGTCCCAATGTTAGCGGTAGCGAAAGGTGCACGAATTTTAGAGAGACATGTTGGGTTGCCAACTGAAACAATTACTCTTAATTCGTATTCAATGAATCCTGAACAAGCCGATCGTTGGGTTCAAGCAGCAGTTAATGCAAAGTCTATGTGTACAACAAAGAAAGAAAATGATAAATATGTAAGCCAAGAGGAAATTGACTCTTTGAATTCGCTTATGCGTGGGGTCTATCTTAATAAAAATATAAAAGCAGGTGAAGAAATTCATAGAGAAGACGTATTCTTTGCTATGCCATGCCATGACAAGCAAATGAATAGTGGTGAATTTATCGAAGGGATTATTGCGAGTAAAGATTATAAAGTCAATGAAGAACTTCATGAAAAAAGAAAAGTTACACAAATAAGTCAAGTGAGAAGTGTTATTCATGATGCGAAAGGTATGCTTTATGAGGCAGGGATTGCATTAGGAGAGGATTTCGAAGTTGAACTTTCACACCATTTTGGAATGCAACACTTTAGACAAATTGGTGCGATTATCATTAGTATTATTAATAGAGAATATTGCAAGAAATTATTAATTGTATTACCTGGACAAAAGCACCCGATCCATGCGCATAAAGTGAAGGAAGAGACATTCCAATTATTATATGGGGATTTGTTAGTTAATATTGAAGGTAAGGAAAGATATATGAAGCCTGGAGATATTCAAACTGTATTACGTGGTGAAAAGCATTCGTTCACTTCTACAAAGGGTGCAATATTTGAAGAAGTTTCAACCACTCACGTAAAGAGTGATTCTTATTATGAGGATCCTAGAATTAGTAAATTAGATCCAATTGAGAGAAAGACTATTTTGAGAAGATGGTAATATATCACATGATTTAAGCTGGTTATAAATGTTATTTTGGAAATGTATTTAATCTCTAATCAAGATGTAAGGGTTAAGAAATAAGTATAAACTGTCGATAATAGATATGTAATGTAAAATTTTCAAGGATGAGGTTGCTACATATCATGGACGAGTTATAATATAATTAAGTTATATTAAGATTTAATTGTGTCAGGAGGTTATGTTAGTAGCATCTCCTGGCACTTTTTGTCCATTTTTGAGGTATTATGTATGAAAAACATTATTAATAACATTAAATATTGGTCACAGGTATTTTTATTACCTATATATGGTCTTTCATTTCTTATTCCTAGAAAAAAAGATATATGGCTATTAGGAAGTACATTTGGAAGAAGGTTTGCAGATAATCCTAGGTATTTTTATTTGTATCTTAATCAATTCCAGAATGAGAATGTGAAAGCAATTTGGATTAGTAAAAACAAGAAAGTAATTAATTTTTTAAATGAGAATGGATATGAAGCATATTATGCGAGAAATATTAAAGGCATATGGTATTGCTTGAGAGCAAAAGTTTACTTGTACGATAATTATTCAAAAGATATTAGTTTTTGGCTGTCAGGCGGAGCTATAAAAATTAATATGTGGCATGGAATTCCGCTAAAAAAAATTCAAATGGATAATGTACATGATAAAGTTCGACATCCAGATAATGTGTGGAATAAGTTTAAATATCGCTTGAGGAGGTTGTCAGATGAAAAACCATCTGATTATGTATTAACTACTTCTGAGGAATTAAGAAATATTTTTGCATCTGCGTTTAGAACAAATCATGTGTTACCTATAGGATATCCAAGAAATGATATTATAAATTCCAATCAAATTGAGAACATACTGGACTTTGATGAAAAAAAATACTTGAATACTATAGAATCTAGATCATTCAGTAAAACTTTGTTATACATGCCAACTTTTCGAGATAGTGAAATTAAATTTTTTGATAAGATGGATATGATAGATTTAAAAGAATATCTAAAATTAGAAAATGTCTTACTATTGATAAAACTACACCCAAAATCTAAACTTGAAAAAGAGTTTATTAACTTAGAATGTAAAAATATCTGTGTAATAGAATCAAGTTTGGATCCTTATGTATTTTTACCCTATGCAGATGTTCTTATAACAGATTACTCTTCAATTTACTTTGATTATTTATTATTAAATAGACCATTAATATTTTTTAATTATGACATGAAAGAATATTTAAGTAATTCAAGAGAAATGTATTTTAATTATAATGAAGTTACACCTGGGAAAAAGGTTTCTAATTGGCTTGAGTTGAAACAAGCATTAGAAAATATAAAGAATGAATCCGAGTGTAATAAAGAACAGGGTGAACGTAACTTACTTAAGAAAAAAATGTTTATTGAAGAAGATGGTTTATGGTCAGAAAAGCTATATGGTGAAATATGTAAAATTATAAGGATTTAAGAATATTGATTGATAAACAGAGGTGAACTATATGAGTTGGAACTTTAATGAAAAATTAGAGGACATAATTAAAAGGTACAATTTTCAAGCGAGAGCAATTAGTGATAGCAAAATGATTCATAATTTTATTTTAGATTTATTAAGTAGAAGATGTGCGAACAAAAAAACTGCAATATGGGGAGTAGGTAAAAAGAATGCTGTAAATAGCCATTGTGCGGTTATTATTAATAAGTATATTTTGAATTTACCTAAGTTAGAGTATCTAATAGATTCGGATGTTAACTTTCAGGGAGATGTTTTTTTAGGATATCCAATAATTGCACCAGAAGAGGTTATTGATAAAAATATTGAAATCGTAATTATTGCAACAAAAGGAAGCGCTGATTCAATTAAAGATAATTTGAAAAAAGTAGCCCCTAAATGTGAATATATTGATATCTATGGTGAATTAAAAGAAGCTGGTTTTGTAGTTGATTACAATTTTTTTAGTGAACATAATGTATATACTGAGCTATATCGACTGAAGAATAACTATGAGAATACAGCAGATAAAGTAGAAAAAAAAGCCTCTTTACATGAATTAATTGCTCAATATTTAAAGATAAGAGATTTTTATTATGCTTTTTACTTTGCTGATATATATATAAATCAAGAATTTAATGATCGTAAGAATGTAAAGAACATGATTGAAGAGATTAAGGATTTATTGAATAATCTTAAGAACATAACATCGAAAAGAAAAGATGATATTATTATACATTTAATAGACTCATTGAGAGCAATTGACGTTTATAAAACAGATCATGAAGGTAATATAAAGCTTAATATGTTTGAGGAATATCAGGAAAAAGCAGCTATTTTTACACATGCTTATTCTACGGGGCCTGCTACATATGAAAGTATGATTGGTACGATTAAACAAAAACTATCTTTTCAAGAAAATGTATATGAAAATAATAACTTTATGTTTGACTTTGATGAGTTTGATTTGCTGTCAACAATTTGCAAGAAAAAATATCCAATATCTTTTTATGTAGCTAAAGATTATTTAATTATGCGTCCTTCTGATAAAATAAAAAGTGTAGAGCATTTACATATGTGTGAAAAATTATGGGCTGTTATATGTGACATGGCAGATAGTAAAGTACCTACCTTTAATTTTCTGTATTATCCATGGGAGTTACATTTTCCAATGTTAAGTGGTTTTATGCGAAAACCGCCTATAATAAAACAATTTTCTGATGTGGGATTGGAAAAAATGGATGATTTTATACTTGATCAATATGAAGATTGTCAAAATTATATAAGAAATGTATTTCAATTTTATAAAAAATTCTTTTGTGATGATATGTTAACAGTATTTTTTGCAGATCATTCTCAACCTGTATATGATGAATCAAAATCGGTACCTTTTTATATGTATTATAAGGAACCGGATCGAGTTAGTCATGTTACATTTTTCATTAGTAGTAATAAGGTTAAAGCAGGAGTTTATAATAACTTGATAAGTATGCTTGATTTTAATAAAATAATGAAAGAGGTAGTAGAAAGCAATAGAATAGTAATTCCTAATAGGGAAGTTGTTCAGTATCAATATTATTATGTTCAGAATAAGAAACTACGAGATTTAGCAAAAGAAAAAGGATATATGGATTATATCGAGGGAATTAGTTGTTTCTGTACAAAAACAAAGATTTATATAGTAACGGGGACAGGAAAAAAAGAGGTCTATAGATTGGATAATCTTGAAGAAAATATTATTACAACAAGAGAGGGAAAAGAAATTGCTGAATATATTGAGAATAATTATGATACGTCTTTTCCTGATTTTTGGGAAAAAGCAAAGGAAGTGTAATATATGAAATATTCTTCGTATAACAAATTAAATTTTACAGTAGGACCAGTTATGATGGATCCTGATATAAAAAAGATAGGATCGAATAATATACCTTATTTTAGAACACAAGAGTTCTCAGAACTAATGAAAGAAAATGAAAAGTGTATGAAATTACTATTAAGATGTAATGAGAATGGTCGAGTGATATTTCTGACAGGTTCTGGAACATCAGCAATGGAAGCAGCATTGATGAATTCCTTTACTAGGAACGATAAAGTATTGGTCGTAAACGGCGGAGGGTTTGGTGAGAGATTTGTTAAGCTTTGTGATATACACAATATATCTTACACGGAAATAAGACTCAGATATGGTGAAAGTCTAAAAACGACTCATTTAGAACCTTACGAAAGCAAAGGATATACTGGGTTTATAATAAATATGCATGAGACCTCAACAGGAGTCTTGTATGATATGCCTTTAGTGAGTGAGTTTTGTAAAAGAAATAACTGCTTTTTATTAGTGGATGCCATTAGTTCGTTTTTAGCTGATGAAATTAAAATGGAGGAATGGGGAATTAATCTATTAATAACAGCTAGTCAAAAAGCTTTAGCCTTGCCACCAGGAATAGCTATCATCGTTATGAATGTTGATGCAGTTGATAGAATTAATAAAAATAAAGTACAATCTTTATATTTTGATTTAAAAGAATATTTAATAAATGGCGAAAGAGGACAAACACCATTTACACCAGCAGTGGGTACCCTAATACAAATGAACAAACGTCTATTAGATTTGCGTCATAAAGGTATAGAAAAGCAAATATGTACTGTAAGAAAAGTAGCAGAGGATTTTAGAAAAAAAATTAAATTGTTACCTTTTGAAATTCCATCAGATAGCCTTTCTAATGCTGTAACACCTCTAAGACCACTAGGTAAACTGGGAGCAAACGACATCTTTAATAGATTAGAAACCGAGTATGGTATATGGGTATGTCCTAATGGGGGAGAGTTAAAAGATTCTCTTTTTAGAGTTGGACATATAGGAAATATAAGTATTGAAGATAATGATAAACTAATACAAGCATTAATAGATATGAAAAATAAAAACATATTGTAGGTGAAGTTATGGAGAATAGAGTTTCTGGAAATAAAATAGATATAAGCTATGAAAATACTTTAGAGTTTTTTGAACATAGAGGGAATGGTAAAGAGTTGAAACATAAGTATAACTATGTACTATTTCAAGATGAAAATCCTGAGTTAGCGATACTACGTGACTCACAGGAAAAACAAAAAATAAGTAATCTTCTAACATGGAATAAGGAGGAGATGTTACTAGATATTGGATGTGGAATTGGTAGATGGGGAGAGTTTATATTAGAAAGAGGGGTTCGCTACATTGGTATTGATTATAGTAAAAATTTACTTAATATAGCGAAGAAGAATTTGGAGTCATATAACAATAAGAAATTAATTCATGGATCTTTTCAAGAGATTTTATCTTGCTTAAGTAAGGAAGAAGAAAATACTAAATTTGATAAGATATTTATAAACGGTGTTATGATGTATTTAAATGACTCTGATTTAAAAAAAGGGCTAGTAGATGTTGCAGCTTTGTGTAAGGAATCTTGTGAGATTTACATAAAGGAGAGTATGGCCTTAGATGAACGACTCACGTTAAACCAAATCTATTCGGAAAGTCTAACACAAAATTATACTGCAATTTATCGTAGTATAAGTGAATATAGAAGATTAATTGAAACAATATTTGGGGAAGATGGTTTTGAAATTGTTAACGAAGGTGCTTTGTTTGAAGAAACTTTGAAAAATCGAAGAGAAACCTTAGACTACTATTTTGTAATAAGACGTTAGTAGAGGGAGGGTAATTTATGAAAGCGTTAATTATGGCAGCTGGTAGAGGAACAAGAATTAGTAGGTATATTGAAGGAAAACCTAAGTGTACTGTCGACATTGGTGGAATCAAGCTAATAGAATATACTATAGAAGAATTACAAAAAAGAGGAGTAACTGAAATTGCAATGGTACTTGGTTACCGTGCTGAAATATTAGAAGAGTTATTAAAAGAATACCCTATTAAGTTTTACTATAATTATTTTTATGATGTTACAAATAGTATTGCGTCTACATGGTTTGCTAAAGATTTTATTGATGATGATATACTTTTGTTAAACGCAGATGTATTTTTAGAGCCAAAACTTTTAGATGCGATTTTTTTGGAAGATAAAAGTCCGATATTATTTTCTGATAGTACGAGAAAGGAAGAAGCAGATTATAAATTCTATTATGAGGATAATCAATTAATCAAGTTTGGAAAAGAACTTGAGGGAGAAGATATATCAGGAGAATATGTAGGTGTTGCAAAAATTAATAAAGAGTTTTTACCTTGTTTTCATAAGCGCTTAGAAGAATTAATTAGATCGAATAAACATTTTATGTGGTGGGAAGATGTTTTGTACTCTTATGTAGGTGAAAAGGAAATATATGTTCGTGATGTTATAGGAAGGTTTTGGGCTGAAGTAGATTTTATTGAAGATTATGAGCGAATATTACAGTATCGTGGATATAGTGTGAACTATAATATTACAATTGAACGTAATTTAAGAGTCTGAAAATACTAAATTAAAATATCTTTATATATTTTTTGAAGGTTTATTTTTAATAGTATGAACTGATAGAAAAAAGTAAGTGATTGTATTTTATAAAGGAGGTTATATGAAGGTTGAATTAAACGTTGATGCAATAGTAAGTAAAATACCAATGCCAAGAACAGAAAAAACAATAGTTTGTTTTGGTGCAGGTACAGCTGGAGAAATACTATTAAAAAATTTACCTACTAACTATAGAATTAATTATTTTGCAGATAATGATAAAAAAAAATGGGGAAAAAAGATAGAAGATGTAGTAATTATTAATCCAAACGAAATTGTATCAATGCATAATGTTTTTGTTGTTATAGTAAGTAGACATATATTATCGATAAAAAGACAGCTTGAAGGCTATGGTTTGAGAGAAGACGTTGATTTTGTTAATATATATTCAGATTTTGAAAAATATTTCTTATATACTAAGGCGATTAATACATCACTTGATTATATCAATTTTGTAAAAACGATAAAACCAGAAAAATTAGAAAAACAGCATGGTAATTACGATAAAATTGGTATTGTAGTCTTTGGTGAATTAACGATGCAAAAAATGTTTTTCCAGATAACATTATACTTAATCTTAAAAATGAAAAATTATAACGTTGATTTAATTTTGGATTTTGTTGGAAATTTTTCCGATATAAATAATTTTGAAGGTTTAACTGAATTCATGAAAGAGCTAATAAAAGAAACTTTGAATAATATTAAGAATATTTATAAGAGCGTTAATTATGTTTGTTTAGAAGAAACGTGTATGGAATTGACAGAAAGTGACTATAAAGAAATTAATAAAAATGTGCGTGATACAGCAAACCATTATTGTGCTTACGTGGGATATAAACGTGCAATTAATCATATAGATAAAGAAAAAGAGCAGATAATAAGAAAAGAAATTAAAAAGCATGTTATGTCGATTAAAGCTTTTTTAACAAACAATGAATATCAGACAATTGCTGTTAGGTTTGGAGTGATAGATCGAGGTTGGGATTACACATACCTTGGTCATTCTTTGGGCATACGAGTACCTAGTTATGATGCTGATTGTTGGTCAACTGATTATCCAGCCTGTTGGCATTATGATCTTAAGAATAAATTAAGTTTAAATAATCTTAGATTATCTGAATTTAGCAGATTAGGAGAAGAACTATTTAATAATAGAAAAATCCTAAATGAAGGTATAGAAGGTTTTAAACAACTTGTAAAGTATAATGAGTTCGATAGTGATATAAAGTATGATATCTTAATTCCGTTAAACTTAATGTTCGATGGAGCGGTTTTGGGTTTAGATAAAATATTTTCTTCACCTGAAGAGTGGATAATTGAGACTGTAGATTATCTTTATAGAAATACGAATGCGAAAGTCCTAATAAGAGAAAGTCCTGCAGCACCGCCTTTATTACAACTTAATTATTCTAGTTATGCAGATTTATTATCTCAATACATAGATGGAGAAAGAATAATTTATTCGAGCAAGAATGAAATGGTGAATATATATAATCTTATTGAAAACAGTAAAGTAATTTTACCGTTTTCATCTACTATAGGTATTGAAGCTGCAATAATGAATAAACCTGTAATACTTCATACAAGTTGTTTTTATGAAAATGAAGAGTTTGTAATTAATTCTGATTCCAAGCGTAATTATTTCGATAATATAGAGAGAGCTTTACGTATGAAGAATTACACATGCAAAGAAAGAGAAAAAGCTTTGGCATTGTTTTATATAATACGCAGTGGAATATTAAGTAATAAGTCCAAATTTCAAGAGTCGGAGCTGCAGTGGATATCTGGCGAATTCGATAAAGAATGTGATAAAAATACAATTAATAATATGGTAAATGTAATTGCAGAAAACAAATTGTATAATATTCATTTGATATGATTATTATAACATGGAGGTGAATTATGAAATTCTCATATGAAGTTAATAGAAAAAATGTTGATGGTAAGGAGTTTTCTATTTTTGGATTGGGTTATGAGAGTTTGGAGATATTTTTCTATTGTTTACAACTAGGGATTAGAGTTAAAAAATTTGTAGTGGATTATCAAAGCGATGGAATTAAGTGTTTTTTTAGGGAGGTTATTACGTTACAGGAGTATTGTGTCTGTAATACTGACGATGATCATCTAATAGTCCCTAAAAGTGTTTATAATTATTTAATTACAAAGAATAGTTTGAAGGTAATAGAACTGGAAGATATTATTATTCCGTACATTCTTGGTGAAAATGAAGTTATAATTAATGATGAAAATTATCGGATATTAGAAAAAGAACTTTCGAATTCAAATATGGAAATTGTTATGGATACTTTAAAGTGGCGAAAAAAATTAATTGTATCTGACGGTAAAATGATTAGTAAAAATTCTGTGTTTGACATGACTAAAAGTATATTGGAAGGTAAAAAATTTGCTGCAATAGGTTCGCTAAGTGAACTGGAAATAATGAAACAATTTTTTGAATTTTTAAATATAACATGTATATATTGTAATGATATTGAAGATATAATTAACTTAGGAGGAGCAGAAAATCAATATGAAATATTGTATTATGATAATATAGATAATTTAATTAATGAGCGGATTATAAAAAAAGGCTATGAAGTAAAGAATTTCCTAAAATATTCTATGCATGAAACATACAATAGAGAAACTGTTATGGATATTAACCTTGGTTATAGCTTTCGATATAAAGTTTCAGAATATGCAGTGGGTTTTAAAGAATATGGGGATTATAAACAAGCAAAATATAAGATTATCGCGATGGGAAATTCAACTACCGATGCCGGAAGCGGTAGTGGTGATGAAAGTTGGCCGTGTTATTTATATAAATTATTAGATAAGATTTTCCCGAATCAGATATCGATATTGAATGCTGGCGCAGCTGGATACAATATTTCACAAGAATTTGTTAAGTTTATTAGAGATGTGTCTGTTTTAAAACCTAACCTGGTAATTTCATATTCTGGTTGTTTAAATATTGCGGAAAAACACAAAGAAAAGACGGAATTTATTTCGAGTTGGCAGAGTATGGTAGGTAAAATGAGCACAGTTATCGAAAATAACAGTATAGAGTTTAGTAATATTGATAGAGAAAATAAGTGTTTTGGAATTCCGTATTATGGAAGTAAATATAGTTATTTTATTGATCAGGCAAAAATGCTTCACGCTGCGGCTACATCTATAGGTATTGATTATTACTGTTTTTTGCAGCCGATTATCTACACTAAAAAAGAATTGTGTTTACAAGAAAAAGAAAAATTAATATATTATCATTCTATTCATATTAACAAGCAAGTAAAAGAGTTTATGCAGGAGTATCGATTAGATAAGAACCAATATGATTGGTTAATTGATTTTACAGGATTATTTGATGATTTTGATAATGTCTATAAAGATTTGTACCATGTGTATGGATTTGCGAATAAAATAATTGGACAAGGTATATTGGATTTTCTTAAAAGAAATTACTCATTGTTTAGTAAGATAATTGAACATTGTACCATATAGCAATAAAATTGAAATTAAAAATACTTGGAGGCGCAACGATGTTAAACGGAAAAAATATATTGATTACTGGAGGAACAGGATCCTTTGGTAAAAAGTTTCTAGAAATGATATTTAAGAGATACAATCCAAACAAAGTAATTATATATTCAAGAGATGAATATAAGCAAAGCGTTATGAAGACGGAATATGCGGATAAAGTTGATATGTCTAAAGTTAGATTCTTTATTGGTGATGTTAGAGATAAGGATAGATTATTTAGAGCCTTCGAGAATGTGGATTACGTAATTCATGCAGCAGCAATGAAACAAGTTCCAACATGTGAATACAATCCAATGGAAGCAGTAAAGACGAATATACATGGAGCACAGAATGTTATTGATGCGGCATTGGATAGAAATGTAAAAAGAGTTGTTGCTTTATCTACAGACAAAGCTGTTAATCCTATTAATTTATATGGAGGGACAAAGTTAGTTTCAGATAAATTATTTATAGCAGCAAATGCATACACAGGTTATAAAGATACACGGTTTTCAGTTGTTAGATATGGGAATGTCGCAGGGAGTAGAGGCTCAGTTATTCCTATATGGAACAAAATAATAGATGATGGTGGAAAAGTTCTTGGTGTTACAGATATGCGTATGACTCGTTTTTGGATTACACTTGAACAAGGAGTTGAATTAGTGTTTAAAGCTTTAGAGGAATCAAAAGGTGGAGAGACCTATATTTCTAAAATACCATCATTTCATATAGGAGATTTAGCTAAAGCAATGAAAGAAGATTGTGAAATTAATGAATTTGGTATACGTGAAGGTGAAAAACTTCATGAAGTTATGGTAACTAAGGATGATTCGTGGACAACATATGAATACGCTAAACATTATATTATCTATCCTCATTATGAGTGGGCTGATTTGCAAAGAGATATTTTACCAGGTGGAAAAAAGGTAGAGGAAGGATTTGAGTATAGCTCTGGAACAAATAGAGAGTGGCTTACAGTAGAACAGTTACGTTCGGCATTAAAGTCCATTTAATAAAAATATTATTGATTATTGTTTGGTGAATAGAATTAGGAGGGCTTTATGTCAATTACGGATAAAATTAATAGTCAAATTATTGTTGATAATGATCTATACCCATCATATATTGGGCGTACACTTAATATAGAAATAACTAGTCAATGTAATGAGAGGTGTATATATTGTCAATATTATGCAAAAGGATCACATAAAAATAAAAGAGTAATAGACGATGAGTTCTTTTATCGAATTACAAAGGAAGCATATGATTTGGGAATAACGGATGTAGGATTATATATAACAGCTGAGCCGTTAATGAATCCTAAAGTATATGATTATGTGCATTACTTAAAACATATAATAGGTTTTAAGTATGTATACATATCAACAAATGGAATACTTTTAACTCCTAAAAATCTAGAAAAATTGGCGGCAGCAGGAATCGATAGTATTAAGTTTTCTGTAAGTGGTTCAAACCCAGAAACCTTTGAAAAGCATCATGGAATTAATGCATTTTCAAGAGTATATGAGAATATCAAATATGCGTATCAGTATAGAAAAGAAAAAAATCTGAACTATAAGTTATACATGTTCTCGATACTAACTGAATTCAATAAAAATGAAAAGAAAGAAATAGAAGCTACTTACGGACCTTATGTTGATGAGTTGGTTATCTCAAATGTTATTGCTAACAGAAGTGTTAAAGGGGTTAAGGAATATTTATGCTTAAAGGAAGAAGATTATTCTATAACACATGATTTGGTAGGAAAATTACCATGTAAGTCGTTATTTAATAGAATTACAATTAATGAAAAAGGGGATTTATTGGCTTGTTGCTTTGATGTAACAAGTAATTTAACCGTTATTGCAGACCTAAATAATACAAAACTAAAAGATGCTGTATATAGTAAGGAATTTGTGGAATTAAGAAGAAAACATATAGAAAATAAAATTGAAAATACTATATGTAATTTTTGCTTAAGAGGTATTAAAGAGAATATATATTCTATGGTAGATAATATGAATATTAATAGTAGCAAGATTCAAGAGATAGATTTATCAAGTGAAATTAAGAGCAGATTTGACATTGTGTAATTGCTGTAATTGATATTGCAAAAAGTAAAATTAATTAAAGTACAGCAGTTTAAATCAAATACGGCTATTACAATTGTATTATTAATATTGATGGGAGTAATTTAAATGTACAAAGAAGAAATTAATAAACAATATATACTTAAACTAATTAACAATTTAGACATGGATTCAATTTTTGTAGTAGATAGTATTAACAATAAGCAATATACGTATAGAAAATTATTTTCCTTAGCTTATGAAATATCTCTAAAACAAAGGAAATGCGGTGTTGATAAGTATATTGTGTTATTAGATAATAGTATAGAATTGTTTTTATTTTATTTCTCAAGTCTTTTCAGTAACAAAATAATAATACCGCTAGATCCATTAAAACAAGATGATGAAGTAAATAAAATAATTCAAACACACGATGATAGTATACTTGTTAATATCAATAATGTTAATGAGTTTATGAACTTTGAAGACATGAAAGAATTAACAAATAAAATGATTTTTTATTATATAAGAAATATGGATGTTGATAAGTCATATTTAATAACATATACATCTGGTAGTACAGGAAATCCCAAAGGAGTAGTTCACTCAGCTTTTAACCTGTTTTATGCAGCTATAATAATGGGTAAAAGTTTAAAGTATACGGACAATTGTGTGTTTGGGCATATTATGCCAATGACATATATGGCTGGAATCTTAAATTCAATTTTCATGCCATTTATCATGAAATCAAAGATAGTTATAATGAATAGATTTACAGCAGAACAAGCATTGCATTTTTGGAAAAATGTTATGAGTTATAGTATAAATACATTTTGGTTTTCGCCTACAATGTTACATGTTTTATTATATATGGATAAAAAAGGACAAGTTAAAAATTATTTTGCAAGTAATAAACCTATTATATCGGTAGGCACAGCGCCACTAAGTTTAGAACTTAGAAATAAATTCGAAAATAAATATGATGTAAAATTATTGCAGAGTTATGGTTTATCGGAAACATTATTTATTTCTACGGAATGTAATGATGATGAAATTAAAGATAGCAGTGTAGGAAAAATTCTTGATAATGTGATTATAAAATTTGATAGTGATAATCAGATTTTAGTTAAGGTACCATGGCTTATGAAGGGATATTATGATTGCAATATGTCGGACTATATGATAGATGACTTTTATAAAACTGGAGATTTAGGGGTTATTAGCGATAATAAATTATTTATAAAAGGAAGAAAAAAGGATTTAATAATAAAGGGTGGTATAAATATTAGTCCTAGTGATATAGAAAATAAAATAATATCAATAAGTGATGTAAGTGATTGTTATATAGCATCAATAATATCAAATAATGAAGAAAGAATTGTATGTTGGTATAAATCAAATAAAATATTATTGGAAAGCGAAATAAATGATATTATAGTTAAAGAGTTGGGTAAATACTATAAAGTTGACTATTTTATGAAAATGACTGAAATTTATAAGAATCTAAATGGTAAGGTTGATAAAAACAAATTAATATCTTCATTTTATAAACAGTTTAGAGGTGAAGAATGATAGTAAAATTCGATCATATAACGTATACGTGTGCAACTGCTTACGAGGATGACGTAAAGAATATGCTCCCTCAATATAAAGTTAAGTTTAAAGAAAAAAATCTTTTTAATATCGAAATAAAAAATGAATTAATGAATAAAAAACAAAAATATCATAATATTACAATGCTATATAAAGATAAGGGATTACCAATTGAATTAACAACTTATGACAGCTGTGAAGTAGATAGCAATGTATTTAATCTATCAGATACAGTCATAAGTATTAATACAGCAAATAAAGAAAAAACGGAAATATTACTAAGTGATTTAGGATTTAATAAAGAAACAAATAATTCTGATAGATGGGTATTGCATCCAATATTAGATAACGTAGATATTTTAGTTGAAATAAAAGAAAATAATTCAGAGGTAATCAGTTATTTAGATGCTAATGGATTTACATCGATAGCATTTATTGTTATAAATAGTAGCAAATACAGACAGAGATTACTTAAATTAGGTTATCAAGTATCGGAGATAAATCAACTTATAGTTAATAATAAAGAATTAAGTATATTCTTTTTGATTGGTTATTCAGGTGAAATTATTGAGTTTATTAGTATAAAAAATAATGAGGGGATATAAAGATGAATGTTATTGATTTAACCATTACAGTGGATAATGAATGTTTAACTTGTGGAACTTCTTGGCATCAGAAACCTATGTTAGAAAAAATAGGAACAATAAATTCTGTTGGAAGAAATACAAGTCGAATAGTTTTAGGAAGTCATACAGGAACGCATATGGATGCACCACTACATTTTTATGATAATACACATGGAATTGATAAAATGGATTTAAATTTATTAATTGGAGAAATTGAAATAGTTGATTTTACTAATTTGGATAGGAACACATATGTTACGTTGGATATGGTAAAACAGATTAACATTAAAAAAAGAATGCTTTTTATATTTGGGTGGTATAAATATTGGAAGACAGAACAATATTACAATGGGTTCCCATATTTTGATATGGAAGCGGCTAATTATTTGATTGAGAATGGTATGAAATTAATTGCACTTGATACCCCATCACCAGATGCCAATAATGCAATATATGAAAAAAATGATTCACCTGTTCATAAAAAACTTTTACAAAATAACGTAGTGATTATTGAGTATCTAACTAATACGGCAACTATTGATATTAATAAGCAATATGAAATTGTAGCGTTACCATTAAAGTTGAAAGATATTGATGGTTCTCCGGCAAGAGTAGTTTTGATAGAAAGGTAGATAGAGATGGACGTAAAGAAATGGATAGTAGATTGGTTTTGCAAAAATACAGATGCAAATGAAAAGGAATTAGAAAAAAATATTAATGAAAATTACTTTAATCTTAATTATATCGATTCTTTTCAATTTATTCAATTAATTTCCGATATTGAGGATGAACTTCAAGTCGAATTTGATAATACACAATTTGAAGACCGTAACTTCGCAACAATTCAAGGGCTAATTGATGCAATTAAGAATAGTGTTGAAGAGTAGAGGATAATAATATGGATAATTACAATTATGAAGATTTGTTAATTGCATTAAATGATGTTGGCCTAAAAAGGGGGGATACGGTATTTATTCATTCAAATTTAGGGTATTATGGTAAAATGCAAAACGTTAAAACTGCTTCTGATTTATGCAACGAATATGTTAGGGCATTTAATGAGATATTAGGTAATGAAGGAACCATTATAGTTCCTTCGTTTACATACTCTTTTTGCCATAATGAAGTATTTAATGTACAAGAAAGTGTATCTAGTTGTGGTATGTTATCAGAATATATAAGGAAATTAAATATTAATCAGAGATCTAGAGATGCAAATTTTTCAGTATGTGGTTTTGGTAAAAAAATTAATGATTTAATAAAAGATATTCCTAATGAATCATTTGGTCTTAACTCTATATGGGATAGAATGATGGATGTTGATGGAAAAATATTATGTATGAATTTTGATAGTGGATCTACATTTGTACACTATGTAGAACAACAAAAAAATGTAACATATCGTTATAAAAAAGCTTTTAATGGGATGATGGTAGATGGTGGGGAAATAAGACGAGATTATTTTGTCCATTTTGTTTATGATTTAGAAAAACTTGAAGATGCGCCTGATTTTCGAAAGCTGGATTTAGCTTGTAAACAAGAGGGGGTCAGTAAAACAGTTAATTTGGGTAAAGGCAATATGAAATTAATGAATTGCCGGGAATATTATAATTTAATTGCAGATAATCTAAAGTCAGATCCAAGATTTCTTACTATTAAAAATTAAACTTTATAAAATAAAAAGGTTATTCTTTATTAAAGAGGATGAATAAAATGAAAAAGATAAATATAATGGATGTTACATTGAGAGATGGAAGCTATGCTATAAACTTTCAATTTTCATGTGCAGATGTTATGATGATCGGTGGAGCTTTAGATAAATTGGGATATAATTATATAGAAATTGGTCATGGAATGGGATTAGGTGCAAGTAGCCCTAAAAATGGTCAATCTTTAAATTCTGATGAAGAATATTTAAAGAGCGCACAAAGAAGTATAAAAAATGCAAAATATGGGGTTTTTTGCATCCCTGGGGTTGCATCATATGGTGATATCGAAAAAGCAGCGAGCCTTGGCATGAAATTTATACGAATTGGAACTAATGTTGATGAGATTAAGAAATCGGAACCTTATATAAAGATAGCTAAAAGTTATGGTTTAGAAGTTATGGCAAATTATATGAAATCATATGCATTAGCACCAGAAAAGTTTGCTGAACAAGTTGCTATTTCACAAAGCTACGGAGCAGATGTTGTTTATATTGTTGATTCAGCTGGAGGAATGTTACCTTATGAGATAGAAAACTATTATAATGCTATAAGAAAAGTGTCTGATATTAGACTAGGTTTTCATGCTCACAACAACTTGGGTTTAGCATTGTCTAATAGTATATTCGCAGCAAGTATTGGAATTGAAATGATAGATTGTTCATTGCAAGGATTAGGAAGAAGTGCAGGAAATGCTTCTACTGAATTATTCACTATTTGTATGCAGAAATATGGTTATGATTTAGATATCGATTATAAAAAATTATTAATGGTAAGTAATAAATTAGTTCGACCATTTGTTAAAAAAACAGGTATTGATCCAATAGATACTATATGTGGAGTAACTTCATTTCATACAAGCTATTTACATACAATTCATAAGCAGTCAGCTATTATGGGATGTAATCCTTTAGAATTAATTGAAGAGTATAGTAAAATTGATAAAATTGGTATGGATACTGAAAAACTTGCCACTATATCTAAAGCGTTGCAAGTGGATTATAACAGTTTGTATAATTTAAATTTTACTAATTATTTTGGAAATGAACAACTGTAATATTTGATGTATTTCTTGTTAAAAAGTATTATAGTTATTATGGCTGTATTTCTGAATAAATACAAATGTTTAGAATAATGTGAAAAATAAAATTATCGAAGGAATTGAAAAAATGTATCAACTAGCAAAAAAGTTATTTCCCATATGTAGAAGTTTAACAGGAAATGGGGTTAGGGAAACACTAGCCATTTTAAAGACAGAGTATAGCGATTTAAATATATATGAAGTGCCCTCAGGAACACAGGTATTTGATTGGACAGTACCAAAAGAATGGAATATAAAAGATGCTTATATTGAAACTTCAAACGGAGAAAAAATAATTGATTTTAAAGAAAATAATCTTTATGTAATGGGATATTCGAATCCTATGGACTGCTATCTTAGCCTTGACGAGTTGAATAAAATAATATATACGCAACCTGATCAACCTGATGTAATTCCATATGTAACTTCGTACTATAAAGAGCGTAGTGGTTTTTGTATGTCCGAGAATCAAAAAAAATTATTGAAAGAAGATAATTATCATTGTGTTATTGACAGTGAGCTCAAGCAAGGAAGCTTAACTTATGGAGAAATCATCATTAAAGGTGAAACACAAGAGGAAGTGTTATTATCTACTTATATATGCCACCCATCAATGGCTAATAATGAAGTATCTGGACCTTGTGTTACAATTGCATTGGCTAAGTGGATTAAAACCTTAAAAAAGAGAAGGTATACTTATAGAATTATATTTGTACCTGAAACAATTGGATCAATTACTTATTTGAGTAGAAATCTTGATATAATGAAAAAAAATACCATAGCTGGATTTGTCTTATCTTGTGTAGGAGATGATAGAACATACTCTTACGTTGAGACAAAATATGGAAAAACATTAACTGATAAATTATTAGAGAATGTATTAGGGTTTCATTATCCTGAATATCAAAAATATAGTTTTTTGCACAGAGGATCCGATGAGAGACAATTTAATGCACCAGGTATTGATTTACCTGTATGTGCCGTATGTAGGTCAAAATATGGAGAATTTAAAGAATACCATACATCAGCAGATAATTTGGAACTTATATCAGAAAAAGGACTACAAGGAACATTTGAATTAATGAAAAAGTGTATTAATGCTTTAGAATATAATTATAAGTATAGAGTTACTTGTCTTTGTGAACCGCAACTTGGTAAAAGAGGCTTGTATCCGACTATAAGTCAGAAAGGTACTTATAATAAGATAAAAGCATTAACTAATTTTATTGCATATGCAGATGGTCATAATGATTTAATTGATATTAGTAATATAATAAATGTTGCTATTGATGAACTAATAGAAATAGTTGATAAGTTAATTGACAATAATCTCTTAAAGAAAATGGATGTATAATAAAGGATACTGCGATTATATGTCGGATGATGAGTATGAGAAAACTAAAGAAATGAGCCATTAAGTTTTGAAAAATATGTGATTCAGAAACAACTTTCATGAATTGATGCGACCATTTATGACGAAAAAAGATTTAGATGATGTTATTGAAGCATTTCATAAAGTAGCAAAAAAATTGGATGAACTTCGCTAAGTAGAAAGGATATTGATATGAAGAAGAAATGTTTAGCTATCATAACTGCCAGAGGTGGTAGTAAGAGAATTACCAGAAAAAACATTAAAGAATTTTGTGGAAAACCAATTATTCAATATTCGATTGAAGCTGCAATTGAAAGTTCTATTTTTGATGAAGTAATGGTATCAACAGAAGATTTAGAGATTAAAAAAATTGCTGAGGAATGTGGCGCAATGGTACCTTTTACACGCTCACAAGAAACTTCAGGTGATATGGCAATGACACATGAAGTCCTTTTAGAAGTATTAGATGAATATAAAAAACTGGGAATAACATTTGAGTATGTTTGTTGTATTTATCCAACTGCTCCGTTTATTACAGCGGCTAGATTAAGAGAAAGCTATGAAAAATTAGTACTATCAAAAGCTGACGCGGTTATACCAATCGTGGCGTATTCTTTTCCTCCTCAGAGATGCTTTGTTTTAAAAGATGATAAATTAGAATTTAAATGGCCAGAAAATCGTCTATTACGTTCGCAGGATCTGGAAAAATGGTATCACGATTGTGGTCAATTTTATTTTATGAATACAGAAAGATTTTTAGATACGCATAATTTAATAATGGAGAATACATTACCTATTATTATTGATGAAATGGAAGTTCAGGACATTGATAATTATGTGGATTGGGAATTAGCAGAATTAAAATATAGAATGCGTATATCAAAATAGGTGTCTCTAGGGAATAATATTTTGAATTGGAGTAAAGAAAATATGAAATTACAAGATAAAATAAAAAATCAAGAGACTTATATTATTGCTGAGATGTCTGCTAATCATGCTGGAAGTTTAGATCGAGCGAAGGAAATCATTTATGCAGCAAAAGAATCGGGAGCAGATTGTATTAAAATACAAACTTATACTGCTGATACGATCACAATGAATTGCAGTAATAAATATTTTCAGATAGACAGCGGAACTTGGAAAGGAGAGAATCTATATTCTCTTTATCAGAAAGCTTATACTCCGTGGGAGTGGCAACCAGAATTAAAGGAAGTTGCTGATAAGATTGGAATTGATTTTTTCTCTACACCTTTTGATAAAACAGCAGTTGATTTTTTAGAAGAGATGGGAGTAGAGTTTTACAAAATTGCGTCCTTTGAGGTAGTAGACATACCATTGATTGAATATGTTGCTTCTAAAGGAAAACCAATTATAATGTCTACAGGTATGGCTACATTATGTGAAATAGAAGATGCGGTGAATGCGGTACGTAGTCAGGACAATAATCAATTGGCATTATTACACTGTGCAAGCGCATATCCAGCTATTACTGATGAGATGAATCTGAAGACGATGGTAAATATGAAGGAAATATTTAATGTTCCAGTTGGTCTTTCTGACCATTCAATGGGGTCATTGGGTGCAGTTGCAGCAGTTTCAATGGGAGCGTCTATTATAGAAAAACATTTTTGTATAAGTAGAGATAACAATAATCCAGATTCTTCGTTTTCAATGGAAGCAAATGAATTTGCTACGATGGTTAATGAGATACGCGCTGTGGAGATGGCTATTGGAAAAGTAAAATATGGGCCAACTAAACAAGAGGAAGGTAATTTGAGATTCCGAAAATCGATATTCGCTGTAAAAGATATTAAGGCAGGGGAACAGTTAAGTGCTGATAATATCCGTGTTATTCGTCCAGGTGCTGGCTTGAAACCAAAGTTTTATAATGAGGTAATTGGAAAAGTTGCTCGATATGATATTAGTGAGGGTACTCCAATTAGATTCGAAAGTGTTGAATAAATAATATTATATTAATTTTGAAATGGAGTATCATATGGAAGGCCTACTAGAATTCAAAAGATTTAGTATAGATGATATCAATATATTATATAATTGGGCTAATGATCCTGAAACTAGAATGAATTCATTTCATTCTGATAAGATTGTATATGATGAACATGTAAAGTGGTGTGAGACGAGATTAGATGTAGATAACATAGCAATATATATTGTTTATAAAAATGATATTCCTGTAGGACAACTTAGGTTAGAGTATGTCGATAAAAAAGCATATATTAGTTATAGTGTTGATAAGAGATATCGTGGTATAGGTCTAGGGAAAAAAATTATTGAATCTATCGAAAAAAACGAACTATATAAAGGACATCATATTATTGAACTTATTGGTGAAGTAAAGGAAGATAATCTTGCATCACAAAAAGTATTTGAATATTGTTTATATACAAAGTATTCAAAAAATAATCGTATCGTATTTGTAAAAAGATTAATAAAATAGTTAGATAGGAGATGATAAAGTGCATATCCCATACGGAAGACAATCAATTGATGATGATGATATTAAGGCAGTTGTAGAAACCTTGCGATCGGATTTTCTTACTACAGGACCCAAAGTTCATGAGTTTGAACAGTGTGTAGCGGAGTATGTTGGGGCCAAATATGCTGTTGCTATTTCTAATGGAACAGCAGCATTGCATGCTGCGTGTTATGCAGCAGGAATTGGAGAAGAGGATGAAGTAATTACAACACCAATTACTTTTGCAGCTTCTGCTAACAGCATTATTTATTGTGGTGGAAAACCGGTATTTGCAGATATTAATCCGATTACCTATAACATAGATCCAGAAGATATTAAGCGAAAGATAACAAATCGCACAAAGGCAATCATAGCAGTTCATTATACAGGACAACCTTGTGATATGGAGGCAATTCATGCCATAGCAAAAGAATATAAACTGATTGTAATTGAAGATGCTGCTCATGCATTAGGAGCAGATTACCAAGGAAAAAAAGTTGGTAGTATGTCAGATATGACAACGTTTAGTTTCCACCCAGTCAAGCATATTACAACAGCCGAGGGTGGGATGATTATGACTAATAATAAAGAACTGTATAATAGATTAATGTTATTCCGCACTCATGGAATCACCAGAGATCCAAAGTTGTTGTCAAGAAATGAGGGACCTTGGTACTATGAGCAATTGGAGCTAGGTTATAATTATCGAATTACGGATATACAGTGTGCTCTTGGTATATCGCAGATGCAAAAATTGGACACATTTGTAGCAAAGAGAAGAGAGATAGCAAAGCGTTATGACGAAGCATTTGCTAATATTAAGAATATTATCGTACCAAATCAAAAAGAAGGCTGTAATAATAGTTATCATCTTTATGTGATACAGGTTAAAAATGTTGATAGGCGGTATGTATTCGAAGAATTAAGTGCAGCAGGAATTGGAGTTAACGTACATTATATACCTGTATATACATTCCCATATTATCAGAAGAATGGTTATGATTTGGTAAGGTGTCCACACGCTGAAGAGTTATACAAGCACATAATCAGTATTCCATTGTATCCTGATTTGTCAACAGAAGAACAACAGTATGTAATTGATACGATAATTAAGCTAGTAAATAATTAAGATGGAAAGGTGTAGTACATTAGAAATTCCCTATGGTTGAGGTATGAGATATCTAGTAAGAACTAATATAAATGATCTACAGAAGAAATATGTTTAATTAGTGGGGGAATAGTAGTATAGAATTCTAGGGTGTTAGTGCCGAAATTAAAAAGCTCATTAATAAATTAAAGGAAGTGATAAAAATGCTTTATATTCGAACTGATGCTAATCCAACAATAGCAACAGGACATGTTATGCGTTGTATATCAATAGCAAGAGAAGTTATGAAATTAGGGCAGAAAATAACATTTCTCGTAGCGGATGAGCATGTAAGAGAACTGATAGAAAGCAATGGATATTCATGCATTTGTATGAATTCTAAGTGGGATGATTTGGATTTAGAATTGGAACGGCTGATTCTGCTAATTCAAGAGTATAATATTGACAGATTATTAATCGATAGTTATTATGTAACGGAACACTATTTATCAGAACTGAGAAAACATACGAAGGTATTTTATTTGGATGACCTGGCTATGTTTCCTTACCCAGTAGATGTCTTAATTAATTATAATAATTATGTAGAAAAATTAGATTATCATTCGGGATATAATTGGAATGTTAATTATTTTTTAGGCTGTAAGTATATCCCTTTGCGAGAAGAATTTCGTGGTATTAAAAGAATTTTTAGGAATATAGTAAGTCGGATTCTAATAACAACAGGAGGAGCAGATTACTATCATGTAGCAAAGAAGTTTATACACTATCTTGAACAAGAAACATTATTACAAGAAAAAACAACAATGAAAACAAAGCAAAAGGAATTATTAGATAAGCGGCCTTATGATATACGAACAATACAATATCATATAATCGTAGGAAATTTCAATTCTGATAGAGAATATTTAGAAGAATTAGCAAGTAAATATCCACAAATTATTCTTCATTTTAATGTTACAAATATGTCTGAAATCATGAGAAACTGTGATATTGCAATTACTGCAGGTGGTTCTACCATGTATGAGTTATGTGCATGTGGTGTACCGATGATTACCTATACATTTGCTGATAATCAATTGTTAGGTGCAAAAGGCTTTGAACAATTAGGGGTTGCTAGTTATTGTGGTGATATTCGTAATGGGGAGTTGGATTTATGGAGAAGAATAAATGCAGCAATTAGGCAATATGCTACCAACCAAGAGTATAGGTTTAACATTGGAAGTAAAATGCAGTCATTAGTGGACGGTAAGGGTGCGATAAGATTAGCCAGGATCTTGACTAACCCCATTGTGTAAGTATACTCTAGAATTTAGATTAGGTCTGGACTAATGCTGTTGAATCTGACATGTCGTTCTTGTGAGTATGATCAAGGTAGAACATAGTAATAAAATTTATTTTGGCAATCAAAATACAATCCATGGAAATAATCCTAATTATGTGAATACTAAAATGAAACTCATAAGGATGAGCTTATGTGTAGCGAAAAGACTATGTACTACTACATTGATGTGTCTGTTTGAGGTCAGAAATATTGATCTACCGAGAAAAGTGCGATTTCGGGAATGATACAAAAGGCCAGATTTCAAAGTGGACTAAGATTTCACCTACTTATATAAAGTTGCATATGGAATGCTATTTTCTTTGCCCAGTCTTTTTTTCCATTCCACTAGCAAGGAATTTTTTAATAAAATAACACGTTCAGAATTTTTTCCTATTTTTGCTGTTGCCATACGACTACCTCCAAATTAATTATCGAAGTAATGTAATACAAAAAGCTTTAGGAGCTAGGCATGCTGGAGAAGATGTTTACAAATAAAACAGTTAATAATACTCTATTCAGCATCAATCAACCTACCCCAATCGGTGCCAGTCCATCATATAAAACCTTTTTATAAGACTCTTGAGAGAAATTCATATCTTTCAGGGTCTTTTCTATTTCTGTTGTATCACCATAGATACAGATTAATACAAAGACGTCAGAAGTATGTGATCGTAAGCTTGTGATATCTTTTAATTCTAATATTTCGCTAATCATACCGATCTTGGCTGGGTTACGATCTACAATCCAACCGATAGGTACAGAATCTTTTGTTATTGTTAAGTGTGCGACAATTTTTCTTCCTGCACCACCAAATCCCCATATTACCAAAGTCTTTTCCTTGGTATATTGCTTTAATGCCTGTACAAGAAAATACTGATATCCAATAAGTGAATAATTAGAAAGTACTTCTTTCCAATGTACATGATTCCCCATCCAGACATCATAAGCTAAATCAGGCTGATCAGATATTTCGTAGATATGTACATTATCGTATTTGCTTGGTATCGATCTAACACTAGTAGTATTAGTAGTATTAACGATTAGAAAATCAATAGTAGCACTAGGATTTAATGTTATTAAGCGTTGCAAATTTTCAATATCTATTTCAGTTGCATTGGTTCTGACAAATAGGATGGATTTTGATGTGCAGATTAAATCCATAAGGCGATTGATTCTGCGCTTATATTTTGTAATAAATCTATCGTATTCTTCATCGAATGGTTTAGCAGAATTAAAGTCGTGTAAACTGAGAAAACCGGTGGTAGAATCCATTACACTTGTGTGTTCTGGTCCGACATATTGTACAACAAGATTTTCTCTATTGAAAAAATCATTCCAATTGTTTAACAAAGTATCAACCACAGCAGCAATATTAGTTGTAACTAGCCAATCAAATAGGTTGGACTCAGAGCGAAGTTTATTCAAACGCATTTGATGTGCTGTCATGCAACGTTCACCTAGACTACATACCATTTCATAAGAATGAGAATTTGTATATAAGTTTGTATCTATCATAATAAAGTCCTCTTTATATTTTCTAATGTAAATTCAGATAATTAATCTTTATTACTTCTATTATATCATGAAAACACACGATTGTAATTGGGTAATTCAATACATTATTAGTAATATAGAGAAGGGGGTTAATTAACAATATTAACTATGTCTGATTAATTTTTACCCCATTTTAACATCCTACCCTACTATCCATACCCACATTTAATATAAATCATGTTAGCCTATAGAAGTAATAACAAATGCACACTTTATTATATGTACATTAACTAGGACAATATAGGAGGCATAGTTTATGGAAAATGTCAAAAGAGATAGTCAAATCAATATTACGAACAAAAGCTCAGTGGAGAAGGAAATTAATAATAAGTTATGTAATGAGATTAGGAGATTAATCAAGGATAAAAACTTTCTAACAGCAGAACAACAGATCAAGCATGCTATGAGTGAGCATGCACACTCACCAATACCTCATAACCTTATGGGGATATTACTGGAAACACAAAAAGATCATAGGCTTGCATTAAAACATTTTCGGGCTGCTTATGCTCTTGATCCTACGTATTGGCCTGTGAAGTACAATATGGATCAGTATGTAAGCTTTTTACCTATTAGTCATCTAGCTTATGATGAAGACGATGATTGTAATAAAAAGCAAGGTAAGCGTATTTTTACACACACTCTAGATTAAAAGACCATATCTATAAAATTTTAATACCATTTTAATACCCCACCCCCAATCCATAACCCTATTTTTATATCCAATCTGCTATTCTAATTCATGTAAAAACATTGGAGGTGGATAGACAGATAAGTTAAGCGTTTTATAGATTGGATAATACAAAGAAGAAACGTTGTATATGAAAAAATTGTTGCAATAGTAATTGGGAGGAAAAAAGCATGGAGACAGTAATCCAATATTCAATATATTTAATTATACTGATAGCCTTAGCAATACCCCTTGGCAGGTATATAGGAAAGGTTATGAACGGAGAAAAAGTCTTCCTATCAAGGGTTGGAAGGCCGTGCGAGAGATTGATTTATCGATTATTACATATTGAAGAAAGTGAAGAAATGACATGGAAGAGATATGCGTTATCAGCAATTTTGTTTAGTGCATTATTTTTAGTTACTTTATTCTTAATTATACTCTTACAAGGAATTTTACCACTTAATCCAGAAAAAATTGACGGAACAAGTTGGCATTTAGCTTTTAATACAGCAGTTAGCTTTATTACCAATACGAACTGGCAAGCATATAGCAGTGAGGCACAACTTTCATATTTTACACAGATGATTGGTTTAACTGTTCAAAACTTCGTATCAGCTGCGGTTGGTATCTCGGTATTGTTTGCACTTATTCGTGGATTTGTAAGAACGAAGACAAATGGAATTGGTAACTTTTTTGTAGATGTAACAAGATCTTTAGTTTATGTATTAATTCCATTATCAATAGTAGTATCAATTGGCTTAGTATCACAGGGTGTGGTGCAAAACTTTAAGAGTTATGATACCGTTCAATTAATTGAGCCTATTACAACAGAAGATGGTACCGTTGTAACAGAAGAAGTTGTTCCTATGGGACCAGCTGCGAGTCAGATTGCCATCAAACAATTGGGAACAAACGGTGGTGGTTTCTTTGGTGTTAATTCCGCGCACCCATTTGAGAATCCAACAATACTAGCGAACTTGCTTGAGATGATTTCCATATTGTTAATACCGGCAGCACTCTGCTTTACATTTGGAAGAAATATCAAGGACTCAAAACAGGGAAGGGCAATCTTTATCGCTATGTTTACGGTTTTAGTTATCGCACTTACATCGGTAGCTGTTAGTGAACAATTTGCTACTCCACAATTACAAGGCTCTGAAAGAAATAGCGAGGAGCTAGTGGATCTTAGTACGGACGGTCAAGCGGGTGGTAACATGGAAGGAAAAGAAGCTAGATTTGGAATTGCCTCATCAGTAACCTGGGGGGTATTCACTACAGCAGCTTCCAATGGTTCTGTAAACTCCATGCATGATTCGTATACACCACTTGGGGGAATGGTATTAATGCTTCTCATGATGCTTGGTGAAGTAATCTTTGGTGGTGTAGGTTGTGGATTATATGGAATGCTTGGTTTCGCTATATTAACGGTATTCATTGCGGGCTTAATGGTTGGTAGAACGCCAGAATATCTAGGTAAGAAGATTGAACCTTATGAGATGAAGATGGCTGTGTTCGTTTGCTTAGCAACACCAGTCGCTATCCTAATTGGTAGTGGTATTGCTATGGTAATTCCTTCTGTAGCAGATGGCTTGAATAATGCAGGGGCACATGGATTTTCGGAAGTATTATATGCATTTGCCTCAGCAGGCGGAAACAATGGGTCTGCATTTGCTGGATTAGGGACAGATACGCCATTCCTTAATATAGCAATTGGTTTATGTATGTTGTTAGCAAGGTTTGTACCAATGTTAGCTACTCTTGCAATTGCAGGTAGTTTAGCTAAGAAGAAAAAGATTGCAACTTCAGCAGGTACACTTTCTACTTCGAATGGTATGTTTATTGCTTTATTAATTTTTGTTGTTTTACTAATTGGAGCATTAAGTTTCTTCCCTGCGGTTGCACTTGGACCAATTGCAGAACATTTGCAGATGATTGCATAGGGAGGAAGGGTTGAAAGAATATAAATCTTATGAAAGGAGCCATGCACTGCTTTCTTTCAACCTATTTATTATGGCGGAATCACAAGAGGCTTGTGATATGCATGGAAATTAAAGTGAAAGACAAGAAAATACTCTTACATGCATTAAAGGATTCGTTTATGAAACTGTCTCCTAAGACACAAATTGGGAATCCTGTAATGTTTTTAGTATATATATCAGCAATTTTAACATCATTTCTTTTTCTCTTATCATGCTTTGGGATTAAAGATGCTTCTTCCGGATACATATTAGGAATAGCAGTTATTCTTTGGTTTACTGTACTGTTTGCGAACTTCGCGGAAGCAATTGCAGAAGGTAGAGGTAAGGCACAGGCAGATTCTCTGCGGGCTTCAAAGAAAGATATAGAGACGAAAAAAATCGATTCAATTGATCACAAAGAGGATTTTAAGCTAGTATCATCAGCAACATTAAGAAAAGGGGATCTCGTTTTAGTGAATGCAGGGGAACAAATCCCAGCGGATGGTGAAGTAGTGGAAGGTGCGGCATCCGTTGATGAAAGCGCAATCACTGGAGAATCTGCCCCAGTGATACGTGAAGCAGGAGGGGATAGAAGTGCGGTTACTGGTGGTACAATGGTTACTTCTGACTGGATTGTTATTCAGGTAACCAGTGAGGCTGGAGAAAGCTTTCTAGATAAGATGATTGCAATGGTAGAAGGTTCTTCAAGGAAGAAAACTCCAAACGAAATCGCCTTACAAATCTTCTTAGTAGCGTTAACAGCAATATTTATCTTAGTGACAGCTTCGTTATATAGTTACAGTTTGTTTTCTTCAAAACAATTAGGTCTTGAAAATCCTACCTCCATTACTTCATTAATTGCGCTATTAGTTTGTCTTGCACCAACAACGATTGGAGCATTGCTATCTGCAATTGGTATAGCAGGTATGAGCCGTTTGAATCAATCAAATGTACTTGCAATGAGTGGTAGAGCAATTGAGGCAGCTGGTGATGTTGATATCCTTATGCTTGATAAAACAGGTACCATTACACTAGGTAACAGACAGGCAGCGGAATTTATACCAGTCGATGGTCATACGGAGCAAGAACTAGCAGAAGCGGCACAGTTGGCGTCTCTAGCAGATGAAACACCGGAGGGGCGTAGCGTAGTAATCTTAGCAAAAGAGAAGTTTGGTATAAGGGAACGTAACCTAGAAGAGTTACATGTGAGTTTTGTTCCATTTACGGCAACCACAAGAATGAGTGGTGTTGATATGAAATCAGATAGAATCCGTAAAGGTGCGGCTGATTCCATCAAAGAGTATATAATTAATCAAGGTGGAAGATATAGTGGACAATGTGACGTGGCAGTAAAGTCCATCGCTAGTAAAGGTGGCACGCCACTTGTTGTATCTAAGAATAAAGAAATTCTTGGAGTTATCTATCTTAAGGATATCATTAAGGCAGGAGTAAACGAAAAATTCGCAGATCTTCGTAAGATGGGTATCAAGACAATCATGATAACAGGAGATAATCCATTGACAGCAGCTGCTATTGCAGCAGAAGCTGGTGTAGATGATTTCTTAGCAGAAGCGACTCCAGAAGGAAAGCTGCAGATGATTCGCGATTTTCAAGCAAAAGGTCATCTTGTAGCCATGACAGGAGATGGTACCAATGATGCTCCAGCATTAGCACAAGCGGATGTAGCGGTTGCTATGAATACAGGTACACAAGCGGCAAAAGAAGCTGGTAACATGGTGGATTTAGATTCCTCCCCAACCAAACTAATTGATATCGTAAGAATTGGAAAACAGTTATTAATGACAAGAGGTAGTTTAACTACATTCAGTATCGCAAACGACTTAGCGAAATATTTTGCAATAATACCGGCTCTCTTCTTAGGATTGTATCCCGAATTGTCAGCACTTAACATTATGCATCTTCATAGTGCAGAAAGCGCCATATTCTCCGCAATTATTTATAATGCATTAATCATTATCGCGTTGATTCCGTTGGCATTAAAGGGTGTTAAGTACCGTGAAGTTTCAGCAGGTAAGTTGTTATCATGGAACCTACTTGTATATGGTGTAGGTGGTATTATCGCTCCGTTCATCTTTGTTAAATTAATCGATTTGTTACTAGTAGCGACGGGATTATTTTAAATGCTAGTCTTGTTATAAATAATAAGATTAAGTAACGAAAATTAACTTTATGGTTATCCTATCATGAGGTTGTGCACTTTGTGACATAACGGGTGGGTCAAGAAACTATAAAAGAATATCAAGCGTTTTAGTTAAACAAATAAAATAACAAGTACGAAACGAATTAGGAATTAAGAATTAAGGAGGAATCATCATGAAGTCAATTAAGATCTTGCTAAAACAAACAGCAACGTTCATACTTATAACAACTATTGTATGTGGTGTTATCTATCCGCTTGCAGTAACAGGAATTTCACAACTTTTCTTTAAAGATAAAGCAAATGGTAGTATAATTGAGGTAGATGGAAAACAATATGGAAGTAAATTACTTGGTCAGAAGTTTACAGGGGATAGATATCTATGGGGACGTGTTATGTATGATAATACAGGGACATATCATGATGAGGAAGGCAATGCGTTGTATTATGCAGGACCATCAAATCTGACACCGGCTAGTGAGGATTATCGTTCCTTAATTACAGAACGTGCCGAAGCTATAAAAGCTTCAAATCCAGCCATGATAAATCAGAAAGTTCCAGTTGATTTAGTAACGGGTTCTGGTAGTGGTCTTGATCCTCATATTAGTGTTGCAGCCGCCATGTATCAAGTAGATAGAATAGCAAAGGTGAGGAATATATCTACAGAACAAGTAGAGGATATCATTAATCAATATACCACAGGAAAATTATTGGGGGTTCTTGGAGAAAAGGTTGTTAATGTTCTTGAAGTAAATTTGGCACTTGACGGAATTCTGAATTAGATGAATCTAGGAATCTAATTGGGATAACAAAATCAAGCGGTATATGGGAGTGGTAGTCAACGCTTGATACATGTAAATGGAGCTAAGATATGGAAGAAGTAAGAATGAATCCGGAGGCAATTCTTGATAGAATTGTCTCTGATGAAGAGAATGTAGGAAAAGGAAAATTGAAGATCTTCTTTGGCTATGCAGCAGGTATAGGGAAAACTTATGCTATGCTGCTTGCTGCGCATGAGGAGAAAAAAGCAGGCATTGATGTTGTAGCTGGTTACATAGAACCACATGCAAGACCAGAAACAATGAAATTAGTAGAGGGTTTAGAGGTTTTACCACCGAAAGTAATACCGTATCAATCCATTGAGCTGACGGAATTTGATATTGATAGTGCACTTAAGAGAAAGCCGAATATTATACTAGTTGATGAACTTGCACATACCAATGCGTTTGGAAGTCGTCATCTTAAGAGGTATGAGGACATTAAAGAACTACTTAATGCTGGGATTAATGTCTATACAACTGTTAACGTACAACACATTGAGAGCCTTCATGATTTAATTGCACAGATTACAGGAGTTATGGTAAGAGAGAGAATCCCAGACTCTGTGTTTGATGAAGCAAATCAAATAGAGATGATTGATATACAGCCAGAGGAATTAATTGCTCGTCTTGAACAAGGGAAAATATATAAGAAAGATCGTGTAAAAAAGGCGTTAGGAAACTTCTTTACCGAAGATAATCTAATAGCGTTACGTGAGATAGCACTTAGAAGAATGGCAGATTGGGTTAATCAAGAACAGAGTAAATCCATTCACCAATTAGGTAAGGAAGGGGCTGTGGGTGAGCATATCCTTATGTGTTTATCCCCTTCACCCTCGAATGATAAAGTGATTCGACAAGCGGCAAGGATGGCAAAGGCTTTTCACGGTAAGTTTACAGCATTTTATGTTGAGACACCAGAATCTTCAGATATGGATAAAGAGGACATTCAAAGGTTAAGGGAGAATACCAAGTTAGCTGCTCAATTTGGAGCTAATACGGTAACCTCCTATGGAAGTGACATTGTGGAACAGATCGCGGAGTATGCTAAGTTATCTAAGGTAACAAAAGTGGTACTAGGGAGAAGCTATAGTAAGAGAAGTCTGTTTTTGGTAAAGGAGAGTTTCTCCGAAAGACTTTCTAAGCTTTGTCCCTCTATTGAGATATTCCTTATTCCGGACAGCTATGATCAGATGTATCGGAAAAAGAAGAAGAAAACTACAAAGGTTCAGCCTTCTATTGTAAGCCTTGATATAGTTAAGACTCTATTATTATTAAGTGTTTCATCAGGTATTGCAATTTTCTTTAAATATATGGATTTGCAAGATTCGAATATAGTAATGACATATATACTAGGTGTATTGGTCACAGCGATAATAACAAAATATAAATTTACCAGTTATGTATATAGTTTTATAAGCGTATTTACATATGATTTCTTTTTTACTGATCCAAAACTTACTTTCAAAGTATATGAAGGAGGTTACGTAATCACTATTGTGATTATGTTAATTATGTCCTTAATTAGTTCAACTGTCACCCAAAAGGTCAAAAATGAAGCAAAGGTATCAGCAAAAAAAGCCTATCGTACAGAAGTATTGCTAGAGACTAGCCAGAAATTACAGCATGGTAAGAATACAGAAGATATTGTGTGGCGGACCATAAGGCAGATAGGCAAATTATTAGATAAGACAATCTATGGTTATGTTGGAGATCCAGAGAAGAATCCGAAACCAATCATCTACCATAGTAGCAGTAATATATCAACATCAATACCAAAAACAGAATTAGCTGTTGCAACCTGGACATATAAGAACAACAAGCATGCTGGCGCATCAACCACAACGTTACCAGGTGCCAAATGTCTGTATATGGCAGTACGGAATGGTGATAGAGTATTTGCGGTTATTGGAATTGAATTAAATGGAGAGGTGATTCAAGCATTTGAACAAGGAATCTTAGTGGCTATTCTGAACGAATGCGCTTTTGCGCTGGAGAAGGAAGAGCTACTTCTAAAGGAACGTGAGGTGGCAATTCAGTTAAAACAAGAACAACTACGTGCTAATTTATTGCGCTCTATTTCTCATGATTTGAGAACACCTTTGACTAGCATATCAGGTAACGCAAGTATGCTAATTGAAAACTCAGACCTAATATCCGCAGATAAGAAGCATGAGTTATATGAATATATATATGATGATTCGATGTGGTTGATTAATCTAGTAGAGAATTTATTAAGTGTTACGAGAATTGAGAATGGAACCATGCAGTTAGATTTAGAACCAGAACTAGTGGAAGATTTAATCATCGAAGCTATGAAACACATAGATCGAAAGTCAAAAGAGCATAGAGTATCGGTTGATGTAGAAGAAGTACTAGTAGCAAGAGTTGATGCAAAACGTATTATTCAAGTGATAATTAACTTAATAGATAATGCAATCAAATATACGCCTGCTGGGTCTCATATTGAAGTAGTTACCTGCAAAGAAGGGGAATATATAGCTATCGAGATACGAGATGATGGACCGGGAATTGATGATGAACAAAAGACTAAGATATTCACGATGTTCTATACCGTCAATGATTCTGTATCTGATGGGAGAAGAGGAATGGGGCTTGGTTTAGCCTTGTGTAAATCAATTGTAGATGCACATGGGGGAAAACTAGAAGTTCTCGATAACAAACCTAAGGGAGCTATCTTTCGATTTACGTTGAAATTAGAGGAGGTAAAGGAATTGCAGTAGACCATGTATTTAACTTTGGAAAGGAGCATGTTATTATGATAAATCAAAAATCAAAAATCTTAGTCGTAGAAGATGATAAACCTGTACGGAATCTAATTACCACTACGCTTGAGACTCAAGATTATAAGTACATTGTTGCTGAGAATGGTGCACAGGCTATTCTAGCAGCAACCTCTCACAATCCAGATATTATCTTACTTGATCTTGGTTTACCGGATATGGATGGGATTGAGGTGATTAAGAAGGTACGTTCTTGGTCGATGTTACCCATTATAGTGATTAGTGCAAGAAGTGAAGATATGGATAAAATCAATGCATTAGATGCAGGAGCCGATGATTATCTTACGAAACCATTCAGTGTTGCAGAACTTTTGGCTAGGTTACGGACTACATATCGCAGATTACAGCATATGAATGGGGTGATGGGCGAACCGAGTCAATCTTGTTTTATTAATGGTGATTTAAGAATTGATTACCCAAGTGCAACAGTAACAGTGAGGAATCAGGAGATACATTTAATGCCCATAGAATACAGTTTGATTTGCTTGCTAGCCAAGAATATCGGTAAGGTGCTTACGCATCGTTTTATATTAGACAAAGTTTGGACCAATGCGATTGAATCGGATATGTCTTCTCTTAGAGTTTATATGGCTTCACTTAGAAAGAAACTAGGAACGGGAGATAATAAAGAGCAGTATATACAAACTCATGTTGGAATAGGATACCGAATGGTGAAAATGGAAAATAAATACTAATTTATTTGATAATCAAAATAAATTAGTTGAAAATGAGATTGGTATCGGTTATAATCTATATTGCAACAGAACAATGTTTGAGAATTCTATATATGGTAATATTAGTAAAATAGAGTTCGAAATTCAATAGTAAGATGAGCGAGGTGTACTTTCTTGGAAGAACAGAAATCTTCAATATTTCCAGCAGGAATTGCAGAACTAAAGAACATAATCACAGAGAATATTCCATTTATGAAAGAAAAAGAATCGGAGTATGTAGATAAATATAAATTAGAAAAACAACATGATAAAGGTAAACTACATGCCATTGAACGTATTACAATGATTCTTGATAAGGATACTTTCAAAGAGATTGGATCACGAGTAACAAATCACAAGAGTGCATTAGGACTATGTGAAGATACATTACCTTACGATGGTGTCATAACAGGCTATGGATTTATTAAAGGTCAAAAAGTGTACATATATGCACAAGACTTTACAGTAATGGGAGGTACACTAGGTAATGAACATGGAAAGAAGATTGCACATGTTATTGAACTAGCAATTAAGACCAAATGTCCGGTAATAGGCATTAATGATTCGGGTGGAGCTAGAATTCAAGAAGGTGTTAGTTCACTAGCAGGATATGGTGATATCTTCTATATGAACACATTAGCTTCTGGCTATATTCCACAGATTTCAATAATTGCAGGACCATGTGCGGGTGGTGCAGTATATTCACCAGGTATTACAGATTTCATCTTTACAATTGATGAGGTAAGCAATATGTTCGTTACTGGACCAAAAGTTATCAAAAGTGTAACCAATGAAACAGTTACAGCGGAAGAATTAGGGAGTGCAAGAGTACATTCCACAACAAGTGGGGTTGCTCATTTTAGATATGAATCAGAAGATAAATGTTATGAAGGCGTACGGCATCTAGTTGAGATGCTTCCACAATATTATGGAGACAAGCGTACTTTCAAGCAAGAACCATATGTGAATAAGAATCAAAAAGCGTTAGATTCCATTCTACCTGAGCGTATGTCACAAAGTTATGATATGCGTCAAGTAATTGCTGAGATGTTTGACAAAGATAGCTTTGTAGAAATTCAAGCAGAATTTGCACAAAATATCGTTGTTGGTTTTGCTAAATTAAGTAATATCACCGTTGGTGTTGTTGGTAGTCAACCAAGATATGCGGCAGGTTCTCTAGATTGTGATGCAAGTGATAAGGGAGCTAGATTTATTCGTTACTGTGATTCTTATAATATTCCAATTATTACATTAGTTGATGTACCAGGCTTTATGCCAGGAGTAAATCAAGAGATGAGAGGAATTATTAGACATGGAGCTAAATTACTGTATGCGTATTCAGAAGCAACCACAATCAAATTAACCGTTGTACTTCGTAAAGCATATGGCGGCGCATATATCGCTATGTGTAGTAAACATCTTGGTGCTGACTATGTATATGCATGGCCTTCAGCAGAGATTGCAGTTATGGGTGCAGAAGGTGCAGTTGAGATTATCCATAGTAAAGAATTAAAGAATATACCGAAAGGTCAAATTGGTGAATTCATTAACGCGAAAGCAGATGAATATCGTGAGTCATGCATGAATGGTGATATTGCAGCTAAGTACGGATACGTAGATGAGATCATTAACCCATCTGAGACAAGGGAAAGATTGTATTCTGATTTAATTATGTTACGAGGTAAGAGTGAATTAACTGTTGTTCGCAAGAAACATGGCAATATTCCATTATAAAAAATAGGATTTATACAATAAATAAAAACGGCAAAATACCACTAGTTTAACTAGTGGTATTTTGCTATTTTTATTTTTGCTAGATAATGTTTTATTTTACTGATGTTCTCATATTAAAGTAATATCTATTATTAGATGTCAAAAAAACAGTAAAAATTATAAATAAATTAGTAAGTATAGAGTGAAATAATTTAGAATGCTCAATAAAAATAAAATAATTAATAAAAAATAATAAAGAATTACATAAAAATTATACAAGTTGACAAGGAAGGCAACAAGTAGCAATATAAAATTGTAAAGTATTTTATCTAAATGTCAAATATTAATAAGAGATTACTAATTTAAATCAAAGTTTAAATTAGTATCATTGACCTAAGGTAAAATATTAGAATAACTATATAGTAACGATTTATGGGGTTTTTTGAAAGGAGAAGGTTATGAGAAGGCAGGGATTTGTAAAACGAACACTAGCTTTGGTACTGACAGGAGCACTAATAATACCGCAAAGTTGGACATGGGGGCTGGGACCAATTGTAGGGAAAGCAGCGAACGTAGAAGATGCAGGATATGCGGTTACTCCAGATTATATGTATAATTTTAAATCGGAAACTGTATCTGAAAGTAAAGTTTCTTCTACTGCTGACAGTGCTACCATCGTGGGAAGTGGAAAAATTATTACGGATGCGCAAAGAGGGTTCGTATTTGATAACAATTCTTCAGGGCCGCCCTCATTAAGAACAGATTATTTATCAATGCCTAAAGTATTAGAAGGAGCTAAAGACGGTTTCACTGTTAGTATGTATATAAAAAGTTACAGCGGTGCAGAGCCATACTGGAGTTCAATTTTTAGTGCTTATAATGACAATCAAACCTATCCACTTACACAATTAGGTTTTAATTTAATTGGGAGAGTGAATGCAGATGGCTATGTAGATACAACAGATGGTTCGGATAATAATGTAGCAAGTTATAACGTAATGACAGATGGAAATTGGCATCAGGTAGCCTATGCAGTAAAAGCGGATGAGATTCGAGTGTACTGTGATGGGGTGGAAGTATCGAATGTAATGTTAGATGGTACGTCTGGTAAAAGCAGCGGAGTACTATTGAATTCTTTGCCACAGCTTACTAGCGTGAATGTTGGTGGTAATTGCTTTTGGGAGGATAAAGATGTCAATGCATTTTATGATGATATTGCAATCTATCATTCTTTTCTGACAATAGAACAACTAAAAGATAATACAATAATACCTGAGTATCTATATACCTTTGAAGAGGGGACGGTATCAGGAAAAAGCATTGGCAATACTGGTGGAGTAAAGCAAGAAGAGGAAGATGTTATTCCAACAATTCAGATAAAACAAGAAGAGTTAAATGCAATGTACTCAGAGGCGTCTAAGACAAGAAACTCTGTACATGATCCGTCAATTGTTTTATCGACCGACCAAAATGGAGATAAATTGTACAGCGTATTCGGTTCTCATATGGGAGTATCGAAGACATATGATTTGAAGAATTGGACATCCGTAACATCAGAATCTATGGAAAGCACATTATTTGGAGATATCCATGGCAATGTAACATCCTTTGAGAATGCATTCAAGCAGAATCGTTTAACGGGATCTACAACAGTATATGATGCTCAAAATAACCCTTATATAGTAGAGCTCGGATCATATGATATAGCAGAATGGATTTCAGACAATACAGTGACGGGTAATATGTGGGCGCCCGATGTGGTTTATAATAGTGAGCTTAAAAAGTGGTGTATGTACCTAAGTTTAAATGGATCAAAATGGAACTCGGCTATTATTTTACTGACATCGGATCAAGAATTCGGTCCCTACATATATGAAGCACCAGTTATATTCTCTGGTTTTAGCACAAGTAGTTCAAGTAAGTCCTTTAAAGATACGGATCTTGAAATTGCTTTAGGTACAACGCTAGATGAATTGCCTCAAAAATACAATAAAGTTGGTGATGGTACTTGGGGAGATTATCTACCACATGCGATTGACCCATGCGTATTTTATGATGATAATGGAAAGTTATGGTTGGCATATGGTTCGTGGTCAGGTGGAATATACATGATAGAACTTGATGAGAACACAGGTTTAAGGGATTATTCTGTACAGTATCCTAACATTGGCGAAGGAACAAAAGGTGTTACAAGTGATGCTTATTTTGGAACAAAAATAGCAGGCGGATATTATGCGTCTGGAGAGGGGGCTTATATTGAAAAGATAGGAGATTATTATTTCTTGTTTATGTCTTATGGATTTTATTCGCCTGAAGGTGGTTACACCATGAGAATATTCCGCTCAGAAAATCCAGATGGGCCATATGTAGACACAAGAGGAACAAGTGCAATATATAACAACTATGTACACAATTATGATGGAACCAATGATAATCGTGGTATGAAGCTAATGGGTAATTACAGATGGAGTACTAAGTCAAAAGGAGAAGTGGCACAAGGGCATAACTCCGCGTTTGTAGATACGGATGGAAAGGCATATGTTGTATACCATACTAAATTTGATGATGGTACAGCTGGTCATGAACTGAGAATACACCAGCTTTATCTAAATGAGGAAGGATGGGTTGTGGCAGCACCGTATGAATATGCTGGAGAGACCATATCTACAACAGGCTATAGTAGGTCAGATATAGTTGGAAATTACGAAATGATAATCCATAAGTATAAGGTGGATTATGCTAATCTGGAGACAGTAAAATCTGTTTCTATAGAGTTGTTAGAAGATGGCACGATTACCGGGGATTATAAAGGTACTTGGACTAGGTCAGAAGATACGGCATATTGTAATTTGCAGATCAATGGAAAAAACTACAAAGGTGTATTTGCAAAGCAGGTAATAGATGGGACAAATGTTGAAACATTGTGCTTTACGGCTGTTAATGAAGATGGTCTTTCCATTTGGGGTTCAAAGTACCTTGCAGATGATGTAGCAGTGGCTTGCAATGCACAGCAGATCAGCGTACCACTTGGTGCATTTAGTAGTTTTACACTACCAACAAAAGGAAGTTACCAAACAAGATTTAGATGGGAGTCTAGTAATGAAAGCGTACTAAAAAATGATGGTACGGTGATTGTGCCAAAGGAAGATACCGATGTTACATTAACCATGACTATATATAAAGGTGATTATTACTACACATCAAGCTACACAATTAGAATATATGCAGATCGTTCAGAAAGTGAGGAGGATTATCTAATTGGCTCTTATTTTAAGGACACTCCCAAGGATTTATCTACGGTCCTTGATGGTAGTTTATATGTAAGAAATCCATTCTGTAACAAGACAAATGCAGGAGTGAATATAACGAATGGAATATCCATTGAATTTGATGTCAAGAGAACCGGTGACGTTAACATGCTTGGTACGATCCTAAGTATGTTAGGGGACAACGGAAGATTATTTTTTACTCCGGGTTCTTATCTGGGATATAATGCAGAAGGCAGTTTTTTTGATGCCAATGTAAAAGATTTTAAGATGGTAAATGATTACATAGGTGATTCAGCTACTGTTAGAATTAATATTCATAAATCTGGTTTTAATGTAAGTGTAGATGGGGAAGAGGTTTATAATGAGAATATTTTAAACACTGAAAACGGAAAAGGAACAATAACAAGTTATGAAAACATATTGTCATGGATATCAGGTTCCGCTGATAAAATATATTTTGGATATGGATCATGGTGGAATGCAGCAGGATATGATGAGGCAAATTGTACCATTAGTAATGTTAAGTGCTATGTAGAACCGGTAGGAGAATTCACTAGTGATTCCATATATAAAATGGATTACTCGGATATAACAGATGCAACAACGAAATGGCAATCAGAAGGTAACGTTATAATTAAGAAGAATGAGCAGAATGGTAATTATATTGAATTTAATGCGACTGAGGCGAAAGCGGCATATAGCCAACTTCCTAAATATGCAAGAGTAAGCGAGCAATATATCGCAGAATGTGATGTGGCATTACAGAGTGGAAGTCAAGTTGGTACAGAGATAGCAATTTTAGGAACAGATAAGAAATATATCAATGATTCCGTTAATGATGGCGTAGAGTCAGGTTATATATTAAAACTAACTAAGACAGAGGCCAATGCTTGGAAGATCAATGATAAAGAAGTAATATCACTGCCAAATACATGGCTTCATGTGACTGCTGTAGCTTCAGCTTCAAATTCCATAGCGGTAGTAACCATTGCGGATGCCAGTACGACTTATTATGAAGGAGTCGTAGCCATAGATGGTTGTGGAACGTTAGATGGATATTATTTACGCAGTAGCGGTAGTGAAGATACCTTGTTGTTTGATAATATTAAAGTTAAGAATGTAGGAACTCATTTTACTCTGGATGAAGCACAGTTATCCACAGCAGAATCCATTACATATTATGAGAATCCTTTTTATGGTAAGAAACTAGAGATGGTAGATATTAAATACACCATTAACTGGAATGAAGACGCTGCTAAGAATGGGTGGGATGGTTTATTTGCATTCTACAATACTAAGAATTCTGGAAGAGTATCCTTTCAATCGCTTCCATTTCTGTGCTTTAATGGAGGAGGTAAATGGATTGATATAAATAATCCAGGCTTATCAGGAGTTACGAATGTTGCGGCAAGTTTAGAAAAAGGGAAAGGTTATACATTCCGATATGTAATAACCAAAGATGATTTACAAATCTATCTAGATGATACGTTACTAACCTATGTGACCAACGGAGAGGCAACTTATTCTGATATATTGGACTTTATTGAAACTTGTAATACGTTAACTATTGGTGTAGGTAAAGGAGAGAGTGCCTATTGGTGGACAGAGAAATGTGTTTTGAAAGATATTGATATTAAGGATCATATTTGTAAGGAATATAAGTCACAAACCATAAAGGAAGCAACTTGTACAAAAGCTGGAATATATGGAAATTCCATATACTCATGTGGAAAAAGTAGAGTTACTGCAATTGAGCCAATAGGTGAACATAGCTATGGGGAGTGGGTAATCATCAAGCAGCCGACTTATACGAATGAAGGACGTAGAGAAAAAACATGTAGCAGATGTGGAGAAATCATTTCCGAAAGTATCCCTAAATTGTCTTGGTCTAACATGTCGGATAATAATAATGCGGTTGAAGAAGTTGATAAGGAACAGAAGGAGACAATAGTAGTAACCTGTGAACAATCGGATTCCAAAGCAGAGGTAGTTATTTCAAGAGATAAAGAGGGAAATATATTGCAGACACTAGCTACTATTCATATTTCGGATATTCAGCTAGCTAATCATATGGGGACAGTGACGATTAATGAAGAGCTAGTAAAACAAATTAAGAAGGAAGTATCTAACATTACCGCGTGGAGGATAATGATTAATGAAAAACTGATTGAAAGTGCTGCTAGAGTTATAAAGAAAGGAAATGGTACAAAACTCAAAGTAATTGTACCTACTAATCTAAATCTGGATAATCGAAGTATTATAATCAGTAGCAGGGCACTTCAGGCTGCAAAACAAGTAAACGAGAAACTAGTCATTCAAGTACAAGAAGGAAAGAATACAACCTATACAATAACAATTCCAGAAGAAGAGTTAAGGAAAACAGGGAAGAACTTAGAAGATCTTAACATAACTGTAGATACAGTGAAGGAGGATAAGAGCAAGGGGTTACTTACCTTTGGAGAAGAATGGACTCTTTCCATACCCGTTAGTATTAAAATAAACGTGAATAGTTTGCTGGAGCGAAATAAAAAAGGTAGTATCTATATTTATAAAAAGAATGAATTGACAGGCAAAATAGAGGAGGTACCAAACAATAAGAAAAAAATAGGTGATACAGGGTATGTTACCTTATCTACATTATCAGGAGGAAAATTCATCTTTACAACCAAAGCGTTAAGTGATGTAATTACTTTGACAGATAAGGTAACGATATCTAGTTCCCAAAAGACTGTCGCAGTAGGAAAGACGTTAAATCTCAAAGCAGTACTTCCTACAGAGTTAGAATTAGTAACAAAGTTTACTGCGACCGATCCATGTGGGAAAGAGGAAGCAAAAGTTACGTATACAGTAGATAATAAGAACATAGCAACTATATCGCCAAATGGAAAACTGAAAGCCAAAAAAACAGGTAAAATAACTGTAAAAATTACAATATTATTAGAGAATAAGCAAAAGAGGGTAATAAAAGAGACAATAGTAATAAAATAAAGAAATTTAATTTTAGAGTCATTAAAATGACATAAATAATTAAGAAGAAAGAACAACTTTTGTAAACTGTGTGCCGTTCACATATGGCATACAGCTACAAAAGTTGTTTTTTTATGCTGCATTGGTTTTTACCTTTCAATCTATAAAACGAGATGTTATAATAATTACACAGAGCACGAAGATACGAAAGAGTAATATGGGTGTTTATTAAGGTTGTAGACGGAATTGATATTTCGTTTAATTGGAGGTTAACAATGATTACGATTACAGCATGCATGATAGTTAAGAATGAAGAAGAAGTACTTAAAAGATGTCTGGATAGTTTGAAGAATCTAGTGGATGAGATCGTAATAGTGGATACAGGGTCTACGGACCTGACGAAAGAAATTGCGAAGACATATACAGATAAGGTCTATGATTTCACGTGGGTACATGATTTTGCAGCAGCAAGAAATTATTCCTTTTCAAAAGCAACCATGGATTATATCTATGTGGCAGATGCCGACGAAGAAATTGATACGGAAAATCAAGAGAAATTCAGAATGTTAAAGGAGGCTATGCTTCCAGAGATAGAAATCGTACAGATGTATTATACAAATCAATTACAATATGGTACTACATATAACTACGATAAAGAATATAGGCCGAAACTTTACAGAAGACTTCGAGAGTTTATGTGGCAAGATCCCATTCATGAAACTGTTGCTCTAGATCCGGTTATATATGATAGCGATATAGAGATCATCCATCGACCAACCATGTCTCATGCAAAAAGAGATTTTAATAATTTCTATGTTATATTGAATAAAGGCGAACGATTATCTCCAAAACTAACTCATATGTTTGCAAAAGAATTGTTTATCGCGGGAGAAGACGATGACTTCATAAAGGCGGGAGAATACTTTGATGAATGGCAAAAGGATACGACAAGGACTTCAGAGGAATGTAGTTATATACAATGTGTATTAGCAAAATACGCCAGATTACAAGGAAATCTAGAATTATTAATGAAGGTTGCACTTAAGAACATAGCATCAAAGGCAAGTTCGGAAGTCTGTTATGAATTAGGAGAACATTATTTTGAATTAGAAGATTATGAAGAAGCGCTTATTTGGTATTATAACGCGGCGTATGAGACGGAATGTCAATTGAATATACATTATGGAGGCGATTATCCATTGATGAAACTAGCAGATTGTTATCGTGAGCTTGGCAATGTAGAGCAGACAAGAGCTTATGAAGAATTAGCTAAGAATTGGAGTCTTTCAGTGAATTCTAGAGATACTTTTTAACTGGAGAGTTGCAAGAGTTTGGCAATTGACTAAGAATCTCCACATTGTAAAGAAAGGGGTAGTTACTATGATATATCTTTCACTAGCAGGAATCATATTTGTAGCGGAATTATTTATTAAGAATTATATTGAAAAGAATAAGAAGATGAATGAGGAAGAAGAAATCTTAGGTGGCAAGATTACATTGACAAGGTATCATAACAAAGGTGCGATGCTTAATTTTATGGAGAAGAATACGAAACTTGTAATATTCATATCCGGTATTTTATTAGGCAATCTACTTCTCCTTTTTGGTATGGTAATACCTAAGAAGGGGAACAAAGTATTGAAGTTAGCATTAGCTTTATTAGTTGGTGGTGCAGCCAGCAACGTGTTCGACCGTGTTAACCGTGGGTATGTTGTAGACTATTTTTCATTCAAATGGTTAAAAAATGTTGTATTTAACATAGCAGATTTATTCATCATAGTAGGAAGTATTCTTACTGCGATCTGCATGTTTTTTAGAAAAGAAAAGTTATAGAATTATTATAAAGTAATAACTCAAACTTCGCACTTGAAGATCTTGAGGAGTAGCTAATTGCTATATTCAACGAAAACCCCGCTCTCGCTTAGCTTCACACGTAGCAGTACTAAGATTTCGCGTTGCTCAATCAAGTGCTGACGTGTTCAGATAGTTTTTCGTATGAATATAGCAATTACCTACTCTAACTGAAGTTTTTTATGTGCGAAGTTTGAGTAGGTAGGTTTAGACTAAAAGCTATTATATTCGTGATTTCCATGATGTAGTAGCTTTTTTTATGTATAAAAATGTATGTAAAATATAAAATGTATAAAAAATAGGGTAAAATATAGCTTGTTTGTTATGTATATTGCATAAAAACAGTATTGTATAATAAATATAATTACCACTATAAGGTGCAATGACCAGATAATGGTAAAATAATTTATGGGATACTGGAGATTTGTGGTCCAAACATATCTCTAGGTTTATGAAAGGAGAAGATTATAGGTTATGAAAAAAGCAAAAAGAATAATGGCACTTGTATTAGCCGCTGTTATGGTATTACCAGCAATGGGAATGGGAAAACCAGAGGTGAAAGCAGCAACAAAGTCCGCTTCCCAAGCTTATGTGGAGGCAATGGAACCTGGATATAATCTAGGAAATCAGTTTGATGCGGTGAATACGAATCTTGATGAGGAGGACAAGCAGGAGTTATCTTGGGGAAATTCTGCTGTAACCAAAGAACAGATTCAATATGTAAAGGATCAAGGGTTCAATAGTATTCGAATCCCACTAACTTTATATCGTAGAATGTCTGGTAAGGGGACGGATGATACTACTACAAAAGATGATTATATTATTGATGAGGCGTTTTTAGATAAATACGCACAGGTTGTTAATTGGGCTTTGGAATCAGATTTATATGTAATGATTAACGTTCACCATGATTCCTGGATTTGGCTAAACAGTTGGGATGGCAATGTAGAATCAGATGAATATACGATGTTTGTACGTATATGGGAACAACTTGCTGAGAAATTCAAAAACTACAGTAATAAAGTATGTTTTGAAACAATCAATGAGCCACAATTTACTACAGATGCAGCTGAGAAATTACATACTATTAATAATGCTGCTTATCAGGCAATCCGTAAATCTGGTGGAATGAATAGTAGTCGTATGATTGTTGTACCAACTTTAAACACCAATGATTCACAAGATCGTTGTGATGCATTATATAACCAGATAACAACTGAATTTAAGCAAAATGGTCAACAAGATACCAACATTATTGCAACGTTCCATTATTATTGTGAATGGGTATACAGTGCTAATCTAGGTAAGACTCGATTCGATGAAGTACTATGGAATAATAAAGATGCGGATGGTAATGAGTATGGCTACACTCCAAGAATGGCAGTAGATCAGGCATTTGATCGTGTCTATAATACATTTACTAAGAATGGAATTGGAGTAGTATGTGGAGAGTATGGTTTACTTGGACATGATAGTCAATATCCTTGTCTTAACAATGGAGAAGAAACCAAATATCTTGAGTACATGAACTATGTAGCCAAAGAAAAAGGTATCGCTTTAATGCTTTGGGACAACGGAAGCAATTTGCGAATGATTGATCGCAATAAGTTACAATGGAAAGATAGTGAATTTGAAGCAATCATTAAAGCAAACCTGAAGGGAAGATCTTCTTATGCTACAGGTCTTGATTATACATATTTAGAAAACGGTAAGGAAGATGTTGAGATTCCTTTAACTTTAAATGGTAACACATTAGTATCATTAAGTGATGCAAATGGTACTTTAGTACAAGGAAAAGATTATGAATACGATAGTAAGAATGCAGTAGTAACATTTACTTCTTCTTACCTTAGCAAGGTTCTTGCAGATAAAGAGTATGGAGTATGCGCAGAAGTTACGTTCAAGTTCAGTGGTGGTGCTGATTGGATTCAGAGAATCTCTAAGGTAAAGACACCAGAATTCAAATCTACTTTGAAGAGTTCAAATAAAGCAATTATTAATGTGGATTTTGGTGGAAATACTCTTGAGAAAGTGACAGCATATCAAGCGGGCGGTAAAGTTGGACCTAATAGTGAATGGTGGGGCTATCTTCAATATGGTAGTGCTTATGTGCCTGACTATTCGGCAAATGTCATTACTTTCAAACCAGATTTCTTTAATAGTTCTACCGTACAAGATGGTAAAATCTTATTAGAATGTACTTTCTACAATGGCGATGTTGTTTACTATGTATTGAATAAGAAGGGCAATGTCATTACAGGATCGAATAAGACGAAAGAGATATTTGATTCCATTGTAACACCATCTGTACCAGAGAATGTTACGTTGTATGCAGGGGAACAAGACCTTAGTGCTTACATAAAAGGTGTTAAAGGATTCAAAACGGTTGGCTCATGGGCATCTGGTGATGGTTGTTACGTTGATTACGGCAACAGCAACAAGATTGTATTCTCAGATAAAGCAGTTAGTGGAAGTACAATGCTTGGATTTAATTTAGTTCAATATAATAAAAGTGATTATTTATCCACCAATGTAAGTATTGTTAATGCACCTTCTGTTAGTAAAGTAGAGGTAGCAAAGGATAAGAAGAAAGCGATTACAGTTAAGAATCTAGATAAGAAAGCAGTAGTTACTTACAAAGTTGCAGATAAGAAAATTGCTACGGTATCGAAAGATGGAGTGGTGAAAGGAAAGAAGACTGGTAAGACAACTGTATCAGTAACAGTAGCACAGTATGGTAGAAAAGATACATTCAAGGCAACTGTCGTAGTGAAATAAAGAATAGGCTATTACATTAATTAAAACAGGCATGTTACGTGAATCCTAAAAACAGGACTTGCGAGATGCCTGTTTTTGGTTGGGGTGTACTTTATATAAGACATTCATAAACGTAAGCCTAGCTAGATATATTTCTAGTGCAAAGCTATCATTATATTGTAAAATGTATTAATAAATAGTAATATACGTATATTAGACTGTATTGGTTTTAATCGTAACAATTGGAACTTTAGTAATGAAGAGATTAAATGATAATGCTAAGGATTTGTACAATTATAATTTTAAAAGCGTTACCTATCTTCATAAAATCAAAGAAGTTTTATTATAAAAGGCTTTTTGAATAATAGTTGATGGTGTATTAAGTCAAAAAACCAATCAATAGAAGATGGTTACAGAAGACTGATATGCTGGTTTAGGAGGGGTTATGTTACAGATCGCTATATGTGATGATCAGCTGAGGGAGTTAGATCTCATCACTACATACATAAAAGAATACCTAGTTACGCATTCATTAGAAGCAGAGATAAAAAAATTCTCTCACCCTGATAAATTATTAACTACCATCGAAACTGAGAATTTTCATCTCTACATATTGGATATTGTCATGCCTATGGTGAGTGGAATAGAACTTGGTAAAGATATTCGCCGTGTTGACCATGAGGCGCAAATTATCTATGCTACCACCGAGCCGCAGTTTGCTTTGCAAGCCTATGATGCAAATCCCATAAACTATTTGATAAAACCGATTGATAAACAGCGTCTGTTTGATACGCTTACTTTTGCTATTACGAAGATAGAATTGTCTGAGGAACAAAAGATTACTGTTAAAACTGCCGAGAACCTACGAGTACTCAAATTGTCTGAAATTCTTTGCTGCGAGTACCGCAGCCATACGGTACTTTTTACTTTGACTAGCGGTGAAGTGATAACCAGCCGTACCATTCGGGAAAGATTTGCAAAGTACAGTATGCCCTTACTAAAAGATGTTCATTTTCTACAATGTCACACATCCTACATCGTTAATATGCGACGGGTTGAATGTTTTACGAAAGATAGATTTATTCTTCAAGGCGGGAAAGTAGTTCCCATTGCGGTAAAGCAATACCCTGTGGTACGAGATCAATATATGAATTACCTTATGGCAAAAGGAGTACAAAGATGAGTGAATATTTTCCTGATATACTACGAGCAGTTATATCTACCACTGCTAATGTTTTACTAATGATTAGCCTTCTGCAACCCAAATACTCCAAGAAAGTGACAATCCTCACCATGCTTGGTATTTTGTCTCTTGATTTGGGCACAGCAGTTTACTGCTACCTTAGTGGTAATCTGACTATGCTGGCCAAAATTGATACGATTTTGTTCGCTGTGCTTTGTTTTGCAGTGAGAACTGCATTCAAGGACAACTTTATGCAGTGGCTGTTCAGCTATCTGACCGTACAAAATATCAGCGATACTGTGATCGTTTTAAGCTTTATTGCTTCAAGAAAGTTACCATATCCAGTGTATGCAAACTCTATATTACGCTTTATCCTATTTGGTGTTTTTCTGCTTATTCTGTGGCGTTATATTCGTCCCTTATATAGGCAGGTAGTAGAACATTGGATGGCCTATTTTGCTGTGGCACTTGGTATCTATATCACCTTTACTTATTATGTTGTATCATCAGATGATATCATTGTTACGCTGACCGAACAGGCAGTTCCGTTTGTTTTGTTGATTTTTGTTGAACTTGCAGCCTATGGTTCCATTTTTTTCTCACTCAAAAATCTTCAACGAGAATATCAGGTGAAAGAAGATAATCACAAAATGCAGGCAGAGCGAGAATATCTGCAATTAGCAGCCGACAATATGTCAGAAAGACTTAAGCTCATGGAGGCGGTGTCAGCGCAAAACAGTCGTGCCGCTCATGATCGCCGTCATTTCAACAATATGATATTAGAGTTTTTGGAACAAGATAAAAATCATGAGGCTATTACTCTGCTGAAAAAACAAAATCAGGTTTCATATAAGATGAGCAAGGTCTACTGTCAAAATCCTGTTGTCAATGCTGCAGTATGTCATTATGCAAGTCAAGCAGAGCAGTCGGGCATTCGAACAGCGATTCAACTGAATATTCCAAGTGACCTTTCGGTAGATTCCTTAGAGCTTGCCATGGTGGTTTCAAATCTTCTGGAAAACGCCATTGTGGCTTGCTTGAAGCTAAAAGATAGTAAGTCATTATACATCAATTTTATCTGTCATCATAGGGGGCGCTTGCTGCTGGAAATGGAAAATCCATGTACTGAGGATACGGCACTTGATCAAAATGGTTATCCTGTCACTAATGAAGAGGGGCACGGCGTAGGCAGTAAAAGTGTCATCGCCTTTGCAATGAAATATGACGGTGAGCTAATGTATCAAGTTGAAAATGGAGTATTTCTGGTTCGTTTGTTGGTGTAATAGCGGATGCTTTTTCTTTGTCAAGAGAGAAAATTAAATAAGTATAAGTTTATTTTGTGTAAAAATGAGTCTTTTAAGTGTAAAGGCTCTTTTTTTTGTCTTTTATGATATATTTTACTGGATATATAAGGAAAACTGTAACTGTTTAGACTATCATAGTCAAATGGTATCTGAAGATGCCATCCACACATAATTGTTACGAAAAATTATATATATCGACATAAGGAGTGTGATAAGATGGACAATCGATCATGCAAGCAAGGGGAGCTATTCCTTTCGGCTCCTAATACCGAGGGTAATGTGTGGCCAAGACAGCTTTGTTCGGCTTTTGAACGGAGAGCCGAAACACCAAATGAGGTAAGACAGGGCTGGTACTGCAGATATGTCGATTTTCATTTGGACAAACCTCGTTCTCTGGATGTGGGTGTATGTTATTGGCCGAAGAAAATAGTAAGTTAGGAAAAAATAAATGATAGAAGAAAAGGAGAACTGCAGATGAAAAAACGAATTTTGAGTATGTTACTAGTAATCACTATGATAATTACTATGATGCCTACAGTTACTTTGGCAGCAGAGCCGGAAACAGAAACGGAAGCAAAAACGGAAACCTTTGGAACATTCATAGTTACCACAACAAGTGGTGCAGCAATTACTGTAGCAACATATGAGGAGAGCACCAAAGTTCTTAAGATAACGGGGGACTGTACCATTGCTAATACAGACCCGAATACGCCGACAAACGATACAATTTCCATTGAAAGTGATTGTACCGTATCTCTAGATGGTGTCAATATAGAGGCTAAGGCTCCAGATAATAGGAATGATATCTCTAATTCTAATCCAATTAGCATTAATGATGCTTGTGAAGTTACCATTAAACTTGCATCTGACAAGATTAATACCTTGGGTTTTACAGCATCAACTATTCCAGATTCAGACAATATTAACATTAAATTAGGTAGCGGAAAAGCTGGTTTACATGTGCCATCTGGTTCGACTTTAACGATTGATGGTGCAGGCACATTAAATACAACGGGTGCAGAAGGTTTTAATGCCTGGGCGTCTTATGCTCGCGGTGGTGGAGGAGCCGGTATCGGTGGAGATGGCAGACGTACTTATGAAGAATTAGATGCAGAAGCTAGCGGTACAATCGTTATCAAAAATGGTACTATAAATGCCCAAGGTGGCAATAGTACTGGCTATTGGGGCGGCGGCGGTGCTGGAATCGGCGGCGGTGGCGGAGCTTACCAATATCTTGGAGGTGACAGCGGTAAAATTACCATTGAAGGTGGAGATGTAACAGCTACTGGGGGTAATCCTGGAACTAGTGGCGGATGTACTGGGGGGAGCGGTATTGGTTCTGGTGGTAAAGGAGGAAATTGCTATAACAATGCTACAACTGCTGATGTGATACTAAACGGTGGTTCGGTAGTTGCTAGCGGTTATTATGGTGTTCAAGGCAAAACCATCACTATATCAGGAGAATCCACTAGGTTAGATGCAGAGGGTGTACTTCAAGCACTGTCTTCAGAGCCTAGCACAAGCGACATTGGCAGAATTGTTAGTACTGCTGATGGAAGTTGGAACGATGCTAATAAGTGTGTTCAGTTTTTTACTGCCATTGATCCTGATAATGCAACGGTGGAAACTGCTAAGACTGCATTAGAGAATGCAAGTTATAATGACATGAATCAGGAAGACGCAACCAATGAAGAAGCTATTATAGAAGCAGTTAAAGCCACTGCTGAAACAGCAGTGAATAACAGTGGAGTTACAGTTGTGGTAAATAAAGGAAACTACTTAGCACCAGTGGCAGGCACATCAGCGAACCCAAATGGAACTAATGGAAGCTATACCTTTACCATCACCGTATCGAAGGGTTTACAGAGTCAGACCACTAGCGAGAAAACGATAGTAATCAAAGCGACCGCTTATACAGGAGTGACTGATGTACAGGCAGTGAAGGCAGCAAAGGAAGGACTTGTTAATTATTCTGTCAATGTAGCCTTTGGAGCAACACAGGCAGTTAAGACAGTAGCAGTTCAAAATTATGTAGACAATCTACTAAGCACTATTCTTGAGGCCGAAGGGGTAGAGGCAATCGTATCCTATAACAGCACTAGAGGAACATATGATGTTACCCTTTCTAAGGGCAGTGTTAATGATAGTAAGAGTCTTACGATGATCGTGAATGTTGCTCCGGATCCTGATATTACAACGGTGGAAGCTGCTAAGATAGCGGCAGAGAACGTAATCTACAGCAATATGAATCAGGAAGATGCAACCTATGAAGGAGTTATTATAGAAGCAGTTAAATCCACCGCAGAAACAGCAGTGAATAACAGTGATGTTACAGTTGTGGTAAATAAAGTAAGCTACTTAGCACCAGTGGCAGGTACATCAGCGAACTCAGTTGGTACGAATGGAAGCTATACCTTTACCATCACTGTAACGAAAGGTTTACAGAGTCAGACCACTAGCGAGAAAACAATAGTAATCACAGCAACCGCTTATATAGGAATGACTGACGTTCAAGCAGTACAGGCTGCAAAGGCAGCAATTACTAATGCTATTGCTAATTTAACAGTAAGCAATGCTACAACGGGTAGCGATATTCTTACTATAGCCAGAAAAGCAACTCTTTATGGAGTGACCGTAGCATGGGATACTACAAAGGGCTTTAACAAAACTAATGCAACAAGTACAGTTACCGGCACTATACAAGGTACAATAATTCTTAGTCTTGGCAGTGTAACTTGTACAGTAGAAGTAAACAAGACTATTAAGAAATTATCCGTCGAAGACGGTGGTTCCTCATCCAACAACAATAACGGAAGTACACCAGTAAAGACTGAGGGAAAGGTCGAGAAAGATCAAAAACAAGACGAGAATACTCCAGTAACGAGAGTGATTGATAGCAACGAGGATTTGAAATCAAAAGTTTTGTCTGCTGAGGATCTTGCACAATTGGCAACGGGAAAAGATGCAAAAATTATCCTTAAGGTTAAGGATATCAGTACTTCTGTCAGTGAAGAAGATAAGATAAAAATTGAGGAGAAGTTGGCTGAGGGGCAGCAGAATATAGCCAAAGCAGAACTTCTTTACATTGATATCTCTCTGTTTAAGCAGATTGGAGAAGGTCAAGAGACCAGAGTAACAAAGACTAGCGGTAAGATCAGTATTAGTATTGAAATTCCAAAAGATATGCGAAGTACAATACAAGGAGTAGACAGAACATACAGTGTTATTCGTATTCATAACGGTGTGGCAGACCGTCTGTCTGGAACCTATGACAAGATAACGAATCTATTTACTTTTGAAACAGATCAATTCTCTACCTATGCCCTGACGTATAAGGACGTGAATACAACAACAGATAAACTTACAGTTTATAATGATTTTTATCACCTTCGTCTAAAAGCAGAAGGGGCAAAGACTTCGCAGAAGCTTAGCTATGCAAAAGTATCTGATGCTGATGGGTATCTGATCTATGGGGCAAAATGTGGACAATCGCTCAAAAAGATTGCGGATGTTAAGGGAACTGTTTTAAGCTATACGGTAAAGAAATTAAAGCAGGCTACCTATTATAAATACCAAGTTAAGGCGTATAAGATTATTGATGGAAAGAAGTTAATCATATCCACTTCTAAAGCAGTACATTCTATTACCGAAGATAAGACTTATGCCAATCCAACAAAGGTAACGACAGATGTAACATCAGTAAAACTTTCGGTGGGTAACACGAAAACCTTAACATGTCAAGTGGTTCTGCCTAAGGACAAAAAGACGAAGAAACATACAGCTATCACCCGTTATGAATCAACCAACAAAGAGATTGCAACCGTTAACAGTAAAGGTAAAATTACTGCAAAAGGAAAAGGAACTTGTTACGTATATGCATATGTACAGAATGGGGTATATGTAAAGATCAAGATAACTGTTAAGTAAACAAGTAGGAGCCGGTGACTAACTGTGATTTATTCACAGTAACGTGTAATATAGCGTTAACTTATGTTATTATAAGATTTTTATTAATGAATCCACAAGGAATCAAAAATATTGCCTCGGAATTGATTATAAGTTAATTAATTACGAGGCAATTTTGAAGATGAAGATTGGTTGATAGGTTTAAAGGGTTTTTGACACCCAAATCATAATTATACAAGCTGAATTAAAGAAGGGAAAACTACCATACACTAGAAAAGGAAGACCTTCATTCTTTAGAGAGGCATACGAATTTTGGTATCTGTTATAAAGAAATAAGAAAAGAGATGAAAAAAGCAAATTGAATGAGAATGTATAAGGATGCAGAATCAATTATGGTTTTGCATCCCTTTTGCATTTTCTCGAAAATAGCATAGTGAAATGAAAAAGATAATAATAGTACTACAAAAAAGAGGTAACCAAAATGGTGACATCAAAAATCAAATTAATTGGAACGTACCGCATTAATTAATGACTTCCTTAGTAGTGGACTTTGAGCGTTTTAATAATTTCTAATTTTTTTTAGAGCAACAGGATTAAGGTCTATACATGATTCATGTCAAAAAAATCATGTTTCATGTCGTGAATGGTTTTTTTGGTGACTTTTCTGTTAGTTTGAAGTTGTAAACGATTCTTATACAAATCAATAAAAACTTTAAAAGGAAGGGATGAGAAAAGTATGAAAAAAGTAACAACAGTATTGTGTGTCATTTTGTTAGTGACATTGTTTGGAGGTGCTAGTACTGGAATTATAAATGCAACAGCAAAGGTAAAATCCATAGAGATTTCAACCTTGCCTGAACAATGTACATATAATGTTGGTGATGGCTATTCCACAAAAGGTATGGTCGTGGTTGCTAAGATGTCGGATGGAACGAAAGAAACCATAGATAATTCTAAAATCACTTCATTTTCAGGAGTAGAACTAACGGAGGGAAGAGCTTTCACACAAGTAGGTTGGAAATCCGTTGAACTTCGATATGGAGGCGCTAGGACCACCTATGGGATTGCAGTTTTTGATCCGTTGAAGGAATATTTTATTACTTATAATTCTGACGGTGGAAGTGTAGTAGACGCTATGAAGATTGATGCCTCTACTAAGGAATTTAAATTACCTACACCAACGAAAAAGGGGGCGACCTTCTTAGGCTGGTATAACAACAATGGCATAAAATATACGAAGTATCAACCTGGTATGGGACTTAACGTAGAGCTAAAAGCCCAATGGGGATATGCAATCATCTTCAATGCGAATGGTGGTACTGGCAAGATGAATAACGGAGTTCTTGACAAGGATTATAAACTTCCTAAGAGTAAATTTAAGAGATCAGGATACAAGTTTGTAGGATGGAGTACCAAAAAGTCAGCAGACTATATGAGTTTTTATGAAGTAGGAGAATCAGGATCCTATATACCCAATGAGAATAAGAATGTGACTCTTTACGCCCAATGGGTTAAGGCAAAAACCTATAAGATTAGCTATGTATCTGTAAAAGGGGTAAAGATACCTTCCGATGCAATTAAGAAGTACACAGCAGGGAAGACAACCGTGCTTCCTTATCCTAAAATTACAGGAGATAAAAGATTCGGAGGCTGGTTGATTACCATCAAAGGAAAGAAATGTGGCGAGTTTATGGAGATTCCTCCCTATCTGTCAGGAGATATGAAGTTGACACCTGTTTTAGTTGATTTTGAGGGTTAAGAATAAAGTCACTTATTTAATTGAGAGTATATCATTGGAGTAAGACCCTTATGTACCAATGGCAAACATGAGCTTCATTTGTCCGCCGGCTATACAAACTGCTAATCGGGTAGACGAACAAAAAAGGTAAAGGAGATTTTGTTATGCTTCCAACTTTTATCACAATAACTGTAATAGTTGCTGTCTTTGTTCTATGGATTATATCTATCCAGCGCAGATTGGCTGTTCTGGAAGAGAATATCAAAAGTGCCATGAGCCAGATAGGTATGCTGTTGTGGAGTCGCTTCGATGCTTTGACGGCTCTTTTGGATTTGACAAAGAGTTATGCCGGTCATGAGTGCGAAACATTGATTGATACAATCAAAATAAGTAGAAAAGTGATTGCATCAAAATCTAAACCAGACGATGTGCTGAGCCAGGAGAGAATTATAGCCGAAGCCTTGAGCAGGATTGTCATGGTAACGGAGCAATATCCGCAACTAAAAGCAAATCAAACTTATATTAAAACCTTGGACGCAGTGAAAACCTTTGAAAACATGGTGCGTACTAGCCGCCTGATTTATAACGATAGCGTGGCTAAGTTTAACCGTGAAATCCGAATGTTTCCTGTCTCCGTGTTTGCCACAATGATGGGATTTCGGAAAAGAGATTATCTGGAAGAGATGGTTTCAGAAACATCTGGAGCAAGGAAAACAACTTTACGAATTAAGGAGGAACATACCCTATGAACAAACGATTACTTAGTATATTTCTTGTGCTATGCATGATATTAAACATGCTGCCGATTTCGGTAATGGCGAAAAAAGCAGATGTAATAATAGGTACAAGCGGAGAGATTAATTATTTTACACCGCTTACTGAAACAGAAGAAACAGTTGCAATTGAGGGGGAATTAGTGGACGATTCAGTAGTTGCGACAACTGGATCTGCCATACAAGCAGAGGTTAGCCAGCTGCCGCTTACAAACGACACTCGAGCAGTTGGTGATAGCTTTCTTGCTCCAATAACAATTGGAAGCAATACGAATGTAAGTTGGAAATTCATCATATTAACTGAGTCAGATGGTGAAACAAACGGAACAGTTAAGATATTCTTTCCTAATTCCGGATTAGAACAAAAGTATACCGGAGATTTAATTATTCCTGAAACAGTGACAAATAGCGGGAAAACCTATGATGTTACGGAAATGTCATCACATACTTTTAATTCCTGCAATATGACAAGTGTTTTCATTCCTAAAACAATGGGTGGTAGTATAGGGGCAGATGTATTTAGTGGCTCTCCTAATCTTGCTGCTTTTATTGTGGATCCTGAAAATACAGCTTTTTGTAGTGAAGATGGTGTTCTTTATGATAAGAATAAAACCACATTAATAAGATATCCAGCTGCAAAAACGAATACGACATTTTCGATTCCCACAAGTGTGTCCACGTTATACAGCTGTGCATTTAATGGATGCAAGAATATTACATCTATGGATATCCCAGAAACTGTTAAAACGATGGGAGAAAGTCACCTATTTTATGGTTGCAGTGCATTAAGAAAAGTAACTATCCCAAGTGGAGTAAGTGAGATTCCTCACGCTACATTTATTGGCTGCACTGCATTGCAGCGGGTAACATGTAAAGGAATGGTTGCCCCAACGTTGAATCAGTATGCATTTGCTAGTGATCCGAAAGACTTTCCAATAGATTTAAAGATTATAATTCCGGCAGGCAGTACAGGCTATATAGGAGAAGGAGCAAGTGATACATGGAAATCTTTTGTTGACAAGATCGAGTTTACATCTGCTACTAACTATGATATTTGGGTGGGTGGTGTGCAGGTGACAAGCGCTAACGCAAGTGATGTACTTGGAGATGGAAAAGTCAGCTATATACCCGGTGTAGATGGTACACCCCAAACCCTCACTCTTACAGGCGCAAGTATTACAACTGCATATGAGTTTGATTTCAATCCTTTTAGTAAAGGTATGGCTGGTATCTATGTTAAAGGGGATCTAAATCTTGTGCTCGTAGATAACAACAGCATAGGTGACAGTAGTTTTGATACGACAGACGCAGTCAGTGCCGGGATTTTTGTTAGCCAGGGTAATCTGAACATATCTGGAACAGGCAATCTGACTGCGTCTGCTGGCAAGGCTGACAACAGCAGCACCGGCGTGAATATTGAGAACTTTGACAAGAGCCTGACCATTACTGGCGGAGCTAATGTAACAGCCATCGGCAATAACGCATACTATAGCCGTGGCGTGTTTGTCAACGGTAGTTTGATGATTGAAGAGGGCAGTTTAACCGCTATGGGTGATCCCTCAGGAGACAGCAGTAGTAGTTTTGGTGCTTGTGGTGGTTACGTTAATAGCTGTTTTACAATTAAAAATGGGGGAAGTCTAACCGCTGTGGGTGGAAATGCAAAGTATACTAGCGGTGGCTCATATTTCTACAATATATCCAATAAAATCATTGTTGACGGCGGTAACCTGACAGCCTCCGCCGGTGAAGCGGCGAATACAAGCATCGGCATTAAGGGTGATACCATGAGTATAAGCGATGGAACCGTTACTGCTAGTGCCAAGAAACAGGCAATGAAAGTAGCACTCACATTTGACAGTAGCTATGCCCATAAGAATACTGCGGGATTATTTACCGATGGCAATGGAACTACAGTTCTAACTGATTCGGAGCTCGCAAGCAGTATCGAAGGCTACAAATATGTGAAAATAGAGCCAGCGTCTAAGGATGCCAAGATCGGAAGTATAAGCTACGTGACTTTAAAAGAAGCATTTGATGCGGTTGCTGATGGACAGACGATTCAACTACAGAACGATATTATCCTTGATAAAACTGTCACCATTGCCAGTGACAATACGAATAGCTTTAGCCTTGATTTAAACGGTAAAACATTAGACAGCGGTCATAGTGTTTGTATTACACATGAGGGCAGCGGTACGCTGACGATCATAGACAGTAGCGATAAAAGAGACGGAAAAGTTATTGGCGCTATGACTGTGTTTAATCTAAAGGGCGGAAGACTTGTTATTGATAGCGGTACAGTGGAGAGTATCTATGGAACTGCAATTTTTATCAATATGAATAGCAGTGCAGGTAACATTGGCGGCACAGTTGCCATTCCAAGTGGTTCATCGATTATTCGGGGTGGCTATGCAGCGATGAACGTAGCTCCTGATTTAAACAGTTATAAGAAGGCTCATGTTACGGCAAGCGCGAACTTTGATGGCAGTTCGCCGGTTAATGAATATGTCGCACACAATATCTCCTTATATAAGTACTTGACGTTTGAGCAAAGTGTGGATACTACGGTCACTAACTTAAATATGTCAGATAAACTAATCGCCCCGGTAATGGGGGCTACACCAGAGTCATCTATCACCAGTGACCAGTACACGGGCACGGTGACATGGAACACTACACCAACAAAATTCCTTAGTAGCACAGCCTACACCGCCACAGTCACTCTGACGGCAAAAGATGGATATAGCTTTTCTGGTGTAGAGGAAAATGCGTTTAATTTTATAGGAGCAACTAGCATTACTAATTATGCAGGCTACGGCAAAACACTGACTGTTACCATTGTATTTCCTCAAACGCAGGCAAAGGTAGCGCAATCAGACAACAGTAACCCTATCATTGTTACCCCACCTGCACCCGACAAGCCGAATTCTCCTACACAGGGGGAAATTAAGGTTTCCGGTAAAGTAGATAAGAAGGGCAACACTACAGTGAAGGTCACTGATAAAACGGTTACTGATGCCTTTGACAAGGCACTAGAGGACGCAAAGAAAAACGGCAACGAACAAAACGGCATTGCTGTAATGTTACGAGTAGATACTGGAAACAAAATCAGCTCCAATGTTACGGTTAATCTGCCAAAGATCGTACAAGATATCATCATTGAGAAGAAAATTGTCAACATACTTGTGGTGGTGGACAATCCCGACATCGAAATCGGTATGGATTTAGCTACTATTAAAGAAATCAACAAACAAGCTAAATCTGATGTCAATATTAGCGCTACACGCATTGACAGTGGTAAACTAACTGGTAATTCGAAAAAAGCCATTGGTAGCCGCCCGGTTTTTGACTTCAAGGTAAAATATGGCAAAGGTAAACAGGTACAGAACTTTGGCTTAGGTAGCGTATGGGTTACCATACCTTACAGCCTTGGTGCAAATGAAAAGGCAGGGAATGTACAGGCGGTCTATGTGGACGCCAAGAATAAAGTACAATGGCTCCCAAACTCCATCTATGACAGTGTGGAAAAGGTACTGCGCTTTCGTACTAATCATTTTTCCACCTATGGAATCGGCTACCAAAAGACCAATACTGCGTTAACGGATATTGCTGACCATTGGACAAAAGAAGATATTGAGTTTGTGGTAAGCCGTGGATTGTTAAACGGTATTTCAGACACTATCTTCAGCCCGAATGCAGCCATGACAAGAGCAATGTTCGTTACGGCGTTAGGAAGGATGGCAAATGTTGATGTGAGTGGCTATAAAAAGAGTAGCTTCACCGATGTAAATAAAGATGCTTACTATATGGGCTATATTGAATGGGCCAGCAAAAACAACATCGTAACCGACACCGGTAATGGAACATTTTCCCCGGATATGTCCCTCAATCGAGAGCAGATGGCAGTAATCCTGGAAAACTACGCTAAAGCTATTGGCTTTACACTGCCAAAGGTATACATGGAAAATACCTTTGCGGATAGCCAGATAATTAGCACCTATGCCAAAGAAGCCGTAAAGCAGATGCAGATGGCGGGTGTTCTTTACAGCAAGAAGAGTAATCTATTCGATCCGCTAAGTACAGCTACCCGCGCTGAAGTTTCAGTGGTGTTACGCCGCTTTGTGGAACTTACTATTTCTTGTGATACTATGATGGGGTGGGAACGAAACGATTCCGGAGAGTGGCTCTACTATAAAAACGGTAAAGCTCTTACAGGTACGCAGACCATTGATGGTATAGAATACTACTTCAACGCCAACGGTATATTAAAAACTGGCACAAAAGTACCAAAGTAGATATGATGTTAAGTGTGTTCTGCACGAGGAAACAGATAAAAAGACCAACTTATCACTATTCAGTGATTTCATCGGTACTATTTTATTCTAAGATATTTGTTCGGATAATACATAAATTGCTTCCATGATTTCATTGAATAAACTTTGGGTCTGATTTACAAGTTGAACCTGGTCTTTTACATACTGGTTTGTTATTCCCATAACTTCTACCGAGAGTGTAGTTCTTTGATTGATATCATCATTGATTCTTTGAATTTTGACGGTAGATTCTTTTTCTTGTGTTATAAGGTTAAGAGCGTTCAAATATAACTTTTCTGTAAAAGATCCAAAACATAACAGTGGAAATGCCGTTGTGTATCTCCTATGATAAAAAAAGTTACCATTAGAATATAGATTGGAAGAAAAAAAGCAGTCCCAGAAAGTATGATGTAGTATAATCATATACTCTTGGAACTGCTTTTTGTACTACGCCATGTTTTGAACCATTTACGATTTAATAGATAAACAATCTTTTAAGCAGTAGCCTGAAATATAAACCAGCCATCCTTGACAAAAAACTGGAATACACCTCTGTGCTTTTCCACGATATGCGTCATGCTTTTGGTTCCAAAGCCATGCCCTTGTTCTATTGATATAGGAAGGCCCTGATGAAAAATTGGCTCGTCTTGATAGGTGTTGCGAATGTCAATGCACAGCTTTGTATTCTTGGAATACATACGTAGTTTGATGAGGCGTTTGTTGCTGTCTTTCATATGTTTAGCGGCATGAATGGCATTTTCCAAAGCGTTTGACAAGAGTGAACAAAGCTCGGTGTCGCTAAACGGTAGTATGTCAGGTAACTTTGCATCTACCGTCAACAGGATTCCTAATTGCTTTGCTTTGGAGGCAAAAGCCGACAAAATCAGATTGACAGTTTCGTTTTCGCAAAAACGTAGGGGGGTGATGGTATCCATGTCGGACTGGGCAATCCGTAGATACTCTTTTATTTCCTCCATCTGTTCCTTGGAGGCTAACCCCTGCAAAAGAGCAAAATGATGGCGCATATCGTGCCGATAGGACGCAGCATTCTGCTGTAGCTGCCTCAGAGAAGCAAACTCTGCCTGTGCCAATCGAAACTGTGCATCAAGCATATCCCGTTCTCTTTGGAGAGTTGTCTGTTTTTGTGTCTCAGCATAATAAAGGATAACAAACACAAAGTAGAAAATAGAGACTGTTGAGGGCATAAACTGCACCGCCCATTTTGTTCCGCGATAGAGCACATCGGTGTAGATTGTGGTAGTGTAATCAAACATATAATAAAAAAACGGAACTCCTCCTAGAAATAAGCAAGATTTTATGGAAGCCTTCATAAGCTGCCTAACGGACCCAGCTACATACTTTTTTAGAAAAAAGTAAAACAGAAAAACGGATGCAATATAAAAAATGTGGTCTGCAAGTTTACTATGAAAAGCGGCCCCCAAAAGGAAACCAATCCAGCGCGGCGCTTGACAGCAAAGATAACCGGAAAGTACGCCGACAGTGGATAGGAGCCACGGACGTTTAAAATATAAGGCAAATATCATGATCAGCGGCAGGTGGATAATCAGCGGATAAAGCTTTGATGTTAAATCCAAGCCCAAGAGCCACCAACTGGCTGTCTGAACGAAGAGAAAAATCACACAAAGCAAGCCAGTGGTGAGCCTATTTTTCCCTGTAGGTTCTATTCCTGCAAAGAGAAAAGACACCGCTATGCCAAAAATCAGAGAAAACCCAAATCGTAAGAGTCCTATCACCGTTACTACCATTTAGAAGCACCTCCCTCCATTCGCTTATTCCCCTTCCATTTGATAATTAAGATATTGCGTCTTAATTAGTTTAGCTTTACCCTGTGCAACAGGAACAGCGGATAGGGTTTGTAAGGTTATCTGATGATTTTCAATGGTATCCACATATTGCATATTCACAAGATAGGAGCGGTGAGGCTTGATAAAACACTCATACCTCATCAGATTATCACAGACAGAAGAAAAGGCTTCAATACACTCTATGACTTTACCGGAGCGCAGGTGATAGAGGACACTTCTTCCAATCACCTCGGCAAAAACCAAATTGTTAATTAATATTTTTTGAATACCCTCATTACTCTTTACAATAATCGCATCCTCATCTTTTTCCGATTTAATAAGCTCTAAAAGCTCGTCAAAGGTAAAGAATAATTTTTCCTTTGAGATTGGCTTTAGTATGTAGTTAATAGCCTTTACCGAATAGCTCTCCAAAGCAAATTCAGGCGATGAGGTAAAGAAAATAATAGGCGCAGTTTTGTCAAACGTGCGGATTTCCTTTGCGACATCAATGCCCGTAAAGCCCGGCATTATAATATCTAGGCAATATATATCAAACCGCTTTTCTTTTTCTAACGCTGAAATCAGCTCAAACCCGTTTAGAAAGACAGTGTGTTCGCAGTTTAGATGCTTTGATGTTCGGTATAGGTCTATTAGCTGTACCATATTGGATAACTCTTCTATACTGTCATCACAGACTGCTATTTGAAACATTAGCATTCCTCCTTTTTAATAAATCTACTTTTAGTCAATTGTGAAACTCTTTCCCATGTCGACAATTGTCTAAATTCTACTTTTCCAAATTAATATTACCATAAAAATCTCAATTATAAAATAACTATCTACAGCAATAGAGAGTTGCTTTTTGAATATAAATTTTTACTGTATTGAATTTATTGTAGAATAAAGTTAGAAATAACAGTATAATGATTAGGTGAAATTTATTATAAGTTCTTATATATTGAGGAACTAGATGATTATACACATTAAGTGATCAGTGAAGGAGTAGAGAGGATTATTAATAGTTTAAAAGTATTTTTATTAAAACATTGTATAGTAATAATTACTATACTGATATTAAACATATTATTGGTGTTTCTTGGTTTATGGAGTAATACTATTTTAGTGAAAGAAGTGTCTGATAAAAACATTGAAAAAGGTATTTCAAAATGTACGGAAAGTGTCAATGATCTGGATAACATTATCTATATGGGCGAAAATATAGTGAATTTTGTAGAGAGAGATTATCGGTATATGAATAAGTTAGAGGATAATCAGTTGACTACAAAACAATTAGTTGACGAAACATTTAAGATGATTAATAAAAATACAGACTACTTTAATAATCTAGATATTGCTTGTGATGGTAAAATTGAAAGCACAAAGAATAGTAAGTATGAAGACAGTAGCTTAATTGGAATAAAATGGTAATATATTGCAATCAAAAGAGGATATATTTGGTAGAGATTGAATTTTATAAGGTAAGTAAAATGTATGAATAAATTTCAAAAAGAAAGGCGAAATGTATGAGTAAAAAGAATATGAGTGAAAAAATAGACAATAAGGGGAAAAGAGGACTTAAAAGTATTAAATTGAAATTAATTTTAGTTATTATTCCCCTTGTAATAATAGCAACATTTATAATGCTAAGTATTACATATAAAAGATCAAGAGAGATAATCATGGAATATGCGGATCAGCTTGTTCAATCACTTACAATATCAAATACACATGAGATTGAAAATTGGTCACAAGACATAATATCAGGACTAAACCAAGTAAAGAATACACTTGATAACATTCAACTAAGCGATGATGAGTTAATGGAATATTTGAAGACAACAATGAATAAGAGTGAAAGTTACAAAGAAGGAGTTTATATTGGACTTTCAGATAATAGACTCTTTGAACCATCAGGTTGGATTCCAGATGAAGATTATGTAGTTACTGAGAGAGACTGGTATATTGAAGGACTTGAAAATGAGGAGAACTTTAATTTTGGAGAGGTTTATCTGGATAAAAGTACGGGAGAATATATAGTAAGTGCAACTGCAAAATTAAGGTCAGTGGAGAATGTTGAGGGTGTAGCATCGGCAGATGTATCATTAAAATCAATTTCTGAAATGGTCAGTTCGAAAAGTATCTTAAATACAGGAAGATTGTTCTTAGTGAATAGTTCTAATAACATGATTATAGCAATTGAGGATAACACGCTAATAAATACAGCCTTTACTGCAGAAAATCCGAACGAACTAATTCAATCAATTGCGAAAACAGTTAACATAAACGATAATAGTGTGAAAAAAGTAACTTCTAAGGGAATCTCATATTCAGTAAGTGTACAAGCTATTCATAATACACCTTGGAAGCTAATTGGATATGTATCACACGAAGAAGTACTTTCTTCATTGAACGATCTCCAAAAGATAGTAATACAACTTTTCATAGTTGCTGTAATATTGATAATTATACTAATAGAAAGAGTTGTGCACTTTATCATAAAACCGGTAAAAGAATTAAATCATACCATTAAAAGTATTACGGAAGGTGATTTTACCGTAGAAGTAAAGGTTAAGGGAAATGATGAAATAGCAACAATGAGTAGTAGCATGCAAAGATTTATTGAGACTATGCATAATACGATTCAAGAGGTTGGAAAAATGTCTGAAAGTCTTGATCACCAGGCAATAAATAGTAGTCGGGTAGCATTAGAGTTATATGATTCTGCAGAGACACAGTCAAATGCTATGTCAGAATTAAATCAAACAGTGGATGAGTTAGCCATGGCAGTATCCGAAGTAGCTGAAAATGCAACAGAATTATCGAATGTAGTTTCAGAAGCCAGTCAAGATGGTAAGGAAGCAAGTATTAAAATGAAAAATACAGTTGCTATTTCTGAAAAGGGAAAAGCAGATATGGGACAGGTTTCAATGGCAATGACAAATTTGAAGGATTCCATTGAACAACTTATTAAATCAGTTGAAGAAGTGGATGAGTCTAGTGAAAAAATAAATAATATTGTACTACTGATTGGTGAAATTGCTAACCAGACAAATCTATTGTCTTTAAATGCTGCAATTGAAGCAGCTAGAGCGGGAGAAGCGGGAAAAGGATTTGCAGTAGTTGCCAGTGAAATCAGAAAACTTGCAGAGACAAGTCAGGAATCGGTAAACAATATTACAGAGTTGACAAGCAATATTGCGAGTTTGGTAAACAATACGATTCAAAAAACCCAGGAAAGTGCCGATAATATTAAACATAGTATTGATTTGGTCGGCACAGCGGAGAATACTTTTGAAGATATCTACAATACTGTAAATGAAACAAATAATATTGTTCAGAAAATGATGGAAAAGGTAACTAAAGTTGATGAAGTTGCAACTTCAGTGGCTGCAATTACAGAAGAACAATCAGCAGCCGCAGAAGAAATTCTTGCTACATCTGAAAATTTATCGAATCATGCGAAAAAAGTTACAGAAAATAGTCATACAGTAGATGAAGATGCAGCAAAATTGTTAGAAACAGCAGAAACGCTGAATACGAATATGAAGATGTTTAAAATATAATCATAGTCAAACTAATGAAAACAATCTTAAAGAGTTGAATAACAATGTAGGTGTTCTTATGCATTGGATTCAACAATTTAGGATTGTTTTTGTTTTATGTGGAGGTATTTTTTGTATAGCAGTGCTATTACAAATGAATATAGCTAGATATCGGTATTACGAATATTTGATTTTATGCTAGGCCATTGACTTTAGCACACTAATTACTTACAATAACAAAATAAAAGTAGCTAGGGAGGTTCGAAGGATGGAGAAAACATTACTTGAGAAATTACAAGAAGGTACGATTATTATGGATGGAGCCATGGGTACCTATTATGCTAAGAAGAACGGGAACTCCGATGGGATGGCAGAGTGGGCCAGTATGAATAATCCAGAGCTTGTAGTTGCTATCCATAAAGAGTATTTGGAGGCTGGAGCTACCATAATTCGAACCAACACTTTCGCAGTCAATTCAGTTGTTATGGAGATAGATGAGGAAGAACAAAAAGCACTGATTAAGAAAGGGTATCAATTAGCAAAACAAGCGGTTACAGAATTCAATCAAACTAAGAACTTTCCTATCTACATAGCAGCAGATATTGGACCAATTCCAGTACATGCAGAGAGAACGAGAGAAGAAGTAATTAGTGAATATAAGAGAATATGCAACGTGTTTTTAGAAGAAGGAGCAGATATCTTCTTGTTTGAAACATTTCCACAAGTTGATGTGTTAAAAGAGGTTGTATCGTATATCAAAGAGATGAATGCGAATGCTTGTATTATCACGAATTTCTGTGTCAATAAGAATGGATATACAATGGCTGGTATTCAGGGCAATAAGCTACTGAAAGAAGTTATGAATATGGAAGAAATCGCTATCTGCGGATTTAACTGTGGTATAGGTTCAGGACATATGTATCAGTTTTTACAGTCAGTAGAATTGCCAGTGAATAAAAGGATTGCTGTATTACCTAACGCTGGATATCCAGAACAATTGTATACTAGAATGGTATTTAATAATAATATTCGATATTTTACAGAGAATATGAGTAGAATAAAACAATTAGGAGTATCTATTCTTGGTGGATGTTGTGGGACAACACCAGAGTATATAAAAGCGCTCCAAGAAGCTTGTTCTAACAACCAAGTTTCCAAAGAACAAGTAAAAGTAAGACATAAAGATATTCTTTTAACCAGTAACAGTAAGAAAGAGGAGAGAGAAGAAGGCAAGACTACGAAATCTAGGTCTATTTTCGAGGAAAATCTAGATAACAGAATCAAAGATCAACGAACATTCATAGAACGTTTGGAGTCAGGAAAGAAAGTTATTGCAGTTGAACTTGACCCTCCCTATGATAGTAATGATGAGAAGATAATGAGCTGTGTAGAGGCACTTAAGAATACATCAGCGGATATTATCACCATTGCAGATTCACCAATGGGGAGAAGTCGTGTAGATTCCCTATTAATGAGCTTAAAGATTGCTGCAAAACATGAAGTTTCTGTTATGCCACATGTTTGTTGTAGGGATAAGAATATGATAGCGATGCGCTCCACATTACTTGGAGCATATGTGAATGGAATACGCAATCTCCTTGTGGTAACGGGAGATCCAGTGCCCAGTGAGCAACGTTTATCAACAACTAATGTATTTGATTATAATTCCATTCAACTTATGCAGTTTATTAAGCAGATGAATGAGGAACATTTTTCGGAGGACCCGATTCAATATGGAGGTGCTCTAAATCCAGCACTTGGAAGAGTCGATAAGATTATTGAACGAATGGAGCGTAAGATGGAAGCTGGAGCGAAGTATTTTCTAACACAGCCGATATATGATGAGGAAACAATTGAGAAGATCCATTATATTAAAGAACATGTTGATACTAAGATTTTATGTGGTATTATGCCATTCGTAAGTTATACCAATGCTAACTTTATTAAAAATGAATTTTCTGGAATTCATGTTCCTGACGAAATTGTTTCTAGATATTCAAAAGATATGAGCAAAGAAGAAGCTGAAATGATTGGAGCCTCTCTTGGTAGAGAATTAGTGAAGAAATTAGAACCATATGCAGATGGGTATTACTTCATGATTCCGTTCAATCGTGTATCTATGTTTGAAAAAATGAATTTATAAATCTACAAGTGACTAAGCTACCCTATTTATGATATGATAAATTATTGGTAGAATGAAGTTCTAGAGCGGTTACACTAGAAAATTAATTTTAACAGTGTAGCGTATCAAAAGCATAGGATAAAACTCTATGGTAATCCTATATTATGACCATAAATTATTAACAATTTAGGCTAGAAAGAAAAGGTAGATTATAATGGATGTAAGTATATTTGAAGTAGTGGGACCAATTATGATTGGTCCGTCAAGTTCCCACACAGCTGGTGCAGCGAAGTTAGCACGTATTGCAAGAAATATTGTGAATGAACCATTTAAAAAGGTTACATTTGGTTTACATGGTTCGTTTGCAATGACTTATAAAGGGCACGGAACAGATCGTGCGCTAGTTGCGGGAGTTCTTGGACTATATGAGGATGATGAAGCATTAGCAGATTCCTTCGAATTAGCAAAGCAACAAGGATTAGAATACGAGTTTGACCAAATAAAGTTAGAGAATGTTCATGAGAATACAGTAAAGATTTCATTCTTATTAGAAGATGGTTCCAGTTATTATGTAATTGGGTCTTCTATTGGTGGCGGTCAGATCGTAATCACTAATATTAATGGATTTCGAACGGAGTTTACTGCTCAGTATAGTACGATTGTGATAAATCATTATGATAAAAAAGGAATTATTAGTGAAGTATCTGCGATTTTATCCAATAATTATATTAATATCGCCACCATGCGTTTAAGTCGTAATGCAAGAGGAGAAGAAGCCTTTTGTATTATTGAAACGGATGATGTGATTCCTCATCATGTGAAGGAATCCATGGAAGAATTAGAAAACATTATTCAAGTACAAGTTATTAATGTTACTGATTAGTAACGGAATGGAGTAAGGATGTATCATAATTTACAAGAGCTTCTTAATATAGCAACAGAACGTGAAGTTCCGCTATGGAAGATTATATTAGAAAATGAGATGAAACTATCACAGATGACAGAGGAGGAGGTATTCACAAACCTAAGTCGTAGGTACAAGGTAATGGAATCCTCCTCCCATAAGGCCATGAATCAAAATCTACATGTGGAAGGTAGTCTGATTAATGGTTTGGCATATTCTCAAAATCAGTATGCGAGACAAGGAAATACACTAAGTGGCGAGTTGATTAATCATGTGATGGCATTAGCGTTATCTTCTAGTGAGGTCAATGTAGCTATGGGTAAGATCTGTGCAGCGCCTACAGCGGGATCTTGTGGGATTTTACCAGCTGTACTCATTGGCGTTAAAGAGGTAAGAAATCTTTCTGAGCGAGAGGTGTTACAAGGATTGCTAACGGCTTCAGGTGTTGGAGCAGTTGTGGTGAAGAATGCAACCGTAGCGGGAGCAGAAGGTGGATGCCAGGCAGAATGCGGTGTTGCAGCAGCTATGGCAGCAGCAGCGGCAGTAGAGATGGCTGGAGGAAGTGCACAGATGGCTATTCATGCATTTTCATTAGTAATAATCAATGTTATGGGACTTGTATGTGATCCTATTGCAGGACTTGTACAAGTACCATGTGCACAACGTAATGCATCACAAGCCGTGAATGCAATTATATGCGCAGATATGGCTTTAGCAGGTATGACATGTATCGTTCCAGCAGATGAAGTTGTTGAAGCGATGTATAGAGTAGGTAAGCAGCTTCCATCTGAACTGAGAGAAACTGCTTTAGGTGGTCTTGCAGCAACGTCTACAGCAAAGAATATACAAGAGAAGATATTTGGTCATTAATTGTACGATATATAAATGATAGACAATTGCGAAACTCTAAAGATATTTGCTACTTCTTAGCTGGGGTATGATACCTAAGAAACGATTTTGAGTTTTGCAAACGTCGAATGAGATATTTTACGAGGGAGGATTTAGTATGAACCATAAGGAATTTAAGGATTTATGTAAATCAAAAATTGTATTACTTGATGGAGCGACAGGTAGCAATCTTCAAGAAGCAGGTATGCCCACGGGAGTATGTCCAGAAGATTGGATTCTTAAAAATCCAGATGCTTTAGTTCGGTTACAAAAGGAATATGTATTAGCAGGTACAGATATCCTCTATAGTCCCACATTCACGGCAAACCGTATCAAATTAGAAGAATATGGACTAGCAGATAAGATGGAACAGATGAATGCTGAACTTATTGGACTATCAAGAGAAGCTATTCAATTAGCAAAAGAAGAGAAGCCGGAACTTAAATGTAAGAAGATCTATGTTGCTGGGGATTTAACTATGACTGGGGAGCAGTTATATCCGATTGGTAAGCTCATGTTTGAGGACCTTGTTGAAGTTTATAAGGAACAAATTCGATATATGGCGGCAGCAGGAGTTGACTTATTAGTCGTCGAGACTATGATGAGCCTTCAAGAATGTAGAGCGGCGTTAATTGCAGCAAAAGAAACTTGCGACCTCCCTGTTATGGTAACTATGACTTTCAATGAAGATGGGCATACCATGTATGGAACAGATGCTAGGACTGCTGTGACAGTATTGCAAAGCCTAGGTGCTGCAGCAGTTGGTGTAAACTGCTCGACAGGTCCTGATCAGATGAGAGATGTGGTTATGACTATGCGAAGATATGCAAGTGTACCTATTATAGCTAAGCCAAATGCAGGATTACCAATTCTTATAGATGGCGAAACCGTATTCAACCTAGGACCACAAGAATTCGCTTTGCAAGTAAAAGGGCTTGTAATGGATGGCGCAACCATCGTAGGTGGTTGCTGTGGTACTACACCAGAACACATTCGTGAACTTGCTAATGGGGTTAAAGAAATAACGCCTAATCTTTCCTATAATCCTAAAGTCCGACAGGTAACAACAGAACGTAAGACCGTTGAAATCGACTTGAATGGAAAATTCTTAATAGTTGGAGAACGTATTAATCCAACAGGAAAGAAGAATCTTCAAGCAGAATTAAAAGAAGGTAAACTTGATTTGGTTGTATCAATGGCCGAGGAACAAGAAGAGAATGGCGCTTCTATATTAGATGTTAATATGGGAATGAATGGAATCGATGAGAAGGAGACAATGATTTCGGTTGTCTATGAACTATCCCAGGCGGTTAATTTACCATTATGTATTGATTCAAGCCATGTTGATGTAATCGAAGCAGCACTTCGTATCTATCCAGGCCGTGCATTAATTAACTCTATCTCGTTGGAGAAAGAAAAGTTTGAGAAGTTGATTCCGATTGCAAAAAAATACGGAGCAATGTTTATCTTATTACCATTATCGGACAAAGGACTACCTAAGAATATTGATGAGAAGAAGCAAATTATTCATACAATAACTGAAGCAGCATATGCCCAGGGACTGACGAAAGAGGACATCGTTGTTGATGGACTCGTGAATACAATAGGAGCTAACAAACTTGCAGCTATAGAGACCTTAGAAACCATTCGTTATTGCAAAGAAGAGTTAGAATTAGCTACCATTGTAGGCTTATCAAACATATCATTTGGTCTTCCAGAGAGACAATTTGTAAATAGTACATTCCTAGCTTTGGCAATTCACGAAGGCCTTACAATGGCAATTGCAAATCCGTCTCAAGATTTATTAGTGAATACCGCATTTGCTACTGATTTATTGTGTAATAAGGAAGAATCAGATTTACGATACATTAACCGTGTAACGAGCAGACCCATGACAATTACAAGTGGTAGTGCAAACAATACGAATATGGGGAAGTCTGAAGGTAATAGTACAGCAAGTGCCAATGTTTCCACAGGTGGGACAGGAAAACAAAGAACAGATTCTTCTAACGGTCAAGCGACCAACGACTCGGTAATCTACACGGATGTAATTAAAGGAAATCGTAAGAATATACTTGATCATGTGAAAGAAACACTTGCAGCTGGAGAAGAGCCGGCAACAATCGTGGATACGATGTTGATACCAGCAATCAATGAAGTAGGTAATCTATTCGACAAGCAGATTTATTTCTTACCACAATTAATTGGTAGCGCAGAAACAATGAAGACGGCAATCGATTATCTTGAGCCAATGTTACAAAGTAATCAATCAGATAAGAAACTAGGAACGATAGTTATAGCTACCGTTGAAGGTGATATTCATGATATTGGAAAGAACCTTGTAGCATTAATGCTTAAAAATTACGGTTATGATGTCATTGACCTTGGGAAAGATGTATCCTGCACTAAGATTATTGAAACAGCGAAAGAAAAGGATGCGGACATTATAGCATTATCCGCTCTTATGACAACAACAATGTTAGAGATGAAGAAAGTAGTTAGTGCTAACAGGAAAGCAGGATTAAAGGCCAAAGTCATAATTGGAGGTGCTGTAATTACACAAAGTTATGCAGATGAGATAGAGGCAGATGGATATTCAACGGATGCACAGGATGCAGTTCGATTGGTGAAGAGATTAATGGCAGTATAAGAGGGAGTAAGGAAGTGAGCAAAGGAGACCATATGTGTCACTATGATACGATTATCATAGTGGGTAGGGTACTTTAATAAGGAGGTAAAAGTATGACTTTACAGCAATTACGATATGCGGTAACAGTAGCAGAACATTGTTCTATGAATGATGCTGCGAAGGAACTGTTCATATCACAACCTTCACTTTCCAATGCGATTAAAGATTTAGAGAAAGAAGTGGGGATTAGTATATTTACCCGAACAAACAAGGGAATTACTGTTTCTTCAGAAGGGGCAGAATTCTTAGGGTATGCAAGACAAGTTATGGAACAAGCCTCCTTGTTGGAAGAAAGATATAAGGGAGGTACCTCTAGAAAAGTAAAATTCAGTGTTTCTACACAACATTATTCTTTTGCTGTCAATGCCTTTGTTGATTTAATCAAGGACTGTGGATTTGATAAGTATGACTTTCAATTAAGAGAGACTAGGACCTACGAGATTATTGAGGACGTCAAGAATATGAATAGTGAAATCGGAATTCTATATTTGAATGAATTTAATTATAAAGTGATCCACAAACTACTAAAAGAAAAAGAATTAGTATTTAATGAACTATTCAAAGCAAACCCGCATGTGTTTATTAGTAAGGATAATCCACTTTCTAAGAAGGATAAAGTTACGTTAGATGACCTAGATGAATATCCATATCTATCCTTTGAGCAAGGTAATTATAATTCCTTCTATTATTCAGAAGAGATCCTAAGTACATTAAGTCATAATAAATCTATCAAAGTGAGTGATCGAGCAACACTTTTTAACCTACTAATCGGCCTTAATGGATATACGATAAGTACTGGGGTGATTAGTGAAGCATTAAATGGTAAGAACATCGTAGCAATACCCATTGACGTGAAAGACGAAGAGATGCGAGTTGGATATATTGTTCATAAAGAAGTTACATTAAGTAGGCTTGGCCAAATCTATATTGAAAAATTAAAGCATGCCGTTGATGCACGTACATGTTCCTAGTACATAGCTTGCTATAGTGAAGAACTATAGTAAGCTATATTTTTTTTGAAATTTACCATAATATTTCTCTTAGGTATAATATAGATTAAGTTAAATCTTAATAGGCAATCGTCTAATTTAGTCCTAAACTAGAGAGGAGCAAGTATAATATTATGAAGAGTGGAGTTATTGGATTCCCTAGAATGGGAAGAAATCGTGAATTAAAGTTTTTATTAGAAAAGTATTTTAAGGGTGAAGTCGTTGGAGATGAAATTAGTAAAGCATCAAAAAAGCTAAGAAGTGATCATTGGAATCTACAAAGTAATCAAGGGATTGATTATATTAGTTCAAATGATTTTTCATATTATGATGGAATGCTAGATACGATTGTATTATTGAATGCAATACCAAGTCAATATCGAGAGTTAGGATTAGATGAACTTGGTACCTATTTCGCTATGGCGAGAGGATATCAAGAAAAACAAGGTGATGTTAGGGCGTTGGCTATGAAAAAATGGTTTAATACCAATTATCATTACATGGTACCTGAACTTGATGATGATATGGCTATTTCATTACTATCAAAAAAGCCGATAGAGGAATATCAAGAAGCAAAAAAATTAGGAATTGAAACAAAGCCAGTGGTTATTGGTGGTTTTACATTCTTAAAGTTAGCACGATATCTTGGTAAAAAGAAAGCAGAAGATTTTGTGGATGAGGTGGCTGACGTATATCTTTCATTATTGAATGAGATGAATCAGATAGGTGTGAAATGGGCTCAGTTTGATGAACCTATTCTAGTTACTGATTTGAGTGAGAAAGATATTGCTTTGTTCAAGCGATTATACGAACGTATCTTAAATAATAAGAGTAATGTTAAAGTTTTATTACAAACGTATTTTGGAGATTTGAGAGATTGTTATGATGAAGTAATGGAATTGCCTTTTAATGGAGTTGGCATCGATTTTATTGAAGGAAAGAAATCTTTAGAATTATTAAAGAAGAGCGGATTCCCTTCAGATCGGTTATTGTTTTCAGGCATAATAAGTGGAAAGAATATATGGAAAAGCAATTATAGTAATGTGAATAGATTGATTTTAGAAATCAGAAAGGTTACAAGTAATATAGTGATTCAACCTTCTTGTTCCCTTCTTCATGTACCGTTTACACTGGATAGTGAATTCGATATGAAAGACGAAGTAAAACAATATTTTTCATTTGCCACAGAAAAGTTAAAAGAACTTCAAGAACTAAGCATTATTCTAGAAAGCAATGATTGTAGAGCCTTTGCAGAATATACGAATAATCAGAAATTATTCCAAGTGAAACGCCTATATGAGGATGAAGAGGTAAGGCAGCAGATAGAAAATCTAACAGAAGAAGATTTTAAGAGGAATACGAAGAGAATAGAGCGAGAAGGAATACAAAAAGAAATATTTAGCCTGCCGATTTTACCAACTACAACAATTGGTTCGTTTCCACAAACTGCTGAAGTGAAGGCAAATAGAAGTAAGTATCGCAAGGGAGAAATAGATAAGAATACTTATGACAACAATATTAAGAGTTTCATAAAAGACTGTATTAAATTACAAGAAGATATTGGCTTAGATGTGTTAGTCCATGGAGAGTATGAACGAAATGATATGGTTGAATTCTTTGGGGAAAATCTGAAAGGTTATGTTTTTACGGAAAATGGCTGGGTACAATCCTATGGAACAAGATGTGTGAAACCACCAATCATATTTGGTGATATTAGAAGAGAAAAACCAATAACAGTTGAGTATTCTACATATGCGCAGAGTTTAACCAATAAACCAGTAAAAGGTATGTTAACTGGTCCCGTTACAATATTGAACTGGTCATTCCCAAGGGAGGATATTACCTTACGTGCCATGGCATTACAAATCGGTATTGCTATTCAAGAAGAAGTGAATGAATTAGAGGCCGCGGGAATACAGATCATTCAAATTGATGAGGCTGCCTTAAAAGAAAAGTTACCAATTAGGAAGCAAGAGTGGTACAGTGAATACTTAGATTTTGCTATACCAGCCTTTCGTTTATGCCATAGTAAAGTACAACCAGAGACACAGATTCATACACATATGTGTTACAGTGAATTTGAAGAGATTATCAAAGAAATTGACAACCTAGATGCAGATGTTATTTCATTCGAAGCTTCGAGGTCAAAACTTTCCATAATACAAGCACTGAAAGACAACAATTTTGAGACTGAAGTTGGCCCAGGAGTATATGATATCCACTCCCCAAGAGTCCCTAGTGTGGAAGAAATCGTCGACGCATTGAAGGTCATGTTAACAAAGATTGATAAGAATAAATTATGGGTTAACCCAGATTGTGGTCTAAAGACAAGAGGACTCCCAGAAACAGTAGAAAGCTTAAAGAACTTAGTCAAAGCAACGAAGATTGTAAGAAATAATCTAGAAGGGTAAGTATTCTAGCAAAAATAATATTCCTACCTATCAAGTAGCGAAGTTACAAACTCATCCCCTTACCCAATCCATAAATAATTCCTTACCTTACTATCCCTATGAATAACCAGGCTGTTGCCATACATGTTCCATACGGGGTTGGCGCACCACCAAGCAACGTAATGCAACATCAAAAAAACAACCTTTATCGAGCTGTGGGTCAGGTGCGGATACGAAGTGTCCGCAAACTTGACAAACAGCGAATAAAGGTTGTTTTTGTTGCTGGTGTGTGAGTTGCTTGGTGGTGTGACCACCCCTTCTATAACCTCACAGCAACAGCCATCTTTAATTACTTAGTAAGTGCAAGGAATTCATCAATTTCATTTGCATAGCTTTGTAAGCTTTGTCTCCAGAAATCAGGTTTTGTTGTATCAATACCTGCCATTTTAGCAACATCTTCAACACTGCTTACAGTAGTAGCTTTTAATAAGGCACGGTACTTAGGAACGAAATCTTTGCCTTCTTGTTGGTACATAGTATATAAACCACGAGCAAATAGCCCACCGAATGCATATGGGAAGTTGTAGAAGCTAAGAGATTCGGAATAATAATGTCCCTTGTTAATCCACATGTAAGGGTGTAAGGTATCTTCTTCTAAAGAGTCACCAAAAGCTTGTTTTTGTGCGTCTAACATGATCTTTTCCAAATCATCGCTGAATAAGAACTCGTTTTTACGTCTTTCGAATACAGCGCTTTCGAATAAGAAACGTGAGTAGATATCGCAGATGATTTGAGTAGTATCTTGTAATTGATTTTCGATAAGAACTAATTTATCAGTACCGTTAGCTTCGTGGATAGCGGCATCCATAATGACATTTTCATTAAATGTGGATGCAGTTTCTGCAACTGGCATTGAGTAGTCTAAGTTAAGTGGACGATGTCCTTGAATCTGTAAGCCATGGTATGCATGACCAAGTTCGTGAGCTAATGTTACTACATCCCCAAACGCTCCATCAAAGTTTGTTAAGACACGACTTTGTTTGATGAATGGAAGGTTAGCACAGAAAGCACCACCAACTTTACCTTTACGAGGGAAGAAGTCGATCCAACTATTATCGAAGGCATCTTCTACCATATCAGCAAGATCATCAGCAAAGTTTCTAAAATGTTTTAAAAGATATTCTTTTGCTGATTCTGTTGTATATTCTACATGATTTTCACCTAGTGGTGCGAATAATTCATACCAAGGAAGGCCGTTCTTATATCCGAGAATAGTAGCTTTTCTCTTTAGATATTCATGGAATTTAGGCATGTATTCTCTCATTGCTGTTAACATGGCATCAAGTGTTTCCCTAGACATAGAAGCTTGCTTTAATGTCATTGCAAGAGGAGATTCATATCCACGAAGTTCTGCAATTGTATTTACCTGTGATTTGATGTTATTTAATGAGAAGCTTACTGCATCTTTAATCTTATCATAACAAGCAATTTCAGCTTCATAAGCTGCTTTACGTACTTCTTTATCTTTGCTATAAGCAAGGTTACGAATTCCTGAAAGAGTAGTTTTTTCACCATTATAATCAACTTCAACAGTAGATGTTAAGTATTGTTGCAAGGAACTCCAAGCCGATCCAGCAGATAGATTAAGTTTTGCAATTACTTCTTCCACATCATCACTTAAGGTATGAGATGCGCGATCTTTCAATTCATTAAAAAAGAATGTATACTCTTTTAATGATTCATCAGAAGCAACAATGTCATCTAGATTAGATAGGTTAGCGACATATTTGTCAATTTTAGCAGAGTCTTTTGAAGTTGCACTAATCTTTGACTGAATACGATTCAGATAAGAAGTAGTTTCACTGTTTGTTGTATCAGTACTCTCTCTAAGTTCTGTATAAGAGTATAGTTTTGTAACTAAAAGTGAGAATTCTTCCGTTAATGCAATGTATTCAAGTACCGTATCTTTATCGGAATTTTTCCCTACATTTTCAGCGAATGTGTGAAGTTTGTTGATAAGAGTATCGAGGTTTACTAGGTCCTGTTGATAAGCAGGATCATCGTAACCTTTATATAGGACGTCTAATGACCATTCTGTATTCATATTTACCTTCTTTCTCAAGTGCTATAAAACCAGATGTTTGTTATTTCGTTTATAGTATTGACCAAGTATTGCAATGCTATGAAATTACCATCTAGGATTAACGAACTTGTATGTATTTATTAGTTACTAGGAAGTACCGTATCCGTAGTAGCTATAATGATTATAGCAAATAGGTTTTTAATAGTAAATGGACTATCTTATTATTAGAGATTCAAAGTATAATTTGCTTTGTATAATTCTACAATATGTAGGCATTGCTTGAATTAATTTCCTTTTTGTGGTATTTTATAATAAATTATAGATAATATGATGCAAAATTGTATATAAGTTATTTGTCTTATTTAATTGGATTGGAAAGCTTTTAAAGATTAGCCGAAATAATTCATATTGTCAGTAATTTAGTTGTGTGATAAGATAATTCATTGGAAGAGAATTAAGTACGAACGTAATTCTTAAGCTAGTATCATAAGAATTATGAGTAGCTTCGATAAAGGGCTAGAATATATAGTCATAGAAAGGAAATATAAATGGACAAGTCAAAATTGTCGGTTGATATAATAATACCAACTTACCGTCCAGATGATCAATTCTATAAGCTGTTAGGGAGGTTATTGAAACAAACAGTGAAAACAATTGATAAGGTGGACGAGGCAGCTGAAGAATATCTGAACAAAATATTCATAATAAATACAGAAGAAAAGTATTTTGATAAAGATAAATTTCAAAAAGTGTGCAAGGGCAGTAAACAGATAGAAGTTAGACACATTACGAGGCAAGAGTTTGATCATGGCGGAACAAGAAATTTTGCAGCAAGTTTATCAACGTCAGATGTTATTATGTTCATGACACAAGATGCCATGCCAGAAGATTATAGATTGGTTGAGAACCTTATTAAACCATTAAGGGAAGAAAACGTAGTAGTTGCTTATGCAAGACAACTTCCTAATGAAAGGGCTGGAGAGATTGAACGATATACAAGAGAATTTAATTATCCAGCTAATAGTATATATAAGAGCAAGAACGATATTGAAACGTTAGGGATTAAGACGTATTTTTGTTCTAATGTATGTTCAGCTTATATACGAGAGATTTATATGAGGTTAGGCGGATTTGTTACGCAAACGATCTTCAATGAGGATATGATTTTTGCGTCTAAGGTAATACAAAGCGGTTACCAGATAGCATACGCGGCTGATGCAAGAGTGATACATTCTCATAAATATACGTATCGTCAACAGTTTACTCGTAACTTTGATTTAGGAGTTTCGCAAAGACAATATAGAGAAATCTTCGAGAATATTAAGTCAGAATCAGAAGGCATTGCTCTTGTTAAGAAGACTGCGAAACATCTAATACAGAAGGGTAAATTCTACTTAATTCCGGATTTGATATTGCAAAGTGGATTTAAGTTCCTTGGCTATAAAGTGGGTCTTAGATATGAGAAATTATCAAAGAAAACAAGAAGAAAGTTTAGTATGAATAAATCCTATTGGGATAAAAAATAGGAAGTTAGAAAGGTCGGTACACCAATGGTTGAGATAATAATGGCAGCGTACAACGGAGAAAAGTATATAAAGCAGCAGATTGAATCAATCATGAAGAATACGTACGAGAATATTCATCTGACAATATATGATGATACAAAGGAAGCACAAACGACAGCTGCTATGACAGATATCTTAAGATTGATGACAGAAAAATACGGTGAGAAACTTACGTATAAGAAGAATGAACAGAATAAAGGCTGTACGAGAAATTTCTTAGAGGGATTACAAGCTAGTGATGCAGAATACACTATGTTCAGTGATCAAGATGATTACTGGAATAAGGATAAAGTTGAACGAACGTTAGAGAAGATGAACGAGATGGAGAATAAGTACGGTAAGGACACCCCTTTAGTAGTATTTACAGACGCAATAGTAGTTGATTCAACACTTAATCTAATCCATTTTTCATTCCATCGTTCCAATCACTTGAATACGAAACGAGTAGATTTAGCGCATTTATTAATGGAGAATAAATTAATTGGTTGTACTATGATGATGAACAAAGCATTAAAGAATAAGATTATTGCAATTCCAAAGAATGCTAGAGTGCATGATTGGTGGGTCGCACTTGTAGCAGCAGCTTTTGGTAAGGTTGGCTATCTTGAGGATTCTACGATTCTATATCGTCAACATGAGGATAATGTAATAGGGAATCAGGAATATGGATCTTATATTAAGAAAAGGTTGGCAAGTCTTCAGTCGCAAAGAGAAGTGATTTATTCGAATATGAAACAGGCGGAGGAATTTCTAGAGATCTATAATATGTTATTAACAAAAGAACAAAAATCGTTGATTGGACGATTTGCAAATCTGAATAAAAGAAACTGGTTTTACCGTCGATATGCAATGTACCGATATGGGTATAAGAAGTCAGGTGTGCCAAGGAATTTAGGTTTATTACTCGTGCTTTAACAGGGGGAAGATTACATGACGAGAAAACAAAGAAAGAGGTTTCTTTATAAATTTACTTTCATATTCTTGTTGCTATTGTCTGCAGCAACAGGATTTTTACTAGCGGAGGCTAAGATAAGAGTCTACGGTGTGTTAGATGGATTGAATAGAGAAGACGGTGTATCGTTATCGTCAGTTGATTTAGAAGATGTAGACTTAGTAGAGGATAATAGAATAATCAATATTCTTTTAGTTGGTAGTGATAAACGAGCGACTTGGACACAAACAGGTCGCTCCGATTCGGCAATGATCGCTACGTTAGATTTAAAACATAAAAAGTTGAAGTTAACCTCATTAATGAGAGATATGTACCTAACAATACCAGGATACGGAGAAAACAGATTTAATGCTGCGTATTCTTTTGGTGGAGTAAGCTTAATGTATGAAACGATTGCAAGTAATTTTGGTATACGATTAGATGGATATGCTGTAGTTGATTTTTCAGCATTCAAGAAAGTAATTAATACAATAGGTGGTGTTAAGATTACCTTAACAGATGAGGAATATCAGTATTTAACAACCGCTTATAAGAAGGGTTCTGTACTAGATTTACAGCCAGGTACGAATGTTATGAATGGAACGCAGGCGCTTGCATATACAAGAATACGTCAAGATGCCCAAGGGGATTTCGGCAGAACAGAAAGACAACGAAAAGTATTGCAAGCAATCTTTACAGAGGCCAAATCCTTATCCTTATCGGAATTAATTGAGTTGGCAGAAGAACTAATGCCTTGTATATCCACAGATTTATCGAATGATCAGATTATGTCCTATATGCAGTCGGTACTCATGCTTGGAACAACTGAGATAGACCAGATGCGTATTCCAGTTGATAATTCTTATGAACAACGAAGAATCAATAATAAGGCCGTTTTAGTTCCCGAGATGGAGACTAATGTGAATGCACTACAGGATTTCATCTACAATTATGGTGATTAAGGGGCAAAACTCAATTAATGTTATGAAAGCTTCTTAGATGGCGTACTATGACACAAAACACGCTACGCATCTGAGTACTTCTAAGTGTGTACGCGTAGTTTAATAAAAGGTTCGGAACCACATTCGATTCGGCGTCCTGCCTCAGCGAATGTTGGCTCGGCGTCCATGCCTCGCCTTCCTAGGGTATAGAGTACACACTAAGAAGTACTAGAGATGACTACGCTATTGTTTTTTAGTCATAGTACAACATCTAAGAAGCAATTAAGGATATTGAGAGTTTTGCTGGTTACTTCTTTGATAGCAAACTATGACACAAAACACGCTACGCATCTGAGTACTTCTAAGTGAGTACGTGTAGTTTAATAAAAGGTTCGGAACCACATTCGATTCGGCGTCCTGCCTCAGCGAATGTTGGCTCGGCGTCCATGCCTCGCCTTCCTAGGGTATAGAGTACACACTAAGAAGTACTAGAGATGACTACGCTATTGTTTTTTAGTCATAGTACGACATCTAAGAAGCAATTAATGGTATTGAGAGTTTTGCTAGTCACTTCTTTGATAGCAAACTATGACACATAACACGCTACGCATCTGAGTACTTCTAAGTGAGTACGCGTAGTTTAATAAAAGGTTCGGAACAACATTCGATTCGGCATCCTGCCTCAGCGAATGTTGGCTCGGCGTCCATGCCTCGCCTTCCTAGGGTGTAGAGTACACACTAAGAAGTACTAGCGCTGACTACGCTATCGTTTTTTAGTCATAGTGCGTCATCTAAGAAGCAATTAAGGGTATTGAGAGTTTTGCTGGCTGGAACAAGCAAAACAAGATATAGATATATGGCAATAACAAAAAGATAAATATAATGTGATAAATACGATAAGATATAAAACATAAATTACAAATAAAACGGTTATTAAAAATGGGGAATTAAGTTGAAAGAAAAATGGTTTTTAAAAAATAAAAAAGAAGACTTTATGAAGATTGCTAACGAGCATCACATTAGTGAAGTGTTAGCAAGACTGCTAGTAAATCGAGGACTCTCTAACAGTGAGGATATCAATGCTTATCTACATTCTAGTACAGACACCATGCATAATCCACATCAATTAAAAGATGTGGATTATGCATGTGACATTTTGGAAGAAAAGATTCGCGGGAATACGCGTATTCGAATTGTTGGGGATTACGATGTGGATGGTGTGGTGTCAACTTTCTTGTTGTATACAGCCTTAAGTCGTGTCGGTGCTAACGTGGATTATGAGATACCAGAACGAATGAAAGACGGATATGGTATTAACATAAATATTATTAAAGCTGCTAAGGAAGCAGGGATAGATACGATTATTACTTGTGATAATGGTATTGCAGCTATAGAACAGATTGGCTATGCGAAAGAAATTGGTATGACAGTTATTGTTACAGATCATCATGACATTCCTTTTGTTGAGAACGAGGGGGTAAGAACTGAGGTTTTACCACCTGCTGATGCAATTGTGAATCCGAAACAGCATGACTGTAACTATCCTTTTCCATCAATATGTGGAGCTGTTGTAGCATTTAAGTTGATAGAAGTCTTATATGAGAGATTTCATGTGGATAAGAAAGAATCGAAGAAGCTATTGGCGTATGCTTCTATAGCGACGGTATGTGATGTTATGGATTTGGTTGATGAGAACCGCGTTATTGTTAAATATGGTCTGCAACTATTAAAGAATACGGATAATAAAGGATTATCTGCTTTGATGGAGCTTCATCAGATTAATACATTTAAATTATCAGCATACCATCTTGGATTTATTATTGGGCCTTGTCTGAATGCTTCTGGTCGTCTTGAAACTGCGAAAATTGGTTTGTCTTTATTATTAGAACAAGATGACGAGAAGGCTAGAAAAGTAGCTGCTCAGTTAAAAGAACTGAACGACAAGCGTAAGGATATGACAGCTAGAGGCGTGGAGGAAGCGATTGAGATTATTGAGACAACAGATTTGATTAATCATAAAGTAGTGGTTGTATATCTACCGGATTGTCATGAAAGTTTAGCAGGGATTATTGCAGGAAGAATCCGCGAGAGATATCATAAGCCAGCCATTGTATTAACCAAAGCCCACGAAGGGGTGAAAGGATCAGCTCGCTCCATTGAACAGTATAATATGTTTGAAGAACTTACAAAATGCAAAGAATACTTAGATAAGTTTGGCGGTCACCCTATGGCTGCGGGATTATCATTAAAAGAAGAGAATGTGGAACCGCTTCGATTAGCATTGAACCAGAGAACTGAACTTACGGAGGAAGACTTTATTAATAAGATTTCCATTGACGTAGTAATGCCACTTGGCTATGTGAAAGAAGAACTTGTTGAAGAACTGGAATTACTTGAGCCGTTTGGAAAAGGTAATGAAAAGCCCGTGTTCGCCGAGAAGAATCTTACGATTATTAAGGCGGATATCTTAGGGAAGAATCGTAATACCTTGAAACTAAAAGTAGAGAATCAATATGGAAAGAGAATGGATGCCTTGTATTTTAATCAAATTGATCAATTCAATGAATATCTCATTGATAAATATGGCAATAATGAAGTAGATAAATTATATAAGGGTATTCCTAATCAAATCAAAATATCCGCTTTGTATTATCCGAATATTAATGAATACAATGGTGTGAAAACACCACAAATCATTATTCAAGGAATTCAATAACATAGATAAGGTTTGAAAAATGTTTTAGGGTTGCCAACAAGAATTGGCGGTGTTATAATAATATATTGTTGAAAAAGAACGTGTATTGTGACGCAAAAGGGTTTGTGTTGGTAATATAGTTAGAGACATAGTATATGGAGGACCATTAATGAAAAAATTAGAAGATTACGTAGTAAGTATTAAAGATTTCCCAGAAGAGGGAATAATCTTTAGAGATGTAACAAGTGTATTACAAGATCGTGATGGGCTTAAATTAGCAATAGATTCTATAATGGAAGAATTGAAAGATATAGATTTTGATATTGTACTTGGACCAGAATCAAGAGGATTCATTTTTGGTGTTCCTGTTGCATACAACATGAATAAAGCATTCGTTCCAGCTAGAAAAAAAGGTAAATTGCCTCGTGAAACAGTAGAGATGGAATATGATCTTGAATACGGAACAGCTATCGTTGAACTTCACAAAGATGCCATTAAACCAGGAGAAAAAGTTGTTATCATCGATGATTTAATCGCTACAGGTGGAACAATCGAAGCAATCGTTAAGTTAGTAGAACAATTAGGTGGAGAAGTTGTTCGTATTGCATTCTTAATGGAATTAGAAGGATTAGAAGGAAGAAAGAAATTAGAAGGATACGATGTAGTATCTATCATTAAATACGAAGGTAAATAAGGCTAATAAGATGGATATGCCTATTAAAGAAGTGAGCTAAGGCTCACTTTTTTAGTAATAAGTGACATTATTCTATTATTTTATTGATTTTTTGTACTCTTTTCTTTATAATTAATTATTAAACATAAAGGATTAGATTAGGGTAGCAAATGGTATAACTTATCGGAAGAAAATTAAGCATGTTAAAAGTAGTTCCGATACTAGTACTTACGAAACTATAAATAGATTTGACGCAGGAATAGGTGGTGATTTCATGGATAGTAAACAACAACAAGAGGATATGAATATTGTAGGAGATGATTTCTCTGATATTACAGCTCCAGCGGATTTTACGGAACCTGAAATATTGTATAATAAGTTAATTAATACAATACAAGGATATCACCCATCTGCGGACATTTCCATGATTGAAAAGGCTTATGACTTGGCCTATAACGCACATAAAGACCAAAAGAGAAAATCTGGGGAACCATACATTATACATCCATTGTGTGTAGCAATCATATTAGCAGAGTTGGAACTTGATAAAGAAACAATCGTTGCGGGGATTCTTCATGACGTTGTGGAAGATACCGTATTAACTACAGAACAAATAACCGAACTATTTAGTGAAGAAGTAGCTTTATTAGTAGATGGAGTAACAAAGTTAACACAGTTGAATTATTCAAAAGATAAAATTGAGATTCAAGCAGAAAACTTACGAAAGATGTTCCTTGCTATGGCGAAGGATATTCGTGTTATCTTGATTAAGTTAGCTGACCGCCTGCATAATATGCGCACACTTCAATATATGAAGCCGGAGAAACAAAGAGAAAAAGCTCGAGAGACAATGGATATCTATGCTCCAATCGCTCAAAGACTTGGTATATCCAAGATCAAAGTAGAGTTAGATGATTTGTCTTTGAAATACTTAGAACCAGAAGTATATCAAGGATTGATTCTAAAGATTGCTTCTAAAAAGAGTGAGAGAGAGTCGTTCATACAATCCATTGTAACAGAAGTTAAGAATCATATTATTTCATCTAATATAGAAGCAAAGATTGATGGACGTGTAAAACATTTCTTCAGCATCTATAAGAAGATGGTGAATCAGAATAAGACATTAGATCAAATCTTTGATTTGTTTGCTGTTCGTATTGTTGTAGAATCTGTGAAGGATTGCTATGCAGCACTTGGTGTCATACATGAGATGTATAAACCAATACCGGGGAGATTTAAGGATTATATTGCAATGCCGAAGGCTAATATGTATCAGTCTTTGCATACTACTCTAATTGGACCAGAAGGTAAACCTTTTGAGGTACAGATTCGTACCTATGAAATGCACCGTACTGCTGAATATGGTATTGCAGCCCACTGGAAATATAAAGAAAATCAAGAAGGTAAGAACACAAGAGATAGGGAAGAGGCAAAATTAACATGGCTTCGTCAAATCCTTGAATGGCAAAGAGAGATGTCAGATAATAAGGAATTTCTTAGTTTGTTAAAGAGTGATCTTGATTTATTCTCTGAGAGTGTATATTGCTTCACCCCTACTGGTGATGTTAAGAACTTACCAAATGGTTCTACTCCAATTGATTTTGCTTATAGTATTCATAGTGCGGTAGGTAATAAGATGGTAGGAGCTAGAGTGAACGGTAAGCTTGTACCGATTGAATATAAGATACAAAACGGTGATCGTATTGAGATTATTACATCTCAAAATTCACGTGGACCAAGTCGTGACTGGTTAAGTATTGTTAAGAGTACACAAGCAAAGAACAAGATTAACCAGTGGTTCAAGGCCGAATTAAAAGAAGATAATATTAATCGTGGTAAGGATATGATTACTACGTATTGCAAAAACAAGAATATCGTATTAAGCGATCTTCTTAAGACGGAATTCATGGCAAAAGCGATGAGAAAATACGGTTTCCGTGATTGGGATAGCGTATATGCAGCAGTTGGTCATGGAGGATTAAAAGAAGGTCAAATCGTTAATAAATTGTTAGAAGAGTACAAAAAGAAACAAAAGAAAGATATTACTGACGAGAAAGTGCTTGAGACAATAGCAGAAGTTAGAGATAATAAACCTGCATCGGTTGTAAAATCAAAGAATGGTATTGTTGTTGAAGGAATACACGATGTTGCAGTACGTTTTTCAAAGTGTTGTTCTCCTGTTCCTGGTGATGAAATTATTGGTTTTGTTACAAGGGGGCGCGGTGTATCAATTCATAGAACAGATTGTATTAACGTTATGAATTTACCAGAAGAAGACAGAGTAAGACTAATCGATGCAGAATGGTCCATGTTAGTAGATAAAGGCATGAATGATTTATATACTGCTGAGATTAAGATCTATGCAAACAATAGAAATGGTATACTTTTAGATGTATCCAAAATCTTTACAGAAAGCAAAATTGATGTTACCTCAATGACAGTTCGTACAAGTAAGCAAGGAACAGCTACTATTAATGTAGCGTTCGAGATACATGGTGTTGAACAACTAAAGATTATTGTAGGTAAGATACGTAATATTGAAAGTGTACTTGATATAGAAAGAACAACAGGTTAACCTTTTGCAGTAAGGTACGGACTTAACCTTTGTTTGGACCCACAGATAGAAAGCAGGTATTAAGATATGAAAGCAGGTAAAATGGAGATTTCAACATGTGTTGTTGGCCCTGTTAGGACAAATTGCTACATGTTAACAAATCAAGGTACAAAAGAATGTATTATAGTTGACCCAGGCAGTAATACAGAGCTTATTGAAGCAAGAATTGTTAAGGATAATTTAAAACCAGTTGCAATCTTGTTAACACATGGCCATTTCGATCACATATTAGCTGTTAAAGACATTGTAAGTGCATATGCAATACCGGTATATGCTAATGAAGAAGAGCAAGAGGTATTATTAAACGATAGTTTTAATCTTTCTCTTGATTTTACTGGTGAATCGTTCTCTGTTGATGCGAGCAACTATTTACAAGATGGTGAAACATTCATGTTGGCAGGATTTAACATTGAGGCGATTGCAACCCCTGGCCATACAAAAGGTGGTATGTGCTATTATTTCAAAGATGAGAAAGTTCTAGTGACAGGTGATACGTTATTCCGAGGAACAGTGGGACGTACCGATTTACCAACAAGTAACATGGGACAGATTATTCATTCTGTTTGTGAAAAGCTAAAACCAGTTATAGATGATGCAATTGTATTACCAGGACATGGTGAATCTTCAACAATGGGGTATGAGAGAAAGAGTAACCCATATCTTGAAGCTTAGCAGCCTAGTGCAGATGGGTGTAAGTGTGAAAGAAGAGCGCTATCACATTAGTATTTATACGCACATAGGCTTAACAGCCTAGTGCAGATGGGTGTAAGTGTGAAAGAAGAGCACTATCACATTAGTATTTATACGCACATAGGCTTAATAGCCTAGTGCAGATGGGTGTAAATTATGATACAGATTAAATTAATTAATATAGATTTTGAATATGATATACAATCATTGACTAAGGCATTCTTTACAAAAGAAGATATCACGTTTGATGATCAAAAAGAAGCAGAGCGTGTGTTAACAGTATCGTATGATAAGAACCAGATAGGTATTTCATTCAGTGAGAATGGAATACCTATCTTATCGAAGTCAGATACGGTTCTTGATGATGAGCGTAGGAATAAGAAAAATGTTCTGAAGCGATTACTATATAATGTATTATCTGAGGTAACAAAGCTAACCTTACAGTGGGGAACCTTAACAGGAATCCGCCCAACTAAGCTTGCAATGGAAAAGTTAGAACAGGGAGAAACACTTGATAAGATTGAAAGTTTTATGTATGATGAATATCTTTGTAGCAAAGAGAAGACAAAATTGTGTATGGACATCGTTACAAGAGAACATAGGATTCTAGAAGAGATTGATTATAAGAATGGGTACAGTATCTATATTGGAATACCGTTTTGTCCAAGTACTTGTTTGTACTGCTCTTTCGCCTCTTATTCCTTAGAGAGATTTTCGCATCTAGTTGATGATTATATCGACGCGCTATTCAAAGAAATCGAATATGCTAAGAATGCTTGTCCGAATAAACGATTAACAACCGTATATCTAGGTGGTGGGACTCCTACAACCTTGAACGAAGAGCAATTAGAGAGATTGCTAATTAAGATTCGTAAGGAATTCGATTTTACTCATGTAAAGGAATTTACTGTGGAAGCGGGAAGACCAGATAGTATTACAAGAGATAAGCTTCGCATTCTCAAAGAACAAGGTGTTTCGAGAATATCTATTAATCCACAGACGATGAAACAAGAAACACTTGATTTGATTGGAAGAAAACATACTGTTGATCAAATTAGAGAAACCTTTGCTATAGCCAGAGAAGAAGGTCATGATAATATTAATATGGATATTATTATTGGTTTACCAGGTGAGTCTAGAGAAGATGTAGAAGATACATTACGTGAGATTGATAAGCTATCACCAGATAGTTTAACGGTTCATACACTAGCAATAAAACGTGCTGCGAATTTGAATATCTACAAAGATCAATATAGCGGATTGGAAGCGAAAGATGTATCGGGTATGCTTGATGTATGTCTTGAGTATACCAAGGAAGCAGATTATAAACCATATTATCTATATAGGCAAAAGAATATGGCAGAAAATCTTGAGAACATAGGATATGCAAGAGAAGGAAAAGAAGGAATCTATAATATTCTGATAATGGAAGAGAAACAAACGATACTAGCGCTTGGAGCAGGAGCAGCTTCTAAGTTTGTTTTCCCTGACGGATATCGTATAGAACGTGCTGAGAATGTTAAGAGCGTGACCGATTATATAGCAAGGGTAGATGAAATGATTGAAAGGAAAGAGAAAGTTCTTTCTGCTAATGCAAAACAACTACGATAATTGCTTTTATCCTGGATTTTTTTGTTAGCCGTAAGGCGAAGTAATGACGTGATTTGAGAAAGAGGTGCGAAGAATGGTTGATTTTCTAACAATAGAAGAGCTTCAGTACAATGATGAAATGGCCGATATAGCCAACGAGGATTTGGTTGAGGGAATTAGGCATGGTATCATTGTAAGTAATTTGGCAAGACTTTTAGCTATGAAGTTGAATATGGAAGACATCTATTGTTATGAAATGGCCAAAGCTGGTCTGCTACATGATATTGGAAAGTTACGTCTAAGCAAATACCTTTATGGACGCAAAAAGAATGTCTTGCAAATTGAAGAAATGAAATATGTGCGGAAGCATTCCGAATTTAGTTATGATATACTTAGTAAATATGAGTTTTCACCTTTGATTTTAGAGTCGATTTACCACCATCATGAGAATTTTGATGGGTCAGGATATCCGGATAATCTAAAAGGCTATGATATTCCAAAAGGTGCTAGAATACTTCGTACATGTGATGTATTTGCTGCATTAGTCTCAGACCGTCCATATAGAGAGGCCTTTGAAATAGAAACTGCAGTGGAATTAATGATTGATGAAGTTAAGAACTTTGATATGGAAATCTTCTTAGCTTTCCTAGAAATGGTTCACTCAGCAGAATTTGTTAAAATAAAAAGTATTATAGAGAGCAATAAACAACACGAAGAATTAAAGTTAATAATGTAACAGGTATTAGTGTGAAAGTATATCTTTCACACAACTATGGTAGGCGCATGGTTATTTTTATTAGAGATAAAGGAGGAGTCACATGATTACACAAAGACCAAAAGGTACCCAGGACTGGTATGGAAGTAATATGCATAAGAGAACTTTAATAGAAGGATTAGCAAGAAAGTTATGTAAAGCTTATAATATTAAAGAGATTATTACTCCAGTATTCGAACATACCGTGTTATTCCAGCGTGGTGTTGGAGAAACAACAGACGTTGTGCAAAAGGAAATGTATACTTTCGAAGATAAAGGACATAGAAGTATTACTCTTAAACCAGAAGGTACAGCAGGTGCAATTCGTGCGTACTTAGAGAACAATCTATATGCGGAAAGTGGCCCAACCAAGTTATTCTATGTGACTCCAGCATTCCGTTATGAACAACCACAAAGTGGTCGTTTGCGTCAACATCACCAATTTGGTGTTGAATTCGTAGGTTCTAAGAGCCCATTAGCGGAAGTTGAACTAATTACATTAATAACCACATTTATTCGAGAAATTGGATTAAAGAATGCAAAATTACACATTAATAGTATTGGATGTGCAAATTGCCGTAAAACATACAATGATGCACTGCTTGCTTATCTTGAACAACACAAAGAAAACTTATGTTCAACTTGTATAGAGAGAATGGCCAAAAATCCACTTCGTGTTATTGATTGTAAAGTGCCAACTTGTAAAGAAATTGTAAAAAATGCTCCAAGAACAATTGACTATCTTGATGATGAATGTAGAGAACATTTTGAAGAATTACAAAGTCTATTAAATGAACTACAAATACCATATGAAATTGATACAGGAATAGTTCGCGGGCTTGATTATTATACAAAGACAGTATTTGAATTCGTTAATGAAGATGGTTTCACCTTATGCGGTGGTGGAAGATATGATAACCTTGTTCATGAAATCGATGAAAAGCAGAATATTCCAAGTGTTGGTTTTGGTATGGGTATCGAGAGAATTATCTATTTCCTTGAAAAAGAAGGAGTAGAACTTGAGCCAGAAACCGTACCTGAATTATACGTAGGTATTCTTGGTAAAGAAGCAAAAGCAGCAGCGTATCGTATTGTTAATAAATTACGAGATGAAGGCGTTGTTGTTGAAACAGATTATATGGACAGAAGTGTGAAGGCTCAGATGAAATATGCCAATAAAATTGGAGCTAAGAACACAGTAATTATTGGTGCAGATGAAATCTCTGCTAACAAAGCAACTATAAAAAACATGGAGTCACATGAACAAGTAGAAGTTGATCTGAATAAGATTGAAACATATTTTCTATAGAATCTAAAATTCGCTTGCATTTCATATATAATAAAGTTATTATCAAATGGAAAAAGTGAATAACTATGACAATATTAAATGTAATAATCTAACTAAAGTAATAGTATTACTTTAGTTAGATAGAAATTACGTTAAGAGTATATGGAGGATTACAACATGGCAGAATCAATGCGTGGGTTATCAAGAACTCACAGATGTACAGAAGTATCAAAAGCCAATATCGGTGAAACTGTGACGGTAATGGGCTGGGTACAAAAGAGAAGAAATTTAGGAAGTCTTATCTTTGTAGATTTAAGAGATCGTTCTGGTCTTCTTCAAATCGTATTCGACGAAAACGACATCGGAACAGATGGATTTGATAAAGCTGGTAAATTAAGAAGTGAATTCGTTATTGCAGTTGTTGGTAAAGTGGAAGCACGTTCAGGCGCTGTGAATGAGAATATGGCAACTGGTGGAATTGAGATTCGCGCAACCGAGCTACGTGTTTTATCAGAAGCAGAAACTCCTCCTTTCCCAATTGAAGAAGAGAGCAATACAAAAGAAGACTTACGTCTGAAATATAGATACTTAGATCTTAGAAGACCAGACCTTCAAAGAAATCTTATTATGAGAAGTAATGTAGCTACCTTAACGAGACAATTCCTTGCAGAGGAAGGATTTCTTGAAATTGAAACACCAATGCTAACAAAGAGTACACCAGAAGGTGCAAGGGATTACCTTGTTCCAAGCCGTGTTCATCCAGGTAATTTCTATGCATTACCACAATCTCCACAGCTATTCAAACAATTATTAATGTGTTCTGGATATGATCGTTACTTCCAAATCGTAAAATGTTTCCGTGATGAAGATTTACGTGCGGATCGTCAACCAGAGTTCACACAAATCGATATAGAATTATCTTTCGTAGATGTAGATGATGTAATCGCTGTAAATGAAAGATTATTACAAAAAATGTTCAAAGAAACTATTGGTATCGACGTTCAGTTACCAATCCGTAGAATGACTTATGCAGAAGCGATGGATCGTTTCGGTTCTGATAAACCAGACTTACGTTTTGGCATGGAGCTTAAGAATGTATCAGATGTGGTGAAAGATTGCGGATTTGCAGTATTCACAGGTGCCCTAGAAAAAGGTGGTTCTGTAAGAGGTATCAATGCAGATGGACAAGGTGCAATGCCTCGTAAGAAGATTGATGCTTTAGTAGAATTCGCGAAAGGCTTTGGTGCAAAAGGTCTCGCTTACTTAGCTATCAATGAAGATGGAACATACAAATCTTCCTTTGCTAAGTTCATGACAGAGGAACAATTAGATACTTTAGTTACTGCTATGCAAGGTAAACCTGGTGACTTATTATTATTTGCAGCTGATGAAGATGATATCGTATTCGATGTTCTTGGTAATTTACGTCTTGAAATTGCAAGAAGCTTAGACTTACTTGATAAGAACGTATACAATTTCTTATGGGTAACAGAGTTCCCATTACTTGAGTACTCAAAAGAGCAAGGAAGATATGTTGCAAAGCATCATCCATTTACAATGCCAATGGAAGAAGATCTTGATTTATTAGATACCGAACCAGGAAAAGTTAGAGCGAAAGCTTATGATATCGTATTAAACGGTACCGAAATTGGTGGCGGTAGCGTGAGAATCTTCCAAAACCATATACAAGAGAAGATGTTTGAAGTATTAGGATTCAGCAAAGAAGATGCATATGATCGTTTTGGTTTCTTGTTAAATGCATTCAAATATGGTGTACCACCACATGCAGGACTTGCATATGGACTTGACCGCCTTGTGATGTTAATGGCAAAAGAAGATAGTATCCGTGATGTAATTGCATTCCCTAAAGTAAAAGATGCCTCATGTCTAATGACAGATGCACCTAATATTGTTGAGGAAAAACAATTAGAAGAACTAGGAATTGAGATTTCAGAAGAAGTAGTAGAAGCAGCGGCTGAATCAACTGAAGAATAGAGTATAGTAGAAGAAAAGGACGCAATGAACTGATCAAAGCGTTCTTTTCTGCGTTTTTAATTAGATTAATAATGGAGGTATGTATGACTTTTTTAGAAAACATAAGCAAAAATAATATTTTAATTATACTGATTTATTTAGTAGTGATGAATATTATCGGATTCGCTATTATGGGAATTGATAAAAGTAAGGCAAAACGTGGTGCATGGAGAATACCAGAAAAGACATTATTTCTTATAGCGATACTAGGTGGAAGTATTGGCAGCTTACTAGGTATGAAACAGTTTAGACATAAGACAAAACACAAAACCTTTACAATAGGAATGCCAGCAATATTGATAGTACAAGCTGCTATAATTCTTTACTGTACGATAGGAATATAGCTTTTACTTTTTTATCTAAATATATAGTAGTAATTTTTGCATATTTAATAGTAAAAATTACGAAACTCAAAAAATAATATTACGTTCTTTCATCATAAGATAACTTAGAAATACTGAGTGGCATAGCGAGTTTTGTGTTATTTTACGATAGAAGAGCATAAGAAGAAAGTAGATTCGGATAGTTATGAAAATATAAGTGCAAAATTAACGACAAACGTTATAAAAACCAAAAGCAATAGATATGAAATCTATTGTTTTTGGTTTTTATAACGTCGATATTTAACATACTCAAGTATGTCCAATTGTATATTGGGGGGAAGTTGCCTAAAATTTTGCAGTAGATTTTTTTCTATAGAATTACTAGGTTGAACGATACTTTTCGTTTTCGAATTCTCGATATTTAAGCGTTCATATGTAGAATAAGGTGCTTCTTCGTGAAGTGTGCTTGGAATAAGGCTATTATTTATCAATTCATCTATGCTCAAATTATATAGAACTGCAAGTTGTAATAAGGTTTGATTATCAGGCGTCCGTCCACCTTTTTCATAATGCGCATACCCTTGTCTTGTAATGTTTAAGTAATCGCCAATATATTTTTGTGTATACCCATGAATCGTACGCAACTCTCTGAGTTTTTGTGAGAGCGATAAGTTATCAGATGACATATATTCCTCCTATATTCGATAATACAAGACTAATTTACCCTATTATACCAATTTAATATGAAAAAGACTTTAAAAGCAACAAAAAGTATCATTTTAATAAAGCAACAATTAGTTGCTTTACTGTGCTAGTAAAGTAAAGTTAAGTGTACTTATTATTAAATTATTTTATTAATGTCGCACAATTTACGACATATTATTCACTTATATGAGTATTAATACCGATTTCCGATGTTGAATGAAAAATATATTGACAATCTTTAGGAAAAATGTTATTATATGCCTAGTTGCTAGGTGCAACATATATTATTATTTGTTTTGGAGGAATTGAATATGAAAGGTACAGTTAAATGGTTCAATAATCAAAAAGGTTTCGGTTTCATCTCTGATGAACAAGGTAACGATGTATTCGTTCACTACTCAGGTCTTAACATGGAAGGATTTAAATCTCTTGAAGAAGGACAAGGAGTAGAATTCGATATCGTTAACGGAGCTAAAGGACCTCAAGCTACAAACGTAACAAGATTATAATCAAGCAATTTAATCAGTGTACCTTTTTCTAATATATAAATTGTCTAATTTTTATACAGAAATAGCTATATTGTTTTAATGGATTGATTACTTATACAATTTAATTTGTGTTAAGTTGTACGAAACACTGTCTCATTATTAGTTACATACTAATGGAGGCAGTGTTTTTTATATAACGATGAAAGTGTGTTTTTCTTAAACACACTTTATTAAAATATATAGTATTCTGTATATGTAATCGGAAAGGAAAGTACGAGTGGATAACTGTATCTATCAAGAAGAGAAGCTTAATAATTATAGCATAGAGGTATACTTTAATCAATTAGAAGGGAATAGTCTTTTGAATGAAGAAGAAAGAAAAATGTCCAATGAGATTCTTCAAAAGTTAACACAAACCTGTAAGATTTATAGTGTATCAAAGCTCCTTAACCCAACTGAATTTCGTATGGGAAATGGAGAGTTAGTACTAGGCGAAGAGAAAATACATGCGAAGTTATTTGACCAAGATAGTTTTCATGATATAAAATCTATAATAGCATTTATTGTAACTGTTATTGAAAATGATGATAGAGATATAGGTGCAGTTACAAGCAATAAACAAAGAAAACAAAGGGTGGACTTGCTAGATCAGTACTATGAGACAGCATGGAAATATGCTGCCTTACAAGGACATCGTGACCATATAATTGAAGAATATAAGAGGAAAGAGATACAGTCTGGAAAGAGGGTGTTCACCCCTATTCTTGGTCCAGGATATTTTGGAATAGATTTGCTAGATAATGATAAATTATACAAACTACTTAATGGTAGGAAGTTAGGAATAACCTTAAATGGTACTATGCAATTTATACCAGAAAATACAATATGTGGTTTTATGATTGGTATGCAATCTATAAACGAAGATTGTAAAAATATGTTTGATAATCCTTGCCAATATTGTCTTTCTGTTAAAAAGGCATGCGGATATTGTAGTTTTAAAAATAACAAATGAGAGGAGGCAGGTATGAAGATAGGGGAAAGATTAAAATATCAACAGCTAGTGGATTATATTAATTTTCCAGTAGTAATCTATATATATGAAACACGTAGGATTATTGCAATTAATAAGAGAGCAAAGGATATCTTGGTACCGGATGGTAAATTATTACGTTATATGCCTGACTTAAAGTTAAAATCACAGGCATCGCAACAAGCTTTGGAAAGAGGGACGGATATATTAATAGATATTCCTATATTGGTAGGAATTCGAGAGATACGTATCGACCTTGAGGTGAATTCAATAGTACTAGATGGGAAACATATTGTAGTTATGCTACTGGATTATACAGAAAATCAAAGTTTTGGTGATAAATTTTTGAATCATGTTCCTAGGCTATTCTGGAAGGATAAGAAACTAAATCTAAAAAGTGTAAATTATTTTTGCAGAGAGGATATACAAACAAGAGGGATAAGATTTGAGAATATAGAAAACCATTATGATAATGAATCAGCGGGATTATTAATTGAGAATGAGACTAGAGTTATTGAGTCAAAGCAACCGCTTTGGAATGTTATGCAATTAATTCAACCAAGTAATGGACAAGGACGATTTATTAATATTCAACGAATTCCTATTATAAACAAGAATGGTACGGTAGTGGGAATCTTAGGATCTTATCATTTGATACTTAGTAAAAAGGAATTTGAAGAAGAGATACTTTGGCTAAAATATGAAAAAAGTAGACTAACCAATTTACTAGCAGTCAATGATACCATATTCTTTCGCATACGTTTAGATGATAATTGGTCAGTAGAATATGTAACACCAAATGTTAAGAAATTAGGGTATAACAGTAAAGATTTCTATCTTAAGAATATTACTTTTCGTGATCTTGTAATGAAAGAGGATATGAAAAGTGTGGTACAAGAATTTATGAGTACTAAAAAACAAGGTACAAAAAGAGTTGAGATGGAGTATCGTATTAGGAAAGCAGACGGATCATCTATCTGGGTGAAGGGGTTTTGTGTGTATATGGATTCGGATGGAATTTTTGAGAAAGACCATTATGTTGATTGTGCGCTCAGAGATATATCTGGAATTAAAACTCTTCAAAAAGAGTTAGAAGTAAGTCACGATGCTTTTCAAGCGAAATTTGAAGCAATTAAAAAAGGTGAAATTTTAATTAAATCAGTACGTTTTACTGATTTGTTCAATATTGAAGAGTTGTTGGTAACTATAAAAAGCTTTTCTGATATGATGAATATAAGTTGTACGATAACAGATTATGTAGGGAGGACACTTTGTAATATAATACGGAAACCTTATATAGAGGAGGAACTCTATCAATACTATGAGAATCGCGAAGGTAGAGAAATTTTTCGTAACCTGTATAAGCTGGTAAAGAATAGAGAGTCGAATTATGTATACGATAACGTGAATGAGGTGTACGTGTATGGCATTCCATTTAACGTTGATGATAAATGTATCGGATTGCTTGATATCCTAGTAAAAGAAAAAGTACCACCCGAATCACCAATAATGGTTTTTCTTAATGATATAGTTGAAAGGTTATGTAGTTCAGTTCGAAAAAACATAGAATTATTTAGGGAAAGAGACAGACGTGAGAATGCAGAAGCACAACTTAGGATAGCACAAAGTAAGGGTTACTTTTTAAGTCGAGAGTTAGAAATTGCATTAACGGAGGACGATTTATGTAGTGCACTAAACAAGATTATTCACAATCTTGTACAGTATATATATGTTGGAGAAATCTTATTGTTTCGTCAAACGAATGAATTAAGTTATTATGAAAAGCAGGTTGAATGGAATAGTAAAGGGGAAGAGAATCGCAAAGTTACACAATCCTATGAGAAACTTAATTTAAGAGAGTGCGAAGAATTAGTAAAAACATTTAAACATACCAATATTGTAATCTATCAACAAAAAGAGATACCGCAATATCTACAAAGGCAATTTCGTTCTCGAAGAGTGAAAACATTGGCAATTATTCTGTTTGAATTTGAACTGAGTGAGAATATCATTATAGCATTCTGTGATCGTAATTCGGATTCACAGTGGACGAAGGAGAAAACAACGCTATTAACCGATGTATCTAATATAATTAAAATAGTGTTACAAAGGATTATAACGAACAAGAAATAGAAACGTCAGGAAACTAAGATTTATAAAAGAAAATAACTCATATTATTAAAATGATTATGTTCTTTTATATAAAATAATGTATAATAAGAGTAGACATGGACAGTCAATTGCAAAACTCTTCTCTATAATAAAGAGTACGTAGTTGACGAAATAGACTTGGAATATAAAAGGAGAGTTAGTATGAGCATTAAGAAAACGGTCTTTGGTAAGACAAAAGATGGGGAGACAGCAAGTCTTTATACCCTTAAGAACAAATCAGGAATGACAGTGGTATTCAGTGATTATGGTGCAACAATCGTGAATCTATTCGTACCAGATGCAAAAGGAAAATTAGAAGACGTAGTTCTTGGATACGATAATCTTGATCAATATACTAAGAATTCACCGGGATTTGGATCTTTCATTGGAAGACATGCTAACCGTATTGGTAATGCATCCTTTATAATCAATGGTAAGACATATGAGCTTGAGAAGAATGATGGTAATAATAACTTACATTCTGGAAGTAAAAGCTTTAACAAATTCATCTATGAGGCAGAATATTATGAAGATGAAGAGTCATCAACAATTGAGTTTTCACGTTTGAGTCCAGATATGGAGCAGGGATTTCCGGGAAATCTTGACGTGACAGTAACGTATACGTTAACAGAAGATAATGAACTTGTAATAGAATATCTTGCGGTATCTGATCAGGATACGGTAGTAAACTTTACAAACCACTCCTACTTTAATCTTTCAGGACATGCATCAGGTTCTGTAATGAACCATAAAGTGTGGATTAATGCAGATCAATTCACACCAACCGATGATAATTTAATCCCAACAGGTGAGTTTGCTAATGTAGAGGGAACTCCTATGGATTTTAGAACTGCAAAAACAATTAGCAGGGACATGAATGCAGACTACAAACCTTTAAAGCAAGGAAATGGTTATGATCATAATTATGTATTAAACCATGAGACATCTGATGTTGACCTTGTAGCAGAATTGATTGATGAAGTAAGTGGACGTAAGATGGAAGTGTATACAGATACTCCAGGTATGCAGTTGTATACTGCAAACTTCTTAGATGGAGAAGTTGGCAAAGGCGGAGTTACGTACAAGGCAAGAGACGGGGTGTGTTTTGAAACACAATTTTATCCAAATGCATGTAATACACCAAACTTCCCATCCTCGATTATCAAAGCAGAACAAGAATATGATTATGTAACTATTTATAAATTTACTACAATATAACGCATAGGGGCTGTAAAAAAACTCCCTTAATAAACAAGGTCACTCACATTAGCTGATGTGAGTGACCTTGTTTTATCTTTTATAGTCTTTCTCTTGAAAAAATGAGTATACGAACCAAGCCTTCTCTTAATACAGGCTCTAAAGCAGTTCGTTCTGCCATATTTTTATACAACAAGCGGGGTTCTGTTCCTCTTGTTATGGTATTTATAAAGGTTAAAGCCACACGAAATCAATGTAAATTCCAAAATAACTGCTTTTTCACCTTTTCGGAACAGTCGTTTATAAGATCTGTCCCACTTAATTATTCCAAATGTTCCTTCAGACTGTATGCTTCGGTTCATACGTAGTAATGCA
>NZ_FRCP01000035.1 GCF_900142955.1 Anaerosporobacter mobilis DSM 15930 | reverse complement strand
AGTTCGGTCCCTATCCGGCGTAGGCGTAGGATATTTGAGAGGAGCTGACCTTAGTACGAGAGGACCGGGTTGGACGAACCTCTGGTGTATCGGTTGCATTACCAAGTGCATGGCCGAGTAGCCAAGTTTGGAAGGGATAAACGCTGAAGGCATCTAAGCGTGAAGCCCCCCTCAAGATAAGATATCCCATAGCACAAGCTAGTAAGACCCCTGAAAGACGATCAGGTTGATAGGACAGAGATGGAAGTGTGGTAACACATGTAGTTGACTGTTACTAATAGGTCGAGGGCTTAACCAAAAGAATGATCTGACAAAAATTCAATGTGTAGTTTTGAAGATATAAGAAAAGGAAAGCCATTAATCGTAATTGATTAATGGCTTTTTTTGCATGTGTTTAGTTGTATACAGGAGTGATTAGGTCACTAAAGTAATTGAGTAACTGAAGTAATTAGGCCATTTAAGTGACTAGATACGGATAACGCTTAACTGTATGGTTCGGTGTTTTTACATATAAATATATTTGTGTATGGGTTAGTAAATTGATAAAGGTGTTTCGCTCATTGGTTAAGCACTTTTTTAAAACAAAATATTGTAATTTAAATCAACTAATAGGATAATATGGATATCATACATTGACAGAGGTGATTGGTTGAAGAAAAGAAGTAAAGTTGAAATAATACTTATAGATATTTTAAGTGTATTAATTATTACATCAGCACTTTACTATTTAAAAGATGATAGAGTAAAACCAGAAGATTTTATTCAAGATAAGTATAGAATTAATTGTGAATATAGAGTTGTTCAACAAGAGAAAAATGATAATTATTTGGCGTACCTAGGACGTGATAATGAAAATATATACTTAGATATATTCGAAGATGATAAGTTTTTTGGTGGAACGAAAATATTACCTAAGAATAATCAAAAAATTGCTTTGTATCAAACTTCTCAATACGTAAATCTTATTATAGTATATGGAGACAATACCCAAATGAGGTGTAGTTCGTATACGCTAAAGGTTACGGGAAATGATATAGAACCAAGAATATTTAAACAAAATATTAATAATAACGATTATATACTTGATATCTATATACTTGATACCAAATATAACGAATCCTTTGATTTGTATTTTAAATAATATAATTAGAATATCAATATGGTATACAACTAATATACAATATAAGTTTTAGTAGGGGAAAGAAAACAAAAATAGCTTCATAATAACAAAGGTTTACCTATGAAAATTTTTATCATATGTTATAATTACATTTATTAAATGAGGAAGCTTAGTTTATTAAGGAAATAAAGGAGTCAATCTATGAGGATATTAGTTGTAGAAGATGATCGGGTTATTGCGACTGGATTAGAGTATAGTTTGCAACAAGAGGGCTACGATGTAAAGAATGCATATTCTTATAAGGAAGCAAAGGAACAGATAGATAATGTTCCGTTTGATTTATACTTGTTAGATATTACACTACCTGATGGGAATGGATACGATCTATGTAAAGAGATAAAGAAGAAGAAAGATACACCAGTTATATTTCTTACAGCACTTGAGGATGAAGTAAATGTAGTAATGGGTTTGGATTTTGGAGCGGATGATTATATCATTAAGCCATTTCGTATAAGAGAGCTGATGTCAAGAATCCGTTCTGTATTACGTAGATATCATAAAGAGAATGAAGATAATGTTGTATATGTGGCAGATATAGAGATTAATGTTCGTGAAAAAAGATTATATAAGAATAATGTGGAGATAATTTTAACAGCCATGGAGTTTCGTCTGTTGTTACAATTGTTAAATCATAGAGGCCAAGTACTAACAAGAAATCAGTTACTTGAAGGTATTTGGGATGTATCAGGTGATTTTGTAAATGACAATACTCTTACTGTTTATATTAAACGATTAAGAGAAAAGCTAGAAGATGATATGTGTAATCCAGTTATTATTAAGACGATACGAGGGATTGGCTATTGCATAGAGAAATAAAGTTAAACGTGTAGGGTTCAATCTGTTACATCTTGAGATGTTAGAGAAAGGAACTTGTATAATTGCCTAGACTTTAGAAAGGGATAGGTTTGTCAAATGAGATACCGAGAATTAATACAAATGGGGAGTTTCTGTTTTGTAATAACATTTGTTGCAGCGATATTAACGGTGATTTACCCTAATTATGGTGTGGTGTTTGTATGTTTATTGGGAGCAAGTATTACTTTGTATGCGATTGCTTTTACAAAAGTAAGATATAGAAAGATTAATGAATTGGCAGATTATTTATATCAAATCTATATGGGGGATTATACATTAGATGTGAGAGATTATAAAGAAGGAGAATTAAGTATTCTTAAATCTGAGATATATAAACTTACACTTAGAATGGTTGAACAAAATGAGTTATTGTTAAAGGATAAGACGTATCTAGCAGATGCGTTATCAGATATAACACACCAGCTTAAGACACCATTGACTTCGATAAGCATGATGGCGGACCTTATAGCAGCGGACCATATAGAGGATATGAGGCGACTAGAATTCACCAAGCATATTCATACACAAGTTGAGAGAATGCGTCTGCTGGTTACTGCACTACTTAAGATGTCAAAATTAGACGCGAAAGCCGTTGAGCTAAAACAAGAGCCGATTGTATTATGTGAATTGATAGAACAATCAAGGGAACCATTTCGAATAATAGAAGAATTGAAAGAGATAAAAGTACATATTGATGGAGATAAAGAAGCTTCTTGTATGGGAGATTTCCCGTGGCTACAAGAGGCTATTAGTAATGTTTTGAAAAACTGTTTTGAGCATACAAAAGTAAAGGGAAGGATTGAAATCCAATATTGGCAGAATGCAATTTATTCTCAAGTCACTATCACTGATGATGGGGAAGGAATTGATGAAGAGGATTTACCACATGTATTTGAACGGTTTTATAAAGGGAAAAATGCAAATCCAGATAGTGTGGGAATTGGATTAGCTTTAGCAAAACAGATTATTACTGGACATAATGGTAGTATTCATATCATAAGCGAAAAGGGAAAAGGAAGTAAATTTATAATCAAGCTATACAAAGTGACAAAATTGTCACAAAGTATGTCATCGTAATGTCATTATGAACTAGTATACTGTAACTTATCAGCGGGAGATCAAGCACGTCGAAGTGGGGCTGAAGAGTTACCGTATAATTATAATTGGAGTATTGAGGAAGGGATTAATGACATGGAGATATTAAGAGTTAATAAGTTAAGTAAGACATATGGAACCGGTGAAACAAGTGTGAAAGCGCTGGACTCCGTTTCGTTCTCTGTAAATAAAGGAGAATTCGTAGCAATAATAGGACCATCAGGTTCAGGAAAATCAACATTACTTCACATGCTTGGAGGTGTTGATCGTCCATCAAGTGGAGAGGTATTTATTAACGGAACAAACATATATGACTTAAGTGAAAGTAATCTTGCGATCTTTCGCAGAAGACAGATTGGTTTAATCTATCAATTCTATAATTTGATCCCAGTACTAAATGTCGAGGAGAATATTACACTACCTTTGTTGTTGGACCATCGTCGAGTACCGAAGGACCATATCGATGAAATCGTTCATACATTAAAGCTTAGAGATCGTTTAGATCATTTACCAAATCAGTTATCAGGCGGTCAGCAACAACGTGTATCTATAGGAAGAGCATTAATTACGAACCCAGCGATTATGTTAGCGGATGAGCCAACGGGTAACCTTGACCGTAAAACAGGAAATGAAATAATGGAGCTAATAAAGCTATCCAATCGAAAATACAATCAAACGTTAATTGTAATTACCCATGATGAATCAATCGCATTACAAGCAGATCGAATCATCACGATAGAGGATGGGAAAATAGCAGGAGATGAAGTAATACGACCTGCAAACATGGGAGGCAAATAATATGAATATTATGAATAGCCTCACATGGAAACACATGAAAGCAAACAAAAAACGGACCATAGTAACCATACTTGGTGTTATTATTTCAGTAGCTATGATTACAGCAGTATCAACAGCAGCTTTAACCTTTACGACATATCTGCAAAACATTCAGATTCAGCGCGGTGGTGCATGGCATGTAAAATATGTTGATGTTACTAAACAGCAAGGAAATAAATTAATAGATGAGCTGGATGAGAAATTTAGTTTCTATACACAAGTCAAAGGATATAGCAAATGGAAGGATACGAGTAAGGTAGTGAAACCGTATATTTATGTGGAAGCATATGATAGTACTGCGTTTGACAAACTTCCAGTAACCTTACTAGATGGAAGATTTCCCGAGAAAGCGGGAGAGATTATTGTAAGTAAGGAGATATCAAATAATAAAGAAGAAACTTATAAGATTGGTGATTCAATCTCCATGGAATATGGAAAACGCTTTGCAATGATAGAAGGGGAGCAAAAAGAATTTAAACAAGACGTTGAGTTTCATGGTGATACGTTTCCTGTAGAAGAACAAGAAACGTGGAAGTCTACAGGAGAAAAAGAGACATATACGATTGTGGGAATCATAGAGTCTGATGAGTGGTTTGCAATGCCTGGAAGAAGAGCAATTACGTTTCTTGATGACAATACGGTAGCAAATAGTGACACATTAACGGTTAATGTTTTCATGAATAAGGTTTCTAATGATCTGTATAACCAAACAGTGTCAGCTGGGAGAGCCGCAGGGGTGGATGAAGGGCAGCTTGTTTTTCAAGATGATTTATTACGATTACATGGAGTTAGTAAGTTTGAAGATACTTATAATAAGATGATTCAAATATGTACAACAATTTTAATACTAATAATTATGGTTGGATCGATAGCATTGATATACAATTCATTTGCTATATCAATCAACGAGAGAAGTAAACAATTCGGAATGCTATCAAGTATTGGTGCTACTAAGGAACAGAAAAGAAATGCTGTACTTTTTGAGGGAGTAGTAACTGGTGCTATAAGTATACCCCTAGGAATTATTGCGGGATTCGTTGGTATGTGGACAACATTTACAATACTAGGACCGATACTTGAGAATGCCATGGGTATCAATGTAGGGATTAAGGTAGTCGTTTCTTCGGAATCCATAATCGCAGCAGTTATCTTTTCCGTTATAACAATCTTCATATCGGCATATCTTCCAGCAAGAAAAGCTGCTAAGATTACTCCTATTGAAGCCATCAGACAATCAAGAGATATTACAGTACATGCAAAACAAGTGAAGACTTCTAGAATAACACAAAGATTGTTAGGAGTAGAGGGAGATCTTGCAATTAAGAATCTTAAGCGTAATAGAAAACACTACCGAGCATTAGTATTTTCATTAATGATAAGTCTGATCTTATTCATTAGTGTAGGATCTTATGTGTATTATCTGAAAGAATCTGTAATGTTTGCTATGGGCGATGATTCTTATGATGTTGCGGTGTGGAATATAGATAAGGAAGAAGAAGATACTGTTAGTGAATTGTTGAAGGAACTTCCTAATGTAACTGAAGGTAATGCTGTTATTAAATTAAGTGAATGGCTCGTGATGGACAAAGAGCAAAGTCAAAGTATGATAACAGAGGAAGGTAAGGAAGCATTAGAAGAAAATTGGTCAGAAAATAATAGTGAATTTGTGTTTTATTGTTCTTTGTCATTTATCCCAGATGATGAGTATGAAAGGATTGTAGGAAAAAAAAATTCAGGATCAGATGGAATACATGCAATATTAATTAATCAACAAGTTAGACAGAGGGGATATAGTTTAACAGATATAGAACCACTAAGAGCCAAAGTAAATGATAAGATTAAGGTAGAAGATTATGAAATTCAACTTGATTTAATTACCAAGGAGCGTCCACTAGGAGTAGGATTTGGTACAATTGGTGGAAATGTTTCTTTCGTGTTACCATTGTCAGCACTTAGTGAATTTGGGCAATTTGATAGTGAGGCAATGTATAATTATTATCTGAATACCAGTGATGCAGAAAATATAGAAGATGACATTGTTGATGCATTCTTAAGAGGAGGTATACAATCGAACTATACGATATACAATCAAGCAGTGGAGATTATAAGAAACAATCAGATCACAACCGTGTTCTCTGTATTTGCATATGGGTTTATAACATTAATCTCATTAATTTGTATAGCAAATTTATTCAATACAATTTCAACGAGTTTTGCTTTGCGAAGAAGGGAGTTTGCTATGCTTAAGAGTATTGGAATGACCCCAGAAGTTTTTAGACGTATGATTCGTATGGAAAGCCTTATGTATGGTATAAAAGCTTGTATCTTTGGATTACCAATTAGTATTGCTATGACACTCTGGATTAAGAAAGCAGTTAGTTATAATTTCGATAAATATTATGCATTTCCATATATGACATATATAGTTGGTATATCGGCTGTATTTGGTGTTGTCGGAATTGCTATGCTGTATTCATCTAGAAAGATTAGAAAAGAGAATATAGTGGATGGATTAAAGACAGAAATTAATTAAGAGAGCATCGATACAATAAGAATAGACGCAATCCTTATTCAATTGATAAGGATTGCGTTTTAAGGTTCATGGCAACTACTCATCACCCATCTCTGTATTTTGTGACTTATCTACTACAATGAGATTCACAATCACCTAATATGAATATTGAAGATGGAAGAAAAGAAATAAAAAGGAGTTTGTTTTTTATTAAAAACCCCTTTACAAACGAATTCAACTCTGTTATACTAGTCCAAGTCAGCTAATGAGTTGTAGAAAATGAACAAACAATTCTGAAAAAAGTAAGAATTAAAACAACTCGGAAAATAATAAAAAACATGTTGACAAACGTCGAAAGATGTTATAAGATATAACAGTCGCTTCTGACAAGTACAGAAAACAAAGATTTGAAATGAAAAATGTTTGAAAAAAGTGCTTGACAACAAGGAGGCAACATGATAAACTAGATAAGCTGTCGCAAACGACTGAGAGATGTCGAAAGCGGTACAACTTATAGAAACATTAGAAAACAAGATTTCAATGTATTGAAATTTGTTGAAAATGTAAAGTGATGAACATTGAAAATTGAACAGTGAAACAACCCTGAAAATTCTAATCGTATTCACAAGTTTTACTTGATAGAATTCGAAAAAAGATTTTCAATAAATAAACGAACCGTATCATTGTGAGGAGTTAGTAATAACAAATCAAATTTGATACACCAAGCGAATTTATTCGCTTTTGTAAATTTATGTCGAAAGACATACGGAAACTAAAAGCCAGTTTTAGGTTAGTAAGTTCTGAACAAAGAGATCAAAATTTTAATTTGAGAGT
>NZ_FRCP01000039.1 GCF_900142955.1 Anaerosporobacter mobilis DSM 15930 | reverse complement strand
ACCTTCTACAACATGTCAAGGAAAACATGGATTACACAACTACTGCAATTAGTGTTGGATTGGATTACGTGGATTTCTATCCGGTAACACTAGATTTTGAACACTCACAAGTGGTTGCAATCTATGGAAAGAAGGAATTTGGTAAGACAAATTTACTTCGATTGCTAATGAATGGTCTATGTGACAAAAAACCGGATGCGAGAGTGGTTTTCCTTGATGATGGACGTAACCAGTTAAAACCGATCTATGAGAGTATTAATACGCAGTTGGATTCCGTAATGATCCATCAATATGAACAGGTAGATCTTTGCTTCAATGATGATACAAATAAAAGTAAAAAGTTGTCTCCCCTTCAGCAGTTCTACGTGTACCTTAATGAGAATTATATATCGATAGATAAACGATTTTTGGCGGGGATATATGGAGTCAGCAAAGAACTTTCCAAGGAGTTTGGTAAAATTCCAGACTGTAGCCTAGAGCAACAACCATTTACGGTGTTTGTAATACAAAGCAAGCTCGTGTATCTGAATGCAAATGAAAATAAGTTCTTTATGAATGCCCTTCTTCCTCAACTAGCTGCAGTTGCAGAAGAGAGAGGATATCTGTTCGTATTTACAGATGTACAGAAGATTAATGATTCTGAGCAAAATTCCTTTTTTAATAATGCGATTTCCTCTGCTTTCTTACTTGACAATATTGCTGAGTTTGCAGGGGAACGAGGACAAAAAACAATCTTTGGCAGTATGGACGTCAAATCATTAAAAGAGGATTATGCAAGATGTGAAAAAGGCGATGGCTACTACTATGACGTAGAAGCAGATCGCTTAATGAAGTTAAAGTTTATCAAAACAGAAGAGTAAGAGTAATTACAAAATACATAAAGACTACAACAAATAAAAAGGAGTAGATTTATGGCAACGATTGCGTTATACTCGAATCAAATAGCGCAGATGTCTGGGAAGCTTGGAGAAGTAAAGAAAACAGTAGGCGATTACAAATCAGAACTATTTTCATTAAAAACAAAGGCACTGGCAATCAAGCAATCCATATGTAATATGGAAGATGTTATAAGCTCCATACAGGCATCTACAAGTGTACAGGAAGAGAAAGTTGACTCCCTAGAACAGGTTAGAGGAAGCAGCGAACAGTTTATAGAAGATACCTATCGCATTGATGGTAATGTAGCGGACCTTGTGAATAAGCGTAAAGATGATTTTTATGATCAATACAAGTACTTAAAACCAGATCGTGAGAAGAATTTTTGGGAAAAGCGCAAAAATGACTTAAAGAAAATAGGGGAATGGTGTAAAGAACATTGGAAAGCGGTTGTAACGATTGTTCTAGTGATTGCCGTAATTGTAGTTGCTGTAGTAGCAACAGTGATGTTTGGACTACCAGCAGTGTTGGCGTTTATAGGAAAAAGTATTCTTTGTGGTATCGTGAAAAGTATTTTGTCGGGTATAGTTATAGGAGGAGTGATAGGTGGTCTAATTAGTATTGCTACTGGTGGGGGATTCTGGGAAGGCTTTGAAGAAGGAGCGTTTTTTGGAGCAGTTGCTGGTGGTATAGCTAGCGGAATGGGAGTATTCTTTACAGGAGCAGTAAAAGGTGCAGTAATTAAACTGTGGCAAACACTAGTAACTGGTGGAGCATCTGGAGTAGGAGCAATGTTACTCAGTGATTTGGGCGATGTTGTAATTAAGGGTGATTCGATGTCGCTTAAGAAAATAGTAACGGATGTTGTAATTGCAGGAGTAACAGGAGTCGTATTTGCGGGCATTGGTTATGGATTATCAAAAGCGTTTAAGGCGTTGAAGTTGAAGATGTTTAATAAGGGTGGCTTAGATTCAATACCAGATAAGGCAAAAGATATAGCTAATCAAGTAAAAGCAAAGAATGGTGCGGCACCACAGGGATATAAAGGAGGTAAAGTATATCAAAACATGCCAAAAGAAGGGGCACAAAAGTTACCAGAAGGTATTAGCTATAAAGAATATGATATTAATCCTTATGTAAAAGGGCAGAATAGAGGTATGGAAAGAATTATAATTGGTGACGATGGTTCTGTTTGGTATACGAATAATCATTATGAAACATTTACAAGAATTGAATAGTGAGGTAATGAAAAATGTATAAAGAAACTATAGATTTATTAAAAGAAAAAGAAGTTGAATTTGAAGATGGACTAACAGTTGATGAAGTAACGCAGATAGAAAAAATTTACGAAATTGTATTTCCGATGAGTTTACGTGATTTCTTAATGACTGCATTACCAGTATCAAAAGGTTTCTATAATTGGAGAAATAGAGAACAAGGAAATGTTGAATATATAAAGAATATGATTAATCAACCAATAAAATACATTATGGATATGCCAGAAGAAGTTTATTGGTGTGACGATTGGGGACAAGAACCCAATAATGAAGAACATTTTAAAAATGAAGTAAAAAAGAGAATTAAAATAGCACCTAAGTTAGTACCTATATTTTCACATAGGTATATGCCTATAAATTACAGTGAAAATCCTCCGATAATATCAGTTCATGGTGTGGATATAATATATTTTGGTGAGAATCTTGGAGACTATTTCAATGTTGAATTTGGTGAAAAAGACCAGAACACAATAAGTTTTGAAAATATTGAGTCAATTCCATTTTGGACTGATATAATGTAATAAAAAAATTGGAGATATTTTATTAACTAATAAGTTTTGAAATGTCTCCGATTTTTGTGCTAATTACTTCAAGTCAGCCAGTTGCATCAGCAGTGAAAAGCAGCATTGCATACCCATACGAAATAGTACTGCTGAGTAGGTGGAATTTTGTGCAGTGACGGCATCCACCCAATTTTCTATAACCTTGCACTGTTCTTTTGATAAATTAAGATTTTCATATTTCTGGTAGAGTTCACATTCTTCTGCCAAGGCATTCTGATACTCGGGGTCTGCATTTAATTGACTGCGGACATTGTTATCAGACCGTTCTTCCAGATAGGAATATAGCATGTCAAAAATTTTTGTATCTATCATATTGAAGGCCTCCTTATACCTATAACCCTTTATTAACTGTATAATTATTCAGGTTTATCCTGTATAATTGTTCTATTAGATAGAGTGACATCGTGGCCTCCTTGAGACTTTGATCTCGTACTTGAAAGAGTGATGCCTCTGTCTGATAAACAAGTTTACGAATAAGTTGGATGTCGACCCAGCCGGGTACCTCGCATGTACAATAAGGCAGTAACGTTTATCAGTCAGTGGAACCTATCTAAAAATGATTTGAAACTAAACAATTCATTATCTGATACTCAAAAATGGGATTTAATATATGATATTGCAGAAGGAAGGGTGAATGATGTTACAGAGATTTCCAATATTATTAAAGGAAAATGAATGTAAACTACTTATAAAATACGATGGTGAAAGGGAAAAAAATAAATACACTGTAAAGCTTTTATATAATGATTTAAAAAGGGGAAGTTTAGGGAAAGATACGGATAATCCTTTTGCTGAGTTAAAAGATGTTTTCAAAAATGATGTTTCATTTTCTGATAATGGAATATCAGATGAATTTTTTAATACAGTGAATAAACTGCTTGAGAACGTTAGAACAAAGCTGGGTGATGCAAGTATAATTTCTGTAATAATGGAAGGAAATAAAGAAAATATAATGTATACATTACATATTCAAACTGAAACATATACTAAACACTGTACAACTAAGAATATACAAGAATTGTTTGAAATTTATTAAAATATAATGTATACAGAGGTTGAAAAAATGGATTCATCCAACTACTTAAATCTCAGTCTCTTAATTCAATATCATGGCTCTCACGAAGTGACGTAATCCGTGATATGAATTAAGAGACTTAAGCGAAAAAATTTGCATTGGGTATACAATCGGATTTTTAGGTGTAGTTCCAATACCTCATATAAACGTACTTTTTGTAGCAAAAAAATTTGTTGCGAAAGGTGCGTTTTATTATGCGAATTAAAAAAGTGGATTCAAAATCACTGTCGCATCTTATATTGGTTGTTGATGAATTTACTGAATTGAAGCGATTTTCTAATGAAAGTAATGATGTAGATTTCATTGCAGAGATTACAACAATTGCCCGTGTGGGACGTACCTTGGGATTTCATATTGTATTGGTCTCTCAGAATATCGAAGGCGCTATCACAGATGATATAAGAGTAAATTCAAAGGCTAGAATCTGCTTGAAAGTTGCGACAAAACAGGCATCAAAGGAGATGATCGGCAGCTCAGTCGCAGCAGCTCCAAAGATGCCCCTTAATGGTCAAGCATATCTGCTTGTGGGTACTGGAACTAGGTTTGAATATTTTCAATCTGCCTATACTGGTGCCAATAAGAACTTAAATATTGAACCTGCAGTTACTGTGACAGAAGTGAAGCATTCAGGAAAATTCAATACTGGTTTCTATTCTTCGAAAAAAGATAATGAACGAGAAAAGAAAAAGAATGAAAATATCAATGAACATGATACCCAACTAGCCTATATCGTTAACACGATAATTAAGATGAGTGAAAATATGGAGAAGCCACGACAGATATTCCTTCCTCCACTTCCAGGGGTTATAGTAGATCAAACAGAATGGAGGAGTTCCCATGAGTATGAATAAAATGTTGTGCGAGAT
>NZ_FRCP01000044.1 GCF_900142955.1 Anaerosporobacter mobilis DSM 15930 | reverse complement strand
AAAGAAAAAGTTGTTAAGTGTAAAAAAGAACATACCTGTGTAATATGTCAAAGAACTATAGATAAAGGGAAATTTGCATTAAGTGAATCTGGATTTTGTGATGGAGAAGCAGTATCTGCTTACACATGTATTGAATGCGTTGAAAACGTAATTGAAGAATCAGGAGAAGTTGATGCTAGCGATGATGAATACATAAGAATAGAAGATGAGAATGGTATAATATGGCGCATAACAAATCATGACTGTATTATGAAATGCAGTAAATGTGGTAATGAACAAAGAGTTGTTTTTGAGAATGGAGCATATGAACATACTTCATGCTACGATTGTGGAGGAGAAACCAAATTCCGTTATTGGACTGATCGTGAAGATATTGAGCGTGAAAACTAGTTAAGAAAATTGATATTTAAGGAGGTAATGATATGCCTAAAAGTAAGTTTTCTTTGAGTAAGAAACATGAAAAGCTTATTGACATCGCAGTAATGATACCGTCAGATAGAAGGGAAATGAGTCAATTAGGAGGAGATAGAGCCACTATACCTATTGACCATAGGTGGAACGCAGAAAACAGTCTTATATTGGCACTGGAGACTATATCAAAAGGAACAGTATATCAAGATATTAGCTTTGAAATAATAGAAAAGTGCAGTGAAATATTTGAATATTACGATAATAAGTGTTAGACATTTAAATTAGGATTTAGAGAAGGAGTAGTAAATGAAGAACAAGTATAAAAAAGATAAGTCAACATGTCCTTTTACAGGAGAAGTTTGCAATGAAGATGATAAAAATTGCTATAAGTGTCTAACTAAAGAAGATTAAAAACAATATTTATAGAAGAAAGGAAAAGTGAAAATTATGAAAAGAGATATGCTATTTTTAGGAATGGACATAGTAAAACAATTAGATTGGTTAAAAGAAGAGAGTGAAAAGGTAACTGGAGTAGTCTTTAATAAAGAACAAGAATATGGATATGAGTGTGCAAAAAATATGTTACATACGATTCTGATTGAAATGTTAGACGAACAAGAAACTTGCGTTGTCCACATTAATGGACTAGATGGTCAAATAGAATTCTTTAAATCAGATTTATTTAAGTATTTTGATAAAAATGGGTTTACACTTCCAGAGGTAAACTAAAATTTACAAACTTAAATATGATTTAGGAGTGATAGAGTGAAAAATAAAGTTATTACAGTTTGATGTTAGACGATGCATAAATTA
>NZ_FRCP01000020.1 GCF_900142955.1 Anaerosporobacter mobilis DSM 15930 | reverse complement strand
TGCTTCGTTCGACTTGCATGTGTTAAGCACGCCGCCAGCGTTCATCCTGAGCCAGGATCAAACTCTCAAATTAAAATTTTGATCTCTTTGTTCAGAACTTACTAACCTAAAACTGGCTTTTAGTTTCCGTATGTCTTTCGACATAAATTTATAAAAGCGAATAAGTTCGCTTGGTGTATCAAATTTGATTTGTTATTGCTAACTAATCACAATGATACGGTTCGTTTATTTTTTGAAAATCTTTTTTCGCATTCTATCAAGTAAAACTTGTGAACACGTTTAGAATTTTCAGGGTTGTTTCACTGTTTAATTTTCAATGTTCATTGTGTAACATCTTTAACAAATTTTATGAATTGAAATTTGTTTTCTAATGTTATCTTGCTGTACAAGCGTTTTGGCGTGTCAGCAAAATTGATTATATCACTAGTCAAAGACTATGTCAACAACTTTTTTGATATTTTTTTCATTTTTTAAATAATTCTAATAATTCGATATATTTAAACGATAATAGTGGTGTTGATATATATAAAAGAGGCAATTTCAAAATTTAATTTTAAAATCACCTCTTTTACTATCTATTTAATTTTTGTAAAATATACATTCAATATTAAAATAAAACCTTAGCCATATTCGTAATCAAACGCATTAATAAATTATTATCATAAAGACAACTTAAAAATTGACTTTCTTTAATCAATTCAAATAATTTTTGAGCTGACTCTGTACTACTGAAAGCTGTTAATACAATACACAGCATCCAGATTACTAATAATCCTTCAAACAATCCCACTAATAATCCTGCAGTCTTATTAAGTCCATTAATAATTGGGAGTTTGCTAATTATATTCAATGCAATACATAGAACAAATAATAAGATCGTTACAATTAGGTAAGTAATAATGAATGCGATTGCATTAATTACTATTGTTGTTATATATCCATTCACATACTCTTTGAAAGTATCTACATGTAAAGCCTTATATACTTCAGAATTGTTTTTGTTCTCTAGTAAATTCTTCTTAATGGATTCAGGTAATGACAATTTATTAATAGCATCTGCCTGTTCCGAGACTGTTGCCGTATCCTTATCTTCTACCTTTAGATTAATAACGTCCTCTACACGCTCATTGATATAATTATAGAATTTTTCATTTGTCCGTAATGCCTTACTTACATATGGGCTTAATGCAGACGATACAACAATTGCAATAATAATTGAGAATATTGAAAATATTGTTTTAATAAAACCGACTTTTCTTCCCTTTAAAGCAAATGCTATTAGGACGGCTGCCACTGCAATCACTAACCAATTCACTATTTCTTATCCTCCACTAATTTAATATGAACAATGTTCTGATCATCTATCAATATATACTCATCCTTATCATTACTTGGCATAATACTTATTATTGGTGTTTCAAGTGTATATTTAAATTTCAAATTACCATTTGTATCTATGATTTGTATCTCTGCCTCAGTATTGAATATTATATCTTCACCTGACATTTGAACGGATTCATAATCAAATGTGATATCTTTCGTAAGAATTTTTTTACCCTTTAAGTTGTATAATAATAGTTTCTTAGATCCCTCATTCGCACTATCTTTACTAATAAACCCAAAATATTTGTCCGTATAAAACAAACTATCAATCTCACCATCAAATGTCTTTGTAATAATTTCACTTGGCTTCTCAAGCATCTCATATAAGGAAAATCCTTTATCTGAGCATAATAAAATCGTATTAGTATCTAAGAACACAACGTCATGTACAACAGTTTGTTGGTCCGGAATAATTCCTACTAATTTATCCTCATAATTATCACCAACTTCATTAAAGTTGTAGAATCCTACATCTGATTCTAATACACCATTTTTAATTCTAACATAGGAACATACTAGCTTCTTAGCGTCATTCGATATTGCTGAATCAACCGGATATCCATTATCTTGAATAGAGGTTTGCTTCGCAACCAATTCACTACCAGTAGCAGAATCATACAGCAAGATCTGATTATAATCTTCTCCTTCAACGGTAACACAAAGCACTCCCTGACGCGAGATACCTACATCAATAATTGGCAATGTAGTTGTTAATTCATATGTAGTACCCTTGCTATTAAACGTATAGGCTTGTTTACCACCAATGTCTGCCACCGCAACATATCCCTCACAAACAACTGCTTTTGGGTTTTTAACATCATAGGACGCATTCCACAACACTTTTCCATCAGCGGATAATGCAGATATACCATCGCGACTGTATTTGATAAGTTTATGATCATAGCTTATATACTGTACTGTATTATTATCTTCTCTTGCTTTTGAATTCAATATCTCATAGCCATTGTAGCTTTTTGTAAGAAATCTATTGACAAAATAAAAACAAACCGCCAATAATGCGATACTTGCAAGAGTGATAATAATTGCTCGTCGTTGTTTATGACGCTTCATTTTATTATCAAAAAGGGAGACGTCTTCTATATCTTTTTTCTTCACTCTAATACCCATGCATATCTAAAACTAACCTACGATATTGCCTACACACATATGTTGAAAGAACGGCATAGCATGGCTCCTTTCTTAAATTTCAACGTTAATTTGACTTTTCATTCCATAGTGAATTACAAGTAAACTTGTAATTCAACACTATCCATGTATTATACCTTATTTTAATTCTATAAGCAATATAAGGATATCCCATATAAAATACAAGGAGTTGTTGCAAATGTTCTATTACCAATTCACAACAGCTCCTCTATAATTATTTGTATTCTGGTATAACAATTTCTTGCCCTTCATAAATCAAATCTTGATTCTCAATGTTATTAAATTCTTTTATCAAATCGACACCCTTAATGGTTCCATACACTGTTGTACTAATAGAAACTAAAGTATCACCTTTTTTCACAGTATACTTAGTATTGCTTGCCATTGTTTGCTTGCTTGAATTCTCTGTCTCCTTAGATGAATTCCCTTTCTTTGAAGAATCTTTTGTTGTAGCGTCATCACTATCTTTCTTCGATTCATTCTTATCATCATTAGTTTCCGTATCTTCATTGGTTTTATCATCATCCTTTGTCTCATCCTCTTTCGTTGTAGTATCATCTTTCGATGTACTTCCTTCCTTAGCCGCTTCGTTTTCTTCAATCATAGCTTGTACGTCTGCATTATCTATACTCGAATTCTGTGTATCCGTATTTGTTTCTTTACTATCTCCCTCTATCGTAGAAGGAACGGTTTCCACCTGGGTTACCTCTGTGGATGCTTCTTTTTCTCCTGTGTTCGAAACTGCATCTGATAATACAGCTATGGAATCTCCCGTATCCTTCATCTTATCATAATTACTTACCATAGTCGCACCAATTACAAGCACAACAACAGCAAGCAAAGAACTTGCCGTGTAGACTAACGGCATCATGCTTTTTTGCTTATTTGCTTCATTCTTTGCTTCGAAAATCTTTCTTATTTTCTGTGTAGCAACATCCATATACCCTTCATCTGTGCTAACATTCTCTTTATTCTCTACCATATAGTTTTGCATCTCTTCATTTCGGTCATAGTAGATATAATAGCCACTTTGCTTTTTTAGCTTACCTTTATCATAGAAATAGAATGCCTCTTCCTTCTCTAGTGCATCATATACGAGAAGTGTCTTGTCCTGTCCGGCAAAGTTATCTAGATGCATCTTAGTTATATGCTCGTCCACATCAAAAGGCACATCTTTTTTGGTTATGTACCAGCCAACAATCTCAACGTTTGTATAGTATTTTTTAATACAATCATAAATCTCTGACCAAACTTCATTGGAAAACATAGTCTCTTTTTCATCGACTGTTTCTATGATTTCAACCGCTCCATTAATAAATATATGTCTACTTCCTTCTGATTTTATGTATTGGCCAAGTAATACTGCTTTTCGCTCACCGACCGTTGTTTTCTCAGCTAATTGCTTAATATAAGTCATAACATAATCTTCCGCATATATTTTCTTCGATAAATCAACTTGTCCTATTTGACGAATGTTTTTGGGCATCTTGAACGCCGAACTTTCTTTTCTTTCTTTTGAGTCCATTTCCTCATTACTATATATGCTCTGTATCATACCGAACTTCCTTTCCTGATCCATAACTAATCAATCTGATTGCTTGTCCATGTATACAAATCAACATGAATTCATACTATTCTTGTTTTGTAATCAGTTATCTATATTCTACTGTTAATTGAAAAGTTATTGTTGTTTTACGGTATCTTAGCATAGTATTCGAGATATTTTTGTCAAAATACTAAATGACTACTCCACAACTTTTTTCTATGTAATTACAAATAGTATTTATTTTCATGACTTTACTACCAAATCCATGCAGGATAACGTATGGAAGGAAAATTTTTTGTAGTTTTTTGCGTTCAAAAGTTCGTCTAGTTTGTCTAGTTTTTCTGTCAACTGGTAATACTTGCATTATATTAATAAATCGTATATGGTGGTGAAATTTTATTGTTGACACAACAAAGAAATAAAAGAAAAGTATATTACTTTAATTCAGCTGATGGATATTGTGCCTATCAGTTTAGCCAAACACTTGGTGAATTAATTCAATCTTTAGATAAAACAAGCGAAGAAATTGTTTTCCTATGTATTGGTTCTGACCGTGCAACTGGTGATTCTCTTGGTCCAATTATTGGATACAAATTATCAGAACTCAAATATAGAAACTATATGATCTACGGAACTCTTGATGAACCTGTTCATGCGAAGAACTTACGAGAAACCATTACAAAGATTAAAGAGATACACAAAGATTCTATCATAATAGCTATTGATGCCTCTTTAGGTAACAGCAATCATGTAGGTTTCATTACACTAGGAGAAGGCCCTTTGAAACCTGGTGCTGGTGTTTCAAAAGACCTTCCTGCTGTTGGTGATTTGTTCATCACCGGTATTGTTAACTTCTCGGGGTTATTAGATAATATGTTACTTCAAACAACACGTCTAAACATCGTTATGAAATTAGCAGATTGCATCTGCTTAGGTATTCGGTTCTGCCTTCCTTTTCGTGCTAACTAGACGTATGGAGGCCCAATTGGTAACAATCAAACTGAGTTCTTTAACTCAGTTTGGTTTACTATCCATTTAACATCTGAGCTTTATATAACTTCATGGCTTCCGAGATCACCATTCCTTCTCTCGCTTCCATGATTTTAATCAGTTTCTCAAGTTTTTCTAAATTCATAAATTCCTTGCCTAGATATGCCTCATACGTGGCTGCTAACTGCATCTCTAATTCTTTTACTTTTTGGGAATACTCTTTGCTTAGCTCATGCACTTCATCATGCTTTTGTTGAAGATTTAATAATTCAGGCTTGTTTTTCTCACGAATTTCATTCGCTATTACTGTTTTTTGCGTACTTTCGAATTCAATAATTGCCTCTTTCTTCTTACTTGTTATTAAGTCCATGGTATCTTCTAACTCTTTTATCTCTTTATTGTATTTTTCAAGTCCATAATTGCTCTCATCTTTATCTTTTTGAATAGATTTCTTAATTCTTTTAATGTCCTTGTTGTTTATTAATATCTTCGCACGAATCTCTTTTACCTTCTTAAATGTTTCATGGTACCGATTCTTAAGTTTTGCGTTAATTGCAAGATATATGGCCCCGAATACAAGGATGACACCAAAATAAATCAGTCCCATAACAATTGGCTCGTCCGTCTTAACAACATAACGGAATATAATATTGGGCAATAACAAAAATAGTAACACAATACAAACCATATCAATTCCGATATCTGCAAATCCTTTTGGATAATATAAGGCATGAAATAATCTTGTGTTAAATATTTTAGGTACTCCATCGTTCTTCATTGTATGTTTAATGTCTTCTTGTAGCGTCTCGTTCGCACTTCTTAAATCAGCTGTCTCTTCTTTAATTCTCTCTGAAACCTTCTTACTCTTTTTCTTTTCTCGTTTGGCCTTTACTTTTTTTATTTCTGCTTTCGTATTCTCAAGTTGTGAATCGAAAGTGGCACTTACCTCTGTTTTGCGTTTCTTAATTACACCATCAATTTCATCGTCAATGGTTCTTTCTTTTGCTATAATTATTCTATCGAGATCCTCATCTTCGGCCTCTAACTGCTTGACATTATCTTTATATACCTTCAAATCATTAAGATGACTTTGCAAATCAATAAGTTTGTCAATGCCTGATGACAATATATTCATATCCTCATATGACCATCTTACATCTTGTATTTGCAAGTTTTGTTCCTGTAATCTCTCAATAGTCGTTCCTTCTGGCTTAACTGAATCAAACGATTTATCTTGTATTTTTTTATCTTCCACCTATGTCGCCACCCCGCTTTTATCATAATAGAATTTATTATAATCTTCTACTATATTGTTTGCAAGTATATCCCTTGTATTCATTCATCTTCTTATTAATTAACATATTAAACAATCGTAACATGTTTCACTTTCTTTTTTAATATGCTATAATTATTAGATATTAGTCACAAAATAATAAAAAGTAACAATACTATCGTAAAGATAAGGAGCTAAATTATGAATTGTAAGATTTGTGGACGCCATATCGAGAACGAACATGCTAATTTCTGTGAAAACTGTGGTGAGTCATTAAGAGAAAATAAAGGAGCCGAATATCGTGAACCTATTAATCCTACGCCTGCCGCGCCTACTCAAACAAATGCTGTAGAATCTAGTGAGATTTCATTCAAAACTTTTCTAAGCGTAATGTTATTGCAGATTATTCCGGGTTTTGGTTGGCTAATCTACGTAGTAGTTTTGCTAACATGGGTTTTCGGTAATAAGCACAGCCAAACACATAAGAATTTTGCTAAAGCCGCATTGATCATTGCAGTAATATCGTTATTAGCAAGTGTTTACCTTGCTACAACACTACTAACCCTTTAACAGGTATCCATTTGACTGAATATTTCAATTTTTCACTGCAAACACCATAAATTATAGAAGACAACCCTTGTAAATTATACCTGTACTAGAGTATAATAAGGCTATTGTAAGAATGTCAAACACAGGTAACCCGAGGGTTACAATACATTAAATTAGGAGTGAAACTATGAGCAAAGTAAGAACTCGATTTGCACCAAGCCCCACTGGTAGAATGCATGTCGGTAATTTAAGAACAGCATTATATGCGTATTTGATTACAAAACATGAAGATGGAGATTTCCTTCTTAGAATTGAAGATACAGACCAAGAACGTTTTGTTGAAGGTGCTCTAGATATTATCTATAGAACACTTCAAAAGACAGGTTTAATCCATGATGAAGGTCCTGATAAAGATGGTGGATGTGGACCATACGTTCAAAGTGAACGTCAAGCACAAGGTCTTTACCTTGAATACGCGAAACAATTAGTAGAAAAAGGTGAGGCTTATTATTGTTTCTGTACAAAAGAACGTCTTGAAAGCCTTAAGAGTATAGTTTCAGATGATGCTAGTAAAGAGATCGTTCACTATGACAAACATTGTCTTAGCCTATCAAAAGAGGAAATAGCAGCTAACTTAGCAGCTGGTATGCCTTATGTTATCCGTCAAAACAATCCAACAGAAGGTACTACATCATTCAATGATGTTATCTTTGGAGAAATTACAGTTGATAATTCAGAACTTGATGATATGATCTTAATTAAATCGGACGGATATCCAACATATAACTTCGCTAACGTTGTAGATGATCATTTAATGAACATCACTCACGTTGTACGTGGTAATGAATATTTATCTTCTACACCAAAGTACAACCGTTTATATGAAGCATTTGGCTGGGAGATTCCTGTATATATTCACTGTCCAATTATTACGAATGAAGAACACAAGAAATTAAGTAAACGTAGCGGTCACTCTTCCTTCGAAGATTTAATTGAACAAGGTTTCGTAACAGAAGCAATTGTAAACTACGTTGCATTACTTGGCTGGAGTCCTTCCTCTAACGAGGAAATCTTCTCCTTAGATGAACTTGTGAAAGAATTCGATTATCATCACATCAACAAATCACCAGCTGTGTTCGACATTAATAAATTAAAATGGATGAATGGTGAATATATTAAGAAAATGGACTTTGATGCTTATTATGAATTAGCACTTCCATATATCAAAGAAGTGATTAAGAAGGATCTTGACCTTAGATATATTGCGGAATTGGTTAAAACAAGAATCGAAACCTTCCTAGATATCAAAGATCATATTGATTTCTTAGAAGATTTTCCTGATTATGATATCGCTATGTATTCACATAAGAAGATGAAAACGAATTCCGAGAACTCAAAAGAAGTTCTTGAAGAAATCTTACCATCGTTAGAAACACTTGATGATTATTCCGTAGCTTCTCTTGAATCGGTAATTATGAATTACATCCAAAGCAAAGGTATTAAAAATGGACAAGGTTTATGGCCTATTCGAACTGCTGTCTCTGGTAAGCAATCAACTCCTGGAGGAGCATATGAAATTATGCAAATCCTTGGTAAAGAAGAATCTTTAAGACGTATCCGTATCGGTATTGAAAAACTTACTGCTGCATTACAATAATCTAACACCTGTCACATGGTACGAATGGGAGGCACCTTCCATTCCTCCTATGTGGCAGTTATTTTACTTATCCATTGTTTTGCTAATCCGTTATTAATGAATTAGAAAGGACTTATATTACGTATGAAGTTTAATACTTCTCAGTTAAAAGCTATTCAACATAAAAATGGTCCTATGCTTGTACTTGCTGGACCTGGTTCCGGTAAAACAGCCGTTATTACTCATCGAACCAAATATCTAATTGAAGAATGCGGTATTAACCCTCTTAATATTCTTGTTATCACCTTCACAAAGGCTGCTGCTACTGAGATGAAACAACGCTTTTTGCGTATAATGAATCAATCCCATGCTCCTGTTAGTTTCGGTACCTTTCATTCCATCTTCTTTACTATATTAAAATATGCCTATAACTATTCATCTGCTAATATCATCTCCGAGGAAGCTCGTCTTACCTTTTTCCGATCTATTATTGCACATCTGAATATTGAAATAGATGATGAGAAAGAATTTATCGCAAGTATATCCAATGAAATCAGTCTGGTTAAAGGTGACATGCTCTCTCTAGACCATTATTATTCAATTAACTGTTCTGAAGATATCTTCAAAGAAATCTATACCGCTTACGAGAACAAACTACGCAAGGAGAATTTAATTGATTTTGATGATATGTTAGTATTCTGCTACGAGCTCTTAAAAGAGCGTCCTGACATTCTTTCCTTATGGCAAAAGAAGTTTCAGTATATCTTAATTGATGAGTTTCAAGATATTAACCGTGTTCAATATGAGATTGTAAAACTCCTTAGTCTACCAGAGAACAACCTGTTTATCGTAGGTGATGATGACCAGTCTATCTATCGTTTTCGAGGTGCAAAGCCTGAAATAATGCTAAACTTCCAAAAGGATTATCCAGATGCAAAGAGGGTACTTCTGAATATAAATTACCGTTCATCAGAGAATATAGTAAAATATGCTGGCCGTGTTATTAAGAATAATAAAAGTAGATTTGAAAAAGATATTGAGGCAAACCGAAGCGTAGGGCCAGAACCTATGATCAAAACCTTCAAAGAACTTCAAGAAGAGAATACCGAGGTAATAACAGCAATACGCCACTATCACGACCAAGGAATTCCTTATAATGAGATGGCTGTCTTGTTTCGTACAAGTACTGGACCTCGCGCGCTTGTCAATAAACTAATGGAATTTAATATTCCCTTTCGAATGAAAGATGCCTTACCGAATATCTATGAACACTGGATTGCAAAGAATCTACTTGCATATATCAAAATCGCCTTAGGTAGTAGGGACCGAAATCTATTCTTACAAGTAGCCAATAGACCAAAACGTTACTTAGCTAGAGATATCTTCGATTCTCCTACTGTTGACTTTGAAGATCTGAAGGGTAAATTCAGTGATAAGGAATGGATGTTAGATCGTATCCTTAAATTCGAGTATGATCTAACAATGTTACAAAAGATGAGTCCTCATGCAGCGATTCATTATATTCGTAAAGGTATTGGCTATGAAGAGTACCTTTCGGAATATGCAACATTTCGTAGAATTAAAGTAGAGGAGCTTCTTGATATCCTTGATGAACTTCAAGAGTCAGCAAAACCGTTCACGACTTATGAAGAATGGTTTGAGCATATAACCTCTTACACGGTGGAACTACAAGAACAACTTCGTGATCGTAAGCAAGTAAATTATAATAGTGTTTCCTTATCTACCATGCATAGTTCCAAGGGGCTAGAATATACTATTGTATTCATAATTGATGCGAATGAGGGTATCACCCCGCATAACAAAGCCCTATCCGATGCTGACATAGAAGAAGAACGACGTATGTTTTATGTCGCTATGACCCGTGCCAAACAGTATCTTCACATCTACTCGGTTAAAGAACGCTATAACAAAGAGCTCTCTGTTTCACGCTTTGTCGGTGAGTTATTAATTGATTGTGCAGATTTAAAAGAACAAGCACGTATTGAACACAAATCCTACGGAAAGGGAACCATCGTTAAGAACACCGATGGAAAGTTAATTATCTACTTTGATAAGCTTCATAAAGAACGTGTCTTAGATATTAATTTCTGTATTGGAAATCATTTGATTAGGGTAATTGAGGAATAGATATGGCAAAAGTCAAGGATATCATATCCAAATATTTATTAGATATACTATCCTTGACTTTTCCTCTATCTCTACTTCTATTATATTCCTTAGCTATATTATTTCTTGATCTTAGCTATAGATCATAATATATCCTTCCAACAACATTAGTAGGCTATTTATATTTTCCCGTAACAGAGAATATATCCCAGCCTGCCCCGCGCCCTAACTCATAACTATCATAGCAAATATATACTTGCCCTTTACTAAAATAGAATTTATAATCTTCTACTTTTGTATTCTTAATGATATTATAGGCGTTTGTATCAGTTTCGCAGTATTTCTTTGCAGCATTCAATATCTTTTCCTTGGCATTCCCCACTATCACATCATTAATCCCTAGTTTTTTACCTGTCTTCAGATTATAATTGAATCCATAGTTTGCCTGATTATAAACACCACCTGCATACCACTTTTCATTCATAGAGATACTGACTATATCGTTTTTGTTATATGTAAGTGTACTAGAAGTTTGGAAAAAATACTGCTCCTCTTTATCATAAAAATTATTATCTGCGATTGCAATTTGTACATATTCATCGAAATTTTTCGCACTTTCACTTTGAAAGTATATAGTACATTCTTTTCTTAACTTGCTATTAATTGTCTTGATTGATTTAGATGTTCCCTTAAACTCCGGATATTGATAAGATATAACTCCTCTTACTTTTCCATCATCATCTGTATATTCTATCTTCCTCTCCTTCATGGTGTACTCTGCTTTTGTGTTCTTGGCTGATACGAATATGCTCTGACTCATGACTATGAAACAGAATAAAATAGCCACCATGCTCTTTACAATAAGTTTTTTCATATAACTCCCCTTTTCTCTTATTAATAATTAAACCATGATCTCTTCATTCTAATTATCTACTGCTTCAATAAAAAAGTCAACTCGCCTGTTTTTTGTCTTCCCAGATTCGGTGTCGTTGTCAGCGATTGGATAGAACTCACGGTATCCGACTGCTGATAATTTCTTCGGTTCAAGCTTAGAGTATACGGTAACTATTGATTCAATTTTTATTCATTAAGAACAAGACTATATGTTATATTTGCAAATCGTAATATATCTCCAGGCTTTATACGTACCTTTGAATGAGGTTGTATATTTTCTTCGTTAACGAATGTGCCATTAGTCGACCCCATATCTGTAATATACAAGTTCTCATCTTCCTGTGTGATCTTTGCATGTACACGGCTAATCGTTGACTCCGTAATAACAGCATCCATACCATCCGTAATTTTACCAATATAGAATGGAAATTCTTTTAGCTTAAGTTGTTTATATTTATCACCTTCCGGTAGTAAAACGTATTGTATTTCTAAATTTGTACTATTAGAGGAATTATCATTTTCTAAAGTATCATCTGTATCACTATACTCCGCTACAATGGAAAGTAATTGCGTACATTCACTTAAATCATCTTCCATCACTTCCTGTGTTTTCTCTTTTATATAAAATTCATTATTATTATCCATATTTATTCTGTCTTCTGGTTGATTGGGAGTATTTATCACTGGTTGCCTGAGTGCATTCACCACTGGTTGCTTAATATATTCTACAACAGGTACCATCTTATCTACCTTTTTCTTCGGATCAAACATCTTACTTCCAATGTACGCAGTAATTGAAGCCACTATTAATATAACTGCAATTAATTTTTTAGCTTCTAGTCCTTGAACTATAGAATACATAATAACAATTAACATAACCAACAAAGTTACGAAAACAACTGAATAGCTTAGTACAGGATACTTACTTACTAATCTCTCACTTTCAAGACGACTCTCCATAATTGGCCTCCTAACTAGTTGCTTCCTTGTTAATTCAACTATTTTTTCTTTTTTAGTGTTCTCATAATCACTCAGTTGTTCTACTTGCGTAACTTCCTTTATATTCTTTTTATTCTCTTTATCCCATTTATCCTCATCTACCATTTCACAGGCCTCTGACCTTCGAATTTCATGTGCTAGCTTATCCTTATCTAGCTTTTGAGCCTCATCTACCTTTTGATTCTCATCTAACTTCTGACTCTCATCTAGCTTTTGACTCTTCTCCAGAATTTTATTTTCATTTGATTTCTTTTTTTCCTGAAATACTGCTATAAGCGTATCAATTGAAGCCTCTTTTCTCTTACTCTCATGATACATGGCATAAACTAACAAAACCGCTCTTTCATCCTCATAATCTATATGATCCATTAAGTATTCCGATATTTCATTAATTTGTTGAAGAATATCCCTCTGATAATACATATAGTATATAAAACGATAATTATTCTTACCTATATCATAATAGATATACTCTGGTAGAAGTACAAGATTCCTTTCGTCTAATAAATACTCCGAACAAGCATCTATTACACCAAACACCGAACTATATAGATGCTCACAATCCTTGTTTTTTATTTTTCTTCTTTCAATCCAATCAAAAATAGCTTGGTTACTAGTTATATCATAGGCATGCCTTGCCCTTTCATTTAGATAAGTTATCTGAACTTGTAACAAATAGGGTATCTTATTATTCAGAAGCATTGGTATCTTATAAATCTCTTCTCTTTTGTTCTTTGTAGTAAGAACATCTTGCATCACTTCATTCTCTTGGTTTTCTCGATGATCTTGCTTCTTCCGCTCCTCTTGCTCCTCTTGCTCCTCTTGCTCCTCTTGCTCCTCTTGCTCCTCTTGCTCCTCTTGCTCCTCAAATATAACATAATTACGATATGTCTCTCTCCTATACTCCGCTTTAATCTCCATTACTCGCCTCCTCTAATGATGTCTCTTAATTTTCTAATACTCTCGTCACCAATCTCTGTTCCTTCCGCCAGACTTGATAGGACCGTAAATTTCCTTACGAAATCAGTTGGATAAAAGACCTCTGCTTTCGATGTCTGCTTATAATTTAGCCTATCCTCACCTAACAATATACGAACTGGCGCTATAGGAATCACTACATTACACTCTATGCTAACTGTTATCTGTGTACAAGTTATATCAACTTTAGGCTGTGTAACCTTCGTTATCAACAATTGGTCCGCCAAAGTATCTATTAGACGATTGCTATATATATTATTTTCATTAGAATAGTCACTATCTATAAAAAAGAATATCCCGCGATCATTAATATGAGCATAACTGATATGCTCTCCATCAAATTCCATTGGATACTTCACAGCTATATTGCATTCAAGTGCGATTTCGTCCATAGTCTGATGTATAACAAGGTAATCATGCAGATACATACCTGCATATATAATAGAGAAAGTAACAAACATAACAATTGGAAAGACCATAGACATCTCTACCGTTATACTTCCCCTCTGAACATTCCTACATATGCCCCTTATAGCATACCGTATTCTATCCATGTATCAACACTCCTACATAGCCAGCAAAGATGAAGGGTATGAAAGCTATGGTGTAATGCTTATTTACCTTTTTTATCATTAATAATAATCCTGACCATATAGCACTTAGTGTTAATGCATATAAGAGTAAGAAACCAATTACTTCAAATCCTAGATAAGCACCAAGTATCATAACTAATAATCCATCTCCAACGCCTATTTTTTGTCTAGTGACATAACTAATACCCAATAAGACAACTCCTACTATGACTCCCCCTATTAGGTTAATTATAGTAATTGGCCTAAAGATTACATAGTTAACAAATACTATGGCTGATACTATGAGTAAAAAAACATTTGATACTTGCTTTTTCTTAAAATCAACAACTGCTAATAGGCCTAAGATACAAGTAATTACTAACTTAATAATCCATTCCATACTTTAACCTCATTTCCTCGCTCTTTTTATACCTCTCAAATTGGGTTGTAACGTAGACTCAAACTTGCAATCCTTCTATTGTTTTCCACACCGTGCGCACGCCCTGCGATTACCAACTTCTGATCGTTTGATCACGTTTATTGTCCTCTTTAATCCACTACAATTTGTGTTACTATGATAACGATTTCCTTGTTTTGTTATATAATAATACTCTTGTTGCTTATGTTCTGGTTTGCAAATCTCACATGCATAATACTTAGCACCAGACGAATTTCTTTGATTATCTAATCTATTTCCTGTAATTTTAGTTATTGATAACTTAAGGTATGTACAGTCTTTACTTTCATGATAAACAGTCCCTGTCTCCGCAATATAGACACAATCTTCATCCGTATCCTCTTCCTCTGAATATGTGTTGCTTAATCCGACAAATACCCTCACCTTTGATTTTTGTATAACATAAAAGTCATCTATAATAGATAAACCAATAGGAATATGCACCTTATACTGTACTATAATATCTGCAATATTGGTTTCAACATCATAAGAGGAAAGTAAAAAGTTCAAACCTTGCATTCCACCTACAACGCAGGACTTATTAATTATATGTTGATCTATTACTTCTCCAAACTTCGCCTGCATTAATCCACTAGTAATTAGATAAGTTGCAATTTCTCTAGGATCTATACTGCTATCCTCATTCTCATGTTGTTGGTTTTGATCCGTTTGTTTACTCTTTTCCTCAGCCTCATAATCCATAACATAGTCATATACATACCCGATTTTCTCACAGTATCTTGCAGTCCTTAAAAGGCCTTGTTGTATCTCTTCTTGTACATTTAACACTTGTAAAAAGAATATAAAGGCATACATCGCAAATATGAAAATTGGTAAGACCAAAGATGCTTCAACTGTGATGGAAGCTTTAGATAATTTATTATTATTCATATATTATAAAGGTAGAGAGGGATATTCTTTCTTCTGACACGCGATTTTTCAACCATATCTTATTGGATTTTGCTTGAAGAGAGTTTCCTTTATTTTGCTAGATAGGGATTTCTAGCTTATGGTTCATATTAGAATTGGTTAATAATAATGATTAAATTGAATTTAGAAATGAGGACTTGCCTTATAGAAATTTAATTAAGATTTGTCAGAAGAAAGAACATCACACTCTACCTTTGTTTACCTCCTTACTAATATATTCTTTAGTCAATTGCGAATGTCTTTGTAATGGCGATCAACATATCAATGTGTTTTATGTCTGCCGTTATAATTTACCAATTCGTGTTCACGTCACATACAATTTCCTAAAGTGCTATTGTTAATAGGCATCTATAGCTCTTACCCGAAACGAATAATATCCCTCTGTTTCTCCTAAGATTCGTTTCATAAACGGGAATGTTATAAATTGTTCTGGTAACTTCATATATGCTTGTACCTCCATTCCGAAGATACAGTTTGATAGATAGAATCCATCTCCCAATACCTTTTGCATATTCATCTGTATAATATCCATAGAACGATAACAGTTTTTCCTAGTTCCATTCATGATCAAAAATAAACGCAAATAATTGCTATATGTAAACTCACCAATCTTACCTTGGTCTTTTGGATACTTACTTGCCAAACCAGCAATATTTTTTTTGCTCATAGAGATCAAATCATTATAAGTCACTTTAAAGGTTGATTTGGACTTAAACAACGGCACACTTCTACCATCTAATAAGGCATAGGTATCTACAAGTGCCTCTACCATCGCCCATACAAACAGAATAACAGTCTTAATTAATGTTACGAGTGGAGCTAGACATGTAAACCCTACAAGAGCTGCTGCCGTTGCATATGCTGTAGCATTCTTCTCTTTATCTGTATAAACATATACAAAATTCATTAAAGTACGTAATAAAATAAGCTTAGTTGCTACACTTCCCAAGTTTTCTTTATCTGTTTTATGCCCCGATATAATATATTCCAGTTCGTACTGTAACGTCTTAGCTTGTACGTCACCAGCCTTTGTCTCACTTGACGTTTCCTTACTGTTAGCAGCATTCTCTTCATTCAATTTGCTATTATTATCTGCCTTCTGCGTATCACACTGTGTAAACTCATTGAAGAAGTCCATCTGATATTGATTTAGCAACAGTTGTTCTACCAAATCATTAACAAAGCTATTATCTAAGGCAAACGAATTCGTAATATCTGAATTGTACTGATTATCTTTACAACCTTCTAAAATACTTTCACAATCCGCTCCAGACTCTTCTGGCTCAACACTCGCTAATAAAGAAGGTAGGTTTTCTCCTTTTATGCTTCCATCAGAAATGGAATTTATATCATCTACAACTAAACTTAAAATTCCATCTGTAAAAAGACTATATATATGATCAACAGGACTATCAATCTCTGGTTCAATCACAAGAGTTGAATAATCAAATCTGAGAGTAGATACTTGATATCCCACCAGTAGATCCTTATTGGATTGCAATACTTTTTTCCATCCCTCAAGAGATTCTGATTCCTTGGTAATTGAATACGAACTTTTCGTATATATTTCACCTAATATTTTTTCATTTTCAATTAAAGTAGGTCGCATAGATATTACACTTGATGTAGATAATGAATCACTATTATCTTGCATTCCTATATACTCTTTCATATCAACAATATCTTCTTGGAATTCCTTATATAATTCTTCTCCGATTTTGTCCTTTTTTCCTTCGACTACTTCTTCGTATCCATCGACTTCTTTGGCTATCTCTTTGCTCTTACCTTCTATGCGAGAAATTGTATTTAGCGCATCTTCAATACGCAACCCAGTATTAATGCTTGCATCGCAAATATCTTCTCTTATATCCTTTAACAATGTTATATACTTATCACGACTCTTGTTCTCCTCCTGTATGGACGCAGAAACTGTAGTGAGTACTGCTTCGACCTCCTTTAATTGTTTCTCCTCCGCTGTTTCGCTACTTGAAGCCCCTTCCTCATCTTTCGTATTACCATCTTCTGGATCTCCCTTCTTTGACTGTTTTGATTGATTAGCGATTGTTTCTTCTAATTCGGATTTTTCTTTCTCAAGTTTCTCCTTTTGTTTTTTTAACCTTTCAATTTCTTTATTACTAGCAACCGCCTTGTCACAATACTCGATACTATTTTGTAATGCTAATGATATATTAAAATACTTATTGGATAATGAGTTGTATATGATTTCTTTATTAATCCCAAGTGCCTGCATTGATGGGGCTTTTGCAACAATTCTTTTTGCAAATGTATTCTTTACTTTTATGGTCCCTGCCTTAGTGACACGAACACCATTCTCATCTGTATCAACACCTTCTACTTGAGACATCAGCTTAAGCATATCCTTACTTAACTCTCCTAATGACTCTTGCGTTGCTAGTTTCTTCTCCATTACCTCAGATGTATCTTCAGAAGATTCATATAGATTCAATTTCTCTAGAACCTCTTTAATAACTTCTCCCAGAGCACTATATTTCATAAAAGAAAGAACCTGATTCAAAAAGATCTCGCCTTCATAATCGGTAAGCATCGCTATATTGCTTACCTCCATAGTATCCAGTTCTATTCCCTTAAGATTGTCTTCCATATATGTACTTATTTCTTCAATAATCTGTTCTTGTGCTGTCTTGCCCGATTCACCATTTAAGTTATAGCCAAATATGCGATACGTATCATACAATTCCCTTTGATAGAGAGAATAAAAGGAATCAACACTTGCAGTTAGCGCAGATTTTCCTATCCCTCTTGCCCCATTAATTCTAGCTGATTCAACAACAGTACATAGTATTGCTACTACAAGTAACAATATTAGGGTAAGATAAACGGTGATACTTGCTTGCTTTTCTTTATTATAGGTCATCAGTTTTAGTTGCTGCTTTCTCAAATAATCCTCTTATGAAATCTTCTACCTGATCTTTAAACAAAAGAACTAAGGCAATTAATATAATAATTATTAATACCAGTTCAACAACCCCAAGTCCATCTTCCTCTTTTATAAATCCTTTTATTACGTTTGTAATTTCATTCTTCATATTAAATCCACCTTTCTTCTACATCTGCATAAACGCAGGAATCATAATAATTGCTAGTACAATGAATAGCATCAAGACCATTGGTCCTAATAATTTAGTTCCAGCTTCTTCTCCAAGCCTCTTTGCTATTTCCTTTCTTTCTTCAAAAGCTTGTATTGCCTCATATTCTAATAACTGCAACAAATCTGCGGTACCCTTTTTCGTATTCTGTACAAGTAGAGAACTTAATTTCATGTATGGCACTAACTGTACTCTTCTTCCGAAATGATCATACGCCTCTATCTCCGTAACACCGTTTTGAATTTCATTATAAGTAGCCACCATCTCTTCATATACATAACGTTTCCCGTCAGAAGCTTTATTAAGTGATTTATTAGCACATTTGCTCTCATATTCTAGGCATATCTTTCCCCACGCATTCTTAATGGTCAAACCTGCCCCCACAAGTAATACTAACTTATTAATAACATCTGGATAGTCAATAACCATCTGTCTATCTCTCTTCTTTTTTTCTTTCCCAAGTTGTGAGTAGCCGTTAACTAAAATACATATAACAGCTGCAATTCCAAGTACATTCATAATATATTTATCCTGGTCATCGTTGTCCGAATACGTTAACTTCTGGTCTCCAATTTCTTTAGGAAGTTCGATATATTCGCTTTCTGGATCTTCTACTTGTCTGTTATGTATCTCTTCTTCTAATTGCAAGAAAAACTTCTGCTCAAAAGTCTTTTCTTTTGGATAAACTACCACATTAATTGGATATAGAATCTTTGTATCATAATAATTTAGTGTCGCCGTAATCATTACTAAGGTTCCCTCAACAGACTCCTCACTAATTGTTATCCTACCATCACCGCTCACAATTCCTTTCTGGTCAAAATCCCAGGTAACACCGACCTGTAAACCAGGGACCTCGCTAACCAAAGATAACCGCTCCGTAACATGTTCATAGGAAACATTATCTCCTATAACAACCTTATCAAGATATTCCATTGCCTTTTCCATAACTTGATCTATCTTTTCGCTTTGCGTGTAGTGCCTCTCTTGTAGCTTAACTTCAACATCCTGCCACACAGTATTCACACCACCTACATCTAATGTAATTGTTGTTTCACCCTCCCCATAATAGGGCCTCTTAACATAATAGGAGTCTTGTAATAGACTTGTCCCAGATAAACTCGCTAGAATTGATACCACATTGATAGATAGTATTAAGAATAATACTGAAGAAAATAGTTTACATACATGTAGCGTTGTTCTTACTTTTGGATCTTCTCTTACATAGATCCGCTGCATAGATTCATATACTTTGTGATAGATTTTCTTTCCTATACTTAGCCGGCATATCAAGTGTAGTATGAATAAACTAGACGGATACAGATATACCAAACTCTTCGAGCTCTCTGACTTCTTTGTTAGTTTATGAATCTCCTCTTTATGGTATCTTGAAGTTACTAGGATAAATACCATAAGAATAATTATAATACTAGAGTTTATTAAAAGAATAAGCAAACCTCCTTTCCTATCTTAATTACTAGCGCTAGCGACCTAAATCTAAACTTCAATGGCTAGTATACGGTTCATTAGACTAAAACTTATCACATATATAACTAAAGCTATTGTCATTACAAGCCATCCTACTATGTTATGATACAATGGATCTAGAAAACCAGGGGAAGAGATTTTCATATAAAGAATGATTCCTATTGGTATTATACCCATAATGTTTGCTTCAAACTTTTTGGCGGACATCATTGTAATAATCTCTCTCGTTACTTCGATCTTGTCTCCAATCATTCTACTGGTGGAACGCAGAATCTTAATTAAATCACCACCTGTCCTTTTAGCACTAGCAAATACTTCGGATAAACTCTTAATATCATCCACTGTGCTTCTTTGTGCAAAGTCCTCCAGCGCATTCTCTACTGGCATGTTCATCTGTATCTGATACACGATATACTCAAACTCTGGAATAATCATAGTTTCATTCATATACAGTAACTTAAGATCTTTTATAGCCTGCACAAAAGCATTCTCGACGGAATATCCCGTGCTTAGTGCTGCAACTAACGCTTGAACGCCTTCTCGAAATTGTAAGGTTAACTCCCACTTTCTCTCTCTACATTTCTTCTTACATTGTTGCTTAACGTATATGTAGCTTAATGGGCTACATAGTAGGATAATTATTATGCTCTGGTAGAAAATCCATAAAACAACACCAATTACAATTATTCCTTGGATATAGCATTGAATCTTCTCCTCAATACTCATAACATATACATTATAGTCAACCGGGCTCCACCCTTTCTCCTTTATCATATACTAACCAACTCCCCGTTATCATTCTTATCACACTTTTGTTCAAATACCTGTAACCCCGCTCGCTGTAATTTTTCTGTATTCATTAATGGATTATTCAATCTTTCCAGCTTCCCAATTTCTTTCGCATCTCTATCCTCATTCATAATAAACTGATATAACGGATTAACTATAATCTCATCATCTGAAACTTCTAATACTTCACTAATCTCTAAAACCTTCCTTGATTTATCTCTTAACCTTCCAAGATGAACGATTATATCAATTGCTGAACTAATCTGCTTCCTAATTGCTTGAACTGGCATATCCACACCTTGAAGAACAAGGGCTTCCAATCGGTTAAGCATATCCTTCACAGAATTGGCATGTCCGGTAGATAAACTACCATCATGTCCTGTGTTGTAAGCTGCTAATAAATCAATTGCCGCAGAGTCTCGAATCTCTCCTACTACAATTCTGTCAGGACGCATTCGAAGACTAGACTTAATTAAATCTCTAATTGTAATCGCATTCTTACCTTCCACATTAGCATTCCTACATTCTAGTCGTACAAGATTGGCGATACTTCTAATCTGTAATTCCGCAGAATCCTCTATTGTAATTATTCGTTCATCCTCTGGTATGTAATTGGACAGCGCATTAAGGAATGTGGTTTTTCCGGATCCAGTTCCTCCTGATATAAATATATTGTACTTTGCTTCTACCAACGTACGAAGGAAGTTTGCAACCTCTGGTGTTAGTGCTCCAAATCCAATCAATCCCTCCATTGTAATAGGCTGATCCGGGAATTTACGAATAGTAAGAATCGGTCCATCTAACGCAATTGGCGGTAAAACTACATTGACTCTGGACCCATCTTCTAATCTAGCATCAACGATAGGCGAGGATTCATTAACAATACGATTTGTTCCTGAGACTATCGTTTGTATGACATCTTGGAGACGACTATCAGACTCGAATTCCTGATCACACTTTGTGATTCTTCCTCTTCTCTCAATAAATATATTCTTAGCACCATTAATCATAATTTCTGTAACAGTAGAATCCTCTACTAATTCTTGTAACACATCTAACCTTCGTAAGGTATTGTAGAGTTCCTTTCTTAATCTTACCTTTTGCTCAATGGTGATAAATTCAACTTCTCCAAAACTTAATATCTCTTGATCAATCAATTTCACTAGCTGCTCATCTGCAAGCTCTCTTTGAGAAGTAATTTGCTTCATAATATTTTGCTTTATTTTTGTTTTTATCTCTACTAAGGTACTAACTTCATCAAGTTCGCTTTTTTCCACTTTTACTTTCAGCCTTTCTCTTTCCTATCACAAACAAACTTGCGATACTTCATCAATAATGAGTTGGATAAACCTATGCACAGGTCTTACGAAAATCCATGCACTTATCCACATGGTTAGTTATTTATTAACGGTTCTATGTACATATTCAGTTGGTTTTCTCTAAAAATAATATCTTGAAAGTCCTTAGGATTGAATTGATTGGTATCTATAAACGGCAATTCCTTAACTTCCTCTTTTTTAATAACACCTTTTGCCGTAAGCATATCAAGTAACATTGTATTCTCAGTATTATAACGCTCTACATTAGCCTGCTCTATATAAATGGCATTTGACTTAATTAATATCTCCTCCTCTACCGAAGTAATCTGTTTCATGCATATAACCACTTTCGTACAATTAAACTTATCTTTTGCCTCATCAATTATTTGATTGATGTCCTTAGTCTCCATAGAGAATACATCCGAGTAATGATCAACTTGCGGAATATATAGTATATTTCCTACCATTCTATAGGTCTGTTGTGTATCAAGAACTAGAATTTCTCCTTGTCGATAATAATATAGAATATCACTTAATCCCTTTTTGTGCTCTGTCCATAGAATCTTTTCTAAACAACAAAATGGATTGAGATTCATATATAAAGTTCTCTCTTCTTTACTTATATACCTAGCAATTGCCAAAGTGATAGTAGCTGTACTAATAGAACCTGTAGGTGATAATATACTTATAATCTGGTTATCTAATTCTGACTTTCTTTTCTCCTGTTGATTCTGACCACCTGCTATTAATCTACTATTAATGCTATGGAGTATATTCTTTGCAGACTGATATCTATAAATCATATCTAGCCCATTCGCATTATCTATCTCTTCAACAAGCTCAATAGTAGGGATCTCCACCTTAATAAGATCTTCTTTCACCAAGGAACTGACTGATTGACCTACAATAGCAAGGCTAATCCTGTTTTTACGAATATATACAAGGAACATCTGAACATCCGTAAAGACTTGAATTGTGCTGATATCTGCCCTATTAGTTCTTATATACGTAGATAATGCCGTTGCATAATTGACATCATTATCTAGAATAACAAAACATTTAATGATATAAAATCACCTCCAATTAATAGAATTGTGCTTAATAAAATAGGAAATGAAAAATGAATTACATTTTTCTTCTTACTTGAGATACTGCTATAGGGAACAATTTTTTTTAGGTAATACGTTTGGGTAATATACTCTGCAAGAGACTGCAATTGAGAACGAAAGATATGATAATAGAATAATTTAACTATAGAAAAAACACCACCTATTATGAATGCCACGATAATTACTTGTATCCCTTGTTTCATACCAACAAAACAACTAATCATAGCAAAAAGCTTAATATCACCTGCACCAATAGCGCGAATATAATAGATTGGTAAAAAAACTATACAGATTAATAACAAAATACCTAAACTATATAATACGGATAAAAAAGATCCTTCAAGAAATTGGAAGTAAAAACTGATAACCAAACCACTTAGAATTAGTTTGTTTGGGATTCGATATGTCTTAAAATCAGACACGGTAGCAAGTACTAATAGAATAATAAGAACTGTAGATTTAATGATACGATGACCACCTCCATGGTAGTCCCCTATACGCATCTCTATGTTCCATATATTACCTTTTATTTCTTGGTTTGTCAACTATTATTTGTAATTTTTTTCTTGTTGTAATTCTAACATTTTAATAACAAAATATTCGCATACTCCTATCAATAAACCACCTATACATAGACGTTCGTAGGTCGACGTATCCAATCTGAACGATTCGTCGACCTACCTCTATGCCCTTTGCCTAGCCCCTAACATTATAATAAATCATGATAGCATATAACATTAGTACACCTGGCATACCTAGCAAACCTATAGATGCTATATTGATCTCGTTGATTCCTGGTACTTGCTTTACTCCAAAGTTCACTAGCACACTATTAATACAGTATAACAAAACTACACCTAACAAAGCACGAAATGCAAAGTTAACAAGCCACTCCATCTTTTTAAAGATAATGGCTAATACTACAACTACTAAACAGACGCCTATTATAATTATATATGTAATTCCTCCCATATCTACCTCCAATATTCAAAACAAGTCCTCCTAACTAAATATATTGATTTTTTCCAAATTTATTCAAATAATTAGTATAAAATTACAATTAAAATACTATACTATATAGAGTAGTAATTTACTCATTTATCATGTCCCTTAAAGGTAGGTGTAAAAGTTGAAAAAGAAATCGAAATTCAGACGAAAAGAAGAAGAGTTGCTGCTTCTTGAGATTAGTAAAGCAAAATTAGCATTAGAATCCGCCTATTCTAATTTTGAGAATGTTGTTGACCCTGATTTGATAGATTGCTACATCTATGAAGTAAATGCCGTACAAAAGAGGTACAAGTATTTGCTTAAACAAGCAAAGCTATTATCAGACGAAGACATGACAGAACAAATTATATAAATAAACTCGAAAGAACCTTGGACATGTGCCCAAGGTTCTTTCTTAGCATACATATTTTATTCAAAGAGACAATTTTGCCCCAAGAATAGCGACTTATAAAAATATCAATTATTTCAATACAACTATGGAATAAGGCGGCATTGTTAATACATCGCCTTTAAGCGTAACAGCAGCTCCATTGGTAGATAAGTATCCACGAATGGCTTCTATATTCATGTCTGTATCTGTCAACTTTACTTGCACTTCTTCTTCCGAAATGTTATATACAATTGCAACACTACTATCTTCATAGGTTCTTGTAATCGCAGCAATCTCTCCTTGATTCAGAGTATCAATAACCTTCGTTGTTCCCCTTGCTATCTCAGGGTTTTCATTTCTAAGACGTACCGCACGTTTATAATAATTATAGATTGACATAGGATCATTAACCTGATCCTCATACGTACCAAAATTATGCGTTACTGCTTCCATCTCCTGTGGTCCTAATGTCATTCCTGTCTGTTCTGTAGTTGACCAGTACATCGGTGCACGTTTATTCTCATCTCGTCCACTGCCGCTCATTCCAAGCTCTTCTCCATAATAGATAAAGCTATTACCAGCCATCATCAGGTTCATTCCTGCTGCCATTTTAATCTTGTCTTCGTCATAATTAAAGTACCCTGCTGCTCTAGCTGTATCATGATTGGTAAAAAAGGAAGCATCAATTGCATTCTCATTGAATGATTTGAATTTATCTTGTACCGTTACCATTGCTCTACCAAAACTACTACCAGAGTTGTTATCACCTGTGTAATTTAATGTTGTAACGATTTTACCTTGCTCTTGAGCAAATGGGAAGTCAAAAAGACTATCAATCCCACTTTCATAGTATTGAGACATAGTTCCGAAAGAATCCCAAACTTCTGCTACTAAGTAGTTATCTGGATTTACGCCTTTTACATAGTCAGTAACCCACTTTAATATCTCAACATTCTTTTCTGTGTTACCAGAATAGAATTCTTTTGCTGCATCAAGACGGAATCCGCCTACTCCCATATCAAGCCAATACTTCATAATATCCTCAAGGTTCGATCTTAAGTTTGTATCGGCCAGATTTAAGTCTGGCATCTGATCCCAGAAAACTGCTTCATAATACCAATCCCCTTGTCCCGTGGAATAATACTTTCCCGAAGAAGGTAGTCCTTCAACAAAATTATAGTACTTACAATATGGATTATGTTCTCTACAAAGATCCTTATGCGTACAAGTTTCTTGTCCACACGGCTCTATTCCTAAGCTTTTTACAGCAGAGCTAAACCATTCATTCTGCGTAGAAGTATGATTGATTACGAAGTCAATGATAACCTTTATTCCACGTTTATCACACTCCGCTATCAAGTTCTTAAAGTCATCTACGGTTCCATACTCTGGATCAACATCATAGTAATCAACTACATCATACTTATGATATGTTGTTGATGGCATAATTGGCATTAACCATATGCCATTAACGCCTAGATCCGTATCCGTTGTATCATCACCATCATTAAGGTAATCTAGCTTAGATATCAATCCATTAATATCTCCTGTTCCATCTCCATTACTATCATAATAGGAATAAAGAAATACCTCATAATAGGTTCTATAGATGTCATCAATTACATTAAGCTCTTGATTATATGTATATTCTACGTACTTACTTTGTTCCTCTGAAGTATCGTCGTTTGCTGTCTTATCACCCTGGGCTTTTGAATCGTCATCGTTATCTGTATTATCTACTGTACTATTTGCATTTCCTACAGTAGTCACATTCTCCTTAGACTTTAAGGAGCAGCTACTAGATACTAACATACAGATTATAAGCACCACTGACAATATTTTTTTGCTTTTCATAAATACTTATGCCCCTTCTCCTTGCATTTTGTGTTAAATATATAAGGCTGGCAAAAGACTTTCATCTCTGCCAGCCTTAAAGCATCTTATCTTATCAAGCTTAACCTTTTACAGCACCACCTGTAGCTCCTTCTACATAATACTTCTGCATACAAATAAACAATGCTGCGATTGGAATTGATACAAGAACAGAACCAGCCGCATATCTTGTAAACCATTGAGTTATAAACTCTCTCTCTAACATCTTGAATAATCCAAGTGCTACTGTGTACTTATCATAGTTATCACCCATGATAACACTTACGAAGATATAATCTAACCATGGTCCCATGAAACTTGTTAATACAGTATATACAATGATAGATTTTGATAGTGGTATTGTTAACTTCGTAAATACCTGCCATTTTGTTGCTCCGTCAATCCAAGCAGCCTCATCAATTGCTTTTGGTACGGTATCAAAGAATCCCTTAGCGACATAGAATCCAAGGCCCGCACCACCGGAATATACTAGTACCAATGCCACTAATGATTGAGTTAATCCTATACCCTTTAAGATATAGTATACAGCGATCATTGACATGAATCCTGGGAACATACCGAGAATTAATGCAACATTCATTAATGGTTTTCTCATCTTAAATCTTAATCGTGACATTACATATGAAGTAGCTAATACATAGAATGTCGAGATTAAGCAAGAGCACACTGCAACAATGAAAGTGTTCGCAAACCATTTTGCAAAGTAAAATTGGTTTGTATCTGTAAACAATTTTTTATAATTATCAAGTGTATACCCTTTAGGGAAAAAATAAGGTGTATATGTACCTGTCTCAGCACGGAATGAAGTTAATATAACCCATACAATGGGTACTAACCATATAACCGATAAAACGATGAGGACAAGATACGAGAAAAAATTAGCTGTCTTTTTTGCTTGTGACATTGATCTGGTTTTTTTACTCATTATTGGAAATCCTCCTCACTCTTATATGCTGATGTTCTTCTATATGCAATTAATGAAACAACTGCCGAAAGAACAAATACTAATATACCAATTGTTGCAGCAAAGGAATAATCCTTGCGGTTAACGGTTAACTTATACAACCATGTAACTAGCAAATCGGTCTTACCCGCTTGATAATAATCAAGGGATGATGGCCCTCCTCCCGATAACAAGAATATAACGTTGAAGTTATTGATGTTACCTATAAACTGCTGGATTAGATATGGACCTGTAACAAATAGTACATATGGTAATGTAATCTTAACAAACATAGCAATTGGTGATGCACCATCAATCTTAGCTGATTCGTAGATATCTTCTGGAATGTTCATAAGTACACCAGTAGTTATCAACATAGTATACGGTACACCAATCCATAAGTTAACAACTAAAACTGTTACTCTCGCCCACATTGTCTGTGTTAAGAATGGAATATATGATGATATTAAGCCTGCACTTTCCAACATACCATTAATAGGGCCTTTGTCTGCAAGCATATTTTTCATAATTAATAGTGATACGAATTGTGGTACTGCGATTGATAATACAAAAATTGTTCTCCACAGTCCTTTGAATTTAACACCTTTGCGGTTAATAAGCATTGCTAATAACATACCAAATATATAGTTAAGTCCTGTAGCAAATATAGCCCATACAATTGTCCAACCAAATACTGGCCAGAAAGTTTTAGAAATTGTTTGTCCTGAAAATAATACAGTTTTAAAATTAGCAAGCCCAACCCAAGTAAAAAGATTTCCTGGTGGTTGATGAGCATTGTCAAAATTGGTAAATGCAATTAAGATCATGAATACCAATGGTAATACTGTAAATAATAAAACACCCGTCATAGGGAAAAATAATAATGATTTGTGTAACTTTGCATCAAAGTGAGCTTTGATATCATCAATAAAAGAAGGTAATTTCCCACCTTTTTCTTTAATTTTTTGTGCTTCAAATGCAGCTTTTACATTTGCTTTCCACGCAATAAAAAATGCTACTATGATAAATAGTGCAACAACTCCGTAAAGTAACATTAACATAGAGTTATCACCTGGAACTATCTTCATGTAAGGTGGTTCAGATAAAACAACCTGCTCTTGTGTCTTTGTTCCAAGGTTTTGGAGTCCTGATAAACCCGCTACACCTGCCATAACCATGTAAAAAATAAATCCAAGTTCCATTGAAAGGAATATTAAACCTTTGATAATCTGGCCTCTAACAAGATTAGATAATCCCATGATGAAGAACGATAACTTAGTAAGAATATCGCCTTCCTTAAACGCGCGTCCAATGAACTTAAATACATTTTCAGACTTAATTTTGCTATTCTTGTTCACAACTTTGCCTCCCTTATCTCTTGATAAATATGCTATGCTAAATAGACTCTTCAATTCTAATCAAGTACCCGCTAAAGATTAACGGGTACTTGAAATAGAATACTTATTAAACTTAACTGCTTGAATCCCCCGTCTAATCTGGGAATATTCTTCGTTACAATTAAAATTAGTTTAATGTAGCAAGTACATTGTTAACGAAATCATTTAACTTAGTTTGTAAGTTATCTGCTGTAATAGAACCATCCATTAAACCAGTACCAAATGCTTCTGCTGGTGACCAGTAGTTTCCTGATTGAGGAATTGAAGTTTGAAGTGTAGCAAATTCAATTTGTTGTGTCATTGCTGCAAGTGCTTGGTTAGAAGACATTGCTGCTGTATCATTTGCTAAGTTTAAGTTAGTTGGACCATAACTAAATTGTTCAAAACGAGTCTTTTGGCTAGCTTCGTTTGTTAAGTATTCTGCTAATGCCATAGCTGCTTGTGGATTTTTAGTTTGTGAGTTAACACCATATAATTTGAAGTTAGCCATACCACCTAATTGAATTGTTTCACCGTTTGATAATGTTACTGTTGGAAGTGGAGCTGTTCCGAAGTTATCACCTAATGATTCTTTAATAGCTGCTGCATTCCAAGTACCAGTAACATTGGCACCAAGAGTACCTGCTTCAAAAGCTGCTAATAACAATCCATCATCATGGTTAGCGAATTTAGGGTTTTTAGCAAGATTCATTAAGTATTCACCAACTAATAAACCTCTATCGTTGTTGAAATCACATTGTGTAGCATCTGTTCCATCTGGTCCGAATAATGTACAGCCAGCACCAAAGAAGAATGCTGATAAGTACCAACCATTGTCGATATCATAAGAGAAGTTTGTTACACCACTTCCTAAATCTTTTGCCATCATAGTGTCAAGAGATTTAATTTCGTCTTCTGTGTATTTGCTCTTATCATAGTACATGAAATATGTATCTGAAGATGATGGATAAGCGTATAATTCTCCACCTACTGTACTAGCAGCAATTGAGTTTTCTGTATTGTTAGCTATAATTTGATCCGTGTTCATTTTAATTGGGAACAAAGTACCAGCTTGAACTAATTCAGCAATTTGGTCAGATGCGAATGTAAATACATCTGCTGCTACTGAAGGGTCTTTTAAAACTTCATTCTTAGCATCTGCTTCAGAAACTACACCAAATTCAATTGTGATATTGTCATTAGGATAAAGTGCTTTAAACTCTTCACACATTGCCTGAATTGAGTCTTGTTGTTCTTGTGGTCCCCATACTTTTAATGTAGCATCACCAAGTGAAACTGTTTCTTCCGCTGCTGTATCATCTGTTGCAGCCGCGTCATCTGTTGCAGTTGTATCATCTGGTGTTGCTGTGTCATCAGTAGTTACTTCTTTGTTATTATCTTTGTTTTTTTTGCCGCAAGCAGTCAAACTTGATAATGCTAATACAGTAACTAATGCTAAAGCGATAATTTTTTTCCCTTTTCTCATAATTTCTACCTCTTTCTCCTTTTTTTAACCTACTGGTTAATGATTCGCAGCGTATTATTGCGCCAACGTAATTTATATGTGATAGAAAAGCCTAACTCCCCTCTATCACATGACCCCAGGAAAAACAAATCCTGTTCTCCCTGTTGTCATGAATAAAATATGCTTTGCATATTCATTCCGATAGTAATGTAACACTTGATACTTCTTATTTTACCTTCCAGATATCAACCGCATAATCATGGATTGTTCTATCACTAGAGAATTTACCTGCATTAGCAGTGTTGATGAAACATTTTCTTCTAAATGCATACGTATCAGAGAAATCTTTGTTTGCTTGTAATTTAGCATCAACATATGATAGTAAATCTTCTAATAAATAATAGTTGTCTGGTTTGTGCCAGCTTGCACCCTTTAATAAAGAATCATATAATTCTTTGAACATTCCAGTACCGTTATCATCAAAGGTTCCATCGATTAATGTGTCAACAACTCTCTTAATTCTTGGATTTGAGTTGTAGATTACATTTGGATCATAGCTATCTTTAATCTTTTCTATGTCTTCAACTCTTGCACCAAAGATGTAGTTATTCTCTTCTCCAGCTTGTTGTACAATTTCAACGTTAGCACCATCATAAGTTCCAAGTGTAACTGCACCGTTTAACATGAATTTCATATTACCAGTACCAGATGCTTCTGTACCTGCAGTTGAGATTTGTTCTGATACATCTGCTGCTGGAGTAATCTTCTCCGCATAAGATACATTGTAGTTATGAACAAATACTACTTGAAGTTTATCGTTAACATCTTTATCTTCTGAAATCATCTTACCAATTTCGTTGATAAATTTGATAATACCCTTTGCTCTGAAGTATCCAGGTGCTGCCTTTGCACCAAAGATAAATGCTGTTGGATTAAAGTCTTTAATTCTTCCTTCTTTTAATCCGTAGTAGATATCTAGGATAGAGAATGCATTAAGTAACTGTCTCTTATACTCATGTAATCTCTTAACTTGGATATCAAAGATGAACTCTGGATTGATTTCAATTCCTTCTTGCTTCTTGATGTAATCAGCAAGTTGACGTTTTTTGATATTCTTGATATCTCCAAATTGTTTGATTACTGCTTTATCATCTTTGAATTTCTCTAAGTCTTTTAATTTATCAAGATCAGTAATCCATGAATTGCCGATCTTATCACTTATGAATCCTGATAATTCCATATTCGCAAGTGCTAACCAACGACGTTGCGTAATACCATTTGTTTTGTTATTGAAACGTTCTGGGTAGATTTCGTACCATTCATGCAATGCATCATTCTTAAGAATCTCTGTATGGATCCAAGCAACACCGTTTGTAGAATGACTAGCATAGATTGCTAAACGAGCCATATGAATCAAATCATTTTCATCAATAATATAATATTTCTTTTGATCTTCTTCTGAGATACCAAGTGATTTTAATTCCTTTAATAAAGCTTTATGAATCATAACAACGTATTTGTATACGTTAGGAATAACTGTTTTGAATAATTTAACCCACCATTTTTCAAGTGCTTCAGCCATAACTGTATGGTTTGTATAAGCAAAAGTTTCTTTTGCAATCTTAAATGCTTTTGCAAATGTCATACCTTCTTGTTCCATGAATAAACGAATTAATTCAGGAATTGCTACTACTGGGTGAGTATCATTTAATTGGATTGCATATTCACTTGAGAATTGACTGAAATCGTTACCGAAAACCACCTTATAATTCTTAATGATGTCTTGTAACGAAGCACTTGAGAAGAAATATTGTTGTTTTAATCTTAATTTCTTACCAGCATCTGTATTATCGTTTGGATATAATACGCTTGTAATTGCTTCTGCATCAATTCTTTCTTTAACTGATTTTTCATACTTCGAATCATTGAATGCTTCGAAGTCAAAGTTTTCTAATGGTTCCGCTTGCCATAGACGAAGCGTATTTACTGTCTTTGCCCCGTAACCAATTACAGGTGTATCATATGGTACTGCGTATACGGATTGATTTTTGAATTCGATAAGAATTTTTTCTTCTTCTCTTCTTACCGACCATGGATCTCCGCATTTTAACCAATCATCGGCTGTTTCCATTTGGAAACCATCTTCAAAATATTGTTTGAATAAACCGTATTTGTAACGTAATCCATAACCATTAAGTCTTACATTGATTGTAGCGCCTGAATCAAGGAAACATGCTGCAAGACGTCCAAGACCACCATTACCAAGTGCTGCATCCTCGATATCTTCAAATATACGAATATCGATATTGTTTTCACTCATTAACTCTGAGAATTGATTCAACAATCCAAGATTTAATAAGTTGTTATATACTAATCTTCCGATTAAGAATTCAGCTGATAAATAGCATACTTTTTTACCTTTAGCCTGAATTCCTTCTTCTGGATTAACTGTCTGCATAGCCGCTTTTGATACCGCATTATATAATTGAATTGTAGTTGCTTCTTTGATTGTAGTTGAATAATCAAGTTCAAGTATTGTTTTCACGTTTGTTTTAAAATTACTCACGAGTTATTCCTCCTTAACGTTCGCTTTATTAGTGTGGTTTCGTGATATTTATTATCACTGTTACTATCCATAATGATTATCTTCCGTAAGTACCTGCTAATTTGTTCAGCCACTTAATACATTCCTCAGTTAGCTGGCCTTCTGTCATTCTCCATTGCCAGTTTCCACCTAAGGAAGATGGAAGATTCATTCTTGCACTATCATCTAGTTTAAGAATATCTTGTACCTGGAAAACTGCTACCGCTGCATTACTTGCATAAGCGACTTTTATAACAGCATCCGGAATATCTTTCTTTCTTTTAACACCAAGATACTCTAGCGCATACTCTTCTTCACCTTTACCTATCGTTTTAAGATAACCCACCATAGTTTGGTTGTCATGTGTGCCTCCATATACAACTGTGTTACTAGAACTATAATTATGAGGCAAGTATTCATTATCAGAACCGCTATTAAAAGCGAATTGTAGAATCTTCATCCCTGGGAATCCAGTACTATCCATAAGTTTTCTAACAGATGGAATAATTACTCCAAGGTCTTCTGCAATAATTTTTGCATCTCCAATGGATTCCACAATTACTTTTGTTAGTTTACTACCTGGACCATTTTTATATTTACCATACTCCGCTGTTTCACACTCAGCAGGAATTCTGAAATATCTAACTATACCGATGAAATGATCAATACGGACAACATCATAAAGTTTTGCCGACGCCTGCATTCTCTTTCTCCACCAGTCAAAATCATCTTGTTCCATCTTATCCCAGTCGTATAATGGATTTCCCCATCTTTGTCCTGTTGCCGAGAAACAATCCGGTGGTACACCTGCAATATTAATTGGTTTCTTTCTTTCATCTAACTCGAATAAATCTCCGTATACCCACACATCAGAACTATCCATTGCAACGTATAAAGGAATATCTCCAATGATTTGAATTCCTTTTTCGTTTGCATAAGCTTTTAACTTAAACCATTGTTGATAGAATTTAAATTGACAGAACTTCCAAAAGTTCACGTCTTCACTTAATTCTTTTTCGTACTTCTTAACCGTATTAGGTTCTCTAAATCGAATATCCTCATCCCAAAGAAGCCATTCCTTGTTATCAAAATGATTTTTTATCGCCATATAGAGACTATAATCATCAATCCAATAACTATTCTCTTTACAAAACTGTATGTACTCCTCTGTCGTTTGATGATTACTTCGTTCAAATGCTTTCTTTAAAATAACGAACCTGCTGTTGTATATTGCTTCGTAATCAACTTTGTCTTCCTCATCTCCCCAGAAGTGTTCATCTACTTCTGATTGTTCTAACAAACCTTCGCTTATTAGTGTATCAATATCTATAAAATAAGGATTCCCTGCAAATGCGGAAAATGATTGATATGGACTGTCTCCATAACTTGTTGGTCCTAACGGAAGAACCTGCCAGTATTTTTGTTTTGCTTTGACTAATAAATCCACAAAGTCAAAACCGGCTTTACCAAATGCACCTATACCGTATGGTGAAGGTAAACTGCTAACTGGTAATAATAACCCAGCACCTCTTGTTAATTCTGTATTTTTCTTTGTCATGCTGTTCTACACTCTCTTATATTTTCGATAAGTTTCGAAATCTTGTATTTAGAATAACACTTTAACTATAGTTTGTCAATAGAGCATTCAAGTTTTATAGTTAATTTTTATATTATTTTTTGCATAATATAGTATTTGTTTGTTTACAATTACTTTCCAATTCTATATTAAATACATAATCAACTATAAACCTAGTACATTTGTATAAAAAATAATAATTTATATTTTTTACACTATGAATTATCAAAAAATATATTTAGAGATGTAATACTCTCCTTTCTAAAGTATTTTCGGAAATTTTCGAAACCCTTACGCTAATTATAGCATTTACTGGTATGGTTGTCAATTGTATTAATTGAAACCCTCTCATAATAATTTCATTGTTTAAACTATCTTAATCAACAATTTTTTTCATTAATTTTTAGCATATTCACGAATTAATTTTAACTTATTGAAAATAGCTTTTATAGGTAGTATACTTTGTACATTAAGTATAACTATCCGAACCACTATTTTAGAGGTGGCATATGCGTTATTGCATAAAATTCCGAGTTGTACAGGCGCCAAATTACGTGTTTTGTAATTTATGCGCATTATTTGTGACTGTTCAGAACGTAGTTTGAATAGTCACTATTATGTATTATATATTCATCATATAATACAAAAGGAGGACAAAATGGCTACTATTAAAGATATTGCCAATAAATTAGGCATAGCTGTTAGTACCGTTTCAAAAGGACTTAATGGAGCTAGTGATATCAGCGACGAAATGCGTCAGTTAGTACTTGATACTGCTGTTGAGATGGGATATGCATCCAAGAAAATGCGTAGCCAAGGAAAACGCAAAGTGTGCATCTTGATTGAAAATATGGATTATGAGAATATCGATCAGTTTGGTTATGAGATTATTGTTGGTTTTAAACTTTCTGCAGCCAGACGGCACTGGGATGTAAGTGTTATTCCTACCAATCTTAATATGCAGACACAAGAAAAGTTTGATACTTATATGTTGAAGAATGGGTATAGCGGTGCATTTTTACTTGGTTTTGCTCTTCATGATGACTGGGTAAAACAACTCCATAAAACAACAGTTCCAACCGTATTATTCGATAACTACATAGATAACAACAATCATGTAGGGTATGTTGGAACCGACAGTTTTGAAGGTATTAATACTGCAGTTACACATCTAAACGATCTTGGGCATACGAAAATCGCTTTCTTAAATGGTTCGAAAAACTCAATGGTATCCGAACAACGTTATCAAGCATTTGTACAAAGCATGGAATCATGTGGTTTAACCCCTCATGAAGAACTAATTGAGTATGGTTATTACGTTCCCGATTGTGCAAAATATCACGTTCCAACTTTCCTAAAGAACGGAGCTACGGCAATTATCTGCGCAAGTGATTTAATTGCTTCTGGTGTTATATCAGAAGTAACGAAGATGGGACTTCGTGTCCCAGAAGACATCAGTGTTATTGGTTTTGATGATCTTCCTATTGCCTCTCAACTTAACCCACCACTTACTACAGTAAGACAGGACCGAATTGATTTAGGTAAGAGTGCTTTCTTGTTATTAGATGGTTTGGTACATAACGTTACTATTAGTAAGATGTTATTACGTGCCAAATTCATTAATAGAAGCTCAACTGCTATCTGCTCAAGTACTGCAATCTCCAAAAAGACTGCTGAAAAAACTATAATTGATGAGGTATAGACCATAAAAAGAAAAGGAAGTTTACCAAAGCAAACTTCCTTTTCTTTTGTATCTATATATAGGTGTGTTTTTGAAACCCATCTCCATGTCTGCAAATATATATGTTACGACATGGAGATGAGTTTTGTAATTATCTATGTTATCTATTCGACTATGCGCGAAATCCTCGAGATGCTTGATTCGGATCTATATACATCTCATTCAAGGAACCCTTCCCATAAGTTAATCCAGCATACACTTGTTGCGTATTGCTCATAAGGGGTCCTCCCTCATCTTGTCCTGCAACGTCAATAAATCCCTTAAGTAAACTTGTAAGGACTTTAGATGCACTTTCAAGAGGTTCCAACTCATTCTTTAAGGTTGTTTGGATAAGTTGTTTGTTACAATATAGGTATAACTGCATTAAATCGTAAGAAATTGAATACCCAAAATCTAATGTATTAATTAGTTCATTCACAAATTTTATTGCATGGTTCACATCGCGTGTAAACGTAGCATGATCCTGAGCGCCAAACGCTTCTTTGGCATTCTCTATATCTTTCAATATAATCTCATAGACAATTACCACAAGTTCGCTCCCATTAGCCTGGGTTATTCTTGTTGTAAATGCCTTTAAATCTTCATTATTCATATTATACACGCGTTCCTTTCATATGACTATTAACCTTAGCGACAATTGTGAAACTCTTTGTAATGACGACAAGCATATCGGTGTGTTTTATGTCTGTCGTTACAATTTCCTGAATTGTGATTACGTCACATACAATGTTTTTCTTGTATGGGTAAGTAACACAATTTTAAGGTAATTGTAGTAGGCAGCCTTAAAACACAGATATGTTGTCGTCATGGAGAAGTGTTTTACTATTGACTAGACTATTAACCTTGAAGTAATGAAAGTATTGTTTGTGGACGTTGATTCGCTTGTGCAAGCATAGAAGTACCCGCCTGTGATAACACTTGCATCTGTGTATATTGAGCCATCTCTTCAGCCATATCTGTATCTTCAACTCTTGATAATGCTTCTGTCATGTTTTCACCAGTTGTATCAAGGTTTGCAATTGAATGCTCTAAACGATTTTGGTAAGCACCTAATTTGGCACGAATAGCAGATACTTCTGTAATAGCGCTATCTAGTTGTGTAATTGCTTTCTCCGCACCCTCTTGTGTAGTCATATTTACATTATCGATACCTAATGTTTTTGGTGTAACTTGTGGTATTCTTACTTCCATTGTTTGTCCTTCATTAGCACCAATTTGTAGCATCATAGGACCAGATGATAAAACATCGATTCTGATGTCTGCTCCAATAGTTGCTACTTTATCTACTTCAATCTTCATACTAAAACCACTTTGGTCTGTAATTGTTATATCTTTGCCTGATGATGACATAGTAGCAGTTGTACTAAATTGACTTTCTACCTTTGCATAAGAAATATCCGTTGGTGCTAGTGTGGCATCTGCAATTGTTACATAACTACCATCAGAAGCTTTTACATGAGTAGCAGTAGCACCTACTGGAGCTTCAATATAGGTTCCAGGATTAGTCGGATCATCCATGTATTTTGTACTGTTAACACTCGCATATATCCCTACACTAGTTTCTTTATACGTACCATTAACATCGGCTGTATAGGTTGTACCCGCTCCATAAGATATCTTTGCATCTTCACCTCTAGTAGCCTTTACTGCTGTCGTGTTAAATCCAAGTTTTGTTGCTAAATCATTATTACCACATTGAATCTCAATCTTATGATCAGAGCCAAATTCTTTGCTAGTAAATTTTAGATTGCCAGCATCTCTTGTCACTTCAATATTCATGGAATCACCAAGATTACGTATCTTTTCAAAGATCCCATCTGATGTATCTGTAGCTAAAATCTCAATTTCCTCACCATTCAGACAGAGACTTCCAGCTCCACCATTTGTTAAAGCATTTGTCGCGGTTGTAGTTGTTTGCGTTGGTAATTGTGCAACCTTTACTACATAAGATCCTACACCTACGGAATCCGATAAGGACACAAGATTTACCTTTGAATCACTACTATATGATTTTCTATCGATATCACCGTTTAATAACTTCTTCGTATTAAATTCTGTGGTATCGGATATTCTTTGGATTTCTTCATTCAACTGATCAATTTCCTTTTGAACGGCTTTCCTATCTGATTCTGTATTCGTACCATTGGAAGCTTGTACCGCTAGTTCTCTCATTCTTTGTAACATAGCACCAACTTCAGATAATGCACCTTCTGCAGTTTGAATAACAGAAATACCATCGGAAGCATTATTAGAGGCTTTCTCAAGACCTGCTATTTGTGTTCTCATCTTTTGTGAAATCGCCATGCCAGCAGCATCGTCTGCTGCACGGTTAATTTTAAAACCAGAAGATAACCTCTCTAAACTTTTATCCATCTTAGAATTAGTAGAATTAAGGTGCATATTTGCCTTAATTGCTGAAATGTTATGGTTAATTCTCATTTTACTACCATGTCCTCTCTTATTTCGTATTTATTTTGCATTGCGTATTTATTTCCTATTTATTATTTATTTTTGCTTGGTATTTATCTTTATTCTTAGTAACATCATTATTGTGCGTAATTCTTCATAGAAACAACTATGCATACAAAACGCATTCTTATCCTTGTTCCATTCTCTTTACTAATATAACAAAGGATTTTGCAACCTGATATAGTTCTTTTGTTGTAACGTTTTCTGTTTCAGCCTCAGCCTTAGCATCTTGATTTAACGTAAGTCCCTTTGATTTATAAGACTGGCTATTCAGTTTTTCAACTCCAAGATCCATCTGGCTAAGTGCTATGTTTTGTTTCTCCAAGCTGTCTGCAATAATTCCGATATTACTCTTAACCATCTCATTTGCTTCCTGGTTATCGCACAAGATAAGTCCTTTTGCTTCTCTATCACGTACTTTAAACTCTGCTTCTATTGTTCCATAGCGATCTGATTGTACTGACATCGTTACTTTACTATCTTGTTTTCCTGTATTATTTAATACCGTTAAGGATATATTCGTAATACTATCACCAACTTTAATTGGTATATCATAATACTCATTGCGGTTTAATGTAGCAGATAACTTAATTGCACCACGTAATAACAAAAGTGAATCAACTTGTTTTGCATTAACATCTGAAAGACCTATTTGGCTACTTAATACGGTATCCGCAACCCTAGCAAAATCAGATAATCCAGTTTGTAAACTTTCTCTATCTTCAAAGGTATCTGTAATAGCAGCAAATGCTTCTTCTACTCGTTCTTCACTCGTATAATCATCTGTATCTATAGTTGATTTATCCAAATCCTTCGCATTGTTTAAGATTTGCTTATACAAGCTAGCGCTAGGATTAAGTAGAATTTGTGCTTGCCTAATTGATTGAATACTTACCGGAACATTCTGATCGGTTAGAAACTTAATTGCCTCATTACTATTCTCCGCTAAATCGCGGATCTCTTGTACTTGCTCTTCGTAATATTCCTGTTTGATGTTTTCATCTTCTGGTTGCTCATTAAGCTTATCACGCAGTTTCTCTAATGAGAGGTTAGACCACTCCTCATTCTCTACTATACTCTTAACCTGTGACGGCGAAATACTAGCAAGAATATCTTGTAATACCATCTGATTATAATTGGTAGTAGCTTCAGCCCCCTTGCTATTACTTTCTTCGGACTCCTCAGTTCCAAATCCTTTGTCAATCTGTGTTGTAATAGAATCTGTTTTATAGTTTATGTCAGATAACATCCCAAAAGAGTCGTCTATTAGCTTATTCATATTGCCTGTTTTCTTCGTTCTAACCTCTGTAAGAAGATTCCCAAGTGTTATGTCCCGTCCACTTCTTACTAAAGAACCTATCGCAGCACCATCTGTTTTCTCAACATTATGTAACAAACGATAGATACCAATATACGCATCTCTTTCGCTACCTGTAATTCCATCTTGCTTTTCTAACTTCCGAAGATATCTAGCATATCCATCTTCCTCTGATATTCCGTTCTCAGCCTTTAACTGTTTAATCTCTTCATTTAAAGTATCCAGTGGTATATCAATTGGGTTTTTATTCTCACGAATGAAATCCATCGTTACAGAAGGGGTAAGATTTTTAAGTAAGTAATTTACTTTTTCATCATATTCCTTCATGGTCGTTATGTTTTCTTTCGTTATCTCCATACCACTGTAACCAAGCATTCTAATGGCTCTTTGATTAGCTACTGTATCTTCCATAGCTAACGAATCTAAGATATCTGTCATACTATTCTTGAATGCTTTTTGTATCGAATCACCCATATCCTGTCTAGGTGCCGTCATTAACGTCTCATAAGATTCATTCGCGGTGGCAAGTCTAGTCTGGCAGTTTAGTCCTGCTTCATGTAAAGAATCAATTGTAGCACTTGCTCTACTGGTAAAGGTATCCGCTAGTAGATTACTTGGCATCCACTTTAATTCATTTACCTTTTGTGTTGTATCACGAAGAATGGCTATATTCTCAGACGTCTGCCGTGTTCCACTTTCTCTTAATAAGTTCTTATAATACTCATCTTCTATGTTACGAAGCTCTTCGACTACTTTTTCAAGCTCCGTTGTATTAATATCAATTCCTTTGGCCGCCATCTTTTGTCCAGATTCTACTGTCATCTTCAATCGAATCTCTTCCAATTGACGTTTTGCCTCAACTGCCTTAATATCAATCTCACCCACCACTGCTGCACCAGTTTCAATAATCACAGGATTACTACTCTTATCTGTATCCTTGTTAGCCTCTGTTGCAACAAAAGCTTGGTTAATCTGTTCTTGCTCCATCTTAAGAAGTTCTACGGTTATCTCTTTACCCTCATACTTCTTTGTAGTTTGAACAATGGCCTGATCCGTTATTGACTTAATATCCTCTATTAACTTCTTCATATCATCAGTACTTTCTTTCGTAAGCACTGTATCTTCTATCGCATTACCTTGTTCCATCGTATGAATTATCTGGTCCAGAACAAAAGACGAACTATACGTATCTTTTAATGTCGTAAGATCATTTAATTTATTAAGGGTCTCTTTAGTTAGTGGTAATTTATTATCAAGAATCCATTTTGCTTGATTTCTAGTTTCGTCTGTAACTTCATAGCCAGCATCTGCAATAACCCCATCTACCTGACCTTTCAATGCTTCGAAATCTTGATCTGATAATTCCTCATTATTCTTCCGATACGCACTATAACTTGCCTTATATACATTACCAATGGTAAGATCTAATTCATTGTCAATCATATACTCAAACGATTCACCTGATAGATTTGGAATTGTCTCAGCCAGATTCATACCACTTAATATCTTAGATATATTAGCTTCTGTAATTGGTAAATCACTATTCTCAAGTCTCTCAATAATTTGGTCTGCATAAGGGGTGGATTTCAATATATGTTTTGCAATCTTCTCTACATCTTCTTTAAACTCTTTGTTGTTTTCTATCTGTTTCTCAACATTGTGTTCCTTTTCCGTTCTCTGCTCTTTAATACGACTTAACGCACGTTCTAAACGCTCTAATTCAAATCGTTTGTAATCATAACCTTCTGTATCAAGGTCTTCACTATCATTACCAGTTATTCGATTTGCAGTATCTTCCAAATCCTCTTCTGGCTCTTCCTCTTTATTCTCAGCTGCTTCTTCTAATCTTTTATTAAAAGCAGTCTGATCTGCTTCTACCTTAGTACAATACACTTGTATATTCTTAGCAGCCTCTTTATTGATTCCCACTTCTTTAAGAACAACACTCGTAGCGGATATATCCATTATCTTAAACTTCTTAATTGCACCTTCCGTGGCACCTTGCACTGACGATTTGGGAACATTCACTTCTTTCCCATTAAAGCTTATGGAAATCTGATCCGAAACGCTTGTTATTACCCCTTCAATCTCATCTCCCTTTTTTCCTAATGACAAGAGAGTATCATTATCCGACTTTGAAGATACCGCCCCCGCACCAGATACCTGGGCATTAACATTTTGTACGTTCATTGATTTCACTCACCTCTTTATGTATATAATCTAATTTCACTATAATGTATTTCGACCATAGTAGATAAAAACTTAAGTAAAATTATAAAAATAACGATATAGACTCATTATTCCACAAGATGTTTTCTATGTATTTTTTCAATAAGATCTAAATTCAACGGATACTATCTTGTGTTTTTAATAGCACAAAAGAAATAGGACTTATTAAAAAGGTACACCCGCCACAAGCGTACGTTTTAATAAGTCCTATTCTAAAACAGTCTTTGCCCTCTTACGTTCCCCAACGTCAACAAATCCTTTAGTCATTTTACTGTTCAACGACCTTTTACATATTAGCATATTTTGTGATATTTGTCAATATATATGCTTTTTTTATTAATTATTTGTGATATTTTCAGATGCATTGCTATCATCCCTACTATTTGTCTTATATAACTGTACTATAATTTTGTAATTCTACCTTTTATTCATTATAGCGAAATGCCATAAATGATAGCCCTGGAACCTCTAATCGTATCTTATAAGGCTTTTTATTATATTCCTCCTGTACTGCCTTAACGGATGTAACAATTCCATTCCCTTTTCCTCCAAACTCAATTAAGTCGGAATTAAAAATCTGCGTATACGTTCCTGGTGCTAGAACACCGATTTCATAATCCTCTCGATCCACAGGAGTAAAGTTACACACTACTAGAAGATGATTTTTCTTCGTTGTACCTCTTCTAATAAAGGCTATTAAACTAAGTTCTGCATGGGTACAGTCTAGCCACTCAAATCCAATTGCTTCGCAATCGTTTGCATAGAATGCATTATATCTTCTATACAAATGATTTAAGCTTTTAACATATTGTTGCATCTGTGCGTGCCTCTCATACTCTAGTATTCCCCAATCAAGACCTCTTGCTTCACTCCACTCTTGCCACTGCGCAAACTCCTGCCCCATGAATAATAACTTCTTACCAGGATGGGCATACATAAAGCCATACGCTACACGAAGATTTGAGAATTTGTCATCATATTCGCCTGGCATCTTCTGAATCATTGAGCCCTTACCATGTACTACCTCATCATGAGATAATACTTGAATGAAATTCTCACTATAAGCATACATCAAACTAAATGTTAACTTGTGGTGATTAAACTGTCTAAAGTAAGGGTCTAACTTCATATATTCTAAAAAATCGTTCATCCATCCCATATTCCACTTATAAAGAAATCCAAGACCATTCGTCTTTGCTGGCGCTGTAACCCCTTCCCAGGAGGTAGATTCTTCTGCGATCATCATAGCCCATGGTAACTTTTCTTGAATAATTGCGTTCATATGGCGGAAGAATTCGACAACGTCTAAGTTTTCTCTACCACCGTTCTTATTCGGAATCCATTCCCCAGGATTCTTGCCATAATCAAGATATAGCATCGAGGCTACTGCATCCACACGTAGCCCATCTAGATGAAATTCTTTCAACCAAAACAAAGCATTGGCAAGTAAGAAGTTAATAACCTCTTTCTTTGAGTAATTGAATATATATGTTCCCCATTCTGGGTGTTCTCCCATCTTAGGGTTCGGATATTCATATAGAGGTTCTCCATCAAATCTACTTAGACCAAAATCATCCTTAGGAAAATGCGCTGGTACCCAATCAAGAATAACACCAATTCCCTTTCTATGAAGATAATCTACAAAAAACATGAAGTCTTCTGGTTTTCCATATCGTCTTGTTGGGGCATAATATCCTGTTACTTGATACCCCCATGACCCATCAAAAGGGTGCTCTGCTATTCCAAGTAGTTCAACGTGAGTATACCCCATGTTGCTCACATAGTCCGCTACTTCTACTGCCAACTCACGATAATTATAAAACCCGTCTTCTGTTCCATTATTATGCTTTCTCCATGACCCTAGATGCATCTCATATATTGACATCGCTTCTTTTCTCAAAGAGTTACGATCCTTCTTATACTTTTTCTTCTGCCATACCTTATCTTCCCATCTATAATTGGTTAAGTCTGCAACAACAGAGGCATTCCTTGGTCTCAGCTCTGATGAATTCGCATAGGGATCTGCCTTGTATAATACTCTATCATCTCTAGTCCTTATCTGATATTTATATATTGCCCCCTCTTCTACGCCCGGGATAAACAATTCATGTATACCACAGCTTTCTAACAGACGCATCGGATGAAGTCTGGCATCCCAACAATTGAACTCACCAACTACACTAACTTTTCTAGCATTCGGTGCCCATACCGCAAAATAGGTTCCCCTTACACCATTAATCGTAATCACATGTGCCCCTAATTTTTTGTAGATTTCATAATGTGTTCCATGACGAAAAAGATGTGTATCAAGATCACCAATCATAGGATCAAAAGAATACGGATCTACGACTGTAATTGTAGTATTATCTAGATATCTGGTACGTATTTCGTATGATCTAATTGCTTCCCCATCAACTAATACCACATACAATCCTCTATCCTCATAGGGTAACATAGAGTATTCTGTATTGGTTGCTTTATCAATAATAGTTACTTCACTGGCATTAATGCGATATGTAATAAATAACTGTCCTTCTTCCACCTTATGTGGTCCTAGTAATTTGTGTGGGCAATTATTGATTTCTCTATAGAGTTCCTCTAATTGAATCGGATTAATATACTTACTTACCTTCTCGATCATAGTGTAAACCTCCCCTTTTTATTCTGCTTCTGTAATGCTACAGTAGCTTAACGGTGCCTATTTCACACTTTGTAAGACAAGTCCATTATTAGGAGGTATTGTTATCTCTAATCTTCTTTTGTTAACCGGATGCTTCTCCTCCGTTATTAGATTACATACCGCTTCACAAGATACCGGTATCGGTATATTAATGGTTGCTTCTTTGTCATCATTATTAACAAGTATTACAGTTGCATCTTCCTTATATATTCTAGCAAAAGAATACTGACGGTTTGTAAGAAACAACTCCTTATATTCCCCTTGTTGTAATGTCTGTTTATCTTTTCTAATTGATGCTAGTGCTACAAGGAGTTTTATTAATTCTTCCGTTAACTTACTGGGTTTCTCTATAGTATCCGATAAAACCAATTTTGGCCTGACTCCATCATCTGAATTATTTTCTTTCTTACCCTCGATACCAAATTCCGATCCATAATAAATCGATGGAATGCCTGGTAAGGTATATAACATTATGTATACTGGTATAAGATGCGCTTTGTCCGTTAATTTGTTATAGATTCTATCTACATCATGATTGTCTACAAAGCTATAAAGATTAGCATTCTTAACGATTCCTCCATTCGAATCGAATAGTCTCTTAACAGTATGCGCTATCTCAAAGTAATTGTGATCATTGTGCCCTGAATAGAGCCCTTTATGTAATTCATAATCCGTCACACTATGTAATGTCTCCTCATTAACCCATCTGCTATAATCGCCATGGATTACTTCTCCCATTAACCAAAAATCTTCTTTCACCGTATTGCAAAAAGAACGCATCTCTTTCATAAAATCAAGATTAAGTACATCCGCACAATCTAAGCGAATTCCATCAATATCAAATTCATCCACCCAATACCTTATTACATCAAATATATATTGCTTCACCTCAGGGTTTGTTTGATTTAATCTGGCAAGTAACTGATATCCTCTCCAACCTTCATATGAAAATCCATCATTATATTCTGTGTTTGAATTAAAATTCACATTACAATACCAATCACGGTACTCTGAACTCTCCCTTTTTTCTCTTAAGTCCTTGAAAGCAAAGAATTCTCTACCCGTATGATTAAAAACCCCATCCACTACAACTTTAATTCCATGTTCATGACATTCCTTAACGAATTGAATAAAATCAGCATTATCTCCTAATCTACGGTCAACTAATCGGTAATCTGTGGTCTCATAGCCGTGCCCTACAGACTCAAACAAAGGTCCAATGTATAAAGCATTACAACCTAGTTGTTCCATATGGGGAATCCATTCTTCTAGCTCTTTCATTCTGTGGGTCATGGTAAACCCATCATTCAATTTCTCTGCTCCGCACAAACCAAGTGGATATATGTGATAAAAAACTGCCTTGTCATACCATTTTAACATTCTAACAATCATGCCCCTCTCCAAAGACCTCTTTTTCAAACGGATATATATAATACGCTACGCTATTAACGCTTAAACAATAACCTTCTCCATCTGTGTTGTTATACTACAATGCCGTGCATAAACTGGTGGACAAGCGAATAGATTGTCTTGTCATCTTCTAGCTGACCTGTAGTATCCTCTCTCTCAAAATATACGAGTATATAGTTGTTTAATATTCCGGAAAAACCTACGGCAAACTGCTCTTGCCTTCCATTCATATTACCAAGATATCCTGCTGCTTGTTCGAAGATTCCTCGGATAATAGCAAATTGCTCTTTCATGTAAGGTATAATTGCTTTATACGTTTCATTCTCCCTAGCCGAATAGAATAATGAAAGAGTGAGGTAATAGAAGCGCAAATCGGATTCTGCTATAGCAAACATAGTTTTAGCATAACGTTCTAATGTGTATACCAAGTCTCCGTTATAAAAAGCAGCCTCTCGCAATTGTTCATTCATCTTACTGCACCGTTCATGCAAAAGTGCCTCTAATAGACCATATTTACTTTTAAAATAATAATACATTGTAGGCTTCGTTATTCCAGCTAATGTAACTATTTCTTGTACCCCTACTGCATCATATCCTTTCTGATAGAACAGATTCAACGCACATTCTAATATCTTCTCCCTGTTATCTAGTTCTTGTAATTCTTCCACCACACACCTCCCATATTCCTTATAAAATCCAGTATACCAATCGGTATATAAACTGTCAATAGGTTGATAGTAATATTTGTAATTATGTAAACAAAAATCATAAAATATCTATTGACAATTAAAATTGTATCGATTATGATAAACATATGAACAATTATTCATATGTTTGTTTGAACAAGTATTTTTCTTAACATATACTATATAGTAAAAGGAGAGTTATCTATGAGCGATAATAAACACGCAGAAACCTGCTTATGTAATTGCGTACATGAAGATCTTTTGAATTCTGTTAAACCAATAATGCCCGATGAAGAGATATTATATGATTTAGCTGAGCTTTTTAAGATATTTGGTGACACTACACGGATAAAAATCCTATGTGCACTTTTTGAATCCGAAATGTGTGTATGTGATATTGCTGAGCTTCTTAACATGACACAATCTGCAATCTCTCACCAACTTCGTGTTCTTAAATCAGCCAAACTAGTTAAGAACCGAAAAGCCGGAAAAGTTGTATTCTATTCCTTAGCAGATGAACATGTAAAACGAATCTTTGACCAAGGGCTTTCACATATTCTTGAATAATGATTCTGAATAGTTACCCATACTACTTAAAACAATTGATGTGACAAAAAGAAAGGAGCCTACTATGGAATCAAAAAAGTTTTCCTTCAACTTAGAAAATCTTGGCTGTGCTAATTGTGCCGCTAAGATGGAAAAGAAACTAAAATCCTTAGACGGTATCGATGAAGTTCAAATTAATTTTGTTAATAAAAAGCTATTTCTTACCTTCAAGGAAAGCAAGCAATTAGAAGATATTCAACCTACTATTCAAAATATTTGCAGTAATATAGAGAGCGAAGTGGTTGTCTCCCCTATATTGTCTAATGCAACTTCAAAAACTACTACAAACTCTCCTATCCATAATCATGATACAGAGGAATCTTGCGGTTGCGGTGAACATCACCATGATGAACATGATTCTTGCGGCTGCAACGAACATCACCATGATGAACATAATGGACATGAAGGACACAATCACGATAAAAATTCCTCATCACACTCACATAATCATCAACACGGTGGAGAGCACTCAAAAGGAGATCTATTAAAAAAAATACTTACTCTATTAATCGGAACCGTAATTGGATTTATACCTATTGTATTCGATATACCAAGCCCATTTGGCATTATTATATTAATTGCAGGATATCTTATTCTTTCATACGAAATCCTTATTGAGTCTGCTAAGAATATTTCCCACGGCCAGATATTTGATGAGAATTTCTTAATGGTTATCGCTACACTTGGTGCCTTCTATACAAAGCAATACCCGGAAGCACTTGTCGTTATGCTCTTATTCCAAATCGGCGAACTTCTTCAAGATATTGCAGTTGATAACTCGAGAAAACAGTTAAAATCTGTTATGGATCTAAAACCAGATTATGCTAATCTACAAACTAATTCTGGTGTTGTAACAGTAGATCCAGAAGCAGTGAACATCGGAGATGTTATCGTTGTAAAACCAAGTGAGAGAATTCCTCTTGATGGTGAAATTATTGAAGGTACATCCTTTGTAGATACTTCTTCCTTAACAGGAGAATCCGTTCCTAGAAGTGCTAATATTGGAGATACTGTATTAAGTGGAAGTATTAATGGAAGCGGTACTTTATTCGTTAAAGTTAATAGTACTTACTCCAATTCAACCGTTGCAAAGGTATTAGACTTAGTTGAGAATGCCTCAAACCGTAAATCAAGTACAGAGAATTTTATTACCAAATTCGCAGCTATCTATACTCCAATTGTGGTTTTATTAGCCATATTATTAGCTGTATTCCCTCCAATTCTTACAGGTACTAATGACTTTTCTTTATGGATTTACCGTGCATGTGGATTTTTAGTAGTATCTTGTCCTTGTGCCTTAGTAATCTCTATTCCACTCGGATTCTTCGGTGGTATTGGAAATGCCTCTAAGCATGGCATCCTTGTAAAGGGAAGTAACTATCTTGAAGCACTTAATTTTGTAGAAACAGCTGTATTTGATAAGACTGGAACACTAACTCAAGGTGTTTTTGAAGTAACTAAAGTAAATGTTGCAAATGAAGCTAGCCTATTAAACATACTCCCTGACGATGAGAAGCGTACATTACAATCCGCATCGGATCAATTACTACATGTGGCTGGTCTTGTAGAGAGTTATTCCAATCATCCAATTGCTAAGTCAATTACAAAAGCCGCTAATATACCTTCTGCTTCTGATCAAGTAAGTAATTATGAAGAGATTGCAGGTCACGGTATACGTGCTACACTTTCAGGTCAAACCGTTCTCGCTGGTAGTGCTAAACTTCTTAAGAAATTTAATATCAATTTCTCGGAAGCACCTGCAGATACACTCGGAAGTATTGTATATATAGCCCTTAATGATACATTCTCAGGTTACTTAGTAATTTCTGACCAGATTAAGAAAGATTCCAAACAAGGCCTTGAAGAACTACGCAAATTAGGTATTCAGACTGTAATGCTAACAGGTGATATGAAGGCATCTGCAGAAATCGTTGGTAAAGAATTAAACCTAGATACTATCTATTCTGAGTTACTACCAGGAGATAAAGTAGATAAGATTGAAGAGTTACTTCATAAGAAGGGCAAGAATAAGAATGTAATCTTCACTGGCGATGGAATGAATGATGCACCAGTACTTGCTAGAGCTGATATAGGTATTGCAATGGGTGGTGTTGGTTCAGATGCAGCAATTGAGGCAGCTGATATTGTAATTATGACTGATGAACCTTCAAAGATCGCACAAGCAATTAAAATTGCAAAACACACTCGAAAGATTGTAACCGAAAACATTATATTATCCTTAGGCATTAAATTTATTGTTTTATTCTTAGTTGCCTTTGGTATGGGATCTATGTGGTTAGCAATCTTTGCTGATGTTGGAGTTGCATTAATCGCAATATTTAATTCAATCCGTGCTTTAAGATATAACTTATAGTATGGAAATCAAGCACGAGAAGGATTTTGATTTATTACTAACAGCGAAAATGGTGAAGATATATTCGTTCATTTCTCAGTAATCGCTACAGACGGCTTTAAGTCTTTAAGCGAAAATCAAAACGTAACTTTTGATATTACTAACGGAGCTCGCGGTTTACAAGCTGTTAACGTTGTAGTAGCTTAAGTTAATTAAACCATATAAGTAAGCAATAGCACTAGATGAAACAAATTGTTTTGTCTAGGGCTATTCTTTTGTCAGATCTAAGATATGTCTACAAAATCCTCCAGCCATCATCCATACACCTCTAACTAAGTGAAGTTTTTATGTGCGAAGTTAGTGTTACTAATTATATTAGAAATAGGCTATACTATGGAGGATGACTAACGGCTTTAGAAATAAATATTTTGGATTTATATAGCTTTATTATTAAATGAAGGAGTACGAAACATGAGTAGGAAAAGGCACACTTTGCTAGTAACGTTATTAATAATTTATACAATTATTATAATCTATTTCATGTTCTTTGGATTTGGCAGACCTCAGATAAATAACACGGTTCAAGAATATCGTTTTTCAATAATTCCTACTAGAATACCCTTATGGTATCCTAAAAACTTTTCACTTTTGTGGTTTTTTAGTTTATGTAATCTATTAGCCTTTGTACCTTTTGGAATATTAATACCTATGATATTTAATACTAGGTATCTTAAATCTATTTTTGTTTTTTGATTTCCATAACTGCATTAGAGATTCTTCAAATGATAACATATCTCGGTAGCTTTGATACAGAAGATATAATTATAAACTCCATAGGAACTAGTATAGGTTACTTCTCATACAAAATAAGTGATAAGTTTAAACTAGTATCACAAAAGATAATTAGTACTTCATTTTTCATTTTGATTTTATCTTTTGGAATGATTATTTTTGCAGAGATTTTCAATAAATTTGTATCCGGTACTTAAGTGGTCAACAAAAACTTTTTAATAAAAGTATTGACAACTCACTAAATTCATGCTATTATTAAAGAGTATTTTAGATGTAAGTTTTGATTCACATATTTTTGTAAGTCATTGATATATTTAATGATTTACAAAAATATGTGATTTTTATTTTCACCGAAGAATATACAAATAATTTAATTTAGGAGGTATCTTTCATGAATAAAGGTACAGTAAAATGGTTTAACGCACAAAAAGGATTTGGATTTATTACTAATAGCGAAAATGGTGAAGATATATTCGTTCATTTCTCAGGAATCGCTACAGACGGCTTTAAGTCTTTAGAAGAAAATCAAAACGTAACTTTTGAAATTACTAACGGTTCTCGTGGCTTACAAGCTGTTAACGTTGTAGTAGCTTAAGTTAATTAAAACCATATAAGTAAGCAATAGCCCTAGATAAAACAAATTGTTTTGTCTAGGGCTATTCTTATGTTATCTCTAAGATACGATCCTAACTCATCCACTCAACAGGTATACATTAATCTTCTAATGATGAAATTTTTTTGATTTTTCCAACATATTCATCCGATAATTTTCGAAATTTTTGTTAATAATCACTAATATCACCTTGTATTATTGGTGATTATTTGTATTGAAATATAATAACATATCTATTATTCTAAAATAAGACAATCTCTTACTAATTTCTATAAATACTCTTTTTTATTTTTGTAATACATTCATGGTTTTGATGCATTTTATCTTACCTTCGTATTAATTAAGATAAACTGCATAAAGCATATATATTATTGGCGAAAGGAGGATTTTTGTTACCAAAGATGCGGAATATAAAAATTAGGAGGTTAAGAACGTGTTTTCAACTAAGCTAAGAAAACAAAAGAGTATCTTTAAAAGACTAGTTGTCCTACTTCTTATTGTTACATTATCTATTACTTCTATTAATTACAAAATGATCTTTGCAGATTCTAATCCTGACTCCACTGATTTAACTACAGATTTATCCGAGCCACTAGCTCGTGCACTTGCTTCCACTAGTTCACTTTCGGTAGCACCAACTGAGAATATTGGTGATGGTGCCATTTTACAAGCCTTTTGTTGGAGTTTTAATACTATAAAAGCTAACATGAAAAATATAGCTGATGCTGGGTATACAAGCATTCAAACTTCACCGATTAATGCAGTAGATGATTCCTATCCCACTATGAAACTCTATGGTGGATCTGATGATGGAAAAGGTGGTTGCTGGTGGTGGCATTATCAACCAACAGATTGGACTATCGGAAATTATCAATTAGGTAACCGCGACGAATTCAAATCAATGTGTGCTGAGGCTGATAAATACGGAATTAAAATTATTGTTGATGTTGTTCCAAATCATACAGCCAATAACCAAAGCAAGGTATCCTCTAATCTAAGGAACTCCGCAGGTGGTAATCTATATCACGATACTGGCTTTATCAAATGTAACAGCTATTCCGACCGCTTTCAATGTACACGCTATTCTATGGATGGTGGATTACCCGATGTGGACACTGAAAATAGAGGATTTCAAAATTATTTTATTAAGTTCTTAAATGATTGTATTGCAAGTGGTGCTGATGGATTCCGTTATGACACAGCGAAGCACATTGGATTATCAGATGATAATTGTCCAAACGGTGTTACGAATAATTTCTGGTCTAGAGTTACGACGGAGATCACTAACGCAAGCAATATCTTTAATTATGGTGAAGTACTTCAAGGTGATAATGAACGCCTTGCTGCTTATGCTGGCGAAATCGGCTCAACTACGACAAGTTCCTATGGTAGCAAGATTCGTAATGCTATAAAAAGCAATAACCTGAACAAGTCTAGCATTCAATCCTATGAAGTTCCAAGTGGAATGGATACTTCCGATTTAGTAACTTGGGTAGAATCCCATGATAACTATATTAACGATGGAACTTGGTCACAGCTTGATGATGAACAAATAAAATTAGCCTGGTCAGTAATTACTGCCAGAAAAGATGGTGCACCATTATTCTTTAGTAGACCTTATGGTGGTGGTCCTTCTAACAAATGGGGAGCAAATCAAATAGGAATTGCCGGAAGCGACTTATACAAAGATGATGAGGTTGCTGCTGTTAATAAATTCAGAAATGCAATGGTTGGTCAAGGAGAATATCTAGAAAACCCTAATGGTGACTCTAATGTGCTTATGATCCAACGTGGAACAGTTGGAGCTGTCATTGTTAATTCCAAGTATAATGATTACTCCATCAATTGTTCAACACAATTGCAAGACGGTACATATTATAGTCTAACAGATGATCATAATAAGTTTGAAGTTAAAAATCATATCATAACTGGTACAATTCCAAGACGTGGAAGTGCTGTATTAATGAGTTATACTAATCCTACTACACCAAGTGTATCACTAGATAACTTTAAATCTACATTCTCAACAGACTCTGTAACGTTTACATTAAAAGCACAGAATACTATTTCAGCGACTTATAAAATTAACTCCAATAGTGCAGTTAATTATAATAATGGTGATTCTTTAGTAATTGGTGCTGGCGATTCTATCAATACTGAATATACAATTACCCTTACAGGTGTAGGCTCTGATGGAAAAATAGTTACACAAACCTATACAACTAAAAAAGTGGCTCAACCATTAGGAACTACTGTTTATTTTGAAAAGCCTTCCTCCTGGTCTGACTCCATCTATGCTTATATCTACGATGAAAGTGGTGCTAACGTGCAAATAGTAAAAGCATGGCCAGGCACTGCGATGCAAAAGGAAAGTAATGGTTTGTACAGTATCACGTTCACAGAAAGTTATAGTAAACCATTAGTTATCTTTAATGATACCGTAAACCAAAGTCCTGGTACTAAATTACAAGGATTCGCCGTTGAAAATAATGCTACATATGACATTAACGGAAAGAAACAAACAACCACGAATGCTATCACTATCTTCTATAAAACAACTTGGAGCACTTCCAATATTCACTATAAAATTGGTTCAGGAGCATGGACTACAGTTCCCGGTATAGCAATGTCACCTTCTAAAGTCAATGGCTACCAAACCATTACAATTGATTTAGGCACCAGCAACTCCTTAACCGCATGTTTCAATAATGGGAATAACATCTGGGATAATAATAGCACCAAGAATTATACATTCTCTAGCTCTGGTACTTATACTGTCAGCGACGGTAACGTTACCAATGGAGAGCCTACTGCTATTCCAACAAACACTATAACGGTATATTATTATACCTCTTGGAGTTCTCCAAATATTCATTACCAGATTGGTAGTGGTTCCTGGACAAATGTCCCTGGTGTTCGTATGTCATCCTCTTCTGTTAGCGGATACAAAGTAATTACTATAGATTTAGGTACGAACACTACCCTAACATGTTGTTTCAACGATGGTAATAACAACTGGGATAACAATAGCGGCAAGAATTATTATCTAGCTTCTACTGGTACCTATTCTATTAAGAATGGTACAATAACCAAGGGCACTCCTCAATAATACAAAAGGGCTATTGTAGATGAATTGTTTACACTAAACTCATCATACAATAGCCCTTATCGTTATCGAATTACCTGAATTACGAAAGCAAAAGTCTGCGGCGGAATACTTGCTGTCATAAATGTCGCATGTTCAACTCTTACCCGTAAACCTGAGAACAAATCCGATAAACGAATTCTGCGCCCAAACAAGTCTAAGATAACGGTTTCTGGTCCAACATTAAAGCGAATTATGTTATTACTTCCGCTTAGCGTAAGAATAAAATTATCACGTGTATTAACCTGTATAATTCTTCCTACGGTTTCTTGTCTCGAAACTCGGCGCTCAATTACAAATATTTCGAAGGCCCTTGCTTGTGGAGGTATACTTCTTGTCATTGCAGTTGAAATAAACGCGTCAATTACCATTCCTACTTCTAAATCTCTTGGATTTAATCTTCTTCGATTTACATCAAAAATTCTTGTATCCCTTGTTACTACTAACCTTACCGTCTTCTCTGCACTCCGTGGTCTTTCTCTATACACAACAGTTGCTAATACACCATCTCTCTCATTCGTAATCTCCTCTATAACTGCGTTAGATATCCACATTCCCTCCATAGGTGGCCTTGGTGGGTGTGGGGGTCTTGGAGGTTGTGGGGGTCTCGGAGGCTGGGGGGGTCTTGGAGGTCGTGGCCTTGGGGGTTGTGGCGGCCTTGGGGGTTGTGGGGGTCTTGGAGGCTGGGGGGGTCTTGGAGGCCGTGATGGTCTTTGGGATTGTGGTGATTTTAGAATTAAGGCATCAACATTATCCCCACCGTTTACTTCCTTATCCAAATTCGAGTTTAATTCATTATCCATAATTATCTCCAATTATATGTTCTATATAGTATATGCCCATATAGAGCTTATGGGTAACCGAACAACCGCAATAATTATTAATCTAAGATAAGGCTCTCAAAAGGTTTTAACTTTGATATACGTATGCTCTTATAATGCAGCCTCGATATGTAATAATGCTTGCACTATAAACCTTGGATGATCAAATGCAATTTTATTACAAAATAACACCTGATACTGATACTCTTTCATAATACCAGTCTTATTATAAGATACTTCAATGGTCGCACCTAACTCTACCATTCTCTCTTCATTCACAAGTCCTAGTTCATATAGAGTCTTAATTCTACTTCTCCCTTGTTTATTAACTTCTTCCACTTCTTCCTTCTTACTTAACCTGATATCAAACCAAGCAGCATCCGCTGCATCGTCTCCCGCTTTTACTTCTCTTCCTTCGTCTATCAGTGCAAGGTAAGCAACCGTAACAATTCTAGCACGAGGATCTCTCCACGCCTCTCCCCATGCGTAGAGCTGTTCAATTGCTATATCGTCTACGCCGGTTTCTTCTAACAATTCTCTCTTTACGGCTAGGTCTATATCCTCTCTTATATTGACAAATCCACCTGGTAATGCCCAATAACCTATACTCGGATGATTTCTCCTCTTTACCATTAGCACTTTCAATCCTTGTTCCACTTTACAAAACTCTTTCGGATGTTGTATTACGATCATATCCGCCGTTACACTTGGATTCTCATACTTGTTTGTATCATATTCTTCTAAAAAACTTTCTAAATCTTGTCCTAGTTCATTCTTCTCTCCAGTTCCTCGGAATGATTCTATCTCTTTTAAAAATGCTGGCATGTTGTTCCTTCTTTCTACAAAATGAATCAATTTAAAATTTATTTAATTACTCTATTATACCATATTAATACAAAAAAACATAAGTATAGACTATCTAAATTGCAACTATAAAAAATCGTAAAAGTTAATACTTTTTTTAATGAAATATTGTTTCCCCACTGTATATTTGCTATAATTGCTTTATACAACATGATGAAGTTCTACTTGTGGCTTCACAATAGGAGAAATTAATATGTTAGATTTTAAATTTGATTGGTGTAAAGAAATGGAGACGGGCATTCCATTGATGGATTCACAACATAAAGAATTATTTCACATTGGACGTAATCTGGAACAACTTGTAATCTGTCATTGTATTGGAGTTACGAACAAACAACTTCTTGATATTATTTTAGAACTAAGAGAGTATGTAGGCTATCATTGCTATCATGAAGAAGAGCTTATGAAAGAACATAATTACCCTGATATTGATACTCATAAAAAGAAACATGCTGAAATTATTCAATACATATTAGATATAGATTGTAAAAAACTTAGTGAAGAACCATATAGAATTCTGTGTGAAGTAAAAACTTACTTACAGGAATGGGTTTTCGGCCATATACTAATTGATGATGTTGCTTTTGGAAAATATCTTAGCATACATACTCTTAATAACTAATTATATACTCAAACTTTGCACTTGAAGATTCCTTGGAGTAGCTAACTGCCATATACAACTAAAAACCGCTTATCTCTTAACTTTTGACTCTCGAATCCTAAAATGTAACATATACACGATATACATATCCGTGATATAATTAACTTAGTTATACACGAAAATAAATATATGAGGTGAAATTATGAATCAACAAGAAAACATAGAAACAGAAGAAAAAGTAGAAGAAAAGAACCTTTCAATGGATGATTTTAAAGATGAATTAAACCAATCCTTTAAAAAGATAAAAGAAGGTGATCTTCTTACTGGAACTGTAATCGGTATCTCTGATACAGAAGTTACAGTTGATCTTAATTATTATACCGAAGGAATTATTCCTCTAGCTGAGTTAAGTAATGATCCACGCTTTTCAATTAAAGCAGATATACAAGTAGGTGATACTGTTACTGCTGTTGTTTTACGCGAAGACTTAAGAACTGGTAATATCGTATTGTCGACAAAGAACGCAGCCGATATTCTTGCATGGGATACTTTAAAAGAAGCAATGGAAGCGAAAAAACGTTATACTGTAAAAGTTGCTTCTTCTGTCAACGGTGGCGTTATTACTTATATTGAAGGCATCCGTGCATTCATCCCTGCTTCACAGTTAGCAACTCATTATGTGGAAGACGTAGAAGCTTATGTTGGACAAACTTTGACTGTAGTTATTATAACTGTAGATGAAGATAATCAAAAGCTTGTATTATCCGCACGTGAAGTATTAAGAGAAGAAGAATCCTTAGCAAAAACCAACAAAATCTCTCATTTACAGATTGGTTTAGTAACTTCTGGTGTAATTGAAAAGATTGCTCCATACGGTGCCTTTGTTAACATCGGTGATGGCTTATCAGGACTTGTTCACATCTCTCAAATCTGTGGAAGACGTATCAAATCTCCGAATGAAGTTGTGAAAGAAGGACAGGAAGTTACCGTTAAGATTATAGATGTAAAAGACGGCAAAGTAAGTCTTAGCATGAAGGCTGTTGAAGAAGACGCAGAAATCGTTGACGATGTAGAAGAAGTTTCTTTTGAATACTCTTCTGGAGAAGAAGCCGGTACTGGACTTGGTTCTCTACTTGCTAACTTAAAATTATAATTACTTGATATAGTGCAATAAAATGCAACCTTAAAAAGACAATCTTTCAGATGGTTTTACATTGGTGTGCTACCTGTCAAGAGGACAATAAAAAATAATAAATATTTGTATCGTCAGCCATGTATTGGCTGGCGATATTTTTATACTGCTTTTGCGTATTGATTATGGAATTCCATTGGTGTCATTACATTCAGTTTTCGTTGAAGACGTTGATTATTGTAATAATCAATATATTTACTTATATCATTGACTAGAGTCTCTTTATTAGTAAATCGGTGACCATAATACATTTCACGCTTTAAAATTCCCCAGAAGCCTTCCATTGGACCGTTATCTATACAATGGGCGACTCGGGACATACTCTGCTTCATATGATGTTCCAATAGACGATTATAGAATTGCGTACTTGTATATTGATAGCCACGATCGCTATGAAACAGTGGATGCGCATCGGGTTCCAAATGGACTGCTTCATCAAAAGTTTCCATGACTAATGGATTATTATTATGTTCACTGATTTTAAAAGTGACAATTCTACGGTCATATAAATCCAAAATGGCACTTAGATATATCTTGTGTACTTCTATTCCAATGTAATACTTAAATTCAGATACGTCCGTTAGCCACTTTTCATTAGGTTTATCAGCATGGAATTCACGCTGAAGATAGTTCTTTGCGACATGATCAGGATTTCTATCACCTCTGGTACAACTCTTTGGTTTCCATTTAATAGTGGATTTTATATCACATTTCCTACATATCCGTAGAACTCTTTTGTCATTTACATGAATTCCGTTATGTCCATCCAATTCGTCGCGAATGCGACGATACCCCATGTCTGGGTGCTGCTCATGTATCCTTTTTATTTCTGACGAGATATATTCATTTTGAATTTCACTATTACTTTGCGGATGCTTTAACCAATGATAATACGCAGAACGAGTGATATTAAGATACTTACAAAGTTTATTTACAGGATATCCTTTACTTGAACTCAATTCTTTAATAGCCTCATATGCAGCAAGACGATGGATTAATGATAAAGATCCCTCCTTTCCAGCTCTCTTACTTTTTTTAACAGATCATTCTCCATCTGTAAATCACTATTCATGCGTTCTAACTCAGCAATCTTATCTCGCAATTCTTCTTCCGGACTTCGACTTGGCAGTGAACCAATCCGATGTCCACGTCGATCTTCAAGACCTTTAAATCCGAGTTCTTCATATTTATTAACCCAATTACGAACCTGCTGATAGGAACAATTATATTTAATAGCCATTGCTCCATAATTCTTATCATTTGTCAAACAATCTTTTACTATTGTGAGCCTTTCTTCAGGCGTTGTTATTTTTGCAGTTTTCATAAATGCACCCCCGGTAGATTTTTTTAATACTCTACCAGAATTATACACCTTAATCCAACTTCTAAGTTGTTTGTTTGAACGAATATTATACTTTTTACAAATGTCGTTAAGAGACCCATTCTCATTAAGATAATCATTAACAGCATTTATCTTCACTTCTTTTGAATAACTTCGGTTTTTAGACTGATTAAGTAGGGCAGTAGGGCCTTCTGACTTGTATAAACGAACCCAACTTTGAACACTTGAATGAACAACACCTAAAATACTGCTAGCTTGGATAATGTTGAGTTCACCACAAAGATATCGTTCAACTATCTTAACCTTTTCTACTGGATCTATTTTACTTTTTCTGGACATAGAAATACCCCCATATAGGACTTTTATATTTCAGTGTCCTATATAGGGGTAGCATATCACACATTAAACCAAACCGTGAAGATTGTCTTTTTCTATGTGTGAATGTTATCTACAATACTATTTTCTCATATAAAGCAACCATATAACATGCTCTCTTTATTCTCCCGCAATAGAGAACCCATCTGCTTTTGCTTTCTCAATATCAAAATCTTGATCTAGATGCATCAATGTAATCTTTTTCTTTTGATCTTCAGGCATGTCCTTTGTTAACTCAATCAGTTTATCATATTGAAAATGAACAGTAGCACTCGTATTCGAAGTAACTTCATGATAGATATGATCAAACGCATACGTATTCAATAACTTCTGATTGAATTCACAAGTATCACCACTATAATAAAAACCAAACTCATTTTTCAAAGAAAATTCAATACTAAAACAATTTACTTGCTTGTTATAATCTAGGTCACCCGTATGAGACGTCGGCTCGAAGTTATACTCCGGTTGTTTCTCATAACCATCAATGTATAGCTCATCCCAACGATTTATAAAGAGAGTATACATATCCTGTTTAATTCCCTGTAATGTTAATAGCTCAGTGATAGCTTCTGATGGGAAGTATATACAAACTTTACTGCGATCCAGGTTGAATACTTTAATGTATAAGTAGGCAATTAACGTTCCTAAGCTTCCTGCATGATCACTATGAAGGTGCGTTATGAATATATTCACCCTTGTCTTACCTTCGAATACATTTCTTTTAACTAATTTAGGGAATACATCTTCGCCCACATCTATAATAAATAGCTCCGTGCCTAACTCAAAGTAGGCACTTGTATTACCTCTTTCTGTATTAAATGCTCCACCTGTTCCTAAAAATGTTAGCATCTTATGTCTCCTTTGCCGCTAGAATTCTATTGAGAATTGGTCATAACTTTTGTTAAGAATGAGCCAAGTCCCTTCTTTTCTTTTTTCTCTTCCTTTTTCCCATCTTTGGATTTATTCTTTGAATCCTTATTCATAATATTGTTGGTAGCCAAATCTTCCATTATGTGTTCCACTTGATAACTATCAACATCCTCTTCTGATAGTATCTCCGAACTAGCTACATCATTCTCATCCTCATCATCAATTACACTTCCGTAGGATTCTTTCATCATCTCTCTATAGTTTTCTGACATAATCTCTTTATATTCGGCTACTTCATTATGGTTGCAGACATGCACTTCTTCATTCAAGGATAACATCTTTTGGTCTAGATAATTAACAATATCCGCACACTCTTTTAATTCTTTACGGATTCTCTCCGGTGCATTACCTTCGAATTTGTAATAGATCTTATGCTCTAAGCTAGCCCAAAAATCCATTGCTATGGTACGAATCTGTATTTCAACTTTTGTATCAATAACTGTATTAGATAGGAATATTGGTACAGATACAATCATATGATAACTTGCATAGCCGTTTTGCTTCGGCTGCATAATGTAATCCTTTACTTTTAACACTTTAATATCACTTTGTTTTGTAATTAAATCTGCAATTCTATAAATATCTGAAGTAAATGAACATATAATTCTTACTCCCGCAATATCATTTATATACTTAACAATGTTTTCAACTGTTAATTCTTTTCCTTTGTGCCTGATCTTCTTCGCTATACTTTGTGGAGACTTCACACGAGAAGTTATATGTTCAATTGGATTATATTGATGCGCTAATTTAAATTCATTGTTTAGTATTTCAAGTTTAGTATTAATTTCTTTTAACGCAGAATTATATAGTAATAGTGCATTGCTCCATTCTTCTGCTTCATCATAAAAAATTGGTAATTCCATATTTGCACCCTCTTCTTGTTACACTTATTAGATACGTATACTCCCTTTAAAACTTTGTACTACTAGGCTCTTTCAGAGCTACGTTCTTTTGGTTTCATTAAGCCTTAAAAGCTTTATGTTGCTTTTCCTAACTTTTAATCACAACCATTTAAGACAGACTCGAGAAATCATTTCATAATTGCCCTCGTTGACCTATGGCTCTAGTATATCATACATTTATGAACAATTTTTGAATAATCAGAATATTAAGCAAAAGTTAATAATTGTTTTATTTTTTCCAGAAAACGTATTGACAATTACCAGATTAATGATATAATGGCAAAAGAATATTAAAGAAAGAGAGGTAAAAGTTATGTTTAGATTTAATAATTTAGTTAATGGAACATCAGAAAACTTAATACAACAATCTGTGCGTGAGATTACCTCCTCTGTCGTTTTGGTACGATTATAAAAGTGTGAAAATATTTATTTTTGTCTTTTTATATTGACTTTAAGGCCGTGGTAAACTTTACCACGGCCTATTTTTGCGCTTTTGAGGGGGAACTGTTACTACCAAACCGCCAATCTTTGTTACTGTAAGTTGGTTTGGCCGAGTAGTAACTGACTCTAGTATACAAGACATTTCATTGTTATCTTGTTATGCCATGTTCAGAGAAGATAAGTTGATTTGCACACCGATTACCGCCATGTTCGATAATCGTTTGCACCATAGAACTGGTGCTTGTGGGGCTTGTATTATGGAGGGTTGTGTTATAGCACGATGTTTAGGAACTCGTAAATTATGACTTGATGATTTTGACACCAAAAGAAGGGAGATTTTCATGAAAAAGATATCAAGATACGTTATGAAATATTGGTACGCTTATATATTTGCCATCACTTGCATGGTAATTAGTGTATCCCTTGATATGCTCACACCTAAAATTACAGGAAGTTTTATCGATGACGTCATTATTGGCGGTAAGATGGAGCTATTTAACAAACTTATCATTCTTACTCTATGTATTGGTATTGGTAGATGTATCTTTCAATACTTCAAGGAATACACATTCGATATTGTAAGTTCCAAGATTGGAATGAACATTCGCCATGATTTATTCAAACATATTCAAAGCTTATCCATTAGTTTCTTTGATAAAACCAATACCGGTGAATTAATGGCTCGTGTAAAAGACGATGTAGACCGCATCTGGGATGGACTTGGATTTGTCGGAATGCTTATTATTGAAGTTGTTATTCATACTTCAATCGTTTTATACTGTATGTTTAACATAAGTAAGAAACTATTCATAATTCCTTGTATTGCAATGCCACTTGTAGCACTCTTCGCCATCATAATGGAACGAAAATTAGATGTAATTTATGAAGAGATTAGTGAAGAGAATGCTACTTTGAATACCATCGCACAAGAGAATCTAGCTGGTGTACGTACTGTTAAAGCATTTGCTCGTGAGAAATTCGAGATCAAGAAATTCTTATCACACAATAACCGCTATTATGAACTTAATATGAAACAATCAAAAGCTTTGGTTCGCTACCAACCTTTGTTTCAATTCATAACAAAATTACTACCAATTGCAGTAATTATATACGGTGGTGTTCTAACAATCAATGGCGAAATTACCGTAGGTGAGTTAAGTGCATTCTCAATCTACTCAACGAATATCGTATGGCCTATGGAGATGCTTGGTTGGTTAACAAATAGTTTCTCATCCGCAGTTGCTTCTACGAAGAAGATTCGTAAACTCTATACCAATGTACCAGAGATTACAGATCCTGAGAATCCAGTAGCACTTGATGAAGTAAAAGGTACTATTGATTTTGAACACGTAACGTTTGAACAAGGTAACAAGACTATTCTTAATGATATATCCTTCCATGTAGAGGCCGGTAAGACAATCGGTATCATGGGAGCTACCGGAACAGGAAAATCCTCTATTATTAATATCTTACAACGCTTCTATGAAACAAGTGAAGGTAGTATTAAAGTAGATGGCATCAATATTAAGGATTTAGCTTTGAAAGACTTGAGAAGCAGTATATCCTTAGTTATGCAAGATGTATTCCTATTCTCGGATACTATCAAAGAGAATATTAAGATGGGTAAGAAATACGATATTAATAAGGAAATTATGCTTGAATCTGCATCCTATGCACAAGCAGATTCTTTCATTGATAAATTAGATAATAAGTACAATACCGTTATTGGTGAACGTGGTGTTGGGCTATCTGGTGGGCAAAAACAAAGGATCAGTATTGCCAGAGCATTAGCCAAGAAAGCACCGATTCTAGTATTAGATGACTCAACTTCCGCACTTGATATGGAGACAGAACATGCAATTCAAGAGTCTCTTTCACAATTAGAGAATACGACAAAAATCATCATAGCACATCGTATCTCAGCTGTACGTCATGCTGATGAAATCATAATTCTCTCAGACGGTGGTAACATCGCGGAAAGAGGTACACATGAAGAACTTCTTGCAAAACATGGACTCTATTATCAGACTTATATGAGCCAATATGGTGACTACTTAGAGAGCAAACAGGAGGTGACTATATAATGGCAGTTGATACTTTTAGAAATGATGAAAAATCGACGAATACCAGTAAGATTGCTACCTTACTTCGTCTTTATCGCTATATGTTAAAGTATCGTTTTAAGATTGTATTTGTATTATTCATAATGGCTATCTGTGTAGCCATTGCATTAGTAAATCCATTAATAATAGAAGAAGCTATTGATAATTATATTAAAAACGGAGATATTAAAGGATTAATCCGCCTAGGTATCTTCGCAGCTATAATCAATATCGTTATGGTCTTGTTAATTAAAGTACGTATGTATATCATGTCAAAGATCTCTAATGAGATTTTATTAGAAGTCCGACAAGAATTATATACACACATTCAGAAACTAAGCTTTAGTTTCTTCGATAGCCGTCCTACCGGCAAAGTATTATCTAGAATTATTGGTGATGTTAATTCACTTAAAGATGTACTAACAAACAGTGTTACTACCCTAATTCCTGATTTTATTACCGTATGTGCCGTAGTTGTTATTATGATAGTTAAAAACTACAAATTAGCATTGGCTGCTTTAGTCAGTCTACCTTTAATGGCTATTGGTATCTACTGCGTTCAGCGTTTTTCTCATCTACGTTGGAGAATATTCCGCAAGAAAAGTGCCAATGTAAATGCATTTATTCATGAAGATTTATCTGGTATTCGTATTATTCAAAGTCTTACTGCAGAAGGCGAAACGACCGAAACTTTTGATACTTTACTTCACGAACATCGTAACAGCTTTATTAGTGCAGTACGCTTAAACGATTCCATCGGACCTATTATTGATTTATGTTGGGGTATCGGAACTGCCTCCCTATACTTTGTTGGTATTAAACTCCTTGGTATTGGGCCTGGTTCTGTAGGCTTATTGGTAGCTTTCGGAACCTATATCTCTATGTTTTGGAGTCCAATCCTAAACTTAAGTAACTTCTACAACCAGTTAATTACTAACATCGCAGGTGCAGAGCGTATCTTCGAAATCCTAGATACACCACCTGACATCGTTGATGATAGTAATGTAATTGCATTACCAGATGTGAAAGGGGATATCCGGTTTGATCACGTAAGCTTCTCCTATGACGAAGAAACATTAATTCTAGATGATGTTAACTTCTCCGTAAAAGCTGGTGAAACCATTGCCCTTGTCGGACCTACTGGTGCTGGTAAATCAACAATTGTAAACTTAATCAGCCGTTTCTATGATATTCAGAAAGGCAATATTTACGTAGATAACTATAATCTAAAAGAAGTATCCATCGAAAGTCTAAGACAACAAATGGGTGTCATGACGCAAGATAACTTCTTATTCTCTGGTACTATTAAGGAAAATATCCGCTATGGACGACTTGATGCTACCGACGAAGAGATTATCGAAGCTGCAAAAACAGTTAATGCACATGACTTCATAATGAAGTTAGAAAAGGGTTATGATACAGAACTAAAAGAACGTGGAAATGGATTATCCATTGGTCAAAGACAGTTACTTGCCTTTGCTAGAACCATGGTTTCTAAGCCTAAGATTCTAATCTTAGATGAAGCTACTTCAAGTATTGATACACAAACTGAACTACTTGTGCAAGAAGGAATTGAAGCCTTATTAAAAGGCCGTACGTCCTTTGTTATTGCCCATCGTCTCTCTACCATTCAAAAAGCAGACCGAATCTTTGTTATTGATAATGGTAACATTCAAGAACAAGGTAGTGCGAAGGAATTGCTAGAGAAGAAGGGTATCTATTATAATCTGCATATGGCACAGTTTAAGAATATATAAGTTATAATGTTGGCTGCGTCCTTAATAAAGTGCCTAACAATAATTAATAGCATACAAACCAAAAGCAGTTCGTGATGAACTGCTTTTGGTTTTCATAATTTTACAATTTTTGTTTTATGATTTTTGTTTTACATCTTTATTTTTCTATATTTTTTTCTATATCTTTTTTCTATTTATGTTTTTCTGTTTTCTATAGTTATACTGTTCTTTGGAATATATCTTTTAATTTTTGATTTAATGCTTTCACTACTTCCTTTTTTATCTTAACTATTTCACGGTCATATGTCATTAATCCATTAATTTCTTCTTCAATATCACTTGTCTGTGTATAGATCGCGCTACATAGTCCATCTTTTATATTTGGATAAATCTCTTCTTCCCAAAGTCTTTTATAATTTTCTGTTAATTCCTCTGCGTTTTTATAAGATTTGTATCCAAATTCTTTTTCGCAAGCAACATGGTTCTCTACTGGATAAGAATATCCTCCGTATTCTGTAAGTGCTACTACACGATTACTTTGTGGCTTCACTTTCAGTTTTCGGATATAATTATGGATACTATACATATCACCACCATTTTGATCAAACCAGCCGCAGGCTTCATTAACTAGTCTTGTAGAGTCGAGTTTACAAATCTTCTTAGTCGCCATATTAGCATCAAATTGGCCCCAACCTTCATTAAATGGTACCCATACAGCGATTGACGGATGATTATATAATTGATTTACCATTCCTTCTAGATCATTGTAATATTGCCTTCTTCCTTCTTCATCTCGCCTTTTGAACAAAGAATATAAGCTATCTTTTACTCCTCTAGCAAACCAATTGAAAGCATTAGGTAAGTAAGTTACAAACACCATATTATAGTCCCCGCCACCATTGGGCATATCCTGCCAAACAATCATTCCGATTTTATCACAATGGTAATAGAAGCGTTCCGATTCAATTTTAATATGTTTACGAATGGTATTGTAACCTAATTCCTTTAGTTTAATAATATCATACTTAAGTGCATCATCACTAGGAGGAGTTAGCAAACTTTCAGGCCAGTAGCCTTGATCTAGCAGACCATTGAAAAAATAAGGCTTGTTATTTAGAAAGAACCTTAATATACCATTTTTATCTTTACCCGTTGAGAACTTTCTCATACCAAAATACGATGTTACTTTATCAGTTCCTGTATCGATTTCAATATCATATAAATTTGGTTCGTCTGGAGTCCAAGACTTAAATGAATCCAATACTATCTTAACGGTCTTATCTGTTTGAATTATTGTTTCTTCCACTACGTTGTCTTTGAATAGAATTCGTATGTTCGCTTCTTTTGGTTCCCCATTCGTTGATACTAAGACTGTAATTGCGGATTCATCAAAACATGGAGTTACCCTTAGATTTGTAATATATTCTTCGCTTACGCTTTCGAGCCATACCGTTTTCCATATTCCGCTGTTAGGAGTATAGAACAAAGAACCATATTTCCCTTTCTTGACAAGTTTTTGTTTTCCTCTTGCATGTGGCGCTTTTTCCGTCCTATCTACTACGCATAAGGTTAACGTATTTTCTCCTATTCTCATTTCATTCGTTATGTCAAAGGAAAACGGAAGATACCCTCCCTTATGTTCTCCTATTCTGATTCCATTCAAAGACACTTCACATTCTTGATCAACCGCACCAAAGTGTAAAATAAGGCGTTTCTTTATAAAATCCGTATCTAACATAAACTTACATCTGTAATGGAGATAGTCATCGGGTTGTACAATTCGTTGTACTCCCGATAAATATGCTTCTGGGGAAAATGGTACTACTATATTACCGTCATATTTCTCTATATCTTTTGATTTAGTGATTGCATATTCCCACTCGCCATTTAAGTTCAAATAACTGTCTCTCACAAGATTGGGACGTGGATATTCTTTTAAAACATCCTTATTGTCTACCTTCTTACCCCATTTTGTCATTAACTGCTTCATCTCTTATGCCTCACTATTCTTTTACTTCCTTTTAATGTTTTAAAGTAGTCAGATTGAACTCCCACCGAAATTAGAACTAGCGCTCCCATGATGATGGATTGCCAATGCACAGAAACTCCTGTTGGCAAGTAGGTAAAAATTGTATTAATAATAAAGTAAATTAGCATACCGAAAAACGTTCCCGAAAACTTACCTTCTCCTCCGGACAACTTAACACCACCAATTGCACACATGGCAATGGCATAAGTTTCATAAGTGTTACCCGCACTTAATGTAGCACTACCAGAACTTGATGCGAGCAAAACCCCTGAGAATGCAGCAATGAGTCCTGAGCAGACAAACGCCTTTACTTTGATACGATCTACATCAATTCCCATCATTCTAGCAGCCTCTCCATTGCCTCCAACAGCATAAAGACCAATACCAAACTTCGTATGGCGTGAAATATACATACATAAGAAGGTCAAAATAAATAAGATCGGAATTAAAATCGAGATACCACTTTTTAGTCCTGCAAATACACCTGGTAGTATCTTCGCATCCGCAAATGTCAGGACAGAACCTTTAATAACTACTGATTTCTCAGCTACAATCTGAATGGCACCTCTTAATGCAAATAACATAGCAAGAGATGCAATCCAAGAAGAAATTCTCATCTTTGTTACCATGAAACCAATCATATATCCTGAAATAACACCTACCAAAATTCCTGCAATAATTCCTAGGAACGGATTCACCTGTCCAACCAGTCCCATTACTACACCACTTAAAGCAAAGACTGCACCAGCAGATAAATCAATTTCACCACATAGAATAACAAATGTCATGCCAAGTGCTAAAAAGCCACCATTTTTAGCAACTTTTAATAGAATGTTAAAGACGTTAGTGGTTGACATAAAGTTTTGATCAGAAAAAACAAGACTAGCTACAATCACCAAAAGTAAAAATGCTAAGATAGTACTTTTAGAATAAAACCAGTTATAATATTTCTTTATTGTCTTCATACTTCTTAACCTCCTACTTTCTTTTTTCTCTTTGGATAAACACTGCAAAAACAATGATAATAGCTTTAAATACTTGTGCGTACTGACTTGGTATATCATTCATTACACAAGTAAGAGTAATCATCTGCATAATCAACGCACCTACTACTGTTCCTATAACCCTAGCTTTACCACCACTCATTGGAGTTCCGCCAATTACAACTGCCGCAATTGCATCAAGCTCTGCTAATTGTCCTAAAGAACTACCCGCTGCCACTGCTACCTTAGCAGTTTGAAAAATTCCCGCAAATGCCGCAAACAATGCACTCATTCCGTATACAATCATCATAGTTCTAGCTGTATTGATTCCTGACAAGGAACTTGATTTGATACTATCACCTACCGCCTGAATTCTTCTTCCCAGAACGGTTTTTTCAATAATAATCCACACTATAACTATAGAAAGGACAATTGGTATAATTTGAATTGGAACAACTTTACCTAACTTATATGTACCAAGAAAGGATAGCTGTTCTCCAACTTCACCCAGTTTATTCAGGTAGATATCACGACCTCCACAAAGAACCTGAGCAACCCCTCTAATCCCTAACATCAAACCTAGAGTTACTACCATTGCTTGTAATTTTAATTTTCCTACCATAACACCTGTGAAACATCCAACTCCTATACACACGATAAGAGAAACTAAAATGGCAGGGACTAGTCCCATACTGGTCATTAATTTGGCTGTTAGTACCCCTGATAGAGCCATAACAGAACCAACAGAAATATCAATTCCACCAGTTGAGATTACCAATGTCATACCCATACCACAAAGAATGATTGGACAAATCTGAGTTATTATATTATTTAAGTTACTCATCCGAAAGAAGTTAGGAGTTATTATACTGTTTAGAATAATAAAGAATAGTAGTAATATAAGAGCACTATACTTTTTTGAAAATACTAGCATTTTATCCTTTGACATTACTTTGCACCTCCCGACTACTACCTTTGGCAATTGTCTCCATGACTTTTTCATAACTTATGCTGTCACCAACTAGCTCACCAATTTTTTTACCTTCTCGCATAACAACAATACGATCACAATTTCTTTCTAGTTCTGCAATTTCTGAAGAAATCATAAGTACAGAAATCCCATTATCCGATAGTTCTTGAATTAATTGTTCTATTTCTGCCTTCGCTCCTACATCAATTCCTCTTGTTGGTTCATCCATGATAATCAATTTAGGGTTCATACACATCCACCGTGCAAGTAATACCTTCTGTTGGTTTCCTCCACTTAGATTACATATTGCTTGTTCTGGCGTCGGTGTTTTTATTTTTAAACGTTCTATATACTGTTTTACAATCCTATCCTGCTCTTTTTTATTTACAAAACCAAACTTGCTAATCTTAGGAAGCAAGGCAATTGTAAGATTTTCCTTTACAGAAAGATGAGGTATAATTCCCTCCACCTTTCTATCTTCTGTACAATATCCCATTCCTTTACTAATTGCATCCGCCGGAGAATTAACTTTTACAGAATTTCCATGCCAGAAGATTTCTCCTTCATCCATTGCATTAGCACCAAATATCACTTGTGCAAGCTCTGTCCTTCCCGAGCCCAATAATCCAGCAAGTCCTACTACTTCACCTTGTTTTATATCTATATCAATCCCATTCAATCGCATACCTTGCTTCACGCCCTTGACGCTCATAAGCTCTTCCGCTTTTGAAAAGTTATATCCTTCCTTCTTCCTCTCTAATTTAACTGCATCCCTTCCTACCATTAGAGAAATAAGCTTTAATTGATCAAGTTCTTTTACATCGTAATTACCAACATATTCACCATCTTTGAAAACGGTCAATCTTTCGCAGATTTCAAAAATTTCATCCAGTTTATGACTTATGAAAATTACACTAATTCCTTGATTCTTTAGTTTTCTAATGATTCTAAATAGAATTTGCACTTCATTAGCATCTAATGATGAAGTTGGTTCATCCATAATTACTAATTTAGTGTTCGTACTAATTGCTCTTGCAATTGCAACCATTTGTTGAATTGCTGTAGAGTATGCCTTCAGCGGCTTTTCTACATCAATATGAATTCCCAAATCACCAAGTATTCTATCTGCTTCGGCTATCATTTTCTTTCTGTCAATGTTACCAAATTTTGTCCTTGGCTCTCTTCCCAAAAACAAATTTTCATATACCGTCTGGAATAAAACCAAATTTAGTTCCTGATAGATTGTAGAAATTCCTTTTTCATTGGCTTCTATTGGTGTCCTCGCATTAATTTCCTCACCATCAAACAAAATTGTTCCACCGTCTTTTTGATAAATGCCTGTCAGTACTTTAATCAACGTAGACTTTCCTGCACCATTTTCTCCCATAAGTGCATGAACTTCGCCTTTATTCACCGTTAATTTAACTCCCTTAAGAGCCCTAACACCGGGGAAGGTTTTTTCCAAATTATTAATTTCTAGTAATTTTTCTGACATTTTGGCTCCTTTCTCTTATAGGACCACCTAAGGCATGCCCTAGGTGGTCCTAAATTAAAATACCGATTTAATATCCTAGCTCAACATTAACATTATCTTTTGTATATAAGACATCTTCGTTTGTAATATTCTCTGGTACAGTTTCTCCTTTGATTAGTTTTGTAATGGTATCAACAACTACAGGTCCAAAGTATGGAGAACAAGTACAAGAAGCAAGTTGCTTACCAGCTACAATATCTTCAAAAGCTGCTCTTGTTCCATCAATTCCAAGTGTCAATATATCTTTTCCTGGTTCAAAACCTGCTGCTTCAATTGCTGTTTTAGCACCTTGAATCATATCATCTGTTACAGCGAAAACCGCATCAATGTTCTCGCCACCTTGTGCTTGAATGATATTCTCCATAACAGATTGTGCTTTGTCCATTAACCATTCTCCATTTTGCTCTGCTACGATATTGTATTTAGAAGTATCCAATGCATTTACAAACCCCTCTTGTCTATCTGTAGAAGTAGAAGAATCGTATCCACCGTTAATAATTACCACATTACCTCCATCTGGCAGAGCTTCCATAAGTGCTTTCGCACACTGTTCTCCCTCCCAAACAAAATCCGACATAATAGCTGTAGTAAAATGTGTACCAACTTCACCATCTATTGCACGGTCTACAAGAATTACTGGAATTTCATTGTCCATCGCTTCCTTCAATGCACCTTGAAGCCCATTATTCTCAAGTGGTGCCACTACAAGATAATCTACCCCTGCGGCTACAAGATCACGAATATCAGTTTCTTGTGTTGCAATATCCCCACCAGAATCTTTTACAATGAATTTACCACCTGCTTCCTCAACTGCTGCTTTAATGGAATCTGTCTCCGTCGTTCTCCATGAAGACATACTATCGGTTTGTGAAAAACCAACTGTCTTTCCCTTTAATACCCCACCTGTACTACTTTCATTATCTCCGGTTGCTTGTTCAGATGCATTATCTTTGCTATCGCTCGACGTTTTGTTCCCATTTGAGCTACACCCCACTAAAGATACTGTTAAAACGGCTGCCATAATAAAAGTTGCAATTTTTTTCATTTTCCTCATATTTTACCTCCTAAAAGTGATCAATACCTTCTCCAAACACAACATAATTGTTGTTGTTTATGCTATTGATGTTTGTTTATTATGATATTTATGTTATCACTATTTATTAATAAGGTCAATAAACAGCTATTATAATATATTATTTTTGTTACTATTTCACAAACATTTAAAACATAATTTATTTAACTTTATTTTTTATTCTATAAATTATAAAATAAAGATATGCTATAGGAATCGACGTTAACAAAAAAACAAAAAGAAAGGGAATAAAGAGGAAATATTATGAAGAAAACAAAAACAACTCCTTTTAAGATTAATGGCGAAAGAGATTTTAGCTTACACCTAAGTAATCTGGATCAACATGATAAAATTGCAAAAATTGCAAAGGCCCTATCCTCACCTACTCGGCTAAAAATAATTAATATTCTAAAAAACACCACTATGTCTATACAAGAAATCTCTGATACACTTGATATACCAGCCTCTTCTACTGCTCTACATATTAAAAACCTAGAAGAAGCTGGACTTATTATTACGGAATCGCAACCCGGAATGCATGGTTCAATGCGTGTTTGTACTTGCAGTATGCAATCACTATATTTACAAACATTTGATAGCGAAACAGATTCTACTAATAATATGTTAACAATGGATATCCCCATCGGAAGTTACTTCCAATGTGAGATCTCCCCTACTTGTGGACTAGCAGATGAAAACGGAATTATTGATACTTATGATAATGTAAAGTCCTTCTATTCTCCACAGCGAATGCATGCTCAGCTTATCTGGTTTCAGAAAGGTTTTATTGAATATCGTTTTCCTAATATTGATAATCCTCTTTTAGACCTTCATGAACTTTCCTTCTTAATGGAAATCTGTTCAGAAGCTCCCGGTTATCAAGAAGTATGGCCCTCTGATATAACAATTTCTATAAATGGATATGAATTACACACTTATCGCTCACCAGGTGATTATGGAGCTAGGAGAGGAAAGTTAACTCCAAGTACATGGCCTAATGGCCGAACACAGTATGGACTCTTGAAGACCTTCAGTGTTAGGAATGATGGTGGCTATCTAGATGGTGAACTGGTAAATCGTAATATTAATATAGCTTTGTTAGATATTCAGAAAAATCCATATATTACACTCAGAATTGAAATTAAAGAAAATGCTAGATATGTAGGTGGTATTAATATATTTGGCGAAAAATACGGTGATTATCCGCAAGGGATTACCATGCAAATGGTATACTAAAATGTTATTTATCAAGACATTTATTAGACTTATTCAATAAAGAGGCTGTTGCAGAATTTATATTTTTGCATATTTTTAAGACAGAATGTTTTCACACACATGTTGTATATTAATGCATTCTGTCCAAAAAATATGTTATAGTCATTCAAACTATATTTTTCTACGGCCCCATTCTTATTCTTATAAAGCTTTCCTTTCTTTTCCTTGTATCTTGTTGTGCATTTTGTTTTTGCATTTCTAGTATAGTTGTCTTAGGTCCGAATACGATTACTTTTATCAAATGTATAGCTATCTACCGTAATTATGGCGTTTAGGCATTATTAAAAATATATACGATACTTTAGTACTTATATTAGCAACTCAAAATTGAGTAATATTTACTATATAATACATATTTCATCATTTCTTTTTATATGCTATTGACAAAAAACACAGCACATGCTACACTTTAAATGTAATTATTTTACATATTATTACGTAATCGTTTTCTGACAATTGATAACTTTTCATTACTTCTAAGTTTACTCTAATCTAACTTTCGCAGAACGTATCAAACAATGTAATCCTATTTAATACTTATTAACCCAATAACTTATTATCATAACAAGGACAAGGAGGTTTTTATGTTTAAACATGTGAGTAAACGAAAGTTTCTATCTGTTATTATGGCTACTATTTTTGTAGTCGGCTCTACTAATCCCTCTCTTTATGCTAATGCTTCTACAGCAGCCACTACTACAACCACTACTACAAGCGAAAAATATTCATGGAATAATGTACAAATCAATGGCGGTGGCTTTATTCCCGGAATTATATTCAATGAATCCGAACCTAATCTAATCTATGCAAGAACAGATATCGGAGGTGCTTATAGGTGGGAAGAGTCCACCCAAAACTGGGTTTCTATAAGTGATTCCACAGGTTGGGTAGATTGGAACAAGAATGGTGTAGATGCACTTGCAACAGACCCTATTGATACAAACCGAGTGTATATGGCAACCGGTACCTATACGAACTCATGGGATACCAATGGCCAGATCATGCGGTCTTCCGATCGTGGTACTACTTGGGAATCTACTACCCTTCCATTCAAAGTGGGAGGTAATATGCCAGGCCGTAGTATGGGTGAACGTCTGGTTATAGACCCTAATAAAAACAATATTATTTACTTTGGTGCCCGTGGAGATAACGGCTTATGGAAGAGTACCGATTACGGTGTAACTTGGAATAAGGTAAGCAGCTTTACAAACACAGGTACTTACATACAAAATCCTGGTTCCGACTATGGTTCCGATGCCATTGGTATCGCTTGGATTACTTTTGATAAATCAAGCTCTACTTTAGGTAATGCCACTCAAACTATCTATGTTGGTACAGCTGATACTGGTAACAGTGTATACCGTAGTAAAGATGGTGGTGCTACTTGGGAAGCCATACCTGGACAACCTACTGGTTTCCTCCCTCACCACGGTGTACTTTCTTCAACAGGTATGCTCTATATCTCCTATAGTAACGGATGCGGTCCTTATGACGGTTCCAAGGGCGATGTGTATAAGTTTAATACTGTAAACGGTCAATGGACAAACATCTCACCGGTCCCATCTACCAGTGAGGATAATTACTATGGATACGGTGGTCTTTCTGTAGATGCCCAACATCCTGATACTCTAATGGTTTCAACCCTTAACTGCTGGTGGCCAGATGCCAATATCTACAGAAGTACGGACGGTGGTAAAACTTGGACAAGTTCTTGGTCTTGGTCTTCTTATCCAACCAGATCCCTTCGATATAACCTTGATATCTCCAATTCACCGTGGTTAAATTTTGGTATTAATAGCGCTATTAACTCTGATTCCCCATCGCCTCAGCTTGGATGGATGATCGGTGATTTAGAAATTGATCCATTTAACTCTGACCGTATGTTTTATGGAACGGGTGCCAGCTTAATGGGAACAACGGAACTTACCAAATGGGATAGTAATCAAACCCTGACGATTAAACCATTCGCTACAGGCATTGAAGAAACTGCTGTTATTTCTCTAGTAAGTTTACCTAGCGGTTCTTCACATCTCTTAAGTGGTCTTGGCGATATTGGAGGATTTAGACATGAGAGTTTTACTACCGTACCAGCCTATGGTTACACAAGCCCAAGCTTTGTATCTACAACAGGAATTGACTATGCTGAGTCTAATCCTAATTTCGTAGTACGTGTCGGTAATGTAGATAGAGACTATACAACCAATAAAGCTTGTGCCATTAGTAATGATGGCGGAACTACATGGTACTCCGCAAACTCTGAACCAGCTGGTGTAGCCGGTGGAGGACAAGTAGCTGTATCCGCAGATGGCACTACTATTCTTTGGAGTCCTAACCCTAATAGTTCAGGAACCTCTATATCAGTATACAAATCAACGACCAATGGTAACTCTTGGACTCCTGTCACTGGACTACCTGCTCAATCTTCTATCTACTCTGACAGGGTAAATCCTAAGAAGTTCTATGGATTTAAGAAAGGCGTATTCTATATTAGTACAGATGGAGGTTCAACTTTCACTCCAACACAAGCTACTGGCCTTCCTACGGATGCCTCTTCCGTTGTACATTCACAAGCTGAAAAAGCTACCTGTACCTTCAAAACTATGCCTGGTGTAGAAGGTGATATTTGGTTTGCAGGTGGCAGTGCCGAATCAGGAACCTATGGTTTATGGCATTCAACAGATTCCGGTGCCAGCTTCACTAAACTTTCTAATGTAGAAGAAGCTGATACTATTGGATTTGGAAAAGCTGCAGAAGGCTATAATTATATGGCGCTATATACTACTGCAAAGATTAACGGAGTACGTGGTATCTTCCGTTCCGATGATGGTGGTGCTTCATGGGTAAGAATTAATGATGATAATCATCAATACGCTAAGATTAACATGTGCATTACTGGAGATCCTAGAATCTACGGTCGTGTGTATGTAGGAACTAACGGACGTGGTATCATCTACGGTGATAGCTTATCCGTTCAACCTCCAGTTAATAGCTCCGAAATTACGCCTACCTCATCTTCTTTTGATAAAAATGTTACTAATCAAAAGGATATTACAGTAACCATGACACTTAATGGTAACACTTTAAATGGTATCACAAGAGGAACTAATACACTTGTTTCTGGAACGGATTACACAGTAACAGGTAACGTTGTAACTATCAAAAAAGAATATCTTAGTACTCTACCTACTGGAAATACAACATTAACCTTTGATTTTAGTGCCGGCTCTGATAAGAATCTGACGATAACAGTGAAGGATACCAGTCAACAAGTGACATCAAATCTAGAAGTGCAGATGTATAACGGAGTAACTTCTGCTTCCAGTAATACCTTAAGTATCAAATATAAATTGCTTAACAATGGGACAACCCCTATTGATTTAACAAAGGTGAAACTTCGCTATTACTATACTATCGATAGTACAAAGAGCCAGAGTTTCTGGTGTGATTGGGCAAGTATGGGAAGTGCCAACGTAACAGGTTCCTTTACTGCTATTTCATCTTCTAATCCAAATGCCAATTACTACTTTGAAACAGGTTTTTCAACTGGTACACTTGCTCCTGGATCAAGTGCTGAATTACAGATTCGAATCGCTAAGGATGATTGGTCAAACTATACCCAGACTAATGATTATTCCTTTAGAGATACTGGTAATTCCTATGCAGCCTGGTCATATGTAACAGCATATGTAGATAATGTTTTAGGTTGGGGTATTGAACCATAATAGAATCTAAGTGGCCCCTACATATTATCTTATTGGAGATGATATGTAGGGGCCCTGTTTTAGTTAGCTGTTAATCTGCATGATTTATGTCTATATAATTTGCTTCAATAGTATTTAACCTAGTAACAGGCGTTTAATTAGTAGGCTTTCTCTACTCACCCCTATAGCTATACTCACTAGCAAACCTACTTAAAATCAGGACATTTCCCCCAATAAAGTCTAATGCTTGTTCTTTTGTATTAAATTTAACATTCTTATTAGCTAATACTTCACCTTTATTGTATCATCATTAATTATTTTTACATCCTTAAACCCAACTGAACATTCTATTATCCTGCCATCACTTAGTTTATTATCGAATAATACATTATAGATAATCATATTATTCTCCTCATAAATCTCCTCACCGATAATACAACCTAATTGCTTATCTAACACTATATGTGTATAATTTTCAACTCCTAAAAATCTTAAAATATGACTTGATGCTTCATCACCATTATAGTATTGAACAATTAATCCTTCGTCATCTTTTATAAATATTGCATTATAATTTTGAAAAGAATTTTGCGCTAATTCTTTAACTCCAATTGGATACTCTCCATTTTTTATTTTAAGTCTTTCTTCCTTAATAACGTTCTCCGCATCGTTTAATTGATTTAGGCATTTAATAGCATACATTCTTAATTTATAGAAATTGTAGTCATTTAAGGGGATAACTGTTCTTCTTTCATCTATTAAATATTTTTTTAAATCATAAAAAAATAAAATTTTTTCATTAAAGTTATTGAGAACATTTTCTTTATAATTATTTTCGACTGTTTGCTTGGCGCTCTCAAATTCAAATTCTGCTCCATTAGTATACAGTTTTTTTATTATAAACATATCAAAAGAAACTTGTGAAACAAAGTAATATGAATAAAATTGAACCGATTTATATAACTCCTCTGTATAATATTTCATACTTATGTTCTTCTCCTTAATTAATTTTCAAAAACTAAGTAATTGCACAATTCTAGGATTGTTTTTTCATACTAAATGTATCATTACAAGCTTTAATAAGGTTTATGTCCATGAACTCTATGGATATATCACTATACGGATAGCAATCCTCAAATGGACTCGGTGTTAAAATATTATATGTTATTTTACCATTTTCCTCAAATACCTCTTCATAAATAATTGAACAAAATCTTTGATCTATAATAAAATCTGGCCTGTACTGTACTTTCTCAAATCTATAAATATAGCAAGGTTCTTCTTCTCCTAAATAGTAGCTAGCAATTATTCCATCGCCATCCTCACAAAATTCAACCTCATAATCATGAAAAGTACACCTTACCAATTCTTTTAGAGCTGCTGGATAATTACCATCTTTTATTTTATTAATTTCTTCTTTAATCGCATTATCTGCTTCATCTGATTTAATTAAAACCTTCGTAGCATACATTCTCAACTTAAAAAAGTTATAGTCATTTAATGGGATAATCTCTCCCTTTTCGTTAAATATATGTTTACTTAACTCTGTATAGTAATATATTTTATCGTTAAAATAGTTTTTAACAAGTGACTCATATTCCGCTTCTAATATCCCCCTTGCTTCTTCGAATTCAATTGGGGGTTCCTCTGCAAACATCTCTTCATATACAAACTCTTTAAAAGTAATATTGGGATAATAATACCTTTGATAAAATACTTCAGACTCATTAAACTGCCCTGTTAAATACCTCATATAAGAAATTACTCCTCCTACAATCAATTTTAATCAATATTTTTATAATTATTTAAATCCCAAAAGTTAATTTTTCCGTCCTATCTGTTAAATACATCTTAAATTGTCCAAAAACATCAGACAATTTAAGATGTAAGGATTCTTCATACTTAAATCATTATCCATAAAACCAAGCATGTGCTTTTTTATGATCATTAGGATTTTTTGAATTCGTTTTCAATAAATGATAATGTTTATAAAAACCTTCATCACCATGAGGCGAATCTTCTCTATTAGGTCCTAACGAATCCATAAGTTTCTTGGTTTCTCTACGTCCAAATGAAAACACACCGTAAACCTCAGTATCAGCCAATATAATCCCCTGTGCTACTTTCATTGAAATTGGGGGACCAATGAATATATTACCGTATTTAGCACTTTTATACGCACTATAGTATGTGTTTGGCCTTAATTTAGTAACACTTACAATTGCAATTGTGTACTCAGCAGCTGGTACTTCTCTATACTTCGGTAAACTTATTGTAGTACTATATCTAACAACCGCATTTGGTATTTTTATGTGTTCTCTTACCCAACTAATAGTATTGGATATTGCTTTATCTATCTTTTTTACAGTAGTAACTATCCTAATACTAGCCCAACCTAATAATTTGGAAAATTGCTTCGCAGTATATCTTATCTGATTATAAATAGCTTCTTTAGCACTCCTTAAAGCTTGTTTTCCCTCTTCTGTTTTGAAATAATCAGCTCGCACTTTTATATATGTACATATACTACCAACAATAAATACTAGTATTATTATAGCATCTTTTGCAATTTCTAATTGTGAATTTCCACTAGGATCCATATACTTTACTGGATTGTTCTTAACATACCCATACAAATTCAAACTCGCAGGATCATTCGCTTCGCCCCTATAACTATCCTCACTTACAAACCGACCAATCTCAGCATCATAATACCTTGCCTTCGCATAATACAGCCCCGTACTTTCTTCATACACATGTCCTGTATAAGCAAAGATATTACCGCCTGTACTTACTACTTCTGGATTAGCGATTACACCGTATTCATCATGCTCAATTGTATCTTTTACCTTACCAGCTGTATCTAGGATATCCGCTACACTATGCTTTTCATCATTTCTATAATAGCTTATATTTCCAGATGTTTCAACACTGATTACTTCATCGGAGAAGGTAAAGATGGAGGTCTTTCCACCTACACTATCCTTTGCCATGATGATATCATTGTTGGAAGATTCTTCGTCTACCACATAGGTTGTATTACTTGTTACACTACCATTTAATTCAACCTTAGTATTAACACGGTTGCCTGCACCATCATAAACATACTTAGTTGTTACCGTCTCTCTGCTTCCACTTCCACTGGTATTGTCCTTATAGGTTACTACCTTAGACATCTTATTGGTAGAATCAAATACATAGGTTTGTTTTGTATTTCCGTTTTCTTCAACCTCTGCTACATTTCCTCGCTTATCATAGTCATAAGTTGTAACCTTCGACCCTTGTACTGTCTCAACTAACTGGTTTAAGTTATTATAAGTATACTGAGTAGTTTCCTTACCGATCTCTTCTTTTACCGTTCTGTTATTAAACTCATCGAATGCATAGTTTCTCGTTCCCTTCTTGTCCACTACGCTCGTCAATTGATTTAATACATCATAGGTATAACGAGTGGTTTCCGTTGTTCCAGAAGAAACCTTAGTTTCTTTTGTTCTGTTTCCATTCTTATCGTATTCGTAAGTATAGCTTTCCTTCGAAGCTCCATTACTAGTTTCTTCTCTCTGTGTCAACCAGCCGTTCTTATCCATAGGTGTAAGTAGACTCTGCTCCATTTGAAAGGTTCTTGGTCTTCACTTGATTTAATGCATCGTATGTGTAGTTAGTAACCCCACTGTTTGTGTCGGTTACTTTGGTTACTTGTCCGTTAGCATCATATTCATAGGTGATTGTATTCTTAATTTCTTACCTTGCATCAGCCAGCCTATAATAACATCGTAACAGAAAAAATTCTAACTGACATAAAAATTATCAGATAGAATTTTTCCTTCTTCAATTACTTCCTCATTGATTATATCTCTATATGAATATGCTCATCAGGTAAATAGTTTTTCTCTTCCCAATTTCCTAACTTTATAAATTGGCTAGCTATCTCCTTAGTAGGTGGGTATACATAACAAATATCTTCGTGAGAAACTGTCCCCAGCAACAACTTATTACCTGTAAAAAAGCACAAATCTTCAGGTAGATTTTTAATATTTCCCCATGTTCCGTCCAAATTACGTTCTTGTTGAAACAAATTATCAAAATAAGAAGTGTGTTCTTTTTCATAAACTATATAGGCATTTACATCATTTGATTTGCTTTCTTCTACGTTATTTATTTTAATGTCATTAGCATAGCTTGATTTGCATGCTACAAATAACATGGTCGTAACAAGGAAAAAACATATTAAAGTAGTTTTTTTCAAAATAATCAATCCCTTCTCATTACTTAAAAGCTTTAATAACTTTATCATATGCATCTTTTCGAGAATCCCAGTTAGTGGGTAGATTCCATGCTTTCCCATTAATGGTTAATGAATTACTAGTAATCCTATATGCACCGCCTTGTCTTATAGAGGATTCCCAATCACTTCTTAAAGGTAACGCTCTATCCCTTCCCATTCTAGCTGCCTCAATTGGACTATTAGTATTTCTTATTATCTCCTCCTATTGAGTACCTTTAAACTTCTGCGCTTGAAAATAATGCTCACTTGTAATCCATAACTTTCCACCTAACAGAGAACTATACTTAGAAAAATTAGAAAAGCAACCATACTCTTCATTAACTTTTTAAAAATAAACTGTGCTCATTGTTCCTCCAAACTTTTTATCCACTGTTTAAAATATTCATATTGTTCTTTTACTGTTGCAAACTCACTCGTTTCACAACTAGAAAATATATCAACTAAACGATTCATGCTTGCTTTTCTACCAAATTCCAACATATAAGCATGTCTTCCTACCCCCATATTTAAAATCATTCCAGACGGATACACCTTTTTACAACATCCTTTACATAACATTTTCACTCCTATCTTATCTAGTTCTATTCTAACTTTCACTAATGCATCAAAAAAATTTTCTGCACATTTAGTAATAATATAATTACTAAATACTAAATCTATTCAAGCCCCTCGATCTAGTTTATCGTAGGGATACGTAGTTTGGTAGTTAAACACTTCTAGACCCTATTTTTATACTATAGTAAAAGACACATTACACTGTCATCAGACAATGTAACGTGTCTTTTACTATAGATTTATTTGATTAGAATTACTACTTTTCACCGACTTTCAACATTCTACAATATGCAGCTTTATGAATAACTTTAATTCATCGCTGTTACAAAAATTCTTCATCAAAAGTTTCATTAAGCCCATTTTCAATATTAATACCTAATTAAATGCTTCCACAGGCCGTCATCGCAAATACCCCTTAGAAGCATTTATCTAGGCTTTGTTTAACAAATTCTTCTATATGATAATAAAACATATCAAACGCCATTTCTTCTCCACTAGTATACGCTAATAATATTCTAGCCCAATCAACATCCTCTGGAATTTTATAATACTCTTTTATATAATCATTAAATTCCTCTCTTAATAATTTATAATTACAACCTTCCTCTCTATATATATATCCTGTCATGTATGCTTTTAAAAGTACAATTGATTTTTGTCCAATATATATTTTAGGGTTTTTATTTATCTCTAACAATTTCTTGTATACTAAATCTACTTTTTTTTGCATTATATATTTATCATGATGCATTTACATAGAAATACATCAATACACTCCTTTCTGATATATATTATTTTTTATAATTTTGATTAATTCGGTTCCTTTTCTAAGAATTTGTCAAGTAGATAAAAAAATTTATCAAAAGCTTCTTCATCTGTTTTCGTATGTGCGGTTAATATACGATCCCAATTCATATTAATGTCATCATTATAAAAGCTTGCAACAAAATTATTAAATTTCCAGAAATTTGATTGATGGCTGGGATTTATCTCCATCTCTCGATTCACATATCCATCAATAAAAGCTCTTAAAACTACCAGTGATTTGGTCCCTAAAAACTTTTGATACTCTTTATGAATTATATATAGTGTTTGATAAAATATATCCATTATTATTTCCCCCTGTCTTAAAGTATTAATTACTTTCTTATTTCTTACTTTATTCAACCTTATAACTACTTCTGTTCCTTAGCTTATTACTATATAATATCCATTTGTACCGCCTCCTGTTTTTTTGAACTATTTTTATTTTACCTCAGGAGGCGTTTTTGTTACCATAACTGTTTCAATTTACATAGCCCATTCCAACATAATGGCTTGGGAATCAAAATTTCACCTTCGCGATTTTTATTTTATTATAGTAAAATATATTATTACTTAATAACCGAAAACTCTTTATATTCAATTGGATTCATGCCATAAAAATCATTTATCCAAGATTGTTTTACTAGACCACTCGGATGAATATTGCAGTATATTCTTTCCTTATACAACACTCCCCAATGTTCTCCGTTATCACTAACATCTTTCTTCGGTTTTGATATACTAGCAATAAAACCTCTTGGAATCATTAATAGCCTTGAAAAAGTATATTTTTTTTTCTCCTTTTTTAGAAATTTAGCCATAGCTTTAGCAGCCTCTTTGCACTTTCCATACCCATATTCACTTGCAATACCTTCCAATTTGTCTCGTATTGCATTATCTTCACTTACACCTGTATTTGGATTAGGTATGGAATCAGCTACTTTCTTATTAGACGGTACAATAGCACCCCAATCAAGTTGTGCTGCAAATTGCTGTTCAAACTTCTTTTTAAACTTTTTAACTGTGTATTTTACTTCATTACATATTACCTCTACAGCATTCTTAAATTTTTCTTGTCCTTCTTTTGAAAAGAAATAACCTATAGTAACAATAAAAGATACTCCTCCTATAATTACTTCAATTATAGTTTTTACTGTTATTACGGCACCTGCTCCGGCTGCTACTGACATATTCCCACTCGGATCACTATGCATTATCGGATTATTCTTAACATACCCATACAAATTCAAACTAGCAGGATCGTTCGCTTCACCCCTATAACTATCCTCACTTACAAACCGACCAATCCCCGCATCATAATACCTTGCCTTCGCATAATACAGCCCCGTACTCTCCTCATACACATGTCCTGTATAAGCAAAGATATTACCGCCTGTACTTACTACTTCTGGATTGGCAATTACACCATATTCATCATACTCAATGGTCGCTTTTACTTTGCCATCTGTATCTAGGATATCCGTTACACTATTCTTTTCATCAGTTCTATAATAGCTTATATTTCCAGATGTTTCAACACTGATTACTTCATCCGAGAAGGTAAAGATTGAGATCTTTCCACTTACGCTATCCTTTGCCATGATGATGTCATTATAAGATGATTCTCCGTCTACCACATAGATTATATTGCTTGTTATACTACCATTCAATTCAACCTTTGCATTAACGCGGTTTCCTGCACCATCATAAGCGTACTTAGTTGTTACCGTCTCCCTAGTTCCACTTCCACTAGCATTATCCTTATAGGTTACTACCTTAGACATCTTGTTGGTAGAATCAAATACATAGGTCTGTTTTGTATCTCCGTTTTCTTCAACCTCTGCTACATTTCCTCGATTATCATAGTCATAAGTTGTAACCGTCGACCCTTGTACTGTCTCAACTAACTGGTTTAAGTTATTATACGTATACTGAGTAGTTTCCTTACCAATCTCTTCTTTTACCGTTCTGTTATTAAACTCATCGAATGCATAGTTTCTCGTTCCCTTCTTGTCCACTACGCTTGTCAATTGATTTAATACATCATAGGTATAACGAGTAGTTTCTGTCGTTCCAGAAGAAACCTTAGTTTCTTTTATTCTGTTTCCATTCTTATCGTACTCGTAAGTGTAGCTTTGCTTTGAAGCTCCATTACTTGTATCTTCTCTCTGTCTCAACCAACCGTTCTTGTCGTAAGTGTAAGTAGACTCTGCACCATTTGGTAGTTTCTTGCTCTTCACTTGATTTAGTGCATCATATGTGTAGTTAGTAACTCCATAAAATCCACCAATCATAAATAATAAATTACTATAATGATTATTTTATTTAATTATTACATATCCCAGTATGGATTTTCTACATGTTGACCATATTCAATAACTGATTCTTCTATTTCTTTTATTACATTTTTGTTTAATATTTTACTTTTTTCCTTCACTATATAATCAAATATTATTTTTAGTCCCAATCTTGGGATGATTAACAATATACGATCCATAATAGTTTCTGATTCTAAACTAATAATATTAAATAAATACTTTACTATATTATTTTTTGTAGTTTCATCTATTATCTCATATGTATTCCATTGTCTATCTGAAAGTTCAATTAGTTCATCTAATGCGTATTCTACATTTGTTCTTGAATTTCCATACGTGTCTATAAATTCTGTAAAATATTTTTTTATATCTTCTACTTCCATATAATCCGGTAAATCATAATAATTTGTCATTTATCATTATTCTCCTTTTAGTGGAATATGTGTTAGATTACTTGGTGCTTTATAAAATTTACCATTAGCCCCTAGGACTTTTTTTCCAATCTTAATTTGCGCTGTCCAACCAGAACCCGAATTAGAACCTGGATATTTCGCTGCGGCTTTCATATCAGGAGAATGCCACTTTATTTCTATATTAGTACCATTTATTTTAAAGTTGTACTTATATCCTTTTGCTATTGTGCTTGATGGTTTAAATGTATTTGGAGTTCCTTTAGGTATTTGAGTTTTTAACACTGATGCAGACACTTTTCCTCCATCTAACATTTGTCTGGCTGCAAATTCTGGATTATATAATGTTAATGAAGTTAATTTGTTTCCCTGTTTTGCAAATATTTGCAAATCATATTTCATTTTTGTACTCTTGGTAATTTTTATTCCACTCTTTTGTGCTTTAGTAATTATTTTCTTACCAACTTTTGATTTTCCAAATTTACTTGCAATTCCCTTACCTGCTAAAATAGCAGAAACAACCAAACATATAACTCTACCTGTATGATAACCCATTTCATAAACCGTTTGATTACTATACTTTTTCCAAGGTTTAAATACATTTAAGTGTTTCGCAACATACTTAACATCTTTTACTAAATAATCAAGTCCCTGTTCTAAAACTTGTTTTACTGTTAATTCTCCACATACAAGCTGCTTAATAATAGTAATAAGTACTATTGGTGATTTTATTATGTCCCATAACCAAGAGCCCATTCCCTTTATTGCACCCTTTATTAAGTCATCGGTTTGTGTAAAATAATTCATATTTCCACTAGGATCAGTGTACTTCAATGGACTATTCATTCCATACACATACAAATTCAAGCTAGCAGGGTCTCCATGCTCGCCCCTATAGCTATCCTCACTCACAAACCGACCAATCCCCGCATCATAATACCTTGCCTTCGCATAATACAGCCCAGTACTTTCCTCATACACATGTCCTGTATAAGCAAAGATATTACCACCTGTACTTACTACTTCTGGATTGACAATTAAACCATATTCATCATATTCAATGGTCGCCTTTACCTTACCCGTTGTATCTAGGATATCCGTTACACTATATTTTTCATCATTTCTATAATAGCTTATATTTCCAGATGTTTCAACACTGATTACTTCATCTGAGAAGGTAAAGACAGAGGTCTTTCCACTTATACTATCCTTTGCCATAATGATGTCATTATAAGCTGATTCTCCATCTACTACATAGGTTGTATTAATTGTTACACTACCATTTAATTCAACCTTTGCACTAACACGGTTTCCTACACCATCATAAGTGTACTTTGTAGTTACAGTTGGCGTTCCACTACCACTAGTATTATCCTTATAGTTTACTACCTTAGACATCTTGTTAGTAGAATCAAAGACATAGGTCTGTTTTGTGTCTCCGTTTTCCTCAACCTCTGCTATATTTCCTCGTTTATCATAGTCATAGGTTGCAACCGTCGACCCTTGTACTGTCTCTACTAACTGATTCAAATTATTATACGAATACTTAGTAGTTTCCTTACCGATCTCTTCTTTTACCGTTCTGTTATTAAACTCATCGAATGCATAGTTTCTTGTTCCATTCTTGTCCACTACACTCGTCAATTGATTTAATACATCATAGGTATAACGAGTAGTTTCTGTCGTTCCAGAAGAAACCTTAGTTTCTTTTATTCTGTTTCCATTCTTATCGTACTCGTAAGTGTAGCTTTGCTTTGAAGCTCCATTACTTGTTTCTTCTCTCTGTCTCAACCAACCGTTCTTGTCGTAAGTGTAAGTAGACTCTGCACCATTTGGTAGTTTCTTGCTCTTCACTTGATTTAGTGCATCATATGTGTAGTTAGTAACTCCATTGTTCGTGTCGGTTACTTTGATTAGATTTCCATTATTGTCATAAGAATAGCTTACACTATCGCCTGTTGGATACTTGATGGACTTCTTCTGTCCTAACTTCGTCCAAGTGTATTCAATTGTTTGGTTATTACCATCAGTTACTTTGGTAACTTGTCCGTTCGCATCGTATTCATAAGTTGTTGTACCGTTCCAATCAGTCATTGTCTTCACTTGATCGGTACTAGTATAGGTATAACTTACGCTACGGTTATCACTATACGTTATCTTCTTCTGATTGCCAACCTTATCATAAGTATACTTTGTGGTTGTTCCGTCTTTCTGAACTTCCTTTGTAAGCTTTCCGTCTGCATCGTAGGTATAGCTTATACTTTCCCCTGTAGGGTCAGTTAACTTCGTTAAGTTTCCATTCTTGTCGTATTCATAGCTAGTCGTTTGATCCTTATCAGAGCTCTTTCCTACACGTGTTTGTTCTGTAAGATTGCCAACCTTATCATAACTGTATTTCGTTACATTACCTGATGCATCCGTTACTTTAATAAGATTATCAGACTTATTGTAGTCATATGAAGTTTTGTTTCCTTTGGCATCGGTCTTAACAAGTACATTTCCTCTTGCATCATAGGTATATACTGTCTTAGAGCCAAGGGCATCCACTTCTTCTATCAGTTGATTTGCTTTATCATAGGTATAACTAATTACTCCACCTAGTGCATCGGTTTTTTTGCTTAGATTTCCATTCTTGTCATATTCATAGGTTGTGATATTACCATTGGCATCCGTCTCTTTTGTTAATAAACTACTTGAATTGTATTCGTTCTTGCTTACCTTACCTAGATCATTAGTTATGCTGGTTTGGTTTCCAAGGGCATCATAGGTATAGCTTGTCTTGTTGCCTAGAGCATCGGTTTCCGATGTGGTATTACCACTTGCATCATATCCATATTGGGTGATATTACCTTCTGCATCTTTAATAGAAGTTACTTGATTCTCTTTATCATAGGTATAAGACGTACTATGTCCATTGGCATCCGTTGTACCTACTACATTACCAAGTTTATCATACGTATACTTGGTTTCACCACCTTGTGCATCGGTTTCTTTTACCGTTCTTCCAAGGGCATCATATTCATAAGTGATTGTATTCTTAGCAGCATCAGTTTGTGTAATCACGCGATCTAACTTATCATAAGTATAGGTTGTTACATTGCCTAGCTCGTCTTTTTCTTGTAGGGTATTGCCGTTCTTATCATAAGTGTACGTAATCTTACCATCTAGTGCATCGGTTTCACTCTCTACTCTTCCGAATACATCGTAAGTATAGGTAATGATTCCCCCATCTGGTGCTGTTACCTTTGACAGATTTCCCATCTTATCATATTGATAAGTTTCTTTACCTGTTAGTGCATTGGTTGTCTAGCTAAGATATCCTGTGGCCTTATCATAAGCATACGACGTTATGCTTCCATTCTGATCTGTTTCTGTTAGAACTTGACCATCTTTATTATACGCTGTTTTTGTCGCATTTCCTAACGCATCCGTAATCTTTGTAACATTACCATTCAAGGAATAAGCATACTTTGTTACTCCACCATTGGCATCGGTATAGTTGGTCACTTGGTTAAGAACGTCATAATCGTATGTTACGGTATTTCCCTCTCCATCCGTTATGGTCTCTATATTTCCTTTGCTATCATAGGTTCTTGTTTCTGTACTTCCATCTGCTCTTGTTTCCTTAGCAAGGTATCCCTTGGAATTATAGGTATACTTCGTTGTATTGCCTAGGGCATCTGTTATAGAAGTAAGGTTTCCTTTACTATCATAGTCATATGTTGTGATATTACCTAAGGAATCCGTTGTACTAGTGATTTGCCCTCTTTTATTATAGGTATTAGTCGTAGTATTCCCCATAGCATCCACTACAGAGGTAATGTTTCCATTGTCATCATAAGTATATCCCGTGGAGTTTCCTGCCTTATCGGTACTTGAACCATAGGATACCTTGGATTCCCCTGGATACTGTGTAGCTTCCTCTTCACTCGGATCTGGATCAATGATCTGCGTATAGGATAATGGGATACTACCATATGCCCAGCGGTCATCAATAAAGACAGCAATCTTTTTCCACTCTTCATAAGCTTTGCCTTCTGGATTTACAGTAATTATTGTCCCATATCAATTTTCCTTTAAATGCATTACAAAGTGAATTTCCATAGTAAGATGCCATTTCAATAAATAATTCCTTCATAGACTCATATTCTTTATCTTGCTTTTTGTTAATTATCTGATATAGTTTTTCTATTCCCTCTGTTATTTTATTTATTGAAACTTGATACACTTAATAAACTTTTCACTTAAATTATCATGATGTTTGTATAGCATTCTAAACATATCTTTCGTTATTTTACTATTAGCCCCAATTCAAATGCTTAGTGCCTCCAATGTATCTAACCTATATTCCAGAATGATTTTCAGAAACATAGTTAACACCTGTCTAAATGATTCCTTATCAGAAAAGTTCCAATAAGCATTGAACTACGAGACCACCCGATTTAATATCATAGGTATACGTAGTTCAAAGTCAACACTTCTAGTCCTTAATTTTTATACTATAGTAAAAGACACATCACACTGTCATCGGACAATATAATGTATCTTTTATTAAAATTTTATTTAATTAGAGATTACCACAAATTCATAAATGAAGCAGGATATCTTTTTACAATGCGCGGAAGAATCCTTAACTTTTCACCGCCTTTCACCATTCTAAAAAATGTAGCCTATTGCATTAACTAAGTAAACTTTCATTCATTGCTATTACAAAAATAATTCATCAAATGTTTCCTTAAGCCCATTTTCAATATTAATATCTCTCCAATTAAATACTATCTGTTGTAATGGTAGACATTCGAGTTCTTCATCATTATGATGAAATATAATGGTGCAGATATCTACATCCCATTTCCATTCTCCGTCAAACTGAAAGCAAATATGGTTTCCATAATAAGCTGCTATTTCAATTAGCAACTCTCTTATTTCTTCATAATTTTTATCCTTATTTTTTTTCAATATTGAAGAAATATCCTCTATCACTTGGTAAATATCCTCATTTTTCATATTATATGCTTTCATAAAACGACTACAATACTCCTCATGATTATCATATAAAATCTTTTGCATTTCTTTTGTTGGTCTTATCAGCTTTTCTCTCGTAGGTATACTTAATAATTCTAATTCATCCAAACCATAGTCAATTATTATTGGTGCAAATTCGTTAAGTATTTGACTAAATGATTGTGCATCTGAATACTCCCAAAAAAGTTTATTAAATTCCTGTTCCCACAATGGATAAAAAGATTTAATTTCCGACCTATCTCCCTTATCCATTGATGTATACAGCTCAACTCTCAATCCAGCACCGTATCTACTATCATATATGCATACGAATTGCTCTAGATTGTTATACTTTCTACTAAAAATCCATGAATTTGGTTCTTTTCCATAATACTTAAAACCATATGGTTTTAATTTTTTTCCTATAATTTCCTTTATTAATTTTATTTTTACCATTATATATCCTTTCTTTCTAATTAAGGTGTTACTAAGTTAGCTGGAATAGTCCACCATGCGGCAGGAAAAAGTGATGGAATAAACCTTGCCACTCTGTAAATTGCATATGCAGAAGAAACAACAACAACTCCGTCTCTTACTTTATTGTAATCAATTTTATTACCCTTACTTGGTGATTTAGCTTTACTTTTATTTGTAACAGGTTCCTCCTGAGGCTGTTTTTTTATATTAACTGTACTATAATAAATCATTCCTTTATCATTTGAATACGTATAGTATTTAATAACTTTATTAGGATTCCATGGGCATGTAAGTTCGAGTCCATTAGGGTTAAATGTAATCCCCCGCACCACACTTTTCTTTGTTTCTCTTAATGCTCTAACATAGTTCTTTAATTGAGCTCTTCCAGATTCTCTTTGGCTAAAGGGCTTTATTTCATATATTTCAAAAGTTCCACCATTTAATAGGACAATGTCTGCTCTTCCAGAGCCAGACTTATTTTTAAAGACTTTTTTCGAATATATTGGATATTCAATAAACCCTATTAAATGTGGATTATCCCTTAAATAAAGCTCTTCGAAATAAATCTGCAATTGTTTATGGGCTAATACCCCCTCTGAAAGCGAATAATATCCACTAGGATCAATAAATTTTATTGGGTTATTCAATACATAAATATATTGATTTAAGCTTATACTCTCTTTTTGTTCTCCCACGTAACTATCTAAACTTATAAACCGACCAATTCCCGCATCATAATACCTTGCCTTCGCATAATACAGCCCCGTACTCTCCTCATACACATGTCCAGTATAAGCGAAGATATTACCGCCTATACTTACAACTTCTGGATTTGCAATTACACCATATTCATCATACGTAATCGTAGCTTTTACCTTACCCGCCATATCTAAGATATCTGTTACACTACTCTTTTCGTCATTTCTATAATAACTTATATTTCCAAACGTTTCAACACTGATTACTTCATTGGAGAATGTGAAAATTGATGTCTCTCCTGTCACTCTATCCTCTGCCATGATAATATCATTGTAGGAAGATACGGGATCAATGGCATAGATTATATCACTTGTTAATCTACCATTCGTTTCATGCTTCATACCTATTTTATTTCCTGCTCCATCATAATTATACTTTGTAGTTACAGTTGAGGTTCCACTTCCACTAGTATTATCCTTATAGGTTACTACCTTAGCCATCTTGTTAGTAGAGTCAAACACATAGGTCTGTTTTGTATCTCCGTTTTCTTCAACCTTTGCTACATTTCCTCGTTTATCATAGTCATAGGTTGTAACCGTTGATCCTTGTATAGTCACAGCTAACTGTTTTAAATTGTTATACGTATACTGAGTAGTTTCCTTACCGATCTCTTCTTTTACCGTTCTGTTATTAAACTCATCGAATGCATAGTATCTCGTTCCCTTCTTGTCCACTACGCTTATCAATTGATTTAATACATCATAGGTATAACGAGTGGTTTCCGTTGTTCCAGAAGAAACCTTAGTTTCTTTTGTTCTATTTCCATTCTTATCGTATTCGTAAGTATAGCTTTTCTTTGAAGCTCCATTGCTAGTTTCTTCTCTCTGTGTCAACCAGCCGTTCGTATCATAGGTGTAAGTAGACTCTGCTCCATTTGGAAGGTTCTTGGTCTTCACTTGATTTAATGCATCGTAGGTGTAGTTAGTAACTCCACTGTTCGTATCAGTTACCTTGGTTAAATTACCATTATTGTCATAAGTATAACTTACACTATCTCCTGTTGGATACTTGATGGACTTCTTCTGTCCTAACTTCGTCCAAGTGTATCCAATTGTTTGGTTTTTACCATCGGTTACTTTGGTAACTTGTCCGTTAGCATCGTATTCATAGGTGGTTGTATCGTTCCAATCATTCATTGTCTTCACTTGATTGGTACTTGTATAGGTATAACTTACGCTACGGTTATCACTATACGTTATCTTCTTTTCATTTCCAACCTTATCATAAGTATACTTTGTGGTTGTTCCGTCTTTCTGGACTTCCTTTGTAAGCTTTCCTGAGGAACCAAGTCGGAAGGTCCTGTAAAACACAGACTCAACTTCTTGGCAGCACAAGAAATAGCGTAGCAGTCTAAAACTGCTACGCTAAAAAGTCTAACTTATAGGGGTCACCTCATAATAAGACGTATCCTACTCATTCCTAATATACTACTTACAAATGTAAATGATAACGATTACTTCAAAACCAAAATATACCTATACAATATCCACTGTATCTCAATTGTTTAACTAAATTTGTCTATTTATGTTCTATTAAACACGACAGCATTTGTTTTATGCCATATGCACTCAATGCACACTTTCTTAATTTATATTAAAACCATTTATTCCAGATTATTAATATATACTTCTTTATTTCCCAAATTTGTATTAATATTTCTCCAATAGATTTGTTCAGCTATAACAAGTGTGCCATATTCTTCAATATTGTTAATATCTAAATCTTCATAATCAGCCCAATAATATAAATTTCGCTTTTTAATTAAGCTGGAATCATAAATTACACAATCCTTATGTCCATTTCTAGGTATCATACTAAATTTATATACTCCCTGAAACATTAATTCTATAGTCGAGAAAGTGTTATATTGTCGTTGAATACAAATATATAAATTTCGTTTAGAATTATGAGCATACATGCTTAAATCTTCATTTACATATCCACCACTTACATACCTAATTTCTTTAATACAGCTATCAGAAAAACTATTTATATCTCTCATAAAATTTGAAATATCCGATTCCGTCACAATTTTATTCCACATTTTTTTCTCCTTTCAAAATTAGTAATTTTTAGTCATTTGTAATACTCTGGACCCATTGAGAACACAGGATACTTTCCTCGTAACCAAATAATACCTCCTCAAAAAATTTTATCAATCTGCTTTCAAATATCTGTTGAAATGTCTATAATTTTAATTTATGCATTTTTCAGATTAAAAATCCTATAACTTCTTATTAATTTGGGGGGAGTTGTCTGTCCACATCAATCACTTTTGAGTTTCGCAATTTCCTAATTAGCTATTTCCAGTTATGTATATGTGGAAATTTATGATTTCCACCATGGGAAAAATCAATATCAAATTCGACCTTACCATTTTTATCGTAGTACCTCCTCTGAATTAACTTCCCATTCTCATTATATAACTCTGTACTTGAATTAGCTTCTCCTTCTGTAGATAAGCTACCCGTTTTTCCTTTAACCTTACTCTATATTTTTTCAATATAAACCCCAATATTACTGCCTCTATTAATTATATCATTAGGTATCTTCGCACAAGTTATATACATATAATAGTCATAACCAAACTCTATATTGTTTTCTGTTTCCTTATCATATAAACGACACCAAAAACATTCTCTTAAAATTAATCGAACATATTCTCCTATTTGTGGATAATCAATACTATAATTATTCTTTAAAGTATTTATGATATTAATTTGTACTTCAGTTAACATTGGTAATTTATTGGTAAACATTTGATTCATCTCTGATATAGTAAAATTAATCTCTAGGTCATTGATTTGAATTCTTTTAACACCAACAGCTTCAAGAACCATCATTAATACAATAACATAATTATTCTCAACTTCAATATACTCCTCAAAGCTAATTCTATTATTATTATAATTTTTCCCTATATCCGCATATGAAGTCCATGTATCTACTGCATATTTATTATTTGAGTCTCTTTTATTAGGATTATATTTTGAAATTCTATATTTTATCATTCTAATCTCCAATTCTGACCAAATTAATGTCATATGTACCCATTCTTGTAGCCTTAGATGCCAAATTTTTTATTGAATTAGCCATTTTCCATACTCCACCATTATGTCCATCAATATCAGGTGTAATATATTTATTCCCTTTTTTATATATTGGTTGACCATGTGATTTTTCCTTTATCTTTGAAAATCCTAAATTTTTAGCCGCATCATCTGCCACCTTACCTTTTAATGGTCCACTACTTTTTGATTTTGCGCTTAACTCAGCAAACCGCTTAACATCATTACTACCGTACTTTCCTCATATACATGTCCCGTATAGGCAAAGATATTACCACTTGTACCTACTACTTCAGGATTTTCGATTACACCATATTCATCATATGCAATTGTAGCTTTTACCTTACCAGCTTTATCTAGAATATTCGTTACACTATGCTCTTCATCATTTCTTAAATAGCTTATATATCCAGTTGCGAAGGTAAAGATTGAGGTCTTTCCACTTATACTTTTCTCCTTTGCCATGATGAAACCATTTTTCGTATGTAATCAGTTGCAGAAATGATAATAAGCTAGTAATTAAAACGTTTAAAAAAGTACTTGCCTCTTATCCAAATGCAAAACTAGTCTTTCATAGCTATCGAGGGTTTCATTATACAAGCAAGGTTTTTCATAAGAAACTTAAAGAACAGAGCGTTATTTATCCTTGAAAATAAACGTGTTGTAAAATATAAAGACAAATGGTGTGCATAGAAAAACGACCACACAAAACTGATATGTGCGGTCGTTCATCAGCATCTCGTTTTTGATATTTGTCCTGTCTACTTGACAAGGGGCATATCAATTTTTAGATCTAATTTTGGGGAGCCGATTCAACAATCTAACGTATTTTTTATATAGAATCTTATACTCAATTAAATTTTTTGTATCCAAAAAGTGAGTAACTATTTTGTCTATATTTTTAGTTGCTTTCTTTGTATTACTTAGGACTAATTATAAGGGAGAACATAGCATTACTTAATATACTTAATTAAATTTAGTCATAAAACTTATTTGCTTCAAAGTTTAATTTTCTTCTCCTGATACAAGATACCCTCTTCACTTATTTTATTATATTCTACTAATAGATTATCCATGTTTCTAATTTGATTTTCTTGATATCCACTATTTTTTAAATTTTTTATTACTAGTTCTAATAATTTTTTCCATTCTCCTCTAAATTCGTTAACTTTTAAACACACCTCAGAGTTTTTATTTAATATTTTTTCTAAATCCCCTATTATTCCTCCCCACTCTGACTTTATTTTTATAGTTCCTTCATTCCATTGTAATTTCCAATCACACCTAAATGTATCCGGAAGCCATTGTATTTCCATTTTTCCCTTTTCTTTAGTTCTTATCATTAAGAGCATGTCTACAATATCATCTAACATATAGCTAATATCGTACTTATAAGATAATCGTATAGGAATATAGTTCCACATTATTATAGCCCCCTCAGTTAGTAATGGAAAAATAGTCTCCATAGCATCTGCTAAACTTTCATCTGCATTATCATAGTTATTTAAACATATTGGTTTACTTACTTGTATAAAAAATTCCATTCCTATTCCTCCTAAGGCATTGGATAGCCATGCCATGTTCCTGTCCCGTTATTCCTAAGCCACATTAATGTGGCTTGTATTACTCTTCCGTCAGGCATATAGACTATAGATTTTGACCCTTTTGGCAACTTAAAATACCCGCTTTCTTTTGGTTTTAAAGAATTTGCCATTTTAGTTGCATAATCTATATCTTCTCTTGCCCATTGTCCTTGTGGTTTATTTTCAGCTTTTGCTCTTGCTTTTCCCTCTTTCCACCTAATACCATGTTTTTTACTACCTAAGACAGCTGCTTCAGGTTTAACAGCTTTTTCTCCAGATTTTTCTTCTTTTTTATTACCTTTAGATTTAGTTACCGTATTTGCTAATTTTACACTAGGCGGTGCAATGGCTTTCCACTCAAGTTCTTTTGAAAATTTCTGCTTGAATTTTTTTACTGTATAGGTAACTCCATCACATATTACTGTTTTTACATTTTTCAACAGCTCATTAGCTTTTCCTGAACTAAAAAACTCACCTGTAACTTTCATTGATACCCCTGTATAATACAATAATAAAATGACAAGTGCACCAAATCCTACTATTACTTCTGCATAGTATCCACTCGAATCTACATAATTAACAGGATTATTCTTAACATATCCATACAGATTCAAACTCGCAGGATCATTCGCTTCGCCCTTATAACTATCCTCACTTACAAACCGACCAATCCCCGCATCATAATACCTTGCCTTCGCATAATACAGCCCCGTACTCTCCTCATATACATGTCCTGTATAAGCAAAGATATTACCGCCTGCACTTACTACTTCTGGATTTGCAATCACACCATATTCGTCATACTCAATGGTTGCCTTTACCTTACCAGTCATATCAAGGATATCCGTTACACTATGCTTTTCATCATTTCTATAATAGCTTATATTTCCAGATGTTTCAACACTGATTACTTCATCCGAGAAGGTAAAGATGGATGTCTTTCCACTTACACTATCCTTTGCCATGATGATATCATTGTAGGAAGATTCTTCGTCCACCACATAGGTTGTATTATTTGTTACACTACCATTCAATTCAACCTTAGTATTAACACGGTTTCCTACACCATCATAAGCATACTTAGTTGTTACCGTCTCTCTGGTTCCACTTCCACTAGTACTATCCTTATAGGTTACTACCTTAGACATCTTGTTGGTAGAATCAAAGACATAGGTTTGTTTTGTATCTCCGTTTTCTTCAACCTCTGCTACATTTCCTCGCTTATCATAGTCATAGGTTGTAACCGTCGACCCTTGTACTGTCTCAACTAACTGGTTTAAGTTATTATACGTATACTGAGTAGTTTCCTTACCAATCTCTTCTTTTACCGTTCTGTTATTAAACTCATCGAATGCATAGTTTCTCGTTCCATTCTTGTCCACTACGCTTGTCAATTGATTTAATACATCATAGGTATAACGGGTGGTTTCCGTTGTTCCAGAAGAAACTTTCGTTTCTTTTGTACGGTTTCCATTCTTATCGTATTCGTAAGCGTAGCTTTGCTTTGAAGCTCCATTACTTGTTTCTTCCCTCTGTGTCAGCCAACCGTTCTTGTCATAGGTGTAAGTAGACTCTGCACCATTCGGAAGTTTCTTGGTCTTCACTTGATTTAATGCATCGTATGTGTAGTTAGTAACTCCGCCGTTCGTATCAGTTACCTTGGTAAGATTACCGTTATTATCATAGGTATAGCTTACACTATCGCTTGTTGGATACTTAATGGACTTCTTCTGCCCTAACTTCGTCCAAGTGTATTCGATTGTTTGGTTATTACCATCTGTTACTTTAGTAACTTGTCCGTTAGCATCGTATTCATAAGTAGTCGTACCATTCCAGTCTGTCATTGTCTTAACTTGATCGGTACTTGTGTATGTATAACTTACACTACGGTTATCACTATACGTTATCTTCTTTTGATTGCCAACCTTATCGTAAGTATACTTTGTGGTTGTTCCGTCTTTCTGGACTTCCTTTGTAAGCTTTCCATCTGCATCGTAAGCATAGGTTATACTTTCCCCTGTAGGGTCAGTTAACTTAGTTAAGTTTCCGTTCTTATCGTATTCATAGGTAGTTGTTTGATCCTTGTCAGAGCTCTTTCCTACTCGTTTTTGTTCTGTAAGATTGCCAAGCTTATCATAGCTGTATTTCGTTACATTCCCAGTGTCAATGCCACCATTGACACTAGCATCCGTTACTTTAGTAAGATTACCAGACTTATTGTAATCATACGAAGTCTTGTTTCCTTTGGCATCTGTCTTAACAAGTACATTTCCTCTTGTATCATGGGTATAGGTTGTCTTAGAACCAAGAGCATCTACTTCTTCTATTAGTTGACTTGCTTTATCATAGGTATAACTGATTACTGCACCTAGGGCATCCGCTTTCTTACTTAGATTACCATTCTTGTCATATTCATAGGTTGTAACATTACCATTCGCATCCGTCTCTTTTGTTAATAAGCTACTTGAATTGTATTCGTTCTTGCTTACCTTACCTAGAGCATTGGTTATGCTGGTTTGGTTTCCAAGGGCATCATAGGTATAGCTTGTCTTGTAGCCTAGGACATCGGTTTCCGATGTGGTATTACCACTTGCATCATATTCATATTGAATCATATTGCCTTCAGCATCTTTAATAGAAGTTACTTGATTCTCTTTATCATAGGTATAAGACGTACTATGTCCATTGGCATCGGTTGTCTTGGTGATGTTTCCATTCTTATCATACTTCCAAGTGGTAGCATTACCCTCTGCGTCGGTCTCCTTTGTCCTTCTACCTTCTGCGTCATATTCGTAGCTAATCTTATTGCCTTCTGCGTCAGTTGTACTTTCAAGGAGCCCAACCTTATTGTAAGTGTCTTTCGTTACTTGTCCATTGGCATCCGTTGTACCTACTACATTGCCTAGTTTATCGTAGGTATACTTGGTTTCACCACCTTGTGCATCGGTTTCTTTTACCGTTCTTCCAAGGGCATCATATTCATAGGTGATTGTATTCTTAGCAGCATCAGTTTGTGTAATCACGCGTTCTAACTTATCATAAGTATAGGTTGTTACATTGCCTAATTCGTCTTTTTCTTGTAGGGTATTCCCGTTCTTATCATAGGTATACGTAATCTTACCACCTAGGGCATCCGTTTCACTCTCTACTCTACCGAATACATCGTAAGTATAGGTAATGATTCCGCCATCTGGTGCTGTTACTTTTGACAGATTTCCCATCTTGTCATATTGATAGCTTTCTTTACCTGCTAATGCATTGGTTGTCTGGCTAAGATATCCCGTAGTCTTATCATATGCATAAGAAGTGATACCTCCATTCTTATCAGTCTCTGTTAGAACTTGACCATCTTTGTTATAGGATGTCTTTGCCTCGTTCCCCAAGGCATCCGTAATCTTTGTAACATTACCATTCAAGGAATACGCATACTTTGTTATACCACCATTGGCATCGGTGTAGTTGGTCACTTGGTTAAGTACATCATAATCGTATGTTACGGTATTTCCTTCTCCATCCGTTATGGTCTCTATATTTCCTTTGCTATCGTAGGTTCTTGTTTCTGTACTTCCATCTGCTCTTGTTTCCTTCGTAAGATATCCTTTGGAATTATAGGTATACTTCGTTGTATTACCTAGGGCGTCTGTTACAGATGTAAGGTTTCCTTTACTATCATAGTCATACTTTGTTGTATTACATAGGGCATCCGTTGTACTTGTGATTTGGCCTCTTTTATTATAAGTATTCGTTGTGGTATTCCCCATGGCATCCACTACAGATGTGATATTTCCATTGTCATCATACGTATATCCTGTAGAATTACCTGCCTTATCCGTACTTGAACCATAAGATTCTTTGGATTCTACTGGATACTGTGTATCTTCCTCTTCATTCGGATCTGGATCAATGATCTGGGTATAGGATAATGGAATGCTACCATATGCCCAGCGGTCATCGATAAAGACAGCAATCTTTTTCCACTCTTCATAGGTTTTGCTTTCTGAATTTAAAGAAAAGTCATTGGATTGTACGTATTTCGTCCAAGCTTGTCTATGGATTCTTACTTTTAGTTCAAGGTACTCTCCTGGATTTATGACGATATCTTCTCTCGTGAAGCCAATATCTGCAACACATTTGGTTTCCAGATTACTATCATTTACTTCTGTGAAATTACAAGTTATATCGCTTTTGTTAACTGATGTTTGGAACCTATTTCCGATTCCTGCCCAGTCTACTTCAAAGATCTGTTCTTCTGGTCCATCTGCGGTATAATAGTAGTTTAATCTTAAGTCAGATAATTTAATTGGTTCTTCTTGTGTATTATAGATTCTGAAGTTTGGTGAGATCTGATTGCTTCGACTCTCCCTGTTATTATTGTACATCTCAGCACGTACAGGTGTATAAGTACTGTCTGCATAATCCATATGCTCGACTTCTAATTCTTCCTCTTCACTAGGAATTAGATCTTCTCCCCATACCTTAACTCCATCAACGAATACATCAACCTTCTTCCAGTCTACGTATTCCGTTCCTGGGTTGATGGAATGGTCATTGGTAAGATCATAATTACCCCAACCGTCTTTTGCAAATCGGGTGTGGATATCTATAGTTGCCCCGATATCAATGTAACTTGCTCCTTCTGTAAAGCCGATTTCTAGATAGGAATCTGCTCCTTCAAAGGATTCCTCCATCTTATTAAAGGTTCCTGTTATATTACTTGCACCTGCACTTGACCAATCACACCAGAAATTCTGTGCTTTGTCATCATCTGCGGTGTAATAGTAACGAATGGTTACGTCGCTAAGCTTCACCATGTTTTCACCCATATTAACTAATTTCATTAATGGATGAATGGTATTCGCATAGGAACCGTTGTTACCAGTATTGTACATCTTGAGTTTTAGATTATTCTTTCCTTTCGGAATAATCTCTTCTTCCTCAGGACTGCTGTTTCCGGAATTATTTCCACCGTTGTTATTACCGCCGTTATTGTTTCCTCCACCGTTATTGCCATCTGATGGTCCTTCTGAGCCTTCTCCTGAGATGGAGCCTTTTCCCCATACCAATGTTCCTTGATAGAACATATCCACTTGATCAAAGTACGTTAAGTCGCCTGATGTATTCTGTGAGTAGTCATCTCCCGGTTTGAATACGCTCCAATCACTTTTTCCGATTCTTGTATGTATGTCGGTATAACTTCCTGGTTTCAGTTTTCCGGCTCCGCTAGTAAAGCCTACTTCCATATAGTAGTCGGCGCCATCTACTGGTGTGTCTAACTTCACAAACTTTCCAGTTATGTTCTTAGCTATTACGTTCGTATCATGGATGGATGCATAATCACAGTAGAATTTTAATGGCATCTCTCCATCGATTGTAAAATAATACCGTAACGTTACATCAGATAAATCAATATCTGCATCACTGGTATTAATAATATGGAATTGTGGATATAGGGTGTTATTCTCCACAGCCCCTGTGCCGACATTCATGTTCTTAGTTTTCAGTTCTAGGATGTTGGAGATGTCATTATTCTCTCCTTCTTCCACAGTTGCATCTTGTTCTTCTATTTGTACTTCTTCTTGTGCTTTTGTTGCAGTAGAAAGTGCAATTGCTTTTGGTTCTGTATTATTTGTATTTTCTGTTTTGTTTTGATCTGCTTCTGCTTTATCTGTATTGCTTACTTTTTCTGTTTTCTTAGAAGACTGAGAGGAGGCTTTTGCATTACCGCTATCTGTCTTCTCACTGTCTTCCTTATAATAATACTTAATTGTTCCGTCAGAATATTCTTCCGACTCAATTCGGTAATCCGATGTATAACGGAAGGTAATTTTATTTCCATTGGGTTCGGTACACTGAATTGTTCTTCCTTTATCGTTATTACTGTATGTATAGGTACTTCCCTGAATAGTTTTGGTAGTTACACGATCAGATGTATCATATACAATTTCATATAATACCACTTTCTCGGCGCTAACTACTTTGCTTAATCGGTTGTAGGAATCATATGAATACGTAGTTTTATTACCTTCTGCATCAGTGTAACTAGTTAATAGTCCATCTGTATATCCATATTTGATTTCACGACTTCCGCTATCCTTTACAGACTTAATGGTTCCATCTGTATTATATGTAAATGTAAAATAACCACTGATATTCTCTATCTTAGAGAGCAATCCGTCTGTATAAGTGAATGTGGTTGTATTTCCATTCAAGTCTTTAATCTCTTTGATCTTACCGTTCGCAGTAAACTCATAGATACTAGTTCCGTCTACGGTTAGCGTGTAGGTTCCGTCTGAATTGGTCTTTAATTCTCTAGCCAGACCTTCTGGTTTTGCAAAGGTTCCATCTTCATTCTTCGTATAGTATTCTATATGTCCATCTTCAAATCGTATGGCTATGGTATTTCCTAAGTCTTGTAAGAAATACGTATAGGAATTGGTCCAGTTCATCCCATTCTCATGGAAGCTCTCTCCCATAGAGTTATACGATCTAGATAATACAAGTGGTGTATAACCGTCTATGGATAGATCCTCATTCTCATAGAAGTTATTACCCATGGTTAAACTAACTGGATTCATGGATGCCGTTCTTTGCAACTGATCAATGATTCCAAGATGTTGATTCGTTGCTGTGTTGTTACTGGTAATCTCTTGCTTGATATCTTTTGATGGATTAATTATTAATAGATTGGAACCAACTAATTCACCACTATTCTTATAGGTTTCATAGATACCATTATCTCTTCGTATAACAGAGTCCTTCTTATAATCACCATAATAAGCAGATGCTAGATATTCTAGACGGTCCGTTACACGGAAAGTATGCATAACAGCAGAGATACTGCTTGTGGTTGTTCCTGAGGAACTTTTAATGGTGGCATTCAAATCATATAAGCTGTAACTAGCCATGCTAACTTCTGCGTACCAAAGATTATTCCCTACTGTTGCAGTAATACTGTCTCCAGATTTTCCATTCTTCTTTACCGATAGATTAACACTCTTTATCCCTTGCTTACTACCGCCTTTTCCATATACTTTGAAGACATCTCCCTGGGTATTTGGTGCTATGTAGATTGCTTCATTACTATCACCAACAACGCTTACACTGGTAATAGATTTATACTTACTGTATTTGCCTACAGGTTCCACTATAATCTTATAGGTTCCACTGTTTACATAATTTCCATTGTCATCTTTACCATCCCATTGCACTTCATGGGTTACATAGCCACCTTTGTATTCCTTGTCCTTAACAATGTTGGCGATTACCTTCTTTCCATCCTTTACATAGATGTTGACACTTCGCTTGCTTTCCAAATTAAAGGTTATCTTCGCCTTTTCTCCAGAACTTGGTACGAATACCTCCGGTTCTGCTTTAACAAACTTAGTCTGTGCTTCTGCTGCATGCGCTGTACTCGAATAGATTGGTATTCCAGTTGTAACAATTGTTACACATAACAACAAGCACAGTAGTCTTTTAAACATTGCTTTTTTTGCTTTTAATAACTCCATGTTATTCCTCCCATTGTAATATTTCTTTTATTTTCCCTAAATTAAGGTGCACATTTCCATTTTACCACTGTTTTATGCTGTCGAATATAATCATTTTTTACTATTTTTAAGCTTAATAAAGTAAAAATGCGTTTATCCAATCACTTTAAATTATGATTGAATAAACGCAGTATATTAATCTTCTTTATTACGTTTTAGTTATAAGTCTATAAACTAATCTGGGTGTTAAGCCCAACCCCTGTAATTAAACTTCTTTATACGTACGCTTCTTTGTTACAATTATTAAGGTTACAAGGGTAATTACGAAGGCTGCAACTACAGTTATAATTACAACTGGTAGCACAGATTCTCCTTCATATTCCACTGAATTGATATCGAATATCTCTACTTCAACCTGTGTAAGCTCCACATCCATAGTTTCTTCTCCGTTACTAGATTCAACGCTGCCTCCAAGAGATTCCACCAGCTCCTTATCTGCATGCAATTGATTCATCACAACAGTACCATCCTTCAGAGTAAAATTTACTTCTGATAGGTTAATATTTGCTTCATTCGTACCTACTGCATTCCACCAAGACCCGTAACCAAGATACAGCATATCGGCACCAGCTATCCAAGTTAGTACACCTGAGAAATCTGATGTTGATGTGAAATCGCCTGCACCTGCCTCTGGATTATCAAGAATCGTCTGGTCATAGCACAGTTCATCATTAGAATATACAGAGAAACCGCTAGGAAGGATTTCAATACGTATCTTAGCTCCATCCTTAATATAATCCTTAACAATGGTATAATTGAAGAGATTAGCATCAAAATAGCCACCAAATGCCGCACTATTAAATCCTAGATAAGAACCAGGTGTGAAATATAATTTACCTTCGTATTCTCCACTACCATTAAATGCAAATATTGTCCCAAGCTCATGAACCTCCCAAGTTGGCTTTGCATAGAATTCTAGAATAACACCTTGAGAGGTATCTTTTCCTTTAAATGGATTCTCATAGGAATATACCGCTGAGAAGTCTCCACTAGTCTCTGAATGTAGGGACAAATCAATCACATCTACGTCCACAAGATTACTCCCGTTTCCTGCACTCGTTTCATTGTCTGTAGTTTTATCGTTTTCCTGTCCTATCTCTTGTGTGTCTATCTCAGTCGCCAAAACAGGAACTGTATTCATCCCTACAAGCATTCCCGCAAGAATGATTGCTAATAATTTTGTTCTCATCGCACCTTCTCCTTTTCCTGCTTATAGATTGACAAATGCATCTGACTGCCTTTTCAGATTACGAACAACTTCCACACTGGATTCTACATTCACATACACTTCATTAATTTCATTTACTAACTTAGAAGTACTATCTGCCGACATGGTGATACCTTGACTACATTCTCCAACCGCCTGCGCGATATCTCCCATCTGATTTACCACAATGGTAATGTGTTTTGATAGTTCCGCCATCTTCTCTAAGAATTCATCCATTGCTTTATTTACTTCCCCTGCATCCTCTAAGTACTGCTTTCCTGATACAGCATAGTTATCATAATCTGGTAGTATAGTAGATGAGATATATTCCATGATCTCATTAGAGCTTGCGCTCAATTCGTTCACCGCACCGACCACTATGGAATTTATACTTTGAATTTTATTAGCTGTCTCCCTACTGTTTTCTGCAAGTTGTCTGATTTCATCCGCTACAACTGCAAATCCCTTCCCTGCCTCTCCTGCTCTTGCTGCCTCAATGGAGGCATTCAGCGCTAGTAGATTCGTCTGTGCAGAGATGCCTAGAATTTCATTGGTCAGTTCATCTACCCTGGCAACACTCTGGCTGTTTTCTATGGCATGATCCAAGCGTTTTAGTACATTCTCCATGATATTGTTGGTTTCATATTTGTTAGAGACTGCTGTTTTTTCTAAATCTTCAGCTCGTTGTTTCATCTTGGTAGTATGTACATGAATATTACGAGTTACTCCGGTTATCTTATTCACAGACTCACCTACGGATGCTGTACTTTCGTTAATTCCATTAATAGTCTGCGATACATTATCCATCGTCGCCGCAACCTCTTCCATTGTTGCAGAGATATCTCCTGAATCTTCATTGGCTTTTGAAATACTCTCATTGGCATTATAGAATGTCTGATCCAAGTTCATAGAAGAGGTTACGATTTCTCCCATGATTCTTTGTAGTGTGACAATAAAGAGATTGACACCTCTTACTAACTTTCCTACTTCATCTGCCGTATGTACTGGGATTCGTTGTGTTAAATCCCCTACGTTTTCATTTATCTTTTTCGTAATCTCTCTTAGTTTTTTCTCATAACCAACCGTAGGTATGATAATAGTCTTAATTACTACAAATACACTGGCAAACAATACAAGTATCATAATAATCAACACACCATATGCAGTAATTACTGCATTACTATATATGTTGTCCTGTTTTCCCTTAGCAAGTCCAATATCTACCTGATTTTGCTGAATCATAGTCTGCACTTTAACATTTAATTTTTGAAATAGTTCAGACAGTACACCATTTACATTAGCGCTCACTTCTCTAGTGTTATTGGTAGTACTAAGACTTAAAGTTTCCTTATAGCTTTGCATATACTCTTCATAGATATCATTCAATTGATTATAGGAAGTTTCATCCGAAGTAAGTTCTTTATATTTTTCCAGATATGCCTTTAAAGTCGCTGCTGATGTACTTATATTCTGCATGACCTCTTGCTTATCTTCCTTTGTATCCATAACACTATGTGTAAGCAATAACTGTTGTAGCTGCTCTACATTGGCTGAGATAGCATCTAGTGTAATGATTATAGGAACCTTCCTTGCTGCAATATCATTTCCCACCACCCCAAGCTGCTTTAAGGAACGTAATCCTATAAAGGATGAACCAATTCCGATTATTGCTAATAACAGCAAAGGAACGATAACTTTAGTTTTTAAGCTTTTCATTGTTCGTACCCCTTTTTCTAATCTTTTGATCTACTTTATTACTTACTTAATCCTTTTATCTTCTGTAACTTCTTAGGGCTCAAGTGCCAAATTTAATTTTGGTTCGTTATTTTACACATATTTATGTTTGAACATGTTATGCTAGTTTTATATGTGCAAATTTACTAATGTACGTTTTACATGAGGCTTTTGATGATTCATTATTGGTTTGGGTGTCAAAGCGAGAGCGTGTCGCAAATGAACTACGTTTGGCATAACATGAAATAAATTTATGCAAATTAACAAATCAAGAAATTAAATGCGGCTTTTGACACCCTAACCATTATTTATAAAACTTAAGCGTTCGTCCAATTCCTTTTCCAAGACCTTATTGAACGAACGCTTTATGTTTTTAATATTGCTTTACTAAAACCTCTATTATCTCACTTCAATATGAACTACACTACATGCTGGAATTCTGATCTGAATTCCTGTTTCTGTAATGTCCATATCAGTGAATTCTTTGACTTGAACAGTTTCTGGATTTTCGAAGGTATTCATCGCTTTCATATCATTCATAAGAATTTCTCCTTTTAATGAAGTAACCTTCTTATCAAGTATGGTTGTATCAATTGTATAACTTTCCTCTAAGGATAAATTGGACAAAGTAATATGTACGGTTCCTTCTTCATCTATTGATACGGATTCATTCAGATTAGGAACCATATATTCTTCCTCTAAACCAATCTGTTTTGTCTCGATAAAACTGTCTAGTAAAGTGGCATCTTGATGATGCTTATACATGTTAAACACATGGTACGTAGGAGTAAGAACCATCTTCTCTCCCTCTGTTAAGATAACAGCCTGCAATACATTAACCATCTGTGCTATATTAGCCATACGAACACGATCAGAATGTTTATTGAAGATATTTAAGTTAATACCTGCAACTAAGGCATCTCGCATTGTGTTTTGTTGATATAAAAATCCAGGATTAGTACCAGGTTCACAAGTAAACCAAGTTCCCCACTCATCAATAATCATCGCAATATTCTTCTCTGGATCATATTTATCCATGATTGCTCCATGACGATTAATTAGTGTCTCCATGTATAATGTCTTGTTTAATGTCTTATACCAAACCTTCTCATCGAAGTCGGTCGCACTTCCCTTGATTTCCCAGCCTTCTGGATGAGTATAATAATGAAGAGATAATCCATCCATAAATCCATGTTGGAAAGGTAGAGAATGTCTGAAACAAGTCTTTAATATACCTTCTGTCCACTCATAATCATCTACATTGGCACCACATGCAATCTTTTTGATTCTCTTACCTGGCTTGTAATCTCTAACATACGTCTGGTAGTTACGGTACTGATCACCATAATACTCCGGTGTCATATTACCACCACAGCCCCAACTTTCATTGCCAACACCAAAGTATTCCACATCCCAAGATTCTTCATGTCCGTTTTCTTTTCTAAGTTCGGCCATAGGTGAAACACCTTCGAAAGTTAAGTATTCCACCCACTCAGACATCTCGCGGACCGTACCGCTACCAACATTCCCGTTGATATAGGCATCACACTCTAATTGACGGCAAAGTTCCATGAATTCATGAGTACCAAAACTATTATCTTCTACTACACCACCCCAGTGTGTATTGATCATTCTTTTTCTGTTTTCTTTTGGACCAATTCCATCCATCCAGTGATACTCATCTGCAAAGCAACCACCTGGCCATCTTAAAACTGGAATCTTAATCTCCTTCAAAGCTTTAACAACATCGTTTCTCATACCATTGGTATTAGGAATCGCCGAGTCTTCGCCCACATATAGTCCTTCATAGATACATCTTCCAAGATGCTCCGAGAAATGCCCATAGATATCTTTATTAATCTTACTTTTCTTTGCTGTCGTATTAATTACGTATTTTACCATAGTAAGTCGATCCTTTCTGCCACAAATTAATGTTTTGTTTCATCGTGCGATGCTATAAAGCACTCATCACACTAGACTAAGTTTGAAGTTTCAAAACGCTTAGTACGTTAACCTTCGTACTCTTCACACAATGACTAAAAAACGATAGCGTAGTATCTTAGTACTTCTTAGTGTGTGTTCAATATCCTAGGAAGGCGAGGCATGGACGCCGAGCCAGCCTTCGCTGAGGCAGGATGCCGAATCGAAGGCGGGTCCGTATTCATTGATGAATGTGGTGAACACATAGAAGTACTTAGATGCGTAGCGTGTTTTGTGTCATTGTGTGAAGATATGAAGCATTCATCACACTAGACCAAGTTTGAAGTTTCAAAACGCTAAGTACAGTAAACCCGCTTCGTACTCTTCACACAATGACTAAAAAACGATAGCGTAGCATCTTAGTACTTCTTAGTGTGTGTTCAATATGCTAGGAAGGCGAGGCATGGACGCCGAGCCAGACTTCGCTGAGGCAGGATGCCGAATCGAAGGAGTTTCCGCATACTGCAATCATCTATCCAAACACACTTAGAAGTACTTAGATGCGTAGCGTGTTTTGTGTCATTGTGTGAAGATATGAAGCATTCATCACACTAGACCAAGTTTGAAGTTTCAAAACGCTAAGTACGGTAAACCCGCTTCGTACTCTTCACACAATGACTAAAAAACGATAGCGTAGCATCTTAGTACTTCTTAGTGTGTGTTCAATATACTAGGAAGGCGAGGCATGGACGCCGAGCCAGACTTCGCTGAGGCAGGATGCCGAATCGAAGGCGTTTCCGCATACTGCAATCATCTATCCAAACACACTTAGAAGTACTTAGATACGTAGCGTGTTTTGTGTCTTTGTGTGTAGCGTACGAAGCAATTAACACACTAAATAGCGTTTTGAAATCACATTACCAAATTTATTGTCCAATTTCTGCTAACGCATCTTGATTATATTGGTTTGCTTTTTGTTCTAATTCGCTTGCATAGTCAGCTGCATTCTTTCCATCAATACGAACAGAATCTTCAATACCAGCATAAGCCTCTGCAATGAAGTTAACGAATCCAGGAATTTGTGTATCACCAAATGGAATTACATTAATACATTTTTTGAAGAAATCATCAAAGTATGGACCGTATTTTAAGTCTTCTTCTGTTGGATTCTCTTTTGTTGCTGATGGATAATATTCTTTAATACCAGCCCATACCGTTTCATCTAATGTAATTGGAAGTGGCATAGATTGTTTGTAGATTGGAGTTCCGTCTGCTGCTGTTATTGTCTTATAGCCTTCTAATTTGTGAGTCCAACCTTCTGCTCCCCAGCCCATCCATTTTAACAATTCGTATGCTTCTCTTGGGTGTTCTGTACCTGATGAGATACCACCAAAATCAAGCACACCAAATACATTCTTAGAACCAGAACCTTCTACTACTGGTGTTGTATAAGGAACGAACTCAATACCTTTTTGTTTCCATTCATCTGTATCAAATAAGTTAAGATATGTCCACCAAGCATCCATTTGGAAACCAATCTTACCAGTAGAACCAGCCCAAGCGGTTCTATCTCCTGTCCATGCTTCGTTTTCATCTGTATCAAAGAATGGCGCATGATATTTACCGTTTACAAGTTCAGCCCATTGGTTAACACCTTTTGCCCAATTTTCCATATGGAAGGAAGTACCGTCCCAACCAAATTCACCGATACAATTAGGGTCTGCTGCTACTGGATAATAAGTAACAAGTGAGTGGAATTGATTAAATCCATAGATTCCATCGCTTGGAGAAGTAACTGCTTTGATTGCATTAATCATCTCATCCCAGTTCCAATCAGTTGGAGGCATCTCTACATTCATCTTCTCAAATACTGCCATATCTGCATAGATTGCATCTGGGAAAAACTTCATAGGAGTACCGTACTTCTTATCTGTACCGTAATATCCCATCTTTGCTTCGTTGATTGTAGGAAGAATGTTTTGGTTTTCTGGATCTGCTTCCCAGTACTCGGCCATATCTCCAAGTAACTGATTGGATAATGCAAAATCACAATTACCAAGAATCATCATACAGTCTGGTGTTTCTCCGTTGTTAACCATGTTAAGTAAGGTATTATTATATTCTCCATCTGCTGGATAATATTGTACCTCAACCTTGATGTTTGGATACTTTTCCATGAACTTTTCAGCAAGATATTGTACAAGTGGTTCGTTATCAAAGTGTACATAAGTTAATGTAATATCTTCTGTTGTCATATCTGGAAGTGCACTTGCCACCGTATCTGTAGTATCCCCATCCTTGTTATCTGCTTCGTCAGTAGAATTTGTACCATCTGTTTTTTCCGTTACCTGTGTCGCATCGTTTCCATCTCCCTTTTTTCCAGAAGATGCAGCACAGCCACTAAGCATCCCAACACACATAGCTGTTGCTACGAAAAGACTTATGAATTTTTTCATTTTTCTCATAATAAAACCCTCCTTTTAATAAGTAACACCTTTTGAGCTTTTGCGAAACTCTTTGTAATGGCGACAAGCATATCAATGTGTTTTATGTCTACCGTTACAATTTCTCGAATTGTGTTTACCGTCACATACAATGTTTTTTATTGTATGTGTAAGTAACACAATTTTAGAGAAATTGTAGTAGGCAGTCTTAAAACACAGATATGTTGTCGACATGGAAAAGAGTTTCGCAATTGCCAATGTACACCTTGTTTGAGCTTTTGCTCTATATTTCTAATGAATATTCCTTATTAACATACACTCCATAACATCCCAATACATAGAGAAGTGCAAGAGAAATTATTCACCAGTAATACCAGTTCTGTCTAGACTTTCAACGAATTGACGTTGAAGTACAAAATACATAATAAGTAATGGTAATATACTTAACATGGTTCCTGACATCTTAATGGATTCATTCAAACTAACCATTCCACTACCAGTTACACTTGCTTGCGTCGTATAGGAATCTGCAAAGTTCTTCAAAGATACAACCAATGTACTCCAATCACTCTTTGATACAGCGCCACATACATATAACTGTGTTAGATATGACTCATTCCAGTACCAAACGATAGAGAACAAGAACACAACAAGTATAGCCGGTGCTGCTGACGGTAGTGCTATCTTTACAAATGATTTAAAATGCCCAGCCCCATCAATCTTTGATGCTTCTATAAGAGCCTGTGGAACCTGTCTGAAGAAATTATAGAAGATCAATATGAAGATCTGACTCTTAAGTCCCTGCCCAAGCGCCGCTGGTAATATGAAAGCATTTAAAGAATTCAATATCTTCAAATCGGAATACCATACATAGTTAGGCATCATAGTAACCTGTGCTGGCAGTATGAAGGAAAATATTAGTATGCCAAGCATAATCTTCTTGCCTCTGAAATTATATCTGGCAAATCCATATCCAATAATGGAACATACAACTACATTTAGCAAAGTAGGTAACCCTGCAATAATCACCGATTGTCCGAATGTTTTCCAGAAGTTCATTGATTTTGCTGCATTTACGTAATTTTTAATATAAAAGGTACTTGGTATCCAGTCCACGGATGTATCAAGCAAATCATCTAATGGCATAAAACTTCTGCTAATCATGTAGAGTAATGGGTAAAGATATACAAATCCAATGCAGATTAACAAAGCATAGATAATTGTCATCTTTCCAAATCCTTGTTTATCTTTGGAACCCAAGAAGAATTTCTTTACTTTGTCCCTGCTAATTTGAGGTTTTTTGCATCTTATGTTCATACCTTTCCCCCTTTCTACGTACTTTAGCTAATGTCCGTTTTTCCTTCTTTAACTCTCTTCTATACGCTTTTTCTTTCTTAGCGTACGCATCCTTTTTGGTGATTAGCAACACTGCTACCAATGCTACAATCACGGTTACAATAATTGCATACATCCACGCCATAGCAGATGCATATCCGTAGCCCCTACTAACATCGAACATAGCACTTTGTATTAATACAATCAGTCCATTCTGTTCATTGTTGGATAAGAAGATAACGGTATATACCGCAGTTAATAGTACCATTGGTTTTATCGTTGGAAGTGTTATCTTCCAAAACTCCTCCCAAGTTGAGCTACCATCGATCTTAGCTGCCTCATATAAGGATTTATCGATCTTTTGGATTGCTGCTAAGAATAGTAGGATTTGCACACCTGAATACCATAGAATCATTATCATATTATCGAATAGATTTGTAATTGCCTCTGCTATCATCCCGGGTAAGAATCCATTCAGAACCTGATAGATCATTACCGTATTCATAGATGGAATCGTTGCAGCCCCCTGATCTGCTAGTTGTGCCATTACAGGCCCACTAGCAATAATTACTGGTAGGAAAAAGATTAATCGAAAGACCCCTTTCATACGAATCTTACTATTTAATAGTAATGAAATAATCAATGCGAATACTACAATAACAGGTACAGCTAATAATGTATTCAATGCATATCCAGCTAGTTCTGTAGGAAAATTCACATCCTTTTGCCAGATATCCAGATAGTTTTTCATTCCTACCCAGGTTAATACCCTTCCCTTAGGTGTCATCTTAATCTTATAGAAGGCGTACTGAAAGGATTGTGTCAAAGGGTATATTACAAACAGTAGCATGCCAATAATCCAAGGAAGCACAAACAGATATCCAACGTGCTCCTCTTTCTTCTTTAGATGACCAGTTTTTCTTTTTACTGTCTTTTCTCTACTCATTTGCTTCACCTACCCTGTAAGACATGGCGTCTACTGTAACTCCATCGATAGTAACTGAATAACTATTGTAGTTTACATAGATCTTCACACCATTATCATAAGTAACCACTGCTACATTTTCCTGTGGCTTTTCATGTTTTTCAATACAAGCTCCTTGCACCGCGGAATTAACTTCTTTTAGCTTTGTATAATACTCAATTATTTCATTCTTGTATACACTATATTTTGCAGAATAGATGTCGCAAGAATTGGTATATAATAATTTTGAAGTATCCTCATAGGTTATGTAGAAAGATGGTGAAATTCCCGTCTCAACAAGTTTTAGGAAATACTCGTTCTTGTCTGCTTCAAAATTCGTATAATCTCCATATAGCGGCATAATTCCTTTTAATACAATCGATAAAAATGGTACATCTTCATCTGCGAAGATATAATCAGAAGAACCAACTGGTATGTTATACAATGCACCAGCATATTTCCATAGATAAGCAAATGGCTCATCTAGAATCAAATCTGTACTTTCACTCATTGTATTCAACAGCTCATTATACACATTAGCCGTATCCACTCTGCTGTATGTACTTCCACTATAGGTATAAGAAAACAATTTATTCGTTACACCAGCTAATGCTATATGGTTCACACTTTTTTCAGTATAATTCTTTAAGAGTTTCTTTAAGTTCTCAGCGGTTCTTTTTGGTGTAAGATACACCATCTTCTCGAATACATCTTTGTAAGTTTCTTCTTCAAAGAGACGCTTATCTATTCTTTTCACTACATTGTAAGTTGTATTACTTGTACTTGGATTAGCACGGAGAGCATCTTGGTAGAGGTAGAAGTCAATTCCCATCTCTTTTGTATCCTTTATAAGATTGGTAAGTTTCTTTGTACCACCTAATTTCCAATCCGCTTTATACTTGGTGATTGGTAACGTATTTATTCCGCCCTTTTGCCAACCTTTATAGATTGCTAGGATGTCCGTTACATTCTCTTTTTGTAGGTCCTCTAGTATGCTTTTTACTTGTTTTGTTGTTGTCATTGGAACAGATACGTTGAAGATAAACCACTTCTTAATATCACTTCCAAGAAAATCAAGACGGATCTTAAAATCATCTTCTTGTTTTATAAGCGCTTGTTTCTCTAACAGATAATTACGATAACTTTTGGCCAAACCTGAATAATCGGCATCTTCTTCTCTTGTGAAAGCAAATCGTACTTTGATATTACTATGCGTACGATCTTCCTCTACTTTCGGAACAGAACCTCCCGATTTACTGGTTGGCTGCACATACACTTGGCGTAGACGGAATTTTGTAGTTATCCAGTTATAATTGGTGTATGCTCCGTTTGGATATGCTTCAATACTAGCATCGTACTCTCCTTCTTCGATGATACCTATATATGCCATCTTAGAATCAGTATGTACCATTCCAAACACGGGTGCCATGATCATCTCTGCATCATTTACGGTTTGGAATTCCCCCCAGAATAGGGATAATACATGAGACTCATTAAATCCCACATTTTCTCCATATACTCTTTGGGAAAACCCAGAAGTATATTTTCCACCATTATCTTCTAGATTAATTATGGCACCATTTCCATCTGGAATTAACATATAGCCATCTCTGTCACCTAAATATGTATTGCCCATGAATGGATATACATATATGTTACCGATCTTATACTGATCGTTCGTCTCGGTAATGGATTCATCTGGGATCTCTACTGAAAATCCGTTATCTAATAATGCTACTTTAACCTGATAAGTAAATCCATATTTCTCATAGGAGACATCCGCTGTAAATCCATTGTCTGTTAACTGCACATCTACTTTTGCTCCATCTAGTAAACTAGCTCTTGTAAGCTGCGTAGATACATTATCAATTACTTCTAATACAATTCCCGACTGCATGAAATTCTTCCATGATGCATTACTCTTTCCATCATCTTCAGAAACTGTGGATTCCATAATCGCACCTGTTTTCTTATCCCGAACTATAATAGAAAGTGTGTCCTCATACAGATATAGCTGATATTCGTCATTCTCGGCAATTAATTTGTGCTCCTTAATGGTAGCTGCATGATCTTCAGTAATGATATACTCTTGTGCTTTAACACTTAATGAGTTACTAAACCCAGGAAGCAACGCTACTAATAGCAATAATGATATTGTTACAATACAATTTCTTAATTTAATCATAATCGATACGCCACCTCTCCAGATATTTTCGTTATAAACTCAACAACTTGTGCAAACAAGATGTATAAGATAAATACCACTAACGCTACGATTAATACGGTAAATGCCGTCAGTAGAATACACTTGATACTTTCCTTGAAGGAATAATTATTCATCTCTTTAAGGGTGATAAACAGTAGTACCACAATCCATGCAAACATAAAGTAATAGGTAAATTGGACAAGGAAAACTTCACTGTATGTTATGATATTACTAATAATAATTCCAATCGGTTTAAAGATTAGATATGGTGTTAATGCAAATGCGTATCCACAATATAGCTGCTTGAATGTACTCTCACCATCATGAATGGTACACATCAAATAATTACAGATAATGAGCACAATAAATGCAATTAATATCTTGCCAATATCACCAACTAAATCATACTGTCCATCTCTAACATTCTTAAGTAAAAAACCACAACCATATTTGCCTAATATGCTTAGTACAATTACGAATGCAAGAATAATATTGGCACTTAGATAAGAGGCTTTTCCTTCTCTTTTCACCCCATAGCAACCGTCAACAGGGTGCTTCATATAATATAGAGAATACCGCAACTGGCTTATTAACGTCCTTTGCCTAAACCTTGAAAGTTTCTTTCTTATGCTCACTAATGCACCAATCGAATCTTTCTTTTTCTTAAGGAACACTACTATCAAACTAATTACTATAATACATAGAATCGCTGAAATCAGGTTCTCACGTATCCACTGATTTCGTATCTCCCAGAATGCATCTGAGTATCCACTCCAGTCTTTTGCAAGTCTTGCATAATGCAGCGCTTGACTATAATTCTCTTCTTGGTAGAAAGCCCTTCCCATTGCCATATTGGCATAATCAAAGAGACTGTTCATCTCAAGTACTTTCGTAAGAGGTTCTTTACTTTCCGTATACCTACCTTTTCCATATAGATAAAGTGCATCATGAAGTAGGTTCGTGAATTCTGTTGGTTTGAAGATATGAATCTGCTGTTTTTCTCCATCTAGTAGATAGATTCTATTGTTAGGATCAATGGCAATGGCATTAACCTTGCCACATAAACCAATTCTTCCTCTCCCATCATCACGTCCACCGAATACAAAGAGCATGTCACCTTCGCTACTATATTCATATACATATCCTTCTTGGGAAGCTACGAATATATTATCAAAGTTACCTGTGGTAACTGCTGCTGGTAAATCATCATAAGCATCTGGCTCAATTAGATTATTACCAGCGATATTTAACTTCTTAAGTGTGCTTATATTCTCACCTTGCGTTACTGTATAGATTAGCCCTTGACTGTCAATTGATAGGTTGGTTGGCGTTGACGGAAGATTACTTAACATCTTTGCCTTCTGTTCATCTGTGAATATCATTCGTTGGAAAACTTGTAATAAGGATACCGAAGTATAGTTGGTACCAAAATATCCGATGAAAGTTCCTCCTTCTGTCGGAGATATTTGAACGATACCATTGGTATTTCCTTCACAGATGATATACATATTGCCGCTGTTGTTAACAACAATCTTCTGTGGTTTGAACTCCACCTTATCCCCGTAGAGAGGGTGGTCTGGTTTTCCATATTCATTAACCTTGACACCAGAGCTATTGTAAACAACTACTTTTCCACCATCTTTGTCAGCAACATATAGTGTCTTATCTTTTGTTACATATATCCCCGTAGGGGCAACCAAATCTCCCTCTCCTACGGTGCTTACATAGTTTCCTTCTAAATCAGAAATTAGAATTCTCTTGTTTCCTGTGTCAGCAACATATATATACCCATCCTCTGTTATAACCATGTCAGAAGGCGATGAGAATGAATTCTCTCCTATCTTAGTAATTGATGAATCCGGTGAATAAGCACTTTGTGTCTCTGACACATATCCATATCCATCAATGGTATAGGTTTTATATGGAGTAGATGCTTCTGATAATACAGGTGTTAGTAATGCAATTGTTGCGGTTAATAAAACCAACGCACTTCTTAATCTATTCTTACTCACTTGCTTATCCCCCTCTACTTCATACCTGAATGAGCCATTGTGTTCATAATACTGTTTTGTAATATGATAAACAGTACTAAGTTTGGCACAAACATAATCAATGCCGCCGCTGCTGCAACACCTTGGCCTGCAACTGTATTATTGGTTGCTGCCAATGTATTCATATAGAAGGCTAATGTCTTAACCCCTTCATTGCTAACGTATAAGTTTGAACTTTCCACGTTAACCCATACTTGTTGGAAGGCGAGTATAGCAGAAGTTGCAATGGCAGGTTTAATCATTGGTATTATAATTTTAAAATAAACTCTTAAGTCACTGGCTCCATCTATGTAAGCTGCTTCAATTAGTGCATCTGGTACTTGATCAATAAATTGTTTTACAAGAAATAAACTAACCGGCATTGCAAGAAGCGGTAGAATATGCGCAAGATAAGTATCCGTAAGTCCTAGAACATTAATTGTTAAGTATCTAGGAATCATAACTGCAACTGGTACGAACATTAATGCCATATTATTAATTTCTAATATTGTGTTCTTTAATTTGAATTTAAGCTTTGATAAGGCAAATCCTGAAGCTGTTGATAACAGTATGGAACCAAGTACAACAATTACTGTTACTACAAAACTGTTGAATACATATCTGCTCATTGGGATACCAGACATGGCAGATGCCTTAAACAACTTAGTAAAGTTATCAAGTGTTGGTCTTGTTACGAAGAACTTTGGCGGGAAAGCGAAAAGTTCATCCATCGGTTTAAATGCATGGCAGAATATGAATACAATAGGAAGAAGCATAAACAGCGCCAAAGGTAGAACTGCAAGAATAATTTTAATCTGTTTCTTCTCAAATTTCTTAGGATTAATATTACTTCCTTTATAACCAGCCATTTTGTTTCCTCCTCTCTAGTCTTTTTCTTGGAATAATTTCTTGGAGATTTTAGAGAAGGTCCAAACAATTCCTAGTAAAACTACAGAAACTGCTGCTGCATACCCCATCTCATAACGAATGAATCCGTAATCTTCAATATGGTTAACGATTAATTGTGCTGCGTAATTTGGAGTCGGATTGGCACCAGATAATTGAACACCAATTAAACCATTCTGGAATGTTCCAACGATCGCCATAACTGCTCCGAATAACATCTGTGGTTTCATAGTTGGTATTGTTATATACCACATCTCTTGAAAACGGTTCTTCACTCCATCTAATGCTGCTGCCTCATATAAAGACTCATCTGCATTCAAGATACCAGCTAACATTGCTAAGAAACCAACTCCCATACTACTCCATAAGGCTACGATAATAACAATTGGTAGTAGATATCTAACATCAAGAAGCCAGATAATTGGCTCATTAATAATACCAAGGCGCATCAACCAACTGTTTAGATATCCTGTCTGGTCACCACTGAATATAATCTTCCATAATACAGTCATGGCAACACCAGAAGTCATACTTGGTGAATAGAAGATTAATGCCAATATCGTTCTTGGTGTCTTCGACAACTGTGCTAATGCCCATGCTAGTATGAAGGATAAGATATATCCACCTGGTCCAACAATTAGCGCATATAACACGGTTTTTGGTAATACATATTGCATGAAAATCTCATCTCGTGTAAGAAGATTAACATAATTCAGAAATCCTACAAAACTAGGGAATTGAATCGTATTAAAGTTCGTGAAAGATAATGCCATCGCAATTACCATTGGAACAATAATAAATGTTGCAAATAAAACTAAGTATGGAGCAAGAAAAGCATATGCCGATCTGTTTGAAGTCTCACGCTTTCCTATTTTCGTTCTCTTATGAGTCGTGCTTGCTCTCACTTTAATACCTCCCATCTTATTCGGTCTTGTTCAGGATTTCTCTCACAGTCTCAATGGTTGGGACTTCGTAATTCTTAATCATTTTTCCATCCTTCATATATCCAAACTCTTCTAATTTTCTCTCAGTCTCTCGGTCAATTCGTTTTACTGCATTATCCAGTGTAATTCTTAGATTCTTACCATCTACAACTATCGAGTTATAGGCATTACTTAATTCACGCTCTAACATATATGTTCCAAGAATTCTAGGGGCCTCCATAATCCATTTATCCTGATCTATAATTACTTTCTTATCCTCAGAACGAATTGCCAGACTAGTGAATGCTTCTGTATTGGCTGTATTCCAGATGTACTCATCACCATAGGTGATTTGTAATGTCTGCCCAAATTCCGCTTGGACTTTAGCAGATGACCACCATTTCATAAACTCCCAGGCTTGCCCTTCTCTTTCTTCATCAGACTGAAACATTACCGTACTTTCTGCACCGCCAGAACTATAATGTAGTACGTCCCCATCCTCATCTTCTACACCAGGAACCAATGCGATTCCCCATGAATTAGCAATCTCAGGTGCAGCATTAATTAATAAGTTATATACGGAATAATCAGCGATACCAATTGGTAAATCACCGTTTCTAAAGTGTTGATAGAAACTAGGAACATCCTTAGGAAGATTATAGATTGTAAACAGTTCCGTAAGTTCCGTAAAACCTTTTACAGCCTCTTCACTATTAATAGTTGTATCTCCTGCATATTCACTATATAAGGAAGCTCCATTCTGGAACAACAACGGTGTCGTTCCATGGAAGGTTTTCATCGCCACCATACCAGCTGTTGGGTAATAGAAATTCAACCCTCTCATCTGTAATTCTGGCAACATATTCTTTACCTCCTCCATAGTCTCTGGAACCTCAAGTCCTAATTTATCAAGGATATCTTTACGGTAATACATTACCCAGAAGTTTCTTGTTTCAGGAAGTGAATAGATTCCTTCATTAATAGTGGATGGTACTAATAATCCTTCTGTATATCTTGAGGCAATCTCTGTGAAATCATCAAACTCTGTTAGATCCTTAATCGCACCTCTTATACCAAGCTCAAAAGGAATTGCATAGTTAATACCTGTAGCGATATCTGGTGCATCCCCTGAAGCATTGGCAAGCACAAGCTTGTTTTGATCTGGCATAAGGGACAAATCAACTTGAATCCCTGTTTCTTTGGTGAATTCTTCGTCAATCATCTTTTGCATGATCTCAAGATATTGTCTGGAGCGATTTACCCACACTTGAAGGTGAGAATCGTCCGTGTTATCCACAGAATATGCTTGATCCGTGAACGAAGTAAAGAATCTATTCGCATTCATCTGCATGGATTTGAAAAACCCTGTTTTTTTGGGTAATTTTGCTTCCTCTTGATATAGATAAATACGGTCTATGTATAACTGATTTTTATTAAGCGCATCTAATAGATTTGCTAGAAACCTTGTTACCGAACTAACACTTGTTGATAGTTCTGCTATACGATATGGTAATTTATTAGGTTCTTTTGCTAAACTTCTTAATTGTGTAGATGCTACGTAAATAGAAGAGAAGGAACCAATTTGATCAACTTTCTCGTTATAGCATTTTACACTATCCGCAAGAGCCTCAAGTTCATCTGCATAATCATATAATTTCTGTCCCACTCCCGGAATATAGGATTCCATGTTGAGGTCTCTGTATTTATCCTTGTTCGTTCCAGCAACCTTAGTAATCTCTAGGGATAGATTATTGATCTCTGACATGATTGCTTCTACCGCTTCTATAACATGCCTAATAGGATCAATACTAATTGTGAAGGAGATCGTATGTACACCTTCATCTAGATACACACTAAGATAATTTGAATTATCATCTTGTAAGGTTGTCACACGGTAACTCTTTCCATAGGACAGAGGATAATTTTTGAACTTTGTATTGTTTATTAACCCATCTACCTTGACATCCACAAAAACAGGGAAATCACTCTTGTCACTTTGCTTGTAATTAAGTGCTATATAGTAATAGCCCGCTTTTTCAATATTCTGTTCATATGTAACGGTCTGGCCTGCTTCTTTAAAAGACTGACCATCTAATGTATTTAACTCTTTATTCTTGACATTGTAAGGTTTTACGTCAACATCATATTCGCATAGAGCTCTTACAGAGGAATCATTTCTATAGGTAGGATATTCACCTTGAAGTGTGTATATTGCATCCCCCTCTGCTTCTTTTGGCTCTGTATATTCACTGATACCTACCTCTTTATTCAGATACATATTGCCAAGTAATACATTACCTTCTGATATACCAATTTCAATGGTATTCTTACCTGCTTGTAATTGAATTCCTAACGGCATGGAATGACGATAGCTGGCATCCATAATGTATTTGTTATTCCACTCCATTACTTTATCCGGAACAGATACCACCTGATTTCCATAACGGTCGTACAGTTTCTCTTCTCCATTGGTCCACTGACTTTCGAATGTTAATCTTCTTGCCTCATAAAATGGATACTCACCATTTACTTTCATGGTCATCTCAATGGGTAGAATAGAATTGTCATAAGATAGGTAGTCAAAACTTATATAATATACAGCTGTTTTCTCTACATCAAATGATAATGTTCCTGTTTGGTCAAGTTCCATCTTTATCACTGGATTCTTATATTGGTATGACGCTTCCATATCGGTAGCATCAATTATAGTACCTGTGCCAGTCTCAAAAGCTTGATTTATTGGAATCTCAATCTGCTCTCCCTCATATGGATTTGCAGTGTATTCCGCGCTTACATAAGTATATTTTTCAGCTAACAATTCACTCGTATATACGGCAGTCGTACTTGTCTGTTCACTCGTACTTTTTGAATCCACCGCTTTCACTGTTAGCGCAAACCCAAACACACTATTCATTAGGACAGAACCACTTAATACTATTGCAGTTAGCCTTTTAATGCTCTTGCGCATAATACCTTCCTCCGTTCCTGTAATCATCCTAAACTATTTATTTAGTATTTTCTAAACTAATTTAATTTTACCATACAATGTATAGTTTAGTCAATGCAATACTCGCTTTTTTATGCATTTTAACCACTATTTTTTATAAAAATCCAAAGTTTCTATAGTAAGAACCCACTATATTCACTTATTATTCATTATATAATATAATAGTTTATTTTTTTGTAAAATATCTCTATTTGCTATTTTCCGGTAACGCATAAATACCACTGCCTAATATGGAAATCCCTTTTTCTGATAATGCTGTAAATACCATCACGTTCTTTTTTCCATATTCGTCCCACTGTTTTGTTACTATGCCTTTATAAGATTCCCCTTTAATCGTAATCTCTATTTGATTATCCTTCTTTAACTCCCAGGTTCCAGTCACACGGCCAGATATGGTATAATCTGCATTTAACCAGATTTCAGTGGATTTTTTCATGATTGATGAGATGTCTTGCATCTGATTAATATACTTGTATGGACCAACAACATCTTCCTTCGTATAGCTTCCAATACTCTCCCCTATATACCGATAAGGTGATACTACAAACCAGCCATCTTCATTCAGATACATCTGGTGTACTCGTACTTGATGACCTTCGCCTCTATTCTCAAATCTAGTGTGAAAGATTAAAAAATAGCGATTTGTCTTTTCATCATAGATAGCTGAATTATGCCCAGGAGACACATAGCCGTTTCTTAGCTTGCCTGTCTCCCCTTCTATATAGTTAAAATGTATATTTCCTAAGATTTTTGTTCCATACTGCGCTGCTGCCGTATCATCGAAGAAACTTCCTGCAGGCCCTTTACAAAGAGTCATATCGTTTCCAGCTGCATCATAATATGGTCCATCTGGATTCTTGGAACGGCTTACACGAATGTTATATCCTCCTGTTGCATCTAATCCCCCATAAGAAAGAAACATGTAGTAATAATCTGTCTCTTTGCTATACATAATGTATGGACCTTCTATTCGTAGATGATTTTCACCAAGTAGTTTTTTCCCATATCCCTTTTCTAGAGGGAATCCCGTTTCTGGATTAAGTTCTAGAATATAGATTCCACCAGAGTAAGATCCATACACCATCCATAATCGATTTTCTTTATCAAAGAATACACATGGATCTACCGCATTAGGATGAATTGTAGAATCGTAGGTATCCCCATTCTCACTAGGCGTATCGGCTTCCATACCAGACTTTAATATAATTCCTAGGTCTTCGTAAGGACCTTCCACTTGATCCGCAACAGCAATTCCAAGTGCTGATATCGGCGCATCACCTCTACATGCGCAGTAATACATATAGAACCTACCATCCGCCAACTGTATAACATCTGGCGCCCATAAGGTATCAGTCTGTCCCCATGTCAATGCTTCCTCTAGTTCATCTGGAGCATCAGGTATGATAGTGTTGGTTTTATTCACACCAGAAGATAATAACTCCCAATTTATTAAGTCTTCTGATTTTGCCCCCGCTAGATGGGAACCGAATACATAATACGTTCCATCAACTTCTATAACAGAAGGATCATGAACACTTACATCCTGAAAGCTATAATCGACTTCTTTCTGGGCATTCAACTTACTGTTCATATAGGTCTCCTCCTCTTCTGTCTTTTCTACATTATTTTCAGTATTGCTTCCATTCGTTTCTTTTTTTTCTACCTTACTTTGTTCAATAAGGTCGTCTTTTACTTGTTCTGTTCCCATACTCTGCTTACAGCCGGTTAAAGTTACTACTAAGGACAAACATACAACTAGTTTCCATATCCTATTTCTCATATTCCTCACCCTTTTGTTCCTCTATCTCAAATATAGGGAAACCAGATTTACCCCATTTGACCTCAAGAATCATAGCATGACGATTCGGGTCGCTTAATGGGTCCCCTTGTATCTCTTCATATGGTCTTGCATGATAAATCATTAAATCCTTTTGATTGTCTTCCGACTTAGTAAAGCAGTTATGTCCAGGTCCAAACACCCTCTTCTTCTCATCCGTTACAAGGACAGGATTTCTTAATTTTGTCCACGACAGCGGATCTAGTAGATCAGAATCTTCATCTGCATACAGTAGACCTACACAATAGCAAGCCCCTGTTCCACTTGCTGAGAAGGTTAAGAATAGTTTCCCATCTCTTTTCAGTACCCCAGGTCCCTCATTTACCCAGAAGTCAACTCTCTCCCAATCGTAATCTGGCGTTGTTAGTAATACCTGAATGGTACTAAGTTTTATTCCTGATTCCATCTTTGCGATATATAGATTGGATATTTGTTTTCCTACACTGACTTTCTCTGCCCAGACGTAATAATATTCTCCCTTATTCTCGAATACTGTTGCATCTAATGAAAACGCTCGAAAGGAATACTCATCCTCAGCTGCACATTGCATTTTCCCCTTCTCTACCCATGCAGCCTGAGTCGGGTCTTGCCCTTCGCATTCCAGTACATAAGGTCTAATCTTCCAGACATCTTCCTTCTCGCCAGCTGCAAAGTATATGTACCATTTACCAAATATATAGTGAATCTCCGGTGCCCATATATGTGCACTCATCTCTCCCGATTCATGCTTCTTCCAGATTGTAATCTCCTCCGCCTCAGCTAACCCCGAAATAGTGTTAGATCGTCTCAGTATGATTCGATCATACTGAGGTACCGAACCGGTAAAATAATAATATCCATCTGTATGCTTATAAACGTAAGGATCAGCTCTCTGTTCTATCAACGGTTTATTATATTTTGTCCATAACTTTTTATCTTTCTCCATGTGCAAGCCCTCTCTTTCTTCCCATCCGCTAGTCAGTATATTGTCTCTTTGTCACCAGCTTAGATTAATGTTATCTTAATCCATTAATTAATCGTCTCTATTCTGAATATTGATACAGAATTTGCTGGTGCCACATATTCATAATTTTCAGTTATTTTTATTTTCCTTATTATTGGTATTACATTCTCAGGATCTCTAAGTGAATTCTCTGCTTCAGGTTTCTCATTAGCAAGTACCTCCACCGTTGCATCTTCTGTAAGATTGCAGTTTTCTAATCTTATGGTAATTTTACTTTCTTCCTCTTTGGTGTTAACCAACTTCACAATAATATCTCCTGTTTTCTCTTCTTTACTAACGGTTTGATATACAGGAAATACTTCTGGTACTTTGATTACATGCATTTTTGTATCATCTAGATAACAAGTAACTGTGTCTTGATTCACTACTACCTTAATCTCATACCAACGATCTGTTTGTATCGTAACATTTCGTATGTCAGATACGATATTCTTGGTTCCTCCAAGCGCTTCCTCTACTACACTCCTTGTATTGTTCCAGCCACCGATATTCCAGTGATAGAAGTTCTTCTGATCTTTCACTGCAAATGGTATTAAGAACCCTTCACTTCCAGATAATTTCTTTGCCCTAACTGTATAGGTATAATTACTCCAATTCGTATCTCCAACGTAAGAGGCACTTCCCATAATGGCATCGTTTGTTGGATAAGAGGCATTCGTCTGTGCATAGACCATATTACCATCTTCATCATCTATTATTTCGTAGAATCCTTGGCTACTACCTTCGAAGTTTGAAGCTTCTGTAGAGAAATCATTCTCATACAATACTTTACCAGTCTCATTATCAGTTACTTTCATATCATCAAACACAGCTGCTGTTTTCCAGGTACCTACTCCAATCTTTCCAGTAGCACCTTCTCCTTTGACATCCATTAATGAACTCTCTAACAGATAATCTCCTATATTATTAGCAAACATCTTCTGTACATAGTAATTAACAGAACCAAATACTTTGCTATTATTAAACCAAATCATATCTGGCTTCCATTGTGACGAAAGGGTGTTTCCAAACAAAGGTGCATATGCCGCCATCTTAACAACATCACTATTCCTCTCAAGGGCTGTCATATATGCTGCCTCGGATATTGCTGCTTTTAATGAATTTGATTTGGCTGCATATTCCCCTAAGAACACTTCCGTTCCTTTTCTATCATAATCATCATATCTTGTTGTGTTTTTCAAAAACCATTCTGGCTCATTATAATAGTGTTCATCTACTAAATCCGCATAATTGATAGCATCTTCATTATGACTATCTATCTCTGACCACGCATAATCGAATAAATCACCACTTGATAATGGACCTGAGGAGGTTATCAATTTAATATCTGGGTACTTCTCTCTGAATACTTGAACAAATTTCTCGTATCTTTTAAAATATTCTTCTCCCCACTGCTCATTTCCAATTCCTAAGTATTCAATCTCAAATGGTTGTATATGTCCCATGCCAATTCGCACACTTCCCCATGTTGTTGATGCATCTCCTCTGCAAAACTCAACCAAGTCTAATGCATCTTGTATGTAATGATCTAGTTCACTTAATGCTGCTAATGTATTCGTCTGTCCAGCTGCTCTTGCTTGACAAGACATTCCACAGTTTACGATAGGGACCGCCTTAGCCTCCAGATCTTCGCAAAGTAAGAAATACTCGTAAAATCCAATTCCATAGGTTTGATAATAAGGGTAATCTTTCGTTCCAATCCACAAGTTTTCATTTTGTTTCCTCTGCGCTACATCTCCAACGGTATCCTTCCAGCAATACGCATTATCCAGTGGATTTCCTTCTACAATACATCCTCCAGGGAAACGGATAAAGGAAGGTTGTAATTCCTCTAATAGCTTTACCATGTCCGCTCTAAGTCCATTCTCGCGGTTCTTATAAGTATTGACTGGGAAAAGTGAAATCATATCCATATCAATCGTTCCTGCTTCTTCAATAACTATTGATAGACTTCCTTTCTCTACCGTCTCTTCTGCTTTAATTAATATCTCCCTCTTTGACCATGAACCTTCTACGCCCTCTATGTACCCACTTCCAATGTAATTATGTTTACGATCTTCTAGATTAATCTGAATTTTTCCTTTATAAGAATCGCTTTTTACATATACGCTAAATCGGTATTCCTCTCCTTTTACAAAAGACATTCCTTCAAGAAATCCCTTATTACGTACTCCACTATTCACTGATTCTGTCTTTAACTCCAGATAGTTTGGATTATTGTCATTCAGTACATCTTCACTACATATTCTTAGTTCTGCATTATTAACTACCTCATACCCATGAAGTTGTCCTCCCTCCGCAAGAGATTTCTCAAATTCAAAGGATCGATTAATTACCTTTTCTGCATATAAACCACCATCTGCTGCAAAATTAATATCTTCAAAGAAGAGCCCATACAAGGTCTTACTAATATCAATTCCTTGTTTTTCTCCATTAATTAATAAACCGTATTTATTATCTTCCATCCTCTTCTCCTCCAGTACATTCCCATGATCCTTATTGCAACCATTGATAAATAACAGCGCTATACAACAACAAAACATTGTTACTCTTCTTTGATAAAAATGTTTTTTCATTCTGCTTCCTCTTTCATATAACTAAATTATTTTAGCTATATCTAAAATATAATGCTATTATATCTACTTAAATTTCATTTGTAAAGCTATTTTGTACAAATTAACCATAATATTTTAGATGTTATTATATTTATATATTCTTTTCTAAACTATTTTCTCCAAGTATCCCTGATATATGTGCAATACAACGGAAATACCATTCCTAGCACACCGCCAAAAAAAGAGACAACTTTCAAATTGAAAGTTGTCTCTAAAGTAATACCTATTTACGAAAATAAAACTAAATATATCTGATTAACTAGCCCCTCGAACACTTACTACGTTTAGATTGGACTATAATTAATTCGTACTTTAATATCTTGTGAATAGTTACCAAACTCTTTACCAAAAATCGTTAAACCGCCAACGTTTGTAGCATCGTCATTAACCGAGAATTTGAATTTAATTGAGCTTTTATAATCCAGTTTGAAATCTTCTATTGTAACATTAGAAATCTGCAATCCATCAATAAAAGTTCCTTTTTTATTAATAACTAACAACTTAAGCAGGCCATATTGATTCCAGTTTGGAAACCACCAGTCTGGTGTAAAGATTCCCTTAACCTCACCAAAATCTCCTGGGCTGGTCCATGTTCCTATACAAACATCATTTAGGTAAAAACTAATATCAGAAGGCCAATCATTATTAATTCCTGGTGCTTCTGAACTTAATTCTGCAGAAAGTGTAATCTGATCAATCTTTTGAGCTGCTGGTAATAAGTTTGGAATCTGATATTCTACATATCCTTTAGAAAACCATATAATCTGTGCATTCACTCTATCTGAATGTGCAAAATATCTAGGATCATCAACTTCTCCGATCAATTGCTCGCCAGTTGATATACCACAAGTAGGATAGATAGAATAGTCGGAATACAAACCTACTTTAACATCTGTATCATAGATATTCTTTGAATCTGCTTGCTCTTCCGCCATAATCTCAACTAAAATTTTATCTACATTTACTCGGCAAATCTTCTGGTTTCCATGACCTGTGTATTCTGAATAAACTTGTACGATTCCGCTATCTTCTAACTTTTTAACATGACTAGTTAAGGCTCCATTCGTAATTTTCAAACTAGAAGCCAATTCATTCATATTCATTTCCTTGTTCTCTAAAAGCTTCTTAACTATATTAATACGTACATCAGATCCTAGTGCTTTAAAAACATTTAGTCCTTCATCTAAATTCTTGATATGTAGCATACTCTCATCCTATACTTTTTATTTTTTTAAAATACTATACATTTTCCTTAACAATAACATTATACATGATTTTTATTTATTATGCAATCATTGTCTTATACGATTCCATATGCTTTCTACCCTATCTACGTTTTGGAATAGTCACAATAAAGCTAGATCCCTTTGTATATTGGGAACGGACGCGAATATTCCCCGTATGTTTCATTATAATTAACTTCGCTATGGATAATCCTAATCCATGACCACTAATCTTTCTATCACGTACATGGTCAGAACGATAGAATCTTTCGAATATATTATCAATATCCCTCTTTGTCATACCAATCCCTGTATCCTCAACCGATATCACACAATCTCCCTCTTTGTTTTCACAAGATATGTAGATAGAATCTCCGTCACTAGTATACTTGACAGCATTATCAACGAAAACCCTGATAGCTTGCTTAAGTGCCTGCTTATCTCCATAGACCATAACGTCTTCTAGCGCCTTCGTTTCAACGATACGGTTGGTGGTTACCATCTTTGTTTCCTTCAACATATCTTCCACAAGTACACGCATATTAAACACATGCTTCTCTAATCTAAGTGTCTTTTTGTCATGCCTTGATAGGAATAATAGTTTCTCAACCAACTCTTGCATTGCCTTAGATTCATTCTTAATTGCTTCTATGGATTCTTCTAATACTTCCGTATCCGATTTGCCCCATCGATCTAACATATTTACATATCCTTGAATAACAGCTATTGGTGTTCGAAGCTCGTGAGAAGCATCGGAGACAAATTGCTTTTGACTTTCATACGATAATTCAATACGGTCTAGCATCTGATTAATAGTCACTGCAAGGTCCTTTAGTTCGTTCTTTGTTCCTGCAAGATTAATTCTTTCACTTTGCAAGTTATTAACGGTAAGGCGATTTGCTAACCTAGACATATCCTTTAATGGCAAGAATAATTTCTCATCACCCTTTTTACCATATACAATTACGCTCCCTGTAAATATTGCAAGCAGTAATATAACAAATGGTACCAAACGACTCAATAAAAGTCGTTCACTTGATAAATCAAATTGAAAATATAACGTGTAGTTACTATCACCAATCTTAACCTTTTGCTTATCCTTCACAACTAATATTTTCTTTCCATCTATATCCCCATAGAAGACCCTATTAAAAATACTATTTCTCTTTTCAATGTTATACAAGGTATCATTAAAAACAACTTCTTTTGTTGCTTCATTCGTAATCCTTAGTGACAACCCTTCCGAATAGTATGGATTTCTGTCTTCAAGATCTGCAATACTAATCTCTTCGTTTTCTAACTTAAGTATCATCTGTTTTTCTAAGGTATTATTATCAAATGCTGATATTCCTAGATATACTCCAACGAATAGAAAGCAAAAGACAACACTATTAATGATTAATAATCTAAGATAATTTAGCGATATACGGAATGCGATTGAGAAATAGAACTGGCTAAAGAATAGTCCCATCCTCTTTCGTAATGGTAGAACCGTACGAATCAGTAATTTTCTTATCCATTCAACTATCTTACTTCTCATCCTTAATTATATACCCCACACCACGTACCGTACTAATCAGATGGATTCCATATTTATCATCTATCTTTTGACGTAGGTATCTAACATATACATCTACCACATTCGTATCCCCTAGATACTCATAGTCCCATACGTTATTCAATAACTGCTCTCTTGTCATAGCTATATTCTTATTCTTTAGAAGGTATTCAAGTAATTGGAACTCTTTCTTTGTCAATGTAATCTCTTCTTTATCATATGTAACAGTATGACTAGATAGGTTAATTACAAGCTTGCCATATTGCAGAATCTCTGTTTTAGTGCCGACATTCGAATGACGATTTAAAGCTACACGAATTCTCGCAAGTAACTCTTCAATAGCAAATGGTTTGGTCATATAATCATCCGCACCCATATCAAGACCAGCAACCTTATCTGTAACATCATCTTTAGCCGTTAACATAATAATCGGAACTTGTTTTCCTTCTTGTCTTACTCTCCTACAAACTTCAATTCCGCTTAACCCCGGTAGCATAATATCAAGAATGACTAAATCAATATCTTCATGCATTGCTTTTTCAAATCCTTGTCTTCCATCTCCCGCTATCTCAACTTCGTATCCTTCGTATTTTAATTCTAATTCAACAAATCTTGCAATCTTATTCTCATCCTCAACAATTAATATCTTTGCCAAAACAATTTACCTCCTAATTAAATATTCGCTTTGTTAATTACTTCTATTGTATCATTAATTCCATGATTTTCACATTAAAAACGAATTAAAACTGATTTTCTTACGGTTTAAATCGAGTCTTTGACCTAGTTCTACAACGTAATATTAATTGACTATCTTTTAAAAATAGCGTATAATTCACTTTATCAAATGAAAGTTTTAAAGCTTTAAACCCAAAAACTAATAATACGGTATGAAAGGGAAACGGATAGTATGAAAAAAACGAAAAGAGTAATATCCACGCTATGTATTCTTGCTTTATCTATAACAGCATTAACTGGTTGTGGCTCAAAAGGTTCCGGCAAAACATATAAGATTGGTGTAAGCCAAACTACAACACATGATGCACTTGACTCTGCTTACAAGGGATTTATTGATGGCCTAGCAGAGGCTGGATATAAAGAAGGCGATAATATTGAAATTGATTTCCAGAACGCACAAGGGGAAGCTTCAAACAATAATACAATCGCTGCCAAGTTAGTAAATGATAACCCAGATCTTATTCTAGCAATTGCAACACCAGCCGCTCAGTCTCTAGCTAACCTTACACAGGATATTCCAATCGTAGTTACAGCAGTTACTGATCCAGCAGATTCCGGTATTGTTGCCAGCAACGAAGCTCCTGGCGGAAACATAACGGGAACCTCTGACTTAAATCCTGTTAAAGAACAGATGGATTTGTTGCTTCAATTAGTACCTACTGCTAAGAAGATAGCGATTCTTTACTGCTCAAGTGAACCCAATTCCAAATTCCAAGCAGATCTTGCTAGCGAAGCTGCTACAAACGTTGGTTTAGAAACTGTAGATGCTACCGTATCGAATACAAATGATATCGAACAAGTTGTGCAGTCTTTAGTAGGTAAAGTAGATGCAATCTATGCTCCAACGGATAATACAATTGCTTCTGGTATGTCAACCGTAGCTATGGTTGCCAACTCAAACAATATGCCTATCATCTGTGGAGAGTCCGGAATGGTTATGAACGGTGGTCTTGCTACATATGGAATTAACTATTACAACTTAGGAAAACAAACTGCTGCTATGGCTGTTAAGATTCTTACTGGTGAATCCAAACCTGCTGATATGCCGATTGAATACCTTGAAAAAATGGATTTAACTATTAATGAAGATGTTGCAGCTCAATTAGGAATTACAATACCTGATGATTTAAAAGCCAAGATGAATAAATAACTCTATTATTAACTATATATGTGCTTCATACTAGAATAGCCCCCATCTTATAATTCATTATGGGGGATATTCTCTTTTTCTCTTTTTCTCTTTTTTCTTATCTATACAAACGTGGTATAGCTATTCGCAATGTCAATGGTACAAGTTTTATTAGTTTTACAGGTTTGAAACAAACAAAAGATTACGGGAGGTTATTATGAATATATTTTTTGCAATTTTAAGTGCTTCTGGGCAAGGCCTTTTATGGGCAGTACTAGCACTTGGTATTTATATTACATTTAAGATTCTTAATGTCGCAGATATGACTTGCGATGGAAGTTTTGCATTAGGTGGTTGTTTAAGTGTCACCCTAATAGTATCCGGTTGGAACCCAATTTTGAGTTTACTACTGTCTGTATTAGCTGGTATGGCGGCTGGTATGGTAACTGGTTTCTTACATACGAAACTTAAAATCCCTGTAATTCTAGCTGGTATTTTGAGTATGATATCACTCTATTCTATCAACTTAAGAATATTGGGACAGCCAAATCAGTCTTTGCTTAAGTCGGATACCATCGTTACCATGATCAAGAAAGTAATTCCCGACTCTGTTATGGATCATATCAAATACTCTACACTTAATTCTCTAATTGTTATTGGAATCGGTATTATCTTCGGTGTTTTACTTTGTTTTGTATTATATTGGTTCTTCGGTACAGAAGCTGGTAGTGCCCTTCGTGCAACTGGTACCAACGAAGATATGATTCGTGCTCTTGGACAGAATACAGATCGCATGAAGATTCTTGGTCTTATGATTAGTAACGGTCTAATTGCTTTATCTGGTGGATTAGTAGCACAGAGTCAAGGTTATGGAGATGTTATCATGGGACAGGGTGCTATTGTTATTGGATTAGCTTCTATCGTAATCGGTGAGGTATTCTTTGGACGTTGTACTTCTTTCAAAAGTAAACTTATATCTGTTATTGTTGGTTCTGTCATCTACCGTGTAATTATTGCCCTTGTCCTTCAACTAGGATTAAATAATAATGATCAAAAATTATTTACTGCTATTATTGTTGCAATTGCACTCGCAGTTCCAACAATAAAAAAACAAGCTCAAAACTGGAGGTAGTTATGTTATATATAGAAAATCTACACAAAACATTCAATGCAGATACCATTAATGAAAAGCAAGTATTAAAAGGTGTGAATCTTCATCTGAATCCTGGTGATTTCGTTACCATAATTGGAGGAAATGGTGCTGGTAAATCCACCTTACTTAATATGATTGCCGGTGTTCATCCGGTAGATAGTGGCTCCCTCAAATTAGATGGAATAGATATTACCAAACAACCTGAACATGTTCGTGCCAAACTATTAGGTCGTGTTTTTCAAGATCCTATGAAAGGTACTGCTGCCAATATGGAGATACAGGAAAATCTTGCGCTTGCCTATCGCCGTGGTAAAAAACGTGGTTTAAGATGGGGCATCAGTTCAGATGAGAAACAACAATATGTAGAAGTTTTGAAGACACTTGATCTAGGACTTGAAAATCGCCTTTCTTCTAAGGTTGGTCTATTGTCAGGTGGTCAACGTCAAGCACTTACATTATTAATGGCAACATTAGTAAAACCAAAACTATTATTATTAGATGAACATACCGCTGCACTTGATCCTAAAACAGCAAAAAAAGTACTTGATTTAACCGAGACTATCGTAGAATCTAATAATTTAACTGCACTTATGGTTACGCATAATATGAAAGACGCCATCCACATCGGCAATCGACTGATCATGATGCATGATGGTAATATTATCTTTGATATAAGCGGAGAGGAAAAGAAGAACTTACAAGTCTCTGACCTTCTTCAAAAATTCGAACAAGCAAGTGGTGGTGAATTTGCAAACGATCGTATGATGTTAGCTTAGTTGTAAACGGACTTTTAATTATAAGAATAAGAAAAACAATCCAGGGAAGTTGTGGCTATTACGAATATGAACGGTACGTCATAGCCATTTATCTTCTCTGGATTGTTTTTCTTGCTCTATATATTACAAATACACGCTATCATAGTATAATAAAATACACTAGTTATTCACATTAGAATAATCAATCGGATCCTTCTTGGTAGCTGCTTTGTTTAATACAATTATCGCTACAATCAATAGACCTAATGATATTATAAACGGTACCACTGCGCTCTTCATTACTCCCATTAACAGATATCCACATATGCAACAAGCTGCAACAACGCTTGCATAAACCAACTGTGTAGATACGTGGTCCATATGGTTACATCCTGCTCCTGTGGAAGATAAGATTGTTGTATCAGAAATCGGAGATATGTGATCACCATATACTGCCCCTGCTAAGATTGATCCAAGTACTGGATATAACAAAGCTCTTGTTGTCTCTGACGAACAGATTGCTACTCCAATTGGAATCAACAAAGCCATGGTTCCCCATGAAGTTCCCGTTGCAAATCCTAAGAATCCAGCAATTACGAATACCATAACTGGCAAGATAAATATTGGGAAGCTTGCGTCTTTCACAAGATTTCCTACATATCCTCCCGTATTAAGATAATCTGTACTACAGATTCCACTAATTGTCCAAGCAAGGATTAAGATTGTGAAAGCTGGAACCATTGACTTAATCCCTTCTGAAATCTCATCCACAAATTGGCGGAAAGAAAGAATTCTACGAATAGAATATTGAATAAATGTAAGTACTAATGCACCAAAACTACCTATTACTAAAGAAAGTGAGGAATTACTTTCGCCAAAGGATGCAAAGAAACTATTTTCCCCCGTTAAGCCACCACCAGTATAAGCCATAGCTAATACGGTAAATACCATTAATGAAACAATTGGAATTACAAGATCAATTACTTTACCCTTTTTCTTCTCTGTCTTATCTTCCGTAACAATTATCTCGTTTCCAGAGAACAAGTCTCCACGCTCTATGGCATTCTTTTCATATCGAGCCATTGGTCCAAAGTTTACTTTTGATAAACATACAATTATAACCATAACAATTGTTAAGATTGCATATAAGTTATATGGAATAATCTTAATAAATGTCGTCATACCATTACCTGCACCCGCATCCTGAATATACGTTGCTACAGATGCCCCCCAACTTGAAACAGGAGCTATGATACATATTGGTGCTGCTGTTGCATCTATTAGGTACGCGAGCTTAGCTCTACTAATTCTATGTTTATCGGTTAGCGGTTTCATAACAGTTCCTACAGTAAGACAGTTAAAATAATCATCAATAAAGATAAGACCTCCAAGAGCCGATGTTGCTAATGTTGCTCCTCTTCTTGTCTTAATCTTACTTGCTGCCATTTCTCCGTATGCTGCTGATCCGCCTCCCCTAGTAACAATCGCTACCAATGCTCCAAGTAGGGCTAAGAAGATTAAGATGTAGACATTCTCACCCATCTTCTCGCCCATAACTTCAAACGAAGTAACTACCATCTCAATTACATTTCCATTGGTATAGATAAGTGATCCAACCAAAATTCCTGTCAATAATGACATAATAACCTCTTTGGTAATCAAAGCTAAGACAATTGCAATAAGAGGAGGGAGTATGGATAAAAGTCCATAGTTTGCTGCTTCTAATACTTCCATTCCTTTATTCCTTTCCATTCTTATATAATTTTAACTATTTAGTCGCTCAATTTAAAATTCGTCCTTTTACATCTTTATATTTATAACATGAATGGAACAGTCTAGCAACATGAATGATTTTCCAATTAGTTTATTTATTTAAGCTTTATTTTCTGGATTATTCGTAATTTGTTTTTTTCTCTTTTTATTAATAACTATGACAACAACAACTATTACAACTGACCAAAATGCGATATAAGGAATATTAGAAACAAACCAAATTATGAATCCTGTGAAACCATCCTTAATATCATAAACGGTATCTTTAAAACCTGCTTTCATTTTTTCCCAAGTAGATTCATTATCTACTTGTGGTGTATAACGAATTACTTCCTGAATTGATATCGTAACGGTACTGTATTCAATGAGGTTATCATATGTCCTTAATTGTGATTCATAAGATTCTAACTCATATCGAATCTCTGTTAAGCGGTTCTCTAATAATATGATAGAATCCAAATCAACTGCCTTTTCAATTAATTCAATTAAACGCTTTTGTTCCACCTTAAGTACTTTTACATGACTTTGCATATCTACATAATTCACTGTGACATCTTCTGCAGACATATTCTTAGATACCACATTCCCTGTCTTACTAACTTTATTGACAAAGGAATCTAGCTTATCCGCTGGTATCCTTGCTGTGATATTACAATACCGATTCGTACTACTTAGTAAATCACTCATATTGATGTTCTCTGCGTATCCACCTAGAGTAGTAATCTCAGATTCTATAGAATTTACTACTTTGTCAAAATCTTGTGTCTCTAAATCAAGTGACACATTACGAATAATCTTCCGATTTGTATCGACACGAGTCGCATTCGGTACTTCCCCCTCCGCACTTGAATTCGAAGTAGCCGTATCTGTCGTAACACCAGATGTTTCTTTCATTTCCTCTGTGGCTGTATATCCTTCGTCCATCGCCACATCGCTCTTATCCATCTCTTGATGAATGTTCATATCTTTTTTACTTGCACAGGCCGTAAAGAAAACACAAACAAGTACTAGTACCATTACTACTTTAAACTTACTCTTCATAAAAATCCCTCCTGTTAACTCATTTATATATCTCTATGAATTAGACGAGAGGGATTACTATTTGGTTCCATTATTTATTTTAAATTATGTAACTTTCTATACAATTATAAATTACTTACGCCGGCTTCAACATCCTCTGCAGTTATGGAGATTCCTCTATGTGGAACTGATGTTGAGAACACGATCTGGGTTTTTGTTGTTCCAAACTTTTGTAGATGACCAATGAAGGAATCAAGTTCCATTGTACTTGGAAAACATACTTTAATTAACATTGAATAACTTCCTGTTACACAATTACATTCTATAACGTTCGGGCATTGTTGTACGAATGGATAAAACGTATCCTTTTTTGTTGGTGACATTTCAAGATTAATGAATGCTGTAATATGATATCCTAATTTAATTGGATTAATACTTGCATGATATCCGGTTATAATGTTCTCTTTTTCTAGACGTTCGATTCTTGCTGCTACTGCAGGTGACGATAAAAACACTTTTTCTGCCAATTGTTTGAGCGAGTATCTAGCATTTTCTTGAAGTAAACCAATTATTTTTTTATCAATCTTATCCATTCCGATACCTCCAATTATACGATTATTTTACGAGCATTAGTAACATTACGTTGTATTTAACATTAAATAATTAAGTTAAACGTAAAAAAAAGCATAGGTATAGCACCTATGCTTCTTTGCAATCTTTTTTTAGTTATATATTTTCTTTATTATACAATGTTAATTTAAGTTTTTCAAGCTTTTTCTTACTATGAATACAGAAGAATTTTATAAAAACTAAAAATGTTAATAGTACGTTCATAGTTCTTTCATAAATGCTACATACCTAATACACATTTAGTTGTTATTATAGTTATATCAAATAAGTTAATTATCTTTTATATAGATTTTTTTCATAACATCCCCCCTCTTAGGAGCCCCCAACGGCTCCTCCTTTTTTGTTTAAAGAACTTTTAAGATATTATATAAGGAATTAAGTACAGCCCAGTTTTGAGGGAAGTACTTCATGAGATTCCAATAGCTAGCACCATTAAGTGCATATTCATTAACTAATAGAAGTTTTTCATTAATACTTCTAGCATCTTCAAACCAAACAACATGCTCTATTCCATCTGTACTTCTGTAATTATAATACGGTGTTTTTGCTACTTCATCAAAGCATATTGTCGCACCATATTCTGCCGCTTGCTCAACTGCCTCCACATTACTTAAAGATCTAGCTCTTGATTCCCCACTTACAAAAGGTAGTGCCCAATCGTATGCATAGTTTGGTACTCCCATGAAGATCTTATCTGGTTCTATCTCTGTAACAGCATAATCTAAAACTTCCCTTACCTTATTAATTGGAGCTACTGCCATCGGTGGACCATATGTATATCCCCATTCATATGTCATTAACATAACTTTGTTAGAAACTTCTCCTATGCCCCTGTAATCATGTCCTTCATATAAAAGCCCTGGTTGTTCTGTCGCAATCTTAGGTGCTAGGGCAACAGTAACTACAAATCCTTCTGCATTTAACTTTGTAGTTACATTCTGAATAAAGTCTACATATGCCTGTCTATCAGCAGGGTATATATACTCGAAATCAATACCCAGACCATAATATTGTTTTTCTCTTAAGTTGATAAGAATATTATCTATTAATCGGTTCTGTGCTTCCATATCATTCAATATTTGATTTGCCAGTGCACTACTAAAGCTACCTTCAGGTGTTAATGTTGATATTAACATTAAAGGAGCCACCCCATAATCTCTAGCTAAATTAATTATATTCTGATCGTCTATACCAATTAATTCTCCTTCTGGTGTGAACCCATAGGTAAAAACCGTAATATACGTTAAAAAAGGTAAGGTCTTTTCCAGTACTTCCATATCAATAGACGGATATAGATACCCATTAACCTCCATATCTCCAATTTTATCTCCTTCGTATTCAATCACAATTTGTTGTCCTACATATAGATAAGGGAAATCCGCAAGTCCTGGATTGTTTTGTAATAGTGTGATTACACGTACTCCGTTTTTCTGTGCTACGTCAAAAAGTGTATCTCCCTCTTCTACCGTATATATCCTCTTAGGATACAGAATAACCAGTGTCTGTCCAATAACTAAGTTACATGGATTGGTTAATTCATTATCCTCAATAATGCGATTTGGTGTTGTATCATAATCTAATGCAATACTATAAATGGTTTCTCCTTGCTTCACTACATGTATTACCATATGTACTCCTTCCTACAGAAGGTTCGTACCAAGTTTGCATATATTACATCATTCTTAGTACGATACCTTTATTCCTTATATATATTTCTTAACTTGATGGTTCATTTATACCCTAATATATGTCCTAGCATTGCTAAGTTAGAACTTTTGGTTACCTGCTTTTTCACTTGCTGGTAAAGTAACTCTAAAAAGATGTTTCATAAGAACTCTAAAGTCAAAAGGAATAAGTGGATATATATAGTTATAACCGGTTACTGTTCTGTTGAATATAATCGCACATGTAGTTAACAAAATACCTACAATAAATCCCCACTGACTAAATAGCCCTGTTATAATCAATAAAAAGATACGCATGAATTTAAGTGCGTAACTCAGTTCATAGCTAACTTGCGAATAATTTGCAATAGCAACAAATGCCATATAAAGCATTACCTCTGAATTAAACCAGCCTGAACTAACTGCAAAATCACTTAATATAAATGCTGCCACAACACTGAACGGTGTAGTCATCATACTGGGTGTATTTAGCGCTGCTAATTTAAGTGCATCAATAACAAATTCCAGTATAAGTAGTTGAAAAATAATCGGTATATTAATTGTATCCGTAATCCTAATAAACTCTAACCCTTTAGGAATCCAATCCGGATGTTGCATAAACAATACGAATATAGGTGTTAATACTAATGCAATTATATTAATAATAATTCTTGAAAGACGTAGATATGTCCCCGTAATTGGTGGAAAGTAATAATCAGCCGACTCTTCCATAATACTAAATATTGTTGCAGGAAGAATCATTACTGAAGGAGAATTATCAACTATGATAACTACTTTCCCTTCTAATACGGATGCAGCTACTGCATCTGGACGATCCGTATAACGAAATTTTGGAAACGGATTAAACCAACTACCCTTATACATACATTCCGCTAAACTTTCCTGACTCATGGTAAGTGCATCTATTTTAATCTTCTTAATCTTATCAATTATGTTGCTTAGAAGTTTTTCTTCCACGCGATCCTTCATATAGCAAACTACAATATCGGTATGTGAAGAGCTTCCTACTTCCATCATCTGCATAATAAGATTTGGGTTACGTATTCTACGTCTAATGAGTGCGGTATTGGAGACCAACGTTTCTACAAATCCATCCCTAGCTCCTCTCATAACCTTATCTTTATCAGGCTCTTCTACATTTCTTGCTGGATATGTTCTACAGTCAATTACTAGTACTTTTTCATATCCATCCACCAATAAACAAGTCACACCTGATAGGATACGTGTAATGACGGTATCCATTTTATCCACTAAGTCAACTTCACCATATGGCAGTAACTTATCTTGAAACTCTTCCGGTGTACATTCAACATCCTCTTTTTTAAGATGTGCAAAGAACTCCATTAACTTTTCTAAGATTTCATCTTTTACAAAACCATCTACAAAATAAAGACAACATTCTTTTTCACCAATGGTTATCTTCCTATTGATAATATCAAAATTATCATCAACTATTAGCTCTGCATCCAAACGCCTTTTATTAGATGCAATGTTTTTACTTATTGAATTTATCATATAACAAACATACTCCTTATGTTGTATTTAACCTATATTGTTTACCATAGCTTCCTAATTATTCATATTTTCCAACTAATTGATAAATAGCATGACCTAGAGTATTATCTGTTACAAAAGCATTCAATAATGAAAAAGAAAGTGTACCAAAAGGTTGCGACTATTTTGTCTTGGCCTTTTTGGTACACTTTCCTTATTTATTGGGGGAGTATTCTTTATTATATACCTTACTGACTACGTGTGAAGCTAAGCGAGAGTGGGTTACGGATGAACTCCGTTTGACATAACATGCTCACAAATAAATTTGAGCAAATAGACGAAATTAAATTTAGTTTTTACACTCTAACCAATTATATAATTATAAGTCCTTCAGAGCGTATAGAACCATAAAGTCCATAGGTTCTACCACTAACTCTCTACCACCTTCTATAACTTCTCCATTACGTATATTACAATAAGTACCTTCTTCTAATTGATATATAAGTTTCTCTTCTTCGCTATTATTAAGGAAAACTATCGACTTCTCTTGCTTAAGAACTCTTTCATATACTAAGAATTGTTGTTTTGCAAGAAGGGTATTAAACTCTCCATCCACAAACTCCTTATGTTCTCTACGAATGCTTGCTAACCATTTGAAATGTTCGAATAGATTCGTGTCTTGTTCTTCTTTATCCCAGATCATACAACGTCTGCAATCAGGGTCATTGCCACCTTCTAACCCCACTTCATCTCCATAATAGATGTAAGGTATACCAAGGTATGTGTATTGGAAAACTGTTGCTAATTCTAGTCTTCTCTTTTGGCCGGAAGCATCTGTGACAAAACGTGCTGTATCGTGTGAGTCAAGAAGATTTAACATCTGTTTATGAAGATCTTTACGAAGGGAATGTTGTCTAATTGCCAATGTCTCAATGAAGTTCTCAGCAGACATTTTGCGAAGCGCAAAGAATTCTAATACGGATTCACGAAACGGATAATTCATCGTAGAATCTAATTCATCTCCCCTACAGAAAGAGTTCCCCATATGCATAATTTCACCAATCACGATTGCCTCTGGATTTACTTTCTTCACACGTTCATAAAATTTCTTAAGAAATCCATGGTCAATCTCATCACACACATCCAAACGGAATCCATCTATATGGAACTCTCTTAGCCAGTAGCTTGCTACATCTAAGAAATACTGTACCGTATCAGTATTACTCATATTTAGTTTTGGCATATTCCCATATCTATCGTAAAAAGTTACATAATTAAGTTCCCTTTGATTAATCGGATAAGACTCAATATAATACCAATCTCTATATACAGACTTCTCACCCTTGTTCATAATATCTTTGAATGCAAAGAAGTCATCTCCAGAATGATTGAATACACCGTCTAATACAAAACGTATGCCTCGTTTATGTGCTTCCTCAATTAATTCTCTTAACTCTTCTTTGGTACCAAATTGTGGGTCAATCTCATAGTAATCCTTTGTATTATACTTATGGTTAGAACACGATTGAAAGATTGGGGTTGTATAGATAATTGTAACTCCAAGTTCTTTTAGGTAATCTAACTGCTTTGTAATTCCTTTTAAGTCTCCACCAAAGAAGTCATGATTACCTACAACTCTTTCTCCCCAAGGCTTAACCCCTTCTGGATCATTGTTATGATTTCCATTACAGAATCGGTCTGGAAAGATTTGATACATTACACCATCTTTCGCCCATTCTACTTGCTGATAGAAATCTCCTGGGCAAAGATAAGGGAATTGAAAAGTTTGTGGTACATCTGGCCTTTCGTTCATAATACCTCTTTCATTATAGTAGAAAAAGTTTCCCTCCTTGTCTATTAATTCAAAGAAATATCGAAACTTCTTATCTACATTAACCAGTTCCACTTCGTAATAATCAAAGATCTCACTTCCTTGAATGCGATTCATCAAAACTTGTTGAAATGGTTTTTCATATTGATGTCTATCTTTATAATAAACAGTAACATTCTTGATATCCTCTTTCGCGGCTTGAATTTTCAAATATAACGTATTCTCATCTATTGCATACGCATATGGTACATCTGGTGTATGGTATATTCCTGCTTTAATCATAATTTTCCTCCCAACAATTGTATTGTTATATTATCTAAAAGTGTAATTTTTTATTAGTGGTTTATTATGTACTACTATTTCATAATAACACATATAAAATAAATGTCAAATAATATTTTCGTATTTTTTCGTATTTATTCTTAAAATTACATATTATTAACTTCAACAAAGTATTCCTTTCATTTTCACCCTACATCTTTACCTTTCATCACCAAATAGATTTTTTCCGAATCTCTTACTTTTATTTACATATTGTATTTTCCCATTGATTTTGCTATACTTTATCAGAAATGATATGTAGTATTATAAAGGATCTTGTCATAAATACGTGTAATTATTAATGGAGGATGGAAGAATGACACAAGAGAAAAAACGGATTTTAGTGCTTGCAACTGGCGGAACTATTGCATCACAGTCAAGTGAAGAAGGATTAATTCCCGCACTAAGTATTGATAATTTATTCTCAAAAATCACCGGATTGAATGAGAATTATGATATAACAGCAAAAGATATTCTTCATCTCGATAGTTCTAATATACAACCTGAAGAGTGGCAATTAATTGCTAACCATATATATGAATCTTGTTATGATTATGATGGAATCGTAGTAACACATGGTACTGACACTATGGCTTATACCACAAGTGTACTTTCTTATATGCTTCAAAATATTCCGATTCCGGTGGTAGTAACGGGGTCTCAGCTACCAATCCTTAACCCCTTAACGGATGCAATGGATAATCTACGTTGTGCCTTCGCTATGGCTGCAACAGGAGTTCCAGGTATCTTCTTAGCATTTAACCGTAAGATTATCTTAGGATGTCGTGCGGTTAAAGTCCGTACAACTGGTTTTGATGCATTCGAAAGTGTTAACTGTAGATATGTGGCTACTATTGATTCTAATGGACTAAACATTAGTCATAAACTATTACCTAAGACAGATGGTACATTTACATTAAGGGATTCTGTATGTTCCGATGTTTTCTTAATTAAGCTAACTCCAGGATTAAATCCAGGAATCTTTGATATGCTCTTAGATATGAATTATAAAGGTGTAGTAATAGAAGCTTTTGGCGCTGGTGGATTACATTTTATTCACCGTGACCTTATCTCCAAACTACAAAAATTAGTCGAACACAATATTCCTGTAGTCGTATCTAGTCAGTGTCTATATGAACGAAGTGATTTATCGATCTACCAAGCTGGACAAAAAGCATTAGAAAAAGGTGTTATACAAGCCTATGATATGACAACAGAGGCTACTGTAACAAAACTAATGTGGGCTCTTGGTCAAACAAATGATTTGAATGAGATTCGAAACATCTTTTCAACAAACTTAGTTGGAGAGATTAAATTATAGAATCCTAAGTTTCATTTGCCCACATAAGTAGTTTATGATATAATAAATGGAGTTTTCATTACTACGCAGTGATAAAACCAGAAAGTGTTTTATATAACTTATATAGGAAAGAGGTTGTTGCAATAGGATTTCGATTCACCTGCTTAGCAACAGCCCCTTAGATACATACTCCCTACTATGCAGTACAAGGGCATAAATAATCAAGTCCTTACAATGATGCTAATTAATTTTATAAAAATAAAGGAGAACACGAAGAATGAAGAATCTTATTATTCCAGATGGTTATCAACCAGCCATAGACATAAGACAAACAGAAGTTGCAATCAAAGATGTAAAAGACTTTTTTGAAAGAGAATTGGCGAAAGAATTAAACCTTACAAGAGTATCTGCTCCCTTGTTTGTAAAACCAGAAACAGGTCTTAATGATAACTTAAATGGGGTTGAGCGTCCTGTAAGCTTTGGAATTAAAGAACAAGATGACGCCAACGTAGAGATTGTACATTCATTAGCCAAATGGAAACGTCTTGCCCTTCAACGTTATGGTTTTACGGTTGGAGAGGGTTTATATACAGATATGAATGCCATTCGACGAGATGAAGATACGGATAACATTCATTCTATCTTCGTTGACCAATGGGACTGGGAAAAGATTATTACCAAAGAAACGCGTACAGTTGAGACCTTACAAACTATTGTTAAAAATGTCTACAATGCCTTAAAAGCTACTGAGAAGTTCATCTGCAATAAATATACATATGTAAATCCAATTATGCCAGAAGAAATCTCTTTCATTACAACACAAGAATTAGAAGATATGTATCCAGACTCTACACCTAAGGAAAGAGAATATAACATTGCAAAACTAAAAGGTGCAGTCTTTATTATGCAGATTGGTGGTGCATTAAATTCCGGAGAAAGACATGATGGTCGTGCACCTGATTACGATGATTGGTCATTAAACGGTGACATTATTATGTATTACCCTGTACTTGATATTGCTCTAGAGCTCTCTTCTATGGGTATACGTGTTGATGAAGAAACACTTAGTAAACAGCTTGAAATCTGTGGCTGTATGGACCGTGCTGAATTACCATTCCAGAAAGCATTATTAAACGGCGAATTACCATATACAATTGGCGGTGGTATTGGTCAATCAAGAATATGTATGTTCTTCCTTCGTAAGGCACATATCGGTGAAGTGCAAGCTTCTATCTGGCCAGATGACATATCAGAATATGCTGTAGCAAACGGAATCGCTCTATTATAGGCATAATACCAAAAAAAGTTATACTTTGTAAGTAATTTATTATGAGGCTGTTGCAAAATATAGTTTGAATATCTATAACATATTTTTTCAGATAGAATGCATTCAAATGCAATATAAAAAAACAATCTTCAGCCAATTATCTGGCAAGAGTAGACACATAGTGTCTACATCTGGACAGATAATACGTGAAGATTGTTTTTTTGTTGGTGTGTGAAAACATTCCATCTGAAAAACATGCGAAAGATTTAATTTTGCAACAACTCTTTTTGTTTTTAAATAAATATAAATAGTAACTATCCTATTAACCCTAGATGTTCAACTAAGATCTTAAGGCCTATTATAATTAAGATTGTACCACCTAGTAATTCTGCTTTTGATTTATACTTTGTCCCGAATACATTGCCAATCTTTACTCCTATGAATGATAATACGAACGTAGTAATACCAATTAGACAGACAGCCATAACAATCTTAACTTGTAAGAAGGCAAACGTAATACCTACCGCAAGTGCATCAATACTTGTTGCAACAGATAAAATACAAACATATTTAAGACAAAACTTCTTTTCTTGCTTTTTATCTTCATCCTTATCTAACGCTTCCTTAATCATATTTCCACCAATAATAGCAAGTAATACGAATGCAACCCAATGATCAATAGACGTTATATACTGTTGAAAATTCTTTCCTAGTAGATATCCTAATAAAGGCATTCCTGCCTGGAATCCTCCAAAGAAGAGTGCTAATATACCAGCGCGCTTCAGATTCAGTTTTTTCATGGAAAGTCCCTCACAGATTGATACAGCGAAAGCATCCATTGATAATCCAACCGCTAATAAAAATAATTCAAAAAAGCTCATGTTCACGTATCCTTTCTTCTTGTTTTATAAGAAGCCCGCAACATAGAAAAAGACCTGTCTGCAACAAAAAAACATTGCAGACAAGTCTCATTATTTAAAATAAAGCCAGATGTTCTCCATCAGTATGTTGACTTTATTACACTACGTGCTAACTACTCCCTTATCTAATAAACAATAGAAAGTTTACTCATGAACTTTCTATTCTCATAAATTATAATAAATATCAATATAGTTGTCAAGGATGGTTATTTATTCAAAACTTTTTTAATTGCCTCTATAGCAATTGCGTTTTGTTTTTCATAAAAAGAAAGTAATTTTCCTTCATTCTCTTCTGTATCATTAGATTTTCCTAACATAATGAAGAACACGTAATCTCCAACTGTAACAACTTTTGAAGCTTTAACTTTAGGCATATTCATTGGATATTGGTGTGCATCTTCCTCAAGATACTTTTTATATTTTACTAAAGCTTTTTCCACCTCATCCTTCTTACCTGCTACGGGATGAACTGCTATGAAGGTGTCCACATTAAAGGACAACATTGGTACCTCTGCTACCACAGCATCATATAAATTTGATTTTAAGCCTACAACTTCAGATAGCATATCCTTAGATAAAGAAGTTTGTGGTTTATAATCATTCCCATATGCTTTTTTAACAGCTGTCAAGATATCATCTAATTCACTCTTAGCTGATTTCTTCTTAACGGTCACTGCACATGTAAACTTCTTATTATCAACTTTTGCTGTAATTGTTGTTTTACCTGCTACCACACCCTTTACTTTACCAGATGAAGATACACTAGCAATTTTACTATTGCTTGATGTCCAGGATACTTTTTGTGTATTTCCATTCAATTTCAGTGTGAAGCTGCTACCAACTGACACTGTTTTAGATTTTGAACTCATAGAAACACTTTCAACTTTAACAGTACAAGTATATTTCTTACCTGATACAGTGGCATATACCTTTGTAGTACCTTTCTTAATTCCTTTGACATATCCTTTTTCATCAACTGTTGCAATGGATTTGTTAGCAGATTTCCAGGTAGCTTTTTTACTTGTACCTGTAACTTTTACTTGTTCTTTTGCCCCTATTGCTACCTTGATGGATGACTTATTCAATGAGGTTGCTGCCTTTACTATCTGGTTTGTTGGACCAAATACAGATAAAACCATAACTAGACATAACAAGATACTAAGTCTTTTTACATTTTCCTTCTTTTTGATCATAATAACTCTCCTTTATACTTGCAGATCTTCCTCTGCTGAATTTAAGTATGTGTTACGTATAATACATACTTTATACAAGTATTGTCTCATACATTAGTTATCGTCCCTTCTCACAGAACATTAATACCTAATTATGTATTAATTAATAATATTATACTAATATACCAAGTATAGCGTCAACCTATATAAGCTACTTCATAATATTACCACATTATAACATGCTTCGTAATTTACCTTAAACCGCTCAAAATTATATTTGACAATAGGTTCTATACTATGATATATTGAATGTAATAATTTTGGAAGGATGGTGTTGTATGTTAACGGTTGATAAAATGGTGATTACGAATTAAATAGTAATGATGAGACGATTGCAGATTCCTGCTCGTACTCTGCCCTTTTATAGAGCCACATACAATATCTTTATATATTACTTGATAGACTAAGTAAGGTTGAGAGTGTGTTTCTTTCAATCTTTTTTTGTGTCTTTCTTTGGTGTATCTATATGCAAATTGCATTCTATCTGCAAGGTTCTTATATTACTAATCATTCGTAATCCCACATTTAATGACGAAATAACCATTTAGTTAAACCAATACTGAATGTAAAGTAACTTTTCATTTACCAACTATTAAATAAGAAAAGAAGGATTATGCAATGAATACAAATACAAATGCAATTACATCTCTTGATTCCAACCTATTAATACTAGAACTTGATAAGATTCTTTCTAGGCTAATTGAATATGCTGTAAGTGACTCGGCTAAAGAACAAGTATCAAATCTACGCCCATATCTAAGAGAGGACGAAGCCCGCCGTAAGATGGATGAGACAACACAAGGTAGAAGACTCTTTGATTACCTTGGTAATCCACCTTTATCAAGTATGCAAGACATGAAGGACATCCTTTTATGCTGTGAACAAGATGGTGTCTTATTACCTGAACAACTTACTATCATAATGCAGTTCATAACAAGTTGTAAACGCCTAAAACGCTACCTAGAAAGAGGTAATGATCTACAACTTACACTAACTTCATATGCCTATTCTATTGACACTTTAGATGCCTTATATGAAGAATTGTCTAAATCTATCTATAATAATCAAGTAGATGACAGTGCCTCCACAGACTTAAGAAATATTAGACGTAAGATTGAAAGTTCACAAACTGCGATTAAGCAAAAACTAGAATCCTTACTACGGAGTAAGCGCGAATATTTTACTGACTCTTACGTCTCCACAAGAAATGGTCACTCTGTACTTCCTGTTAAACGGGAATACAAACATCAAGTGAGCGGTAGTGTTATTGATATGTCAGCCACCGGTTCCACTTACTTTATTGAACCAACCGTTGTATCTAAACTACAAGAAGAGATCTCAACTCTTCGTATTATGGAAGACAATGAGATACGCAAGATTCTCTATATTCTAACCTCCTTTGTATCAGATTCAAAGGAGGCGCTGCGTACCAATATGGAGGTTATGGAGACTCTTGACTTTATCTTTGCAAAAGCAAAATTAAGTGCAGACTTAGACGCTCATGAAGTAACTATAACAACTACTCCAACCATTCATATTGAAGAAGGCAGACATCCACTTTTAAATCAAAGCGACTGCGTACCTCTTACATTTCATATGGATGAGAGTATAACAGGGATTGTCATTACAGGACCGAATACTGGTGGTAAGACCGTAGCTCTTAAAACAGTAGGGTTACTCTCAATAATGGCACAATGTGGTCTACACATACCTGCAAAGTCTAATAGCACAATTGCCATGCATAATATAGTTTTATGTGATATTGGCGACGGACAGAGTATTACCCAAAACCTATCCACCTTCTCCTCTCATATTACGAATGTTATCCACATAATTAAGACAGCAACGGTGGAAAGTCTCGTATTATTGGATGAGTTAGGTTCAGGAACTGACCCTGCTGAAGGTATGGGTATTGCAATATCAATCTTAGAGGAACTTCGATCCATCCCATGTCGATTTATTGCCACCACTCATTATCCAGAGGTAAAAGAATATGTAGCCCAAACTAGGGGATTAATTAATGCACGAATGGCATTTGACCGCGAAAGTTTACGTCCACTGTATCAATTAATCATCGGTGAAGCTGGTGAAAGTTGCGCTTTATATATAGCCAAACGACTAGGATTGCCAGACCATATGTTAGATATAGCAAAGCAATATGCATACAAAGAAGTATCTTTGGACCAGACAACGAGAAGGCAATCCAGTTCGGTTTATACTGCTAATAACTCCACAAAGGATGTTATTAAGAAGAATGTTACTAAGAATGACATTACTAAGAATAGTACCGCAGATAAGAGGAATGTTCATAACTCCGTTACAAAAAACGACTCTCCCTCTCTTGTAAAAACCAATCCTAAGAAACTTGATAAAACCATTGCCAAGAAGTATCAACTTGGTGATAGTGTTATTGTATATCCTCAAAAGATTCTAGGCCTTGTATATGATCCAAATCCTAATACCAAAGGCGAAATTGGCGTACAGATTCGTGGTAAGAAACAGCTTGTTAACCACAAACGTATCAAGTTAAAAACATCTGCTTCCGACTTATATCCTGCTGATTATGATTTTTCTATAATTTTTGATAGCGTAGAAGTCAGAAAAACTCGTCATCAAACAAATCGTATGTACCGAGAGAATACTACTGTTATTATTGATTAAAAACTACTGGTGTAAACGTGTTATAGAAGTATTTTTCGTGTTTTAAGTTTTATATTTTTAGATTCATATAACAATAAAAAGACAATCTATATGGTTTTATATAGAGTCACGGATCTTATTATCTGTAACTACATACAAAACCATTTTAAAGATTGTCTTTTTCATGTAAAATTCTCATTTCTTTATATTTATAATCTCAATAGTTTATAAGAAATAAATGGAAGCATCCTGATTTGGTGTAAGCTATACTAATCTACACTAATAACGTTTCTCGTTACAATAATTTCTTAAGAAGAGGCTCTAATATAACTCCTTCTCGTCTATCATACTCATATCTTTCACTTTCCACTAAACATTCCACTACAAATGTATGTGCTCTCTCACATGCCCTTAATATGGAATCCCCCTGCAAAAGAGACCCACAAAAAACTGCTGCAAAGATATCTCCGGTACCATGGTAAGACTTGCTACATTTCTTAAAGGATAATAAATCAACTCTGTCTTTATCAGTAATCACTATACCTATTTCTTCTTGATTACTAATCGGTATACTCGTTACTACAGCTCCCTTTATTTTATAATTGTCTAGATTCTTATACCATTGATACGGTACGACATTTTTATTATTATAGACTACATCTATACTTTCTTCGAACAGTAAACAGTACTCTGTATAATTAGGAACAATAATATCTGCATAAGGTAATAAAGTCCTCATCTGCATAACATACTCCATAGTAAAGTTAGAATAGCATGACCCATTATCACCAAAGATAGGATCTAGTATAACTGCTACTTCAGGGTGTACTTCTCTATAATTTGTTAAGAATAGTTTTACTTCTTGAATTCTTTCCTGCGTCCCAAGATAGCCAACAAATATCATATCAAATTCAATATTCTGATCAAGATAATGTGTAAGACAGCCTGTCATATATCCATCTATTGTTTGTATATATGGTTTCCCATATCCTCCAGTATGTGTGGATAATAACATGGTAGGAACCTGGCAAACTTCAATTCCCATAACACTAAGAATTGGTACAATATTTGCCATAGCCGCCTTGCCGACTCCACATATATCATGTATTACTGCAATTTTCTTTACTGGTTTCATAATCCACTTTAACCCCTTTTATATCATATGTAAGCTGTTTTGATAGGCTGAATAATTCCTCTTCCGTAAGGAAACCTACTGCACCACCGTTATCACCAATCTTATAAGATGCAAAGGTTATCGCATATTTAAGAGAGTCGATAGCAGACATTCCTTTTATATAACAATGTAAAAAAGAACTAAATAGCGAATCTCCCGCACCAACTGTATTAATAACATTCCTTGTTGTTACGGCTCCTATACGAATAAGCTCATCATTTTCTCTACTATATAACAACGCACCTTCTTTTCCTAGCCCCATAATAATTATTTTACAAGAATATCTGTTTTTTAACCTAATCATGAATTCTTCTTTAGAATCTGAAATGTTTTCATCACTTAAGAAAAGAATATCTGCTGCTTCCATGAATTCTTTATTATACTCATCTTCAATATCACCAATCACATGTACATCCGTAGCTATACAGATGTTTCTTTTCTTTGCTTCTTGTAATAATGGCCTTGAAAAATTAATATTACAAGCACACAATAAATCTGCCTGTGCAAATTCTTCTATTATATCTTCTACCTGATACGTATGTTCTTGTATATCCTTCAAATCGCAATAGCATTGTCTTCTTCCATCTAAATCATATAGTATTAAAGACTGTGGTGTCTTCTTCAACTCTTTTTTAATCCCCTTAGTATCAATCCCATGTTTGCCTAACTCATGCTCAATACGGTGTCCTTCTTCATCCTCTCCCGTATAGGATAGTATGGCAACTTGATCTCCTAATTTTTGAAAGGCTCTTGCCAAGTTATAACCAACACCAGAAATCCCCGTACTAATCCCATCCGTTGTAAAATCTATTGGGAAATATGGAATGGGAAAGCCATGCACTTTAACCGTTGTCTCTACATTAATAAGTCCTGCAATAATAACCCTCTTATTATTCATATTTGCCCTCTTATTATCCATATCTCTCCTCTTATTATTCATACCTCTCCTCCAGTTAGCATGATACTTTTTTTATAACTCTATAAGGATCTTACTACCTCTTTTTGATTTCATAAAAAGCACTCTATTATCTCTTTTCAAGCATAGTGTCAATTGTAATTGTTTCATCAAATACAAAGTTCTTCTTCTCTTTCAAACGTAATAGATAGATATCATTATGAATATGTTCTGCTATAATGGAAACCATCAAGCTGTTTTGTGTAACTGTACCAAGAAACTCTGGTCTATCTTCATATGCATCCGCAACTAAAGTTACGTTCATATCTGTTACTAGCATCATTCTTGTTGGATGACCTTCAATACATTCTCCTCTATAGTGAGAATAGAATTCAATATCTAGACCACTACAATTTAGATTTGCAAAAGAGAAAACGATAACACGAACGCCGCGTTTCTTCAGAATTTTAAATTCCTTCTCAAACAAATGTAGAGAAAAATCGGTATTCATATACACTTCTTTCTCAGCTTGTAATAACAATTCTCTTGCTTTCGCTATAACATTCTCAAGCCCCTTAAGATTAAAGAACTGCTCTTGCGAAGAATCCTTTGCAATATTCTTTAGTTTTAACTGAGCTACATCCGCATTTTCAGAAAATTGACGCTTTAATTTGGGTATTAAAGTATCCGGTTTCTCCGCTTTATACACAAGTGGTTCTCCTGGTAATAACATAAGGATTCCTCTCTCATGCATACTATCTAATACTGAATACACGCTCGACCTTGATATATGAATCTTCTTGGCAATTTGATATCCTGTTAGTTCTCCGCCTTCCAGTAACGTCACATAAATCTGTGCCTCTAACTTTGTAAAATGTAAATTGCATAGATACGTAATTAACTCTTCCAAAATGTCTCCTCCAAAAAATAATAGTAGTACAGTATATACTACCATTATAGGATTATTTGTATTTTTGTCAACAAAAAGAACAGGGTATGCTATTTACATACTCTGTTCTAATAAATTTCCCTTACAATACCTCTGCTTAACAATATTGTCTGGGGCTTCTTAATAATACGTAACAAATAAAGAAGCTATAACTATAATAAAGTAATTTATACACTAAAAAATTACACACTTAAAGAATTAACTGCACTGTTAATATTAAAGAAGCGTATTATAAAAAAGCTAATTAGAAAATATAATTGGAGCTTATCTTGATAATATTTTAGAATATAAAGGAAATAAGAGTTGATAGATTTGATCACTTAGCATTTGTATCAGACGTGATGTAATTACAGCATACAAATTACTTTTATTTCCATTATTATACATCAAATTATGACTAAAGTCTAGTATCTTTTTACTATTTTTTTGTTATATTTGAGCATATTTTATCAATTTATATAAAATATGCTCAAATAATACTTTATTAATGTTACTTTCTGTTTTTATTTCTATTACAACGCTTCCATAACTCTTATAAAAACTTCACTAATATCTTCACTAATAACTAAATCAGCCCTCTTATCCGCAGATGTTGCACTTTTATTAATTAATATAATGTTTTTTCCCTTAAAGTAATTAATTAATCCAGCTGCTGGGTAAACCACTAAGGATGTTCCCCCTATAATTAAGGTCTCCGCTTCTGAAATAGCTTGTATCGCACCTGATAGTACTTCTTGATCTAAACCTTCTTCATACAAGACAACATCCGGCTTAACTACACCACCACAACTTTCGCACTTTGGAATCCCCTCTGCCTTTAATATATAATCAGCTTCATAAAATGCTTGGCATCTTGTACAAAAATTACGGTGGACAGATCCATGAAGTTCATATACAGTCCTGCTTCCTGCCATTTGGTGCAAACCATCAATATTTTGCGTTACAACAGCTTTTAATTTTCCCATATCTTCTAACTTTGCTAATGCTATATGACAGCTATTAGGTTTTGCTTCTGGATATACCAATTTATCTTTATAGAATTCATAGAAATCTTCTGGATAACGTACGAAAAATGTATGGGATACTAATTGTTCTGGTGTAAAAGAACGTTTTAATCTTTCGCTAAATAAGCCCTTGGAACTCCTAAAGTCCGGTATATTAGAGGCTGTTGATACACCTGCACCACCAAAGAATACAATATTATTACTATCTCTTATTATTTTAGATAGCTGTTCCGTCTTCCCATTCATGAAATCATCTCCGATCCTTTTTCTCTATTATAACACAATCCTAAACTAACGTTTATTTAATCATTACATTTCTTGTATTACTATTATTCTCATGATATACTACTGAATAAACAAGGAAGGAATCGCTCAATATGAACGAATGGTTTACTGTAGAAATACTAGATAATGATAGCTATATAATAAGTGAATATAACCACTGGGAAGAAACACACTGCTATCTTTTACTAGGTACTAACAAAGCCGCTTTAATTGACACTGGACTAGGTGTATCTAATATTAGAAATGTTATTGATGAACTGACCCAATTACCGATTTCCGTAATTAACACTCACGCACATTGGGACCATATTGGAGGACATCATTTATTCGAAGACATATCCATTCATACGTTAGAAGCAGACTGGCTATCCAAACAATTTCCAATTCCACTCCAGCTAGTAAAATCTAATCTACTAAAAGAACCCTGCCAATTTCCACAAAACTTTAATATTGATACTTATCAAATCTATCAAGGACTTCCTACAACTATATTAAACGATGGTAACGTAATCGATCTTGGTAATAGAAAACTTCAAATTTTTCATACCCCAGGTCACTCCCCTGGCCACATATGTTTATATGAAGAGTCAAAAGAATATTTGTATTCAGGAGATTTAATCTATACAGGTTGCTTGGATGCTTTCTATCCAACCACAAATCCATATGATTTTATGAATTCAGTTAGTAAAATGAAAGATTTACCACTAAAGAAATTACTTCCTGCACATCATTCTTTAGATATATCGACAACTTTAGTTTCTGACATCTTTAATGGATTTAAAGAGATTTACGAATCGGGTAGATTAGTACAAGGAAATGGGGTTTTTGAATTTCAGAACTTTAGTATTCATATATAGCCCCCTATAACTGGAAACTGACACCTATCTTTGGAGATCATGATCATTGAATACTGTTATTTATTCCGAATCTAGTGTATTTTAATTTGTTAACTCTTAAAACTGCCTATAATAAAAAGCACGTAATAATACAGTTGATATATAAAACAACTTTATTAATACGTGCTAATTCCTTAATTCCAATACAGCCATTCCCTAACAACATAAGCAATCTGTCTAGCTACTTTTTGATGTGTAATTGGAGTCGGATGACCGTGTGTTCCTAACCCATCCTTTTCTTCTTGTAAAGGAAGTGCAAGAAACCTTATCTTATCATCACCATTCTCCTGCTTACTTAAAACCTGTCTTTGCTCTATCTCACATAGCTCTTGGTTCATGCTACCTAACACACATAATATATAAGCTTGTTGGTTTCTCATTCTTACTTGATCAAGGAATTTTCCATACTCATTAGCAAAATACTCTTGTCTCTCTTTTATTCCCCTTGTATAACTTGCATCATTGGTTCCAAGATATATTACCACCAAATCAGGAATATATCTTTTATTATCCCAGACTTCGTATGTAGTATTCTGTAAAGACCGATCTAACTCACCATCTGCATATTCATATAAAGCTGGCATTAACCATCTATCTAGAAATGGTTCATTTACCGTCTCATCTACATAATTAGTTATTATTCCAATACCACTCCAGCTGACTAATTGGAATTCGGCATCTAACAATTTTGCCGTCTGGCAAGCATAAGCAAGCATCGGATTCTCTTCTTTTGTTGTAAATAAGTCCGAATTACTCTCTCCTTCTACTCCGTAACCACAAGTAATGGAATCACCTATGAACTCAATTTTTCTTAATTTCCTTGGTGGTGGTGACAATAATTCTCCTTCCAGTAAAATAGATTGAAAACCTAATTTACTAAATGCAGATTCTGAATATTTCATAAGCCTAATTGAAACTTCTTGTTCCAATGTAGATTCAAAAACAGTATACGTCTCTTGTCTACTACTTAATTCTATTCTTTTAACAGGTTCCTCATTATTATTAATAAATACTGCTAAACAGGCATGATAGATATCTTCTTTATCCTCCTTGTCCTTATACAAATCTGTTAGTAAGGACACCTCAAGCTTAGTCCCCTTAAAACGAAATTCTATATAAGACGCAGAGTGGCCTAGATATAAAATCTGATTTTTCCATGTATGTCTACCAACAATATTACATTGCTTTATCTTATCTAATATATTTATCATATCTAAAATTCCTACCCTATCCTTTTAAACTTATACAATCCGATACTACTTCTTTACTATGATATATAATGTTCTTATAAACTTTTTGCTTTATCAATACATGCTTTTACAGCTTCCATCACACTGCTTCTAAAACCTTCTTTTTCAAGCATGCGAACTGCTTCAATTGTAGTTCCACCTGGAGAACATACCATATCCTTTAATTCTCCTGGATGTTTTCCGGTATCAAGAACCATTTTGGCACTACCAAGTACAGCTTGAGCAGCAAATGTATATGCTTTATTACGTGGCATCCCTGCCGCTACTGCACCATCAGCCAAAGCTTCAATGAACATAAACACATAAGCTGGCGAACTACCGCTTACACCAACTACAGCATCCATTAAATTCTCAGTAATAACCTCGACCTTGCCAAAACCAGCTAATATAGAAGCTACCAAATCAGCCTCTTTTTCAGTAACATTCTTGTTATAGCACATAGCCGTAATTCCTTCACCCACTAACGCCGGTGTGTTTGGCATAGTACGTACAATCTTTAATTCACGTCCAAAAGCTGTTCTTAAGCCCTCTAAGGTCTGTCCAGGAGCTATTGATATAAATATCTGATTCTCTTTAATAAGGTACTTAATTTCGTTAATAACACTGCTATAAAACTGTGGTTTAACAGAAAGAACAATGATATCCGATTGATCAACTACTTCCTTATTATCTTTTGTAACCTTAATACCGAGTGTATCCTTAGCTACCTCTAAAGACACATCATTTAAATCTGAAGAAATAATATCGCTGCTTGCAATAATATTATTCTTGATAATACCACCTAACATAGCATTTGCCATGTTTCCACAACCTATGAATCCTAATTTCATCTTTTACTCCATGCATATCGTAATCTAGCTACAACACTGCCATCTATATTTTAATAAAATAGCGCATGGCTCCTTTCTTAATAATACGATTATCTAACTTATACTTACATTGTACTAAACACTTTCTATACTAAACTTACATCCATCAACATGTCAATACTTTTACGCACTACTAAAATAAATTATCATTTAAACAAACTACTCCTCTATAGAAATCAAAAAAGTGGAAGCGTTAATTACTCAACACTTCCACTCTTCTTATTAATCAGATTGCGGGGGCAGGATTTGAACCTACGACCTTCGGGTTATGAGCCCGACGAGCTTCCAGACTGCTCCACCCCGCGACAATATTTACACTTT
>NZ_FRCP01000019.1 GCF_900142955.1 Anaerosporobacter mobilis DSM 15930 | reverse complement strand
TCATTTCTGCATAGTTTTTCAATATCTCTCAAGGAACTTATTCCATGTTCCATAAATGCAAACAGTATCACTTTAAGTAATTTCTGTGCATCACATCTTGGGCGACCTGTTTTGCAGCCTTCCTCTGCAAAATATATTGTTAGGTCAATGTGATCCATTACATCACCAAAAGTGTACACAGGATCAGAAAAATCAATTATTTTTTCTAAATCCAGTGGTAATTTCAACTGTCTTGGTGTAGAATTAATATTAGATTTTTTAGTTAATCGCATAACTAATTATATCAGAAAAACGCTGTACGTTCTATGAACGGCAGCGTTTTTTCTTTAGGGGAGTTTTTTTACAGCCCCTAAATTTCACACAAGCTTACTTTATTGTTGCACTAAAGGAATCAGTTTCATAAACGGTAATTTCAGCTATCTTTAAATTTTCTGTACATTCACATATACGTAGACAAGTTTCTATCTCGTTATAGAGGTAAAGCGTTAGTACTTCAACAGTTGGATTTAATGGTTCAAGGTGATCATTCAGTACACTATGATCAAGCTTAAAGAATACATGGGTGTAGAGTAATGACTCGAATTTATCAAAGTCAATAAGAAAACCATCTTTATTCAAAAAACCTTTAACGGTAACACTAACTGTATAGTTATGTCCATGCAATTGATCGTTGTGTCTGGTAGAACCGCTTAACTGATGAGCTGCACTAAAGGAGAATCTTTTAGTCATATAGACTTCTTTTCCGATAAAATCATAATCCTGTTTCAAAATACCAGCCTCCTATTCTATTTCCTTTCTTATAGCAGGCACGACTTCCTGAGGAAAAAGCTGTTCATTATATTATATATTTTTTTTGACAAAATGTTCTATAGGAAGAGTACTATTACATGAGAAAAAGATATGAAACTAGTGAATGAATCCTAGCTTCATATCTTTTTTTGTGTAACAATTGGAAGTCAATAGGGATAGGTATTATAGACAACACCGAATCAACTCTTCACAGGTAGGAACTTCCCACCAACTTAGGGATACACTTGCTAGTGCAGTTTGCGAACAGTTCACAGAACAGATTTCGTAGATTACAGAACTGTCGGGTGAGAGTATCACAGTACCATCAATTGTTTCTGTGAATGTATCATATCCATTTACCACTACGTTTGAAACTAATATACCATTGCATATCTCAATGCGTGTACCACATTGGAAACATGCTTTGGGTCTACAAGAACAGTCGACATACATATTCGTGTTGCCTGCAGGTCTGGTTTTTAGTAGATCTGGGTTAACTGTTCCATAGAAGAAGGTTTTCAAGCTAATAGGTGATGGTGAATGGTTAGCACATATTACAGAGGATACGTATGCAGTTGTATTACATGAACAAGGATTACATAGTTGTAAAACGATATTGTTGTTACCAATAACAGGAAGTGCGTCAGATGTAGATTGAAAAAGCCTCCCACTTTTGGTTTGTGCAAAAGCTTGTGGTACACTTACTATAGCTTTTGAACAGGAAACGACGCCTTGATTGTTACGTGAATCACGACTCGAGTAATCTGCTTGGCAGAGTGAGTTGTTACTAGTTGTTTGAATCGTATTCGCATGTGCCTGATTATTTGCCTGATAACGTTTGTTGTTTACGTTCAATAGTCCACCTCCTGTATGATTACATATAAGCAGTTGGTTGCTCCAACAGATACATTAGGAATACTATGGTGTTTGCGATTCCTCTTGTTGTATGTTATCAGTAGTCTTAGAAATACAATCTTGTAGTTGGTTTTCATAATTTTGCCATACCGTTTGAAAGGTAATCATATTCTGTGCACTAGCAAAGGCTGCATTAAGCGATAACAGAAGTTGTTCGTATTCTTCATTGACAAATTCATAGTATTTACTAATTTTCTTTTGTATGGCTCTACAAGCTGGAATGAAATAATTACTTGTTACATTATCTGCATTTTCATTAATTGTCTCAATTCGCGTTTCGCGTATACCTTGGCCATTTCTGTATTCTTGCTCCGCACGTTGTAAACTTTCAAGTGATTGGGCAATGCTGGGAATCACTTCGTTTTTTACAATGTCAAAGGAGGCATTGAAGTATTGTAACTCGTCATGAAACATTACGTTTATCAATTCATTAACATCTTGTTGACTAGGTTGAAACTCCATATTATTCTCCCTATCGTTATTTTGTAATAATATATGTAGCTGTAATGTTGTACTATGACTATAAAGAAAAAACGTATTTTTGATAGTTCTATCATATAGTATAAAGGAATGTTTTGTAAGGTGGGTAGATTGAAAATGAATAGTTGTGATGTGTTTGAACAGATGCAGAATATGTCTTCTATGTATCTTGCTTCGAATAAAAAATTACAATGTAATACCAATTGTGGTATAGATATAAGGGATATACGACTCTTTGAAGTTACAAATCAGACTTATGATTCAATATCAAAGAATTTGCATGCAATTGAGAATGTTTTAGATGCAATGCATTCTCAAACGGTTACATGCGTCTATCTTATGCAAGGAACAGGTACAGAGATCCATTATTATTATGGGGTAGCACCAGTACTTAATACAGATAAGCACAAGAGTGATATTCTATGTGATATCAAGCAGGGTGAAGACATTTTAGTGGCTAATTTTGAAGTTAATTATCCAGGCTCAAGTATTGCCGAGCTAACCAAAGAGGAAAAGCAAACACTACATAGGGAGTTACTTAGAGAACAATCCTGTGCGGTATTAGAAGGAGTTCCAGGTGTGATTAGCTCTAGCTCAACAACACTTGGTATGGACCGCTTTGCGAATGCAATGGCACAAGAATCGTTTCTTGTAATGGTTCTAGCACAACCATTGTCAGAGGATAAAGTTAATGAAATTGTATGTGAGCAACAATCTGTGTTAGATATGCTTGCACCATTACTTGATTTTTCGCAGATTAGACAAAAAAGTAATGTGAATGAAGTAGCCGCTTTCCTTGATAAAAACCGTGCTAATAGTACTACCAGAACGAATACGGCATCGGAGCAATTATTATTTCAGTTGTTTACCACATCAGAAGGTGGTTCTCTAAGATTTGAGAGAGGTTCTTTGCAACAATTAGAAAACTCATTCTTTAATAAGGGTGTTACGAATAATGAGTTAATGGAATTAATGGATAACTTGTGTTTAAAGCAAAAAGTGCAAGAAAAATCTAGAGAAGTATCAAAGGATACAAAACTTACACCACAAGTGGAAAACAAATCTGTTGTAACTATAGCAGAGATAGATAGTCAAGAGTCTCAAAATAGTATGAGTTCTGGTAGAAGAAGAAATCCTTTTGGTTTTTCATTGTTGGGAAAAAATCATCAAAACAAGAAACAATCGTATTGTAGATCAGGTTATACTATTCCTTATCCAAAAGCTGAGTATAAGATTACAGAGGAGAATGTGATAGATGTGGGAGATAAGATTATGAGGTATCTTGATAATCCGGGTCGCTCACTTGGTGTAAGGAAGAAAGATGGGAATGAGTTAAGAATACAACAAACATTAGAAGAAGACGAAGGTTTAATCTTTGGTGATGTGGAGGAGATAGAAACTGGGTTACGTAAAGGACAAAAGGAATTCACATTAGCCAGTATTAATAGGCAAGATACTAGGGCAAATGTAAGAGTTAATTCCTGCTCTACGAACAATAGATTGGCAGTTAATAATAGAGATTCTTGTACCAATATCTGTAGTGTAACAGAGAGGTATACCAACCAAGCAGTTAGCTCATGGAATAGATATCTAATCGATATTGTGAATTCAAGATTATTATATGGGGAAATCAGGGGAATCTATGTGTGTAGTACAATTGTATTCGCTGGAAATGAGTCGAAACTTACGAAAGCAGTAGCCGCATGGAGAGGAATGAATGAATATGATATCGTTAGTAAAGTTCCTATAACAGAAACGATACTATACAAAAACACGAACCAATATAACAACATTGTGAACTTTCAAATACCAAAGTATTTCTATTCGAATAATGATATAACCACCCCATTTTCGGATCAAGAAGTTCTTGCAAGAAGTGCATACTCACAATTTATATCGGGTAATTATATATACGGAGGTAATTGGATATCTAGCAAGGAATTGAGGCATATGGTGACACTGCCACTTAAAACATCAAGTTCAACGTTTGTAAGTAGAAGGGAGAAGGAGAAAAAGTCGGAACTCTCTATTACATCGTTGAATCATTCAGCTTTCCCTGATTTGGATCGTAAAAAGCTGCATCAGGGTCTATTAATAATAGGGGAACGACATAGTGGTAAAGAAGAGTCGCTTAAGAATATACTATTAGAAATTGATCGACCATTCACATTGATAGAGTTTGATTCGGGAAGATATAGTAGAATGTTTAAAGGAACGCCAAAAATAGAAAGGTATCCAGTGTTAACCAGTGCTGGTAAGACATTGAAACTGAACCCATTTGAACTTTTTCCAGATGAATTAATTGATAATCATGTAGAACTTTTATTAGCAAATATGATTCATTGTTATGGGTTTGATCCAATATTAATAGATATGATAAAGAGTGCTATCTATGAATCGTATATTGCACTCGGATGGAATCTATCTACGAATAGCAATGATAAATTCGGAAAACAAGCTTATACCAAGGAGGTAAAAGCATTCCCGACTTTCCTCGACATTCTACTTAAAACAGAAGAAATAATTAAAAAACAGATAACGGATAAAGAGATACAATTTAGATGTTTATCAAGAGCAAGAGAGGCACTTAATGGCTGGACAATAGGGAAGAAAGGCATTCTCTTAGGTTCTGAGCATAGTATGAATCTTACTTCGTTAATGGAACGAAATATGAGTATTGAACTGGAAGAATTGGTTAATGAAGCTGACCGTAAATTCTTCACATTACTATATTTATTGAGATGCATGGCAATGAGAAAATCACAGGGAAGAACGGATTATAGTAGTAATCATGTGATTGTAATAGAGAATATGGGACGTATTTTAAGCAAAGGGACTGGGGTGATAGCATCTTGGGAAGAGAATGCAGTAGTGACAATAACGGAATACATATTGGCTTCTATGAAATATGGTGAGTCAATTGTGTTAATAGAGGAAGGAATATCCAAACTTCCAAAGAACATTAGATCTGAGGTATATGCGGTTTTTATTCATCAGATATCAAGCACTAAGGAAAGACGGGATTTAAAGGAATGGTTAAACATTAAAATAGACCATCATGGGTTATTAGACAATCTTGAAGCCAATGAATATCTTTGTATTACACGTGATAAGAAAGAGATTTATGAAGGTAAGTTATAAAAGAAAGAGCTATGATAAATCGATAAGATTTTCGTAGCTCTTTTTTCTATTTGATTCGGGTGTAAAGGCCTCTAGAAAACTTGCATCGTCAATTCATATAAAACTTGATTAATGTTATGGCAAACGTAGTTCGATGAGCAGGTGTATGAAGTCGTTGGTACTTTGGCTCTGTATTTTAGACCTTATGTACCACTACGAACTTTATCCAAGCGAAAGCGCGTTGCGAGTGAACTACGTTTGGTTTCGGTATTCTTTTACTGCTTCTAAAACCCGATATCCGAATTCTTTAGAAGCTTTAACAAAACTATTTAATGTACGATTTACAATATCATCTTTACACTTGTATAGTTCAACAGCAATATTATCAATAAGATGTGCTTTCTCTACATCACTTAAAGATTCATAACGTTCACCAGCTTGCTTGAAGTCACTAGGATTCTCAATTGGAATTCTTACAACAAAGCCACAAGCTTCAGTTGGTGGTGGCACTGGAATTGGATAAGGAAGCGGTTTGTTGTTGTTAAGGCTGTTTGGTGAATAATTGATTGGTTCTGGATTGAAGTAGTAAGTAGCCTCACCATCCCGTTGATTATTGTCAATTGGACTGATGGAACGATTGATTGGTAATTGCATGAAGTTAGTTCCAAGTCGGTGTCTTTGGGTATCATGATAAGAAAAGGATCTTCCTTGTAACATTTTGTCAGCTGAGAATTCAACACCTGGAACAATATTAGCTGGGCAGAAAGCCGACTGTTCAACCTGCGCGAAGAAGTTGCTTGGATTTTCGTTTAAGGTCATCATTCCAACTGGAATTAATGGAAATTGATCTTCTGGCCAAGTTTTCGTATCATCTAACGGATCAAAATCAAGACATTCTACTTTGTCAGGGTCCATAATTTGTACACACAGTTCCCAACGTGGGAATTTTCCACTTGCGATTGCATTGTGGAGATTTTGAACTGCAACATCAGGATTTGTACCAGATAATTCTTCCGCTTCAAAACGATCAATTGTTTCAATTCCTTGCTGTGTCTTCCAGTGATATTTAATTAAGCAACGTTTTCCGCGACGGTTAACCCAGATGTACGTATTTACACCAAATCCATCAACATGCCTATAATCCTTGATGGTACCTCGATCGGAATATAACCAAGTGATCATATGTGTTGCTTCAGGCATGAGCGAAACAAAGTCCCAGAAACGCTGTGGGTCACGCAAATTGGTGTCTGGTGAAGGTTTAAGCGAATGAATAACATCAGGAAAACGTATTGCATCACGGATAAAGAATACTGGTAAGTCGTTACCTACAATATCATAGATGCCTTGATTGGTATAGAATTTTACTGCAAATCCTCTTGGATCTCTTACTGTATCAGCAGAACCTTTTGAGCCGATAACAGTTGAGAAACGTACGAATACTTTTGTTTTTGCGTTTGGTGTTTGTAGAAAATCCGCCATTGTATAATCGCTCATACAACGATAGGATTGAAAAAAGCCAAAAGCACCAGCACCTTTTGCATGAACAACACGTTCCGGTATTCTTTCTCTGTCAAAGTGGGCCATTTTATCGATAAGAACAACATCTTCGATAAGTCCTGGTCCATTGCTTCCTACAGTAAGAGAATTGTTTTCATTAGGAATTGGCCTACCGAAACTATCCGTCATGTAATCAAAATTACAATTGTCGTTACGTCTGTCCATTAATTATCTCCTTACATCATAGTATTTCCTATATTAGTTTATGGTGTAAGAAGAGAATCGTTACAAGAGAATGATTTTTCTCTCCTATAAAGATGCTTTGAGAATACCAGTAAGAAAATGATGGTTGTTATGAAAGAACACAAAACATCGGATAATGGTTCTGCATAGAAAGCACTTTTGGTTTGAAAGAAGATAGGTATTACTAATGTAAATACTATATAGAGGCTTTTACGTAATACCGACAAGGTAAGCGCTGTCTTTGTGCGACCAAGTGCAGTCAATCCATCTACAAAAACATATTGAAAACTTAAAGGTATAATTCCAAGTGTGAAGACACGAATTCCCCAAGTGGATAACTTAATTAATTCAACATCACTTGTAAAGATGTGAACGAAAGCTTGAGGTAAGAATCTTGATACAAGGAACATAATTGTGGAGAAACATACCGTAAGAGCTAAGATGATTTTCTCTGCTTGTTTTACACGTTTGGTATTAACCGCACCGTAGTTATAGCTAATAATAGCTTGGGTACCACCGGTAATCCCCACCATAGGACCTGTAATTAATAACATATAGCTTTGAATAATTGTAGCAGCAGAGACTAGTTGATCTCCATTTGTAGATCCTCCATAATGTTGTAGGGCAGCGTTCATAACAATAATAATTAAGCTATCTGTTGATAGAATGACAAATGGAGAGAAGCCAAGTGCTAAGATTTTCTTAGCTAATTTAAGAGAGTAATTACCAAAGGCAATTGAAATCTGTGGTTTTGATTTAAACGGTCGAAATCTCCCAGGCTTAAAGAGAAATAGTAATGTTAAGCAACAAGATAACATCTGTGATAGTACAGTGGCTAAAGCAGCACCAGCAATACCTAAGTCAAATACAAAGATAAAGACGGCATCTAGTATTATATTACTGATTGCACCAGTAATAACGGTTGCCATACTAATCAATGGGAAACCTTGACAGGTAATAAAGTAATTCATTCCAATACCAAGAAGGGCAAAAAAGGTCCCAAATGTATAAATCGTGAGATAGGTATCTGCATACGAGAATGTTAGCTGACTTGCTCCAAAGCGTATTAACAAGGCATCTTTAGATAGTAAGAAGCCAATAGTAAGAGTAAGCGATAAAACTATTAACATTAAAAAACTATTATTAAGTATGTTCTGTGCTTCTTTTTCTTTTTTCTCACCTAGTTTCATTGCCATTAGGATGGAGCCACCTAATCCAACTAATGTACCAAAAGAAGAGAGTAGTGTTACTATTGGACCACAAACCCCAGCACCAGCCAAGGCAAGGTCACCTATAACGGGTATATTGCCTATAAACATACGGTCGATGATACTATAGAGAACGTTAACTAGTTGTGCAATCATAGTTGGTATTGCAAGCTTACATACAAGTGGAAAGATAGAATCTTGCCCTAAATCATTTGTTTTTTTCATAATATATAATTATCCTTTGTTATATTAAAATATAAAATTCAAAATATTATTAAACGCGTGAAAAGAACGAAAATAAAAGGGCTGGCTCTTATTTTCGTTCTTTTACACAAATCTATTACATGATGATGTCACTGCCTAATCGAACATAGAAATATGATATTTTGCTTTACGATATATCTTCCATATAATTACTGCTATCATACTAATGGTACAATATAAGGTTGATAAGATACCAACTGCTCCACCAATAACTGCTATTAGGATTAAAACAATATTCATATTGATCCCTCCTGATTTATGTAATTACAACTAAACTTAATATAAGCAAAATTAACGAAGATTACGCTTATAATATCTGTAATTACATAGTATCAAGTTCGTTTGGCAAAAGAAATAAATTGTATGATTCCTTAGCAGAATCTAAACATCAAATCATGTAATCTGAGTACGAGTCGTATAGCATATTATGCCTTAGCTAATATTTTCTTAAAGCTAAGAGCAAACAATGTACCAGTTGTGATAGCAGCTAAGATATCAGCTATTGGTTCTGCATAGTAGATTCCCATAACTCCAGTAAATCTAGGTAGAATTATAGCAAGAGGAATCAACAAGATTACTTTACGCAGTAATGCTAAGAAAAGTGATATCTTTGCTTGTCCCATTCCCATGAAAGCTGATTGACAAGCCATCTGAACACCAAAAATCCAGATTCCAGCCATAAAAATAGGAAGAACTTTTACAACTAATGCAATTAATTCCTGATCACTAGTAAACATCCTAGCAAATACTTGTGGGAAAAGAGCAACTGATATTGTTGCCATAATAGTTATGATAACGGTGACGATCAGTGTGTACTTGAAAGCATCTTTAACACGTTGATGGTTTTTCGCACCATAGTTATAACTGATAATTGGTTGTGTTCCCATGGTAATACCTTGTGTTGGTAGAACGAATAATTGCATGACACTTTGTAAGATTGTCATGGAACCAACGTATACATCTCCGCCATAATGTTTTAAGCCACTATTAAATACAATATTAATTAAACTTTCAGTCGCTTGCATAATGAAAGGTGAGACACCAAGTGCAGCGATAGCACCAATTATCTTCCAATTTGGTTTTAGATTAGATAGTTTAATTCTTAAACTAGAACGTTTTGATACTAGGAATGCGACAACCCATATCGCACTACAACCTTGAGAAATTATAGTAGCAAGTGCAGCACCTCGTACACCAAGATCAAAAACAAAAATAAAGATTGGATCGAGTACGATATTAATTATTGCGCCAATTAAGACAGAAAACATGGCTACCTTTGCTTGCCCTTGGCAGGTGATAAATGTATTCAAACCAATGGCAGCTTGTACGAAGATAGTACCAAGTAAATAAATTGTCAGATATTGATTGGCATACGTAAATGTTTTATCACTTGCTCCAAAGGCATACAATAAAGGCTCTTTAAATATCATAAATCCAAAGGTTAATATAAGGGAGAAAGCAAGTAACATAGTTACACCATTACCAAGAATCTTTTCGGCTTCTTTTTTATTCCCTTTTCCTAATTGAATAGAAGCGAGCGGAGCTCCACCAGAACCAACGAAAGCGCTGAATGCTGATATAAGCATAAGAATTGGGAAACATACACCAAGCCCAGTTAGTGCAGTTGATCCTATTTTAGGAATATGACCGATATACATACGATCGACTATGTTATAAAGTACATTAACCATCTGCGCGATGACAGCAGGCAATGCAAGACTGAAAACCAGTTTACCAATCTTTTCAGTACCTAATTTGTTATCACTTTTTGTGTCCATAAATTCCATCCTCATTTTCAAGATTTTGTTTCATTCGTAAAAGTAAAGAGTACACTAAGTCCTCTTCCTCATTAGTAAAGCCGTTGAAATTAATCTCATGCATTTCCTGCAATACTAGATTACTATCTTTCCTAAGATTCTTTGCAGAATCTGTTAATTGAATCCTAATTTCACGTCGGTTATTCTCATTTCTATGTCTAATAATTTGCCCTTGTTTTTCTAATCTATCCAACATAGTGGTCAATGTTGTGTTTGCCAAATTCGTACGTGTACTTAACTGACTAATAGTAATGTTATCTTCTAGCCAAAGCTGATAAAGAATATTAATCTGGGAACCATTCAAGTCTTGACTGCTATAAGCCTTCAATTTCTTTTCGATAATTCTACCTTGCAGTTGCTTGATTTGAGCTAATAGTATTCCAACAGGCATATCGGGCATGATTTCACCTCCTAAATAGAGATAATTTTAATTATAAATAAAAGTATGAATAATTAATCATAACAATAAACTACTAAATGGTATATTACTATATAGTAATATTAAAATCAATAAAGATTAGCAATCTTTGTTTTAATTAATAGATAAATTGTTTTTGAAATTCTGTGGGACTTTCATCAAAATATTTTTTGAAAGCTTTAGAAAAAGAATATTGATCTGAATACCCTACAATAGCAGCTACAGCACCGATTTTTGTGTTAGGATCACATAAGAGCTCAGAAGCTAGCTTCATACGACATTCAATAATATATTGTTTTGGTGAAATTCCTAATAAGGAAGTGAAGGAAGCAATAAAATATTTCTCACTTAAGTTACTCATTTCGGACAGTTGTTTTACAGATATATGTTCTGTAAAATGTCCGTTGATATAATGAAGTATGGTATCAATCATTGGTATTTTCCTGTTGTAGTTTGAATCTGTGTAAAAGAAGATACCGTATCTTTTTCCTACTGTAAGCACTCTAGAGAGGTAATATAGAAACTCTGAATAGAGCTCTAGTGAAATATGCTGGGGAGAAGTATACAAAGATAAAAAACGTTCACAGAATTTATCCGCGTATGCCTTAATGTAGAACCCAGGAATAATACCTGACATATTTATGGTAGACATAATGTCTATAGTAGAGCCCATTTCTAATCGAAAACGATTATAGATGAAACTACAGCCATTTTCATCAGTATGAGCAGTGTATGTATCCCCTGGATAAAACAATAGTATATCACCTGATTTAGCAAGAAACTCCTTGTTATTTATTATTATCCATACATTCCCTGTAATAATGGTCCAGATTGTATATTCGGTTTTGGTTCTATGTTCCAACCAATTTACATCGTGAGTTACTTTGTAACTGAGTTTTAATGTTATAGAAAGATTGGATGTTAAATTATCAATCAATTCGTAGTTATACATATAAGAAACATTCTCCCTTTTTGTTTATTTCAATTTAGGTAATTGCGAACTACTTTTTTCCATGTTGACAACATACTGTGTTTTAAGGTTGCCTATTATTTCAATTATATCAGTTCTATGTAAGAAATACAGTACTTTATGACATCATATTATACTTTTGAGCATTTCATTAATCATGCTTAATAAGTAAAATAATACTACAGTAAAAACATGAAAGAATAGTAATCGGGAGGTAACACAATGGCAAGAATATTTACACAACACAGAGTGAGAAAAAGTATACCGTTAGCAGAAATGTGGGATCTTAATATAGAGGGAGTAGATGTGGATAGAATCCCAGTTCCCTGTTGTATCGAAACGAATCCTAAGTTAATATCCTATAAGGGAAAAGCCATGTTGAAAACAGAATTTGAGGCAAAAGGGAATATTCGGATTGAATTCTCTGGAGTGAGCCATACTGCCCTAGTTAGTCTGGATGGTAAACTAATAGGGAAACATTATGGAGCGTATGGTTCATTTGATTATATATTAAAGGAACAAGAAAGTGGAAGTCATGAATTACAGGTACAAATCGATAATTCCTTTCATGAGGAAGCTTCCTTAAACAGACCGAATGACTACTATTCATATGGTGGTATTACCAGACCAGTGGTTGTGGAAAAGTTGGATGCAGTGTATATTAGACAAATTCATTTTTTGCCATATAAGAAGGAGCAAAAATGGTGTGGCAATATTAAGGCAGCCGTAGTTAATCTAACGAAACAATCCCAAGTTACTACAGTTGAGGTGGAATTGGCGGGACAAATACTGCAGAAAGAGGTCTTATTACAATCAGAAGAAGAGAAGGAGATTGTTTTTGAACAAGAGTTTCCAACCGCTGAAGCATACGGACCGAAAAATCCCAAACTATATATGCTGAATGCAACCATTATTATGGCTGGAAAGGTAATAGATGATTACATAGATCGGATTGGATTTAAAGAAGTTAGCATAGAAGGACAAGATATATTATTAAATGGGGAGAAAATTATCATAAAGGGATTTAACCGTCATGAAGATTATGCGGACTATGGGTGTGCGGTTCCATTACAAGCTATGTATCTTGATATAGAATTAATTAAGAATATGGGAGCGAATTGTATACGAACTAGTCATTATCCTAACGATGAACGTTTTCTGGATTTATGTGATGAGAATGGGATACTAGTATGGGAGGAAGCTCACGCGAGAAGTCTTCCGGAGGAAGCGATGCGGCACCCGCTTTTTATGGAACAAGAAAAACTATCTATATATGAGATGATAGAGAACCACTATAATCATCCTTCTATATTTGTATGGGGACTTTTGAATGAATCTTGTGATTATACTGAATTTGGACGACAATGCTATAAAGAATTAATTGAATACATGAAATCTCTAGATAATGTCAGACCAGTGACTTACGCAGCGTGTAATTATGATCAGGAAGTATGTTTTAATCTGGTGGACATTGTTTCATTAAATATGTATCCAGGCTGGTATACAGATAAAACAACGGAAGAATTCTTGGTAGATGCGGTTAGATGGGCTGAATCGCAAGGGGGAGCTGGTAAGCCTATGTTAGTCAGTGAGGTCGGTGCAGGTGCTATTTATGGTTTCCGAGATAGAACACATGCAAAGTGGTCTGAAGAAAGGCAGGAGGAATTGTTAACGCAGCAACTAGAAGGTATTTTTCATAGTTCGAGGTTCAGTGGTGTAATTATCTGGCAGTTTTGCGATTGTAGAGTAGATACGGAATGGGCAAACGTGAGGCCTAAAACACAGAATAATAAGGGCGTTGTAGATTGTTATCGTAGAGAAAAGTTAGCGTATCATAAGGTGAAAGAGATTTTTGAACAACATGAAAAATAAAGGCAATCTAATTTTAATCCAATATTAATAAAATTCGCATGGTAAAATGTAACAACTAGTATTATAATGAAAGAGTACGTGAATAAAATAACAAAATAACGTATTCAATCAGTTTAAGTTATTTAGTAAAGAAAGGTGAGGAGATTACATGAAAAAATTAAGAACAAAGGTTATGGCATTAGCGTTAGCTTTTGCAATGGGAGTATCTGCACCAGCTGCATTACCTTCAATGAATACAACAACAGTTGCAAGTGCAGCTACTGTGAAATTATCTCAAACCAAAGTATCATTAAAGGTTGGACAGACGAAGCAATTAAAATTAACTGGAACTAAGAAGTCCGTTACTTGGTCATCAAGTAAGAAGTCCGTTGCAACAGTAAGTAAGAGTGGTAAAGTTACTGCCAAAGCTGCAGGTACAGTTACCATAACAGCAAAGTCAAATGGTAAAAAATATACTTGCAAAGTAACAGTAACTGCTAAGAAAGCTGATAATCAAACTTGTACATTAGATAATATAACTTTCACAGTTCCAAGCAACGTAGTATATGAAAGCCAAACACAAGACACAGTAAGTATGATGGGACTTAGTTTAAAGGACAACGAGCATGAAGCTGTTCTTGTGACAAACAATAATCTGGAAGGTCAGCAAATAACAGATGAACTATGGGCTGAAATGGTGAATAGTCAATTAGAGGTTGTTGCAAATACTCCTGGAATAACAGATTACAAAAAGGAAGATGTAAAGACTACTCTTGGTGATGGAATATATATTACCTTCAAGAGTGAAGGACTCACCTATATTGCTTATGATATGTACGTTAATGAGCATTCCATTGAAGTTACATACATGTACGATGATACGGTTACTTCATTAGACATGCAAGCTACATTCGATATGATTATGAAAACAATTGCAGTTGTAAAATAGTCAATAAGTATATGAATAATAATTCATTGTCATTTATATGAAATAGAATAATCAAACGTTTGACGCTGGAATCATAGTGCATTAAAAATCAGTACTCCTTATTAACGTAAGGTGGTACTGATTTTTATGCTTTCTAAGATTAGTGTAATGTTTATAAATATGATTTATACTAGGAAGGTAAACAAAAACATGAATTATTTATGTAGAAAGAATACGATAAGAGGATAAGATTTTCTATTGTTTGATGTAGCAAAAAGGAGTATGATATTTGTAGAACATATAGAAGGAGACAGACGAATGATACGATTTGAATGCGATTATGCAGAGGGTGCACATCCTTTGATTATGCAACGACTAATAGATACCAATGAGGATCAAACTCCAGGATATGGAGTGGATTCTTATTGTGAGAAGGCAAGAGAATATATCAAAGAAAGATGCGAACATGATGACATTGATGTACATTTTTTAGTAGGGGGAACCCAAACAAACCTAACAGTTATATCTAGTATGCTACGTCCATATCAGGGAGTAATCGCAGCAGATAGTGGGCATATAAGTGGCCATGAGACGGGTGCAATAGAAGCAACAGGACATAAAGTATTAACGATACCAAGTACAGATGGTAAGATCAGTGCGAAACAGATAACTAAGGTGTGTATTGATCATAGAGAAGACGTTTCGAGAGAACATTTCGTTCAGCCGGCAATGGTTTACATCTCTTTCCCAACAGAGACGGGTACAATCTACTCGAAGGAAGAACTTAACGCAATTAGAGAGGCATGTGAAGAACATGGTTTGTCTCTATTCTTAGATGGTGCAAGGCTTGGTTATGGATTAACTTCACCACAAAACGATGTTACGCTAAAGGATATCACCGATTATTGTGATGTGTTCTATATAGGAGGTACGAAAGTAGGAGCATTATTCGGAGAAGCTGTAGTTATTAAGAATAAGTACTTAAAAAATGACTTCCGATATAGCATAAAACAAAAAGGTGGATTATTGGCAAAAGGAAGGCTTCTTGGTATTCAGTTCGGAACCTTATTTGAAGAAAACTTATACTTTGATATATCCAAGCATGCAGTGGATTTAGCACTTAAGATTCGTAAGGCATTCGAGGATAAAGGATACGAATTTATGTATGATTCAACTACAAATCAACAATTTCCAATCATTCCGGATGAGCAATTAGAAGTATTAGCAAAGAGTTATTCATTTACTTTCTGGTGTAAGGTTGGCGAGAACAAAAGTGTCGTACGTTTTTGTACGAGTTGGGCTACGAAGAAAGAAAACGTTGAGAAATTAATTCAAGATATTAAAGCATTGTAATAGAAGCTAGACACGAAAGTATGATGATACAATCAAGGTATGAAAGTATGATGATACAATCAGGATATGAAAGAATTATGATATAAGGGAAAAAGCTTAGTAAAGTATATAATATAATAAAAAGCAACATAAAAAAGACAATCTTTCAATGGTTTATGTTTGTAGAACGGGTTATCATATCCGTTAATCTGCTTAAAACCAGTAAGTTTGTCTTTTTTACGTGATATGTATAGCATAGAATTAGTTGTTTTAACACGTGCATGCTTTAAGTCGCGAACAGTCTTCTAATAGCTTAGTTAATTCATAATTAATTCTGTCAACTTTTCATTTTTGTGCTCAACATGTTTAAGAAAGAAATCTTTAATTTTAGCACTTGATATGATACGTACAGGTTTTATTTGTGATATATTTTTACCTTCATTCAGTAAATTCTGTTTGTAATTGATATAAGAATTTTTTTGTAATATATGTATTTCTAACGGAGCTAATTTACCAGAACTAGCGAATAAGTCGTAGAGGAAGTTTGCACCTCTTAATTTCTTTTCCATTGACTCTTGCATCTGTTTAGTTGATATGTGAAGTGCATCATCGGAGAACTCAATAAAGAAAACGTATCGCATAGGAGCTGAGGTAGTATCTGGGTAAACACTAAAATTGTGAATACTTAAACCATTCTCAGATGCCATATCATAAACAATTTTCCGGAGTAAAAGTTCAGAAGTTTTTTCGCCAAATATATTTACGGTCTGATCAATTCGATGAGAGAATTGAATCTTAGGTGTATTAAGATATGTACCAGTCACAGTTACTGCATCACGCATCTGATAACGATATAATCCAGATATAGTCGTTACAAGGATTTCATAATCTTTACCGATTTCAATTTCGTCTAGAGTTAAAGTCTTAGTATAATCATTCTCGCCAAGTGGTAAGAACTCAAAGAAACCTGTATGAGGTAGAAGGACAGCATCGTTTTGATTTAATTCCACTGGCATGGAAAAAACACATTCACTAGAGCCAAATCCTAAGCCCAAGATATTAACTTCATTTCCAACATAGGTACGGACAACATCCGTACATTCAAGAAAGCTACCGCTGCAAGTACTTAAGATAAGCTCTAGATTTGGCCATACTTTTTTGGGCCAACTAGTAGGATAAACCTCAAAGATTTCCCTTAACTGAGCTGCTCTTTCTTTGTTTGGTTTTATAGTTGATAATAGTGTAGCGCAATCCTCTTTTGAGATATTTATAGAATCATCAATTATACCCATCTCAATATTTTGTATAAGCATTTCTTTGTTATTATTGACATAGTGAATGAATTCAAGAATGAATGACATAAAAGGGGAGAAGATGGAGCACATATTTTCATCTAACAGTGCAAACATAGCATGGAGGTACTGGGTATCGACTATTCTACCTTTCTCGTATGCGAGCATAGGTGATACAACGAAATCAGACATATTTTCTTCGAAGATTCCTATGAAAAGTTCTGTTGATAGTGAGTTGCGATCCGCATATTCATTAAGTGTTTTATCGGCAGGAACAATTAACAATAATAGTTTATGATATGTCCAGTTATCGCCTATTAACTCATAGATTCTAGAGAAGAGTTGTTTAGACAATGTATGTATAATTTCTTTCGATGGATTGGAAAGAGGAAGATATTTAGCCGTTCCTTGAGTACCGGAGGATTCCATGTAATGACGAATTGGATAACTAGTCAGTAAGTTATCTTGTTGTTCTTGAATCATTCTCTTGATATAGGGCTCATAATTATCATAGCCAGTGATAGGCATGGAGTTTTTGTATTGTTCTACAGAAGTAATAGATGCAAAGTTATGTAATTGACCAAATTCGGTGGAAGCATTTGAGTGTAAAAGATTCAAGAGTAAATTCGTGTTATAATCACCAGGATTTTTGGCGATCTCATCAAATTCTTTTTTATAGAGAGTTCCTTCAGAGATGATTTGTAAATACAGGCTGTGTAAGTAGTTTGTCATGTCAATCATACCTTTCTGTGTAATTGTATTTTGTGTTCATAGACTTATAACTTGATAAAACAAGTGCACTGCAAGTGTAATACGTGAAAGTAACTGAAGTTACAAAAAATACTAAATAATAATAAATATTAACAAAAACAAAAGAAATTGTCAATTAATTCAATAAAAATAATGGAAATAATATATTAAATATACAAATAAATGTAATTGATACTATAATTGGTTTTATCATGAAAATGGTTACAAAAGCATCGAAAAATACTTAATATTACAAAAAATACAAAAATACACCAAAGTTATGCTTGTTAATTTGTGGAATATGTAATATAATGTAACATTATATGATGAAAAATAGTAAATTAAGTAAAAAAAACTCGGTTTTTAAATGAAGCAAGGAATTACCTAATAGTAAGATAAAAATTACAGGGGAGGTTTACAATTGAAAACACAAAAAAGTAGAAAAATAGTAAAACAATCTGTTAGGATGAGAAAGTGGAGACAAGCACTTAGGATTTGTATTACAATAGGGCTTATAATTATGGTACTTCAAGTTCTACAGAGTAATGCACTACAAAGGAATTTTAGGAATCAACACAATTCATTAACAGCGATTCAAGAATATCAGTTGGCTACACAACAGATGATGTATAAAGCTAGATGTTATATTACAAACAAAAATGAAACATACATGGAAGAATATAATGCGTTAGTAAAAGCAGATGGTACGGTTGACTTAGCTGTTCAGAAGATGAAAGCTATTGGATTAAAGGGAAACGAAAAGAAGTTTTTAGAAGAAGCAGATAGTACATATCAACAGTTACTTGCTATGAATAAAGATATATTTGCTTTAATGGCTAGTGGTGATTTAGAGGGGGCAATGAATAAGATTTTCAGCTCTGATTATGAGAACGCTAATAAAGCATTAGAAGCGAGTATAGATCAATTATCAAATGAAGTAGCAAAACGTTTTAATTCTCGAATTAGTGGATCTACATTCTTAGCTTACTGGTCCAACATAGATGTTATCATTGTTTTAATCGCGTTATTTATTCTTGTTGGCAAATTCCTTCGTTTCTCTAGTGAAGAGTTACTTAATCCTATTATTCGAGTGAAGAGACAGATGGAACATATCTCGAAGGGGGATTTTGCACAAGAGTTTGATATGGAGGTTGATCAGACGGAGGTTGGAGAGATGGTTGGATCAATCGTACAGATGAAGCAGAATCTGAATGAAATGATTAGTGAAGTTAGTTTCGCACTGAATGGAATTGCAAATCAAGACCTAACAGTATCCCTAACGGCTGATTATGCTGGTCAACTAAAGTCAATAAAAGAATCTATTTTAAATATATTAACGAATATGAATTCCTTCATGAAACAAACCAATCTCTCTGCTGATTTGGTAGCAGGTGGTTCACAGCAAATTGCATCTACGGCGCAAGCGATAGCGGAGGGCACTGCTGATCAAGCTAGTTCCATTGAAGAATTACAGGCAACCATTGAGAATATATTCGATGAAGTAGATAGAACAGCTAATAACGCAAGCAATGCGGATCGTCTAGCAAGAGTTATGAGAGATGAACTTAATAATTCAAACGCACAGATGGAAGCAGTTGTTTCTGCCATGAATGATATCTCAGAATCTTCAAAGCAAATCTCTCAGATTATCCAAACGATTGAAGGCATTGCAGAACAAACGAATCTATTGGCATTGAACGCTTCGATCGAAGCAGCGAGAGCAGGGGAAGCAGGCCGTGGATTTGCGGTAGTAGCAGACCAAGTTAGTAAGCTCGCAGCTGAGAGTGCAACAGCAGCGAACAATTCTAATATATTCATTGAAGCTTCATTAAGAGCCGTAGAATTAGGTAATACAAAAGTTGATAAGACAGCAAAGTTGTTAAGTAAGACGGTAACTAAGGCGAAGGAACTAGGAGAGAATATTGATTTAATATCGCAAGCCTCCAGTAGTCAGGCAAATGCTTTGGATGAAGTTTCTAAAGGAATCGAGCAGATTTCTAAAGTAATTGAAGGACAGTCTAAAGTTTCAGAACAAAGTGCAGGCGCCTCAGAAGAACTTACTGCACAGGCAGAAGGATTACGAGAGATGGTTGCACGATTCAAGTTAAATACTCATAGGTAAATATAAAAGGCAATTTTCAATGGAGCCCTCTTTGTAGGGATCTACATCTGAAAATTGCCTGTTTTCTTTATGCGGTTACGGTAACAACATCCTCATCGCATACATCAACATGTTCAACAATCTGGCCATCTACCAAGCGAATAATGCTGGTTCCGTATTTTGCAGATTTTGAAGAGTGAGTAACTTGTATGAGTGTTTTGTTGTATTTGATATTAATCTTTTGAAAAAGCTGCATAATCTCTTTACCAGTTTTGGAATCAAGATTTCCGATAGGTTCATCAAGGAAGATGATATCTGGATCGAATACAAGTGCTCTAGCAATAGCAACACGTTGTTGTTGACCACCTGATAATTCTCTTGGAGTTAATTTTCGTTTATCAGACAAGCCAATCGTATCTAAGATGTCAGCGAGCTTCTTTTCGTATTTTTTAGGATTTTCCCCATCTAGTATAACAGGGAGTAAGATATTATCTTCTACTGTTAAATTAGGTACTAGATTATAAAACTGGAATACGAATCCAATTTTACTTCTTCTAAGCTTGCTCATTTCTTTGTGTTTGATGGTACCAAGGTTTGTATCTTCTAACATAACAGACCCACCTGTTGGTTTGTCTAGGCCTCCAAGAAGGTACAGAAGAGTAGATTTACCACTTCCGGAAGGTCCCATAATGGAGACGAATTCCCCTTTTTGTATCGTTAGATTAATATCCTTGAGTACGTGGGATTCTTCTTTACCGTTAACGAATGTTTTATTCAAATTTATAGCTTCAATTACTTTCATAGTGATGCTCCTTTCATTCTTGTATACATTTTAGTCATATTTATTCATATTTTAATTCTTGAATTATTGATAATTTCTTACTCTTGAATATAACTGGTAGAGTAGCAAGTAAAACGATACATAAAGATACGAGATAGATTGTTGGTAGGGAACCAAACGATAATGAGATTTCTAATGGAAATCCTACCAGAGACATAATCTTGCCCACTAATGACATACCAAACAAACTATATAGGATAGCAATGACCATACCCCAAGTTACACAAGCAACAGATTCAATTAGCAATACACGTCGTCGTAAGGAATTCTCCATACCAACAGAGGATAATACTGCGAACTCTGTTTTTCGTTGTAGGAAGCTAATGGATACATTATTGATAATTCCAAGTGCTGCAATTACAATTGCTAGATAGGAAAAGATACTTAATGCATTCATCATCATTTGATTCTGTTCTATATTTTGTTTACGCATCTCTTCTTTTGTTATGAACGTTGCTCCAATGGAACGAATAATTGGTTTTAGTTTTGGAACGAAAGTGTCTATATCTGAATCTGTAACGAAGGTTATCTGATTAGAAGACGGTACATTGAATAAGTTCCTCATTGTTTCATGACTAACAAAACTAACTATTCCACCATTAAACAGCTTAGCGTTAATTATTGCGTCAATTGTCAATTTTTCTTTTACACCATTGCATTCTACTAATACGGTATCACCGATTTTCTTATTCGTTCCTTTTAATAAGGCAGTTGTCATAATGATGCCCTTAGAATCTGTACGGAATTGTTCCAAGCCTTCTTTATACGCTTTGCTATCCAGTTCTAAATAACCGTTATATGCACGATACGTATCTAAATCAATACCTTGTAAAGGAATTGACATTTGATTTTCTTCATCATCACTTAGATAGACAGTTGCGTATTCGTAATCAACATAATTAATGTCTTCTGCTTTAACACCCAAATCAATGAGTTGTTCTGTCAGCTTGTCGGTTACCGATTGTTCGTCATTTTCACGAATTGTTGATATATTATAGATTTCAATATCACTGTTTAGTTCTTCATATGCATCAACAACTACATCAGTAGCGCTCTTAGCAGCAGAAGTAATTGCTAGAATAGATAATATTGAGATTACGATTAGAGTGATATTACTTAACAAGATCTTCGATGTACGAAGATTATTAGTTGCGAAGAATAAGGATTTATTCTTACCACGGCATAATTTACTTAAGAGTATCGATAACAAGTCAATCACCTTCGGATAAGCAAGTATTGTTCCAATTAGTGAAACAATCATTAATATAGGCGATAAGTTGATCGTTAAGTCTCCACCAAAGAAATAAAGGAGTAAAGAAGCACCAAGTAAGCAACAACCAACAATGAATTTCTTATATCCTATATGCATGGAAACACGAACATCATTCAAAATGACATCCTTAACTTGTAATTTACTAATCTTACGAACTGGTAAATAAGAAGATAGTAAGGATAATAATATAGCGAAGATAGTTCCCGCAATCATATAATTTGGCTTAATAGTAACTGCCTCATAAATACCGTATTTTTTTAGTGGAGAAATGGATCTAGTAATAACATACAAAGCAAGTATTCCTAGACCATTACCAAGCAAAGCACCAATAACACCGTAGAAGAAACTTTCTAATCGTAAGATGAATTTTACTTTGCCAGTAGTTGCACCTTGGCTTAGGAATGTACCTATGGTAGTTAGTCGCTCTGTTATAATAAGCTTGAAGGTGCTATAGATAATAATGGAACTCATAGCGACTACGATAAGAAGCATTACGTAAAGTATGCTACTAAAGCTTGAGAATTGTTCTTTCACTTGATCCATATCAAAAAGTTCTGTAGCATTAAAATCCTTGTTAGCTGAATTAAAAGATTCAATTGCTTGATCTATGCCACCATCTAAAGCTTTAGCAGTAATGAAGTTATATTGTCCTTTCACTCCTAATTCATTTGCAAGATATTCGTATGGAAGAAACATAGAAAATGAGTTCGGCGTATCATTATAGAAGGCTCCATCTGGTGCTGAGATTGCAGTTATGGTTAGTTCTTTTGAGACACCTGCTATAACTATGGTAATGGTACCGCCTAAACTTAAATTACGTTCTTTTGCAATACGTTCCGATATAATACACGAGCTACCATTGAAGGTATCTAGATTTCCATCAGTTAATTGCTCCAGTGGAATCTTAGAAGTGTCTCTTGCCCGTATGGTTACAGTGCGCGAGGTTTCATCGTCTGTGTCAATATTGTCTGTAATGGTTCCATTCAAGATGATTTCTTTGAGGATACTCTCTGGTTCAATGCCAGCAGTACTCACTTCATTACAAGTAAAAAACGATAACCCCTTATCGTTTGGTTCAATTACTAGGTCTTGTTTTTCATAAGAAGCAACCACGGGTTTTAGTAAACTATCAAGAATGATGTCAATTAAACCAGTACTTGTTACTACAAGTCCCGTACTCATTGCGATTGCAATGAGTAATAATAAGAACCGTCCTTTTTTTTCTGTCATGCTCTTTAGTACGTATTTAATAAAGACTTTCATGCATACTCTCCTTCACTTGTTAGTATAATATTGTCTCAGCTATAAGAGATTATACCAAATTAAGTAAAAAGAACTAGTGTAATTTGTCATGAAAAGAATTAAAAAATGATTAGAATATATTATAGAAGTAACATGGATGTGACAAATGTAATTACTTTGATAGATTACCTGTAAAGTTGAAGGAAAGAAATTAAGAATACTATCACTTTGGACTTCTATTTTAAAATCATATCATGTACAATTGGCTTGTAACAAATCAAATGTTAGAAAAGAGGAAATGTATTTATGTGGTTTTGGTTAGCTATAGTGGCTTTATTATGTTGGAGTGGGTCCGATTTATTCAGTAAGATTGGTTCTAAGCCAGATGATAAGCACAGTCACTTAAAAATGGTTATGGCAGTAGGTCTTGTTATGGGACTTCATGCATTGTATGAAATAGTTATAGTAGGTACTCCAATTACTATGGGAGATTTTATAACGTATCTACCAGTTTCAATGTTGTATATTATTTCGATGACGATTGGATATATTGGTCTTCGCTATATTGAGTTATCGATTTCCTCACCAATTTGTAATTCTTCTGGTGCAATCGCGGCACTTGGTTGCTTTATATTCTTAGGCCAAAGAATGAGTGGTCTTCAAACATTTGCGGTACTTCTTGTTTGTATAGGAGTTGTTGGACTTGGATTTGTTGAAATGAAAGAAGATAAAGAACTTCGTGTTAAGAGACAAAGTACAGCAAACGTGAAATATACGAAGAGCTTTCTTGCGATCTTACTTCCTATACTATACTGTATCATTGATGCAGCAGGTACATTAGCAGATAGTCTTGTATTAGAGAAGTTAAATGAGAATACGGCCAATGTGGCTTATGAATTGACATTTCTTTTCTTAGGAATTATGGCGTTTATCTATGTCGTTGTTATTAAGAAAGAGAAATTAACGGTTAAAAGGGAAAGTCCTAAATTCGTGGCAGCTATCTTTGAAACGGCAGGTCAGTTTGCTTATATCTTTGCAGTTGGTGCGAATGCGATTGCTGCAGCACCAGTTATTTCTTCATACTGCGTGGCTTCAGTATTATGGAGTAGGATATTTCTTAAGGAAAAGTTGTCAATGAAACACTATGCGATGATTATTATTTGTGTAATTGGTATTGTAATTCTTGGTACTTTCGAGTAATAACTGTATATAAAAGTTAAATTAATCTTATTTGATAAGATAATTAGCTATAATTAATTAGATTAGTTGACTTGATGAATCGTCTATGATAATATTTTTAAAGTCGTTTGATGATGGATAATAAATCCATTATCCCACGACTTTTATCTTTGGGATTAAAAGTTAGTGCTAGTAGAGGGAGGATTAGAAGTTGGAGAATGAAGTAAGTAAGATTAACAAATACATAGTTAGTTTAAGAAAGTTAAAAATTAAGTCGAGGTTGATACTTGGTTTTAGTACTATATTGGTATGTATGATACTAATAATTACCACTGCAATTGTTTCCTTGATAAATAGTAAGAATAATTTGAATGACTTTCTTGAGTATTCTTATAAGGCGGAGATTTCCATTAAAGATAGTAGAATTGAAACCAATAATGCAGCTAGATTAATTCGTGAGATGGCAATTGTTGAGAATAAAAATGAAATAGATTCCTATTTAGAGACATTTAAAGAGAATAAAAATACTTTATTGAAGTGCATATCTATAATCAAAGAAACATTTCCAGCGGATAAAGAATTAGTGAATGAGTATGAAAAATCAGTATCAGAATGGCTGTCTATAGTTGATGATATTATTGTGAAGTTCGAGAATGAAAACTATGAAGAAGCAAAAGCATTAATTTTATCTCAAGGTAGTGAATTGTTACAAAATTTGATTGATAACGCTACGACTCTTGATCTGGAGATAGCGAATGCAGAATCAAAAGCGATTAATAAGAATGAAAATGGAATCATTATTGCAATAATAATATTAACTATTCTTTTGATCGTGTCTATTGTATTTGCTCTTATACTCACGATAAGTATTACAAAGAGTATTGCTATGCCACTAGAAGAAATTGAGTATGCTTCTCTTGAGTTATCAAAGGGAAATCTGAATGCTACAATTAACACAGAAGGACATGATGAGGTATCCCATGTAGCTAAGAGTCTACAAAAGAGTATGAGTCTCCTATCTTCGTATGTGAAATCTATAGATCAATCAATGCAGCAGATGGCAAAGGGGAATTTTGATATCAACATCAATCAAGAATTCATTGGGGACTTTAAGAATATTAAGATCAGTATCTTGAATTTTAATAATAAGATATCGGACGTATTAAGACAAATTAATATGTCTGCGGAACAAGTTGCAGACGGTTCTGTTCAACTTGCGTATAGTGGAGAAGCATTAACACAAGGTGCGGTAGAACAAACAGGAGCAATATCACGATTACAGCAGATGATTGTGGAATTAGAAGGAGCAATTAACTGTAATGCTGATTGTTCTAACATAGCATTTGATGTAGCAAACGAAGTAGAGAGAGATGTTGAAGGTAGTAATGATAAGATGCAGGATATGTTAGGAGCAATGAGTAATATCAATGCATCTTCGAGTAAAATTAGTAATATTATCAAAACAATTAATGATATTGCTTCACAGACAAATCTATTAGCACTGAATGCATCAATTGAAGCAGCAAGAGCAGGAGAAGCGGGAAGAGGTTTTGCAGTTGTTGCTAATCAAGTGAATGAATTAGCGAACCAATGTGCCCATGCGGTAAAAGAATCTACATCATTAATTCAAGATTCCATTCATGCAGTTGATGGTGGTATGGTAATAGCCACAGAGACAGCAAAAGCATTACTCGAGTCCTTGGAGAGAACAAAACGCTTAGAAACAAATATTAAGCAAATAACACAAACATCTACAGTTCAAGCTGATAAGTTGAAAGCAGTAACGATGGAAGTTGAACAAATATCAGCTGTAGTAGAAGAAAATACAGCTATGGCAGAAGAAAGCTCTGCAAGTTCAGAAGAGATGGCTAGTCAATCACAAGTAATGAAAGCATTAGTTGAACAGTTTGTATTGACAAATAAGTAATTAGATTTAAGGACAAAAGTGCAATTGTCAGCACTTTTGTCCTTTTTTAATAGAGTTAAATAAAAAATTGGCTTTCATGTTTTTTGAAAAAGTCAACCTTTGGTTCGAGGTATTCCATTGGTACATTAGAATCTAGGAAAAAAGTAAGTGGTTCGAAGATATAGTCCCAGTTCCAAATCTCTTTATCGGCGTGGAGATAAGCTTGAATCATTTCACAACCAGTAGGAGCAATGGAGTGTAATAAGGTCATAGTAACACGTACCGAATGGAAGGAATCTATCAGTACTTGTTTACGAAGTTCATCATTACCTGTAGATTCGGCCTGCTTCATAGAATTAACCCAGTATTTATTCGCATTTCTAATATAGGTGTCTAGTAAGTAGGTTAAAGAATGAAATTCATGATTATACATACCACGTTCAAAATCAAGGATTGCATTCTTGCCCTCTTCTAGTATGGAAGGGGTAATTGCACCCTCAGGAATCTTGCTATCGTAGTATTTCTGAACCGTGTAGAAACAAGAACGCACAAGTCTATTGAATACATTGGTTAATAAGTTGCCTTCTTTTAAAACAGTATCAGCTGCTTTCGGGTCGGCACCTGGAATATAAGGTTTCGGCATAAAACTAACACTCTTAGTAGATAAGCCAAGACTAAGAAAATGAATTCTTAATTGTTCTGGCGTATAATAAGATAGCAATTCCTTAGCCATAGGTGGCTTAATATCAGAACTACTACTTGCCTTCTTATCTAGGAATAGGATGTGATTGTTAGCAATTAGATGAGGTAGTTGTAATTGGCCATCATCTGGCGTAATCTTACTATCATAATCTTGTAGAGCCATGAATACTCCCATTTCCGCAATACCATAGAAGTAGATATTATCTTCTCCAATAAACTGATATACCATTGAGTCTTTGGAATTCCACCAGTCTTTCCAAGCGTCTTCAGCCTCTCCGTGTTCCATAAGATAAGTCTTAGTGAATGAGATTGGTGCCCATAAGGATTCTGGCCAAACCCAGAAGGTAAGTGGTGTATCATCAGAATCTACTTGTGGAACAGGAACTCCCCATTCAATATTACCAGTAAGACGGAATGGTACAAGTGTTTTACCTGTTCGGTATTGTACACCATGAGAAGATAGAAGTTCTTGGGCTGCTTCACGTTGAGTTAATGTATGAAACACAAGAGTGAGAGAGGATTTGTTTGATTGCTCATCAATCTCAAAACTTGGAAGTTGGTCTTGCAAAGTAGTTACAATTTCAGCATAGTCTTTCTTCACATAGATACAAGGTTTCTTCAAAAACTCTTCTATGGTATTGATAAGGTATTTGCGATGATTGGTATTCAAACGTAAGTAATCATTCCGTTCTTTCAGGAGTTCGAGGTAAGCTTCCAAATCAAAATACCAATTTGTAACATCGGTTACCTCTGGTTTCAAACCTGATAAGGTGCTAACTGGATCAATTAAATCAGAAGGCATATATTGGTGCCCCAGTGAACACTCGTCAGCATAGGCTTTATCAGAAGAACAACCTTGAATCGGACATTTACCAACGACTTGGCGGCCATTTAATAGCACCTTGAATTCTGGATCATAGAATTGTGAATTCTTTAGTTTCTTCAAAGCACCTTTTTTATAGAGTTTCTTGAAGATGGTAGCAGATACTTCGTTATGAACATCAGCTGCTTTATCAAGTGCAGATGCTGCAAAAAGATCAAGACTGATTTCGTAGTCGTCTAAAGCTTCTTTTTGTTTTATGTGATTACTTCGAACGTAATCTTGTATGATAATAGAATCGTTCTTTTCTAGTTTTCTATAACTTTCTAAGATTGGTGAACCATAGCAATCGGTACCTGATACGAAGATTACATTGTCTTCTCCAATACGATCTCGAAGAAATCTAGCGTAAGTGTCTGCATGAACAAACACACCTCCTATATGGCCAAAATGTAATTCTTTATTGCCATAAGGCATACCTGCGGTAACGACCGCTCTTTTTGGGAATAAGGGTCTCATATACGAATCATCCTTTCTACTTTTAGAATACTAAATTTGGTTAGGTTTCAAAAGGTCAAAGACCAAGTGAAAAACCAAATTAAATTATAATTAAAAAAGGGTAAAAAAAATCACCTCCTACAGTTATGCGTAGGGGCGAATGATTCGCGGTACCACCCTATTTCATTCCTATGTCGCCATAGAAATCTCGTCAAGTACAGAGCGTTATAGTAGTGATTCTTTCACTCGTCTTATACTTTAGTTCTGTAACGGGAACTACCGTCATAGCATCATCGATTTCGAATCCGTATGAAGCTCCAAGACTTGTTTCATTCAATCTGCATTCATTCCTTCTCAGCTACCGGAACTCTCTGGGGAAATAAGATAGAATTACTTTCTCTCTTCAACGCTTTTGTTATTTTTATCAAGTATAATTCTTAATATAGATTTTGTCAAGGTAGATGAAGAAAAGTACTGTTAAAGGAATGAAATATCAATAAATATAACGCAATACAGAAGAACATAAATAACATATTCTGTATTGCGTTAATTAATATTAATTGATAAGTTATTCAAAAAATTACGGAATAACTCTTCCAATACTATAAACAGGTCTATAATCGATAGAAGATATTTTTACTCCCACTTTGGGATTGGCTGCATGAATTACCTGATTGTCACCAAGATAGATTGCTACATGGCCAACTTCCTGTTCCTCATTTGCATAGAAGACAAGATCTCCAGTTTTTAGATCCGCCCTATCAATTGAAGGTATGGAGTTATGTTGTTCTCTACTTGTCCTAGGGAGCGTATATCCATAGAGACTATAGATGTATTGCGTGAAGCCACTTGTATCAAATCCAGTTTCTGGAGTGTTACCTCCCCATTCATAGGAAGCACCTTCGTAGGTCTTAACATCTTCAATAAAGTCTTGCATGGAGAAGGCTGTAGGTTTATCCTCTGTGGAAGTTTCAATTGTAATATCTTTCTTTGATACTACCGTGCTTAAATCAGTAGATGTGACTACTTGGTCTGCAATATTATTAGGATCTTCTTTGTTAAGGGTATTTTCTTTAGCAAAAGAAAAGATAGAAGTAGTACATAATATAAGTGCCAATGCCATAATAGTTAAGATACTCGTTTTCTTATGCTTTGTATCAAGGATAGATTGTAAACGATTTTTCATTCTTTTTTTACCTCCATAAAAGTTAATGAATAATAATTGTTGTATCTGATTTTGATGTAATGCCGTTTTTAGTAAGACCTTGCTATACGCCATACGCTCAGTAGGAGAAGCTTGGTTTAACACAATACTATCACAAGAGCTTTCACAAAAATCCTTCCATAAACGAATGAATAGATATATGATAGGGTTCCACCAATGGAAGGACAGACATATTAGTAAAAGCCATTGCATTAGGATATCTTTTCTTTTGATATGTATAAGTTCATGTCGTAGCATATAATCTAGTTCTTCCGCTGTATAAGAATAGGAAGGAAGTATAATGACTGGGTGTAATAATCCAAGAGTGATAGGACTTCCAATAGAGGAACATACGCTACAAGTAATGGAAGCGTATACATTTAGTTGCTGTTGATTCTTATGTAATAGTTCGAGTTTTGATTGATCGACCAATGGTTTTGTGAAGCGCTTTATTGTTTTACAAAAGCGATAATGTTTGATTACATGATAACTAAATGTAATAAATACACCAAAAGTCCAAATTACATACAATAGAAAATGATTGTTATACAGAGAAGTACTAAGGAAAGAGAAAAGCTGACTTAGTTTTTGTTTATATATAAGAATATGCAATTTAAACGCTTCATAGGTTGCAGTAACTAAAGTTTTAGAACCGTCTTTTGTTACGTCTATACTAGAAGGTATTTCGCTTGAGTAAGCTGTATATAAGTTGCTATCAGATAAATCAGTTAGTTTAACTAATTCCAAGGACACTTTATTGACCCGCGGTGTCATTATTGTAAAAAGTGAATTTTTCGCAAATGGGCGATATGGAATTAGATATGCTAGTAGCAGTACTATACAGCATAGATATAGACAGATATTGGAAAGGTATCTCTTAAGTATCTTCTGAAAAAGAAATAGTAGGAGCACGAGAATTGATACTAGAATACCATTATTCATGTAAGTTAATAACAGACTATTCATAACGACAACGTTGCTCCTTTCTATATCTTATCTTCCATAGATTTAAGCCAAGCACTTAATTCTGCGATATCTTGTTTTTCAAGTTTTGTGTTGTCACAAAATGTACTTACTAAGTTACAGATAGAATTATTATGATATCGCTTTACAAAATGAGTTGTCTCAAAGTGAATATAATCCTCTTCATGTACAGTGGGATAGTAATTTCTTTCTTTACCTAATTTCTCGCTTCTAAGAAACCGTCGATCAATCAGTCTGTTTAATAAGGTTGTAAGAGTCTGGAGTTTCCATCCCTTTATATTGCCTAATTGATCCATTAATATAGAAGTTGTAACGGGGGGATCGTTACGCCATATAACGGACATTACTTCAAACTCCGTATCAGGTAAGCGCGAAAGCTCAATTTCTCTGCTAATATCTTTTTCATTGTTGTTCATATAGTAATCATGCTCCTTCCATCGTATCAAGATAAATAGATAATTACGAAATTCCTTGTAATGCAGGTATGCATGAAGCAGGATAAAGAGTTTTATAATTATCTACATCTGTCTATAATGATATTCTACAATTGTCTAGGATAAATGTCAAGTATCAAATTATCACCCAATATAAGTATAACTACTCCTATTTAAGTAGATAAATGGTTTTAAGGTAGAATTGTTGCAAATTGAAAAATGTTGTATAGTATAACAAACAAAGAGGTGTATTGCATATGCAATATGCCTCTTTTTACATATGAGTAGTAGGAAAAGATAAGTTGGGTTAAATGTGGTATTTATATCAATCTGGTAGATTATAAAGGAGGAGTGAAAGCATGGAAATTAAGAAAAATTATATCAATGGCGAATGGGTAGAGTCAGTAACTGGTAGAACGAGAGATATTATATGCCCTTCTAATGAAGAGCGAATTGGAATTACTACAGAAAGTAGTGCGGCGGATGCAAAACAAGCAATATTAGCAGCTAAGTCCGCTTTCTATGAAACGGGAGAATGGCGCAGAACATGTGGTCAAGTAAGGGCCGATTACTTATATAAGATTGCTAGTAAGATTGAGCAAAAACGTGATGAACTAGCTAAGATGGATACTCTCGACAATGGAAAACCATTAAGAGAAGCCCAATGTGATATTGAGGATGCGGTAGCTTGCTTTAAGTATTATGCTGGATTAATTACGAAACCACAAGGTGGGGTGTATGAAGTCAATGATGGTTTTGGCCCGATGCATTCCTACTGTATGCACGAACCGGTCGGTGTTTGTGCTCAAATCACTCCTTGGAATTATCCAATGCTAATGTCAGTTTGGAAATTAGCGCCTGCACTAGCAGCTGGTAATTGCATCGTATTCAAACCAAGTGAGAATGCACCGTTATCTACCATTGCATTGTTTGAAATCTTTGATGAAGTTGGCTTACCAAAAGGCACCGTAAACTTAGTCTTAGGAAACGGGCCAGAGGTAGGAAACGAATTCTCCGAAAGTCTAGATGTAGATATGATTACTTTCACAGGAAGTACGAAGACAGGGCAAGCAATTGCTAAGAATGCGGTAGGGAACTTAAAGAAGGTTGGATTGGAGTTAGGTGGGAAATCACCAAACATTATCTTTGCAGATGCTGATCTTGAAGGTGCGGTCGAGTGGGCAATGATTGGAATCTTCTTTAACGCGGGTCAAGTTTGTTCTGCAGGTTCAAGAATTATTATAGAAGAGAGCTTCAAAGATGTCTTTGTTAAGAGATTGATAGAGAGAGCGAATGCCATAACTATTGGACCTGGTATGGAGAATCCAGATATGGGAGCTATTATTACAAAGGAGCAGATGAATAAGATTCTTAGTTACATAGAAACTGCAAAAGAAGAGGGAGCTACTTTAGTATGTGGTGGAGCGCGTTATACACAAGGAGAATGTGCTAAGGGTTTCTATATTCGTCCAACAGTTTTTGATCAGTGTACATCAGATATGAAGATTGTAAGAGAAGAAGTTTTTGGTCCTGTCGTAACGATACAGACATTCAAGACAGAAGAGGAAGCAATTGCACTTGCTAACGATACTCCATATGGTTTGGCAGGAGCGGTATTTTCAACAGATGGAGCAAGAGCATTACGAGTTGTGAAAGAGATTCGGGCTGGAATTACTTGGATTAATTGCTATAATCCAACCTTCAACGAAGCACCATGGGGTGGATATAAGATGAGTGGTTGGGGACGTGAACTAAGTGTTCATGGTCTAGAAGAATATCAAGAGGTAAAACAGATCAATATTAACCTCGCACCAGGTACAATTGGGTGGTACGAACATTAATTAATGAAAGTGAGATTTTACTATGAAAGACGAAATTATTGTAAAGGTGAATCAAGTAAATAAGATATATGGTATGAATCATGTCGTGAAAGACTTGAATCTTTCAGTAAAACAAGGTGAATTTCTTACATTGCTAGGTTCTTCTGGTTGTGGAAAGACAACCACACTTCGTATGATAGCTGGCTTCGAAGAGGCAACGAGCGGAAGTATTCTTGTAGAAGGAGAACCTGTTGAGAATAAGGAACCCTTTGAGAGAAACGTTAACACAGTTTTTCAAAGTTATGCATTATTCCCACATATGACAATCTTCGATAATATAGCTTATGGGTTGAAGGTGAAGAAATTCAAGAAAAGTGAGATAAAAGAGAAAGTATCACAGATGTTAAGTTTAGTACAATTAGAAGGTTTTGAAAAGCGTTATCCAAGGCAATTATCTGGTGGACAAAAACAAAGAGTCGCTATAGCAAGAGCGTTAATTAATAATCCTAAAGTTCTTCTCTTAGATGAGCCATTAGGTGCACTTGATTTAAAACTACGTAAACAGATGCAATTGGAATTGAAAGAATTACAAAGTCGCCTTGGAATCACTTTCCTCTATGTTACCCACGATCAAGAAGAAGCATTAACCATGAGCGATCGTATAGGAATTATGCATGATGGGATTTTAGAACAATTAGCGACACCAAGAGAAATTTATGAAAAACCCGCTACTAGATTTATAGCAACCTTCATTGGAGAAACCAATATATTTGACGGGAGGATTGAAACGGTGGAAGGTGATTTTGCTAAAGTTCTTTTAGAGAATGGTTCTGTAATTGGTAAAGGCGAAGGTTTTGTTAAGGATGAACTGATTAGCGTATCGATACGACCAGAGAAATTAAAGTACTCTATGGAACCAGTTGAAGGATTTGAATTAAATGGTTATGTAAAGAGTTATATCTATGTTGGATCTGTAATAAAAGCAATCATTGTACTTCCGAATGGATATGAGATTAAGCTGGAACGACTAGCAAGTGAACTGTTGCCAGAGATAGGAAGCAGGGTGTTCCCATATTGGGAAGTAGCAGATTCTGTATTGATTCATAGCTTTGATCAAACATTTTATAGAGCTGTTGAAGACATACAATATGGATAGGAGGAGATGACCATGACAAAAAGTAAACATTCGCTTCGGGCGAATACAATCCCAGCCATAACTACGGTAGGACCAATTACATTATGGTTACTCTTCCTAGTAGCAATTCCATTAGTATATGTACTAGTAATGAGTTTTTGCTCTATCGATGAATTCTATAATGTATCGTACCATTTTACTCTTGATAATTATAAAAGGTTATTCGATACGAATTATCTTCAGATTTATGCACAATCCTTATTTATAGCATTCTTTACAACAGTAATCTGTATCCTACTGGGTTATCCATTTGCTTACTTTATTGCTAGAGCCGTAAGTAAACGAAAAGCAATTCTTTATATGTTGGTGATCGTACCATTTTGGACGAATTCATTAATTCGTATCTATGGTTGGAGATCATTCCTTGGAACGAATGGCTGGCTGAATACGATACTGATGAAGTTGAATCTGATTAATACTCCGGTTGAGTTTCTGTACAATAGAGGAACGATTTTACTGGGTATGGTTTATTGCTTATTCCCATTCATGGTAATACCGCTTTATACCGCTATCGAGAAGTTAGACCAGAATCTAATAGAAGCGTCTAATGATTTAGGTGCAAGAGGAATCTATACGTTCTCTCATGTTATCTTGCCACTTACTATCTCAGGTGTTTTTGCTGGATCCATCATGGTGTTCATACCTTGTTTAGGATTCTTCTTCGTTTCTGATATATTAGGTGGTGGAAACAGTGACGTGATTGGCAATCTAATTGAACGTCAATTCCAAAGTGGAAACAACTGGCCACTTGGTGCAGCGCTATCAATTATTTTAATTCTCATGACCTTACTCCTTGTTCGAATCTATCAAAAACTAGGTGGCGATATGGAAAGTCTGGGGGTGTAAGAGATGAGAAGAAAACACAAAGTACAAAGAATACTCAAGATGGTATTCTGTTGTTGCATCTACTTGTTCTTATTCCTACCGATTATTGTAATCGTAGTGAATTCATTTAATGCAACAACGAAGAAGCCATACCTAAGTTGGAAGGGATTTACCTTATCATGGTATATGAAACTATTTCAGAATGAAGAATTGTTATCGTCTTTTGGAATGACCTTATCAATTGCTGTTCTAAGTACAATTCTAGCAGTTATTATTGGCTCTATCGCAGCAGTTGGTATGTACAAATACAAATTCAAAGGGAAAGCACTCATTGATGGTTTACTATACATTCCAGTGGTAATACCGGAAATTGTTCTAGGTATTAGTTTGCTAACAATCTTTTCTAAAGCAGGAATACCAAGAGGTTTATTAACATTGGTTTTAGCGCATGCAACATTTAGTATTCCGTTTGTTGTATTCAATGTTCGAGCAAGGTTGTCAGGTTATGATAATTCCATTGAAGAAGCTTCTATGGATCTAGGTGCCAATCGAATCCATACATTTTTGCATATTACGTTACCTGTACTTGCGCCCGGAATCGGAGGAGGAGCTCTGATGGCCTTCACACTATCTATAGATGATGTAATTATAAGTTACTTTACCAATGGTCAGGTAAAGACTTTTCCATTGAAAGTAATGGATAGTATTAAGAGCGGTGTTGCTCCTGATGTGAATGCATTCTCAACCTTGATTTTAATAGGCACAACACTTTTAGTTGTTTTAACACAGAGTGGAATCTTTAGAAAGAATAATAAGGAAAGAGGGTAGTTTTATGAAAAAAATAACGAGTTGTTTATTCATTCTTGTATTAGCACTTAGTACGATATTAGCAGGATGTGGAGGTAGTTCAAAAACTGAAAGCGGCACTACTTTAAATGTGTATGTATGGACAGAATATGTTCCAGAGAGCGTAGTTGAGGACTTCGAGAAGAAAACGGGAATTAAGGTTAATCTATCAACCTATTCATCGAATGAAGATATGTTAGCGAAGGTAAAATCGGAATCTGAAGGTGCATATGATATCGTTCAACCAAGTGATTATATGGTTGCACTAATGATAGCACAAGATATGTGTGAAAAACTTGATAAAGATAAGCTAACGAATATAGGGAATATGGACGACGCGTACATGAATCCATCATATGATCCAGGTAATGAATATTCCATACCGTATCTTGGTGGTGCAGGTGCTATTGCAGTTAATACAGATATAATCAAAGATACGATTACTTCGTATGCAGACTTATTCAAACCAGAATATGCGAATCAATTAGTTGTATTAGATGATTTTCGTGCAGTTATTGGTATGGCAGCAAAGAGTATTGGGTATGGAATGAACGAAACCGATCCTGCAATTCTTGAAAAAGTCAAAGAGAAGACCTTATCTCTTAAGAATAACATTAAGTTATACGATAGTGATTCACCAAAGAGTGCGTTAATTGCTGGAGATTGTACCTTGGCGTATTGTTGGAGTGCGGAAGTAGCACTTGCCATGGAAGAGAATGAGGCAATTCAAGTAGTCTATCCAAAAGAGGGACCTTATCTATTCCTAGATAACTGGGTAATACCAAAAGGTTGTAAGAATTACGATGCAGCAATGGAATTTATTAATTTTATGATGGATGCAGAATCTGCAAAGATGGTAGGTGAAGAATTCCCGTACTTAAATCCTAATAAAGCGGGTGTTGCTTTACTTGGTGATGACTTTATTAATAATCCTGCTAAGAATCCACCAAGTGATGCCATCGCTAAGGGTGAGTTCGTTGATAATATTGATACAGATTCCTTAGCAATTTATGATCAAATCTGGACGGAACTTAAGAAGTAACAACAACTAATAAAGAATTAATGTGTGAATCTTATAAATGAGTTTTAAGGATAAATTCACAGGAATCAAGGAGGAGAAAGGAATGAAAGAATTAGCAATCATTATTAAACCAGAAAAATTAGAAATGGTAAAATCGATTATGGAATCCAAAGGTTGCGGTGGTATGACAATCTCAAGTGTTATGGGTTGTGGTACACAAAAAGGTATAATTTCAGAAGATGCAGTAAACCAAATAAAAGGATTCAAAACAAACATAAATCTGTTACCTAAGATTCGAGTAGAAGTGGTTGTACAAGATGAAAAAGTAGAAGATATTATCATTGATATAAGAGAGAAAGTGGGTACGGATCATGTCGGTGATGGTAAAATCTTTGTCCGTAATATTGAAGATGTTGTACGTATACGTACTGGTGAAAGAGGAAATAAAGCACTTTAGTCATAAAGATGAGCAAAGACATGCTACTCCATAAGATTAAATAAGGGATGTGACTAGATCATGGGCAATAATGATTGGATTGTATTAAATCATATAATATATCAGATACATAGTTTGGAGGATTTAACGAGAATGCGTGAGTTACTCATGGAGCAATTACACATTCTAATGGATTATGATAGTGCCGACTTTTGGTTATCAAGCCCAGATGGCTTGAATAAACTTGTGGAGCCAGTGTTTCACAATGAAAGTCCGAATATAGAAGATATCTATATGGACAATTTATATGCGCTCGACTATGCAAAAGGATTACTTTTAAGTGGAAAGAATATGATTTATCGTGAATCGGATATGATTCCTGATGATCAACGTGTTAATACGGAATTTTATAAGAAGTATTTTGAGCCTGCTGGGTGGCATCACGGATTAAACCTTATACTAGGATATCGTCAGAAGTTTCTTGGAGTATTAGCCTTCTACCGTGACAAGGGAAAACCTAATTTTCAATATGAAGATACTTTTATCTTAGAGATGTTGAAAGATCATTTAGAGTATCGACTACATAAGAATTGGATTGAGGAATCTCATGGGGAAGAGAAGATTGGAGTTGCAGAATGTACAAGACGATATGGTTTGACACGTAGAGAAGAAACAATATTAGAGCATCTATTACAAAGTGAAGATAATGATGTAATCTGCAAACAATTATTTATTACCAATAATACGCTTAAGAAACATATCCTAAATCTATATCAGAAGATGGAGGTTAGTAGTAGAATGCAGTTGTTTAAGAAAGTGAAAGAGGAACGCTAAGAGCATGGTATGTAATAAAATCCTAGGGAGAAATAATTCATAAACTACTTAAAAAGAAGTATAGTACTTAAAAAGAAGTAGTGAAATGGTTATTCAAGTGAATGGAATGTTAACTTACAACAGGTTAGAATAATTAACTAGTAACTTTAGGACCAAAAGATTGGAGGATTTAATATGATTAATAAAGATGTAGTATTGGAAGAATTGAAAGAGGTACTTGAGTTTATTCATAGTGATGATTTAACGGATGTGCAAAAAGAGAAAGTGACAAAGAATACGGTAGCTTACTTTGACAAATATGTCAGTCCAGGTTGGCTAAAATACCGTAAATCCGTTTCGACGAATGCAGCGGTAATTGAATGGAAAGATTATGGTGCTTATTGTAGTGGTATCTATGGAGAAGAATTTATTGATTGCTTAGGAGGATTTGGTATCTATACTTGTGGACACAGAAATGAAGAAATTATAGATACAATAAAAGCACAACTAGACCACCAAGCATTGCATTCTCAGGAATTATTAGATCCACTCCGTGGCTACCTTGCAAAGGCTGTTGCAGGAATTACACCAGGTGATTTAGAGAAATGTTTCTTTACCAATGGTGGTGCAGAGGCAGTCGAGATGGCACTTAAATTAGCAAGAATTGCCACAGGTGGTAGTTGGTTCATCTCGACAGTTGGTGCCTTCCATGGTAAATCAATGGGTGCTATCTCAATGGGTGGAAAGAGTACATATCGTACACCATATCTACCAATGGTACAACAAGTACAACATGTTGAATATGGAAATAGTGAAGATATGCGCAAAGCTATTAAGAACTTAAAAGCGGTTGGAGAAGAAGTTGCAGGTGTAATCTTAGAGCCGATCCAAGGGGAAGGTGGCATCATCATTCCACCAGAAGGGTATCTTAAGGAAGTAAGAGCAATATGTAATGAATACGGTGTAGCATTAATCTTCGATGAAATCCAAACAGGTATGGGAAGAACAGGAGCGATGTTTAGATGTGAAACTGAAGGTGTTGTTCCAGATATTCTGACATTTGGCAAAGCATTTGGTGGTGGTATTATGCCGATTACAGGTATCATCTGTAGACCAAATATGTGGACGAAAGAACTTATCGAGAATCCATGGTTATTAGGGTCACCTACCTTCGGAGGTAATCCTCTCGCTTGTTCTGCAGCATTAGCAACGATCAAATACATGCTTGAGAATGATGTTCCAGGTCAATGTAAGGAAAAAGGAGAGTACTTAAAAGCTGGTTTGGTTAAATTACATGAAAAATACCCAACTGTTATTGAAGATGTCAGAGGCATTGGCTTAATGTTAGCAGTAGAGTTTGTTGCTTGTGAAGTTGGATATAGTGTTGCGAAAGGTATGTTTGCAAGAGGCGTAATGACGGCTGGTACACTTGTTAATGCAAAATGTGTTCGTTTTGAACCAGCAGCAGTAATCTCGTATGAAGATATGGATCAGGTAATTAGTAGAATGGATGAGGCTTTAAGCGAAACACAAAAAGAGTTTGAACTATAAGATTTAATTACTCCTTTCTAAGTAGCAAGTGTTTTTATTATTTCACTTGTCTACCTAGAAGGGAGTTATCACTTTATATAGAGCAAAGGCTTGTTTTTTTATGCACTACCATTTTTTATACGAAATGTTGTATAATAGGAAATAGATCTGAATATTTTATTCAACATAATAAGAGAATGAATAGTGACATAGATTAAAAAAATGGCTAAATAGATTTATATTTATATTATATGAATATGGAGGAAGATAAGTATGATGGATGCGGTGACGTTGCTAGAAAAACAGAGGAAGTACTTTAAAACTGGGGCTACAAAAAGCCTTGCCTTTAGAAAAGCACGTCTAGGTGAGCTGAAAATGGCAATTAAGGAAATAGAAGGGGAAATTTTAGAAGCTTTGAAAAAGGATTTGAATAAATCTTCGTTTGAGGCGTATGCTACAGAAATTGGAATTGTGCTAGAAGAAATCAATTTTATGATGAAACACATGGAACGCCTATTAAAAGTGAAAACGGTGAGAACACCAATAACGCAATTCCCTTCGGTTAGCAAGATATATAAGGAGCCTTATGGCCTTGTATTAATTATAGCTCCATGGAATTATCCATTCCAATTAGCGATTGCCCCTTTGATTGGTGCAATCGCATGTGGAAATTGTTCAATTATTAAGCCCTCTAATTATTCACCAGCAACGTCAGCAGTGATCAAAAAGCTTATAAGTAAGACGTTCAGTAAAGCTTTCGTAGCAGTAGTAGAAGGTGGTAGGGAAGTAAATCAATCACTACTTGATCAAAAATTTGATTTGATTTTCTTTACAGGAAGCGTAGGTGTAGGGAAAATTGTTATGGAAAAAGCAGCAAAGCATTTGACTCCGGTAATTTTAGAGCTTGGAGGTAAGAGCCCTTGTATCGTTGATGAAACTGCAGATATAAAGCTTGCAGGTATGCGAATAGCTTGGGGTAAATGTTTAAATGCAGGTCAAACTTGTGTGGCCCCTGATTACCTAGTGGTGCATAAAAGCGTTAAAGAAAAATTAATTAAGGAAATTATCAAGAACACTGAGAAGTTTTACAGTAATAAGCAAGAAGAAAATCATGATTTTCCTAAAATTATAACGCGTAAACATTTTGTGCGTCTTAAAAACCTTATACAGACAGGAGAGATTATCTATGGTGGTGACTTTAATGAACAGACGAACCAGATTTCTCTTACCATAATGGATCATGTAACTTGGGAAGATGAGGTTATGAAGGAAGAAATCTTTGGCCCAATTTTACCGATTATTGAATATGAAAATCCAGAAGAATTCATATCGTTAATAAATAATAGACCAAAACCATTAGCACTTTATTTGTTTACAAAATCTAAGAAGATGGAGCAAAGAATTATAAAGGAAATATCCTATGGAGGAGGTTGTATTAACGATACCATTATTCATCTTGCCACTTCCTATATGGGATTTGGTGGTGTTGGCGAAAGTGGTATGGGAGAGTATCATGGTGCCGCCAGTATTGAAGCTTTCTCGCATAGAAAGAGTGTTTTAAGGAAGAGTAATTTAATTGATATACCGCTACGTTATCCTCCTTATCAAAATCATTTAAAATGGTTAAAGAAAATTATGAAGTAGTTTGCATAGTAAGTAAGAAAAAGCGATGGGATTTACTAATCTCATTGCTTTTTTTTATAGAATTCGATATACTACTTATAACAAATAACCCCCTATGGGGGATATGAAATTGATAAGAAAGAAGACAGATGTAATATGAATAAGCAAAGAAGTAAGAAGAAAGGTATTAAGAAGAAAGATTCTTATCAGATGAATACTAAGAAAAAGATTAAAACCAGGAGTAATAAGATAAGCAATAATTATCAAAAAAAAGCAATAGCAGCCGCCATAGTAGCTGCAGTATTGTATGCTTTGAATGCTCCGTTTTCTAAGATGTTATTGTCAAAGGTCACAGAGACAATGATGGCAGCTTGGTTATATCTGGGGGCGGGAGTTGGTATGTCAATATTATGGTTGTTTCGTGAAAAGAACAATCATAAGGCTAAGCAGTTACATATAACGAAAAAAGAACTTCCTTATACAGTTGGAATGGTGGTATTAGATATTATGGCACCCATTTTTTTAATGATTGGCTTAGCGAGAACAACAGCTGCGAATGCCTCCTTAATGAATAACTTTGAAATTGTAGCAACATCGGTTATTGCGTTTGTAATATTTAAAGAAAAGTTGTCAAAGCATCTGTGGTGTGGCATTGGTTTTATTACCTTAGCATGTATGTTATTGTCAATACAAGGAGAAGGAAGTTTATATTTTACCTTTGGTTCGATATTTGTTCTATTCGCTTGTATCTGTTGGGGACTTGAGAATAATTGTACGAGAGTACTATCGGAAAAAGATCCATTACAGATTGTAATTATTAAAGGATTTGGTTCGGGATTTGGTTCACTTTTGATAGCATTTGCCATTGGAAATACGATTCCTAGAATTGCTGATATATTATGTGTAATGGTATTAGGCTTTGTAGCATATGGACTTAGTATCTTCTTTTATGTGCATGCACAAAGACATCTTGGAGCCGCAAGAACGAGTGCGTATTATGCGGTTTCTCCTTTTATTGGAGGAATCTTGTCACTTTTGTTATATCATCAGCTTCCAAGTATCGTCTTCGTAATAGCATTGCTAATTATGGCTGGTGGGGTTTATTTAGTTTCTATTGGAGAGAAATCTTGTAAACAAGAATAACCAATATTTGATAGATATATTATAGTAGTTACTAAATTCGAAACATAGTTTTACAAAGCTCTTTTCCAGTGGTAGTCTTAAAAATCTTATGATAAGCACTTGCTATAGCGTGAGCATCTAATGCATCTTCATATAGATTAACTAGAAAATCTGCTTCTAATAAGATCTGATAATCCATTCCACTAACGTTTGAGTAGGTATGATGATGTCCAACTAAGTAACAAACTCTTTCGATAATAGATTCATCAATAGAAAGTTTGGTAAGAAGGTCCTTGGCTAGTGCGGGTCCTTCTTGCTCCTGTAATTTGCCATCGCATCTTCCGTATTTTTCTTCTGCAACTTTAATGCCGATATCGTGTACAATAGCGGCTATTTCAAGAATTTGAAGCGTAGTAGAATCAAGTTGTTCTATTTCACCAATTAATTTGGCAAAGCTATGTACTTTGATAAAATGCTGAATTCGTTTTGGGTCCCCAGAGTAGTATTGAATCATTTCTTGTAATAGGTTTGAAATCATATGGCATTCTCCTTTGAGTTAGAAACAAGTAGTTTCGTGGTTTGCGTTAACAATTTGGATTTATTTTAGCATTATATAAGGAAAAATTCTATAACTTTTTGGTTTATAAATTGACAATAATATGGTGTTCTAATACAATGAAAGATAAATATGGAAGGCGAAAGGAATTATGAACTATGAGAAGAAGAGACAGAGAAGTAAAAAATCCAGAAGAGATTCTAGCAATTATGAGAAAATGTGATGTATGTAATGTGGCTTTTTTTGATAAGGAATTTCCTTATGTAATACCACTTAATTTTGGAGTGGAATATGAAAACGAAGAGTTTACAATGTATTTTCATAGTTCTATTGCTGGAAAAAAACTCGATTTATTACAAGATAACAATAAAGTAGCATTCTCAATGAGCTGTTCACACAATTTAATTACAGGGGATTTGGCATGTGATTGTACGATGGAGTTTGAAAGTGTGTGTGGCAATGGAACGATAGAAATTCTAGGTGAAGAGGAAAAAATGCCAGCTCTTACAAAATTGATGAATCATTATCAACCAGGAATTGAGCATAAATATGACGAGAGATTATTTAAAGTAGTTTCAGTTCTGAAACTTAATGTAAATGAAATATATGGGAAACGACTAAAGAAAAAAGGTATGTAATAAAATCGTTACATATTGTTAAAACTTCGGCACTTGAACATTCCACAAAATGAGTGTATGATACTTGCGAATACGTTTGTTATGGAGGAATAGACATGAAATATTCTATACCGGATTATTATCATCAATTTAATTGCATTGCCATGGAGTGTGAAGACACTTGTTGTGCAGGCTGGGAGATTATGATTGATCCTAAGACATTAGATAAATATAAAAATGTAAAAGGTGGTTTCGGCAACTGCCTTCAGAATTCTATAGAATTGCGCAAGGGAGCTTTCAAACAATATGGACACCGTTGTGCATTCTTAAATGATGATAATCTCTGTGATATCTATACAGAATTAGGTCCTTCCATGTTATGCGATACTTGTAGAACGTATCCAAGACATATGGAGGAGTATGAAGGAGCACGTGATTTATCGCTTTCCATGTCTTGCCCTGAAGTGGCGAGAATCATATTAAGTCATGAGGAACGAGTTCGATTTTTAACAAAAGAGAAGAAAAGTGAATCGGGACGATTTGAATATTTTGATGCCATACTTTATGCCAAGTTATCTGAAGCTAGAAATTGTATTATTGGCACCTTACAGAATAGAAAACTTGATGTGAATCTACGTGCAGCAATTAGCTTTGCATTAGCACATGACATACAAAATCGAATAAATAGTCAAGAATATTCTACAATGGACCGTTTAATCAATCGATACAAGACAGAAAAGATTGTAGATTGTATGATAGATAAGTTAAAACCGTATCAGTGTAAAGAAGACATACGATTTGAAATCATTAAAAAACAATTCGCTATATTGTTTCGCTTAGAGATATTAAGATCAGAATGGTCAGATGCTACAAGACTTGCTTTTGATCAACTATATGGGAATGGTTCAAAGGAGTATCTTGGTAATAGAAGACAGTTCTTGCTATATATGAAACAGAATGAAGAACTAGGTATCCAGTTTGAGACGATACTGGAACAGCTTTATGTATACTTTACATATACGTATTTCTCGGGTGCGGTTTATGATGAGAATGCATATGGTAAGATGAAGTTAGCAGTAATTAGCCCGTTAATTATACAAGAGTTGTGTCAGGCAAGATGGCAAATCAAAGGTTTTTTAACATTCGGCGATGTTGTAGAAATTACATATAGCTATTCTAGAGAAGTTGAGCATTTAGATAAGAATCTTAAAAAGATGGAGAAACTATTTGGTAAAAAGAAAGAGTTTTATTTTGAAAAAATCTTAATTTCATTATTATCTTAAGTGCATAAACGAAAGCAGATCATGCAGCTTTATTTGAAATGGTATAAGAGTTTAGCAATTGACTAATTTGGCATCAATAATAAAAGGAGGATATGGCTTGGTTACACAGGAGAATGCATTATATCAAGGAGAGCTTTGGTGTGCATACGAACTGAAGGATTACGAAGGCAGATATAAAGAAGATTTACGGCTACAGATGAGAATGGCTAGCCAAAATCATGAGTTGATTTGTCCTAATTGCAAAGAATCTATTATATTATGTGCAGGAATGATTCGTGAACCGTATTTTAGGCACCATGCTGAGACCGATTGTAAAACACGCTCGAATGGAAACCAGGGTGATTATCCTCTAGCAAGAAGACTATTGTACCAATTAGCGAAGAGAAGTTTTAAAGAGTCAGAGATCTATTGTAGTAAAGAGATAGGTACGTATGTAGCAGACATATATATAAATAATACAGATAAACCAATGGTTATGGAATATCTAAGTTACGATATGAAGCTAAATGAGTGGTTGGATAAACATGCTTTTTACGAAAGAAAAGGAATTACAGATGTGTGGTTTCTAAACAGTAAGAAATATCGATTTGAAGCACCAACAACCTTTGAATATCTAATCGCAACAAAGAAACATATCTTGAATATACTCGATACACATAGTGGTGAAGTCACACTTAAGAAGATAATGCGATTAAATGGTCAATCTGTAGGCAAGGTAATAGCTAAGAGTTATTTTTTACCGGATCTAAAAATTGACGATGAAGGTTGTTTACAGTGTGATTTTGAAGAGTATGTAGAGAGGCTTTTTATTCAAGAGACACAGATACAGGAAAAAAGACTTGAAAAATATCCAATTCCTTTACGACTTGCTTTTAAGAATATTAATGAGAATAATACTTCTGAAACGATAAGACAAGTGGAACATGAAAAGGGTAATGCTAACTTCCAACAATCTAACGAATTATCATCATATGAAGTACATCGCTTTCCGATTGCAGATACGAATTTGACATCTCTTACTATGAAGATGCCAGCTATTGAGGAATGTTGGTTGATACCAAGATTAACGGGTGAGAATTGGGAGATAGAAAGAGGGAATAAAGAGAGATTTGATTATCTGCATGATTTGAATAATCGATTATTTAAGATAGAAGATGAAGATCAAAGAGAACAAATGATTGATGAAGCGATTTATTATCTAGAAGAGATGATTGAAGCAAAACGTTGGTAAGGAAGACTTATCAATACAAGAATCAATAATTCATATGTAGCAAAAAGGCTGTGGAACCGTTCCACAGCCTTTTTTACTACTAGAGTAGGGGAGTTAACTAGTTAAGTACAACTTTAAGATTTTTACTGATTGCAAAATTATATGCAGCAGAATCTTTTGTACAATAAATAGTTGGCGACATATCATACGTAGTCATGCAATTATTATCAATTGAGGTTACGTTTTCTGGTATGGTAAGTTTCTTTAAATTAGTACAGTAAGAGAATACATTGCGATCTAATCTCGTTAATTTGGTTGGTAAGGTTACTTCTTCTAATGAAGAACAAGCATAGAAGGCACCAGTACCAATACTAGTAATTTTGTTTGGTAAGTTTATTGTCACTAATTTCTCACATCTCTCAAATGCATAGGATCCAATCGATTTCAAACTAGAAGGTAGTTTAATAGTAGCTAGGCTTAAACATTCTTCGAACGCGTTATTACCAATGGATTCCAAAGTAGAAGAGAGTTTTACCGTTGTAAGATTACGGCAATTTCTAAAGGCAGAGTTATTAATAGTAACTACGGTGTCAGGTATTACCACTGAAGTCAAGTAACTATTGTTACGGAATACATTTGGTGCAATGGATTTTACGGTATCTGGTATTGTAAGTTTAGTATCAGTACCAGTATATTTGATAAGGATACCGTTATCTGTAATTACCATATGGTTCTCTTCCGCAAGTTGAATCCATTTTGTACCAGTGAATGCATTAGAGCCAATTGTTTCAACTGATTCGGAAAAACTGACATCAGTAAGGGTAGCGCAGTAATAGAAGGCATAATTAGAAATATTTTTCACACCTTCAGGGATTTCAACACTTGTTAAACTGCGACAATGATCAAAGGTATTTTCTTCAATTGTCTTTAAGGTTGTAGGTATCTTAATGGATTTTAAACTAGTACAGTATGCAAATGCATTTGCTCCAAGTGAGGTAAGCTTATTAGGAAGTGTAATTTTACTAATCCCAGTACAGGAGTTAAATGCATTGTTACCAATAGTAGTAACAGAGTTTGGAATGTTAATGTTCTCTAACTGGTAACAATTATTGAATGCCCAATTTCCTATCTCAGTAACTGTTTCAGGAAGTTTAATTTCAGTTAATGAAGTACAACCGTCAAATAAATTGGCTGGAATCTTCTTCAATTTTTCAGGCAATGTAATTGTAGTAAGTTTACTACAACCACTAAAAGTACCTGCGGCCAATGTCTTAAGAGTAGATGGAAGTTCAACTGTTTTAAGAGAAGAAAGGCCTGATAAAGAATAAGATTCTAACGTAGTAAGTTTACTTGGTAGAATTAAGGTTTCTAGTTTAGAACAATCACTAAACGCATTACTCTTTATAGTAGTAACGGATTCTGGTATCGCTATAGAGGTTAATTTTTTACATCCCGTGAAGGTTCCTTGATTAATCGTAGTGATACCAGATGGAATTGTTAACTTCTTCAATGATGAGTTGTAAGCAAATGCATAGTCACCTATATATGTTAGAGTAGAAGGTAAGGATAGGGAGGATAGGCTTGAGTTGTTTCTAAAAGCCGAACTTTCAATATATTCTAAACCTTCTTTTAAGTTTATGCTAGTGAGCTTGTTACAGTACGCAAATGCCTCATCACCAATACGTGTTACAGTACCTTCGATTTTAACGGTAGTTAGTTTGCTATTATAGATAAAGGTATTTGGTTGTATATATGTGATTTTTGACGGTATTGTAATCTTCTTTAGGGAATAACAGTATGAAAAAGAAGCTTTTCCTAAAGACTCTAGTGACTCTGGTAAGCTAATCGTAGTAAGCTTGTTACAATATCGAAAGGCATATCGGGATAACGTTTTAAGCTTACTATCTTTTGGAATCGTTACAGTTTTAAGTCCATAACACTCTTGGAATGCACTAATACCAATCGTTTTAACAGTTGCTGGAATCGTTATCTTAGAAAGCTTATAACAATTAATAAATGCTCCTTCACCAATGTATGTTAATTTGGAAGGTAGAGTTATGCTTGTTAAGGAATTACAGTTAGCAAATGTACGATAAAGAATCTTTGTTACATTACTACTTAATTGAACAGTAGTTAATTTAGTACAATTTGAGAAAGCTTCTTCATCTATAACTTTAACTGTAGTTGGAATGGTAACTTTCTTTAACTTTTTATTATTATAGAAAGCACGCTTTCCTATAGTGTGTACATTCGAAGGAATGGTAACAGTTGATGCGGTACCATTATAATGAAGAAGTACACCGTCTTCAATTATAAAGTTTGAATCGGTTGCTGCTTTACCTACGAGTGGTTGATATGTAACAACAAAAAACATAAGTATAACAAACAAAGTACCAAATAAACGTTTCTTCTCACGAATTCGATTCATAAATATTGCCCCTTTCTTTTACTCTAGAACTTTGTTCTAGAGCTAACTTATTGAACGTGTGATTCATGAATAAAACTCGTAACTTATTACTCCTAGCGGAGTAACGGTCTTTCACTACGTTCAATCCTATGGCCTAGAACTTCGTTCTAGAGCTAACTTATCGGAAAAATCAGATACTCACTGCGTTTGTGCCTTATTTTCTTCCGATAAGTTACATTATAAGTAGTGGGTCCCGTACTGTCAACGAGATGGAGAAGATAAGGTTGATATTAATAATTTTGTAAGGTTTCCAAGTGGTGTTAAAAAGGGGAGAGTGAAGAGATATTTTACGTTTTTGTGAAAGAAAATCACAAATCACCATAAAATCGCCACAATTTTGTAATACAATGTAACAGAATTGTAACAATTGAAACAGGAACTATAAGCTCAAGTTAATTAAAAAACAAGGAAATTCGTGTGACAGAAGTATCGTCACACAGAGATTTGCGTTTCGCATATAGTCTCTAGACTTGGAAGGAGTGTATTTACAAGAATGAAAGTATTACAAAAAAGGATGTTAGTTATGTCGGCGATGGGGATTCTATTATTAGAAACCGCAGCATTTCCGAACGTGGCGAAAGCTAGTAAAGTATTGGACAACAGCGTAGTCGGAACCAACTATAGTACAGAAGACATAGAAAAACTATTGGAAGATACTACTAGTTGGGAAGATATTAGTCTTAGTTTTGACAGTACTTCATTAGTTGATGAAGCGTTAAAATTAGAAGAAGAAGCAGATAAAGAAACAGCAGAACGTGAAGCAAAAGCTCGTGATGTTGAAGAAGAAAAACCAGAAATTGTTATTGCACAAGTAGATAATTATTTAAATATTAGAAATAAAGCAAGCGAAGATAGTAAAATCGTTGGTAAATTATACAAAGACGGTGTTGGTACAATCATTAAAGAAAAAGATGGTTGGTACAAAATTGAATCAGGATCTGTTACAGGATATGTAAAGGCTGATTATGTATTGTCTGGAGAAGAAGCTCAGAAAAAGGCTGATGAAGTAGGAGACCGTTTAGCAATTGTTACAACTACAACATTAAAAGTAAGAGAAAAAGCGAAGAAAGATGCAACGGTTCTTACATTAGTAGGTGAAGGTGAGGTTTTACCAGTTAAGAAAGAATCAAAAAACTGGGTTAAAATTAAAACAGATGACCATTCGGGATATGTTTCATCGGAATATGTCGAGTTATATACAGAGAATGAACAGGCAGAATCAATTGAAGAAGAACGTGCAAGATTAGAAAGAGAAGAAGAAGCAAAGAGAGCAGAAGAAGAAGCCAGAAGACAAGAATTACTAGCACAACAACGAACGGTTTCCAATACAAGCACAACACATACAAGCGGTAACAGTACATCAAGTAGTTCGTCAAATAGTTCATCAAGCAGACCATCTTCAACTGTTGGGTCTTCTTCACAAACATCCGATTCAACAACTACATCAACTGGAAACAAATCACTAGGACAACAAATTGCGAATTATGCTGTTCAATTTAAGGGTAATCCTTATGTTTATGGTGGTACAAGCTTAACAAACGGTGCAGATTGTTCTGGTTTTGTAATGAGTGTATTCAGAAACTTTGGTATCTCATTACCAAGAACTTCAGGTGCCCAAGGTTCATCAGGTAGAAGAGTAGAAAGTATATCACAGGCTCAACCAGGAGACTTAATTGCATATACAGGTCATATTGGAATCTATATTGGTAATGGTAAGTTAATCCATGCTAGTTCACCAAGAACTGGTATAATTATATCAGATGTAAATTATAGACCGATTAAATCAATTCGTAGAATTGTTTAATAGATAATAGAAAAACGCGCTGCGAACTTTCTATTGTCATGAATGAAATCACAATACATGAGAATTAAAGTTCTTATGTATTGTGATTTTTTTTTTGTTAATACTAAGGATAGCAATACTGGACAATTTTAGGTTAGGAGGTAATAAGGATGGATAAGAAAACCATTTTAATTGTAGATGATGAAGAACAGATAAGGGAACTACTTAGAGCTTATATAGAGAATGGTGGATATGAAGTTTACGAAGCGGAGAATGGAAAGAAGGCGCTTAAAATACTAAAGAATCAAAAGATCCATCTAGTTATATTGGACTTGATGTTACCTGATATACAAGGTGAAAGCTTGTGTGAGAGTATTAGGTTAGAATATGATATACCTGTTATTATGGTTACTGGAAAAACAGATGAGAGTAGTATGGTACATGGATTATCAATCGGAGCGGATGATTATATTGGCAAGCCTTTTAGCCCGAGAAATGTTATGGCTAGAATCGAAGCGGTACTTAGAAGATGTAATGTAGATCCGTCGAATGTAGTAGTACAAGATGATTATCTCTCCTACGATATTGATAAAAGAATTGTTATGGTTCAAGGAAATATAGTACATCTAACACCTACGGAATATAAGATTTTTGAAACTTTAGTTAATTCACCAAATCGAGTGTTTTCTAGAGAACAGTTAATAACGTATGCATTAGAAGGTGAATTTGATGGATATGATAGAAGTATTGATACGTATATAAAGGGACTACGTCAAAAGATTGAACCAGACAGAAAGAAACCAAGATATATCACTACGGTACATGGAGTGGGGTATCGTTTTATGAAGGAATAGGTCGATTACTCCAATAACAGGATTGGATTACTCGGAAGGGAGCATAGCCTGGATTATGAAATCACTGAAAAATAGAATGATTATACTATATTCCATTACGACTATGGTTATTGTTGTCTTATTAGCTATTGTATTTAATGAATCAATTAATACAATATTCCGTGAATATGCTGAAAACCTCCATAAAAAACTTGTTAATAGAACAGTAGAACGTATCGAGAATCAATATGATATAGAAACTGGTACATTTGATGAAGAGAAGATGGAGCGAATTGGACTTACCAGTTTAAAGAAAGGGCTTTTACTACGAATAGAATCCGTTAATGACAACTTCCGCTTTGATATACGAACAAAGAATGAACAAGAATGCATAAATATATTACAGACAGTAGAAGAACACATGCATATGGTATATCCTAATTTTAGGGGCGAATATACAGAGAACAAGTATGTATTAAAGAATGAGCAAGATGGAGTAATTGGATGGGTGTATGTCGGGTATTATGGTCCGTATTCGCTAACTGTTAATGAGGCTATGTTAGTAAGTAAATTAAATAATGCAATCTTTTGGAGTGGAGTAATCTTTCTATTGATGTCTATCATAATAGCCGTTATAATGGCAAATCGTATTAGTAACCCTATTACTAGCGTTATTGAAATAGCTAAAAGGATTGCGACAGGAGAGTATGGTGTTCAGGCTCAAGCAAAATCAAGTGTGAAAGAGTTGGAAGACTTAGTTTATTCTATTAATGAGATGTCCTATGCTTTAAAGAAGGAAGAGCTACAAAAGCGGCAGATGTGCACTGATATAGCTCATGAACTTAGGACACCACTGTGCAATATTCAAGGTCAAGTAGAAGCAATGATAGATGGGCTTTGGGAACCATCTAAGGTAAGACTTGAGAATTGCCATACAGAAATTTTACGATTAACTAAATTGGTGAATCAATTACAGGAATTATATATTCTAGAGAATACTTGTGAAACATTATACATGTGTAAATTTAGTTTTTATGATATGTGCTGTAAACTCCGAAATGAGTTCGAAAAAAGGATAAGTGATAAGAACATAACAATTCGTTTGCAAGTACCAGAAGATGCCACTGTATATGGTGATGTGCAGCGAATCAAACAATGTATGATCAATCTAATAGCTAACGCCATTACTTATTCATCTGAAGGTAACGAGATAGGAATAACGTATCGGAAAGAAGGAATGAAAGAGGTGGTTATTCAGATAATTGATTATGGTCAAGGGATTCCAAAAGAAGAGATTGGATTTATATTCGAGCGTTTTTATCGGGTAGATAAGTCTAGGAGTTCAAAAACAGGAGGTATGGGAATTGGTTTATCAATAACCAAAGCAATTATTGAGAGACATGATGGTACGATTACTGTATATAGTAAAGTTGGTGAAGGAACAACATTTGAGATTCATTTGCCACTGTAATTGAAAATTATGGAAACTAAAAAATAATTGGTGCAATATAACAAATAGCGTGATATAATATTAACAATTAATGTTAATTATAACATGCTATTTTCTTTTTTATAGATTAAAAATCGTCAAAATAGCTGAAATTTTGTTGGAGAGGAGATTCATACATGTTTATTAAGGTTTCGGAAGAACTAAGAAAAGCTATGAATCGTGATGATGTTATGAAAACACTAACAACATACAATGAAGACGGAATTCCTCATACTACAACGTACAGATCATTGCATATTAACAACGAGGGCAGGATTGAGTATTATGATTGTTCAAGATGTGAACCTGATAAGCAAGATATGCTCTATTGTATGGCGTTTCATAAGAATGTAGACATTACAGTAATTACTGGTGAAGGTATTCAGCACAAGATTACGGGTGAAGTAAGTAAAGCGTTAATAATGGGGGAAGAATTCACTCTTGCAAGACATAATATGAAGAAATACGACACAGAATCAGAATTATCAGCAATATGGATTATAAATCCACAAGATGAAAGAATTAATCTCGCGTAAATGAGACATATTACATATTGCATTGCAATAGTACTCTTGCTATAATGAACATACTATGATTTCTTTAGGGAATATAATGGCCGGAGGTACATAATGCAGATAAATAATGTCTCGAATACAACTCAAGTTGTAAACCAGTCTAGTAAGGCAGCCAATACAAAGAAGACTTCGTCTACATCTTTCGATAGTTATATGAATCAGAATAAAGAAGTATCACTAGAAGACATCTTTGAAAAAGCATCAGATAAATATAATGTGAGTATTGATTTGCTAAAAGCAATTGCAAAGCAAGAGTCGAACTTTAAGCCAGATGCTGTATCCAGAAGTGGAGCGATGGGGGTTATGCAACTTATGCCTGCAACGGCTAAAGAACTAGGGGTTACAGATGCCTTTGACGCAGAACAAAATATTATGGGTGGTGCGAAGTTAATATCTAAGTTATTAAATCAATATGATGGTGATACAAAATTAGCTTTAGCAGCATATAATGCGGGAAGTGGTAATGTTAGAAAGTATGGAGGAATTCCTCCTTTTAAAGAAACGCAGAATTATGTAGTGAAAGTAATGCAATACTATAACCAGAATATAGATGCATCAGACATAACGATAACAAGTAAAGATGCAGCGAGTAGTTCCTCAAACTCTACGAATGTAACTGCCACAGTACCAGCAACATCAGCTGTTACCGTAACGAAACCTTCGGATGACGTTGAAATCAATAACAGTATATCAACTGTTGAAGAACTCTCTGATAAGCTTGATGAGATCTTTTCAATGGATGATTATCTTAAGATGATGGAAATAATGTTTGGTAGTGAAGAAGATGGCGAACAAGAAGATTCCATCTACCAATCATATAATCAGTTAGGTATGTCAACACCGATTATTAATATGTTTAAAAGTATATAGAATAGTTAAACAGGCTTCTAACGAATATCTGTTTAACGTAAACATAGAGAACAGTTAAGTATCCATTGGGATTCTTAACTGTTTTTTTATAGGGAAATTACATACTTTTACCCAAATTGGTTATATTAGTATATATAATTGTTGTATAGTTGAAGGGGCGTTAATAGGAGGAACATTGTAATGAGTGATTCATTAAATAAAAATGAAAACCAAGAGCAAATAAAATTGGTTAAAGAGAAAAAAAGGAAAAAAGATGTTATAGTAAGTTACCTTATAGCAATTACTGGTACTGCATTACTCACAATTGGTATCAATCTATTTATCGTACCACTAGGATTGTATACGGGAGGTTTTATAGGAATTGGGCAGATAATTCGTACATTATTAGTAGATTACCTAGGAATGAATTTTGGTGATTTCGATATAGCAGGTGCGATTTATTATATATTGAACATACCATTGTTTGTATTAGCATATCGCCACCTAGGAAAGGGATTCTTTGTAAAGACGATTGTGTGTGTAACCTTCCAATCCATCTTCTTGCTTGTAATTACTGCTCCTTCAGAACCTATTATTAACGATATCATTGGTGCTTGCCTTATTGGTGGAATTATTGGTGGTTTTGGAGTTGGTTTAACACTTCGGGCTGGTGGATCGGGTGGTGGACAAGACATACTAGGTGTATACATGACTAAGAAATACGATGATTTTAGTGTAGGAAAACTTTCAATTATCATTAATGCTTTTGTTTTCGGTGTTTGTGCTCTGTTATTTGATATTAGTATTGTTATCTATTCGATTATTTTCATGGCCGTCATGTCAATTGTAATCGACAAGTGTCATTATCAGAACATTAAGACTACAGCCTTAATCTTTACGAAATCGCCTAAGATACGCCCTTTAATTACAAGCGAAATTGTAAGAGGAGCAACTTGCTGGAAGGGGGAAGGTGCTTTCACTGGTGAAGAGACAAATATCATATATACAGCAGTATCGAAGTACGAGGTTAGTAGGTTAGTGAAGAGAATTAAGGAAATTGATGAGAACGCCTTCGTAGTAATTCAAGAGGACCTTTCAATTGCTGGTAATTTTGAAAAACGTTTATAGTGAAATTAACTTCAAAAGCCATCTTCAACGAGTTGTCTGTTAAGAGTAGACACGTAGTGCCTAAATCTAGACAGACAATTCGTGAAGATGGTTTTAATAACCTCTATAGGATTTCGATATGATATTTTTCTAACCAGTAATTAATCTGTATCATGTAGGCTATCATCTGAGGACCAGCCATTAGTTGACCATACCATGGTTTGGCGTAGTCAGAAGGACTGTTAAAGAATTGATAAACTTTTTTCTTATCAATAAAAGTTAATATAGGAGAAGAAGGATTCTCAATAATATCAATAAAGCGTTGTTGCAATAATTGTTCATAAGCTGGATCGTGTGACTTAGGATATGGACTTTTTTTACGGTATAAGATCTCGTCTGGCAAAAGGCCTCTTGCAGATTCGCGAAGAAGATGTTTCACCATGTTACCTTTGTATTTGATTGACCAAGGAACATTCCAGACATATTCAATAATTCTATGGTCAGCAAAAGGAACACGAGCTTCAAGTCCTGAATACATACTTGTACGGTCCATACGATCTAGTAAGGTTTGCATAAACCATCTTAGATTAAGGTAGGAGATTTCACGTCTTCTAGCTTCGGTCTTAGAATCTTCCGCAAGTCTTGGCGTTTCTGCGATAGAAGCCTCATAAGTGGCTCGAATATACGCATCCATATTCAGCTCGTTAAGAAAAGAATCTGATAAGAAGGATTTCCTTGCATCAATATCCATAGACCAAGGAAACGTAGTGGCGTTAAAGCATTCTTCTTTATGAAACCAAGGATAACCACCAAAGATTTCATCAGCACATTCACCGGTTAATGTCACCTTGTTATATTGTTTTACTTGTCGGCAAAAATGTAACATGGAGGAATCAATATCAGCCATTGCAGGAAGGTCTCTTGCGTCAACAGATTCATAAAGACAATCCGCCATGGTATAGTTGTCACATTCTAGATACGTATGATTGCTATCTAGAAATTTTACCATCATATCAACATAGGGTTTATCACTAGCAGGTTGAAAAGAATTTGATTTAAAGTATTTATCGTTATTAACAAAATCAAAAGAATATGTTTGAAGTTGCTTTCCTTGTTTATTCAATTCGTTCGTACATACAGCGGATACGAGGCTACTATCGATACCTCCTGATAAGAAGGTACAGATTGGCACATCAGAGACCATCTGTCGTGAAATAGAATCCGTTACAAGAAAACGTGTTTTCTCAACCGTTTCTTCATAGGAATCCGTATGTGGTTTACTAATTAGTTTCCAATAACAGTGAAGTTTCATAGAACTTTCCGTATACATTAGATAATGGCCCGGCAAGATTTCATTGACATCTTTAAATATTCCACATCCGCTAGTTTTGGCAGGTCCAATACCGAAGATTTCGTTAAGCCCATTCTTGTCTACCCTAGGTTGATATTCTGGAAAGGCAAAGATTGCTTTTAACTCAGAGCCAAATAATAAGGTGTTATTGAAGACGGTATAGAAGAGCGGTTTGATACCGCTACGATCTCTATACAATGAGATTTCTTGATCTTTTTCATTAACGAATGCATAGGCGAAGATCCCATTTAATCGCTCTACAAACGATGTACCATATTCAATATGGCCAATGAGAATAACTTCAGTATCGGAGGAGGTTTTGAACCTCCAGCCTTTCCTTGTTAAACCCTCCCTAAGCTCGGCAGTATTATACAGTTCTCCATTGTAACAAATCGCATAGGTGTATCCGCCTACACTACGATACATCGGTTGTTTACCATTAGCTAAGTCAATAATAGAGAGTCTTGCATGTGCCAAACCAAAATGTCTCGATAGATAATGACCATGTTCGTCTGGACCTCTATGGTATAATGTGTCAGACATGTTTTCTAGTATGTTAACATATTTACCCTGATTGCAACTATAATCGACATCAAAACTGCAGAATCCAGCTATTCCACACATTACTAAATACCTCCTAAATCTTAATCTAAGCTATTATATGAAAAAAAGGTTAAATTGATTGTTAATATCCTCCATTAGCAAAACTTCCTAATAATCTTAAGCCAATATAACGATGCGCCAAGGTGGAGTGTTATGTCACAATAATGAATGATATCTTCCAACAAGATAGAGTGTTTTCTTAGATATAGATATTGATTATAAAAGAAAAGACTGTCTCAGAATAATCTAATCTATAATTATTCATGAGACAGTCTTTTTATTACTCAACTAATTCAGAGTTGAAATTAACATCCCCAACCCCTATTACGACCACATCCACAGCTACTGCGATTGCTACAAGATCTTCTACTACTGCATCCACTACGGTTCCAACTATTGCTACAACTTCTGTTACAGCGGCAACTAGAATTGCTGCAACCACAACGGCGACATCTATCACAATTGCCGCAACCACGTCCATTAAAACAACCAAACAGACAACACATATTATTCATTCCTTTAATAGTTTTTTATATTATAAGTATATGAACGATGAAAAAAATAGTGTCATTTTATAAAGAAAAAAGTAAAATATTATAGGAATATTAGAATTTAAGGTATACGTTGTAGACATTTCATTAAAGATAATATTATTTAAATAAGTATTGACATACCATAATAATTATGTTATTCTTAATTAGTATTTTAGAGGTAAGTTTTGATTCACATATTTTTGTAAATCATTGACTATTCGATGATTTACAAAAATATGTGATTTTTTATTTTCACCGAAAAATATTAGAATATTATTATTAGGAGGTATCTTTCATGAATAAAGGTACAGTTAAATGGTTTAATGCACAAAAGGGATTTGGTTTTATCACTAACAGCGAAAATGGTGAAGACGTATTCGTTCATTTCTCAGGAATCGCTACAGACGGTTTTAAGTCTTTAGAAGAAAATCAAAACGTAACTTTTGATATTACTAACGGAGCTCGTGGTTTACAAGCAGTTAACGTAGTTGTAGCTTAAGTTTGTTAATATTAAATAAGTAAGCAATAGCCCCAGATAAAACAAATAGTTTTGTCTAGGGCTATTCTTTTATAGTATTATATAGTTGACAAATTCGAACTACTCTACGTATACTATACATTAAATATAGCTATTTTATGACGAGAAATTCAAACCGTAATGGAAAATCAATCATAGAATGATTCAATGTTAATTGGGAAATATTATGGTTAGATAGAACAAAAGAAGGAGTAATCATGATCACATTTAAAAAGGTTGAGTTAAATGATAAAGAGTGGATAAATCATAGATTGAAACAAGCACAATATAAAAGCTGTGATTTTTCCTTTGTTAATAATTTTATTTGGCGCCATTCCAATCATATAGAGTTTGCTGATGTTAATGGCTTTTATTGTCTAAAGAGTGGATTAGGTGAGGAACAAATGTATACCTATCCAGTTGGAGAAGGTGATATCAAACCAATAATTGAAGCATTAATGGAAGATGCAAAGGAAAGAAACATACAATTTCGTCTTAGGGGTATACCAGAGAGTGAAGTATCCAAAGTTGAGGAAGCTTTTCCTGGGCTTTTTAATATAGAGGCGCCAAGAGATGAAAGTGATTATGTGTATAGAACAGAACGTTTGACTACATTAGCAGGTAAGAAACTTCATGGTAAGAGAAACCATATCGCTCGTTTTAAAGATAATCCAGATTGGCAGTATGAACAGATAACTCGAGAAAATATAGAAGACTGTAAGAAGATGAATGCTAAATGGTGTTCTCTTTATGACTGTGAGAATGACACGAATCTGCAGTTAGAAGCCTGTGCAGTATCATGCGCCTTTAATAACTTTTTTGACTTAGATTTAGTGGGTGGACTAATTCGTAGAGAGGGAGAAGTAATTGCTTATACGATTGGTGAACCGTTAACGGATGATACCTTTGTCGTACACATTGAAAAAGCATTCCCTGATATTCAAGGTGCCTATCCAATGATTAATCAACAATTTGTGACTCATAACTGTCAGGATTATGAGTACGTAAATCGTGAAGAGGATATGGGAGAAGAGGGATTACGAAAAGCTAAGCTATCGTATTATCCTGATTTATTAATTGAAAAGTATACTGCGGTATTAAAATAAAGTAAGTGAAAAGTTTTTATCAAATTTTATTCCTAGAAATAGAAGTTTGGTAAAAACTTTTTTCTAATTGTAACTACAGACATAATACATGGATAGGTTTATCGTTATTACAAAGGGTTTTGTAATTGATTTTTTTGGAAGATAGAGAGGAGATTGTATGATTCAATTTGCAGATAATACAATGGTTGAACAACTAAAGAAGATTTGGAAGGAATGCTTTCATGATGAAGACTCCTATATTGATTTTTTCTTTGGTGAATATTTTCATGACGAGAGCACTTTAGTTTATCTAATAGACAAAACGCCGGTGTCTATGCTTACATTGATGCCTGCTAAACTACATGAAAAGAATGGAATTAGAAAGGTCTATTATGTTTATGCGGTGGCAACCTTGCCTGATGCACAGGGAAAAGGTTATAGCTCGAGGTTGTTAGAGTATGCCAATGAAATTACGAAGAATTCAACATTTTTACAACCTGCTACAAAAGCTCTTGAGAACTTTTATGAGAGAAATGGATATTCTTCTACTATTATTAGAAAGATGATTCGTATTAAGAGAGAACAATTAGAGTTAGACGAGAAGTCTCAAATGGAACTTAAAGCAGCAACCATTACTTCTGAACGTAAACGATTTGCGATTAAGGAGTTGCGTGCAGAGGATAGTAGTTTGTATAAGAAGATTCGTGATGGGCGTTTATCTGCTACTAACTATATAGAATGGGAAGAGTACGAACTTGCTTATGCAATTAAAGAGAATGCCTATACAGGCGGTAAAACTTTACTTATAGACGATTCCTATATTGTAATGGTTCGTGAGTATGAAGATGTTCTATATATAAGAGAGCACACGATGCCTAGTAATCTAATTATGGAATTAGTAAGGCAGTTATTAACAGACAGTAATCTGCAAGAATGTTCGGTTCATTTGATGAGAACAGACAATTTACAAGCTAATGAGACACAAACTATCATGTCACGATTTCCAGTTGAGAGAGGAAAAGGATATTTTAACTTAGCTTTTGAATAAAATTACATGCTTTCTGGAAGAATGAATGTTATATATATTACTATTTATTATTCATTCGAAAGGGAGAATGGTTTTGCAACAATTAATTGAATCGCAATACTTAAAGAATTTATTCACTAAAAGTGGAGATGTATTAGTTCGTGAAATAAAAACCGCTAAATATAAAGTTCCTATGCATATTTTTTGTGTAGACGGGTTAGTAAATAGTGCTGTTTTTGACCAAGCAATTCTACGACCATTTGCAGATAATACTGCAGTAAGAGAATGTAAAAACCAGCAAGAACTGTATGATGCTTTGTTTACCGGAATGGCATATCACGGATTTGCTTCTAAAGTAAAAGATATGGATCAGCTAATCCAAGGCGTAATGAGTGGAATGGCTGGTTTGATATTTGATGAGTTGCATGATGCTATCCTCTTTGATGTAAGAGGTTTTGATAAGAGGTCGGTATCGGAACCTTCTGATGAAGGGGTAATGAAAGGAGCAAAGGATTGCTTCATTGAAGTACTTCGTACGAATACAGCATTAATAAGGAGAAGAATTCGTTCTAGATATCTGGTTATTGAGCAGATGACGGTAGGACGAGTGAACCGAGCAGATATTGCAATTGCTTATCTAAGTAATATTGTAGATATGGAGAATGTAGAGCAACTTAAGAAGGCTATTAAGAAGATTGACATTGATAACACCCCTACCCCTGCATTTATAGAGGAATTCATATCGAGTAATCGTAGTAGCATCTTTCCACAAGTTATGTACACACAAAGGCCAGATCGTTGTTCTTCTAATTTAACGGACGGACGTGTTGCTTTAATTATAGATGGCATGCCTTTTGTATATATCTTACCATGCCAATTTCCGATTTTAATGCAATCTCCAGAGGATTATGCTGAGAATTTTGTAATAGGTAGCTGTTTACGTACCATAAGATATCTGGCGTTTATTCTGACAATAATATTGCCAGGGCTATATATTGCAATAACGACTTTTCAACACCAGATGTTACCGATAGAGCAAGCACTTTCGATACAGAATGCTAAGGTAAATGTACCGTTTTCTTCGGCAGTTGAAGTATTTGGTTTGTTATTATCATTCGAAATTATAATTGAAGCAGGCTTACGATTGCCAAAAACAGTAGGTCAAGCTATGTCTATTGTAGGTGGTTTGGTAGTAGGCCAAGCAGCAGTATCGGCTAACCTGATATCACCTGCTGTTGTAATCGTAATTGCGTTCACTGGAATAGCAGGTTTTACGTTGCCAAATCAGGATTTAGCTAACGCAGTACGTGTTCTACGATTTGGTATCGCATTATTAGCAACATTCTTTGGGTTTTTCGGTATAGTTATTGGTATTACCTTAATAATTATCCATTTATGCAGTTTGGATAATTATGGAGTTGCTTATCTATCACCATTCGTTGATGCAGAGCATAAAACTCATAAAGATACGTTATTCCGTTTTCCTGTACGTTACTTCAAATATCGACCTGAAGGAATTGCAAGGGATAACCATAGAAAGCAAAAGTAGGAGGTGCCTATGAAAAAGATTATATTAGGAATAGGCCTCCTATTGCTTTGCTTTGCAATGGGCGGCTGTTCTAAAGATTTTAATAAAAAAGAAATTAATGAGATTGATATGATTAGGGTTTTGGGAATTGATTTTATTGATAATCAGTATAGCATCTCAGCCTTATATGGGATTGGTGGTTCGGAGACTATTAACGAAGACCTAGAGACAATTGAAGCAAAAGGAGATACCCTTTTTGAGGCGTTTGAACAACTTAAAAAAGAGAATAAGAAAGATCTTTCTTACGCGTTTACCAACTTTTTTCTAATTGGTCAGGGGCTTGCGGAACATGGAATAGATGAGACTGTTCGGTTCTTGATTTCAGACGAGACAATTAAAATAAATGCTTTGATGTATGTTATTAAGGAAGAAGATGCAGCGACTATAATTAAAGATGCCAAAGAAGAAAAAGAAATGATTCAAGATGATTTAAAGACCATGGTTTCAAAACGTTTGGATTCTATTACTAGGAATGAGAATACAGTTTTATGGATATTTGAGGGGATTGAAGGCGGAAAATCAAGTACAGTTATACCATATATTAATTATGAAGATAAAAAGCTTGGAATGAGTGGGTATGCTGCGTTCTATGATAATAAGTTAGTTGCTTATCTAGACGAGGACACCTCCTTAGGAGTTGATTTGTTGAAAGGGATTGTTAAGAGTTGTCCGATCTACCTCCCAAGCGGTAGTGGATTGACTCTTCACAATGTGAAAACTGTTTTGACACCAAGTCTACAATCAAATAGTATTCATATTAATGTCCAATTAAGATTTGATAGTGTACTACGTAGTATATCTTATCCAAATCAAGTGATGAATAACGAGATAAGGGAGAAGATCAAAGAAGAACAAACGCTGTATATGATTAAGCTGCTTGAGCAAGCAGTATCTGCCTCTCAAACAATTAATGTTGATATGTTTCATCTAAGTGATATTCTTGAAAATAATACTACAATATGGAATGCTCTACGCAATCACAAAGGTGATTTTCTTCAGTTTACAAAGTTTGATTACACAATTGAATCGAGAGTAACCAAGTCAAGTGTGTTAGAGGAGTGGAGGTAGAGATGTTATATATATTTGTTATTATAATCATTGCTGCTTTAATAAGGAAAGGAAAAGAGTTAGTAAACGATAAGAAGAAATTATACCTGTTCTTAGTTTTCAGTTTAGCAGCAATTGCTCTAGGCATCTATTACACCGGGAATCCTTATGGTAATAGTGTTATGGAATCTTATACATTATCCCACAGGATAGTAGAAGGTAGGTCGTGTCTATGAAAAAAGTTATTACATTCAGGCAGTTATTTTATATGTTCTTAGCGATTTCGATAACACCTATTCTGACACTAATACCGGCAGATTTAGCAGTGGGTAATAGTAGCAGCGCAGGTATTAGTGTAATACTTTCTCTTGTCGCGCTAATACCATTGGCATTATTGATTGTAGTCTTCATGAAAGCCTATCCGCACTATAATTTCTATGAGATACTAGTAGAACTTTTTGGACGTGCAGTTGCAAAAGTATTAATTGCTTTCTATGGTATTTGGTCATTTGTTGTATTAAGCACAAAGGTGTGGCAATATACGTTAAATCTTCAATCCTCCATTATGTCCAATACACGTGAACAAGTATTCTTTGTCACAATGATGATATTAGTTCTCTATGCTTTCTTACGTGGGATAAAAACAATCTTTCGATTTGCGGAATTTGTACTTGTACCGATGTTAATTATTCTGTTTATCTATATACTAAGTGCAATACCAAACATTAGATTAGATTATATTAAGGTTGCTAATACGTTAACGTTTTCAGAATTATGTGGACAAGCAGGTTATATAATCGCAGCAGCGGGTAATTTGTTCTTGATATTAATCTATGGAGATAGTGTAAAAGATCATAGCAAAAGTGGTAAACTGATTGCGCGTTTTCTAATAGCGACGATTGCGCTTTTTCTTGTTTTGCTAATTCTTGTTACAGTTGTAACTTTTAGTCTTGTAGGAAATAATGCGTCAGCTATGATATCGACACCTTTTTATGTAGCTATGAAAGGAATATCGGTGTTGAATATTCTAGAACATTTCGAGGCAATATTAATCATTATTATGTTTTTATCCGATTTCTTAGGAATCTGTCTCTATGCTAGTATTTCAATGCGTTGCATTAAATGGGCATGTTCGGTAAGAAAGATGAAGTTCTTATATATTCCTTTTGCAGTGTTCATCTATTATTTAGCATTAGTACTTTGTAGAACACAGTTTGATGTTGAATACTTATACAATACTATTTTAGTAAAATGGAATCTTATCATGCAATATGTAATACCTTTTGCATTAATAATTGTGCATTATAGTAAAATCGGAGTTACTAGTACCAGGATGCAAAGAGTGGAAGTAAAGTCAAAACAATGAGTATTTAATTAGAAAAGATTATCATAAGAGAAATATAAAAAAACAATTTTCATGTCACTGTTAGTTAACTAGCAGTGAAAGAAAATTGTTTTTTTTATTGATAATCAATTGATATATTAGTCTGTAATAGATATTACACTAACAGGACAACTATCACGGGATTCCTTAGCAGCTTCAATGCATTCTTCAGGAATATCACCTTCAATAGCTTCCGAAACATCATTATCATTGAATGAGAATACTTCAGGACATACACTAACGCATACTCCGCAGCTAATGCATCCGTCTTGATCTACTGTTGCTTTCATATTGATATCCATGTATATCGCAAGTTTACCTGCGATACTGCTCTAATAGATAGGTTGAAAGAGAGCAGTGTACATGGCTCCTTTCTTTAAATTATATTATTGGTGTTTGCAAAACTCTTTGTAATGTTGATCTGGGGAAGAATTTCGCAATAACATTCTCTCAACCATAGTATTTCTACAGAAAAATACTTTAGTAGTATTACCATAATTTCGTATATCATTCATTAATCCAAGTGATTGGGTATAATCTAGCAAACCAAGGAAATACTATCCTTGGAAATCTCTTTGTTCAGATTAAGGAAGGAGCAATATTTATGTTGCTTATAAAAAACGGAAAAATTATGACAATGGCAGGAGTAATCTTGGAGAATGGTTGTGTACTTATCAATCAAGGTAAGATTAAAGATATAGGAAAAGCAATCAAAGTTGAAGATGATGGAGAATTACAAGTTATTGATGCAAAAGGTAATTGGGTTATGCCGGGAATAATCGAATCCCATTGTCATATTGGTATCACGGAAGAGAAGAAAGGCTTCGAGGGAGATGATAGCAATGAAACTTGCAATCCAATTACACCATATTTGCGTGCAATTGATGCGATTAATCCTATGGATGCAGCTTTTGCGGAAGCTGTTCATGCGGGGATAACGGCAGTAATGGTAGGACCCGGTAGTTCGAATGTAGTGGGTGGGCAATTTTTAGTGATGAAGACATATGGAAGAGTAATTGATGAAACAATAGTTAAAAATCCTGCTGCTATGAAAATATCATTTGGAGAGAATCCGAAGAAGAACTATAGTGATCAAGGAAAATCGCCGCAGACAAGAATGGCGATTGGAGCAATGCTTCGTGAAGAATTGTGTAAAGCAAAGCAATATATAGATAGAAAGAAAAGAGCAAAGAATAGCAACGAGGAATTTGAAGAAGATTATCATTATGAATGTTGGATACCAGTGTTTGAAAAGAAGATACCTCTCAAGGCACACGTCCATCGAACGGATGATATAATGACAGCGATTAGGATAGCCAAAGAATTTGATTTAGATCTTACACTTGACCATTGTAGTGAAGGACATCTAGTAGCAAAACAGATAGTAGAATCAGGGTATCCTGCAATTGTAGGCCCTTCTTTAGTTTCAAGAGATAAGATAGAAGTACAAAACCTTACATTCCGGACAGCAGGAATTTTGAATAAGGAGGGGGTATTAGTATCTATTACCACGGATCATCCCGTAACAAGGATTGAAGCACTTCCAATTTGTACTGGTTTGGCTGTGCGCGCAGGTCTTGATCTGAAAGAAGGTTTAAAGGCAATTACTATTAATGCTGCCGAAATCTGTCGTGTAGATGACCGACTTGGCAGCATTGAAGTAGGTAAAGATGCAGATATAGCTATATTTGATGGAAATCCGATGGAGGTGTTCACCAAAACTTTATATACTATAATTAATGGAGTTGTGGTATATGATTCAAGTATAGATGAAAATCCAATGGGAGCACCTAGGTAATCAATCAAGAATTGCCCTCTTTAGTATGACTTAGATAGTTGGCAATCTGTGTGTAATCATCATACATCTCTGCAGGTTGCCCTATCTTTATGATCTCCTGATACATCTCGGGAAAATAATTTTTTAGATAAGCTAATTTTGAGAAGGTTTCCGAATAATCCTGTGTGATGTAATCATAGGCAGTTATATACGAAAAGTTATTTTTTTGCATGATATACGTTGTCAAGATGTTACGAGTGAGTGGTTGTGGTGATTTTGGTTCATCGAAGATAAAGTAGATTGTATTGTGACGTGTTGTAATCGCCTCAGCTTCATAACCGAGTTCAATTAATGCATCATAGAATGCTTGGCACATACCTAATGTAGGAAATGTGATACGAATGTGCATGGTAAGATCCTCGGGTTCTGAAAAACTTCCTAAACGATAACTGTTCACACACCAGGAACTACTTTTTCTTGTTAGGAAAACGTCATTTCTATTCATAATAGAATACGATACTAATAAAGGGTCTTCATCTGTATTGCACTCATAGAAACTTCCATGAAAATATCCTGATATGAAGATAGAATCTAAAGTAGTTTGATATACGCTAATTTCCCCTCCACTAGCTAAACCGTATTGTCCCTTTTGTAGTTGAATTAGCCAATGCTTATTGTTATAGTCAAAATATATATTCTCAATATCAATAATTACACCAAGTGGAGCGGCAGATTCATCATATAATCTACAAGCACCAAAGATTCTTTTCTTACAAGAATTCGTATTGGTGAAGAAATCGTACTTCATATTATATATAAGACCATACACTTCTAAGTCGAAAGGGATTTGCTGAATAATTGTTTGCATTCCTACACTTGGAAGCTCTTTTTCAGTGGTAGCTTTAGATTCTAGAGATTCTTTTATTGGCAAGGTGGAATACATACGTGCTTTCTTTGTGAGATACTGTATTAAAAGTACAATTATTAGGCAACTACTTGTAATTACCAGATTAATTAACAAAATATTATTGTTTAGTAAGGAAGCATATAGAATAGACATAAAATCGCTCCTTTTATTTCTGTCTATGGTATCTTATTCGGGATAGGAAGGCCTTGTTATTAAATATTGTGAAATATCCGTAATAAATTAGATGCAATACAAAGTCTAATAAGTACATGACGAAGGTCTAGTTTCCATTGTACTCACAACAGAATAACTTTGATATAATACAATCAGGCATATTGCAACGATTCGGACTATGTCCTTCTTGGGGTGTATTAAATAGTTACGGATAATCTACAGTAATCGGAGGATGGATATGATTAAGAAATATAATCTAAGTGGATTATGGAATTTTGAGTTAGATACAGACAAGGTTGGTATAGAAAAAGCACTATATCAAGCAAGTTTACAAGATACGATTGAGTTACCTTCTACAACTGCGCTTAGTAAGAAGGGGGAGATTAACTTAAACCGTGAGGAGGGTTGCTTAACACAAGTTTATCCTTTTGAAGGTTTTGCATGGTTTTCTAAAGAAGTTACCATCTCATCAGCTGATCTTGGTAAGAAGATGGTTCTTTTTTTAGAGAGAACGCGTTTGACTAAAGTTTGGATTGATGGAATCTATGTTGGTGAGGGGGATAGTTTATCGACACCTCATACATATGATTTAACAGAATTTATAGAGAAAGAAACCTTTACATTGACTGTACTAGTAAGTAATACCGACTATCCGACTAAAGGGGGGCATTTAACTTCTCCAGATACACAAACAAATTGGAATGGTATTACTGGCAGATTAGAATTACAGGTATATAATCAGATCTATGTGCGAAAGGTACAAGTATTTTCTGAGGTAGAGACGAAGGCATTCCGTCTACATACTACAATTGAGAATGAGACAAATACCATTGCTAAGAGTACATTCCATATAAAAGCAGTAGAGAAATACCTTGATGAGAACGATTCAATCCAATCAGGTAATCAGGTTAGTGAAGTATCTTATTCAATAAATGTAAATCCGGGTGAGAATGTAGTAGATCTTACTTATATAATTGGAGAAGATGCTAAATTATGGAGTGAGTTTTCACCTGTTTGTTATGAATTAGAAATTACCGATGTAGATAATCAGGAAGTTATGACAGTGTTTACTGGACTACGTAAGTTCTCGTCAGAAGGATATCACTTTACGATCAATGGAACTAAGACATTCTTAAGAGGAAAGCATGATGGTCTTATCTTCCCATTAACAGGTGCAGCGCCAACCACAGTAAAAGAGTGGATTCGTGTACTAAAGATTTCGAAAAGTTATGGAATTAATCACTATCGTTATCATACTTGTTGTCCACCAGAAGCAGCATTTACAGCAGCTGATTTATTAGGAATCTATATGCAACCAGAATTACCATTCTGGGGAACGTTAACAGATGAAAGTTACGAAAATCATAATGAGGAAGAGCAACAGTATCTAATTCGCGAAGGTGAACGTATGCTTGATAACTATGGAAACCATGCATCTTACGTTATGATGTCTCTTGGTAATGAACTTTGGGGTAGTAAGGAGAAGATGGGCGAGATTATTCGCAATTATAAGAGACGTGACCCAAGACCACTCTATACGCAAGGATCGAACAACTTTCAACATGCACCAGTAATTATACCTGAAGATGATTTCTTCAGTGGGGTACGTTTTAGTAAGACTCGTCTATTCCGAGGTTCTTATGGTATGTGTGATGCACCATTAGGTCATGTACAGATGACTATGCCAGGTACTTGTAAAGATTATGATGATGTAATTCTTCCAAAGGAAACGGAGGATAGCAAAACAGGTAGTGCAAAGAAAACAATAGAGATTCAATATGGAACAGGAACAAAGACTGTTGAGATGAATGAGGAAGGCGAAGAATTAGTTTCCCATATACCAGTAGTGTCCCATGAGATCGGTCAATATGCGATGTATCCTAATTTTAAAGAGATGGACAAATATACAGGGGTGTTAAAAGCTGAGAACTTTGGAATCTTTCGTGAGAGATTAGAAGAAAAAGGTTTGGGAGATTTAGCGAACCAGTATTTTGAAGCTACAGGAAAACTGGCAGTTGCATGTTATAAGGAAGAGTTGGAGGCAGCCTTTGCTTCTGGTAATCTGGCGGGATTTCAATTACTTGATCTGCAAGATTTCTCAGGACAAGGAACGGCGCTTGTTGGTATCTTAGATGCATTCATGGATTCTAAGGGGATGGTAACTGCTAAGGAATGGAGAAGTTACTGTAATGATGAAGTAGTGTTAGCTAGAATTCCTACTTATATATATCAAGCAAGAGAGATGGTTACCTTTGATATTAAGTTAAGTTACTTCAAAGATGAGGCCTTCACAGCAGATGAGATTATATGGGAAGTACACACAGAAGATCAGGTTATAGAAAAAGGTGCCATTAAAGTTGATAACAAGGTATCTGGACTTGCGGATTTAGGAACCGTAATGTTCACTATGCCGACAGTTAAAACTATAACCAAGATGAAATTACATCTGTTCTCAGAAGGAACGAGTATAGATAAAGATTACGATTTATGGTGTTATCCAGCAATTAGTAATCCGGTTCTTACAAGAGAAGACTTAGAAAAGGATAGCTGTATTGAACGAGATGGTAAGAAGGTGTGGATAACAAGAGACTTTGATCGAGCTTCTACCTTGCTAGAAGAAGGAGCGAATGTTTTATATCTTCCTAACAAGGTAACAAAGAGCATCGAAGGTTTCTATTGCTCAGACTTTTGGTGTTACCCAATGTTTCGATCAATTTCTGAATGGATGAAGAAGCCGGAACCTGTAGGTACTATGGGATTACTTAATAATCAAGAGCATGATGCCCTAAAACAATTCCCATGCGAATTCTATTCAACGCCACAATGGTATCATATTGTTAGTCATGCGGATATGGCAATACTTGATGAGACAAATGCCCAGTATCGTCCAATCGTTCAGATGATTGATAACATTGAGAGAAATCATAAATTAGGACTATTATTCGAGGCTAATGTTAAGAATGGTAACCTTATGGTTTGTACAAGCCGTTTGTATGAAATCTATGATCATATTGAAGTACAACACTTTGCAGAGAGTGTAGTAAATTATATGTTATCGGATTCTTTTGCACCAACGAAAGAATTACAGTTAGATGAACTTAAAGAAATTCTTTAAAAGAAAATCTTTGTAAATAGCGGATGTAACATACGTATTAACGACACGACTATGTTATGAAAGCCAATGAAATAAAACGCAATATAAAGATAAGCTTGCTAAGCAGTGTTATATGTGGACATGCATGTTCACATATGGCATTCCGTGAAGTAAGCTTATTTTTGTATATGAATGTAGTTATCTTAAGAAAATGGCGATAATTTGAAGCCTCCTCAATTTGAAGTTGTTTCATAATTCTAGGAACAAATACTATGTAAATGAAGAAAATGTAAAAGTGTATTGACATGTATTGTAATAAACAGGTATCATTATATCAGATAAGGAGGTTTTTACATGAACAAGAAATTAGTGGTAAAACTTTGTCTACTTAATTTTGGAATAGCTATTGTTAATATTTTTGCGTTCTCCAATGCTTTTATGGGAATTATGCTAGGTGAAGATACTACGATTAGGAGAGCTTTCGGTTATACAATACTTCTCATGAGTGTGATTTTGTTTTTTTATGGAAATTACCGTTTCTTACATTCAAAAGAAGCGCAATATGAGTTTTCTATACAGGATCTTCATAAACCGGAGGATATGATTGAGGTATTAACGGAGTTATTGAATAAGAATATACTGAATAATGAAATTAATACAACTAAGAATCAAATATCCAGATTACTTAAGAAGAAAGAATCCTTAAAGAATATTATCTATATTAAATTCAAGGAGGAGGATGAAGATGCGTATGGTTTAAAGGATGTGATTGGTAAAGTAGAAAACCTTTTGTTTTCCAATGTAAAAAGTATTATCAATGCCATATCAGTCTTTGATCAGCAAGAATTTACTCAGATTAATCAAAAAGGAAATGCAGAAAAACATGCCGTTTATATGGAGCAAGTAAATTACATAAGGGAAAAAGTGAATGATAATGAAACGATTCTTTTAGAATTTGATAAGTTATTAATGCAATTATCTAAATTAAGCGATGGTACGCAAGCTGATTCCGATGATTTAGCAGTATTTAAAGATGTAGTGAACAATATGAAACAATTGTTATAATGGTTGTTGAACTGAGGGGAAAGGGAAAAGAAAATGCAAAAAAAGAATATATTAGCGTTTGTTGTTATCGCATTAATAGCATTTGGTGTAATATTCGCAGTAATATCATCTACGAATTCCAATGATGATACGGCTGTTATGTCAGAAGATCAAGCGAATAAGAAACTAGCGAAATACTTAAACAAAATTGATGTATCCAATATTCCGGCAAGAAAAGCGAATGTTGAATTAGAAGAGACAGATCTTAAGGAAGAACTTCCGGATATCTCAAAATATCCGTTGTCAGTTGAAGGTAATGCGGATGTTGTAATCGAGATATTCTCTTCTCCAGAAAAGGCAGGAGAGAAATCGGATAGTTGGTTATCAACGATGGCTAAGGAGTTTAATAAGCAAGCTAACAAGATTGATGGTAAAACAGTAGCGATTTCTGTTCGTTCGATTGCTTCTGGATTAGGAACTGATTATATTATCTCAGGCAAATACCTCCCAGATGCATTTACACCATCGAATGATTTGTGGGGTAAGATTATTGAAGCAGAAGGTGCAGATATTTCAGTAGTTACAGACCGTATGGTAGGTAATGTTGCTGGTGTATTACTAACCAAATCTGTTGCGAATGATATTACTAAGAATTATGGTGAAGTGAATATGAAAACAATCACCCAGGCAACAGCAGATAATAGAATTGCTATGGGGTATACTAATCCATTATCCAGTTCAGCAGGTATGAATTTTCTTCTATCAACATTGAATGCATATGATTCATCGGATATTCTTAGCGAAACAGCAATAGAAGGGTTCCAACAATTTCAGATTAATATTCCATTCGTAGCCTATACAACATTACAGATGAGAGAATCTGCTAAGTCTGGTTCGTTAACAGGTATGATAATTGAATATCAATTATATAAGAATGACACAGATTTAAGAACCCAGTATGAGTTTATCCCTTATGGTGTAAGACATGATAACCCCTTATATGCAATTGGTAAATTAAGCAAGGATAAGAAGGAAGCAATGGATTTGTTTGTTTCCTACTGTGAAACCAAAGAATCGCAAGAATTAGCTACCAAATATGGATTCAATGGTATGGATGACTATAAGAGCAGTTTCCCTGAGTATGATGGTTCAACAATCATATCAGCTCAAAAATTGTGGAAGGAAAACAAAGATTCGGGAAGAAGTATTACTGCAGTTTTTGTCGCAGATGTTTCTGGAAGTATGAGTGGAGAACCTCTAAACCAATTAAAGGCCTCTTTAATCAATGGTTCTAAATATATAAATAGCGAAAATAGTATAGGGCTTGTAAGTTATGATAGTAAAGTATATGTTAACTTACCAATTGCAAAATTTGACTTAAATCAAAGATCTTTATTCACTGGAGCAGTTACGGATTTGCAAGAAGGTGGTGCAACCGCATCTTTTGATGCGTTAACGGTAGCATTGAATATGCTATTAGAAGAGAAGGCGAAAAATCCAGATACCAAATTGATGTTATTCTTGTTAAGTGATGGAGAAACTAATTCAGGATTAAGTATGAAAAAGATAACAGGAATATTAAAGACGTATAAGATTCCTGTTTACACCATTGGGTATAATGCTGATATTGAAGCACTTGAAACGATATCATCAATTAATGAAGCTGCGAGTATTAACGCTGACTCGGATGATGTAGTATATAAACTTAAGAATCTGTTTGATGCACAGATGTAAGTGAGTGATAATACATGTGAGGCTATCAATCCATTTACATCAGTAAAAGACAATCAACATGGTTTATAAGAGAAGAGGTAGTTGCAAAACGAGTGTTTCACTGTTTTGCAACTACCTCTTTAAACATAACCTTTAATTGATTGTCTTTTTTTGTTACTTACTTGTAATTTACTGAGAAAGTTGAACCTGCATTACCTGAGAATACAATTGTGCCACCTTCCGGTAGAGTAATTGTTTTGTTTGATGAAATTGTTGATAGGAAAACTACAATGCCTTCGTTATCATATACAGCAAACCCAGCCTTTTTAGGAATGGTAACTTTAATCTTCTTGTTTGCATAGGAAGCAGGAATCTTAAACCATTTAGCATAAGAATTATCATCAATTACAACCTTGAAGGATTTCTTAGAAGACAGATTCTTAAGGGCATCTTCGGATATTGCTATTGAGGAATTTGCCTTTAGATATTCTGTGCCATTTTCTCTATACATCTTAATATCGGTTAAATCACGTCCCAATGCCATAGGTAACTCGAGACGTTGTTCTAAGGTATTTTCATCAACCATTGTGAAGTTATAGAAATATCCCTCTTTGAGATTATCGAACTCAAAGGAAGTACATAATTCAGATAAATATAATTGTGATGAGTATTTCTCGTTTATTATGTAGTATTTCTTTCCTTCTCTTGCTTTCCAAGCAGCTGTGACGCTTTCTGGAACTGGATTGTCATCAAGTCTTTGGGCATAGAGGGTATCCTGTATGATAGTTGGAAAACCCGGTATATTAGAAATAGCTTTTATATTCAGATAGGTTTTCCCATTTGCTAGTTTCTTGAATGTATATTCGGTAGAACCAGTACTATCTTTGAATACACCATTCCCAGTATAGACAAATTCTATGCCAGTTGAATCGTTATTATATTTGATCATAAAGGAATTATCTTCTGTAAACTCAATATTAAAGGATTCCATTACATTGGCATAAAAACCAGCATAACTCTTATAGGAATCGGGCATTGTTGTCTTAACTGGTGCAGAAGGTGTAGGATCTTTAACAAGTTCTTTGATTACCCCATTTTCTTGAAGAGCACTAAGTAGAATAGAGTTACATAATAATTGGTCTATCGTACTTGAACCACCAGAAGTTAATACCGCCACACCTAGGTCGTATCCTGGAATTGTAACAACGTTTCCATGGTATGAATAGGTATCGCCACCTTTGGCAAATGCTTGAATATCGTAATTAGAGAACGGATAAAGTTTAACACTATCCCAACCAAGTCCGTAGTTAATAATATTATCTCCATCATTACCCCATAAGCCATTTAAGTATTCTGGATTAGACATTGCCTTTACGGAATCTTCACTTATGACCTCATTATCATGCATGAAGATATCAAGGAAGCGACAGAGGTCTTCAGCAGTGGAATATAGTCCACCTGCACCAATGAAATTTGCATAGTCAGCAGGTAATGCATCTACGTCATAATACGCTTTAGCCAGTTGCAACCTTGGAAAACCACTTTGTGGAGTCTTAGTATTGGATAATCCTAATGGTTTGCTTATGTTATCATAGATATAGTTTGTAAATGAAGATTTTGTAACTCTCTCTACTAATATTTCGGCCAAAGTAAAACCATCATTGGAATATACACTGAAACTACCAGGATCAGCTTTTAAGCGTTGTGTGCTAAGGCTTTCAAGAAACTTATCCGTATTAATGGGATCGGGATCATAGAAAAGTATTGTGTTATTAACAAGATTTCCCATCAAGCCAGAAGAGTGATTGATTAACATCCGAACGGTGATATCTTTATAACGTTCGTCCGCCATTTTAAAGTCCGGAATATAGTTTACTACCGGTGTATCAAGATCTAAGATACCTTTTTCAACTAACTGCATGATAGCAACAGTGGTAAAAACCTTACTGATGGAACCTATACCATAGATGGAATCTTTCGTTGGTGCCTTTTTTTTGTCCCGATCAGCAAAACCAGATTGGCCTGATACTACAATCTCCCCATTGTGAATCAAAGCGTACTGTACACTTGTACAACCGTAGAAGGCAGCCAACTGTTTCGCTTTCCCATCTGCGTTTTTAGCAGTAGTGTCAAAAGACCAATTTGACTGTCTTTCGTCAGAGGTGATAGTAGTAGATGTGCCTGCAACAATGGATTTTTCTTGCGTCTTAGCTTGTGCAGCAAAACTTGAAGATAAAGTTAACATGACAACTAAAGATAACGATAATGATGTCTTTGCTAAATTACGTATCCCCTTAGTATAAAACATTTTCTTATGAATCATTTGTACTCCTTTCAGCCATTTACATGGACTTATATAGTTTTCGGCTAACTTTGATATTTAAGGTTGGACGAACTTACTGATATTATATCATAAAATCTGGATATTATGAGCTATTAATGAAAAATTAATGTCTTTATAATCTAATAAATTATGATAAGTTATTGCAAGATTAATATAAAGTTAAATAATTAGTTATGAACAAATAGGTTTAATTTCAGGAGAGAATGTGTTAGAATATATCAAGTGTACAAGGATCATAGATGATGGATAATCATTGAGGTCATTGGAAATAAGATGGAGTAGTTAATATGAATGAAGTGAAAGAAAAATTAAGAACAAAAGTTAGAGAGTTTTCTCCGATAGGAATTATAAAATCAACTATTCAGTTAATTAAATATAATAGGAAGAGTTTATTCCTATTTACATTATTATATAAAACTATAACGCTATTAATTATGCTTCCTCTGCTAAGTTTGTGTTTTAACTTCGTATTAGGAAAGTCTGGGTACAGTTATATTACAACAGAGAATCTACTAGCCGTTGTTACCAATCCGGTAACAATTATACTGGTCGTATTACTACTGATTTTATTAGCAATCTTTGCAACGATAGAAGTAGGAGCGTTAATTGCTTGTTTTCAATGTAGTAGAGAGAGTAAGAAAATATCAGCAAGGCATATGTTGTTTGTTGGAGTAGTGAATACGGTACGTATCGTATCATTAAGAAAAATTATGTATCTGCTGTACGTAGTGGTAATGGTTCCAATCGTAAATTGTCTATTGATTATATTAAGCGCTAACAATGCAAGTATCCCTAGCTACATAATAAAGACGTTATTTCACAGCAAATATTTTCGCTTAATCGCAGGTATTGTAATTCTAATAATTTTCGTGATAACGATTCTGTCCCTATTTACATCCCATTTTTGTGTCGGTGAACGAAAAGGGTTTAAAGCCTCAGTTAAGAATAGTATTCGACTCATGAAAAGACGAAAATTACGTACCGTTTGGTATTTGTTAGTATGGAACGTATTGATTGCAGGCTCATTATTCTTTATTTATCTTCTTGTGATGATTCTTATTGCTGCTGGTGTTGTAGTCTTTGTGAAAAGTTCTTTGGTACTAGTAATGTTTTTATCAATACTTGATAAAGTGAACCTGTTTGTGTTGCTTGTCCTAGGTATGATTGGCGTGCTATCAAACATGGCAGTGATATCCGCAATGTATTATCGTTATAAGAAGGAAAATGGAGAAGACGTTAGGATTGGCGCTCTTAGAACGAAAGAATATCGGGAAACGAAGAATAAGACAAAACGTTTATTAGGAGTTTTGGTTACAGCTGTGTTTGTAGTAAATACAATTTACTTCTATAACCTGTTCTATAACGGTGTGTTTGGTGCTGAAGATGCATTGTCACCAATTAAGATAACCTCCCATAGAGGCAATTCTATATCTGCGCCTGAGAATACTATGGAGTCCATTAGTAGTGCAGTTGAGGAACTTGCTGATTATGCAGAAATAGACGTACAAGAGACAAAAGATGGAACAGTGGTGTTGTTACATGATCCAAGTTTAAAACGTACAACAGGTGTTAACAAATATATTTGGGAATTAACTTATGATGAAGTGTTAGAACTAGATGCGGGGAGTTGGTTCTCAAAAGAATTTGCGAATGCAAAGATTCCTACATTAGAAGAAATATTACAATATTGCAAAGGTAAAATCAATCTCAATATTGAATTGAAGTTAAACGGACATAGCCAAGACCTTGAAACAAAAGTTGTTAATCTAATTGAACAATACGGTTTTGAAAGACAATGTGTAATAACTTCGGCAACGTATGAAAGTCTTGTTAATGTTAAGAAACTCAATCCTGATCTTAAGACCGGTTATATTATGTCAGTTGTTTATGGAAATTTCTATGATAAAGAATATATCGATTTCTTTAGTATGAAGTCAAGTTTTATAACACAAAGGGTTGTTAAAGAAGCCCATAGCCGTGGTAAGGAAATCCATGCGTGGACAGTGAATACTAAGAATGAGATGGACCGATTAAAGAATATGGGTGTTGATAATATAATCACAGATAAACCTGTAAAGGCACGAGAAATATTATATAGTAAGGTTGCGAACCAAAGTATTCAAGATTTAATTAAGAGAGTAGTAAACCAATAAAAAGAGGCTGTTGCATTTTGCGACAGCCTCTTTTGTTGTTACAGTAGAAATAAGATTTGATTTGTAAATTAGTACATATATCGACGCTTTAGAAAAGAAGAAAATACGTACGATATGCTTAATTAAATAAAGCAAAAAACTAATAAACTAAAGTTTTTTGACAAAATTACCATCAATGGAGGTGTTTTCACTTAATATTGTAAAGGCATGCGGATCTAATTCATGGACAATCCTTTTTAATGAGGATATCTCATACTTGGAAACAGCAGTTACAAGAACATGAGTTGACTCATTCGTATAAGCACCACTGCCTGTCCAATAGGTTACGCCTCGATTTAGTTTCTGCATAATAGGTAATTGCAATCCCTCTACTTTTGTGAAAATCATTACACTAACCATGATGTTTTGATAATGAACACGGTCAATTATTAAGGCAGAGATAGTTGCATAGATTACGGAATAGATAAATACATCAATTTCAAACATAAGTGCACAGATGCTATAAACCACGAAATTTACTATGATAGCGACATGTCCTACTTTGAAGTTCGTATGCTTTTTCGCTAAATAAACACCCACGATGTCGTGACCACCAGTAGAACCTCCAGCCCTTAGAGCAAGGCCAATACCATAGCCAGATATGATACCACCAATTAAGCAAGCGGCCAACGTATCATCAATAATAGGTGTTGTTGGTGAAGGAATTAATGTAAGGAATGTCGTCTGGGATATTACTGCTATTAATGTTTTGATAAAGAAACTCTTGCCAACACCTTTGTATGCAAGTACAAGGAGAGGAACGTTAATAATAAAGTAAATAATACCAGCTAAGTCTATCTTGCTTAATACACTAATATGTGCATAATCAATAAGCAAAGTACGGATGATCTGCGCGAAACCTAGAGATCCACCGTTGTATAAGCCTAGTGGTACAATTAGCAATTTTACTGCGACTGCAAAGATGCAAGTACCGGCAAACGCCTGGAAATACTTGAAGAGTTTTGATTGTGTTAATGTTTGACTCATGAAAGCCTCCGTTATAGTATAAGTCTAGTGGAAAGAACGTGAAGTGACTAACTAAGGAAAGTATTGTGTCAGATATATCGTTAACTTATGTATTTTGCGAAGTTACGATCCTTCAATTTGTTCATCCCTTGAAGCAGCAAGCTTCTGATTTATATTATACCACTTTTCTTAAAAAACTAAATAGTATAATTACAGGTTTTTTTAGGTATGAAATTTTGTTATAGAAAGCAAGCACCCCCCCTTCTATTCGTAAGTAGTTATACTTTTTTTCTGAAAAAAATGTTGTAATTATTAAATTCACATTATATAATAAAAAAGCATTAAAAAGCTAAGGAGCTAGATATATGGGAGTTTGGTACCCATATAGGAACAAAAATTTTTATTATTGGTACTTTAATGAAGTGACGTGATAAAACATATGCTTTTACTAGTTGCCTTGTTGATAACACGTAACTTTTCAGATTACCTGTGAATAACTTGGGGCTGAATAGTTATAATACATGTTAGAATAAGAATAAAGGAGAATGAAGAATGGGTTACGTTGATGAAGTTTTTGAATCAGTAGTTGCAAAAGATCCAGGCCAACAAGAATTCCACCAAGCAGTGAAAGAGGTATTAGATTCTCTTAGACCTGTTATCGAAGAAAATGAAGAAAAGTATCGTAGAGATGCTATCTTAGAAAGAATCGTAGAACCAGACAGACAATTAATGTTTAGAGTACCTTGGGTTGATGACAAAGGACAAGTGCAAGTTAACAGAGGCTACCGTGTACAATTCAACAATTCAATCGGACCATATAAAGGTGGATTACGTTTACACCCATCAGTAAATCTTGGAATTATTAAATTCTTAGGCTTTGAGCAAATCTTCAAGAACTCACTTACAGGCCTTCCAATTGGTGGAGGTAAAGGTGGTTCAGACTTTAATCCAAAAGGTAAATCTGATAGAGAGATTATGGCTTTCTGCCAAAGCTTCATGACTGAATTATGTAAGTACATAGGAGCAGATACAGATGTTCCTGCGGGTGACATCGGTACTGGTGCTAGAGAAATCGGTTATATGTTCGGTCAATACAAAAAAGTTAGAGGACTATATGAAGGCGTTCTTACTGGTAAGGGATTATCATACGGTGGTTCTTTGGCTAGAACAGAAGCAACTGGATATGGTTTATTATATTTAACAGATGAGATGCTAAAATGTAACGGAATTGAAATCAAAGATAAAGTAGTTGCTGTATCTGGTTCTGGTAACGTTGCAATCTATGCTACTCAAAAAGCACAAGAATTAGGTGCTAAGGTTGTTACAGTTAGTGATTCTGCTGGTTGGGTTTACGATCCAGACGGAATTGATTTAGCAGCATTAAAGGAAATCAAAGAAGTGAAACGTGCAAGACTTACAGAGTACAAAAACTACAGACCAAACTCAGAATATCATGAAGGTCGTGGTGTATGGACCGTTAAATGTGACATCGCTCTTCCATGTGCAACTCAAAACGAATTATTATTAGAAGATGCAAAAGCATTAGTTGCTAACGGCTGTATCGCTGTAGCAGAGGGCGCTAACATGCCTACAACATTAGATGCAACAGAATATTTACAAGCAAATAAAGTATTATTCGCACCAGGAAAAGCTGCTAACGCTGGTGGTGTTGCTACATCTGCACTTGAAATGTCACAAAACAGCGAAAGATTAAGCTGGACCTTCGAGGAAGTAGATTCAAAACTTAAGAACATTATGGTTAACATCTTCCATAACCTTGACGATGCTGCAAAACGTTATAACGCAGAAGGTAATTACGTAGTAGGTGCTAATATCGCTGGTTTTGAGAAGGTAGTAGATGCAATGACTGCTCAAGGCGTTTGTTAATAAAACGCTAAGAAGATTATAAATATATTGCTTTTTTTAATTGCTTTCATATAATCAATTATGACAAAGATGTCAAGGAGTTATTCCTTGGCATCTTTTTTTGTTTGTGAGTATCGAATCATATATCGGTTTGCTTGTACCTGGCCAATGCAGCAATTAAGATAGTCGCAAAGCGTATCTTACAAAGTTGTTACACTAGATTTCACAATGAGAAATTCTAGTATACATAAGAATAAATGTAGTGGAGCAGTTAGTTGCTTTGGAGAAAAGAAAAGGAGGAGATATTATGAATTCAGGAGATATTGCTTATGTATTAATTTGTAGTGCATTAGTATTTTTCATGACACCAGGTCTTGCATTTTTCTACGGAGGTTTAGTACAACGTAAGAATGTAGTAAACACGATGATGGCATGTGTGGCAATTATGGGAATTTCAATTGTTATGTGGGTTTTGTTTGGCTATTCCTTAGCTTTTGGTGGAAACCATGGAGGTATCATTGGTGATTTTCGTTGGTTTGGTTTTGAAGGTGTAACTTGGGAGGCGGGTCCATATGCTAGTAATATTCCACATGTGGTTTTTGCAATATTCCAAATGATGTTCGCGGTTATTACACCTGCACTTATTACTGGTGCATTGGTTGGTAGAATGAGATTCAAAGCTTTATTAACATTTGTCGTAATTTGGTCAATACTTGTATATTATCCGATGGCACATATGGTTTGGGGAGAAGGCGGATTCTTAGCAAAGATTGGTTCTGTAGATTTTGCAGGTGGTAATGTTGTTCATATTAGTTCTGGTGTAAGTGCATTATTGCTTGCGGTGATACTTGGCAGAAGAAAAGGTTATGAGCATAACATCTATCGTATTCATAATATACCGTTTGTTGTATTAGGAGCTTCTATCTTATGGTTTGGTTGGTTTGGATTTAACTCAGGTAGTGCTTTAGCAGCAAACGGGTTAGCAGCTCATGCATTTTTAACAAGTGCAGTATCGGCAGCATCAGCACTATTATCATGGATGGTAATTGATTATATTAAAGAAGGAAAGCCAACATTAGTAGGAGCATCAACTGGATTAGTAATTGGTTTAGTAGCAATTACTCCAGGAGCTGGATTTGTTCCAGTTTGGTCCTCATTCATAATTGGTGCTTTGGTAAGTCCTATATGTTATTTTGGAGTTAAGTTTATCAAGAATCGTTTGAAGATTGATGATGCTTTAGATGCTTTTGGATGTCATGGAATTGGTGGTATCTGGGGCGGTATTGCGACTGGTATATTTGCAAAGAGTTCAATAAATCCTGTTGCTAGATGGAATGGACTAATCTTTGGTGAGACCAAACTATTCGTTGCTCAAGTTATTGGAATATTAGTAACAATTCTTATTGCCCTTATTGGAACTGCGATTTGTGTTGGGATTATTCGTATCTTTATGCCATTACGTGTTAATGAGAAAGAAGAACAAATTGGTTTGGATATTTCAGAACATGGAGAAAATGCATATCCAACATTTACAGGATTGGATTCTTGAGAGGAGTGTTTAGCATATGTTAATTAAGATTGATGCAATTGTAAGAGAAGAAAAGTTAGAAGATGTTAAGAAGGCTTTGAATGATATTGAAGTGAATGGAATAACAGTATCCCAAGTTATGGGGTGTGGAGCGCAACGTGGTTATAAACACTATGTAAGAGGTACAGAATTAGATATAGTTATGCTTCCTAAAATTAAGTTTGAAATCGTAGTTTCTTCGGAAGAATGGGAAGCGAAGACGATTAGGGCAATTCAAGAAGCAGCATTCACTGGTGAAGTGGGAGATGGAAAGATCTTCAGTTATGAAATACGTAATGCGGTGAAGATCCGAACGAAAGAATCTGGTTATGATGCGTTACAATCGAAGTTTAAATAAGATGACTGGTATTTCAGCTTAATAACTGATTCGGGTGTCAAAAGCCAGCTTAATTTTTGTCTCACCAATTTGCACAAATTTATGTGTAAGCATGTTATGTCAAACGTAGTTCACTCGCAACACGCTCTCGCCCTGCTGAAGTTCGTAGTGGTACATAAGACTCTAAAATACAGAGCCAAAGTACCAACGACTTCATACAGTTGCTCATCGAACTACATTCAACATAACATAAGACAAGTGCTATATGTGCAAATGGATGGAGGCAAGTTTTACGAGAGGCTTTTGACACCCGAATCAATAACTCTAACTTCACACTTGAAGATTTCGAAGTGTAGATAACAACCAATATTTATTGCACGATGTGTAGAATATGTATTGGTTGTTTTTTTGATATATATAGATTGTAGGAGGTTTTCTTTAGCAAGTGGACGATTTCAACTCTAATAATTTATCTGTGAATTTAACATGGAAAAATGTAATAATGTATTGTAGAATTAATATAAGGATGTATATCAAAAAGTTTTGTTAACGGATAAGGAACCTAAAACGAAAGCATTTTATGAGAAAATGGGATTCTTAAACTGTGATAAATATGGATGTGTTTCTTATGTAAAGTATAATATATAAAGATAGAATGAGCAGAGCAAATCACTGCTTATTTAAATTAATGTACTAACAGTAAGTTGTGACATAGCTATTAATTTAAATATCTCATAGTATAAGCTTCCGTATTTTCTAGGAATCTGATATTCTATATTATATAGCACTTTCGTATTTTCAATTGTGGAGTAAGGTACTATGTTTTTATAATGAGAAAAAGGGAATGCTATAATAAAAATAGAGATTTGCTTTTGTCAAGTGAATTGTAATGGAATAGAAAGGTGGATGTTAAATTGTCATCAGTTGAAAAACTATATGCTAGAGTTCCTTCAAAAGATGGGATTCATAAATTGAACGTTGTAATATGGAAACCACAGGATAATAATAAGGTTAAAGCTGTTCTGCAGATATCCCATGGAATGATTGAGTTTATTGAACGATATGATGAGTTTGCTACATATCTCGTGCAGAATGGGTATGCAGTTGTCGGACATGATCATCTTGGACATGGTAGTACTGTTAGTAACCAGGAGAAATGGGGATATTTTGTAGAGAAAGAAGCGAGTAAAACAGTAGTAGAAGATGTGTACCGAGTAACTTGCAAAGCAAAAGAAACTTTTCCAGGTACAAAACTTATCTTATTAGGTCATAGTATGGGATCCTTTATTGAAAGACGTTACCTTATGACCTATGGCAAGGAGTTGGCTGCTGCTATTATAATGGGAACTGGTAGCCAACCTAAGTTAACATTATTTGCTGGGAAATTGGTTATTAAGATATGGAAGCTTATATACGGTGATAAGCATCGTAGTAAGTTTATAGAAAAAGTAATGTTTGGAACATATAATAAGCGCTTTAGTGATAACAGTATGGGGAAAGAGTGGCTTACGAAAGATGAAGAGATTCGTAAGTGGTACTGTAATGAACCTGGTTGTTCTTTTTTATTTACGTTGAATGGATATCAGATGATTTTAGAAACACTAGGATTCATTCAGAGACAAACAAACATTGATAAGATTCCTAAAAATCTTCCTATCTATATCGTCGCTGGTAAGGATGACCCCGTTGGAAATTATGGAAAAGGAGTTGAGCATGTCTATAATGTCTATAAGAGAACAGGTATTAAGGACATATCAATTCGTCTATTTGAGAATGACCGTCATGAAATCTTGAATGAGACAGATAGACAAATGGTTTATAAGGATATTCTTACTTGGTTAGATCAGCATGCGAAATAATCTGACCTGATTATTTCACTATCGAGTTAAAAATAGTTGCTGTTGCAAAATAGATGTTCTGTATCTTTTTGCAACAGCTTTTTTGTTACAGTCTTTTCATAAAAACAACTTGTAAATATGTACGTACAAGTTATAGAATAATACTATACAAGTTGATGTAACCAAATTAAAAGGAGGAATTTGTTTGGCTGATGCAAAGGGAAGAGCAAAGTATTATACTCTAATGGAAGATCTAAAAAAGAATATATTAAGTGGAGTAATTAAGCCAGGTGAAAGGATACCTTCGGAGAATGAACTTTCCGCTAACTATGCTGTAAGTAGGCATACGGTAAGAAAAGCGTTATCGATACTTGAGAATGAAGGTTTTGTTGTAGCAGAACATGGTAGAGGGACGTTTTGCATGGGTCGTATAAAACAGAATACGAAGTCTAATAATATAGCAGTCATAACAACATATATTAGTGATTACATATTTCCAAGATTAATTCAGGGAATCGATTCTGTGTTAACGAAAGAGGGATATAGTATTATTCTTAAGAATACTGGGAACTTACAGAAGATGGAAGCTAAGAGTTTGGAAGACATCTTGACTAAGAATGTAGATGGTTTAATTATTGAACCAAGTAGAAGTGAAGTTTATTGTAAGCATTATAATCTATATCGTATGTTAGATGATTTAGAAATCCCTTATGTTTTTGTACAAGGGATATATCCTCAATTTATGAATAAACCACATATCTTGATGGATGATGTGGAGGGAGGATATCTCCTAGCTAAACACTTAATTGAATTAGGGCACAAAGATATTATTGGAATCTTCAAGGTTGATGATTATCAAGGAAAAGCCAGACACAAAGGTTATGTTAAAGCATTACAAGAGGCTTTAATTCCTTATGATCCGGATAAGGTTATATGGTTTCAAACAGAAGACCGTGAGAATAAGCCTTTGGTTGGGATGAAACAGATAGTACAATCAGGAATCAAATTTGATTCGATACAATGCTATAATGATCAAATTGCATATAAATTAATGCAGTATTTGAATAAATCAGGAATTCGTGTTCCAGAAGATGTATCAATAACTGGTTACGATAATTCAATCTTAGCAGAAACAGCTTCGGTTAAATTAACAACAATTGCTCATCCTAAAGAACGCTTTGGTGAATTAGCAGCAAAATTACTGCTAGAGAAGATAGCAGGGGTTAGCGAGGAAGATAGTAAAGTTGAGCGACTTTTGAAACCGGAATTAATAATTCGTGATTCTTGTATGAAACGAGAAAGTTAACATAAAAATAGGTAGAAAGGAAGTAGAATATGTTAGAGGAATTAAAACAAAAAGTGTATGAGGCAAATATGGAATTACCAAAAAGAAATCTTGTAACTTACACGTGGGGTAATGTGAGTGAGATTGACCGTGAGAAAGGAGTATTTGTCATCAAACCAAGTGGTGTGAATTATGAGGATTTAAAACCAGAAGATATGGTTGTGATGGATCTAGATGGGAATCGTGTGGAAGGAAGATATAATCCGTCAACGGATACGGCCACTCATCTTGAATTATATAAAGCATTTCCTGAAATAGGTGGAGTTGTACATACACATTCACCATGGGCGACCGTATGGGCACAGGCTGGAAGAAGTATACCAAGCTATGGAACAACACATGCAGACTACTTCTATGGTGAAATCCCTTGTGCGAGAAGCCTTACACCAGAAGAAATCGAAGAAGCGTATGAGAAGAATACAGGAAAAGTAATTATAGAAGCGTTTGTAGATAAAAATCCAATGTATGTTCCAGGCGTATTATGTACGAACCATGGACCATTCACGTGGGGGAAAGATGCAGCAGGAGCAGTATATAATGCAGTTGTATTAGAAGAAGTTGCAAAGATGGCACATTATACAGAAATGATTCGTCCTGATGTTACTCCAATACCAAAACCACTAATGGATAAACATTTTTTACGTAAACACGGTGCAAATGCTTACTACGGACAAAAGTAAACGGGTATTTATGTTAGGTTGAATAAAGAGGTTGTTGCAAAGTGAAAATAAATCGCTTTGCAACAACCTCTTATGCGTAGAAAACAAATCAAATAAATTACTAAATAGAGATATCGATTGTTCCACCAAGATTAGGATTAACGGAAGTCTCCATCATCTTAATCATGTTATCCATTGATTGTTCTACGGTATCCATTGATAATTTTAAAACGGATGCGCTAACTTGTGACATGAGGTTAGCTTGACTTAAACCACTTGAAAGTGCTGTAATATCCATAACCATCCTCCTTTGTGAGTGATATTATTACAAATAGTTATCAATTTAATTATACCATAGGAAGTAATAGGATTCAAAGTATAGATGTAGAAAAATGTCCTATTGACGTTATAATGCAGGAATGACTATGGATACTAACCTATTGTCAGGTAAGTATTACCTATGGTATACTGATTACAACAAAAAATCTGTCATAAAGGAGCCTGTTTGTTATTATGCTAAAATCAATTGATTTAGATCTTGATGCTGGAAAGCAATTAGCTGCTGTTGGGAAAGCGTTGGCGTCAGAAGTACGTATTGATATTATTAAGTTATTATATAGACAAGAATACAATATTAATGAGATTGCTGAAAGACTTGAATTAGCCCCATCTTCTGCTGCGGCGCACATTCGTGTTCTAGAAGAGGCTGGAATTGTTCGTACAACATTGTTACCAGGAATACGTGGCTCTATGAAATTATGCTCATTGCAAATAGAATGTGCTTCCATAAGTTTGCATACAAAAGAGAAAGGTCATCAGCAGATTGAGACGATAGAGATGCCAATTGGTAATTATGTTGATTATAGGGTAACCCCAACCTGTGGAATTGTTAGCCTGAAAGGACCAATTGATGATGAGGATGAGCCAAGATGTTTCTATAATCCAGAGCGTATGCATGCCAAATTATTGTGGTTAGGAGATGGATATGTAGAATATAGATTCCCTAACAATAGTATCAAATCAGGGGAACCAAGTAGAATTGAAATCTCAGCAGAATTGTGCTCAGAAGATCATGATTATAACATGGAATATCCTTCTGATATTACCTTGTGGGTAAATGGTATTGAAGCAGCTACATGGGAGTGTCCTAGTGATTTTGGTGGACGCAGAGGAAGATTAAATCCAGAATGGTGGCCAGATAAGAATACACAATATGGTATGCTAAAAACATGGGCAATAACTACGGAGGGGATTTATCTAGATAATGAAAAATTCTCAGGAAAAACCATTCAGGAGTTTGGACTATCAGAACGTGAATACATCTCGGTTCGACTTGGTGTCAAAGATCATGCAATTCATAGAGGTGGTATGAATTTATTTGGGAATGGTTTTGGTGATTATGAACAAGATATCGTAATGAAAATCTACAAATAAACGGAATAAACATATTTACATCAATAGTTATTTGAGGTAAAATACAATTAAGAACAAAAAATATGTTTTAAAACATAAAAACTGTATTAAAGTAAATTATTTATTTGGCATTTTTGTGTTTTAAAATGAAAGGAGATAAGTTATGCAAAAGATCAAGGAAGAATTATTGGCAAAGTTTATTGCAGTTTTTGGGTCGGGAGGGCAAATCACTCCATACTTTGCGCCAGGAAGAGTGAATCTTATTGGAGAACATACTGATTACAATGGAGGCCATGTTTTCCCATGTGCTTTAACAATTGGAACTTATGCCATCGCTAGAAAGAATACAAATCGTAGTTTACGATTATACTCTGTTAATTTTGATGAATTGGGAGTTATCACGGTATCACTTGATGATCTATCCTATGCAAAAGAAGATGATTGGGCTAATTATCCAAAAGGTGTTGTTTGGGCGTTTGCTGAAAAAGGAATGAAGCTTAATGCGGGATTAGATATCTTATATTTTGGTAATATCCCGAATAGCTCAGGTTTATCTTCATCTGCATCTATTGAAGTTGTAACCGGTTACATTTTAAGTCAAACCTTTGGATTTAATACATCTTTCGTAGATATAGCATTAATTAGTCAATTCGCAGAGAACAAGTTCAATGGTGTGAATTGTGGTATAATGGATCAGTTTGCTATTGCTATGGGCAAGAAGGACCATGCAATATTTCTTGATACAAGTAATCTTGAATATGAATATGCTCCTATACAACTAGAAGGTGCTAAGATAGTAATTGCTTGCAGTAATAAGAAACGTGGTTTAGGTGATTCTAAGTATAATGAAAGAAGAACAGAATGTGAAACAGCCCTTGAAGAATTAAAGAAGGTTGTAGCAATTAATACATTAGGTGACCTTTCAGAAGAACAATTTGAGCAATACAAAGATGCAATTAAAGATGATGTTAGAAGAAAACGTGCGAAACATGCTGTTTATGAGAATCAAAGAACAATTCAAGCGGTGAATGCTTTGAAAGCAAATGACATTGCAACCTTTGGCAAATTAATGAATGAATCACATGTATCACTACGTGATGATTATGAAGTTACAGGTATTGAATTGGATACATTAGTAGCAACATCCCTAGAACAAGAAGGAGTTATTGGTTCTAGAATGACGGGAGCAGGCTTTGGTGGTTGTACAGTAAGTATTGTAAAGGAAGAAGCAATCGATTCTTTCATTAAGAATGTGGGTGAAGTTTATCTACAAAAGATAGGATATAAAGCTGATTTTTATGTGGTTGAAATTGGAAACGGACCGTGTATACTATAATAAGGGATAACTTTTAATAGTTTCGAATAAATGATCACTATTCAAGGTATTTTAACAAAGAAAATTGAAAATAGGTATGGTTTTAAGAAAGGAGTAGCAGTATGACAATTTTAGTTTTAGGTGGAGCAGGTTACATTGGATCACACACTGTTTATGAGTTAATTGACAGAGGTGAAGATGTTGTTATTATTGATAATTTAGAAACAGGACATATAGAAGCAGTTCATGAAAAGGCTCGTTTCTATAAAGGTGATATCAGAGATCGTGCTTTTTTAGATCGTGTTTTTGCTAAAGAAAAGATAGATGCAGTTATCCATTTTGCTGCTAACTCTTTGGTTGGCGAAAGTATGGTTGACCCACTTAAGTATTATGATAATAACTTATGTGGAACAAAAGTTTTATTAGAGGCAATGGTTGCTCATGGAATTGACAAAATCGTGTTCTCTTCTACAGCAGCTACTTATGGTGAACCAGAGAGAGTTCCGATTTTAGAATCAGATAAGACAGAGCCAACTAACACATATGGTGAAACAAAATTATCTATGGAGAAGATGTTCAAGTGGACTTCAAAAGCACATAATCTTCGTTATGTATCATTACGTTACTTTAACGCATGTGGTGCTCATGAAAGTGGTAAAATTGGTGAAGCACATAACCCAGAGAGTCATCTTATCCCATTAATTCTACAAGTTCCTAATGGACAAAGAGAATCAATCGCAATCTTTGGTGAAGATTATGATACAAAAGATGGTACATGTGTAAGAGATTACATTCATGTAACAGATTTAGCACAGGCACATATTCTTGCAGTAAAATACCTTGCAGAAGGTGGAGAAAGCAATATCTTCAATCTTGGTAATGGTGTAGGCTTCACGGTTAAAGAAGTAATTGATTCAGCTAGAAAAGTAACTGGACATGAGATTAAAGCTGTTGTTTCTCCAAGAAGAGCAGGAGATCCTGCACAATTAATCGCATCAAGTGATAAAGCTAGAACAGTACTTGGTTGGAAACCAGAACATGCTGACCTAGGGGAAATTATTGAATCTGCATGGAAATGGCATAGCACGCATCCAAATGGCTTTGGAGGTAAATAGATGATTAGTAATAACATTAGACAACTTGTTCAGTATGCTTTGGACAATGAATTAATTAAGGAAGAAGACAGGGTATTCACAACGAATACCTTGTTGGAATTATTCGAACTTAGCGAGTTAGATGATAAAGATGAAACTTCTGAGGTACCTTTTTCTTTGGAAGAAACATTAAGAGAAATGCTTGATTATGCGGTTGCACATGATATTATGAAGGAAAACAGTGTCGTTTATCGTGATTTATTCGATACGAAAATCATGAGTAAGTTGATGCCTAGACCTTCTGAAGTTATTCATACCTTCTGGGAGAAATATAAAGAATCACCAGAAACGGCAACGAATTATTATTATAAATTAAGCCAAGATTCTGATTATATAAGAAGATACCGTATTGAAAAGGATGTGAAATGGGTTACTAAGACAGAATACGGTAAGCTTGATATTACAATTAACCTATCAAAACCGGAGAAGGATCCCAAAGCGATTGCAGCCGCGAAGCTTGTAAAGCAAAGCGGTTATCCAAAATGCCTTCTTTGTGTTGAGAATGAAGGGTATGCAGGTAGAGTAAATCATCCGGCACGTCAAAATCACAGAATAATACCGATTGAGATCAATGACCAAAAGTGGGGATTCCAGTACTCACCATATGTATATTACAATGAGCATTGTATTGTATTCAATGGAGAGCATACTCCAATGAAGATTGAAAAGAATACATATGTAAAATTATTTGACTTTGTTAAACAATTTCCTCACTATTTTGTTGGTTCTAATGCAGATCTTCCCATTGTAGGAGGTTCTATCTTAAGTCATGATCATTTCCAAGGTGGACATTATCAATTCGCAATGGCAGATGCTCCTATAGAAGATTCCTTCGTTATTAAAGGCTTTGAAGATGTAGAAATGGGGATTGTTAAATGGCCTATGTCAGTTATTCGTCTACGTTGTAAGGACGAAACTCGTCTTGTTACGCTAGGTGATCATATTCTAACAGCTTGGAGAGGCTACACAGATGAAGAAGCTTTCATTTTTGCAGAAACAGATGGAGAACCACACAATACGATCACTCCAATTGCAAGAAAGAATGGTGAGGTATTCGAGCTCGACTTAGTACTCCGTAATAATATCACGACAGAAGAACACCCACTTGGCGTATACCATCCACATGCGGAACTTCACCATATTAAGAAAGAGAATATCGGACTTATTGAAGTGATGGGTCTTGCAGTATTACCAGCAAGACTTAAGACAGAGATGGAGCAGTTAGAAGCTGCCATACTTGCGAAAGAAGATCTTACTAAGGATGAAACATTAAGGGTTCATGCTGATTGGGCAGCAGAAGTTGTTAATAAACACCCAGATATGAAGGAAGATACTATACATGAGATTCTTCAACAAGAAATTGGACTTGTGTTCGCTAAAGTATTAGAGCATGCTGGTGTATATAAACGTGACGTGGCAGGTAAAGAAGCGTTTATGAGATTTATTCATACGTTATAATATAATACGGAATGCTGTTGCAAAACTATTTAATTAACTTAAATGTTTTGTAGCAGCATTTTTGCGTATATGGCATGGCATTTGTCACACCAATATGACAAATGTAATGACTTTATAAAATACGTAATATTTTGTTGACACATAATATTATACGACGTATAGTATTAGTATCAAAACAATATATGAGAAAAAACAATATATTTAAGAATATAATATATGTTTAAGATAGTGTATGTTTCATATAAGTGATTATAAGGAGGTTTAGCTATGGTATTTAATACAGGTGCTGCGTTATTAGATGCAATTGTTCTAGCGGTTGTATCAAAAGACGAGAACGGCACATATGGATACAAAATAACACAAGACGTTCAACAAGCGATTGATATTTCGGAATCTACATTGTATCCTGTACTTAGAAGATTATTGAAGGATAATTGTTTGGAAGTATATGATATGGAATTTGGCGGTAGAAACCGTAGATACTACAAAGTAACCAATGAAGGAATGGCGCAACTTCGCATGTATTGTAATGAGTGGAAAAAGTATTCAAAAAATATAAGTAACATTTTTGTGGGGGTAGAGTAGATGAGTAGGCAGGAGTTTTTACATGAATTAGAAAATCTTCTTCAAAACATACCAGTTGCAGATAGACAAGAAGCGATTCAGTATTATGAAGATTATTTTGAAGATGCTGGTATAGAGAATGAGGACCAAGTGGTTAAAAAGCTAGGTTCACCAGAACGAGTTGCTGCTATTATACAAGAAGATTTACGAAGTGACTCAACGGTGGATAGTGGTGAATTTACTGAGAGAGGGTATCGAAACCCTGCTTTCGATAAGACGAATGTGGATGCAGTTGTAAAAGTTGAGACACCAAATTCCAAGAATGCAAGCCAAACGAATGGGACATATGGATATATAGATAATGAATCTACAGAAAATGGATCTACAGAAAACGGTTCTACAAAGAGTGGTTATTCGGCAGGACAAAATACAGAATATGCGAATAGGCAACAAGAAAAGGAACCAACATATGTATATGAATACTCAAGTATTCCTAAAGTGTTATTAATCATTGGAGCAATCTTATTCATTCCAGTGGGTATCCCCTTAATCGCTTCTGGTTTTGCAATATTTATATCAATTGTCGCTGTAGTATTTTCTTTGGTAGTTGCATTTGGCGCAACAAGCTTTGGATTATTGTTAGGCGGCGTGATAACTTTAGTAGCAGGTATTGTACAAATCTTCACTTTGCCAATGGTAGCATTTTTGACGAGCGGTGTAGGACTATTGCTAATCGGTATCGGCTTGTTGTTTGCAATCGTAACAAGATACTGTGCGATTTTAATCCCTATGATGTTCAGGGGAATCATAAATATCTGCAGACTACCATTTAGAAGGAGGGTGATGGCATGAGTCTTTTCACGAAGAACTGTTTAAGAATAAGTGGAATAGCTATCGTTTTAGGAGTTGTATTAGTGTGTATTGCTTTAGTGAGTGGAGTTGGTATTAATGGTTCCAATAGAAAAGATTATGTACTAGATTTTAACAGTGAGTATAACGAAGAAATTACGTCAATAAAGATTGATTTAAATATTGCTAATGTGAAAATCAAACGTGGTAATACATTCGCAATTGATGCCAAGAACATGAATAAGAAAACCTTTAACAGTTTTGTAGATAACAATGTTTGGACAATTAAAGATGATGAAAATGATGGTTTTAGGATCTTTGGTCATGTTGTCCCATTCTTCAATAATGATATTACTGATGCGAAATACCAGGTTACCATCTATATTCCAGATAGTTTTGAACCAGAGAACCTAGAAATTACAATAGGTGCTGGTAGAGCAGAGTTATGTGATATGGAAACGGACACAGTTGATTTTGAGATAGGAGCAGGCGAATTAGTTGCGAATAAATTAGTAGTGAATAAGGAAAGTAGTCTCGAAGTAGGAGCAGGCAAAATTGCTATCAAAGATTTGACTGCAAAAGACGTTTCTCTGGATTGTGGTGTTGGAGAAATTGACATAAAAGGCGATATTAGAGGTAATAGTAGTGCTAATTGTGGTATGGGTCATATCTCAATTAAATTAAATGAGCCTGAGAGTCGCTATGATTTTGGTTTGAGTTGTGGTTTAGGTAATATTAATATCAATGGAGACAATTACTCTTTCACAAGTGATAGTAACAGATATGGTAATGATGCAGAATATGAGTTTGATATCGAATGTGGTGTGGGAAGTGTTGAAGTTAGTAATGAATAAGTGTATACTATTTAGAAGAAAACACTTAACTTCTAATAAAAATGTAGATATAAGTATATAAACAGATAATATTAATAAATAATAAACAAGAAATAATAAAAAAATATTAAAACATGGAGGAATGAATTATGGAACAAAAAAGATTATATCGTTCATCAACTAATAAAATGCTTTGTGGAGTGTGTGCAGGAATTGCAGATTATATCAATATTGATCCTACTGTAGTACGTTTGTTGTGGGTTATCTTCGGATTTTTTGGAGCTGGTATAATTGCTTATATCGCAGCAGCTGTTATTATTCCAGTTCGCTACGAGAGATAAAAACGATTGTTTGGTTAATAGTAGACGAAATAGTATGCTAACGTTTCATAGATCAGCAAAGAATAAGGTGTTGACAATTGAAACGTTAGCTTTTATAATGAGAAAAAAGTAACAAAAGTTACATTGATTATAATAAGTTAAATTCCGTGAAAAGAAGAGTATTTGTTTTATGTACTTTCAGCGAGTAGGAGACTGGTGTAAGTCCTATAAGTGCAAAGCAAAGAAGAGGGCCTTGGAGAAGCAGATTCGAGTAGTAAGAATATAAGAGTCTGACGTTAGCTGCGTTAAAGTGTTAAGTGGATTGCGTTGTTATGGCAGTCAATTGGAGTGGTACCACGGAATATTTTCGTCTCTTATCGTTTAGATAAGGGATTTTTTTATTTAACTCAATAACTGGATTGTAAAGGAAAGAGGTAGAGGTATGAAAAAGATAATCGATCTTATTAAGCAAGAGATTACTAGCGCATTTGTTGCTTGTGAATTTGATGAAAAATACGGAATGGTGTCTTTGTCAAATCGTCCTGATTTATGTCAATATCAATGTAATGGAGCATTAGCTGCGGCAAAGGAATATAAAAAGGCACCGATTATGATTGCTAATGATGTAGTTGCCAAATTAGAAAACAATGAGATGTTCAAAGAGATTATTGCAGTTATGCCAGGATTCATTAATATTAAAATTAGTGAAAATTATCTAGCTTCTTATATTAATGATATGGCTAGTGGAGAAAACTTTGGTTTTGAAAAAGCGGAAAATCCAAAGACAATTGTAATCGATTACGGCGGACCTAACGTAGCAAAACCACTTCATGTTGGTCATTTGCGTTCAGCGGTAATTGGTGAAAGTGTTAAGAGAATTAGTCGTTACGTAGGACACAACGTAATCGGAGACGTTCATCTTGGTGACTGGGGTCTTCAGATGGGATTAATCATTACGGAATTAAAGAAACGCCAACCAGAGTTAGTTTATTTTGATGAAAGTTTTGACGGAGAGTATCCAGAGGAAGCTCCATTTACAATTACAGAACTAGAAGAAATCTATCCATTTGCCAATGCGTATTCAAAAGAACACCCAGAATTCAAAGAGGAAGCAAAGAACGCTACCTTTGAATTACAAAACGGTAGAAAAGGGTATGTTGCATTATGGAATCACATTCTTAATGTATCTGTGACAGACTTAAAGAAAAATTATGATAAATTAAATGTATCCTTTGACTTATGGAAAAAGGAAAGTGATGCACAGGGTTATATCCCAGACATGGTTAAGTACCTTAAAGAAGGTGGTTATGCAAGAATTAGTGAAGGTGCATTAGTTGTTGATGTTAAAGAAGAAACCGATACGAAAGAGATTCCTCCTTGTATGATTTTGAAGTCTGATGGTGCAACCTTATACAATACAACAGACTTAGCTACAATTGTAGAACGTGCGGAATTATTTAATCCAGATGCAATAACTTATGTTGTAGATAAACGTCAAGAATTATACTTTGAACAAGTATTCCGTTGTGCAAAGAAAACAAACTTAATTGGTGAACATGTTAAGTTAACGTTCTTAGGTTTCGGTACGATGAATGGTAAAGATGGTAAACCATTCAAGACAAGAGATGGCGGTGTAATGCGTCTTGAGAATCTTATTTCAGATATAACAACGGCAGTATATGATAAGATCATGAGTAATCGTGAAATCTCTGAAGAAGAAGCAAAGGCAATTGCAAACAAAGTTGGTATTGCAGCAATCAAATATGGTGATTTATCCAACCAAGCTGCCAAGGATTATGTCTTTGATGTAGATCGTTTCACTTCATTTGAAGGCGATACAGGTCCATATATCCTCTATACAATTGTTCGTATCAAATCAATCCTTAACAAATATAAGGAAGTTACTGGTGTTGATACAATTGCTGTAAGTGAGATTTTACCAGCTACTTGTGAAAGTGAAACCGCTCTTATGTTAGAGTTAACAAAGTTCGGTGATACAATTACAGCAGCATTTGCTGAGAATGCACCTCATAGAGTTTGTCAATATATCTATGACTTATCCAATGCATTCAATAAGTTCTATCATGAGAACAAGATTATTGCCAATGAAGATGAGAAGGTTCGTACTTCTTGGATTCAATTAATTACATTAACATGTAATATTCTCAATACTTGTATCGAATTATTAGGAATTGAAGCTCCAGACAGAATGTAGTGTCTGCAAAACTCAATTAACTTATAATGCTTCTAAGCTATTGAATGATAACAAGGAACATGCTTTGCTCTTTACGCTTTGCTATGGCTTTTAGTTATAGTACATCAGCTTAGAAGTAGTTTATGTAGTTTTATATTGATTTACATTGATTTATATATCGAGAGTTTTGTTTTACTACTGTTGTCCTACATAACCCCAAGTAAGTCAATGAAGGAATCAATATTCTTGATTATTCATAATTATAAGATCTTTTAATTATATCCTATAAAATAATATACATGATACCAGGATTACGAGAGCACGAAGTGCGTAGTAATCCGTGGGTATCAGGGGTCAAAACAACTTTTGACCCCGACATCATATACATAACACAATAAGAAGGAAGCGATAGCATGTTTCGTGAAGTAGCCAAATTAGTAATTTACAGAAACTTAGGAAAAGATAGTATTTTATTCAATCTTGCTGGAATTATACAGGATTATGAATGCAATCATTCTAGCAAAGAAGACACAATAACTAAGATATATAATCAAATCAATCATTTACTTGATGTAGCAACCGTTTATGGATTTGATAAGAACTTGTGGCATAATTATCTTGCGTATCTATTAGCAACGAATGAGAACCCATTCAGTATAACTTGCGAAAAAGTGGGTGGTCAAAACGGAACTGTTAATGTTTTTGCCAAAAATGATTTCCGTATATTTAAGAATTTATTTGATTACGATTTTTCAAGATTGGAAGAGGAATTAAATATTAATTGTTTCACTACAATTCTAAATTATCAATCGATTCAAAAGAATGGTAAGAGATATAATAAAAATGTGAGTGAAAAAGTTCGTATGCTAAGTGATGCTGTAGAACAAGCTAAGGATGAAGAGGAAATCTATAGGGTAGTAACGGATTTCTATAGAGAGTATGGCGTAGGCAAGTTTGGATTAAATAAAGCTTTTCGTGTAAAACATGGAACAGATGATACAATGCTTTGCCCGATTACTAACACAGAAGAGATTTGTCTTGATGATTTGATTGGTTATGAGATGCAAAAGCAAAAACTTATTGATAATACACTTGCTTTTGTGGAAGGTAGAAAAGCCAATAATGTATTGTTATATGGTGATAGTGGAACTGGTAAATCTACCAGCATCAAAGCAATCCTCAATGAATACTACAGTAATGGTTTGCGAATGATTGAAATATATAAGCATCAATTTCAAGATTTATCATCTATAATTGCACAAATTAAAAATCGAAATTATCGTTTTATTATCTATATGGATGATTTATCGTTCGAAGAGTTTGAGATTGAATATAAGTATCTCAAAGCAGTAATTGAAGGTGGATTGGAGACAAAACCAGATAATGTTCTAATCTATGCGACATCAAATCGTAGACATCTTATCCGTGAAACATGGTCGGATCGTTCGGATATGTCACAAGATGAGTTGCATCGTTCCGATACCATTCAAGAAAAATTATCGTTGGTTGCACGTTTTGGTGTTTCCATTAATTATTCTGCGCCAACTCAGAAAGAGTATTTTGAAATCGTGAAGAATCTTGCCAAGCGCTATGATTCCATCACGATGTCAGATGAAGAGCTTTGCAGGGAAGCTATGAGGTGGGAAATGAGTCATGGTGGTTTGTCAGGTCGAACAGCACAGCAATTTATTAACTATCTAGCTGGCAAAACTGATGATAATCAAGAATAGCTTAGAATCTAAAGGGTCATTAAAGGAAGTATTGAATATTAATTAAGTTTATAAGAAAAGTTGTTGATTGAATCATTGTCTTCTTAGAAGACGTTCAATCGACAGCTTTTTTTATTAGCAATTGTGAGGCTTTTAAGCATGATAGTACAATATGGCGCATTTTCTGGTATTTTATGAGAATTTACACAGAATCTTCACAAAGTTTACATGGAGTTTACACATTTTCTTTGTAACCTAGATTATGAGTGAAATAATGGTGGGTAACAAAATACAAGGAGGTGATTACAGTGAATGATTTAGTATTACGTCATGAATTAAAACATCATATTAACTATCTAGATTATGTTGCTATTAGAAACCGATTACAAGTAGTTGCTAAACAAGATGCTAATGTAGGTGAGGATGGCACGTATCAGATACGAAGTTTATATTTTGATAACTATCAAGATAAGGCCTTAAGAGAAAAGATTGATGGGGTTAATAACCGAGAGAAGTTTCGCATTCGATACTATAACGATGATTTCTCCTATATTAAATTAGAGAAGAAAAGCAAAATATATGGCTTATGTAATAAGCTCTCAGAGGCAGTTACAAAAGAAGAATGCGAAAGGATAATTCAGGGAGATATTGAATGGATGAGAGAGAGTAAACGAGGGCTATTACTTGAACTTTACACCAAGATGAAGTATCAGCAGTTAAGGCCTAAAACGATTGTTGAGTATACAAGGGAGCCATTTGTATATCAAACGGGTAATGTTCGTATCACATTTGACAGTAAGGTGAGAACAGGAATTAATAGTAAAGATTTCTTTGACTTGGAAGCTCCAACCGTTGCTGCCAATGAAGAGAATATTACAATCCTAGAAGTCAAATATGATCATTTCTTACCTGAAATAATTGAGAATTGTATTCAGATGAGGGACAGAAGAACAAGTGCTTTTTCAAAATATGTCGCATGTCGTTTGTATGGATAATAAAAATTAATGAAGTAGGCAAAGGCCAAGGAGGAACAATGGATACAGTATTTTTATCAACAACAACATTTAATGATGTCTTTAAATCAAGCTTTATGGATAAGGTGACTAGTTTTTCTATCGTAGATACGATACTAGCAATGGGTGTTGCGTTTGCATTAGGACTTTTTATTTTTCTTATCTATAAGAAAACCTTTAGTGGTGTTATGTATTCTGCATCTTTTGGAGTTTCATTGATTGCGATGGCACTCGTTACAACTTTCATAATCTTAGCAATTACGTCGAACGTAGTATTATCACTTGGTATGGTCGGTGCGTTATCAATCGTGCGATTCCGAACAGCGGTAAAAGAACCACTTGATATCTCGTTTTTATTCTGGTCGATATCTGTTGGTATCGTGGTTGGAGCAGGATTAATCCCACTAGCAGTAATTGGTACTATATTAATTGGCGTTACTATGCTTGTATTCGTTAATAAGAAAAGCACAGATAATCCATATATCTTAGTGATTAGTTGTGTGAATGATACTGCTGAAAAGGCAGCTTTAACTTCAGTAAAAGACAGTGTTAAAAAACATGTAGTGAAATCAAAAACAGTATCTAAGAATGGGATTGAATTAACAGTAGAGATACGATTAAAGGATATGACAACAGAGTTTGTGAATAAAATTAGTGACCTAAATGGAGTTGAGAATGTAGTGTTAGTAAGCTACAACGGCGATTATATGTCATAAAAAGTGGGTGAAATATGATTGAGAATAAACGCATAAATAAAATCATCATAATCTGTACACTAGTTGTCTTGGTATTAACCGGAGTTATGATCTATCTTGGAAATACGGACTTGGTAACGGAAAATAGTGGTGTTTCTTTTGACTATGAAACGAAATTGTTTGATCATGATACGATTATAACTGTAGATATTCAGGTAGATGAAGATTCTTGGAATTCGATGATTGAGAATGCAAGTAACGAGGAGTATATAACTTGTGATGTGGTAATTAACGGGCAAACCTATAGTAATGTGGGAATACGCCCAAAAGGGAATACAAGTTTATCACAGATTGTTTCTGATGATACAACGGACCGTTTCAGTTTTAAAATCGAGTTTGACCAATATGATAAGAATCAGAATTGTTATGGACTGGATAAATTAGTACTGAATAATGTTATGTCAGATACCTCCTATATGAAAGAGTATCTTTCTTATGACTTGTTGAACTATGCAGGAGTTGTTACGCCGCTTTATAATTATGCCTCTATCAAAGTGAATGGAGAGGATTGGGGCTTCTATCTTGCACTCGAAGGTATGGAAGAGTCCTTTGCTATGCGAAACTATGGCGCGAGTTATGGACAGTTGTATAAGCCAGAAACTATGGGCATTGGTGGAGGAATGAAGGGCATAGACGGATTGGATATAACTGATTTTCAAGACAGGAAGAGAGAAGAAAATACTGATGAACCAGGAGATGCCTCCAAGAATTCAGATTCATCACAGCGTGATAATTCAGATGAGGCGGCAATGCCAGATTTTAATGAGTTAAGAGAGACGTTTGGAGGCAATGAAATGGGCGGAGGTGTTGGTGGTTCCTCATCCTCTGCGAGTCTTCAATATATAGATGATGATATTGATAGTTATAGTACCATCTTTGATGCGGCAGTATTCGACGCCAAAGATAGTGACTATGAGCGTGTCATTACAGCGATTAAGAACCTAAACGAAGGAAATGATTTGGAGAAATACGTTGATGTTGATGCTGTATTACGCTATATTGCAGCGAATACCATACTAGTTAATTTAGATAGTTATTTCTCTAGTATGCAACATAATTACTACCTCTATGAACAAGATGGACAAATCACAATGTTACCATGGGATTACAATCTATCCTTCGCAGGATTTCAAAGTGGAACTGCGACATCAGCTGTTAACTTTCCAATTGATACACCAGTGTCTGGAATTGATTTAGAGGATCGCCCAATCATAGCAAAATTGTTTGAGGAGGAAGAATATCTGGAACGATATCATCAGATTCTTCAATCAATTGTCACGGGATACTTTGATAGTGGCTTATATACTAGTACAATCAATGATATTGACTCTAAAATTGCTTCTTACGTTGAGAATGATGTATCAGCTTTTTATACGTTTGAGGAATACAAAACAGGTGTAGAGAATTTGAAACAATTTGGTCTTTTACGTGCTAAGAGTATTCAAGGACAACTCAGTGGTGCTATACCATCAACAACTGCAGGACAGGAAGCAGATAGCAGTACTCTAGTTGATGCTAGTAATGTTAACCTTACAGCCATGGGTACGCAAGGCGGAGGTAATATAGGTGGTGGAAAGATGCAAAACTTCGACCAATCAACCATGGGACAAGGTGGAGCACCGCAGATGCCAGATGACACGAATGGAAATGCAGATGCCAGTGGAAATACGGACACAAACAAGGTGACACCACCACAGATGCCCAATGACACAAGTGGAAATGCAGATGCCAGTGGAAATACGGACACAAACAAGGTGACACCACCACAGATGCCCAATGACACAAGTGGAAATGCAGATGCTAGTGGAAGTACAAAACAGTTTGGAAATCGTGGTGGTATGCCGAATGGATTTAATGGAGATACACAGCTAGGAATGGATACTGTAGATAGTCAAAAGAATGAACTAATCGTATTATCCGTATGTATAGTAGCTCTCACCGTGGCTATAATTGCTGCGATAGTCTTTAAGCGAAGAAAATATAGAGCATAGAAAAATGCCATCAGTTGTGAACTGGTGGCATTTTTCTGTCATCTGAAAGATATCTTAATTAAGATGTCTATAAATCAGTTTCTATTATTTCATCATATCGGTCATAATTTGATTGTATATTGGATCGATTACATCATCATCAATTGATTTATCTAAGAAAAATTCTACTGCATATTTGGCTTGACCTACAAGCATCTCTAAACCGTTAACAGCTTGCATTCCTAGTTCGCTAGCCTGTTTCGTTAATTTGGTTTGCAATGGATTATAGATAATGTCAAGAACTGCTTTGCAATGTGGGAATAAGGTAAGATCGATTGGACTTTGATCTACGTTAGGATACATACCAACAGGACTTGTGTTTATAATTACTTCTACATCCGTATGATTTTTGACTGCCTCTTCTTTTGTAATTACGCCAGGTCCAGAAACAATATCAATAATAATAATTTCTTTTGCTTGTAAGTGATTTAATACTGCGATAACTGCTTTAGAAGCACCACCATTACCAATTACAAGTATCTTTTTACCTTCAATTGTAACCTTATGGTGTTCAACCATATATAAGAATCCAGAAAAATCTGTGTTATGTCCGATTAATTTTCCTTCTTTGTTAACGATTGTATTAACAGCACCAATACTTTTGGCGTTAGAATCCATCTCATCTAAATATGGAATTACATCGCATTTATAAGGGATTGTAACATTGATTGCTTTGAAACCTCTAGCTTTCATGAATTCGGGAAATTCCTCTCTAGTAAGAGGAGTAATATTATATTGATAGTCCGCTAATTTCTCGTGTATTTCTTTGGAAAAACTATGTCCAAGTTTTTCACCGATTAGTCCGTATTCCATAGTCATAATCTCCATTTCATTATCATATTATTTTTAGAACGTAACTGTTTAGTTAACCAGCTTACTGAACTACTTTGACGTTGCCTTTGAATCTAATCTTAATATAAGAGAAGAAACATTGCAAGTTTATTATGAATAAATCCGTATCTATAACATATATTGTTTTAAGAATAGATTAGTGGGGGGATATAGGTGATTAAAAAAGACGAGCTGTTAAGGATTTTTTCTGTGCAACTAAGAAATGTTTTATCTAGGCTAAATTTGAATTTTGGTAATCTTCAAGAAATCCGATTGAGGATAAACACACCTTTGATGGTGATTTATGACAATAGAGAATACTTTGTCTCAATGAAATATGAATTGACTGACCGTATTCAAGATGCTTACATGATAACAAAAAACGAGATACGAGAAACAATGGAATATATTAGCAATTATTCTTTGTATGCATTTGAAGATGAAATAAGACAAGGTTTTATAACCATACAGGGAGGTCATAGAGTTGGTATCGCAGGGAAGGTGATTCTTGAAGATAATCGCATTAAGAGCATTAAGCATATATCATTTATCAATGTAAGATTATCACACCAAGTAAAAGGTTGCGCAGACTTAGTCGTTCCATACATAGCGAGTGATGATAAGAAGAATATCTTCCATACACTGATAATTTCGCCACCAAGATGTGGTAAAACTACACTACTAAGAGATATTATAAGACATCTATCCAATGGTGAAGGAGTTGCTGAAGGTATAACGGTAGGAGTGGTGGATGAAAGATCGGAAATCGCTGCATGTTATATGGGTATACCGCAGAATGAATTAGGAATCCGAACGGATATCCTAGATTGTTGTCCTAAGGCAGATGGTATGATGATGTTAATTCGTTCTATGTCACCTCAGATAATAGCAGTAGATGAGATTGGATCGAGAGAAGACATTGAAGCGATTGAATATGTAATTAACTGTGGTTGCAAATTAGTCGCTACGGTACATGGAAGCTCCATTGATGATATTAAAAGTAAACCAATACTGGGTAGACTTGTAAGAGAAAAGATTTTTGAGCGGTACATCGTTATGGATAATCGAAAGAGCATAGGCCTTGTTGAAGAAATCTATGATGCAAGAGGAACACTGTTATATAAAGATAATTATTAAGTTAGCAGCAAAGGGTTTTGGGTCCATTCATGTGAATCTAGCTTTGAAAGAATAAGGTAACGGCGGTTACTGATGAATATCTAAGTATTAAAAAGAGAGGAGAAAAGCAGATGGTTGCGAAAATAATAGGAGCTATATTAGTTATTGTATCAAGTGGAGGTATCGGATTATATTTTAGTATTATATTGAAAGAGAGGATTAGCGACTTAAAAGAACTAAACAAATTAATTATTATTCTCAGAGGCGAAATCCGATATGCAAGTACACCTTTACCAGAGGCAGTTAGTAACCTCGCATATCGTACAGATGGTGAATACCGTCGATTCCTACTTGCAGTAGCTGAGGAGATAGACAAGCAAGAAGGTAAATCGTTTGGTGACATATGGAATGGATGTGTTGAGAAGGAATTAGTTGATACAAGCCTTAATAAAAAGGATAAATTATTATTGACTAGACTTGGTGAAAATCTAGGATATCTAGATAAAGAGATGCAGCTAAATACAATAGATTTGTATATAACACAAATTCAAGGAGAACTTGATGACGCAGTTGATGGTGTGAAAGAAAAGGTGCGTCTCTATAATATGCTTGGTGTAATGGCTGGTATCTTCATTACAATTGTCTTGATCTGACAAGAATTCATTAAAAAATTGAGAAAGGAAATGCGGATATGTCAATTAATCTAATATTTAAAATAGCAGCAGTTGGTATCTTAGTTTCGGTACTAAGCCAGGTGCTAAAGCACTCTGGAAGAGAAGAACAAGCATTTCTAACAAGTCTGGCTGGACTGGTTCTTGTATTGTTGTGGATTATTCCATACATAGCAGAGTTATTTACCACGATTAAGTCGCTATTTTCATTATAACACGTGGTTCGCTTAATAGTAGAAACCAAGATAGTGTGAAAGGGGTATGTGAACGCATATGATAAAGGCAGCTATCATAGGTATTGTAGGGGTTTTAATTGCCATTCAGTTTAAGGGTGGCAAATCAGAATATGGAATGTATATCGCGGCAGCTGTTTGTATCATTATTACAGCGCTTGGTATTACAAGGTTAGAGATTATTATTGATACCATTAATCGAATTCAAGGTTACTTATCCATTAATAAAACATATTTTAATATACTATTTCGAATTATAGGAATTACATATATCTCGGAGTTTGCATCAAGTCTTTGCAAAGATGCGGGACATGCAGCTATTGCAGGGCAGATTGAGTTAGTTGGAAAGCTATCCATATTAACAGTAAGCATGCCAATTCTATTAGCATTATTAGATACAATCAACGAGTTCTTAGCATAATATCAAGGAAAGGAGACCTGTGTAGCCCAACTTTTAACTATTGATCTGGGCTGTATCACAAGTAATCTTGCGATATACATGGGAGATAATTATGAAACGACTTATCATTACAATCATACTTCTGTTGCTATTAAACTCAACGTCAGTTAGTGCCAATGATAAGATGTTGCATGAGGAGCAAGATAATGAAGATACATCGACAGAGGATTATTTAACATACTACGAAGATTTTGATTATGATGATATACAAAGTGCTATTGACAATGTTTTGGTAAGTAAGGGATCGTTTGATTTTAAGGACTACGTGGGAAAATTAATAAGTTCTGGTGAGGGAATATCGGCTAAAGGTGCTATTGGTGATCTGTTTACGGCGTTTACTAAAGAATTTGATGCAAATCGATCCGCATTATTTAAATTAATTATGATCGCAATAGTGGCAGCAGTATTCACTAATTTCACCAATGTGTTTAATAACAATCAGGTCGGTGAAACCAGTTTTTATATAACATATTTATTATTGTTTACAACCATAACAGGTACATTTGCTACGGCTACAGCAGTAGCAAGTGGTGCAATTTCGGCGGTGCTGTCTTTCATGAAGGCGTTAATTCCTACATACTTCATGTCAATAGCATTCTGTTCAACAAAAGCAACAACATTGGTTTTTTATGAGAGTGCTTTGGTCTTAATTACAATCGTAGATGTGGTTCTTGTACGTGTTATGATTCCACTTGTGAATATATATATGGTAATTACCCTAGTTAATAATTTGGCTAAGGAAGACTTTCTCTCAAAATTGGCCGAGCTATTAGAATCTATCATAAAATGGTCTATGAGAACACTATTCATAGCGGTTGTAGGATTCAACACAATACAAGGATTAATCGTGCCAGCTTCTAATTCTCTTAAGAAGTCTTTAGCAATCAAATTCACAAAGGCGATACCTGGTATAGGAAATTCTCTTAATTCAGTAGCGGAGACAGTTATGGGAGCGGGAACTTTAATAAAGAATGCAATTGGAGTGACTGGATTAGTGGTAATTGTTCTGATCTGTGTTATTCCACTAATTAAATTAATCATTACGATGTTAATCTATAAAGTTGGAGTTGCAATAGTACAACCTATATCAGATAAAAGAGTTATTACTTGTATCAGTGGTGCTGCTAATGCGGCAGGATTGTTGGTTTATGTGGTAAGCATAGCGGCAGTTTTGTTCATGGTTACCATCGCGATTCTAGCGGCAACAACGAGCATTGGTGTGTAAAGGTCAGAGACGTTTCCGTGCACCGTAAACTTGAGAAATGGAGGTTTCCTATGGGGCAGATTTATTCACTTGTAAGAAATATTGTGGTTTATCTCATTCTGGTTACGATTGTTATGAATCTGGTAGGAAAGAGTAGCTACCGTAAATACATTAGTATATTTACGGGGATGGTATTAATTCTTATTGTAGCGAAACCGATTGTAAGTCTTTTTAATTTATCAGATACATTTAATTATTACTTTAATAATAATCTCTTTATGGTTGAGGCAAAGGATTACAATGATGAATTAATTGCAGCTGATGATAAAGGCAAGCAAGCAATCTTAGCAGAATACCAGAACATAGTGAAGGATCAGATTGAGATGGTCCTAAATCGTTATAATCTATATTCCTCAACGATTAATACTACGTTGAATACAGATGAGTCAAGTGGTGAGTATGGAATGGTTACAGAGATTACAATAGTTGCTGCATTTACAAGAGAAGATAGTACAGTAAAAAGCAGCGACATTAAAGTAGATAAAATTATGATTAATCAAGATATTAAGATTGAAGGAAAGGAAAAGAAGGGACAGTCGGATAAAGAATCAGGTGCTTATGATGATACAAAGAAGAAGATACGGGAAGAATTGTCGAATTCCTTTCAGATAGAACAAGATCAGGTTCATATTACCATTGAAGAAGGTTAAGGAGGGAAGATAGCGTGGAGAAAAAGAAACTGTCATTGAAAGAGATAGGAATACCAAAGCTAATTATCATATTCATGTGTGGAATATTGTTAATAATTCTTTCGTTTCCCAGTTTGTTTTCAGGAGGTGATAAAAAAAACAATACAATATCTGAAGTTTCTAACGTACCAACGACTACATCAGCAGCTTCGTATGAGGAAGAGATGGAAGCTAGATTGAAAGAAGCATTAATGAAAGTAGAAGGGATAGGTAATGTGGAGGTAATGATCACATTAAAGTCTTCAAAAGAAAGCGTTACGCTTAAGGATACCCCTTATTCACAAGAATCACTAGATGAATCAGATAGCTCAGGTGGTGAAAGAAAGAGCACTACAATTGACAAAAAAGAAGAAACAGTACTACAAAACAGCGGAACTGGTGGATCAACTCCATATGTGATTAAAGAATTGGAACCAGAAATCGAAGGAGTTCTGGTAATTGCACAGGGAGGTGGTTCGCAAACAATAATCGGTGAAATTGTTGGTGCTGTAGAGGTATTATTTGATGTACCTGCACATAAAATTAAAGTAATGAAAATGAATTCTAATTAGGAGGTAACAATGAAGAATATTCTCAAAAAGAATCAAGTAATAATAACTGCGTTAGCTATCATGATTATTGTTGCAGGATACTTACAATTTACAAAGGATAAGGCAAATGAAGCACAACAAAGTGCAAGCAATAGTCAAGAAACAATGGAAGTTACAGATGGGGATGCACTCGATACATCTTCTAGTGATGTATTAAGCGTTGATGATGCAACAAGTGAATTACTTACTGCTGATTTAGAAAATGGTACAATGGATATCTCTGAGGAAGATAATGCCGCTTATGATGCAGCAGCAGCTGATACAGAAGAGGGAAAGCAGACAGCAGATGCTGATGTAGCAGATAGTACTGATGCAGCTGAAACTACAGCACAAGATGGTACAGACTCAACAGGAGAAGCAGTTTTAGTTAATACTACAATCGGTGCTGATTTCTTCTCATCTGCAAAATTACAAAGAGAACAGACGAGAGCTAAGAATAAGGAAACTTTAATGAGCGTAGTAGATAATAACAATTTGACAGAAGCACAGAAACAAGAAGCTCTTGATAAAGTTATTGAGATGACTGCAATTGCTGAAAAAGAAAATGCTGCTGAAACTTGGTTAGAAGCAAAAGGTTTTGATGGGGCTGTTGTTACTATTATTGAAGGTAAAGTAGATGTAATTGTTGGTGTACATAATGCTACAGAGCAAACTATTGCACAAATCGAAGATATCGTTAAGAATAAGACGGGTGTTACAGCAGATAAAATCACTATTAATCCAGTTGTTGTAAAAGGCGAGGAATAATACAAGACATCATATTTTGTGTTATAACACATAAATTTGGTAATACTATAATTAAGAATAACTTGCAAAACGGTGTAAGTTTGTTATAATAAACATAGTAATACCTGATGTGTAACAGAAGGTTACCAAGATGTAAACAGGAGGTAATTAGCGTTGAGTAAAGAACGAGAGAATAAAACTAACTATAGAATACATTCAGAAGGTAGTATTGGCGAAGTTCGTATCGCGGATGAAGTTGTTGCTATTATTGCAGGATTAGCTGCTACGGAAGTAGAAGGTGTAGCTGCGATGAATGGTAACATTACGAACGAACTTGTTAGCAAACTTGGGATGAAGAATCTTTCCAAGGGAGTTAAAGTTGAGGTCGGACCAGAATCTGTGTCAGTAGATTTAGCAATTACGTTAGAGTATGGCTGCAGCATTCCAAAGACTTCAGAAGCAGTTCAAGAGAAAGTTAAATTAGCAATTGAGAATATGACTGGATTAAACGTTTCCGAAGTAAATGTTCGTATTGCTGGAGTTAATGTATAGTCATTACCTTTCGTTAGAGTGGAACGGGTGCTTCAACCCCGCACTTAAGGTGCGGGGATATTTTTTGGTTTCTGGCAAAATATGCTAGATATTATACAGATGGATAACGCAGGAGGATTTTAATGAATAGAAGAGAAAGTAGAGAACATTTATTCAGAATGTTATTTCGTAAGGAATTTCATGATTCGACAGAATTAAATGAACAGATTAAATTGTATTTTGATTTATTAGAAGAGCCATCAGAGAAAGATCTTTCTTATCTGAAAGTGAAATTTGATATGATAATTGAACGTCTTGGTGACATTGATGCAATGATTGAACAAGTTACAGAAGGCTGGAAGATAAATCGTATTGGTAAAGTTGATTTAACAATCCTACGTTTGGCTGTATATGAGATGAAATATGATGATGATGTACCAACTAAAGTAGCAATTAATGAAGCAGTTGAGATTGCTAAGATATTTGGAGAAGATAATTCACCAGGATTTATTAATGGTGTATTAGCTAAGATAGTGTAGAAGTACACCTATTGAGAAACGATAAAACTTGCAAGTAATAGAAGGGACGTAACGAGTATGGATCATGTATATACGGTGACACAGATTAATCTATATATTAAGGACATGTTTGCCAGAGATTATGCTTTGAATCGTATCTACGTGAAAGGTGAGGTCTCGAATTGTAAATATCATACATCTGGACATATTTATTTTACATTAAAGGATTCAAAAGGACAGATGGCTTGCGTTATGTTCGCGGGTCAAAGAAGTGGACTAGCTTTTCGTTTACAAGAAGGACAGAGCGTAATAGTCCTTGGTAGTATCAGTGTATACGAACGAGATGGTAAGTACCAGATGTATGCAAGAGAAATACTTCTTGATGGAGCAGGTGTGCTTTATCAGAAATTTGAGGAACTTAAAAAACAATTAGATAGTGAGGGACTTTTTGGTCAAGAGTTCAAAAAGTCTATTAAACAATATCCGAATAAGGTAGGTATCGTAACTGCCAAAACAGGAGCAGCGATTCAAGATATGATTAATGTTACAACAAGAAGAAATCCGTACGTACAGTTAATTCTGTATCCTGCTCTTGTGCAAGGGGAGGCAGCCGCAGCCTCCATAGTAAAAGGAATTAAGTACCTAGATTCGTATGGAGTAGATACGATTATCGTTGGACGTGGCGGCGGATCAATTGAAGATCTTTGGGCGTTTAACGAAGAAGTTGTAGCGAGAGCAATCTTTTCTTGTAATACTCCTATTATATCGGCAGTAGGACATGAGACAGACACAACAATTGCAGATTACGTAGCAGATCTTAGAGCACCGACACCATCAGCCGCAGCAGAACTGGTGACAGGTGATATTCGTGATTTGTTTGATGATATACAGTCCTACAAACGCACGCTGCAATTCCACATGAGACAGAAGTTGCAGATAGCAAGAAATCAACTACGTCAGTATCAATTGCAATTAGAACATGCAAGTCCGTTGTATCAAGTGAATCAAAAGCGGCAGTATCTTATGGACCGTGAAAATCGTTTACAGTTTTTGATGAAACAACGTGTGCTTGAGAATAGACATCGGTTAGACATCTTAACTGAGCGTATGAAGGGGCTATCACCTCTTGATAAGTTAAGTAAAGGGTATGTGATTGTTACAGATGAAAAACAGAATGTTATCCGTAGTGTGAATGGGTTGTCGGTTGGTGATACAATCAAGGTTGAATTGATGGATGGAGATGTGACGGCATCTGTTATGTCGACACAGAGTAGGAGGCGTGAATAATGGCAAAAACATTAGAAGCTTCTTTTGAGGAGCTAGAACAAATAATTGGGCAATTAGAGAATCCAGAGGTTAGCCTTGATGATTCTTTTAAATTATATAATGCAGGAATGAAACTACTTAAATCATGTAATGATTCTATAGATAAAGTTGAGAAAAAGATCCTTGTACTTAGTGAAGAAGGAGATCAAACCGAACATGAACTTTAAAGAAGAATTCGAAAAAAAGGTAGAGAATATAGAACGAATAATAAGAGATTACTTACCGGAAGAGACAGGATATCAAAAAACTGTCTTAGAAGCGATGAATTATAGTGTACTAGCAGGTGGTAAACGTCTAAGACCAATGTTAATGGGGGAGACATTTTGCCTGTTTGACGGAAAGAATGAGAAAGAGATTGAGCCTTTTATGGCTGCTATAGAAATGATTCATACGTACTCTTTGGTACACGATGATTTACCAGCAATGGATGATGATGAATATCGTAGAGGAAGAAAGACCACTCATGTCGTATTCGGGGAAGCAATCGGAATACTAGCAGGAGATGGTCTGCTTAATTTTGCGTATGAAACTGCTTGCAAGGCATATCAATATAGCTTTAATGATGAAAATCTTGATACTCTAGATGACCAAATGTTATTAGAACGGTTAAAACATAGTAATCGAATCATGAAAGCGATGAATGTACTTGCGAAAAAACCCGGTGTTTATGGAATGCTTGGTGGGCAGGTTATTGATGTACAAGCAACAGGTCATGCAATTGAAAGAGATAGATTGGATGTAATCTATGAATGGAAAACAGGAGCATTGATTGAGGCGTCTATGATGATCGGGGCTATACTTGCAGGAGCGAGTGACTTAGAAGTGGAAGTGGTACGAAAGATAGCTCTTTCAATCGGTCTAGCATTTCAAATTCAAGATGATATCTTAGATGAGACTAGTACGATGCAAGTTCTTGGGAAACCAATTCATAGCGATGAGAAAAACGAGAAAACTACCTATGTAACCTTGTTTGGTTTAGATAAAGCAAAAGAGTTTGTTGAAGAATTATCTAATCAAGCAATAGAACAATATCAGTCATTGAATAAGAAGAATGAGTATCTTGAAAAATTAATCTACTATTTAATAGACAGGGAAAAATAATGGAAGATAAAATAAAAGAAGCTTTGACAGCGTCAAATATATTAAACAATATTAATAAACCAAATGACATTAAGAAAGTTTCTGCTGATGAATATTCAGCACTGGCAACTGAAATCCGAGAATTCTTGATATCGAATATCAGCGTAACTGGTGGACATTTAGCATCTAACTTAGGTGTTGTTGAATTGACTATGGCACTACACCTGTCCTTAAACTTTCCAGAAGATAGGTTAGTTTGGGATGTAGGTCATCAAGCTTATACACATAAAATATTAACTGGTAGAAAAGAAGGCTTTCGTAAACTTAGAACGTACGAAGGCCTAAGTGGTTTTCCAAAGATAAAAGAAAGTGACTGTGATGCCTTTGATACAGGACATAGTTCCACCTCAATATCAGCAGCCCTTGGTTTAGCGAAAGCCAGAGATTTACAGAAAGAAAACTATAATGTCTTTGCGGTAATTGGAGATGGTGCGCTATCAGGAGGAATGTCGTTTGAAGCTTTGAATAATGCTGCAAGACTACAATCAAACATGGTCATAATTTTGAATGATAATAATATGTCCATTAATGAGAATGTTGGTGGAATGGCAACCTATCTAGGGAAAGTCCGTACAAGTGTTAAATATAATGGATTTAAAGAGGGAATTGAACGGGTTTTGTCTACTTTGCCAAAAGGAAAATCAGTAATCGATCGTTTGCGTCGTTCTAAGGATAGTATAAAACGATTGTTTATACCGGGAATGTTATTTGAAGATATGGGACTTACCTATATAGGGCCGATCGATGGTCATAATATTGAACAACTATTATCGGCGATTAACAGTGCGAAAAATATGAAGGAAGCAGTAATTATTCATGTAATTACGAAAAAGGGAAAAGGATATAAATTAGCAGAAAAAAATCCTTCCAAATATCATGGAATTGATCCTTTTATAATTGAGACTGGTGAAGTTAAGAAGAAGAGTACCAAGAGTACCATAAGTTATACAGATAAATTTGCGAAAACATTAGTTTCTTTAGCGGAAAAGGATGAGAAGATTGTTGCTATAACGGCAGCGATGCCATCGGGTACTGGATTGATTAAATTTGCGAAGAGATATCCAAAACGATTCTTTGATGTGGGTATTGCAGAGGAACATGCAGTAACATTTGCAGCAGGATTAGCGGTTGGTGGTATGAAACCAGTCGTAGCAATTTATTCCACTTTCTTGCAAAGAGCATACGACCAGCTGTTACATGATGTATGTATTAATTCAATACCTGTTGTGTTTGCGATTGACCGTGCAGGGATTGTTGGTAGTGATGGAGAGACACATCAAGGTATATTTGATATCTCTTATCTACTCACTATGCCAAATATGACAGTGATGGCACCAAAGAATGGACAGGAATTTGAAGATATGCTCACGTTTGCAGTAAATCATAATGGACCTATTGCAATACGATATCCAAGAGGTAAAGTTTATTCAGGGCTTGGTGAGTTTCGAGCACCGATTGAATATGGAAAAAGTGAATTATTATACAGTGAAAAGGATATTCTTTTACTAGCATATGGTAATATGGTAGAGGTTGCTAATGAGGTAAGGAATCAGTTAAAGGAACAGGGCTATTCTGTGAGTTTGGTGAATGTCCGATTTGTTGCTCCATTTGATGAAGAATTACTAACGAAACTCTTACCAACCCATAGATATGTCGTTACGTTAGAGGAAAATATCAATTCGGGTGGATTTGGACAAAAAATAGTTGGATTTTTATGCAAAAATAATTATAATGATAATAAATACATTCGTATTTCACTTCCGGATGCATTCATACCACAAGGCGATGCTGATTTGTTAAGAAAAGAGTATGGAATAGATGCACAGTCTGTGGTGAACAAAATTCTTAGTGAAGTGGAAGTCAGTAATCGAATGTAGTTAACGAGGTGCTTATGAAAGAACGGTTAGATGTATTATTGGTTCAGCGTAACTTAGCCGAATCAAGAGAGAAAGCAAAAGCAATCATCATGTGTGGGAATGTTTTTGTTGAAGGACAAAGAGAAGATAAAGCAGGTAGTATGTTTGCTAATGATGTAGAGATTGAAGTAAAAGGACATTCTATGAAATATGTTAGCCGTGGTGGTTACAAATTAGAAAAAGCAATCGAAGAATATGGTGTTTCAGTACAGGATAAAGTTTGTATGGATGTAGGTTCTTCAACTGGTGGTTTTACGGATTGCATGTTGCAAAACGGTGCTGTTAAAGTGTATGCAGTTGATGTAGGAACAAACCAGTTAGCTTGGTCATTACGCTCAGACGATAGAGTCGTAAGCATGGAAAAGACGAATATTCGATATGTTACAAGTGAAGATATTAAAGAACCAATAGCATTTGCTTCCATAGATGTCGCTTTCATATCTCTAACTAAGGTATTAATTCCTGTAAGAAATCTCTTAGATGAGAAAGGACAAGTGGTCTGCTTAATTAAACCACAGTTTGAAGCTGGTAGAGAAAAGGTCGGCAAGAAGGGTGTTGTACGTGAGAAGAGCGTTCATATAGATGTTATTGAGAAAGTGATTAAGTATGCGGTAGCGATAGGATTTACTGTGTTGAATCTTGATTATTCGCCTATTAAAGGTCCAGAAGGCAATATTGAATATCTGCTATATATTGAAAAGAGTGAAGAAGGTAAACAAGTAGTTGATGATGGGGAAGAAAACGGCGTGGAAGTAAACTTTATAGATGTTTCGATTGATGAATGCAATAAGTCGGTACAAAATGAAGCAATCAGGGATCTTAATATGTTTATTAGAGAAACGGTTGCTAAGGCACATACTTCTCTATAAGTCTGATAGAAGGGCTCGGTATTAGCGATGAATAATTTCTGTATTATAACCAATATTGATAAAGATTGTGATTACAAAACCACAAAATTAATACAAGAGTACCTGATTAGTAAAGGCAAGAGATGTTTTATATCAACTGAGCCAAGTACAGTAGGTACGAGTGATGATAAAATAGATGTATCATGGATTACAGATGATACAGATTGTGTAATCGTACTTGGCGGGGACGGAACGATTATTCGTGCTGCTACAGATTTGTATACAAAGGAGATTCCTCTGTTAGGGATTAATCTAGGAACTTTGGGATTTCTAGCAGAGATTGAAAAGCAAGACATAATACCAGCGATTGATAGTTTACTGGAAGAAGATATACAGATACAAAAAAGGATGATGCTTTATGGGAATGTTTCTCGTAATAATCAAACTATGTACGAGGACTATGCTTTGAATGATATTGTTATAAGCCGAAGCGGTTTCTCGAGAATTATCTGTGTCAGTGTCTACGTGAATGATATTCTAGTTGATACATATCACGGGGATGGTGTTATAATAGCAACGCCTACAGGATCTACAGGGTATAATCTTTCGGCGGGAGGACCTGTTGCGGCGCCTAGTTCTAATGTGATGATGATTACACCGATTTGTCCGCATACCATGAGTCAACGAAGTGTATTAGTATCTTCTGATGATGAAATTACCATTTTAATAGATAAGAGTAAGAAAACACAGAAAGAAGAAGCAATTGCAACATTTGACGGTAGAATGGGAATGGAATTAGAAACAGGCGATGAGATTCGTATCAAGAGGGCTGAGAAGGTTACAAAGTTAATTAAGATAAATCAAAAGAGTTTTTACGAGATTCTTAGAAGCAAATTAAGATAGTAATAGATGTAGAATAAAATTTTAGGAGGTAAGTATGAAAATTAAACGTCAGACGAAAATAATTGAGTTAATTACGAAGAATGATGTAGAAACACAGGAAGAATTAGCTGAGTTACTGAATGCGGCGGGTTATAATGTTACACAAGCGACTATCTCAAGAGATATTCGTGAATTGAAATTAACAAAAGTATCTTCTGAAAAAGGTAAGCAAAAGTATATTGTATTACAAAAACAAGAAGCAGGTCTTAGTGAAAAATTCGTTCGTGTACTTCGTGATGGATTCGTGTCTATGGATCGTGCACAAAATATCATGGTTATAAAAACAGTTTCTGGTATGGCAATGGCTGTTGCTGCTGCATTAGATGCGCTACACATTAACGGAATTGTAGGTTGTATTGCAGGAGATGATACAATTATGTGTGCGATTCGTACCGTAGAAGATACCATTGAAGTTATGGAGAAAGTGAATAAGTTAGTTAGTGCTAGAAGTGATAGTTTCTTTTAAGATGTATTCATTCCTAAACTTGATTGTATGAACAAAACGTGATAAAATAGTTCAGTTAGTGTATAGAAACGTAACGAAACAGTTGTTTTATATACAAGATAGATTTTGACAGAATAGATATAAAGGAGAATTGATATGTCAGGACATTCAAAGTTTGCTAATATCAAACATAAAAAAGAAAAGAACGATGCAGCAAAGGGAAAAATCTTTACTATTATCGGTAGAGAAATTGCTGTAGCTGTTAAAGAAGGCGGAGCGGATCCGTTAAATAATTCGAGATTGCGTGATGTTATTGCGAAAGCAAAAGCAAATAACATGCCTAATGATACTATTGATAGAGGTATTAAAAAGGCAGCTGGAGATGCAAACAGTGTTAATTACGAACACGTTACTTATGAAGGATATGGTCCAAATGGTATTGCCATTATTGTAGAAGCTTTAACTGACAACAAGAATAGAACAGCGTCAAATGTAAGAAATGCATTTACAAAAGGAAATGGTAATGTAGGAACACCTGGTTGCGTATCTTTCATGTTTGATAAAAAAGGACAAATTATTATTGATAAAGAAGAATGTGATATGAGTGCTGATGATCTTATGATGATTGCTTTAGATGCTGGTGCTGAAGATTTTAGCGAAGAAGAGGATAGCTTCGAGATCCTAACTGACCCTGAAATGTTAAGTGAAGTTCGTGAAAAATTAGAAGCTGAAAAAGTAGCTATGGTAGAAGCTGAGGTTACTATGCTTCCTCAAACTTGGGTTGAGCTTACAGATGAAAAGGATATCAAATACTTCCAAAAGACATTAGATTTATTAGATGAGGATGATGACGTTCAAGCCGTTTACCATAACTGGGATGAATAATTTGATAATTTAATAAAGTCAGTAAAATCAAGGGTTTGAACTATTTGGTATAACATATGTTTGGAAAAAATAGGTGAAAATAACCAGTGATGGCGCAAATTATATATTGTATATGTTCAGTGATGGATATGCACAATTGACCTTCTTAGCATTTATCTAATGTCTAAGGAGGTCTTTTTAGTTGTTAGTGACATTGGCATAAAAAGGTAGACATGACTTTTTCGTGGTGGTATCATATGTTTATTAGTTTGCTTTAGTAATGTATTACGCAGTGTAGATTCTTTATATAATAGGAGGGTTACAAATGTATGAAAGATTGATTAATAAAAATGAAATGCCTACAATAGAAGAATTTTTAGTTCATATTGGAAAAGGGAAAGAATTGTTTGATAGCATCGATGCATTTTTGATAAACGAAATAAATTCATCAAAGATGATAAAATTTGATGCCCATAGTAGATGTTGGAAGATGAGTTATCACATAAAAAGAAAATACATTTGTGACATTATTACGGAAAAAGATGCTTTTACCATAGTAACACGATTATCCGAAGAGAGCATTAGAAATGTCTATGATGGTTTATTACCATATGCTAAAGAATGTATTGATAACAGCCCTTTTCGCCATAGAGGGTGGATTGAATATCGTGTTTTAAGTGCTCTGCATTTAGAAGATATTAAAACGATGTTGCAGATTAGAGCGAACGATTAGCCGTAAAGATACATATTATGAATAAAACACAAAGTTTACATAGTCCACAATATTTTTCAATAGCGTATTAATATGTTTAATAAGAAATGGATATACGCCTTTCAACTATTAATATAAGGTTGGTAGTTTTTTTTATACACTAAACTGTCCCTTGAGTAGATGGATTTTAAAGAATGTGTGGTTTCACCATATAAACAGTTAAGAAAGTAATAAAGAAGTTTATAGTAGTGAAATAATAAAATTTGGTGTATAAATTTTATTAATTACAAAAGACGGATTTTAGTGAAATTTAAACAAATTTATACATTTGTATTGATAATAATGTTGATATTATTATGTTTAAATGATATAGTAAAAATTAGTAATAAAACTAAATAAAAACTAACTAATACTATTTATATCTTTATGAATTTTTGAGGTGATGGAATATGAAAAAAGCAAGATACATAGATAAAGAAGGTAATGTTACCGAGGTCATTTCTGATAATATAACTCCTATTGACAATGAAGAAAAGTACAAAGAAAATCTGTACTGTGAGGACAAAAGATGCAACGCTAAATTATTTTATGTCGAGAGACAAAATCCTAAACTTAATAGATTTTTTAAAACTTTTTCAGGAAATTTACATAGGAATGGTTGTGTAAATGAAATTAACCGTGCTGGCACAAGAAAAGCATCTTTCTTAATAAGAGGTGAAGGGTCAAATGTAAGTGATGAACATATAATGAGAACTTTAAAAGATTCTTTTAAAAATTATAAAAATGATCTGAATCCAAGTGAAAAAAAGAATCAACTAACTAATAGTGGAGGTAAAAAAAAGAAAAGAAAAAGTACTTCAGTAACAGATGATAGTTCTGATGTTATTGCCGTAACAAAGGAAAGTCCAAACACGAATGGAGTTGATATTCAACTTAATGGTGAAAAAGAACCTAATATTCATAGAAATGAAGTATCAAGGATGATTGTTAATAAAGATGAACCTTTTAAAGAAATTCACGGTTTAGTAGATTCGATATATGAGAATGATGGTGAAATATACCTAAATGTGAGAGGAACACATGGAGGAAAATGTAGGATCTATTTCGGTACTCCTTTTAAAACACAACATCAACAAGAATATCAACTTTTACATTTAATTAAGGAATACATATTGAAGTGTTTAGTTGATAATATAAAAATCCAGTTACATTGCTTTGGAGAGTTAAAAGAAAATAATCAAGATATATCAGTCCAGATATATAGCTATAAGCATATTTTGATTGATGGACATGCATTTTATAAGATCATTCAATTAGTTAGAGGCTTTAATGTGTAAGTAGAGAATCTCTAATAGCCCATAGTGTCAAGTATAAGAATTACAATATTGATTAATAAATTGGTAATTTAAGATACTTTTTTGAACGAAATAGTATCTCCGAGTAAATCAAAAGTTTTCATAGTGAATCTACTGGTTCTTTGCTGGTATCTGGACAAGATTGAATACGATTCAAAAAAGTGATTTCCACATGAACAAATATACCTACGTTTTCTTAAAACTCTGCTTGGATGATTGTGTGAAGAAAAGTCTGTAAATACTGATCTTCTATGATAATGATAGGGTTGAAGGTTCTATGTTGAGCTTTCAACCCTTGATTTATATATACAGCACATGCTGATGCATGTCAAGAGCAGGCGAAATGTCCGCCTGTCAAAAAAATTTATGAAATAACATTTTATTCTGGTAGTCGGCCCTCATACATAATACTAAGTTCACCATAGACCTGCCCCCAGTTTCTAAGTGGTAAGTTCCATTTCTTAGTGGCTTCAAACGTGGATAAATACAGGGCTTTTAGTAATGCGGTATCACTTGGAAATACGCTTCTATGACGGTTCAACTTACGATATGTCGCATTTAAGCTTTCGATAGCATTCGTCGTATATATAACCTTACGAACCTCTGATGAAAACTTGAAAATCGGAGAAATAACATCCCAGTTTTGTGCCCAGCTTTTCATTGAATTTGGATATTTCTCATTCCATTTTTCTGTAACTCGTTCTAGTGCAATTAATGCTTTTTCTTCTGCTGGAGCCTGATAAATAGTTTTAAGATCTGCACAGAATGCTTTTCTATCTTTGTCAGCTACATATTTCATTGTATTTCTTACCTGATGAACGATGCATCGCTGATATTCTGTCTTAGTGAATGCAGTTACTATAGCTTCTTTGATGCCTGTCAATCCGTCGGCACAGATAATTAGAATATCCTTTACACCACGATTCTTTAGACTATTTAATATAGAAAGCCAGTATTTTGAACTTTCATTTTCTCCAACTTCAATGGTTAATACTTCTTTATAACCATCATTATTTATCACAAGAATCACATATGCTGCAAGCTTGCGGATAACCCCATTATCACGTACAGAATAATGAATCGCATCAATGTATAACACAGGATATACCTCCGAAAGAGGCCGGTTCTGCCAATCCTCAATTTGCGGTATTATTTTATCTGTAACATCAGAAATAAAGCCTTCTGAAGCTTCAAAACCATAGATATCATCCAATGTGTCTGAAATCTGTCGTGTAGTCATGCCCTTTGCATACAAGGATATGATATTCTGATCTATGTCTGAAATATCTTTCTGACGTTTTTTAACAATCCGAGGTTCAAAAGTAGATTTACGGTCTTGCGGAACTTCTATTTCCATACCTCCGTAGTTACTGTTTACTTTTTTGTTCTTATAGCCATTGCGATAATCATCGCTATCTGAACGTTCAGATTTGCTATAGCCAAGATGATCATCCATTTCAACTTCCATCATTTCTTTGATAGTACCACCAAGTAGATCTTTAAGGGCGTCCTGAATGTCTTGTGCAGATTCAATATCATACTCCTCTAGAAGCTGACGGATAATGTTTCGCTTTCCCTCTGTCATTTGAACTTTATGTACTGGTTTCTTTTCTCTTGCCATAATATTAGGCCTCCTATGATTAATATTTTATCATAGAAGACCCAAAAAATCATATTTACAGAAAAACTTTCACAGACTCGCTTGGATAATTTTTTATATTAACATTTTTCAAATCTAGTAATTTTTGATATAATTAGTTTGCATTAATATGCTCCTCCGAGTGACTGTTTTGATGGCACTTGGAGGTCTTTTTTTATATTATAATAATATGTTGGAGATTACAAATTTAAATCGCATATCCCAACATTTGCTACTGTATAAGTGTAGCTGTAACTGGTTATTATGATTTTTTCATATTTCAAGAATCTTTTCTTCTAGTTCTTTGTTTGGATTTTCATATCAAAACGCATCGGCCAAAACATATAAGTCGATTTAGGAAAACCTGTGATTGAGAGAATGTCTTTTAGTCTGAAGGACCCTCGGAGGCTGTGGAAGATTCTCGCTTTTTGTTCTGAGGTGTTCCCTATAAACGCAGCCTCCTCAGTTCTTTAAAATAGGCATTCTCTATTTTAAATTATAATAATTCATCATCTAGTTGTTTGACGTATTTTTCATTATTATAGAAGGTATCAGATATATCCAGATATATAGCTTTATGTTTATTCATTGTTCGTCGCCGCTCTTAACTCTTTGGTCTCAAAGCCTCAGGACCAGCAATTCTAAAATTATTAACCCATTTAGTAATCAATGGAGGAGTATTGAATTTGAAAGATAAAGCTAAATACCGATATGAAACTTCCGTTGTTAGATATAATTCTACTACATGGAACTTTGTACCTCTCAATTTTAAAATAGTAATAAAGTTTATTTAAATAATTTCTGCAATTCATCCTTCTTTAACCATGGTCGTATTTTATGTATCATCCTATGACAGTTAGAGCATAACATTACGATATCTTCGGGCCTAGTTTCACTATCCTCTATTAATTCTGATATAGGGATGATATGGTGACCCTCAATAAACTCATCACTAACTACATATTTATCTGTGAATCTAAAACCACATGCTTCACAATATAAAGTATTGTTATGGTTTATTAAGAATATTTCTTTCGCTTTTTTGATAACTTTCGGATTTCTCTCTCTACATATATGTTGTTTTATTATTTTTTTGCCTTCTTTATAGCTTATGTCATCAAATATTGCATCAGTTTCATCATTGCTTGGAGTATATTCATTTAATCCCCAATAACCTTTTCCTTTACCGAATACTGAATAAAAAATATTATTTCCTTTAAAGTTATCAGAATCTATTGAATTATCTTCGATAATTTTACAAATTGTTTGTTTCCATGAAGGTTTACTAAGCCCGCTTACCCGGTTTCTTTCTTGAATCTTATCATAAATATCACTGTAATGACCGTAACCATCTAATTCCTTTAAAACTTCAATAAGTTCATCTTTCCATGTTATTCGTTCAGACATAAAAATCTCCTTTTGTATTAGTATATAAATTATACCATAATATAAATAGTAAGTCATATGTTATTATTATTGTAGTTGCAAAGTATATTTAATGAAGTAATACCGCTAATGATAACCATATGACTTTTTAATAGGGAGTACGTGAAAAATTAGAAATTGAGAAAGGAATGTAGCTATGGTAGAAGTTGAAGTTACAATATTACCCAAAACAAGGGTTGAGTTTACAAATGAAAGGGACACCTAATCCAAAAGATATTAGATTTATTAGATGAAGATGATGGCGTTCAAGCGGGTCACCATAACTTGGATGCGTAATTAATAAATTAATAGAAATAGTGTACTACTAACAAAAAAGAAGTTGTTAGTGCTTAAAGCATTAATAACTTCTTTTTTGTGCACGTAACCGTGAGGGGGGTGCAACTTGAAACAAGATATACGTATTTGGGGGAAGTGTATAGGAGATATTTTTTATATGTATAATACGGACAGAATTGTACATGATAAATCTAGTTAGCTATACATTATGATTGGAGCAGTATCATAAGAGATTTCGTGATATGCATGGGTTTTATAATGAAAATAAAATATACAATTCGTTCCTTTATACTAATGATATCGATACTTATAATCATACTGACAACCTCAGTAATTCTAGTTTATCAAGTTCCTAATTCAAAGCAATATATCTATAAAGAGGAGTCTCCTTATACGGTATCAGGCTACATGACTCAGGATTTTATGGAAGATGCCGTTAAGGCAATTAATTGTATACCGACAAAGCTATTAAGTCAATTTGTTAAAGATGGTTGGCAGTTTTTGATATGCAATACAAACCGCGCATATTATGGCTTATGTGATACGAATAATAAGAAAGTCTATATCTATTATCAACAACATGATGCTACTCACACTGTAGCAGACTCTGTGCTGCATGAATTTGGTCACTATATGGATCAAAAACTTGGTATGATTAGTAATACAGAGGAATTTAGACGTTTGTATAAGGAGGGGGACTACGTTGATAATAGTAGACAGGATGAATATTGTTATAGGAATAGACAAGAGTTATTTGCGACTATCTTCCGGGATTATATTTTACGCAATGAGTATCTTAAAAATTTTGAGAAGTACTATGATTTTATAACTAATAATTATTATTAATTCGAAATTTAAGAAAGTCTTAATGCCATATGAGATATAGTGTTGTATAATTTAACTGATGGCTAAATAGTAGGTTGTGTTTGTAATGCAAGAATAAGAGTATAGAAAGGATTTGTTAGGGTATGAAAAATAGTAAATATGCTAGATTGACAATTTCAATACTTATGATTGTGATAATATTAAGTTGTAATTTATTGAATCGTTCATTAACAAATGTAGAAGCAAGCAGTGCAGGAAAATATGGAGTTTTAATTGCCGATGCAAAAGGAAAATATACCTTCTTTGATTGGAATAGCGAGCAGGGAACACAAAGAATTATCAAGAAATCCTCTAATATTATGCTACCGTTACGTAGAACGTGTAGTAATCTAACTAATATAGAATATTCATATGACTTTACTACGAATAAGGCGACGGTAACAAATACGAAGAATGGTAAAAAGATTATCTTCACGAAAGATAGTAAGACTGCCTATACCTATGCTAGTAAGAAAGCAAAGGCCAAAAAAGTTACGTTAAAATATAAGATGTACTTAGATAAGGATAGCAATGCGGCTATGGTAGAAGCAAGTGCATTATCTTATGTACTATCTGCAAAGAGTGGATATAAGCTTTATTCTAGCGATACAGCACTTAAAGATGCAGGATATTCTGTAAAGCAATACGCTGGGGTTATTGTACTTAATCCATATAAGAAAGTTAGTACACTTCCAGCTGCAACGAAAGTAAAATACATAAGTGAGAAGATAGCAAGTAATGTTAAGAAGGTTACCATACCAGAAGGTTATTCCGTTGCACAAGTTTTCGAGTTATTAGTTGAAAAAGGGGTATGTGCCTCGGTAGATGCACTTTTTGCAGCATCAGAAGAAATTGATTATTCGGCATCTAAAAGTATCTCCAGTCAGCTTTTGAAAGAAAATCGTTGTTTTACCTTAGAAGGATACCTATATCCTGATACCTATGAATTTTATGGAAACAGTGAACCTTCTGATGTTCTTAAGAAAATTGTAGCGAATACAGATAAGAAATATACAGAGGAGTATTATACCCGTGCAGAAGAATTGGGATATACCTTAGATGAGATAATCACGATAGCATCAATAATTGAGAAAGAGACTGGTAAAGATGCTGAACGAGCGAAGATTGGTTCCGTGCTTTATAATCGATTGGAAATAGGAATGCGATTACAATGTGATTGTACTATTTATTATATAGAAAGATATGTGAAACCATATATTACAGGTGATATCAATCGTTATAATGACTATTACAATACAAGAAAGTGCAAAGCATTACCGGATGGACCAATTGCAAATCCAGGTAAGAAAGCAATTCAGGCAGCGTTATATCCAGCTGAAACGGAATACTATTATTTCTGTTCAGACAAGGAAGGGGAATATCACTATTTTAAAACTTATGAAGAACAAAAAGATTTCCTAAACTCTATAGAAACATCAGATTCTAAGCAGTAAGTAGATAGGTTTGTTATTGGTGGGTAATATGTACTATTCTTGAGGCCTATCAAGGAATGCTATCATTATGTAGGTAAGGGGGATATGATATGTATTGTAGACATTGTGGAAAAGAATTAAGAGGAGAACCAAACTACTGTAGATATTGCGGATGGCAATTACATTCTGGTGAACAAGATAAGAATTCATACATTTATACGATAGAACAAGAGAACAGGATTAATGAAGAAGGTAAGAAAAAACAGGAAGACTTTATTAAGCTAGAAAAGAAGAAGTTACGAAGAGAGACGTCATTATATACTGCATTTTCAATCTTTGTTATTTTCTTTTTCATGCTGAGTATCATAATTATACAGAATAATCCTTCCTTAGTACACCAAGATAAACAAGAGGAATCGACGCAAGCTTTTGTTAATGAGGCACAGGAAGTTAGTGACGTAGAGATAGCTGAAACGAGTAAACAGGTAAGTGAAGAGGAACAGAAGTTAGGGAGTTCCAAGCTTTTGGAAGGTGATAACATCTTGATATCCATCTTTGTCGATATTAATGGAAATGAATGGACGGAGGAGGAAAAGAAATATTGTAAAGATTCTTTAGAAGAGGCAGTAACTTGGATTGAGAAAGAAGGGAAAGCGTATAATAAGCAGATCCACTTCCTATACGATATGGATTCTCAGTCAGACTTATTATATTCTCAGTCGATTGATTTTGTGGTGGATAGCGATTCGGAAGATACGAATCAATATACATATTATCTATATAATAAACTATGGATTCAAGAGAATATTGACAAAGCTTACATTATAGAAAAGTATGGAACGAATAGTATAGGATATCTTTTTTTTCTAAAGGATGAAGGAACTTCCTATACATATTCTCATTATTTAGAAGACAAGAATATTAATAAAGAGGAGATGTGTACAATCTTTCTAGAGGATTCGAGCAGTTATGGGAGTTATGAGAATCCAGCTACATATGCACATGAAATTCTACATTTGTATGGTGCTCTAGATCTGTATGAGGGTGCTTCTCCGGAAGATGTGAATGAGTATGTGACGGAAACCTATCCATATGAGATAATGCTTAGTACGTACAATGAAACTTTAATACCGAATGAATACGGTGAAGTGAAGATGATTTCGCCAATAACTGCATATATGCTTAATTGGGTAGAAGAAGTGGAGGAGCTTACTTTGTTCCCTGAGATGCAAAGGGAAGATGGAGCATGCTTTTCTATGGAGGACTTTGGAGGATATTATTTTGATGAAGTAGATCCCAATCGTTTATAGTCTAATAATATTGTCGAGTAAATCAAAGAGGAATATGTCTAGGAGCTTGAAAATAAGGAATACTAAAATATAGGTAGTTATTTTGAAGTATATTATATATAATTAAGGAGAGTATTATATGCGAATTCCTAGACATATTGGGATAATACCAGATGGTAATCGAAGATGGGCCAAAGATAAAAGTATGGATAAGTCAGATGGATATCAACATGGTTTGAATCCTGGCTTAGAAGTTTTGAAAGAAGCAATGCGTTATGGGGTGGAAGAGGTAACGTATTATGGCTTTACCGTGGATAACTGTAGGCGTCCTAAAGAGCAAATTAAAGCGTTCCAGCAAGCATGCACGGATGCGGTTAAATTAATTGAGAATGAGGCTGTGTCATTATTGGTAGTAGGAAATACTGATTCCAAATTCTTTCCGGAGGAATTATTGCCTTATACAAAGAGAAATATAGAAGAAGATAGTTCTAAGATGAAGGTAAACTTCTTGGTGAATTATGGTTGGGATTGGGACTTGCGTAATGGTTTTTGTTCTAAGGCAATATCGAGAATAGATATGATCATACGTTGGGGTGGCATGTGTCGGTTATCGGGATTTCTTCCTGTTCAGTCGGTATATGCTGATTTTTATGTTGTTAATGATTTGTGGCCAGATTATAAGAATGAACATTTTGAAGAGGCTATCAAATGGTATCAAAAACAGGATGTTACTTTAGGTGGTTGATGTTACTAAGGTCTGTGGTAGCTAAGACTTAACAAAGAGAGGAAGATAAGATGAATTTTAAGGAGATGAATTGTCCTTTCTGTAAGGGACTTTTAAAGGTACCAGAGGATTTAAATACTTGTGTCTGCATGTATTGTGGTAAGAAAATTGACGTTGGAAGTACAGAGAAGGTAGCAGAAAATTGTAATGAATACGAGAAATTATGTGATACTGCGATGAATCAAGGTGCAAGTATATTACTTGAACATCTAGATTTAATGAAATCATTTAAGGCAAATTTGTACGAAGATGCTTTTACTAGATATCTTGAGTCGTGTTTGCCAATTATTCAAACTTTAGATAAAGTATGTGGTAGATTACCGTATATTGATCGTAATCAGCTATTAAGACAGGAATATGCAGTAGAAACAGAGCAACAGTTAGTTGATCTTTGGGTAAATCGTATTCTAGATGACATGGAAGAGGCTTGTAAGATCAAGCGATCCGAAAATGGTAAGATAACGAATACAAAGAAGGTTGATGAAAATCGATTTATCCTAGCATTATTCACGGTTCCAATGATACGAAAAACAAAATTAGAGGTAGCAGAAGTCGTTGCAGATGCCATAACGAACGAATGGGGGAAACGCTATTCTTTACAAAAGTTTAGTAAGGCGGATTATATAGAGATAAGAGATGGATTCAAGAGAAGAAAATTATGTTTCATAACGACTGCGGTATGTGATTCACTAGGTAAGCCAGATGATTGTTTTGAACTAGAAGCATTTCGTGCGTTCCGTGATAACTACCTCATGGAAACAGGAGAAGGAAAAAGATTGGTTGAACAATATTATGATATTGCACCTTCCATTGTGAATTCAATTAATGTATTAGAAGAACGAGATGGGATTTATGAGTCCTTATGGCAAGAGTATTTAGAACCATGTTTAGAATATATTAATCATGGACAAGAAGAAGCGTGTAAACAAGTCTATGTTGATATGGTACATACTTTAACTAGGACCTATGTACTGCCATAATTAAACATAATTACTGATAAATGACATGATTTTGTCAAAATATATTCTTAATATATAAGCTAAAGGCTAATGTTTTTTATTAGGTTGGTCGATAAAATAGATAACTATATATATGTCCTTTGATAATACAACTCTTGATTTAGGATTTGTTTTAAAGCAAAGGCTTTACCTGTTATTCGAATCGTTTTGGAAGCATGGATGTTTCTGAATAGAATAATAGCGTTTTAGTATTAAGTATGACAGAGGAGGAATTTAAACATGAAAATGAATAAAATCTTAAGAAAGGTATTAGCACTGACATTGGTATTGGCATTTGTAACGTCATTTTTTGGTGATAAAGGAATAACAATCAATGTAGTTAAGGCTGCATCTTCTTATAATTTGTACTCCGGTTCATCTACTACACCTGTTACGGAATTGGTACTGAATGAAGGTGAAGTTGACCTAAGAATATCTTCTTCTGACAATACGACAGTTGGTGTTGATTTTACGTGGACTGTAACGCCGCAAAATAAAGAGATTGTTGATATTCAAGAGCAAACAGGTGCAATTGGTGATGGTAATATTAAGGGGAAACAAATCAAGATTTCGCCAAAGCGACCTGGTCAAGCTACAGTTACACTCCAATATGATAATAATGGTACAACAAGCACATTAGCCTGTGAAATCTATGTAGGGTTTACAATTGACTCCTCGGATAATGCGGCGTTCCCAATTAAGAAGGACGGTAAAAACAGGGTATTGGTATTGGATACAAAGGCAGGAATGAAGTATGCCACTTCGTATCCTACAAAACCAACGAATGGTAACTTAAGTTTTGCTTATACGAATGTCAATTATGCAATGACATGGACAACTTCCAATAGCCGTGTAGCAAAAGTGGATAATGTAGGTAACGTAACGGCTGTAGGTGCGGGATATTGTACTATAACAGGTAAGGCTGTAACGAAGGCTAATTCAGGTAGGATTATCAGTGATACAATAGATGTATTGGTAATGCCTCATGGTTATAGTTCTATTTCTATGTCTGATACAACAGAAATTGTAACAGACTACAATAAAGCACAGGTTTTCAAACCATATCAACCGACCGGGGATCAGTTTTATGTTAACTCTACGGTGGCATCTGAACTTTATTACATGATATATCAACGCAAAGGTGATGAGGTTATTGATACTGCAGCACTTGCGACTATGAAGACAACTGACAAAGTAAAATTAACAGCGGATACAGTTTCGAGTAAAGTTAGTGTCAACGCTTCCTCAAAAGCTGGTCGATATTATATGAATACATATATCGGTGATGGTGGTACTGGTAAGAAAGAGATTATTAATGAAAATTATCTATATAATGATGGATATCCATATCATATGTACTTTGATATTCCAATTCATTTTAATAATATAGCGGATACTGGATCTGGTACCATTCGTATGAATGTTAATGATATATATAGTTTATTAGATAATTCTAATATTCAAGCATTAAATCATTTTAATATTGATGTACCTGAAGCATATAAAATGTATCTTTCATATTCAAATGGTGAATTATCTGCGCTTAAAGAAGGGACTGCTGAAATCACAATGACCCTAAAAGCAGACTATGCAGATTTATATAAAGAAGCAGCGGGTTCCAAATACACATTAAAGGTTGAAATTGCAGATGGACTTAAGTTAAATGTTACAGAAGCAAATATTCCGGTAGGCTCTAAAGTGCTACAATTAAAAGTTACAAACAATAATATCGCAGATGTTACATGGACATCTTCTAACAAATCAGTTGTTACAGTAGATGCAGATGGGTATTTAACGGGTGTTAAAGATGGGGAAGCTGAGATTATTGCATCTGCAGTAGTTGATGGTGTTGTAAAGAGAGCAATCTGTAAGATTTACGTATACTCTTCAGCAAGTAAGATTACAATTACTCCATCAGAGCTATCCTTATTCGTTGATGATGTTAAGACTGTGAAAGCAGTTTTTGAGCCATCTGGTGTTACAAGTGTAGATTTAAGATGGATTTCTCTTGATGAGAATATTGCAACTGTTAAAGCGGAAGCAGGAAGTACAAGAATTGCTAACGTTACAGGTAAAAAAGCTGGTGAAACATTAATAATGGCTGTTAGTACGAATAATATTGTACTCGGTACTTGTAAGGTTACTGTCACAGAATTAATTGAAAGCATTACATTATCCGATACAAGCGTAGAAGTTCCGTTGTCACAAGGGTCTTATACGATAACAGCAACGGTACAACCTTCAACAGCAAGTACAAAAGACATTGTTTGGTCATCAAGTAATGAGAAAGTTGCAACTGTAGAGGGTGGTAAGTTAAAATTATTATCTGCTGGTGAAACAATCATTGCAGCCTCTGCACCAGGAACAAATGCAACAACAAAATACTGTCGTGTTAAGGTTACAGAATCGGTAACAGGATTAAAATTAGCATCTTCAGAAAAGATAGTTTATATGGGTGAGACCACGACCATTGGTTATACGGTATTACCTACAACAGCAGGAAATAAGAAGGTTACTTGGTCATCAACAAAACCTTCAGTTGCTACTGTTAATGCATCAACTGGTTTAATTACACCAGTAGCAGTTGGTGAAACAACGATAATTGCAAGAACGGTAGAAGGAAATTTCATGGGTACTTGTACTATATATGTTAAAGAACAAGCAAAGGGAATTTCTATTGGGTTAAGAGATGTTGTAGTGCACGTAGGTGAGGAATATAAGATTCCATATACCTTGAATCCGGCTTCCTCTACAGAGGTTAATATTACTTGGACCTCTACAAACACAGCTGTTGCTACAGTAACAGATAAAGGTGTGGTTAAAGGTGTAGCACAGGGCTCTACAATTATCATGGCTAAGCTAATTAATGGTGAAATTGCATACTGTAATGTAGTAGTAGAGGAAGAAGTATCGGGATTACAACTTAATTACGATAAGAAGACGATTTACAAAGATAAATCATTCACATTAAAGGCAACGGTAACACCAAACGGTGCTACAAACCCTAATGTAACTTTTGAATCGTCCAATGAAAGTGTTGCTACGGTTTCTTCAAAGGGTAAAGTAACAGGTAAGAAAACAGGTACAGCAATTATTACAGTTACTACCAAAGAAAATGGTTATAAGGCATTCTGTGTAGTTACGGTTAAGCAGAATGTTACAAAAATTAAATTAAATTATTCAAGCTATAAACTTGGGTATAAGAAGTCTGTTCAATTAAAAGCAACGGTTACAACAACAGCTTCTAATAAGAAAATCAAATGGACTTCAAGTAATCCTTCTGTAGCATCAGTTAATTCATCAGGTAAAGTTACTGCTAAAAAGTATGGAACAACAACGATTACAGCGACAGCGACAGATGGAAGCAAAGTTAAAGCTACATGTAAGATACAGGTAGTACGTTTGGTAACAAGTGTGAAATTAAACCGTTATTCTATGACGGTAGTTGCCGGAAGAAAAGCTACATTAAAAGCTACTATTTCTCCAAAAAGTGCAACTTATAAGTCGGTAACATGGTCTTCTAGTGATAAATCCATAGCTACAGTAGATTCAAAGGGTACGGTATACGCATTGCAGCCAGGAATTGTATATATAACTGCAAAAGCAAAGGATAGTAGTAATAAAAAAGCTGTTTGCCGTGTTGAAGTAAAGGCAGCAGTTAGTGCATCGAATATTACAATCATTACTGATGATGTTGTATTAGCGGTTAACCAATCTAAGGTAATGCCTAAGTCCGTTACTCCTCCTACAAGTACAGATAGTGTAACTTGGGAGTCGGATAATGATTATGTAGCAACGGTTAATAAATCAACAGGTAAAGTAACTGGTAAACACCCGGGTACATGTACCATTACTGCTTACACAACTAGTGGTAAGATGGATACAGCTACAGTAACCGTTCTTGGTATTAGTAGAACTGCGCTTACAATAGAGCAATATTCTCAACATCAGTTATACCTTGAAAGTGTTTCTACTGGCGTAACATGGGAATCAACGAATATGAGTGTAGCAACCGTAGATAATCGAGGCAATGTAATTGCTAGAAAGCCAGGTAAAGCTACAATTGTTGCAACATATAGAGGTACGAAGTTTTATTGTAGAGTTACCGTTAAGAAAATAAATTAGTATATTTATAGTAAATAGGCCCGTGTTAATTTGACTATCACGGGCCTATATGATATTATAATAATGTCATAATTGTTGGTAATTATGGTGGGAGATTATAAAGTAAAATTAATTGGAGGGTATAGGTTGATAAACTAGTTTTTCAACCGGAAATTGTGCTATGCACAAAGTCTCCAGACATAAGAAAGGAGCATTTTATTATGGATAGTAATCAAAATTCGAATTCAAGAGAGAATAATGATTATGTATTTAATTTTTACACATCAGGAAGTGCAGATGGAGCAAGGGAGCCTAAGAACGAGGCATCGAAAGGAAATTTTTCTATGGATGGTTCAAACTATAATTTAAATGGTTCATCTAATGCAAACAACGGTAATAATGAATACAGTAATCAATATAGCAATCAGTACAATGAGCAATACAATAATCAGTATAATAATCAATATAGTAACTATAATGCAAATGCATCGTATGGTGGATATGCAGCACCATATTCCAATCAAAATCTAGATACAAAGGTTCAAAATGTAATGGCTAAGACATTTGCCTTCATGTTTGCAGTTTTGTTAGTTACAGCAGTATCGGCCTATGCCACAGCACACTCCAATTTAATATATAATTTGTTAGAGTCCAATTTATCTTGGTATGGTATGATTATTGCAGAGGTTGTAACCGTTATCTTAGCTCAAGTTGCCATGAAGAAAAACAATGTTGCTATGTCTGCGGTTATGTTATTGGCATATTCAATCGTTAATGGTATGACGCTATCAATAATATTCTTAGTATATGATCTAGGATCAATTGTAACAATGTTTGTTTTAGCGGCTACTGTATTTGGGGTTTTAGCTATCTATGGTTTAGTTACTAAACGTGATTTGAGTGCTCTTGGTAGCGTTGGTATTATGGCCTTAACTGGTGTGATTTTATTATCAATAATTAATATATTCGCTAAGAGCAGTGGATTGAGTTTAGCACTTGCAGCAGTTGGTTTAGCAGTATTTATTGGATTAACAGCATACGATGTTCAGAAAATCAAAGCATTAGCTAAGCAGAACACGAATAATTCTACAACTGTTTTAGCTATGTTTGGAGCGTTAATGTTATACCTTGATTTAGTTAACATCTTCTTATATTTACTTCGTCTATTTGGAAGAAGTAACGATTAAGGAAGTAATGAATAAGAATGAGATAAATGATTGCGTAAGAATTATGAAAAGAGAAGTTTTCAACTAAGTTGAAACTTCTCTTTTTGAGTTTTAAAATCTAACTTGCATTTGTAGAAAGCATATGCTAAAATGAAAAAAGAACAAATGTTTGGTCTGGTAAAGCGAAATATAAGATTAAAATAATAAAAAATAAAGGAACGAAAGTAGAGAGGAGGAGCCATAGTGTTATTAAATCTTCATGTAAAGAATTTAGCTATTATTGATGAGGTAGAAGTTTATTTTTCGGATAATCTGAATATTCTATCAGGAGAAACAGGAGCCGGAAAATCCATTATAATAGGATCAATTAACATTGCACTAGGAGCTAAGGTACCAAAAGATATTATAAGAAAAGGTGCTGATTACGCTTTGGTAGAATTGGTTTTTCAAGTTGAAGACATTAATTGCATAGAAGCATTAAAAGAACTTGATGTACCATTGCAGGATAATCAAGTTATTATATCACGGAAAATAATGAATGGTAGAAGTGTTAGTAAAGTGAATGGCGAGATTGTTCCAACTTCATTATTAAAGGATATAGCAGCATTATTAATTGATATTCATGGCCAACATGAACATCAATCCTTAATACATAAGAGAACACATCTTAATATACTCGACCGATATGCGAAAGAAGAAATTAAAGATTTAAAAGAGAAGGTTGCACACTCATTTCAGATTTATCGTAATGCATTGAATGAGTTGAATGACGCATCTGTAGATGAAGACAAGAGAATAAGAGAAATCTCTTTTTTAGAATATGAAATTAATGAAATCGAATCCGCCAGATTAAAGGAAGGAGAAGATGAAGAACTAACCGCACAATTTAAGAAATTATCGAATGCGAATTCTATAGTTGAAGGTTTATCAAGTGTATATCAGCTTACTGGGAATGAGGATTCGGGTTCAGTTTCTGAATCAATTGGGCAAGCATCAAAGATATTATCAAAAATGGAAAGCTATGATAAAGAAGTTACCCAATTTACAAATTTCATGTCAGACCTTGAGGATATGATACATGATTTTAATAGGAATATTAAAGATTATCTTGAGCAGATAAATGTTGATCGTGAAGAATTGAATATAACTGGGGAAAGACTTGATTTAATTCATAATTTAAAATCAAAATATGGGAATACTATATCAGATATATTAAGGTATTGTGAAGAAAGTAAAACTCGTTTAGAAAAATATTTGGATTATGATAATTATATTAATCAACTAAGAAAGAAAGTGGAAATTGAACGAACTAATTTAGAAGATTTATCTTATAGATTATCAGAAATAAGAAAACGAAATGCAAGTAAATTATCATTAGATATTAAGGAAGCACTTATTGATCTGAATTTCCTTGATGTGCGGTTTGATATGAATTTTGCAACATTTTCTGATTTTACTTATAATGGAATAGACGATGCTGAGTTTTTGATTTCCACTAATCCTGGAGAAGATATGAAGCCACTTGGTAAGATTGCTTCTGGCGGTGAATTATCTAGAATTATGTTAGCAATTAAATCAATTTTAGCTAATAATGATTCTATTGAAACATTAATTTTTGATGAAATTGATGTTGGTGTTAGTGGAAGAACCGCACAAAAAGTATCAGAAAAATTAGCTGTAATTTCTCAAAATCATCAAGTCCTTTGCATTACGCACTTGCCTCAAATTGCTGCTATGGCAGATGAACATTACATTATTGAAAAGAAAGCAAGTGAAAACAGTACAACTACTAAGATTCGTCACTTAGACGAGTCCGAATCTATCCAAGAACTTGCTAGAATGTTAAGTGGAGCAGAACTAACAGAAACAGTAATTCAGAATGCAAGAGAAATGAAAGAATTGGCAAGTAACACAAAAAAATACTAGGGTTTTTATTAAGAAATCACATATACTAATCAAACAAAGGTTATAAGTAAAAAATGACAACAGGAGTGTGAGGTGTGATTTCATGTCTAGTAGAAAACAGATTTACAGGAGTCTATTGATAATACTAGTTTTTTTAGATTTGATGGTTATTTTAGACATGGGAATAAAAAAAATGGCATCAAATATACCTAGTAACATACGTGTACTTGTGGGGACGGAAGAAACATTTGACTTTGATCTCCCTGTTGAAGGTGATATAGAAACGGAACAAGTTGATGTATTCAATGTTGATAATAAACAGAATTTGAATAATAAGATTCATATCAATTTGAACAAACCGTTTTCTATTCAGTCTTCTAAAGTAGGTGCATATTCGGTAGATTTAAAGTTATTTGGTAAATTTACATTAAAAAAGATTAACATAGATGTTATTGAGAGTGTTGAGGTTATTCCATCGGGTATGCCGATAGGAATCTATGTTAAGACGGATGGTGTTCTTGTACTAGGCACTGGCGATGTTACAGGTAGTGATGGAATGAATTATGAACCTGCATTAAATATACTTAAAAGTGGTGATTATATTGTTGCTATTGATGATGTGACTGTAGCTACGATTGACGATGTAATGAATTATATTAATAAGTCAAATGGCGAAAGTATGGAATTTTCGGTTCGAAGAAATAAAGAAATAATAAAACTTAAAGTTACACCAGTTAAGAGTGCTGATGGAGATTATAAGATAGGTGTTTGGATTCGTGAAGACACACAAGGTATTGGAACATTAACGTTTACAACTACGGATAAAAAATTCGGAGCACTTGGACATCCTATTACTGATATGGATACTGGAACAGTTTTAGAAATCAATCAAGGATCCGTATACACAACACAAATCATAGATATCGTCAAAGGTAAATCAGGAGAACCAGGAGAAATTCTTGGTGTTATTAATCAAAGTGAAAAAAATAAGATAGGAACAATAAACTCAAATACAACACAAGGTATATATGGAACTCTAAAGGAAAATAGCAATAAGATAAAACAAGATGATGTGATGGAAATCGGATTAAAACAAGATATTAAATTAGGTAAAGCTTATATCCGTTGCATGGTAGAGAAAGAATTAAGAGATTACGAGATAGAGATAGAAAAAATCAATCTAAATCCATCCGCTGAGAATAAAGGTATGGTTATTCAAATTACTGATGAGAGATTATTAAAAGTAACGAATGGCATTATACAAGGGATGAGCGGAAGCCCTATAATACAAGATAATAAATTAATAGGGGCAGTTACACATGTATTTATTCAAGATTCAACAAAAGGTTACGGCACCTTTATTGAAAATATGATAATCAATACTAAATAGTTATAAGAATAGTAATAAAGACGGATTTCTTTTTTGAAAGAATTTGTCCTTAATAAAAATTATGAGAATTAAATAAAAACCATCACCAATAAAAGGAAAAAAAAGTAAATCAATAATCGACTATTATCTCACTTTTTTATAGATGTATAGTGTTTCAATTAACAAAGATGCAGATATCTATTATTTGCATCTTTGCTTTTGTTAGAATACTTGATGTAAATAAATATGTTGAAAAACAATTGGGTCGATTGTTGTCGATAAGAAATGTTTGAAATAATGTAAAATAATGGATATAATTTTGATGTGGTTAAAAATAATGATTGCAATTGATTTCTAACAATACTTGTAAAAATACTATAATTCTTATTGATATTACTAAAATATTGATAATGTAACAAAATATTACAATCAGTGGAAATATATGTTGACTAAGTAAGAGAAAATGAGATATACTACCTATTGTAACTACTTTTTATGGTATAGTAGAGGTTGTTTATTTAGCTTTAATAATAACCTTTGTGAGGAATCAATTAGAAATTGGGAGGACTTTTATGGGAAAGATTACGGTAGCTATTGTTGACGACAATGAAAGAATTGTGAATCTTCTTGAGACTATTTTAAAAGAGGATGATGATGTGGAAGTAGTAGGGAAAGCGGATAATGGGATTGATGCTTTAACTATTATAAAAGAAAAGAATCCTGATGTTGTTTTACTTGATTTAATTATGCCAAAACTTGATGGATTGGGAGTTCTTGAAAAGGTTAAGCATAATTCGGAATTTAAGAAAACACCAGCATTTATCGTGGTTACAGCTATTGGACAAGAAGGAGTTACAGAGAATGCATTTGATTTGGGAGCTAGCTATTATATTATGAAACCATTTGATAATAATATTATATTATCAAGAATCAAACAGATTAAAGGTGAGTCGAGACTTGTTGATAATCACAGAGTAAGTACCTTTGAAAACAAATCAAATTACATGGAGAGAAATCTTGAGACTGATGTTACAAACATCATTCATGAGATAGGAGTTCCTGCTCATATTAAAGGGTATCAATATCTTAGAGATGCAATTATGATGTCGGTTAATGATAGTGAAATGTTGAATTCAATCACAAAGCTTTTGTATCCTTCCATTGCAAAACAACATAAAACAACACCAAGCCGTGTTGAAAGAGCAATTCGTCATGCAATTGAAGTGGCATGGAGCAGAGGCAAGATGGATACGATAGATGATTTATTTGGTTATACGGTAAGTAATGGAAAAGGCAAACCTACTAATTCGGAATTTGTTGCTCTAATTGCAGATAAAATTCGTTTGGAATACAAATTTAGAGTTTAACAGCTTAACTATGGAAGCCTATAAAATGTCAGATTTATAACATTTATTATTCAATTATTACTAATATTTTCTTTTAAAGATCAGCCAAATATTGTATAATAGTTTATTATAACTTGTTAAGGTGATTTGACATGATTATATATAGCGACTTTTAAAGCTATCATATGTAATTGGGAGGATAGAATTTGAAAGTTACGGATAGGTTGACATAATAGAATTAGCAGGAGGAATTAGTATGAAAAGAATATTATTTGTAGCATCAGAATGTGTTCCGTTTATTAAGACTGGTGGTCTTGCGGACGTAGTTGGATCATTACCAAAGTACTTTAATAAAGAAGAATTTGATGTGAGAGTAATGGTTCCTAAGTATTGTGCAATTCCTGATACATACAAGCAACAGATGAAATATAAAACGCATTTTTATTTAAATCTTGCTTGGCGTTCCCAGTATGTGGGAGTGTTAGAGATGGAATTAGACGGGGTAACTTTCTATTTTATAGATAATGAATTCTATTTTGTTGGTTCTACACCTTATGGTAATATTTATGAAGATATAGAGAAATTTGCGTTTTTCTCAAAGGCAGCATTGTCTGCACTGCCACTTATTGATTTTCGTCCGGATATCATTCATTGTCATGATTGGCAGACTGGATTGTTACCGGTATATCTGAAAGATACGTTTTCGCAGAATTCATTCTTCCAGGGAATTAAATCTATAATGACTATACATAATTTGAAATTCCAAGGTGTTTGGGATATGAAGACAGTTAAAGATATATCAGGATTATCCTCTTATTATTTTGCGCCTGATAAACTAGAAGCATATGGGGATGCGAACTATTTAAAAGGCGGCATAGTATATGCGGATTATGTTACAACAGTTAGTAGTTCATATGCACAAGAAATTAAGATGCCGTTCTACGGGGAAGGCCTTGATGGTTTGATGAGAGCCAGATCCAATGAATTAGAGGGTATTGTGAATGGCATCGATTATAATGAGTATAATCCAGAAACTGATCCATATATATTCAAGACCTATAATAGTAAGAATTTTAGAAAAGAAAAGGTCAAGAATAAACGAGGGTTACAAGAAGAATTGGGTCTTGAACAGGATGAAAAGAAATTCATGATTGGTATTGTATCACGTTTAACTGACCAAAAAGGTTTAGATTTAATTGAGTATGTAATTGAAGAGATATGTAATGAAGATACGCAACTTGTCGTATTAGGAACTGGGGAAGAAAAATACGAGAATTTGTTTAGACATTATGCTTGGAAGTATAATAATAGGGTATCTGCTAATATCTTTTATTCAAACGATCGAGCACATAAGATTTATGCTGCTTGTGATGCTTTCTTGATGCCTTCTTTATTTGAGCCTTGTGGTTTAAGTCAACTTATGAGCTTGCGTTATGGAACAGTTCCGATTGTAAGAGAAACAGGAGGTTTAAGAGACACAGTTGAACCTTATAATGAGTTTGAGAGTATAGGGACAGGTTTTTCATTTAGTAATTACAATGCCCATGAAATGCTTTCGACTCTACGTTATGCAAAACATATATTCTATAATAAGAAGAGAGAATGGAACAAGATAATAGATCGTGGTATGGCTGCGGATTTTTCTTGGGATAACTCTGCTAAGAGATATGAAGAACTATACGATAGATTGTAAGATTGATTGATATATATTAAACATGGTAGCAATAGAATGAAGTAATAGTCAATAATTATAAAAGTATAAAAACTCTAAATTTTGTAACACTAATTTTATTAGTGTGTAAAGTTTGGAGTTTTTTTATTAATTTTTTATAAAGAAATGTTAGGATTTAATGCTAAATAAGCCCTTTGTGTTAAGAAAGTGTTAAGAAAAATAATGTTAGTCAATGATAACATGCAGCGAAACTTGTAGAAAATTAAATGGTATATACCTACAAATTTATCTATTATACGAATTGATTCTATCGTGATATCTGAGTATTATTACTGAAGATAAGTTAAATACTTAAGTAGGAGGAAATATAATGACTGTAGAAGTTTTAGGAACTATCTTCACCTTTGTTGGTGGTCTTGGGATGTTCCTCTATGGTATGAATGTAATGGCAGATGGTTTGCAAAAATCTGCAGGTGGTAAGATGAAACAATTGATGGGGATTCTTACTAGGAATCGTTTGCTGGCTGTATTAGTAGGTGCCTTAGTTACAGCAATTATACAGAGTAGTTCAGCAACAACTGTAATGGTTGTAGGTTTTGTTAATGCAGGTATTGTGAATTTAACACAAGCAGTAGGTGTTATTATGGGTGCCAATGTTGGTACGACAATAACAGGCTGGTTGGTATCAATGAATGAATGGGGAGCAATATTTAAACCTTCGTTCTTTGCTCCATTATTGATCGGTATTGGTGCATTTGTTATTATGTTCTCTAAAAAAGAGAAGAGAAAAGATGTTGGAGAAATTTTAATTGGTTTTGGTGTGTTATTTATTGGACTTGACTTTATGTCAAATGCAATTAAACCATATAGCGATTCTCCGATTTTCTCAAATGCCTTTGCTGTATTAGGTAAGAATCCAATCCTAGCAATTCTTGCAGGTGCCGTAATAACTGCAATAATTCAAAGTTCTTCAGCATCTGTTGGTATTTTGCAAACGTTAGCTATGAATGGCGTTGTAGGTTGGAATTCAGCAGTATTTATTACTTTAGGTCAGAATATTGGGACGTGCGTAACTGCTTTATTATCAAGTGCAGGTGCTAATAAAACAGCAAAAAGAGCGGCAGTTATTCATCTTATGTTCAATGTCGTAGGTGCAGTAATCTTTGGAGTCTTGATGTTTGTAATTTTTACCTTTAATCCAAGTTTTGCGAATTCTTCGATTAACAGTGTTGAGATATCCATATTCCATACTATATTTAATATAACAAATACGGTAGTTCTCTTCCCATTTGCAAACTTATTAGTTAAATTATCAGGATTAATCATTGATGATTCGAAACCAGAAACAAATGATGAAGAGGATATTACATTGATGCATTTAGATGATCGAATCCTTGAAACTCCTTCATTTGCCGTTGAAAATGCTGTAAAAGAATCTATTAATTTGGGAAAAATAGCTTTAAAGAATACGGAAACTGCGATACAAGCTTTTCTGCAAAATGACGTAGAAAAAGCCAACGAAGTTTTTAAAAATGAGAAGTTAATTGATAAATACGAAAAGAAAATTACGGAGTATTTAGTTAAGATAACAAATCTATCTATTAATGAAAAACAACATTTTCTTGTGAATGATTTGTTCTATACAATTAGTAATATCGAGCGTGTAGGAGATCATGCAGAAAATCTAGCTGAATTAGCCGTGTCAAAGATTGATCATAACATATGGTTTTCTGACGCTGCGTACAAAGAATTAGATGAGATTTGTAATGTAGTTTTACAATCTTTCGAGAATGCAATATTGGCAAGAGAAACAGAGAATATAGAATATGTAAGAAAAGTAGTTAAGCTAGAGGATCAAGTAGATGCCCTAGAAGAAGAATTGAGAGATAGTCATATAGAACGTCTATCTAGAAATGAATGTGATTCAGAAACTGGAGTAATCTTTATGGATGCTTTGGTTAATTTAGAAAGGATTTCTGACCATTCCTTAAATATTGCAAATTATGTAAGGGATGAATTATAGAGATATATCTTAAGAATGGTAATGCCTAATCTTTCAAAGGTTTTATTCTTTTATAATAATTTTAATGAATTAGCTCTTGAAATTTTAGTACAAGTTAGGTACAATATTGGTGGTGCGAAACATACTGATGGGCTTGTTAATATAATAACAATACATTTTAGATGTTGTTACTATAAGATAGATCTATTTCGTTTGTTAGCTACCACACTGTACAAGGCTGTTAGTAAGACGATGAAATTACATAATTTCATTGACGAGATTTAATAACTGTCTCAGACAGTATATTATAAAATTCACTTTTTAGGAGGAATAAAAAATGGCAGTAAAAGTAGCAATTAATGGTTTTGGACGTATCGGACGTCTTGCATTTAGACAAATGTTTGGAGCAGAAGGTTATGAAGTAGTTGCAATCAACGACTTAACTAACCCAACAATGTTAGCTCACTTATTAAAATATGATTCATCACAAGGTAGATATGATGGACATACAGTTGAAGCTAAAGAATCTTCAATCGTTGTAGATGGAAAAGAAATCAAAATCTATGCTGAAAGAAATGCAGCAGATCTTCCTTGGGGAGAAATCGGTGTAGACGTAGTACTTGAATGTACTGGTTTCTATGTATCAAAAGCAAAATCTCAAGCACATATCGATGCAGGTGCTAAAAAAGTTGTTATCTCTGCACCAGCTGGAAATGACCTTCCAACAGTTGTTTTCAATGTAAACCATGATACATTAACTAAAGAAGATACAATCATCTCTGCAGCTTCATGTACAACTAACTGTTTAGCTCCTATGGCTAAAGCGCTTAACGATTTCGCTAAAATTAAGAGTGGTATCATGACTACAGTTCATGCTTACACTGGAGATCAAATGACTCTTGATGGACCACATCCAAAAGGAGATTTAAGAAGAGCTCGTGCAGCTGCTTGTTCAATCGTTCCTAACTCAACTGGTGCAGCTAAAGCTATCGGTTTAGTAATTCCTGACCTTAACGGAAAATTAATCGGATCTGCACAAAGAGTACCAACTCCTACAGGATCAACTACTATCTTAGTAGCTGTTGTTGAAGGAACAGTAACTAAAGATGAAGTAAATGCAGCTATGAAAGCAGCAGCTACTGAATCATTTGGTTATACTGAAGAAGAATTAGTATCTTCAGATATCGTTGGTATCAAAGAAGGATCATTATTTGACGCAACTCAAACAATGGTAACAAACCTTGACAACGGAACTTCTCAAGTTCAAGTTGTAGCTTGGTATGATAACGAAAATTCATATACTAGCCAAATGGTTAGAACAATCAAATACTTTGCTGAATTAGCTTAGTTTATAGCATTTGGGTTTTATTAGATCCTAATACGGGTCCGGTCTTGTAGGTTAGACTTATAGGACTGGACCTGTTTTTATTATAATTATCGTCTTTTTGAAAGGAGCTACAATATGTTAAATAAAAAATCAGTTGATGATATTAATGTTCAAGGTAAAAGAGTTTTAGTTAGATGCGATTTCAATGTACCATTAGTAGATGGTAAAATTACAGATGAAAATCGTCTTGTTGCTGCATTACCAACAATCAAAAAATTAGTTAATGATGGTGGAAAAGTTATTCTTTGTTCACATCTTGGTAAACCAAAAGGAGAACCAAAACCAGAATTATCTTTAGCTCCAGTAGCAGCTCGTTTAGCTGAGTTACTTGGTCAACCTGTTACATTCGCTGCTGATGCAACTGTTGTTGGTGAGAATGCAAAAGCTGCAGTAGCTGCAATGAATGACGGAGATGTTATTCTTCTTGAAAATACTCGTTACAGAGCAGAAGAAACTAAGAATGTTGATGAATTCAGCAAAGACTTAGCTTCATTAGCTGATGTATTTGTAAACGATGCGTTCGGTACTGCTCACAGAGCACACTGCTCTAACGTAGGTGTAACTAAATATGTTGATACAGCAGTTGTTGGTTACTTAATGCAAAAAGAAATTGATTTCTTAGGAAATGCTGTTAATAATCCAGTAAGACCTTTCGTAGCAATCTTAGGTGGATCAAAAGTATCTAGTAAGATTTCTGTAATTAATAACCTTCTTGATAAAGTGGATACTTTAATCATCGGTGGTGGTATGGCTTATACGTTTGAAAAAGCATTAGGTCATAACGTTGGTGCTTCTCTTCTTGAAGAAGATTATGTTGAGTACGCTAAAGAAATGATGGCAAAAGCGGAAGAAAAAGGCGTTAAATTATTAATTCCTGTTGATACTGTTGTTGCTGATGCATTCTCAAATGATGCTAACATTAAAGTAGTTGCTCGTGGTGGAATCGAAGATGGCTTAATGGGACTTGATATCGGACCAGAAACAAGCAAGTTATTTGCAGACGCTTTAAAAGATGCTAAGACTGTAGTATGGAACGGACCAATGGGATGTTTCGAAATGCCTAACTTTGCAGCTGGTACAATCGCAGTAGCAAAAGCATTAGCTGAAATCGATGCAACTACAATCATCGGTGGTGGTGATAGTGCATCTGCAGTTAACAACTTAGGATTTGGCGACAAGATGACTCATATTTCAACTGGTGGTGGAGCTTCTCTTGAATTCTTAGAAGGAAAAGAACTTCCAGGTGTAGCTGCAGCTAACGACAAATAAGTTAGAACATTAAGGAGATATCGTATGCGTAAGAAAATTATTGCTGGTAACTGGAAAATGAATAAAACTCCAAGTGAGACAGTTACTTTAATTAATGAACTTAAACCTTTAGTAGCAAATGAAGAAGTAGATGTAGTATTCTGTGTACCAGCTATTTCTTTAACAACTGCAATTGAAGCAGCAAAAGGTTCAAACATTGAAATCGGTGCTGAAAACATGTATTTTGAAGAAAATGGCGCTTTCACTGGTGAAATCGCACCTAACATGTTAACAGATATCGGTGTTAAATATGTAATCATTGGTCACTCTGAAAGAAGAGAATACTTTGCTGAAACAGATGAAACAGTTAACAAGAAAGTATTAAAAGCTTTCGAACACGGAATTACTCCAATCGTTTGCTGTGGTGAATCTTTAACTCAAAGAGAACAAGGAATTACAATTGACTGGATCCGTCAACAAATCAAGATTGCTTTCTTAAACGTAACTGCTGATCAAGCTAAAACAGCTGTTATCGCTTACGAACCAATCTGGGCTATCGGAACTGGTAAAGTAGCTACAACTGAACAAGCACAAGAAGTTTGTGCAGCTATCCGCGTTTGCATCGGCGAAATCTATGATGAAGCAACTGCAGCAGCAATCCGTATTCAATACGGCGGTAGTGTTTCTGCTGATAGTGCATCTGAATTATTTGCTCAAGCAGATATTGATGGTGGATTAGTTGGTGGAGCTAGTTTAAAACCAGACTTCGGTAAGATCGTTAATTATAATAAATAATATGTGTGCTAGATAATATGAGCGTACAGTAAGAAAACCCCGCTTCATTTAGTTGATGAGACTATTTGAAGCGGGGTTTGTTACAGGACTTTCTTTAATTGGAGGTGATCTAGTGAATTATTTAATTATAGTTTTTCTAGGATTGGTTGTACTGTTTTGTATATTACTTATATGGAATAAAAGAAAACAAAAACGGCAAATAGCAGAGCTGGTTAAAGAGTCATTTGGTAAACCTATCAATCTAGATGAAGATAAACCGGATTATCGAAATGAACGATATATGAAACACCTTTCGTTCTATACACGTATGCAAGGCAGTGTGTTAAATGATACGACAAAAGGGGATATAGACTTTGATAAGCTATTTGGTAAGATGAATCACACATATTCCTCTGTGGGGGAGGAATATCTATATTATGTATTGAGTAATCCATGTACATCGTATCAACAATTAGATCAAAGAGAGAAAATAATTACATATTTTCAAAATAACAGAGCATTAGCTATTGAACTGCAAGCATTATTCGCTAGTATAGGTAAAAGTAAGGAAGTATCAATGTTTCAGTATCTTGAGTACCTTCAATCAGTTGAAGGAAAGATATTAAAGAAACATATATTTTCTTTAGTAGGGATAATAATTACCATTGTTCTTAGTATAATTCAACCTAAATTAGGCCTTGTACCTATGTTTGTAGTTATTGTAACGAATGTTTTAACATACTGGTCTAATCGACAATTTGCCCATTCAATAATGGGAAGTATACGAAGATTAGAATCAATGATACAAGTTGGTGTTATAGTAGCACGCTATGAGGTTGAGGAATTACAAAGTTTTAGTGAGAGATTAGAATCATCTAGCAAATTTAAGAATGTACTTAAGAATTCGGATATTATTTTTTCGGAGAAAACCTCATTAGTAGGAGACGCAGATGCTTTACTTGATTATATAAGAATGTTAACACATTTTGATTATGTGAAACTTTATCAAATTATGGACAAATTGCAAGAAGGTTACAACGAGTTATATAATATTGTAGAAACATTAGGAGAATTAGAAAGTTTAATAGCAATTGCATCTTTTCGTGAATCATTAGAGTATTATACAGTTCCAATATTACAACAAAAAGAAGCTATAAACGTTGATAGTGCCTTAGGAGAGGGAAAGCTGACAGAACATAATTTATTTATGGAAGAGTTATACCATCCATTAATATCGAATCCTGTAGCGAATACATTACATACAAAGCAAGGGGTTTTATTAACAGGATCTAATGCATCTGGTAAATCTACTTTCTTAAGAACTATTGCTATTAATGCAATCTGTGCACAAACTATTCATACGTGTTTTGCAAAAAGATATGAGAGTTACTTCTATATGGTACATTCTGCTATGTCTTTGAATGATAGTTTAGAGAATGGGGACAGTTATTTTATTGTTGAAATTGAAACTTTGAGAGATATCTTGAACGATTATGGTGATACACCAATTTTGTGTTTTGTAGATGAGATTCTTCGTGGAACGAATACAATTGAGAGAATCGCAGCTTCAACGGAAACTTTACGATATATGAAAAACAAAGGTATTCTTTGCTTTGCAGCTTCTCACGATATAGAATTGACTAAACTGTTAATAGATGAATATGATATGTATCATTTTCAAGAGTATATAGTAGATGGACAAGTTGATTTTGATTATATTCTTTATCCAGGTCCAGTTACAACTAGAAATGCAATCCGCTTGCTAGAAGTGAAAGGTTTTGATGAAATTATTACGAATAATGCGATGGATTTAATTGATTATTTTGATAAGTATGGTGAGTGGCCAAGTGCTTCTGATTTTTTAACGTGACAAGGAATTACTATTGTGGTAAAATATAAGTGATTTTGGGCTAAATTCAATTAGTCTAAAATTATCGAAAAGCGAACTACGTATGGACTCTCTTGGTTATTTACATAATTTCTTAAAGAGAGACCTAGCGTTATGATACATGTATGGTGGAAAAATCTTTTCCATCTCATGCATAATACATTTCAAAGAAAAAGGAGTAAGTATCATGAGTAAAAAACCTACAGTTTTAATGATCTTAGATGGTTATGGATTAAATGACAAACAACAAGCAAATGCAATTGCTAATGCAAAAACACCAGTTATGGACAAGTTAATGGCTGAGTATCCTTTTGTTAAAGGATATGCAAGCGGTTTAGCAGTAGGACTTCCAGATGGTCAAATGGGTAATTCAGAAGTTGGTCACCTTAACATGGGCGCTGGAAGAATTATATATCAAGAGTTAACAAGAATCACAAAAGAAATCGAAGATGGTGATTTCTTTAAAAATGAAACTTTACTTGCAGCTATTGAAAACTGTAAAAAAAACAATACAGATTTACACCTTATGGGACTTCTATCCGATGGTGGTGTTCATAGCCATAATACACATTTATATGGCTTGCTAGAATTAGCTAAACAAAACGGATTAGAAAACGTGTATGTACATGCATTCTTAGATGGTCGTGATACAGCGCCTACATCAGGAAAAGGCTTTGTTGAAGAATTAGTAGCTAAGATGGAAGAAATCGGCGTTGGTAAAGTTGCATCCGTAAGTGGTCGTTACTATGCAATGGACCGTGATAATAGATGGGATCGTGTAGAAAAAGCATACAATGCTATGGTTCTTGGTGAAGGTGAAAAGGCTGAATGTGCTATCTGTGCAGTTCAAAATTCTTATGATAAAGGTGAGAATGATGAGTTCGTACTACCAACTGTTGTAGGCAAAGATGGCGAGACAGCTACGATCAAAGAAAATGACTCAGTTATCTTCTTTAATTTCAGACCTGACCGTGCTAGAGAATTAACTAGAGCGTTCTGTGATGAAGCATTTGACGGATTCAGTAGACAAAAAGGATTCCTTAAATTAACTTTTGCATGTTTTACTGAATATGATGCTACAATCCCTAACAAAATCGTTGCTTTCAGTAAAGTAGCAATTACTAATACATTTGGTGAGTTCTTAGCTGCTAACAATATGACACAAGCAAGAATCGCAGAAACAGAAAAATATGCTCATGTTACTTTCTTCTTCAATGGTGGAGTAGAAGAACCAAACAAAGGCGAAGAGAGAATTCTTGTAAAATCTCCTAAAGTGGCAACTTATGATCTACAACCAGAGATGAGTGCATTCGAAGTGTCAGACAAATTAGTAGATGCAATTAAATCAGACAAATATGATGTAATCATCGTTAACTTCGCTAACCCAGATATGGTTGGACATACAGGTATTCAAGATGCGGCTGTAAAGGCTGTTGAATCGGTTGATGAATGTGTTGGTAAAGCATATGAAGCATTATTAAGCGTTGATGGTCAAATGTTTATCTGTGCTGACCACGGCAATGTAGAACAGTTACTAGATTATGAAACAGGAGCACCATTTACAGCGCATACAACGAATCCAGTTCCATTTATCTTAGTAAACTATGATAAAGACTACACTTTAGCTGAAAATGGCTGTCTAGCTGACATCGCGCCTACATTAATTGAGATGATGGGGATGACAAAGCCAGCAGAAATGACTGGAAAATCATTATTAATTAAGAAATAAGCATAGTCTATAGTAGGGTTGCTATACAAAAATAAGCAACCCTTTTTATGCCAATGAAATATATGTTGAAAATCTAAAAAAATTATGGTAGAATTAAGCTAATTGTTTAGTGATTATAGCAATTACTATACGTAAGGTGTTATACAAGAAGATATACAGGAGGTGTAATCGATGGCAGTATTAGAAACTGTAATAATGGTAATATATGCGTTAGTTTGTATCGCGTTAACAGTTATCGTACTTATGCAAGAAGGTAAATCAGCAGGTTTAACTGGTGCAATTAGTGGTGTGGCTGACACATACTGGGGTAAGAACAAAGGTCGTTCTATGGAAGGAACGATGGAGAAGTTTACTAAAATCTTAGCTATTTTATTCATTCTTCTATCAATTGTTCTTAACTTAAATATCTGGAAATAAGCGATACGTAATAGTCGGTTATCCATTTCTTAAAGGGCTGAATGTTCACAAACTGAATAAAATTCAGTTTGACATTGGCTAGCTTGAAGAGACTAGTTTTTCTCGTGAGCTTTACAGAATGAAACGTGAATATTTAGAATAATATAGGACAAGTCATTATACATTAGAGCATCCTTCATCTTTAATTATGAGATGAAGGATTTTTTTCTGACATTTTGATTAAATGTTGGAAAATTAACCAAAACGTAGTATAATGTAACTAAATAGAAGCAGCGAAGCTGATTCAGAGATTACACGAAGTATAAGACAAAACTCCGACAAGAGTTATTAGTTAACAGGCTTTGTTAATTCACCCGATTAGTTAGCGGAACTTCAATTAATTTGATTAAGCTTTCAGTAGAATAAATCAATATAATAGGGATAAAATAAAAAAGAGTTAATAAAAATTACAGTATATATTTTTAGTGCTGTAATTTCTAAATATAACAAGCCTTGGCTTGAAGGCGGGAGGTTGTTACTATGGATCAAACATTATTAGAAATTAAGAAACAACTTGTTTTAAGTATGATGGAAGATAAGAAGTACAAACCATTAAGGTTTAAAGAAATTGTTGGAGTTATGCAAGTGCCCAAAAATGAAAAACAGGACTTGAAAGAGGTATTAGATTCCTTAATCCATGATGGAAAAGTTACGTTAGATACCAAAACTAGATACAAATTAGCAAATGCTAATCTAAAGGTAGGTACATTCTCAGGAACACAACGTGGTTATGGATTTGTATCAATTGAGGGAGAAAAAGATGATATCTTTATACCGGAGAGTGCAACGAGAGGTGCGCTGAATAAAGATATTGTTCAAGTTATGATTAAAGATGAACAAACGGGAAAACGTAAGGAAGGGGAAATTGTTAGTGTTGTCGAGAGGGGCAACACGGATATCGTAGGTACTTTCCAAAAGAGCAAGAATTTTGGTTTTGTGGTTCCTGATAATCTAAAGCTTGGTAAGGATATTTTCATTCCTAAGGAACATACCAAAGGTGCTGTTACAGGCCATAAAGTAGTAGTTAAGATTGTAGATTTTGGTAGTAAAGATAAGAGTCCGGAAGGTAGAATTACAGAAATTATTGGTCATATCAATGACCCAGGTGTAGACATTATGTCCATTATTATGGCTAATAATCTACCTCTTGAATTCCCGGATACAGTTTTAAGATCGCTAGATTCAATACCAGAAGAAGTAACTAGTGCAGATATTGGAGGCAGAATGGATATTCGTGATCTTCAAACAGTGACGATTGATGGAGAAGATGCGAAAGATCTTGATGATGCAATTACAATATCTAAGAATGGTGATAAATACACATTAGGTGTTCATATTGCAGATGTTACGAATTATGTGAGAGAAGGAGAACCGCTTGATGTGGAGGCACTTAAGCGAGGCACAAGTGTCTATCTAGTAGATCGTGTAATACCGATGTTACCACATAAGTTATCTAACGGAATCTGCTCTTTGAATGCGGGAGTAGACCGTTTAGCATTAAGTTGTTTTATGGATATTGATCAAAAAGGTAATGTTGTAGGTCATAAGATTGCAGAAACTGTTTTACGTGTAGATCGTAGAATGAGCTATACTAGCGTTAAGAAGATTCTAGAAGATAAAGATGAAGCAGAGATAGCAGAATATAAAGAGTTGATTCCGATGTTTGAATTAATGCAGGAATTAGCAACGCTACTGCGTGACAAGAGACACAAACGAGGGTCAATTGATTTCGATTTTCCAGAAAGCAAGATTGTCTTAGACGAAAAGGGTAAACCAATAGAAATTAAAGCATATGAAAGAAATTCAGCTACTAAGATTATCGAAGATTTCATGTTGTTAGCAAATGAAACTATTGCCGAAGATTATTTCTGGCAAGAGATCCCATTTGTTTATCGTACCCATGAGAATCCTGACGCAGAGAAGATTCAGAAACTAGGTATCTTCATCAATAATTTTGGCTATAGTATTAAGATAGGTCAAGATGAAATCCATCCGAAAGAATTACAAAAGTTACTATCTAAGATAGAAGGAACACCAGAAGAGGCTTTGATTAGTCGTCTAACATTACGATCTATGAAACAAGCGAAATACACGGTTTCTAATGATGGGCATTTTGGTTTATCAACAAAATACTATTGTCATTTTACTTCCCCAATTCGTCGATACCCAGATTTACAGATTCACAGAATTATCAAAGAGAATCTGAGAGGTAAGTTGAATGAAAAGAGGATTTCTCATTATAATCGTATATTACCTGAAGTATCAAAACAATCAAGTTTGATGGAACGCCGTGCGGATGAATCAGAAAGAGAAGTTGAAAAACTAAAGAAAGTAGAATACATGAAGCAATACATTGGTGAATGCTTCGAAGGTGTAATCTCTGGTATCACTACTTGGGGTATGTATGTAGAATTACCTAATACCGTTGAAGGTATGGTTCGTGTTAACAGTATGGAAGGTGATTATTATTATTACGATGAAGAGCACTATATGATGATTGGTGAACATACGAAGAAGATGTATAAACTTGGACAAAAGGTAACTATAGAAGTAGTTGGTTGTGATCGAGCTTTACGTACTATTGATTTTGAATTAGTAGAAGATGATAGTACTGAAGAAGATCATGATGAAATTAATGAGAAAGCAATTATGGATCTAGTACACAAAGACGATTCAGTAAAGGAAACTGCACAGTAGGGGATTCTTGCAGTCGATATGATTTTTAGATTGTTTAATAATAGTTTGGAAAGGATAAGTATAAGTATGTCAAAAGAGAGTATTAAGCAAATTGCAAATAACAAAAAAGCATACTTTGATTATTTTATTGAGGATAAATATGAAGCGGGTATTGTTCTTCATGGAACAGAAGTAAAGTCACTTCGTATGGGTAAGTGTAGTGTGAAAGAATCCTTTATTCGTGTTGAGAATGGAGAGCTTTACATCTATAATATGCATATAAGTCCATATGAAAAAGGAAATATATTCAACAAAGACCCTTTACGTATTAAGAAATTGCTTCTTCATAAGTATGAGATCAATAAGATCAGTGGTCAAATGCAACAAAAGGGATATACAATTGTACCTTTAAGTGTTTATCTTAAGGGAAGTCTTGTTAAGATGGAAATCGGCTTAGCAAGAGGTAAAAAATTATATGATAAACGACAAGATATTGCGAAGAAGGATCAACGTCGTGAAGCTGAGAAAGATTTTAAGATTAAGAATCTGAATTAGTTTTTACTATTGAGAATGCTATGAACTTATGACTGTTACATAAATATACTATTTATGTAATGGTCATTTTATAATTTTATTACGAGATTTTGATGCGAGGGTAGGAGGCCTGGAGGTACATAATGATAGATAGAGAAAACTTTATTAATATTAATTTTCTTAAGAAAGAGATATTCACTGGAAGTTTGAATGGAATGAGATACAGAATTAAAAAAGAAGTGACAGAGGGGGAGGAGCCTATAACATCACTTTTGGTAACCATATGGCCGCATCCATATAATTTTGCAAGTACAGAGGACAGTTTAAAAGTAAACAAAGAATTTGAATTTACTAAAGGGGGAGTCAAAGAAGCGGCAGATTGGTTAAACCAGTCGTACATAGAGAAAAAGGAATATTGGAAGCAAGCATGCATATGGAATGTATTAAAAGAATAATGGTCAGTAATATAACAGTATAAATTACTGACCTCTTGACAAAACTATTATCATGTTATATTATAATTACACGTCTGTTTACCAGCTATATCGAAAGATACATTCTATGTAATAGAATATTAATTTCGGGGTTGTACTGGTTTCGACGGGGGTTTTGAAGTTGTGGAAGCCATTCGTGGACTAGGACCACGTAAAAACTTAGAATTAAATATAAACGCAGACGAAAATTTAGCGTACGCTGCCTAGCGGCAGCTGTCGACCTTAAGCCACTCGCTGCTTAAGGACTCGGCATCAAACTTGCGAGGCACTTTGTCTTCAAAGCTTTGAGAAGATAAAAGAAACATGAAGCTACCAAAGCTAATAGCCTGTTAGCCGGCGATTAGTAGAGGGAACAGCAAACTTCGGGTTTGCATAAAAGACTGACTGTAATGGGAGATGCTACAATGAATGGGCTTTCGGACAGGGGTTCGATTCCCCTCAGCTCCATCTATTGTATCCACGTACATGTTGAGATCGAATCTCCAGTAGATTTCAACGTACTTTGGATAAACAACAACTTTGTAAACATAAGTCTTGATGATTCGTTTTTGTTCATCAAGTCTTTTGTTTTTTATATCCATGTCATTACCCATATTGGATCTAAGGAATTCTTTACTAGGAATCTAAAGCTTTTCACATTGCTTTTTCGTATAATCGATTCTATCAATAATATCAATCTTAAGTGCTTCAAGCTCATTCTAAGCTTGCTTTGTTGATGGCGTAGAGATGCCGTTCATAATTGCTTCAACAATATTATTAATTTTTGCTTCAACACTTTTTAATTTCTTATTAAGTTCTTTTAATTCATTAGGAGCAGATTTAGCAAAATCCATCATCCCCTTATGAATGATTTCAATAATTTTATCTAAACCACCATCAGATAATTCTCTATCGAGAGCATCTATTACAATTGCTTCAACAAGATCCTTTCTAATATCTTTAGCGTCACATTCTTTCTTTGCTTTACGAGTATTACATTTATATGTAACTCTGTTTTGCTACGTCCACTTTTATTCTTGTTTCCACACATACTCCCGCCACATTTTCCACAGTAAATTAAGCCACTTAACAAGTAGCATTCTTTTGCTTTAGCTTGTCCACCAGCCTTTAATTTTCTTTCATCGTATATTTATTAACTTTATCCCATAGCTCGTCTGAAACAATTCTAGGGACTCCATCAGGTATTTTAATTATGTCATCACCGGCGATATCTTTTTTACTCCGTTTTCAATGATTCGCTTTTCTTTACCATATACATATACTCCCTTATACTTTTCATTACGTACAAGAGTATTAATAGTACCAGTAGTAAATGATGTATTGTATTTGGTCTTATAACCATTATTATCAAGTCAAGTCTTAACCTCTCTGGTAGTTGAACCGCATGCAAGCATATTGTAGATGGTTCTTACAGCTTCGGCTTCATGTTCGTTAATCATATACCTTTTATCTGGTCCAACGTCAGAACCAAAAGCTGGATTTCCACCAGTGTGCTTACATTCGAGAGTATTCTCTTTTACATTTCAATAGGGGTAAGTAACATAACTAGGGCTGTTAATATATTCCGTAGTCAATTTAAGTGGAAATAGGATGGGCAAGGTTGGTTTAGTAACCCTTAAATAGCTATTAGGATAGGACATAAGCGCAGAAATGACGCAAGCTACTGAGCAAGCGCCATACTGCAAATTAAAGTAATAGTATAAACAAACACATCATAATACATAATTAGAATACAATACATTTATTGGACTCCTCTATATTTGATTGAAAGATTAAATATACATAAAAAGGCTGCCCTTAATGAGGCAGCCAGTAACATTAATCAATATAAACAGCATAATTATCAATAACAGCTAGGTTACTGCCTATATTTTTTACTACAACCATGTAATTGCCGGTTTTTGGTATTCCAAAGCCGGAACTAACTTGATCAGTATTGTACCATGTATCTTCATATACAGTTTCATTTGTATCTTTATTTATTATGTAAAATTTAAAATCAGTGTAAGTTAGTGAGTGAAACAGCAAAGTAAATCCTTGTCCTTCTTTAGCATAAAAATTAGAATTGTTTTCATTATTGGCTAATCTAGTTTGATAGTTTGGGTTTAATAAAAGCATATCATTAGTGTCATAATAGAACCACTTCCCATTACCAATTTGTTCAACATAAGCAATTGTAGCAGCTGAAGCTGAAATAGGAGATAAAAATGGGTTTATTAGCAAAGTTCCCGCAAGTGCAAGTGTAGCAAAAGATTTTAATAATTTTTTCATATAATTACCACCTTTCAATTTGTATAGGTGAATTATATAATAAAAAGAAAAATATGTAAATACAAAAAATAACAAATAGTAAAATAATACCATTTATAGTCGGTTAACAAATTTTTATGTAAATAAAAAAGGCCATCTAGTCTTATATTATTTTACTGCAATCAATGTGGCATGCAAAGGATTTTTAAATAATTGAAAGACTGGAGTTGTGAAACTTCACCCCAATCTTTATTATTGAGCTATTTTGTATTTGTAATAACATCCTTCTATACTATAATTGATGATACTGGTTTTTTTTGTGTGCGACCAAGCATGAGCGAACTCTTACGAACGAAAGTCACGAGTGTGCCTTTGTAGGAATCACATAGCCAAACATAAGGAGGTCTATCGTGTGGTGGAATCTGATGGAAGTTGGAGGCAAACTCTGCTCAGAAGGACAGAAATCACATATAATGCAGTTCATAGTAGAATAAGGCACACATAACAAACTGTAGCCCCAAACTACTAAAATCGGCCTTAATACGGAGCAGTAGAGTGATTAGAGCTGAGATAAAAAATCATTAAAGATTTTAAAATGTAATTTCTCGTCTAGCGATAATCTTGCAAGCATTTTTGATACATATGGATCGTGTATTATTTTGGATTGTTCCGCATACGCTTGTGTGGCGAATAGCTCTGTCTCGGCATTTTTGGACAGGATCGTACGGATGTCATAGCTATAATCCACCATATTACCGCTCCAGTATGATTCTGGAGTGGAAGAACGGATTTCTGGTTGCCCGCCAAGAAGAGTAATAAGTTTCCCGATTATAGAAAAGTGGTGTTGTTCAACAATTGCTATGCGTTGAATCACGCGACGTTATACTTATAATCATTACTAATTATCCAAGATTGATACAGGTATTGATGCACGGTAGTCATTTCGCTTGTAGCAGCAGCAAGGTCTGGCATGAGGTTTTGAGCATACTGTAAATTCTTTGCTGCAACAGTGATTGGAGGATACCAATTAGAGTATATGACTGGATAAGAGTCTGGATTTGTATGGATATTATATTGAATATTTTTGATGTAATGTTCTCCTAAGATGGAAGAATAAAGTATTTTAGTAATCTTTATGAAGAAGAATATGAATGTAGAACTGTATGTTTGGATATACATTATAATCTATGTACCGTATTAGGACTTGCTGCCCTTATTATATTAAGTTAGAATATAAGGACAGCAGTATGCGAAACTAACTTCTATTAGATACCAAAACACCTCATATAGTGTTTGTTAGCATTATCCCAATTCACTACATGAAACCAGTCATCAATGTAGTCTGCTCTTAAATTGTAGTGTTTAAGATAATAGGCATGTTCCCAAACATCAATGTTTAGTACAGGACACATTCCGAGAGGTAAGGGGGTATCTTGATTTGGGGTCGTAATGATTTTAAGTTGTCCAGCTGCATTTACTACAAGCCAAGCATAACCGGATCCAAATACGGAAAGAGCCGCTGCTTTGAACTGTTTAAAAAATGAATCTATCGATCCAAATTCTTTAGATATTTCTTCGGCTAGCAAACCAGAAGGGCATGAGTTGACAGCATTTATAAGATTGTTAAAATAAAACTGATGATTGTAAACACCGCCTCCATTGTTCCTTACTGGTGTTTGTATGTCTTCTGGAAGGCTTGGAATATTTACGATAAGTTGCTCCAGTGTCCAAGCGTGGAACTGAGGATAGTTACTTAAAGCATTGTTTAGATTATCAATGTAGGTTTGTAAATGTTTGTCGTGATGCAGTCTCATCGTTTTTTCATCAATATAAGGTTCCATAGCATTATAGCTATATGGCAATTGTGTGTTTATAAATTTATAATGTTCGTTCATGCAGGAAAAACCTCTTTTTTATTTAATCTATGCATATAAAACTTACATGTTAAAGCTTAGATGTATTTTGATAATTAATAACTGATAATTTCAATTAGTAAGATTTGTTCTAAGGTAGATAATATTTGAACTGCGAATCAATTTTGGTAAAGGAAAAAAATAATTTCTAAAAAAATGAATATTTAAAATTAATATTGATAGTTAGTGAAATATAAAGTATAGTAAAGATGTTTATTAAGAAATCGATATAAACAATAGAGAGTGTATTTGATGCTAAAATATTATAAAACAGCAAAGTGTATCAAGTAAATAATTGGTTATATTGAAAAAGCCAAATGTATAATTTGGTTTAACAAGAATTAATTAAGTTTGAATCAATAAATCATTGAAATAGAAAGAGAGTTTAATAATGGCTTGGAGTAAGACAAAACAACAATTAGAGAGTTTTATATGTGACGGATTAAAGGGGAGGGTGGAGTATCGATCCACTGCATATAAATATGCGGCCGATAAATCAGGTAAATGTTATATTACTGTGGACAAAAAAGAAGTGTTTGCAATGAGTGAGGCTAAGTCTGTAGTAACTTGGTATAAACTAGAACAAGAGATTAAAAAAGATTCCAGTATTCAAGTAGAAGTCACTGAAGATGAGATACAAGCCATACGTAAAGAATTAGGAGATACAATCCCTACGGATCGGTTAGAGGTCATAGCAAAGAATAGAAGGCAATCAGAAGTGGCTAAGCAAATTATGACGGCACAGACAGCATTGAGTAAATCTGATTTTTATCAAGCTGCTAATACTTTCTTATCTAGCAGTATTGATAACTGTGTGAATGGTAATGATATTATATTGAACATATTAGCATTGATAGATCGTAGGGTTGGTAAGAAGAGGCTACGTGATTTAAGGAGTCGAATTCAGATGAAACACCCCATTGTACAATATTTTTATAAATTAAGATGTGAAGTAGAAGGAATTTAGAAATTAATATGTTCATGGAGCGAAAACGGAGTATAATAGGTATAGATAATAATATTAGATATACCATATGTTTAAGGAGGAGTTCCATATGTATTGTCCAAGATGTAAAGCAGAGTATACAGAAGGAATTACGGAATGTAAGCAGTGTAAGGTACCATTAGGGACAAATACGAATGAGATTGATTTAGAAGAAAATACAGAGGTAACGGCAATTAAGCCAATCAAATTGACTTCGGTAGCGAATGACATAGAGGCTAAGATGTTACTATCCTATCTACAAAGTTATGGTATATCTTGTTATAAGAAAGATGTTAAGATCGGTGGATATATGAATCTATATATGGGATATTCAATCTTTGGTGAGGATATCTATGTAGACGTAGATGAATATGATATCGCAGTAGATTTACTCCAAAGTATGGAGGATAGCAACTTAGTAGAAGAATCTAAGAAGGATTGCAACAATCTAGACGATGAATCCAATAGTGTGAATATACCATTCTTCAAGAAAAGGACTTTAGTGGCAAGGATTATATTGGCTTTAGCTGTAATTAGTACCGTGTTGTGCATTGTGATTGATAATCTTTAATAAAGTTTTCTTGATAGCGAAAAGAAATAAACGTTATAGTATAAAATTAAGATAAAATAAAAATATGAACAAGAACAAAAAATCCCGTTTAAAACATACGATTATGAGCCGACCCCCAAAAGTTAGACCTAAAAAGTCGAACGATTGGGAGGTCGGTTTTTTATGGCTAAATATGACTATACATTTAAAAGAATGGTTGTAGATGCATACAACAACGGGGAAGGTAGTTATAAATTTCTATGTGAAAAATATTCTATTCCGGATACCAAAAACTTACGTAAATGGGTTGCTGCATTTAATTCACTAGGTAATGAAGGATTAATGCGTTCCAGAAAAAATCAAACATATTCTTTTGATTTTAAACTTCATGTGGTAGAGTTATATTTATCAAGTGAGGTCTCTTATCAGGAGTTAGCCTTATTACAAGGCATTAACAATCCAGCACTTCTTACTAAATGGGTAAATGATTTTAGAATAACTGGACCTGAGGCTTTGAGACCTAAGAAGAAAGGTAGTAAAAAAACTTTGGAGTCGAATAATAAGAAAAAACAAGTACAGTCAATGCCAAATATTATTCCTGTAGATACAAGCACTGAACATGTAAAACAACTCGAAGATGAACTTTTAAAACTTAGGATCGAGAATGCTTATTTAAAAGAACTGAGGAGGCTGCGTTTAGAGGAGGAAACTCTTCTGAAAAAACAGCGAGAATCATCCACAGCCTCCGAGGAGATTTCAAACTAAAAGATATTCTCGCAGTTGTCGGCTTTCCAAAAGCAACCTACATGTATTGGAAAAAAAGGTTTAGTAGAGAAAATCCAAACATGGAACTTGAAGAAAAGATCGCCGAGCTTCATGTAATCCATAAAGACTTTGGATACAGACGCATGTTAGGTGAGCTTCGCAAAGAAGGATATTTAGTAAATAAGAAACGTGTACAAAGAATTATGCAAAAATTATCCTTGCAAGTTACTTCTTTTACAAGAAAAAGTCGTAAGTATAGTTCATACAAAGGAA
>NZ_FRCP01000015.1 GCF_900142955.1 Anaerosporobacter mobilis DSM 15930 | reverse complement strand
TGACATGGTCATAATATCAGGAACAACATTATATTGTTCAATTGCAAACATAGTTCCTGTACGTGCGAAGCCTGTTTGTACTTCGTCACAGATGAACAAAACACCATAACGTTTTAGTAGGCGACTTATTTCGGTGTAATACCAATCTGGAGGAGTAATAATACCACCATTACCCTGAATAGGCTCACATATAAAGGCAGCAATATCATTATCTTTTTCTAAGACTGCTTCTAGATCTGAAAGAATTCGATCCGGTGAAGAGGATATAAAATATACATCGTCTGTAAGATACGGATCTGCACGCCACATAGGTATATCGGTAGCAGACATGGTTAGATAGGTTCTTCCATGAAGGCTATTATTTAGGGCAATGAATTTTCGTTTTCCAGTATAGATTCTAGCTAATAACATAGCACCTTCATTTGCCTCAGAACCAGACATACAAAAGAAAGAATTGTGCAAATCGCCTGGTAAAACTTCACTAAGTTTCTTTGCCAATTCAACAACAGGACTAGTCAAGTAAACGTTAGTTAGATGCTGTAAAGAGGACAATTGGCCCATTACTTTGTTTAGTATGTCTGGGTTACTGTGCCCACAGTTCATAACGGATACACCAGCAAAAAAGTCTAAATATTTCTTGCCCGTAGCATCATAGAGATACTGCATCTCACCTTTAACAAACACAGGTGGATTTTTGTAGAAATATCCCAGACATGGCATTAGATAATCTTTTCTCATTTGTACAATTTCTTTTGAGCTATACATGACTTTCCTCCTTATAATCCTAAAGCTGCAAGCGTGAAACCTATTCCTTCTTGTTTCAGTTCCTCGTATAAAGCTTCGCAAGCATTAAAGTCTTTTAAAGCCTTTTTGTATACAGTAACAATCTTAGTGAATTCCTCTTCTTTTAGATGGGCGATTTCAAGACGGAAATGTGATAAGCCCGCTTCATGAAGTCCTTTTAGAATTGGAAGACAGCAAATATTCTTGTATAAAAGCATATGGTTTCTACCATGACAATCTTTAAAAATTGGATGATCAAAACCAGCTTCATCCTTTAGATATAATATAGAATCCTTCTTTTGATCCACATTATCATAAAGATCATGTTCCATGTACATGACAGTTGGTGAACCATGTACAATCAATTCTGCCCCCGCTCCTGTAGTATTTAACAAGGAGATAGTTTCTGAAAGATTCGCTTCTGGTGAGATCGTATAACGTTTAAGTCCTAGTTCCCCATATAGACTCGCTGCCTTTTTATTAAGTATATTTAACGGATAATCCCCAATTAAGTTATAATCTTTAAAAGCCCATACGCCACCTATATTGGTTGCTAATAATCCATCAACCTGTAGTCCCTTCTCCAAAATATGTGCATATTCATCGAATTGAGAATCAAAGGTCATGTGTGGCATACTAAGATAGATATTGGTGTCACCTTTTATCTTCATAAGTTCATTGATTTCTTCTTTTGTAAATGGTTTATCATTTAGGAATACATCCCCTGATAAGTAAATATCATCTACTTTTAAATCGAGACAGATTTTAGCTTGTTTGATAGTATTTACTTTCACACTTAATCTTGGTGGTTCTGTTTGATTAATACGGTGTTCTTTTAGCTGACTATTAATTTTCTGAAGTTTTTCATTGGTAATCTCTCTTTCTTCCGTTGCCGTACTAAATACTTTTCCGCTGCTATAAAGAGTACCTGTTCCTTCATATCTACTATTAATATTGCTAAGCCCTGGTTTCCCAAATGCATAAGCAGTAGAAACATCTCTTTTACGGTTTTCATAGAGAAGGGAAGAGTCCTTTGTTCGGTCATAGGAAAGCGGATCATCAATATAACGGTCAATTGCATCGGAATATGCATTGATTATCATTGTAAGATAATCCAGATCTCTCATACGTCCTTCTATTTTAAAAGACGTAATTCCACCATCAATTAATTCAGGGATATATTCATACATAAACATATCTTTTACTGCTAGTGGAAAGTGTGGTTCGGATTCTTTATCCTCTTGCTTAACTTGGTATCCCCAACGGCAAGGTTTTAAGCAGCGTCCTCTATTGGAACTTTGCCCAAATAACATACCACTGTATATACATTGACTACCATGAGCAACACACATATCCCCATGTATAAAATATTCTAGTTCCATATCGGTTTTAGCAGATAGATATTTACTATAATTAAGGGAAGCTTCCCTTGAGAGAACGACCCTCGTTACACCTAATTCCTTAAGGGCATATATACTATTAAGATTGTGGGTATTCATCATAACGGAAGAATGTACGGGAATATTTACATTAAAATCCTTAAGAAGTGGAATCACACTTAGATCTTGTACGATTAAAGCATCTGGATTTATTTTACCCAGTAATAGAAGGAACTCTTTTAACTGGTCAAGTTCTTCGTTATTATACATGTTATTTACGGTAATATATGCTTTTTTTCCGTGTTCATGGGCCATTTTTACAGCTTCAAATAGTTCTTCATCAGAAAAGTTATAGTTCTTTCGGTGAAGACGCATGTTTAAATTCTTACCACCAAAATAAACGGCATCGCAGCCTAGATTTATAATACCTTTGAAAATCTCAAAGTTACCAGCAGGAGCCAGTAATTCTATCTCTTTGTTGTTAAAATATCTGGACATTTTTATACCTATATTAGAGGGAGATATGAACAGCATTTATCATATACGTAACCCCCTGTCACAAAAGTTCAATGGATAGAACTAAAGTGTGTCAACCCTTTCCTTAATTTAATTCCTTATATATAGTAGCATTTTGTCGAAATAGTTTCAACCTAGAAAGGTGAATGAGAATAGTTACACCGAATATAATGATGTAAATATATTTGGAGGTATTATTTATGAAAACATTAATTGTATTCAATCACCCTTATAACGGTAGCTTTTGTCATTCCATCTTAGAATCTGTGAAGAAAGGATTATTAGGAGCCGGTCATGAAGTAGATATAATTGATTTAGATAGTGATTGTTTTAACCCGGTTATGTCTGGGGAAGATTTACTTGCCTTTAAGAATCGCCAAGCTATTGACGAACAGGCAATAGACTATGTTAAACGATTACAGCAAGCCGATCATTTAATTTTCATCTTTCCAATTTGGTGGGAATTAATGCCCGCTATGATGAAAGGTTTCATTGATAAAGTGATCTTTCCTGGCTCAACTTATGGTTATGCAAAATCAGGACATGGAATGATAACTAAGCTGAATAATTTGCAGTCAACTACTGTTATCACAACAATGAATACTCCTAAATTAAAGTACAAATTTGCATATGGAAATGCTATTAAAAAATCTTTCATTAAAGGAACACTGAAAAAAACAGGTTTCAGAAATGTTAAGTGGATTAGTTTCAATAAAATTAAATCGAGTTCAGAGAAAATAAGAGACACGTGGTTATCCAATCTAGAGAAGAGATTTACCAAACGTTGATATCTGTCAAACATAGATAACTGTTCGAATAAAGAAAGTATTGAATAAGATATTAGATGGAATCCTGGTCGTTACCGACCAGGATTTTTGGTTATATGAAACGAATACTTCTTATATTTCTTATCCAAGTGTTCAGTTCCAACAATTCGGAATCTTTTAGGCGGTAAAAGAAAAGACAATCAATAATTATGAAATGTATTCATTGCTGTACAGTAGGTTTTCAGATTAATTCTATAATCAATTAGCTAGAAATAACCGAATATTACTATAGTAAGAAAAGAATAATGATAGTATTACAGCTTTTGAATTTATGATAGGATGAAAGAGTATCCTATTCCCTATAGGAGATTTGATAGGGGGAATAAGTTCGATACCATACAGTTAAGAAACCTAGGTAAATAGATTATAAAGAGCAGTAAAGTACTGAGTAAAGGAGAAACGTATGAAAGTAGGAGTGGTTTACTATCCAGAGCATTGGGATAGAGAGTTATGGGAAAAAGATGCTGATTTAATGGTGGAAACAGGAGTTAAGGTGGTACGTCTTGCAGAATTTGCATGGAGTCGTCTTGAACCGGTGGAAGGGCAGTATAATTTTACTTGGTTAGATGAAGCGGTGGAGATATTTGCGGGGAGAGGAATTGAAGTAATTCTTGGTACACCTACGAATTGTCCACCACTATGGCTATATGAGAAATACCCAGATGCAATTCTATGTGATGAACATGGGAATAGGGTGACGATAGGGGTAAGAGGTCACAGATGCTTTAATAGTCCGTCATTAATTAAGAAGACAATCCAGATTGTAACGGAGATGGCAAAACATTATAAAGATAATAAGGCAGTTGTTAGCTGGCAGATTGATAATGAATTAGAAGCAAATCATTGTACGTGTCCAGTATGTACAGATAAATTCCGGAATTGGCTTAAGAAGAAATATACAACCTTAGAGAAACTAAATGATACATATGGTAATGTTATGTGGAGTGGGGAATATAGTGATTGGTCACAAATTACTCCTCCTCTTGGTAATAGACAAAGTTGGTTAAACCCCGCTTATCTTCAAGATCATTATCGATATGCCTCGGAATCCATGGTTGAATTCGTGAAGTTACAAGCGGATATTATTCGTACGTATTGTAAAGATGTAACAATTACAACCAATATGTATCTAGGAGATATGACGCCAGACTTCTACAAGACATTTAAAGAGTTGTCATATGTATCGTATGACAATTATCCAGTAGCCGTAATTCCAGAAGATCATGAAGAAATCTATTCTCATGCATTTCATCTTGATCTAACAAGAGGTATTAAGCGACAAAACTTCTGTATTATGGAAGAACTTAGCGGTGCACCTGGGTGTTGGATGCCAATTAGGAGAACGCCGAGACCAAATATGATTAAGGGATATTCTCTACAAGCATTTTCAAGAGGTGCCGACTCTGTATTACATTTTAGATGGAGAAGTGCGACTAAGGGGGCTGAGATGTTTTGGCATGGAATTCTTGATCACAACAACAAGTTAGGTAGAAGATATGAAGAGTTTCGCTCCCTGTGTGATACCGTGAATGAAGAGTTGCAGATACTAGAAGGAACAACAATTCATAATAAAGTTGCTTTATTATTCTCGCATGAACAAGATAATGCCTTCAAATTCCAACAACAAGCAGATGGATTTCATTATTACAACCAGTTGAAATTATTCCATGATGGAGTAAGCAGACTTGGTGCTGGAATCGATATTATTAATATAACGGCTAACTTAGATCAGTATGAAGTGGTTATTGCACCAACTGTGTACATAGCTTCCAAGGAGATAGTGGATAATCTGACTGAATACGTGGATAAGGGTGGAAAACTAATACTTACAAATCGTTCTGGTGTAAAGGACGAAACCAACGCTTGTATTATGGATTACCTACCTGGCCCATTTGCTAGTTATGTCGGTGCGGTAGTTGAAGAATATGATGCACTTGGTAATAATACGAATGTAATCCGCATGAAGAATGGGAAAACCTATCGTTGCAACCAGTGGGCGGATATCCTTCAGTTAGATACAGCAGAGAGTCTTGGAGCGTATAGGGAGGATTTTTATCAAGGAAAGCCTGCAATTACTAAGAATACCTATGGTGATGGCGAGGTTTATTATGTAGGAACGATTCTTGAGCGGGATTTCTATAGAGATTTTATGAATGATGTAATAGAAGGAACGAATGTTGAAGTATTCCAAGGATTAGCTGACGGGGTAGAGGTTAGTGTTCGAGAGAATAGTGTATCAAGATATTTATTGATATTTAACAACACAAATCATGTACAGGAAGTCAATTTAACAGATATCGAAAGAACAATACTGAATCCTTTTGATCTTAAAGTGGTGCCATTTAACTAGTATATGTAACTCAAACTTCACACATATAAATCTTCACCTAGAGTAGGGAAATAGCTGTTTCTTACACCTTGTAATCTTCAAGTGCGAAGTTTGAGTTGAAAAATAAGGAGAATTTATGGAGGAATACGTTATGGAAACGTTACATCTTGTTTTACGAAAGTTTGCAAACAGTGATTTTCAGGATTTCTCGGAATTGATACGCGATAAACAGGCATCAAAATATGCAATATATGACGATCAATTCCCAACAGATGAAGAAAACTTACGAAACATTTTGTTGTATTTTGCTGGGACTGATGAATTTTTCGCAGTGGAATTGAAATCTGAAAATAAAGTCATTGGATTTATCGGCTTAAATTGCACAGATGATAGCACAAGAAACCTTGGATTCTGTATACATACTAATTATCAAGGAAATGGATACGCAAAAGAAGCTGTTTCGGAGTTGTTGAGTTATGCAAAGCATAAATTAAACGTCCATAGACTGATATCGGGTACGGCTAAAGACAACATACCATCTGTTGAGCTTTTGAAGAGTGTTGGCTTTTCAATAACAGGAGAGAGTATTGGAAGTTTTGTAAACGATGAAAGTGATAATCCGCTTGAGTTTACGGCGTATTCCTTAGAATGTATACTATAAGTATCATTCGCAAATCAAGCGAGTAACCTCTAATTCATTTCAAGATATCATTGAGTAATCTTAGTTACTTAAACTTCGCACTTTAAGATTTCGAGGAGTAGGGAACTATTCTATTCAACGAAAAACCCCTTTCATTAGACTGTTGTCTGATGGAAGGGGTTTTCTTTAACTTGCATAGGCGATTTTTTTGCTATTTATAATCTAGTTACCTTCTTGAGTTGCAATAGAAGCTCCAATAAATCCTTTGAACAATGGGTGTGGTCTGTTTGGTCTTGATTTGAATTCTGGATGTGCTTGCGTAGCAACAAACCAAGGGTGATCCTTTAATTCAATCATTTCAACAATACGACCATCTGGTGATAACCCAGAAAGTACAAGACCGTGTTTCTTGAAATCATCACGGTAGTAGTTGTTTACTTCATAACGATGTCTATGTCTTTCTTTGATATCTGTTGAACCGTATAATTCATGAGCCTTTGTGCCAGCTTCTAATACACAAGGATATGAACCAAGACGTAGCGTACCACCAAGGTCTTCAACACCATCTTGTTCTGGCATCAAGTGAATAACTGGGTGTGTAGTACCTGGATCTAGTTCTACACTATGAGCATCAGCAAAACCAACCACATGTCTTGCGAATTCAACAATTGCTAATTGCATACCAAGACATAGTCCTAAGTATGGAAGGTTGTTCTCACGAGCATATTTAATAGAAGTAATCATACCCTCAATACCACGATGGCCAAAACCACCTGGAACGATAATACCAGATACGTCTCCAAACATTTCTTCTACGTTTTTAGGGGTAATATCTTCTGAGTTAATCCATTTGATAGTAACAGAAGCATTGTGTGCTACAGCACCATGTTTTAAGGATTCTACAACACTGATATAAGCATCATGTAAAGCAGTGTATTTACCAACTAAAGCGACAGTAACTTCCTTCTGAGGATTCTTTAGAGCATAAACCATGTTTTCCCATTCTGCCAAATCTGGTTCAGGACAATCAAGTTTTAAGCACTCGCAAGCTACATTCGCAAGATGTTCATTTTCCATTGCAAGTGGTGCTTCATACAGCGTGTCCACATCAAGATTTTGCATCACGTGATTACTTGGAACATTACAGAATAATGCAATTTTATCTTTAATACCTTCTTCTAAAGGAACTTCAGTCCTACATACGATGATATCTGGTTGAATGCCCATGCCTTGTAATTCTTTAACACTTGCTTGTGTTGGTTTAGTCTTCATTTCACCAGAAGCTCTAAGATAAGGGATTAAAGTAACGTGAATAAGAATTGCATTTTCACGTCCTATATCGTGTTGGAATTGACGGATTGATTCTAAGAATGGCTGACTTTCAATATCGCCTACGGTACCACCAACTTCGATGATTGCGATTTGAGTGTCGTCACAGCCATCATTGCGATAAAAACGGCTCTTGATTTCATTTGTGATGTGAGGGATAACTTGAACGGTACCGCCACCAAAATCACCACGTCTTTCTTTTGAGAGAACAGACCAATAGATTTTTCCAGTAGTTACATTTGATTGCTTTGTAAGACTTTCGTCGATAAATCTCTCATAGTGACCTAGGTCAAGGTCAGTTTCTGCACCATCATCTGTAACAAACACTTCTCCGTGTTGGATTGGATTCATTGTACCCGGATCGATATTGATATAAGGGTCAAATTTTTGCATGGTTACACTATAACCACGAGCTTTAAGCAAACGACCTAATGAAGCAGCAGTAATACCCTTTCCAAGACCTGATACAACACCACCTGTTACAAATACATACTTGACAGCCATAATTGTTCCTCCTTTTACGTAAAGTGTATAAATTAGTTATTTAGTTTCACGATTCAAAAATCGTTAATGTTCCTGTAGTATTGCTATATATGTGAATAGAATATACGATATCCTATTTGAAGTGTGTTTAAAACATTAACCAAAATATTATACATTAATCCTATATAGAAATCTAGACGGAAAATGGAAAAATGAATTATGGTTATATTATATATGAAAATAACTATTATTCTTAAGTGAAAGGTGAAAAAATATAAGCATATTTAGTAACTGCACTAATTTTTGAAAAGAAGTTAAAGAAATCTAAAGAGCAATTAGACGATTAAAGAAGATAGAAACAATATTTTTTAGTTATAATTTGTTCCATTATAATAAAAATTGTGTTATTATAGATAATTATTTGATAACAATATTTATTAGGAATTTATGGAGGAAATTTACATGAAAAAAGTTGCTATTTTTTTTGCAGATGGCTTTGAAGAAATTGAAGCATTAACCGTTGTAGATGTATTAAGAAGAGCGAAGATGGAAGTCACTTTAGTTTCGATGAAGGGAATTAAAGAAGTATATGGTGCACATAAAATTGCAGTTGTAACAGAAAGATTTTTCGATGATATAAACTATGAAGCAATTGATATGCTTGTACTACCAGGTGGTATGCCAGGAACATCACGCCTTGCAGAGAGTAAACCATTACAAAAATTAATTAAAAAATTCAATGATAATGGTAAATGTATCGCCGCAATTTGTGCTGCTCCAAGTATTCTAGGTACACTAGGATTATTAGATGGTAAAAATGCTGTTTGTTATCCAGGTTATGAAGATAAATTACGTGGTGCTACAATTGTTGATGCAGGAGCTGTTATTGATGGTAATATCGTTACAGGAAGATCAATGGGATCAGCTGTAGAATTCGCATTAGCAATTGTTGAAAGATTAGAGAGCAAAGAATTAGCCGATAGCATTGCTAAGTCAATTGTATTTTAAGTCTTCTTAGAATATTTTGGTACTAATTTATATAGAAGGAGGAGTGCTATTAAGTTAGGAATAGCCATGATGGCATTCACTAAATCAGACAATTCCCAGACCAAATCAAGGGAAAGTACTGCTCCGATGTAAATCATTACAATATAGAATATCTTATAGATTTGTATACCTTTATCACCAAAGAGATAGTAAGCTGCACTTTCACCAAAGAATGACCAACCAATGAGTGTTGCAATTGCAAATGCAATAAGCGAAAAACTTAAAAGAACTTTTCCAAAAGGGATGACAGCGAATGCAGCGGTTGTTAGTTCCGCATTGCTAAGTCCGGCAGTGGAGTCTGGAAAATGTAATAGATTACTAACAATAACCAAACCAGTAATAGCGCACATTATAACAGTATCCCAAAAAGTTGCGGTCATAGATACAAGTGCTTGGCGGCTTGGATCTTCTGTCTTGGCACTTGCCGCAGCAATGGCAGCGGAACCTAATCCTGCTTCATTGGTGAACAGACCTTTGGCTACGCCTTGTCTTGCTGCTATAATAATTGTACTACCGATGAAACCTCCTGTTGCTGCATGAGATGTAAAGGCCGAGGACACAATAAGCCTAATCGCTTGTAGTAAAAAACTACGATTAATTACTAAGATAATGAAACAACTAATTATATAAAAAAGGCCCATTGCAGGTACAAGTCTGGTACATACAGTGGAGATGGATTTGACACCACCCACAATAACCAAACCGCATACAATTGCTGTTATAAACCCAACAGTAGAAGGCGATAGGTTCCAGGTTGCTGAAGTTGTTGTGGTTATTGAATTGGCTTGGGTGGTACAACCCACACCAAATGAAGCTGCTAAAGTGCATAAACTAAAGATTATGGCAAGGCTTTTAGAATGAAGGCCTTGTTCAAGTACATACATGGGGCCACCAACATAGTTACCGTTTGATGTTTTTTTACGGAATTTTATACTGAGATAACATTCAGCATAAGAAGTGGCCATTCCGAATATTCCGGTAATCCAACACCAAAAGATCGCACCTGGTCCACCTAAAGCAACGGCTGTTGATATACCAATTATATTTCCGGTACCTAATGTTGCAGCTAAGATTGTCGCTAGTGAGGCGAAGCTACTAACATCGCCTTCTCCCGCGTCATCTTTTTTGAATGATAAACGAATGCCAAGGAAGGCAAACCTTTGAACAAAACGCAACTTAATCGTATAGAAAGCATGAGTTCCAAGGAGTAGAAGAATCATAGGAAGTCCCCAAACTACTTGATTAATATTTTTTATAAATTGATAGAATGCATCCATTTTAATTCCTCAGTAATATAATGAATTATAACAATGTATGTTCGAAAAAAGGCAATTATGATAAGTGCAAATGACGTATGCGACAACTCCCGCTCAAAAATAAGAAAAAATGAAAATTCTTTGATTTTATCGTGGTTTTAGTATAGTTATTTATGAGTTGTGTAATACTAGCAATAAGATGAGTAGCGAAATGCATCGTTTTGAAAAGGATGACTTAACAAGAGCGAAACCTAGATAAGCGTATGTTAGTAGCCGCTTATCTAGTAGTGTGAAAAAAACAGGTATATTCAAGAGCAGAATATCCTCATAGATACACTGGGATAGAGGTTGGTTCGTATCATTCGTATGATGATAGTACCGACCTCAAAGTCCGTCTAGATTAATAGTCCGTCAAGATATAAAAAAGAATGCTGAAACCATAACTTACCATAATAATTTTTTCATTATGGGTCACAATAATATTACAGACATCACATACGGTGTCTGAAACAAATCCAACGGACGATTTAACAAAAATCAGTCCAATATTTTAACCACGGAGGTGCATTATAATGGCAAACAATAATAGCGGTTCTAACAGAATGGAAGTACCACAAGCAAAAGAAGCTATGAACAGATTCAAAATGGAAGTAGCATCAGAACTTGGAGTGCCTTTAAAAGCAGGTTATAATGGAGACTTAACAAGTGCTCAAAATGGTTCTGTTGGTGGAGAAATGGTTCGTCAAATGATTAAAAAACAAGAAGAATCAATGTCAGGTTCTACTGGTCAATAATCGACAACCTTTCTGGTTGAAAAATGTGAAGCTTTAGCGTAATAACGGTGTAGCTTCACCATAATGAAAGAAACATCGCCATGTATTTATGATTGTGTTGAGAAAGCACCTACAGCAATGTACCGGCTTTACTTAGTGCTATGAGAGAAGAAATGATCAATTGCCTCAATCGTACGTATTTGGTGATGTTTTTTTGTGTGTATACTGTTGGTATGTATATGATAGATAAAGGGTGTTATACTGGTCACCTTACATATAAAGGTTGTTAATACTTGACTTGATTTGTAATTATGTTAGAATACAATAAAAGTAGGAGTTATATATTAATAGAAGAACAATGGTGTATAATAAAGCAATAGTATAATAAAGAAATACAGCAGTATAAGAAACTAACAAGAAAAATATAGAAATAAAGAAATAGAGAAAGGAGCCATGCACTGTCATTCACAAGGTAAGTTTTGCTTATACAATGCATGGGTATAAAGATGGGAAAATATTTTGGTACTGATGGTTTCCGTGGAGAAGCTAACGTTGATTTAACAGTAGTTCATGCTTACAAGGTAGGACGTTTTTTAGGATATTATTTTGGGAGAGAACATAAAGCAAAGATAATTATAGGAAAAGACACAAGAAGATCGAGTTATATGTTTGAATACGCATTAGTTTCTGGTTTAACAGCGAGTGGAGCTGATGTCTATCTACTACATGTAACACCTACACCAAGTGTATCATACGTAGTACGCAGTGAGAATTTTGATTGTGGTATTATGATATCAGCTAGCCATAATCCTTATTATGATAATGGAATAAAAGTAATTAATTCTGACGGATACAAATTAGAAACAGAAGTAGAAGAATTAATTGAAGAATACATTGATAAAGAAGTAGATGATATCCCGTTAGCGACAGGTGTGGATATTGGTAGAACGGTAGATTATTCGGTAGGAAGACATCGTTATATTGGTTATCTTATGTCTCTTGCTACACGTTCTTTCAAAGGTGTTAAAGTAGGCCTTGATCTATCTAATGGTTCTGCTACAACTGTAGCAAAGGGAGTATTTGATGCACTTGGAGCTAAGACATATACAATCAGTAATGAACCAGATGGAACGAATATCAATAACAATTGTGGTTCTACACATATTGAAGTGTTACAAAAGTATGTGATAGACAATGGATTAGATATTGGATTTGCATACGATGGTGATGCAGATCGCTGTTTAGCAGTGGATGATAAAGGGAATATTATTGATGGTGATTTAATACTATACTTATGTGGGACATATCTAAAAGAACGTGGTGAACTAAGTAATAATACAGTAGTAACTACGATTATGTCTAATATTGGATTATATAAAGCTTTTGATAAAGCAGGAATTCTTTATGAAAAGACTACAGTAGGAGATAAGTATGTGAATGAGAATATGGTTGCCAATGGTCATACATTAGGTGGTGAGCAATCAGGGCATATCATCTTCAGTAAACATGCAACTACAGGGGACGGTATTCTTACATCGCTTATATTAATGGAAGTTATGCTAGAGAAGAAACAAAAACTATCAGAACTAGTTAGTAAAGTGAAGATGTATCCACAATTACTTGTTAATGTCAAAGTATTTGATAAGCCAACTGCAAAGAATGATGAAGATGTTAAAGAAGCAGTCAAAAAAATCACAAGGGAACTTGGAGATGATGGTAGAATTCTTGTGCGTGAAAGTGGTACAGAACAAGTGTTACGAGTAATGGTTGAAGCACAGACAGAAGAAAAATGTAGAAAGTACGTATATGAGGTAGTTGACATATTAAAAGACAAGGGGTATGTCAAAGAAGATTAGTTAGCATAAGCCTAACGCTTTACGTAAGGATAATAGACAAATTTACTAAATTTTCGCTAAGAAAATTAATTTGTAATTACCAAATATATATGATATAATATAGCAATGCACAAATTCGCTTGCTTGCAATGTTGAATTTGAAAACCGATAATAGACGCAGTCTATTGTATAGCTATGCGCAAAATCACTTGTTTGCAAGGGTGATTTTGTTTACTGAAAATAGACGTTGTCTATTGGATAGCAAAGCACAAAATCATTTGCTTGCAATGCACAAAAACTGTGTGATTATGCAGTTAATAAGGAAAGTGTTAAATACAGGAGGAAATCTTAGAATGAGTTTACAAGTTGAAAAGTTGGAAAAGAACATGGTAAAGCTTACTATTGAAGCTACAGCTGAAGAATTCGAAGCTGCAATCCAAAAAGCATACCTTAAGAATAGAGGAAAAATGACTATTCAAGGATTTAGAAAAGGAAAAGCTCCAAGAGCAATCATTGAAAAAATGTATGGTGTTGGTGTATTCTATGAAGATGCAGCAAATGCAATCATCCCTTCAGCTTACGAAAAAGCAGCAGCTGAAAGTGGTTTAGATATTGTTTCTCAACCAGATATCGATGTAGTTCAAATCGAAAAAGGCAAATCATTCATCTTTACAGCTGAAGTTGCAGTTAAACCTGAAGTAACTTTAGGTGAATATAAAGGTGTTGCAGTAGAAAAAGCTAGCACAGAAGTAACGGAAGAAGAATTATCAGCTGAATTAGATAAAGTTAGAGAACAAAATGCCAGAACTGTAACAGTTGAAGATAAAGCAGCTGAGTTAAAAGATATCGTTACAATCGATTTCGAAGGATTTGTAGATGGAACACCATTTGAAGGTGGAAAAGGTGAAGCTTATCCATTAACACTTGGTTCACACTCTTTCATTGATACATTCGAAGATCAATTAGTAGGTAAAAAAGTTGGAGAAGAAGTTGAAGTTAACGTAACTTTCCCAGCTGAATACCATGCACCAGAATTAGCTGGCAAACCAGCTATGTTCAAAGTAAAAATCAATGAAATCAAAGCAAAAGAATTACCAGAATTAAATGATGATTTCGCTAAAGATGTATCTGAATTCGAATCTTTAGATGAATATAAAGCTGATATCAAAGCATCTTTATTAGAGAAAAAAGTAGCAGCAGCTAATAATGAAAGAGAAGATAAGATCATTGAAACAATCATTGAAAATTCAACAATGGAAATTCCAGAAGCAATGATTAATACACAAATTAGACAAATGGCAGAAGATTTCGCTGCTAGATTACAACAACAAGGTTTATCAGTTGAACAATATTTCAGCTTCACTGGTTTAACACAAGAAAAATTATTCGAACAAATGAGACCACAAGCTGAGAAACGTATCCAAAGCAGATTAGTACTTGAAGCAATCGTTAAAGCTGAAAACATCACTGTTTCTGAAGAAGATTTAGATGCAGAAATCGCAAAGATGGCTGAAATGTACAAGATGGAAGTTGAAAAATTAAAAGAACTTCTTGGTGATGGAGAAAAAGAACAAATGAAGATGGACATGGCTGTTCAAAAAGCTGTTGACTTCGTAGTGGAAGCTTCAAAGGAAGCATAAGCTATTAAGTAACTGTAATTCAGTCGTGTTATTCAGTAGAATTTAAAAGTTATACTATTCTAATAAATGCTGATTTTGAAATGAAATCAGCATTTACACGATATAAGAGTAATAAAGTAACTACCCAGAAAACTCCGAGAAAAAGCTTGTTTTTTCGAGTGGTTCAGTGTCAAGGTGAATACTTTTTATTCATTTTGTGCACATCCAGCTTTGAAAAAGCTGGATAACTGAATAGTTATAATAAAGATAAGGAGGATTAAGTATGAGTTTAGTACCTTATGTCATTGAGCAGACAAGTAGAGGAGAGAGATCTTACGATATTTATTCCAGACTTCTTAAAGAGAGAATTATATTTTTAGGAGAAGAGGTAACAGACGTTTCTGCTAGTCTTATTGTATCCCAATTATTATTCTTAGAAGCTGAAGATCCAGGAAAAGATATTAGCTTGTATATTAATAGCCCAGGTGGTTCTGTAACTGCTGGTATGGCTATCTACGATACTATGCAGTTTATTAAATCAGATGTTTCTACAATTTGTATGGGTATGGCGGCAAGTATGGGAGCATTCCTTCTTGCTGGTGGAGCGAAAGGAAAGAGATTTGCACTTCCGAATGCAGAAGTTATGATTCATCAACCATCAGGTGGTGCAAGAGGTCAAGCTACTGACATTAAAATCGTTGCAGATAATATCTTACGTACAAAGAAGAAATTAAATGATATTTTAGCTCAGAACACTGGAAAACCAGTTGAAGTTATTGAAATTGATACAGAGCGTGATAATTATATGACTGCAGAAGAAGCTAAAGAATACGGCCTAATTGATAGTATAATTACAAGTAGACAGTAGGAATGTTATAGTAGTTTAGTGCCATAACGACAGATTTGTATTGGAGTCTGTCGTTATGGATTTACTAATTTTACTAAAATGGAGGTGTATTGCATGGCTAATCGAGCAGATGAAAGAAAACAATTAAGATGTTCTTTTTGCAATAAGACGCAAGATCAAGTAAGAAAATTGATTGCAGGCCCAAACGTATATATTTGTGATGAATGTATAGAGATTTGTTCGGAGATTATTGAAGAAGAGTTTGATGATACAATTCAAGAGAATGGTATTAATTTGTTGAAACCAGAAGAAATCAAAGATTTCTTAGACCAATACGTTGTTGGTCAAAATGAAGCGAAAAAAGTGTTAGCAGTATCTGTTTACAATCACTATAAGAGAGTGCTTGCAGAGAAAGATTTAGACGTAGAACTACAGAAAAGTAATATCATTATGGTAGGACCAACAGGTTCTGGTAAAACATATCTTGCACAGACGTTAGCTAAGTTGATTAATGTACCATTTGCGATAGCAGATGCTACTACTTTAACAGAAGCTGGATATGTGGGTGAAGATGTTGAGAATATACTATTAAAAATAATTCAGGCAGCAGATTACGATGTTGAAAGAGCAGAATACGGTATTATATATATCGATGAAATAGACAAAATAACAAGAAAATCAGAGAATACTTCAATTACAAGAGATGTATCAGGTGAAGGTGTACAACAAGCTTTACTTAAGATTGTTGAAGGTACAGTAGCTAACGTTCCACCTCAAGGTGGTAGAAAGCATCCACACCAAGAATTTATTCAGATTGATACTTCTAATATCTTGTTTATCTGTGGTGGAGCATTCGATGGTTTGGAAAAAATTATCGAATCTAGAATTGGCAATAAGTCAATCGGATTTAATGCAGAAATTGCTGCAATCGATAAAGATAATATAGGTAAGTTATTCAAACAAGTATTACCACAGGATTTCGTTAAGTATGGATTAATTCCAGAATTCGTAGGGCGAGTTCCTGTAAGTGTAGGGCTTGACTTACTCGATGAAGATGCATTGTATCATATCTTAACAGAACCTAAGAATGCAATTGTAAAACAATATAGAAAATTGTTTGAATTAGATGGTGTTGAGTTAGAATTTGAAGAAGATGCAATCAGAGAAATCGCAAAACGTTCTTTTGAAAGAAAAACTGGTGCGAGAGGATTGCGTGCTATTATGGAATCTATTATGATGGATTCTATGTACAAAATTCCATCTGATAGTAAAATAGCGAAGTGTATTATCACTAAACCAGCTGCACAGGGACTTGAAGAACCAACTTTTGTTTATTCCGAAGAAGGTGTAGCTAAGAAGACTACTACAAAAAGACTTCCAAAAAAGAATAGCAATGAAATTGCATAATTATAAAAAAGTCTACTGAAGGTAATACTTTAGTGGACTTTTTATCTAATGATAGATTTACTTGTACAAACAACAAGTTTGTTACAGATAGAGAAAAGTTGAAGGAATAATACTAAATCTATGAAAGGAGCCATGCACAAAGGTCCTTCAACTCATTAATATTGGCAGTATTACAAGCTGACTTGTGATATGCATGGGGATAAGTATGACTGAGATACGAAAAATAATGCCAATCGTAGCATTGCGTGGGATGACAATCTTACCAGATACATTAATTCATTTTGATATTAACCGTAAGATTACCGTTAATGCTGTAGAGATGGCAATGGAACAAGATCAACAAGTATTGTTGCTAATGCAAAAGGATCCGAATGTTGAAGATCCAAAACCAGAGGATTTATATAGTGTTGGTACTGTAGCTGAAATCAAGCAATTAATCAAACTTCCTGGTGATATAATCCGCGTTATGGTACAAGGACTAGAGCGTGCAGAGGTTTGCGAAATATATACAGATCAACCTTATTTATATGGTGAGGTTGAGGTGAAAGAGGCTACTGGAATAGAGGATCTTACTGAGGTAGAGATTACTGCTTATCTTAGGGGGATTAAGAGTATTCTAGAAGTATATGCGATCGAGAATCCAAGATTAAGTAAGGATATCATGAAAACGATGTTGTTAGATGAAGATATTGTACATCTATTGAATGCTATTGCTTCTAACATAGCGTTTAGCTATGAGGAAAAACAAGAGTTGTTAGAAATAAATGATATCTCAGAACGCTATGAGAAAACGTGTATAGCATTAACGAATGAGATAGAGATTCTGAGAATAAGAAAAGACTTACAGGCTAAAGTGAAAGAAAAAGTTGATAAGAACCAAAAAGAATATATCATGAGAGAACAGCTCAAGATTATCCGTGAGGAACTTGGAGACAAGGATTCTCTTACCGAAGCAGAAGAATACTTAAGTAAAGTAAAGAAGTTGAAGGCTTCAAAGACTGTGAAAGATCATATTGAGAAGGAAATTGAACGCTACAAGAACTTAGGGAATAACTCCTCTGAAAGTTCTGTGTCACGTGGTTATATTGAGATGTTATTAACACTTCCTTGGGATAAAGTAAGCAAAGATAACAAGGATATCAAGAATGCTATGAAAGTGTTAGATGAAGATCACTATGGTCTTAAGAAAGTAAAAGATCGTATTATTGAATTCTTAGCAGTACGAAGCTTGACGAAAAAAGGAGATAGTCCAATTATCTGTTTAGTGGGCCCTCCGGGAACTGGTAAGACTTCGATAGCACGTTCCGTAGCGAAGGCACTTGATAAGGAATACGTACGTATTAGCTTAGGTGGTGTACGTGATGAAGCAGAAATTAGGGGGCATAGAAGAACGTATGTTGGAGCTATGCCAGGACGTATTGTTAGTGGACTTAAGAATGCGGGTGTTAAGAATCCACTTATGTTGTTAGATGAGATTGACAAGGTAAGTAATGATTACAAAGGTGACACGTTCTCAGCTCTTTTGGAAGTTTTAGATGCAGAACAGAATAAACGTTTTGTGGATCATTACATTGAACAACCAGTAGATTTATCTGAAGTTCTTTTTATAGCTACAGCGAATTCAGTTCAGACAATTCCTCGCCCATTGTTAGATCGTATGGAATTAATTGAAGTCAACAGTTATTCGCAGAATGAGAAAGAACATATTGCAAAAGAACATCTGATTGTGAAACAAATTGAGAAGAATGGATTGAATGAAAAGCAGTTAAGTATATCTGATAAGGCAATTAGCCATATTATTAATGGATATACGAAAGAAGCAGGGGTTCGTAATCTCGAGAGAAAACTCGGTGAGATCTGTCGAAAGGTCGCAAGAGAAATTCTAGAAAGTGATAAAAAGAGTGTTAAGATTACAGATAAAAACCTTGAAAAATATCTTGGTAAAGAGCGTTATACCTTTGATGAAATCAACAAGGAAGATGAAATTGGTATCGTAAGAGGACTTGCGTGGACAAGCGTTGGTGGTGACACACTTCAAATCGAAGTAAATGTAATGCCAGGAAAAGGTAAATTCGAACTTACAGGGAAACTAGGCGATGTAATGAAGGAATCGGCGAGGGCTGGAATTAGTTACATTCGTTCTATAAGTAGTCAGTATGGCATTGCTCAAGACTTTTTTGAAAAAAATGATATCCATATTCATATACCAGAGGGTGCAGTTCCAAAAGATGGCCCATCAGCAGGGATAACTATGGCTACCGCGATGTTATCAGCCATAACGAATACGAAGGTGCGTGCAGATGTTGCTATGACAGGAGAGATTACACTTCGAGGTAGAGTTCTTCCAATTGGAGGGTTAAAGGAAAAAATTCTTGCAGCGAAAGCAGCAAAAGTTAAATTAGTTCTTGTACCTAAGAAAAACAAGAGTAATATAGACGAATTGGAGAAAGAAATTGTTACAGGAATTGATATAGAATTAGTAGATACCATGGAAGAAGTGTTATCTTTTGCACTTGTGAAATAATGTAGCAATTTAATTGTAATAAATAACATTAGTATAGATACACACGTAGATGGTGTCGTGTGTAGATGGGAGTAGTGTGAAAGATGATCTTTCACACGGCGATTTGTGCCTTGCACAAAGTCGCCAGACTTTTGAAAGGGTATGGTAATTGATATGCATATAAAAAGTGTGAACTTGGAAACCGTTTGTGGTGTAACAAGTGTACTACCAGAGAATGACAAAGTTGAGATTGCTTTTGCTGGTAAATCGAATGTAGGTAAATCGTCACTTATTAATGCGCTGATGAATCGTAAAGCTTACGCTAGAACATCTTCGCAACCTGGTAAGACACAAACCATTAACTTCTATAATATTAATGATGAGGTATATTTTGTTGATCTCCCAGGATATGGATATGCTAAAGTTTCGTTGGCATTAAAAGAAAAATGGGGTAAATTAATTGAGAAGTATCTTGGTACTTCCAAACAACTTCGAATTATCTTCTTACTAATAGATATTCGTCATGAACCTTCAGAGAATGATAAGAATATGTATGATTGGATCGTTCATAATGGATATAATCCAGTTATTATAGCTACGAAGTTAGATAAGATCAATCGAAGTCAGAGAGATAAACATATTAAGATGATTCGTAAGGGTTTGAATACTGTAGAGGGGACTCCGATTATTCCGTTTTCATCCATATCAAAGCAAGGCCGTGATGAAATCTGGGAACTGATTGAATTCACAATGAATGGCGGTTTTGATGAAGTTGATGAAGATGATGAGGAAGAACTTGTAGATGAGAAAGTTGAAGCTAATGAAGGTGTTACTATAATAGAACGTTTTGAAGCTGATCAAATTTCGGAAGAAGAATAATGAAGTGACAATGGCTTACTGTATAAGTAAATATAACTTATCAGATGACAAGAAAGAATTATGACTTTGAGCATTTGATTTACTTAAGGAAACGCTATGTGAGATAATCGATATTAGAATCGATACTCATATAGCGTTTTTTATAATAGAAAATTCGCTATGTGAACTTGCTATTATTTATCTATTTCAGTGTCTGTTTGTTCCTTGCTAGTCATTAAAGTTCTTACAATGAAAGAATAGACTTCTTGGCTCTTGCCTCTCCAATTGCTACAGATGGTAGAAGCTTCTTCTTCGGAAGGTACTGTTAGATTCAGTTCAATGACAGAACTGTCTTTCTCTTTTACTTGACAACGTACGATGTACTCATTTGGTTTACTTTGAAAGAAATCAGATAATGTAGAAACTTCCTCGCGTAAAGTATATTTGTTCTCTTTTAAGTATTCGATAATATCTTTTTTGATTGCATCAGAAATTTGATTATTAAAGTATTCAAGAGTTTCTCGTCCAGAGTCTGCTACTCTGTAAAGTGTCGTGTTACGTATTGTTTCGCAATGAATTAGGTCGGATTCGATTAGCTCAGAGATTGCTTGTTGGATAGTAAAATAATTCGTATACTCTTTCTCCAAGATAAAGTTCGAAACCTGTGCATTAGAAAGAGGAAAATCAACTTTTTCAAGGATATATAAAATTATTAATTTATATAAAGTTAAAGCTTCTGATTGCATGTACTTACCTCCGTAATATTGGCTATGTGCTACGATTCTTACCTTGCCAAGAATCGAGGGTTTTCATGGCATGTTGAATTGTATTTAACACAAGTTTCTTATTGGTGCTCCATAGAGGAGCTAGTAATAAATCTCCTGGTCCATCACCAGTAATACGATGGATTACAATATCTTGGTCTAGATGTTCTAGACACTCTACAAGAATTGTAACATACTCATCTAGAGTAAGGATGTGCATGGAGTCAAGAAATGCCTCCAAATCAGTATTTTTTAAAACATGAAGGAGTTGCAATTTAATACCTTGAATTCCAGAATCATTAATGTAATCAATGGATCTTAAGATGTTTTCCTTGGTTTCGTAAGGAAGCCCAATGATAAGATGAACAATAACATCAATGTGAATATTTCGGAGATTCTTAACGGCGGTATCATAAGAAGATAGAGGATACCCTCTTCGAATACGCTTTGCAGTATCTTCATGGATTGTTTGTAGACCAAGTTCCACCCATATTGGTTTTACCTGATTAAGCTCATCAAGTAAAGCTAGGATCTCCTCACTTAGGCAATCTGGTCTTGTTGCTATTGAAAGTACCGCAATATCAGGGTGCCTAAGGGCTTCGGTAAATATTTCTCTTAGATAGGGGACAGGAGCATAGGTGTTAGTAAAAGCCTGAAAATAAGCTATATATTGTGGTGTGTTTGGTATTTTTTTTACTTTATGAGCAATGAGTGCTTTGGCTTCTTCTATTTGACTTGTAATGGAGAGTCTTGCACTCGCTGCAAAATCACCAGAACCACCGGCACTACAGAAGATACAGCCTCTTGTATCTAATGTCCCATCTCTATTCGGACATGTCATACCACCGTTCAATGATAATTTATATAATCGATGCCCAAATTGGTTTTTTAAGTAATAATCAAAGGAATTATAACGCTTGTCATTCCACATTCGTTTGCTATTCAAGTATATCAAAGCTCCTATCTAATTTGATTATAAGTTTTATGCTACATTTGATTACTGTGATTAGTAAATTCGAATTATCTGACCTATCGAACAATATGAGATTTAACAGCATTGCTAACAACCTCAGCAACTCGTGGATCGAAAGCTTCTGGCATGATGTTATCCTCGTTTAAATCTTTTTCATCAACTAGGCTTGCAATTGCTTCTGCAGCAGCAAGTTTCATCTCTTCCGTGATTTGAGTAGCACGACCTTCTAACGCACCTTTGAAGATACCAGGGAAGGCAACTACGTTATTTACTTGGTTAGGGAAATCAGAACGTCCGGTTCCAACCACCTTAGCACCAGCTTCTTTTGCTATGTCAGGCATAATCTCAGGTACTGGATTTGCCATTGCAAAAAGGATAGAATCTTTATTCATGCTAGCTACCATTTCCTTAGAGACAATATTAGGAGCAGAAACCCCAACAAAGATATCGGCACCTTTTAAAGCATCAGCTAAGGAACCTTGTTTTTGTTCTAAGTTTGTAACGTCCATCATCTGTTCTTGCATCCAGTTTAGACCATCAGCACCTTTACATAGTATACCAACTTTATCGCACATTATTATATTCTTGAAACCATAAGTAATAAGTAATTTGGAAATGGCAATACCAGCAGAACCAGCACCATTAACTACAACCTTACAAGTTTCTTTTTGTTTACCAGTAACTTTAAGTGCATTGATAATACCAGCAAGTACAACGATAGCAGTACCATGTTGGTCATCATGGAATACAGGGATGTCTAAGAGTTCTTTTAAACGTTCTTCGATTTCAAAGCAACGAGGGGCACTGATATCTTCCAGATTAATACCACCGAATGCAGGTGCAATGTTTACGATTGTCTTAATGATTTCTTCTGTATCTTGTGTATCCAAACAGATAGGAAATGCATTAACATTACCAAATTCTTTGAAAAGAACTGCTTTTCCTTCCATTACAGGCATGGCAGCATAAGGACCGATATTTCCTAGACCAAGAACTGCACTACCGTCAGAGATAACAGCAACCATATTGGACTTAATTGTATATTTATACGCTTTTTCTTTATCCTGTGCAATTACTTTACATGGTTCTGCAACTCCAGGAGTATAGGCAATTGCAAGATCTTCTCTTGACTTAACAGTACATTTTGAAACGGTTTCAATCTTACCATTCCATTCTTCATGTAGTATAAGTGCTTTTTCGTTCGTTGTCATAACCGTAATTCGTCCTTTCTATTCCTTCAACCATAGTATGGCGTATAGGTTTTTAACCAATGCTGAAACCAGCAAATATGTATAAAAAATATTCAGCAAGTATATTAATCATAACACTAACAAAATGGGAAATCAAGGACTAAGGGTTTCTCTATTGACTATATATGATTCATATGTAGGATATGTAAATCAATAAAAAAGCTTTCTTTTATATAAGAATGGATGTATAATAGAAGAAATTCTATTGTTCTGACAATCTTATATATCCCGATGAAAGTTTTAATGTAACTATTTTAATTCTCAAATATAATACTATGATTTCAATCCATCAATTGAAAGCAATGGGAGCTTTCTATAATCATGAAATAAACGTAAGGTGTATGGGGCTTTCTTCGTATAATGATTATGATATTGAGAAATAACGGTTACATTTTTAAATAGAATAATGAATAATAAATAATATGTATCAGTGGATCTGTTGTGATATGGGGGCAGAGAAATAAGTTGAGTAAAGGAGCATACATATGGAGAATAATTACGCTACAATGTCTTTAGCTGAATTAAAAGAGATAGCCAAGCAAAAAGGTATTAAGAATATATCGATATTAAGAAAAAAAGAATTAGTAGATATACTAACAGAAGAGAGCAAGAGTAAACAGCCGAAAGAAGAGAAGATAGTAAAAGAAGAAAACATAGTAAAAGTAGACCATGAAGAGAGAGAAATCAAAGAGATTAGAGATAATAAAGAAAGCAATGAGATTAAAGAGGTAAAAGTAGTAAAAGATACTAGAGAGAATAAAGATATTTCAAATATGGATTCACAAGGGGCTAAACGTTCAGCAACCAATAATAATGAGATAGAACAATTAGATAGTGGAGAAACGAAAGAGGGAATATTAGAAGTTCTTCCAGATGGCTATGGATTTATTCGTTGTGATAATTTTTTACCAGGGGAGCATGATGTATATGTGTCGCCTGCACAGATCAGAAGATTTAATCTTAAGACAGGGGATATTGTAGTTGGTAATACTCGTGTCCGTAATCAGAATGAAAAATTCAGTGCTTTACTATTTGTCAAATCGGTGAATGGGATGCATCCAGCAGAAGCACAAAAACGTAAAAAATTCGAAGAACTTACTCCAATTTTCCCTAATGAAAGAATTCATCTTGAGACACCAGCTGCAGGTATTGCTATGCGTATGGTTGATTTAGTATCCCCTATTGGTAAAGGTCAAAGAGGTATGATTGTATCTCCACCGAAAGCAGGTAAAACTACCTTATTAAAGCAAATTGCAAAATCGATTACAGTAAATCACCCTGATATGCAATTGATTATCTTATTAATTGATGAGAGACCGGAAGAAGTTACTGATATTAAAGAATCAATAGAAGGTAAGAACGTGGAAGTTATCTATTCTACATTTGATGAATTACCTGAAAATCATAAACGTGTATCCGAGATGGTAATTGAAAGAGCGAAGAGATTAGTGGAACATAAGAGAGATGTAGTTGTTCTACTAGATAGTATCACTAGACTGGCAAGAGCATACAATCTAACAGTGCAAGCAAGTGGTCGTACCTTATCAGGTGGTTTAGATCCAGCGGCTCTGCATATGCCTAAAAAGTTCTTCGGAGCAGCGAGAAACATGAGAGAGGGCGGAAGTTTAACAATTTTAGCAACGGCACTAGTAGATACGGGTTCCCGTATGGATGATGTTGTTTTTGAAGAATTCAAAGGAACTGGTAATATGGAACTTGTTCTTGATCGTAGTTTATCTGAGAAGAGAATCTTCCCTGCTATTGATTTAGCAAAATCAAGTACAAGACGTGATGACTTGTTATTAGCTCCTCATGAGACAGAAGCGAATTATCTGATGCATCGTGCATTGAGTGGCATGAAATCAGATGAAGCCTTAGAAAAAATCATTGATTTATTCTTACGTACAAAATCGAATTTTGAATTTATTGAAACAATTAAAAAGACGAAGCTTGTTTAAAAAAATATTGCATATGAAGAAATACTATGCTATAATGAGAAAGCTGTTTAAAAAACTACGGCATATCCATTCAATGGACTATGTCTTATGTTAATACGATTGGCAAAATCCAATCTAATATTTAACGATAAGAAGAGGTGAAAAAGATGAGAGAAGGAATCCATCCTAATTATTACCAAGCTAAGGTAGTATGTAACTGTGGTAACGAATTTACAGTAGGTTCAACAAACGACGATATCCACGTTGAAATCTGTTCTAAATGCCATTCATTCTACACTGGACAACAAAAAGCTGTTGCTGCTCATGGAGCAATTGATAAGTTCAACCGTAGATACGGTTTAAAAGAAGAAAACTAGATAGAGAAGTTTTAACTTTCTATTTAAAAAACAGGTTGAGGTTATATAATCTCAACCTATTTTTAAATAGAATTATATATAGTATTACATTCGCATACGAGGTACCCATGTTATGTAGGGGATAACATTACATGAAGCAAATTATGAGGGATCATGATAAGAGAAAGGGAAGGTACGAGAATGAAGTCATCAGGAATTGGTGGACAGGCTGTATTAGAAGGCATCATGATGAAAAATCAGGACGAATATGCAGTGGCTGTTAGAACGCCAAACAATGAAATAATAATTCAGAAGAACAAGTATGTAAGTATTACAAAAAGATATAAAGTGTTGAGAGTTCCGATCATCCGTGGTGTTGCTAATTTCTTAGAATCTATGGTTATTGGAACGAAAACATTAACCTATTCCTCCTCCTTCTTTGAGGACGAGGAAGAAGACAATAAGAAAAAAGATAACGCAGGGAAAAAGAATACCAAAGGTGCAGATTCAAAAGATAGTAAGGCAAATGAGAAAGAAAAGACAGGCGAAGGCTTAATGATGGCTCTTACAATATGTACATCTATTATTCTAGCTGTAGGTATCTTCATGCTATTACCATTTTTTCTGGGTAACTTATTGGCCGGTGTTATTGAATCGTCAGTATGGCTTTCGGTGGTTGAAGGGGTTATTCGTATAGCGATTTTCATTGCATATGTAGGCTTGATTTCGCAGATGAAAGATATCAAACGAGTATTTATGTATCATGGTGCAGAACATAAAACAATTAATTGTATTGAAAACGGTTTAGAGTTAACCGTTGACAATGTACGTTGGCAATCCAAAGAACATAAACGATGTGGAACGAGTTTTTTACTTATCGTTATGATAGTGAGTGTAATTTTCTTTATCTTCATTGATGTAGATTCTATTTGGTTACGTGTACTTTATAGAATCTTACTTGTTCCAGTAATTGCAGGTATATCATACGAATTTATCCGTTTGGCTGGTAGAAGTGACTCGAAGTTAGTACAGGTTTTGAGTAAACCAGGTCTATTAGTACAAGGGCTCACTACAAGAGAACCTGATGATGATATGATAGAAGTGGCGATTAAATCAGTAGAAGCAGTATTTGATTGGAGAACATATCTTAAGGAAAATGCAGATCAATGGAAGGGTAGTAAAAAAGGAGCGGTATTAGAAGAAAAGAATGAAGTGGAAGCAGAAGTTTTAGCAGCTTCTTTAGAAGCTTCAGGAGAAGAGAATTCATTCGAATCAAAGGTTAGTTACGAGGAGGACGAAGAAGATGATGATATTCTTCGTGCCCTAGACCGTTTCTTTGATACTCCTAATGCGAAAATCCTTGAACAGGATAAAGAAGATTAAAAAGAGGTTACGAATATGATTACCTTGGCAGGAGTATTACAAGAAGCTGAGAATCAACTCCTTCAGGCAGGAGTTGAAGAAGCAAAGTTAGATGCATGGTATCTGGCTATGGAATGTTTCGGTATTAGCCGTACAGATTATTATATGAATCCGAATCGTGAGATCGAAGAGGAACAATATGCTAGATTTAAGACAATGATAGAGGCACGTGCAAAACGTATACCGTATCAATACCTGATAAACCAACAAGAGTTTATGGGATTGCAATTTTATGTGAATGAGAATGTATTAATACCCAGACAAGATACAGAAGTGCTTGTTGAGTTAGCGATGAAACAGGCAGACGATGCAGATATATTAGATATGTGTACCGGGTCCGGTTGTATTATCCTTAGTCTAGGTAAGTTATGTAAACCAAAGAGTCTTACTGCAGTGGATATCTCAAGTGAGGCTTTAGAAGTTGCAAAGAAAAATGCTAGAAATCTTGAAGTACCTGTAACTTTTATAGAAAGCAATGTATTTGACAAGGTTACAGGAACATATGATATAATTGTTTCGAATCCACCATATATACCTACCAAGGTAATTGAGGAACTTATGCCAGAAGTGAAAGAGCATGAGCCGATGTTAGCATTAGATGGATTAGAAGACGGATTACATTTCTATCGGATCTTAGCCAAAGAAGCATATAAGTATCTGAGAAAAGATGGATATATCTTTCTGGAAATTGGGCATAATCAGGGGGAAGATGTAAAAAACTTACTCATGGATGCTGGTTTTACGGAAGTTAATATTGTTAAAGATTTGCCTGGCCATGACCGTGTTGTTGTGGGTAAGATACAAGGGGATTTATCTCGGGAATAATTGTCGGGAAATATCCTTTGTAAATTTACTAAATAAATTTTGCTAGCTAAATTACCGTAGTAAAAAGACCTAGTTAATCAGAGAGCTAGCGATAGTTAGGGACTGATATAATAAGAATAATCGTGAACCTGATAATGCGATAGAACATCGTTCTATCGCTAACTTATCGGCAGAAATGAAATGATGTTTTACGCCGTTTGATTTCCTTCCAATAAGTTATATTATAAATTGCTATAAGTTTTAATTTTTTATGGAGGAATACTAGATGTTTGATAAATTAGAAGAATTAGTAAGTCGTTTCCAAGAGATCATGGATGAGCTGAATGAACCAACCGTTACCAATGATCAAGCTAGATTTCGTAAGTTAATGAAAGACCAAGCGGAGCTTGCACCAATCGTTGAGAAGTTTACGGAATACAAGGAGACAAAGCAAGGAATCGAAGATAGTCTTCTTATCCTTTCTGAAGAAAGTGATGAAGAAATGCGCGAGCTTGCAAAAGAAGAGTTAGCAGAATGCAAATCGCGTGTAGAAGAAATCGAGAATGAACTTAAGATTTTACTTCTACCAAAAGACCCTAACGATGATAAGAACGTTATTGTAGAAATCCGTGCAGGTGCAGGTGGTGATGAAGCAGCATTATTCGCAGCTGAAATTTACCGTATGTATGTACACTATGCAGAAACCAAACGTTGGAAGATTGAAACGATGGAATATGAAGAAATTGGTATTGGTGGTATGAAGAGTGTAAGTTTTATGATTTCAGGACAGGGTGCATACTCTGTTATGAAATATGAATCAGGTGTACACCGTGTACAACGTGTTCCAGAAACAGAATCAGGCGGACGTATTCATACTTCTACAATTACAGTAGCTGTTATGCCAGAAGCCGAAGAAGTAGACGTTCAAATCAATGATAATGATATTCGTATCGATGTAATGCGTGCATCAGGTAATGGTGGACAGTGTGTTAATACAACTGACTCTGCAGTACGTTTAACTCACTTCCCTTCAGGAATCGTAGTTTATAGCCAAACTGAAAAATCACAGTTGCAGAATAAAGATAAAGCCTTTGCATTATTACGTGCTAAGTTATATGATATCGAATGTCAGAAAGCACACGATGCAGAAGCAGAAGCAAGAAGAAGCCAGATTGGTACTGGTGATCGTTCTGAAAAAATCAGAACTTATAACTTCCCACAAGGACGTGTAACAGATCACAGAATCAACCTTACTCTTTATAAATTGGATAAAATCATGAATGGGGATATTCAAGAAATTATCGATGCATGTATCGCAGCGGATCAGGCAAGGAAGCTAGCGAATATGCAGGATAACTAGGAGATACTCAAAAGAATAAGGGTATAAAATTTAGATTAAAGATCTGAAATTAGATATAGGAGTGCTCGATATTAGTTTTAATGGCTGATGTTGGGCGCTTTTTACATAGAATTTTAATGATATAATCATAAGTCGAAAGCAAGATTGGGCTTTAATGTATTATTGACATAGATACTTATGAATATTGAAGGTATGGAATCATTTTCACAAATTATTGAGGATATTTTATTAATAGGTTATAATGAAAGTGGAAGTTAGCGGAAGATAACTATGAAAGATACTATGGAACATAAGTCTGGAAGGAACTGAAACAAGCAGAATTATGTATGGACTTACAAAAGGAGGATAGTGTGAATAATCAAGATTTTTCACGCTTAAATTTGTGCCTGCGCCTCAAAGTCCGCAGGTTTTTTAGAAAGGAATGGTTATAAATATGTTACGATTAATACCTAAGGCTCATGACATAACGATAGGAAAAAAGGGAGTTGTATTTACAATTGGTTATCAGTGCCCAATTGTTTATGATGAAGAGTTATCAAACGATTATATGTATTCTATGAGATTATTACAAACACATATTAAGAATTGTCTGGGGTATACAGTCCCTATTTGTAAGGGAAAAAAGGGGCCTCAGCAGATATACATAGAGGTAAGCCAAGATTTATCAGAGGAAGAGTATACTATAGTAATTGAAGAAAATGTAATTTGCATTGTAGGTGGTGACTACGCGGGGGTACTATATGGTATACAAACACTAAGACAAATGATAGATAACTACGGGGCTGTATTGCCTGAAGTAATAATAAAAGATTATCCGGATATGAAGCATAGAGGGTTTTATCACGATGTAACGAGAGGCAGAATACCTACATTGGATTCCCTAAAGGCATTAGCGGACAAATTATCATTCTATAAAATTAATCAATTGCAGTTATATGTAGAGCACAGTTTTTTGTTTCGCGATTTTAGCGAGGTATGGAGAGATGATACTCCTTTGACACCAGAAGAAATTATGGAGTTAGATGTGTATTGCAAGAAACTTAATATTGATTTAGTACCTTCAATTGCAAGTTTTGGTCACCTATACAAAGTACTAAGTACGAAAACGTATGCACATCTATGTGAGTTACCAAACTCGAGTGAAGCACCATTCGCGTTCTTTGACCGTCAACATCATCACACACTTGATGTTAGCAATCCAGAGAGTATGAAACTTGTTATACGCATGTTAGAAGAATATATGCCACTATTCTCATCGAAGTATTTTAACTTATGCGGAGATGAAACCTTTGATTTAGGTAAAGGTAGAAGCAAGGCATTGGCTGACCAAGTTGGAGAGAGACAGATTTATATTGATTTTGTACATAAGATATGTGAATATCTAATTGAAAAAGGTAAGACGCCAATGTTCTGGGGGGATGTAATTTCCGCTTTTCCGTCTGCTATTAAAGAACTTCCGGAAGAAACTATTTGTTTGAATTGGGGGTATGAACCGAATCAAGAAGATACGAATGCGAAACGACTTAAGGAGGCAGGAGCGAAACAGATTCTTTGTCCAGGTGTAATAGGTTGGAATCAATTAGTGAATGCCAGCGCTGATGCATATGAGAATATTAAAAGAATGTGTACCTATGCATATCAATATGATGCAATTGGTGTTCTGAATACAGACTGGGGAGATTATGGTCATGTAAATCACCCTGAGTTTTCAATGGTTGGAATGATATATGGTGCAGCGTTCTCGTGGAACAAAGTGATACCAGGCTTTGAAAGTATTAATGAGGATATATCGTGGATCGAATATAGAGACCAAACGAGAAAATTTGTTTCTATCGTGGAGCAATTATCAAAGCAGACCAAGTTCCCATGGTTCCATATCGTTGGTTATAAGGAAAGGAAGGAGGACAAAATTGGAGATTATGGATCAGAGAAGTTAATTGAGGATATGAATGAATATGATATTTTGGAGGCAAACAAGAAGTTAACGCAGTTGATTGCACAACTTTATGGGATATTAAGTTGTATGGATTCAACAAAAAGACCTTTGGTTAAGGCTTATGTTATTGCGACTGAGGGTATCTCTTTGTGGAATGAGATTTCATTAGCGATAAAGGATAGAAATACGAATTCGGATTTAGCGGCTCGTTTAGAATATTGGTATCACAATTATAAGGAATTATGGCGTGAAAGCTGTAAAGAATCTGAATTATATCGTATTGGCGAAGTAATATTTTGGTATGCAGACCTTTTACGTTCTTTTTAAGTTCCAGTTAAATATAGTAGATTTATTTAGATAGAAAAGTATCTTAGCCAAAGCAATTGAGAAAGATGTATTGTAGGACAGTTTAACTTTTCATTATTACCTCGTAATTTGGTGCAGTAAATGCGAGGAATCATTACTTAAAATACAGTATAGTAGGGGGAGAAGACAATATGGAATGGGTCGAGAGACTAAATAGTGCGATTAATTATATGGAAGAGAATATGAGCGGAGATATTGATATGGAACAAGTAGCGAAGATTGCATGCTGTGGTACCTATCATTTTCAAAGAATGTTTACGTATATGGCTGGTATGCCATTATCGGAATATATAAGAAAAAGGAAGATGTCTCTCGCGGCTGTTGAGTTACAAAGTGATAACAAGAAGGTAATAGATGTATCATTAAAGTATGGCTATGATTCTCCAACGGCGTTTAATCGTGCTTTCAAGAGTGTTCATGGAATTACACCATCACAGGCGAAAGAAGTTGGCATCGTTCTTAAGGCATTCCCTCCTATTAGTTTTCGAGTAATGATTAAAGGAGAACGTGAGATGAATTACAGAATTGAGAAAAAAGAGGCATTTCGTATTATTGGAATATCAATCCCACTGGATAAAGAAATCGAGAAGAACTTTGAGGTTGTTCCGGATATGTGGCAAAAGGCTGCTGTGGATGGAACAATTCAAAAACTTGCAATGAATATGGATTGTGATTTAAAAGGATTACTTGGTGTAAGTGCTTGTAATGACGAAAACGAATGGCGCTATTTTATAGCAGTTGCGTCGAATCAGCAATTAGATGAAGAGTTGGAAGAGTATATCGTTCCAGCAGCTACATGGGCAATATTTGAGGGAGAAGGAATACATTTATCAATTCAGGAATTAGAGAAAAGAATCGTAACAGAATGGCTTCCAAGCTCTGGGTATGAATATGCCAATGCCCCAGACATAGAGGTGTATAGTAATCAAGACCCTCAGAATGCGAAGTATGAAGTTTGGATTCCTGTAGTAAGGAAGGAAAGCTAACTATGGTACATCTCGTGTATTGTGATAATATTGGTAAAAAGGGAGAGAGAGTTTTAGATAAGATTATGGAGGGTATGAAAACCATGGTTGTACGTGGGGCGGCAGGAAGAAAGATTCCTCATAGTCGAGTATTTGAGAATGAGAAGTTATATTTTATGGAAAAAGGGACTGGGGAGATATCTGCGTGTGCTACTGTGAAGAATGTGCATAATTTTGTGAAATTATCAGAAGCGGAAATAATCCAAATATTTGATGAATACCAACCCAAACTAAATCTTTCTGAGAAACAAAGAATTCGTTGGAACAAAAAGTTTTTGTGCCTTGTGGAGTTCGAGAACGTAAAAGAAATAGAACCATTGGAGTTTGATCATCAAGGTAACATGGATGATTGGTTAATTATTGATAAAATAGAGGATGTGTTGGTAGGGACAAGTATTCCGTATAATTATGAAAAGTCGAGATTTTAGCTAAATCATAAGTTATTATATGGTTAAAAATTGTTATTTAATCACAATGAGAAAAGACTTATATCTATCTAAGTATAGACATGGGTCTTTTTGACTATTAAAGAAAATGTTGGAGACTTATATTTCTTATGGTAGTATAAATATTGAATAAGATTTTTATGAAAGCATAAATATCATGTATGAAGAGAAGAATTATGCTATACTATACTATTATTTAATTAGATAGAATGTGAGGTAGGCAGTGAGAAAAGTTATTTTATATATAGCAATGAGTTTAGATGGATTTATTGCCACCGAATCCGGAGATATAGAGTGGCTAAGTGGGCAGGATGCTACAAGTGAAGAGATGGGAAGTTATGAAAATTTTATACAGACTATAGATACGGTTGTTATGGGGTATACAACATATCTTCAAATAACTACAGAATTAGCACCAGGGAATTGGCCTTACAAAGGCATGAAGTCTTACGTATTAACACATAAGAATGTTAAATCAGATGAGGGTATTGTATTTACAGACGAGAATATAAAGCATTTAATTGAGAATATAAAAACGGAGTCAGGTGAAAATATTTGGGTTTGTGGTGGTGCTAATGTGGTGAATCAATTTATGAAAGAAGATTTGATTGATCGATATCATATAACAGTAATACCAACTATATTAGGAAAGGGAATTCGTTTGTTTCATGATAAGAATGAGAGGGTTAAGTTAAAGCTTATATCGAGTGAAAGTAATAATGGAATGATCGATTTAATATATGAGAAAAAATAAAAGAGATATAGCAAATAAGAATAAGAAAATATCAAAATCTGTGAAAGTGCTTTCTACTATAGGTGTTCTTATGTTTGGTACAGTGGCACTATGGCAAGGTTTAACGGTTAAACAATATAATGTCAACAGTGATAAAATAAAGTCACCCGTTAGAATTATGGCGATAACTGATTTGCATAGTACTATATACGGTAGTAAACAGAAGAATTTAATAGAGAAGATACAAACGTACGACCCGGATGTGATTATTTTGGTGGGAGATATTGCGGTAGATAAAGTACCACATAAGGGAACAAAACTACTGTTATCAGCAATTGGAAGGAAGTATCCTTGCTATTATGTGACGGGAAATCATGAATTTTTGTCTGGAGAAGTTACCTACATAAAGGAAATGATTCGGTCATATGGAGTTACAATACTTGAAGGAAATTCATCGCTTATTGAAGTGGACGGACAGCAAATTCGTATAGCGGGTGTGGATGATCCATATGGTTTCAATGGTTACGCATATTATGAAGATGGAATAACGGATGAATGGCGTGAGCAATTTAATAACTGTAATGAGGAAACTGGAGATGGAATCTATTCTATTCTATTGTCACATAGGCCAGAATTAACAGAGATATATAAGAATAGTGGTTTTGATTTAGTAGTTGCAGGTCATGCACATGGAGGTCAGGTGAGAATACCAGGAATATTAAATGGTTTGTTAGCACCGAATCAAGGATTATTTCCTAAATACGCAGGTGGCCTATATGAATTAGAGGATACAACTATGGTTGTAAGTCGTGGATTGAGTAGAAATATAATTCCTCGTGTATTTAATCCACCAGAGATTGTAGTAATTGATTTAGAGCCATTGAAATAGGGGGTATGCAAAAGAATATCTTATGTAAATGTTATAAGGGAGACAATTAGATGAGAATTGAACGAATACTAGGAAATAAGAAGAGGTATATAGAGCTACTTCTCTTAGCAGATGAGCAGGAAAATATGATTGATAAGTATTTAGAAAGAGGAGATATGTTTGCTCTCTTCGAGGAGGATTTAAAGGCAATTTGTGTTGTAACCAAGGAAGGCGACGGTACGTTTGAAATTAAAAATATTGCAACTGAACCTAAGTATCAAGGAAAAGGTTATGGAAAGAAGCTAATTGAACATGTAGTGGAATTCTATGAAGATGAAGGTGATACCTTGCTTGTAGGTACAGGAGATAGTGATCTTACGATACCGTTTTATAAGAGATGTGGATTTGAGGAATCCCATCGTATTAAGAATTTTTTCACAGATAATTATGACCAGCCAATCTATGAGTGTGGGAAGCAGCTTATTGATATGGTATATCTAAAAAGAATTTGTAAGAGATAGAAGTAGAGTATTACTGAGGGGAGAATTATGAAGATTAGAGATTATACCACAAGCGACTGTAAAGAGATTGCAGAGTTATTCTACAATACGGTACATACCATTAATGCAATAGACTATTCAAAAGAGCAATTAGAAGTTTGGGCAACTGGTGAAGTAGATACGGAATCCTGGAATCGTTCTTTCCTTGAGCATTACACATTGGTGGCTGTAGAAGAGGATAAAATTATAGGTTTTGGTGATATCACAGAAGATGGATATCTGGATCGTTTGTATGTACATAAGGATTTTCAGCATAGAGGGGTTGCAACTACAATCTGTGATAGATTAGAAACACATCTATCTACATCAAGGGTAACAACCCATGCATCAATTACGGCAAGACCCTTTTTCGAAAAGAGGGGATATGAGGTAATTAAGGAACAACAGGTCAAAAGAAATGGGATTTTCTTAACAAATTATGTAATGTATAAGAATTTATAATCTTTTAAGGTAGATTTGAAATAGTTACGTTAATTGGGAAGTAGTAAAAAACAATGATTTCGTATATGAATTAAGATTCCATGGTAGGAAAGTAATATAAGATACAGGAGGTATAATATGAATCGAATTATGATGCAAGTCTATACAAAAGATAGTAAAGAAGCGGTGGATACTTATATGAAAGCCTTTGACGCAACATTAGGATTCAACGTAAAAGATGGGGAAGATAATTATTATCATTGTGAACTTGATATCTGTGGGAATACGTTAGCAGTGGCTGAGTTAAATGATGGAATGGAAGAAAGAGTAACAGGTAACACAATGCAGTTTTGCCTTCACTATGGAGAAGGGAAGGAAGGTCAAGTAACAAAGGCTTACGAGATATTAAAAGAAGGTAGTGAAATAATCGTTCCTCTAGGTCTGTGTGATTTTAGTCCTTTGTGTACTGATTTAATTGATAAGTTTGGCGTTAGATGGTGTTTGTTTATATAGAGGTAGAATATAGAACAAACTACTAGGAGTTGAAGTATGTGGGTATAGTAAGAAGATGTAAGATAAGAATATAGGAGGAAAAATGAATATAGAATTCGAACAATTAATTGCAATACATAATGATGAAATTAAGAATATGTTTTGTCAAATAAGTGAGCTAATCAAAGATAGTGTTTCCGTAGAAATCGAGGAAAAACTTTGGGCAAAGTTACCGAGCTTTTACGTTGGGGAGAATTTCGTTAGAATAATTCCTTTTAAAGATCATTTGAATATTGAGGCAAAAGAGATCATTACATATAAATCAGAATTATCTGGTTTTAAAATTACACCAAAAGGAATGTTGCAGATTTTCCTAGGGCAAGAGATTCCACAAGAGATTTTAGGAAAAGTATTTAATAAAACATTACAGTTAGACTAATTATTTTGAAAATAGCATTTTCGGATAAGACTTTTGGAATATCAATGCTTTATTATTAATCCTATAGGAGGTTGTTATATGGATTATACTAGTGTATCGAATATTAAAAAATATATTGAAAAGCATTTTTCAGAGGAGATTAGTCTTAATCTTCTAGCAAAAGAATTCGGATATTCCAAGTATCATTTGAATAGAATGTTCGCTGAAAGTACTGGGAAAACACTATATGCTTACATTATGGAGAGACGTTTGTTTGAGGCAGAATGGCTTTTGTTGAATACAGATACCCCAATTATTGAGATTGCACAGATGATTGGTTATACTTCGCAACAATCCTTCACGAAAGCCTTTGGTCAAAGATTTGAATGTTCACCAGCAAGTTATCGGAATAACCATTATAGAATGACCGAGGCACCGAAAATAAGACAGATCCATTCGCAACCACATAATCCTAATACAATTATTATGAGATGGGAGAGGATGGCAGCGTGAGTTATATACCATACGTGGTTCAACAAACAGGAAATAGCGAGAGAAGTTATGATATCTATTCAAGACTACTTAATGACAGAATTGTATTTCTAGGAGAAGAGGTTACAGATGCAGTAGCGACCTCAATTGTGGCGCAACTATTATATCTTGAATCATTGGATTATAAAAAGGATATCAGCTTATATATTAATAGTCCGGGTGGAAGTATATCTTCGGGGCTAGCAATCTATGATACGATGAATTATTTGAAATGTAATGTTTCAACCATCTGTATTGGAGTAGCGGCAAGTATGGGAGCCTTCTTACTTGCGGGAGGGGCAAAAGGAAAGAGATTTGCTTTACCGAATGCCGAAATCTTGATTCATCAGCCTTCGGGTGGTATCAATGGACCTGCGCAGGCTACGGATATTAATATTGTTGCAAAGCATATTCTTGATACGAAAGAACGAATTAATCGGATTTTATCGCAAAATACAGGTAAAGATATAAAGCAAATAGAAATAGACTGCGAGCGTGATTATTATATGACAGCACTTGAGGCTAAAAGTTATGGTATAGTAGACAATATTATTGAGTAGAGTATATCAAGAAGAGGCTCGCAATAACAAGCTTGCAATAACAAGCTTGGAAGAGTATAGTCTTATGTATCAATGATTAAGGGGTGAGGATGAGTTCAAAGATGAGGGTAGTAAGCCTATTAAATGAACGGTTTGAATAAGTAACAGATTAAGATAAGAGGTATCATAATGAATATAAAAGAATTAACAATAGAAGAGATGAATCGAGAGTTATTCAATCATTTTGTACGTCGTCAGGAAGTTACAAGATGCTATAGAAAGATTGATGGAGAATGGGTAATTAAAGATGATCCTTTCATTGATGAATGGTCCGAAGAAGAGTATCAGATACTAGTTGACTGTCTAAAGAATACTATAACAACGAGAGGAGTTGTTTATGGGGCATTCGTAGATGGAAAACTTAAAGGGTTTACTTCTGTGGAATCACAATTATTCGGAATCAATAAGGAATATCTTGACTTATCTAGTATTCACGTTTCGCAGGATATGCGAGGAAGTGGGCTGGGACGTAAGTTATTCCGATTAGCAGCGGATTGGGCGAAGAGTCATGGTGCCAAGAAGCTATATATATCAGCACATTCAGCGGTAGAAACTCAGGAATTCTATAAGTCGATGGGTTGCGTTGAAGCGGTGGAATATAATCCTAAACATGTGGAACAAGAGCCCTGTGATTGTCAATTAGAGTGTATACTTTAGGGAAATTTAATAATGAAAGCTAGGAAGGAGACTTGACAGTCTCCTTTCTTTTTAGTAGATTGGTTAAGTAATAATAGTTATATTTGCTAAACTAATTTAATAACTACTAAGAAGTATGCATGTTAGAATGGAGAAAAGTATGGATTTAAAGAAGATGGTAAATCAATTCTATCTAGATATGGTCATTAATGAATTACAGCTAGCTAATTACAATCATTATCAGCATGTGACATATAATAGTCTTTTGTATCTGGACATAATAGCGTATAAAGAAAAATGTACAGTGAGTTATATTGCAGAGGTGTTACACGTTGCTAAATCTGCAGTAACCTTGAAGATTAAGGAATTAGAAAAGCTTGGTCTTGTTGTAAAGAAGCAAAGTCAACAAGACAAACGAGTATATTATCTATATGTAAATGAGAAACTTTTAGAGGAGTATAAAGCATATGACCGTGTACTTTATGCAGCATTAGATGAGATTCAAGTTAAATATTCAAAGGAAGATGTAGAGAATCTATGTGATATGCTTGGAACCATTAACAGACACTTTCAGGAAGAGCAAATTAGAGTTAAGCAAGCAAGGATAGACAAATAAGAGTGAGGTCATAGAAATGAATACATTTGAGAAAAAGATAACACCAGGTTTCCTATTAAAATTCACGTTACCTAGTGTAATTATGATGGTTTTCAATTCCTTCTATACCATGGTAGATGGGGGATTTGTATCAAACTTTGTAGGGACAACAGCATTGTCAGCAGTTAATATCTCTTATCCACTGATAAGTTTAGTATTTGCTATTGGCATAATGCTTGCAAGTGGTGGAAGTGCGGTAGTTGCAAAACAGATGGGGGAAGGAAAACAGTTAAAAGCGAAGCAGAGTTATACCTTCATTGTAACGTGCGGTGTTGTATTAGGTATTGTTATCGCTTTTATAGGTTTGTTCTTTACCAAAGAAATTTCTTTATTATTAGGTGCTAATGATGCTATTTATGAATACTGCTATGATTATATTTTATATATTAGCATATTTATACCGTTCGCAATTCTTCAAGTGCTTTTCCAGTTCTTTTTTGTTACCGCTGGAAGACCAAACTTAGGCTTAATAGTAACGGTTATTGGTGGTGCAGCAAATATTTTTCTTGATTATCTATTTATGGGGCCTATGGAACTGGGAATTAAGGGAGCAGCAGTTGCTACTGGAATTGGATTTATGATTCCAGCTGTGATTGGGTTGATTTGGTTTGCGAAGAAGGAAGATCGTATATTATGTTTTACAAAGCCAAAGTTTGATGGCAAGGTACTTATAAGAACTTGTACGAACGGCTCATCGGAGATGGTATCCAACTTAGCTGTTGCAGTTACAACATTTCTTTTTAATAAATTGATGATGAGATATGTAGGGGAAGATGGCGTGGCGGCATTAACCATCGTGTTATATGCGCAGTTCTTATTTACAGCAGTTTTCCTTGGATATACATCAGGTATAGCACCTCTATTCAGTTACAATTATGGTGCACAGGACGAAAAAAGACTTAAAAAATTATTTAAACTAAGTATTATATTCATAACTATTTGCTCTATATTGGCATACGCATTCTCCTTGCTATTAGCAAAGCCAGTGGTAGGATTGTTCTCTGAGCCAAATAGTACGGTTTATAATCTGGCTATTCATGGTATGGATTTGTTTGGTATCAGCTTTTTATTCATGGGATTCAATATTTTTGCTTCTGGATTGTTTACATCGTTTTCTAATGGTTTAATATCTGCTTTACTATCATTCCTTAGAACTTTCGTATTTATTATACTAGCAATTATGTTTTTACCAAAGTTATTAAACGTAGATGGTATTTGGCTATCAATTCCTTTAGCAGAATTAGTTGCATTATTTGTTTCTTTGGGATATATGATAAGGTACAAAAAGATATATCAGTATTAATCTCAATTGTCTAATTGGAGGAGTATGAAAGGTGAATAAGCAAAATGATTTTGATATAATTTATAACAGAATAGGTACAGAAAGTATAAAATGGGATGATCTACCAAGAGAGGTGAGTCAGGGGCAATTGAATGCGATGTGGATCGCAGATATGGAATTCGCAACACCTACGTGTATTATTAACGCAATGATGCAACGGTTGCAACATCCGATCTTCGGATATATTAGTAATTCAAAACGCTTCTTTGATGCAATTGCACATTGGCATAGAACAAGATATCAGATTGTAGGAGTAACAGAGGACGTAGTTTCATATCAGAACTCTGTGCTTGGAGGAGTGACTACCGCTATATATACGTTTACACAGGAGAAAGAGAGCGTTTTGATTCATGCGCCGGCTTATGGTGGTTTCATACGTGCTTTACAAGCAACCAATAGAAATATAGTCCTTAGCGAATTAAAACAAGATGGAGATAGTACCTTTATAATGGACTTTGAGGATATGAAGGAAAAGGTTGTAGATAACAATATACGATGCCTAATTCTGTGTTCTCCTCATAACCCGACTGGACGTGTATGGACAAGGGAAGAACTTGAATCCCTGGCAATGTTTTGTGAAGAGCATCAAATCAATATAATTTCGGACGAGATATGGGCTGATTTTACGTTCCGTGGTCATTCACATATACCATTACAAAGTGTAAATGCGTATATGAAGCAACATACGATTGCCTGCTATGCACCGACTAAGACTTTCAACCTAGGTGGATTACAAGTTGCATATTCTATAATCTATAATAATTCATTAATGGAAGCATATAGAAAAATAAGTGAACAAAGTCATTATAATCTATTGAATGCCCTATCACTTGAAGCACTTGTTGCAGGATATCAAGAGGGAGCTGATTGGGTAGATAATCTTTGCCATTACGTTGAAGAGAATGTTGACTATGCTTACACCTATATCAGAGAGAAATTACCAGAGATTAAGGTAATAAAACCTCAGGGTACGTATCTTTTATGGTTAAATCTTAAGAGTTATGGAGCAGATTTTGTCCATATTCTCGAATTACTGGCAAGTAAAGGCCTTGTGCCTGATGATGGGCGCAAATATGGTGTGGACAATTTTATCCGTCTGAATCTAGCTTGCCCTCGAGAAATGGTAAAACTAGCAATGAAGCAACTTGAGGAATCGTTACGATAACAATAACTTAAGGAACTTTGCAAACGTAATAGGAAGAAAAAAAAGAATAAGGAGTAACGATATGCAGTTTGAACATTTTAAATTAGAAATCTTCATACCAGAAACGCATCTAGAAATATTACAAAAAGCATTAATGGAAGTGGATGCTGGTCATATTGGGAATTATGATTGTTGTTTATCCTATAGTAAAGTAATTGGTTGTTGGCGTCCTCTAGATGGAACAACACCGTATATTGGATCTGTGGGTGAGATAAGCGCAGAACCTGAATTGAAAGTTGAAGTATGCTGTAAAGCAAATAGATTGCAAGAAACGAAATCGGCAGTTAAGAAGGTTCATCCATATGAAGAACCAGTAATTAATGTAATACCGTTATATGAAACAGGATTATAGCGAAATCTAAACACTAAGCTTATTGCATTCTCATGATAAGAGAGTTATAATAATTGATAAAACTGCAAACCATTAGTATAGATAACTATATTGATAGTTTGCAGTTTTATGCAATAGGAAAACGGGTTCTATTACATAAAATTGCTCCACTATGGCTGTGCACTCACTTGAGAAAATAATACAGTAGTGGTAGAATGTCTTACTAAGGGCAAAAAACTTACTTATGCCCTTGATGGTTGGAGGAAATGATGAAAGAAAAATTAATGAAGATTAAGTTCTCGACGACCCAAATGATCGTATTTGGTTTCTTGGCAGCAATACTAATTGGAACTGCACTTTTAATGCTACCGTTTGCGACCAAACCAGGAGAGACTACGACCTTAATCGATGCAATGTTCACGGCAACAACATCAATTTGTGTTACTGGATTGGTTACTGTTAATACACTATCACATTGGACAACATTTGGTCATGTGGTAATACTTATTCTGATTCAATTTGGTGGACTTGGTGTTGTAACATTTACAACAACAATATTATTGATGATGAGAAAACGTATTACATTGCGAGAGAGATTGTTAATTCAAGAAGCTTATAACCTAGATACATTAAGAGGCCTAGTACGCCTTACCATTAAAATTATGAAAGGTACGTTTGTGGTAGAGGGTATTGGGGCTTTATTATATAGTATTGAATTCATTCCTAAGTATGGATTCATATCTGGAATAGGAAGAGCAATATTTAACGCTATATCAGCATTCTGTAATGCCGGTATGGATATTCTAGGAGATAATAGTTTGGCAGAATACGTGTCTAATCCATTGATTAATTTTACGACAATGGCTCTTATAATTCTAGGTGGTATTGGATTCCCCGTTTGGTGGGATGTTTTAACCAAATTAAGAAAATCTTTTAAAGATAAATTCAATCTCAAATCTTTTGCACGTAGTCTTAGACTACATACAAAGATTGCAGTTGGTACAACAGTTATATTAATCGTTTTTGGTACGGTTGCGATTTTCGTTATGGAGTATCATAATAAAGGTACAATAGGAAATCTGAGTTTTGGACAAAAAATTATGGCATCTATGTTTCAATCTGTTACTACAAGAACGGCAGGTTTCTTAACGGTTCCACAGGAGAATTTATCAAGTGACTCAGCATTTATTTCAATTATTCTGATGTTCATTGGTGGGTCGCCATCAGGTACAGCAGGTGGTATTAAGACAGTAACGTTTGCTATGATCTTCTTGGCAGCTTTCTCTATAATTAGAGGTAAGCAAGATGTTGAACTTTGTAGAAGAAAGATTGCAGATTTCTATATTAAGAAAGCGCTTGCTGTTATTTTAGTAAGTGCATCTGTATTATTTGTTTCAACCATATTTCTTTCAGTTGTTGAGGGAGGTGATTTCCTTGATATTCTGTTTGAAACAACGTCTGCATTAGCAACTGTAGGTTTATCAAGAAACTTAACTCCATCACTCAGTACGCTAGGTAAATTTATAGTTATAGTAACAATGTATCTTGGACGTATTGGACCTATGTCGATGGCGTTAGCTTTCAATTCAAGAGGTGTAAAAGAGAATTCAAGACATTTACCAGGGGAGAATATATCAGTAGGTTAGTAGATAAACTTAAAAATAGGTTGTCAATTAGACAAGTAGTGTAGCAAATCGCGGATATCCGCGTGATTTAGATAAATGTGTCAGAAGGGCATGGTGGATAGAATGACGAATAAAGAATTTGTTGTATTTGGATTAGGTAGATTTGGAAAGAGTGTTGCAACTACATTAGCAGATAGTGGTTGTGAGGTATTAGTAGTCGATGACAATGAAGATAAAATTCAAGAGATGGCTGACATTGTAACATACGCGGTAAAAGCCAATGTTACAGATGTTGATACGATGGAGACTTTAGGAATTAGTAATTTTGATGGTGCTATTGTAGCAATCGGTGAAAATCTAGAAGCAAGTGTTATGGTTACCATTTTAGCGAAGGAACTTGGAATTCCGTATGTTTTAGCAAAAGCACAAAATGACTTACATGCTAAGATTTTGAAGAAGGTTGGAGCAGATATGGTTGTATTCCCAGAAAAGGAAACGGGAATACGAATTGCAAACAAATTATTATTAGGTAATTTCTTTGATGCAGTGGAACTTTCATCTACATTCAGTATGATGGAGATTGAGGCATTAACAGAGTGGAATGGACATAGTCTAAGAGAATTAAACCTACGTGCCAAATATAAAGTTAATGTAATTGGTATTAAGAAAAATGGTGTATTAGATATTAATACTGATGCAGATTCGCCAGTTTCTAAGAATGATATTCTTGTTATGATCGGTAAGAATGAAACATTGAATAAACTTGCAAGTATGCACAGCAAATAGTAAGGAGAAATAGACAATTACGAAACTCTTCTCCGTGTATAAAGCATACCTGTGTTTTAAGGCTGTCTACTACAATTTACTTAAAATTGAGTGGCTTACACATACAATAAAGAACATAGTATGTATAAGCCCACACAATTCAGCAAATAGTAACGACAGACATAAAACACATTGGTATATCTTTATACACTATGAAGAGTTTCGTTATTGTCTTGTAAGGAGAAAGTATGATTACCAGCTCAAGTAATAGTCAGATTAAGAATCTGATTGCACTTTTGAAGAAAGCAAAGACTAGGAACAGTCAGATGGAATTCGTGATTGAAGGTATTAAGATGTTTGAAGAGACGGATTCTAGTAATTTGGTTAAGGCCTACGTAACAGAAAGTTTTTATCGAGACAGATTGCAAGAAAATCCTGCATATTTTGATTCATTTGCTTATGAAATTGTAGCGGATAAGGTATTATGTGATGCAGCAGATACTACTACACCACAGGGAATACTAGCGATTGTGAAGCAACCAACATATAACTACCAGGAATTAATTACACATGACGAAGCAAACTTATTATTACTTGAAGATGTTCGTGATCCAGGCAACATGGGCACAATAATACGTACCGCAGAAGGTGCTGGTATAACTGGAGTTATTATTAGCAAGGAATCCGTGGATATCTTTAATCCAAAAGTAGTTCGTTCTACAATGGGGGCATTATATCGAATGCCATTTGTCTATGTTGAAGATTTTGTGGGGGCATTAGAAGAGATGAAACAACAAGGAATTACAATCTATGCATCTCATCTTGCGGCTAAGAACTATTATGATGAAGAAGAATATACGAATAAAACTGGAATTATCATTGGCAATGAAGCAAATGGAATCTCTGAGGAAGCAAGTAAGGTGGCAACACGTTTGATTAAGATTCCGATGGAAGGAAAAGTAGAATCCCTGAATGCAGGTGTAGCGGCTTCTATACTTATGTATGAAGTTTATCGTCAAAAGCGAAACAAAATTAGAAATTGATTAAAAATAAAATATATCCATATTAAAAATGCGGAAAACAGCCTGTTTTTCGTATTTTTGCTACTAAGGATGTATTGTAATTAGTGGAAGTATAAAGTAAAATAGATATAACGTGTGGAGGAGGAAGGAATCAATTTCCGCATAAAGAATGTAGAAAGGGGATAAGATATGGAATCTTTTTACTGGTTGATAGCAGTAGCGGTATTATTAATTATTGAAATCACTACATTGGGATTAACAACAATCTGGTTTGCAGGTGGAGCGTTAATAGCATTCCTTGCATCCATATTAGGGGCCAGCTACTTAATACAATTTATACTCTTTGTTGTAGTTTCGGTGATTCTTTTGTGCTTTACGAGACCGCTCGCTTTGCGATATTTTAATAATCATAGAGCAAGAACCAATTATGAGAGCATCATTGGACAGACTGCAAAGGTTACATCAACAATTGATAATTTCAATCAAGCTGGTTCTGCAAATGTGGGAGGACAGGAATGGACAGCAAGAGCAGAACGAGATGATGATATTATTGAACCAGGAACACTGGTAAAGATTATTGCAATTAAGGGTGTTAAATTAATTGTAACAAGGTAACTATTAAAATAGAATGTTAATGAATGGAGGAAGGAAAATATGGATACTTGGCAATTGATTGGTATGGGATTTATAGTTATTATTTTAATCATCCTTGCATCTTGTGTCAAAATCGTACCACAAGCGCATGCATATGTTTTAGAAAGATTAGGTGGATATCAGGGAACTTGGAATGTAGGTGTACATTTTAAAGTACCGTTTATTGATCGTGTAGCTAAGAAAATAGTATTAAAGGAACAAGTTGTTGATTTTGCACCTCAACCTGTAATTACGAAGGATAATGTTACAATGAGAATTGATACCGTTGTATTTTTCCAGATAACGGATCCTAAATTATTCGCATATGGTGTTGAAAACCCAATTATGGCTATTGAGAATTTGACAGCTACAACATTAAGAAATATTATTGGTGATCTAGAACTTGATCAAACACTTACATCAAGAGAGATTATTAATACAAAGATGCGTGTATCACTTGATACAGCAACCGATCCTTGGGGTATCAAAGTTAATCGAGTGGAACTTAAGAACATAATTCCACCAGCAGCTATTCAAGACGCGATGGAGAAACAGATGAAAGCAGAGCGTGAACGTAGAGAGGCAATTCTTAGGGCTGAAGGTGAGAAGAAATCCACTGTTCTTGTTGCTGAAGGAAAGAAAGAATCTGCAATACTTGAAGCACAGGGTGAGAAAGAAGCTGCAATTCTACGTGCAGAAGCTAAGAAAGAAGCAACAATTCGTGAAGCTGAAGGTCAAGCTCAAGCAATTGTTGCTGTACAGCAGGCTAACGCAGATGGTATTCGTTTCTTGAATGAGGCAAAACCTGGTAATGCAGTGCTTCAATTAAAGAGTTTAGAAGCATTTGAAAAAGCTGCAGATGGTAAAGCAACTAAAATTATCATTCCTTCAGAAATTCAAGGAATTGCAGGTCTTGTAAAGAGTGTTGTTGAGATTGGGAAAGAAAATTAAGCGGATATATAGATAATGAAAAGGTAATGATTCTAAGGAGCAATGTATATTAGAATCGTTACCTTTTTAACTGTGTACAAGGCTTCAGAATAAAGAGTTCTAAAAATAGTGCTCGAAATCGGACATCCTTTGTGGTATAATGTTTTTGTATATTTTATTGGAGGTGAATCGATGCTTGACAATAATAAAATAAAATTAATGACTAAGCTTGCTATATACGAGAAAAACGAAGGACAAGAAGATGTAAAATTAAGTAAATACTATAAGACGGATTTTCTCAGATACCAGATAATTAAGACTGTTGTAAGTGTAACTATATCCTATCTTTTGGTGTTATTAGTTGTAGCCTTCTATCGATCAGAGTATCTTATTCAGAAAGCTGTAGAACTAGACTACAAAGCAATAGGTACCAAAGTGTTAGGGATCTACATTATACTTCTGGTTATCTATTTATTTGGTACTATTGTTGGGTATTCATTCAAATTTGATTCATCAAGAAAAAGACTTTTTAAATATAGGAAAAACCTTAAGAAACTTCGTCAATATTACCGTAACGAAGAGAATGAACTGAAATAGGGAGAGTATAATATATGATGAGTTTACTCGTTTTGAAAGAAAGACTAATAACAATATATCAAAAAATCGATGTGTATGCAAAACCAGTGATTCGATTCTTTATGGCACTTGTATTGTTTATGGTAATTAATAGCTCATATGGTTATGATTCACGTTTTAAAAGTATACCAGTTGTGTTATTATTATCATTATTCTGTGCGTTTTTACCAATACCAATAATGATAATAATTGCGGCCGCAATATCTTTTTTCCATTTTTATTTTGTATCGAAGATATTATCGATTTTAGTTGTGGTTGTATTCCTAATTCTGTATCTGCTATTTGCTCGATTTACGCCAAAGCAAGGGTACGTGTTGGTATTAATGCCGATATGCTTTATTCTAAATATACCTTATGTACTACCAATCTTATTAGGTGTTATAGCAACCCCTATATCAATAATACCTGTTACCTGTGGAGTATTCCTTTATTTTTTCATTGCTATAGTGAAGCAAGCGGCACAGATAACAGTAACCTTAAGTGTTGAAGATACATTACAAGTCTATACTTATGTTATAGATAGTTTGAAATCGAATAAAGAAATGATATTAACGATAGCTATTTTTGCTATTGTAATGTTAATCACTTATATAATTCGTACAAGAAAGATAGATCATGCCTTTGATATTGCAATTGCAGCTGGTGTTGTTGTGAATATTTTGGTATTCTTGATTGGCGATTTACGTTTAGATATCCAAGATAAAATAGTAACTTTAGTAATAGGTTCACTTATCTCGGGTGTACTTGTCTATGTCATACAGTTTTTCCGTCTAACATTAGATTATACGGCTGTTGAATATGTGCAATTTCAAGATGATGATTATTATTACTACGTAAAAGCGGTACCAAAGATGAAAATTACGGTACCACAAAAGAACATTACCAAGATTAATGAGAAAAAAGTTACAGCTGATAGTGTTAATATTAAAGAACTTGTAAAGAATGAGTTATATGACGATTATGATGATCAAGATGATATATCAAATTACGATGAATTTGATGAATATATAGATGAAGATAAGAAGAGATAACGTATAGATTTTGTTGAAAATATGAGGCAAAGGTGCGAAGTAAATGGAGACAATCAAGAGTTTTGTTAATGATTATTTGGTATGGCTATCAATTCCAAAGTTAACACTAACCGATATTTTAGAGATATTAATATTGGCTTTTTTAATCTACCATATTGTTAATTGGATAAAGAGCACTAGAGCATGGATGCTAGTAAAGGGGATTATCGTACTTTGCATTTTCAGTCTTATTGCCTCGATTTTGAATTTTAATGTAATTCTTTGGATTATATCAAAAACAATTAATGTTGGTATTATTGCAGTTGTTATATTATTCCAGCCTGAACTTAGGAAAGCATTAGAACAATTAGGAAGAAAGAATATAGTATCTTCTTTCATTACTTTCGATGATCAAAAGGAGAAGAATGAACGATTCTCTGATAAGACGATATCGGAAATCGTCAGAGCAACGTTTGAGTTATCAAAGACAAAGACAGGTGCGCTAATGGTTATAGAACAAAATATAGTCTTAAGCGAATACGAAAGAACTGGTATTAATATTGATTCAGCAATAAGTAGCCAGCTATTAATTAATATTTTTGAACATAACACACCACTTCATGATGGGGCAGTTTTAATCCGAGGAAATCGAATCGTTGCGGCAACTTGTTATCTACCATTATCAGACAATATGGAACTAAGTAAAGATTTGGGTACAAGACATAGAGCTGGAGTAGGTATCAGTGAAGTTTCTGATAGTTTAACAATTACCGTTTCTGAAGAAACAGGTAAAGTATCGATCGCAATTGGTGGTGTTTTAATCCGTAATGTAGATGGTGATTATCTAAAGAATAAATTACAGTCATTACAAAGGAGATCTGGGGAAACGAAAAAAATAAAATTATGGAGGGGAAGACTAAAGAATGAAAAGAAAATGGACTAAAAATTTAGGACTAAAAATTTTATCTTTGGGTCTTGCCGCACTTATATGGTTTATTATCGTAAATATTGATGATCCTGCAATATCAAGAACATTTCGTTTATCGGTAGAGAAGCGGAATGAAGATGTAATTGCTAGTCAAGGAATGTGTTACGAGGTATTAGAAGGTGATGCTGTTACGATTACAGTTAAGGGTAAGAGAAGTGTTGTCGAGGCATTAACAACATCGGATTTTAGTGCATATGCAGACCTATCTAAACTATCAAGATGGAATGCTGTACCGATTAAAGTAGAGCTAACAAAATACCTAACTGAATCTGATACACCGAGTATAACAATTGGTTCAGTGGATACCTTAATTGTTTCACTTGAAGAGACAGAGACGAAGCAATTTAAAGTTAGCGTCGTCAAGAAGGGAACAGTTGAAGAGGGGTATTGTATAGGTGAATTAAAGACAAAACCAAATATAATACAAGTTACTGGAGCGAAATCACAGATTAGTAAGATTGATGAAGTGAAAGTTGAGATTGATGTATCCAATGCTTCAGAGAATTTTACAACTAGTGGAGTACCAAAGGTATATGATGCAGATGGAAAAGAAATTAACTCTTCCAAGATGACGTTCAGTACAACAGAGGTTAAAGTTGTTGGTACGTTGTTGAATACTAAAACAATACCAGTAGATATAGAGATTCAAGGAAATCCATTACATGGATACCGTTATATTAGTACAGAATATGAACCTAAGAGTGTTACAATCGCTGGAGATAGGAAAGCATTAAGTACAGTTAGTAAGATTGTTATACCTATTGACATATCTGGACAATATGAGGATATTGAGACAGAGATTAATCTAGAGAATTATTTACCGGATGGAGTTATTCTTGAGGAAGAAAGTCTTTCTGTGATGGTCAATATCGTTATTGAGAAGTTACAGATCAAAGATTTCACTTTCGATACGAAGGACATTCAATTTAAGGATTTGAATGATCAATTGAAGTTCAATTATATAAACGATACTACATCAACTGAATTGGTTATTAAGATTATGGGTAGAGAAGAAGACCTTAAGAATCTTAAGATAAGTGATTTGAATCCATATATTGATCTGAAAGGAAAGAATAAACCAGGTAGTTATGTTATCGAAGTGCAATTTGCTACTATTGAAGGAATTGTTATCTTGAATAAACCAACGGTTTCAATTGAATTAACAGCGGAGACGGATAACGAAACTGAAGATGGAAACCAAGGTGGAAGTAGCGATACAAAACCAGATATTGATGTGGATAATAACAATGGAACGAATGACAATAACACGGAGACTTCCGGCGGTACAGATACTAATGAAGAGGAAGATAATAAAGAAGTATCTAATGCTGAAGATAATGAATGATGGAATTGTTGTAAAAGAGTAACATGAGGAGGCGCTATGGTAAGTAAGAAAATAGTAGTGCAAAGTGCATATGGACTGCATTTACGACCAGTTAGCTTACTATGTCAAGAAGCATTGAAATATTCTTGTCACATTATGTTATTAACAGAATCGAAATCGGTGAATGCAAAAAGTGTGTTAGGAGTGCTTGGTGCCTGTGTAAAAAATGGAATGGAAATCGAGCTACAATGTGATGGAGAAGACGAAAAGGAAGCTCTTGAAGCAATTATAAGTTTATTGGATTCGATCTTTAAGGAAGAGAAACAGAATAAAGAAGAATAGAATTCTTGACAAAATACAAAATATATTATATACTAAATCGCTCGCCTACAAGGCGAGCGTTATTTATGACTCAAGTTAATAGAAGGTTCTACTAGTGCTTTCGATTTTAAGGAAAAGATAGGTGATTATTATGAAATATGATGTTATTATAATAGGTGCTGGTCCAGCAGGAATTTTTACTGCCTTGGAAATGATCAAGAATAAATCGAATAAGAAGATTGTTATCATTGAAAAAGGATGCTCGATTAGCAAAAGACGTTGCCCAAAAACAACAACGAAGAAATGTGTTAATTGTAAACCGTACTGTCATATAACAACAGGTTTCTCAGGAGCAGGAGCTTTTTCTGATGGTAAATTATCATTAAGCGCAGAAGTAGGTGGAGATTTACCTTCATTAATTGGAGTAGATGTAGCAGAAGAAACAATTAAATATGCGGATGATATATACTTGGAATTCGGTGCTGACACTAAAGTAGAAGGTGTTAATGTTGGAGATAAGGTAAAAGAAATTCGTAAAAATGCAATTAAATCAGGTCTAAAATTAGTAGATTGTCCAATACGTCATCTTGGAACAGAAGCAGCTCAAGAAATTTATCTTAAGATTGAGAACTTCTTATTAGAGAATGGTGTAGAAATCAAATTCGATACAATTTGTAAAGATATTATAGTTGAAGATTCCACTTGTAAAGGAGTTATTCTTGCTAGTTCAAGAAAGCAAGATGAAATGGAAACTTTGGAAGCAGATGAAATTGTTATTGCAACAGGACGTAAAGGTGCTGATTGGTTAGAAAAGATGTGTGAAAAACATGATATTGAACATCAACCAGGTACTGTTGATATCGGTGTTCGTGTAGAAGTTCGTAATGAAATAATGGAAGATGTCAATAATGTATTATATGAATCTAAGTTGATTGGTTATCCACTTCCATTCAAGAATAAAGTAAGAACTTTCTGTCAAAATCCTGGTGGATTTGTTAGTCAAGAAAACTACGATAATAACCTTGCAATTGTAAATGGACATTCGTATAAGAAATTAAAATCAGAAAATACAAACCTTGCAATTCTATGTTCTCATAACTTTATTGAGCCATTCAATCAACCGATTGAATATGCTAAGAGAGTTGGAGAGTTAGTGAATATGTTAGGTAATGGACAGATTCTTGTACAAAGATTCGGTGACATTCTTGAAGGTAAAAGAACTTGGCAAGAAGAGTTAAACCAATCCAATGTTAAGCCAACAATGCCAGATGCAATAGCTGGTGATATTACATCAGCTATGCCATACAGAACGATGGTTAATATTATCAACTTCATTAAGGCAGTTGATACGGTTGTACCTGGTTTTGCAAGTAACGAAACACTATTATACTCACCAGAAATCAAATTCTATAGTAATCGCATTAAGATGGATAAGGATTTCAAAACAAACATCAAAGGATTACATTGTCTAGGAGATTCTAGTGGTTGGACAAGAGGATTGATGATGTCATCTGTAATGGGTGTATTAATGGGAAGAGAATTAGTATAGTAAGGAAATTGGATTATGAGAAATCTGGATTAAGAAGAGGCATACGTTGTCTCCAATAATCATAATTATTTATATAGATAGAGATACAAACACCAGCAAGAAGATATATTCCATCTTTTTGCTGGTGTTATAAAATATATATTGATAAAGTAAAGTGCTAATGTTATAATGTAAAACAAAACTATTCAGATACTAAATTTGAATAGCCAATGTGTAACTAGATTATGGCAAAGAGGTCAATCTTTACAGGATCTTTGTCATGAGTCGATGGTCAATTTAAGAAAATTAAATTGGTATCATCAACTTACCTACATATAATAGAAAAGGAATGATAAGGATGGGGCTAGAGTAGACAGAGCAAAATTGTTTATAATCAAGCGATATAGTGTGATCTATCGACTCCGTAGTTTGGAATGTTGCGAGGCTTTATTGTGAACGGATTGTATTGTTTAAAGTTCAACAAATTCTAAATTTAGGAGGAAAACAGTATGTTAAATTATAAGAAATATCAAAGAGTACCTGTTGTGAATTATCCGGAACGTGAGTGGCCAAATAAAGAAATTGAGAAAGCACCAGTGTGGTGTAGTGTTGATTTACGTGATGGAAATCAAGCGTTAATTGAGCCAATGGTTGTTGAAGAGAAGATTGAATACTTCTGTATGCTAGTGAAATTAGGCTTTAAAGAGATTGAAGTAGGATTCCCTTCTGCTTCACAAATCGAATTTGATTTCTTAAGGCAATTAGTGGAACGTAATTTAATTCCCGATGATGTTTGTGTTCAAGTGTTAGTACAATGTAGAGATCATTTAATCAAGCGTACATTTGAAGCATTAGAAGGGATTAAAACAGCAATTGTACATATCTATAATTCCACATCAACTCTACAACGTGATGTTGTGTTTGATAAATCCAGAGAAGAGATCAAACAAATAGCTATTGATGGAGCTATGTTGGTAAAGGAATATGTGAAAGAGTTTCCTGGTAAGATTATCTTAGAATATTCACCAGAAAGTTTCACAGGTACAGAACTTGATTTTGCATTAGATATTTGTACGGCAGTTCAAGATGTTTGGCAGCCTACAAGTGACAATAAGATTATATTTAATTTGCCATCTACTGTTGAGATGAATACACCAAACGTGTATGCAGATCAAATCGAGTGGATGAGCCGCCATTTTAAAGATAGAGAGAACATTATTCTTAGTGTTCACCCTCATAATGATCGAGGTACGGGAGTGGCCTGTGCAGAACTTGCATTACTTGCAGGTGCCGATCGTGTGGAAGGAACCTTGTTTGGTAATGGTGAGAGAACGGGTAATGTTGATATCGTGAATATTGCTTACAATATGTTTTCACAAGGAATCAACCCAGAACTTGACCTTACTCATATAAATGAAATTGCTGAAGTTTATGAAAGATGTTGTAAGCTTCCAATTCATGCTAGACACCCATATGTTGGTAAATTGGTGTTTACTGCTTTCTCTGGTTCGCACCAAGATGCTATTAACAAGGGTGTTAAGGCTATGCAAGATAGGAACAGTGAGATTTGGGAAGTACCATATCTTCCAATCGATCCAAGTGATATCGGTAGAGAATATGAACCAATTGTTCGTATTAATAGCCAATCAGGTAAAGGTGGCGTAGCATTCGTTATGGATACGTATTATGGATTCAAATTACCAAAAGGTATGCATAAAGAATTTGCTGATGTTATTCAGAAGATTTCTGAAAAACAAGGAGAAGTGGCACCAGATCAAATCATGGAGGAATTCAAGAAAGAGTATCTTGATAAGAAAGAACCACTTCATTTCAAACGTTGCAAGATGGAGGATATCTCAGATGGAGATAGTGACTTTGATACCAAAGTAGTATTAACATACATGTTCAAGGGTGAAGAAAAGGTTATCGAAGATTACGGCAATGGACCAATCGACGCGGTTCAAAGAGCGATGCAAGATTCTCTTGGAGTAAAAATTAAAGTGTTAGATTACTCAGAGCATGCCCTAAGGGAAGGTTCTAATGCACAAGCAGCAGCTTATATTCATATGTTTGACCAAGAAACTAACCTAGCAACTTTTGGTGTTGGTGTAAGTTCTAATATTACGAGAGCATCTATTCGCGCCATCTTTAGTGCAATCAATCGTTTGAGATTTAAAGATTAAGAAATAATTAAGAATCTTATAACGTAACGATCTTACAACTTAAAATTAAATACCTCTTTAATACGTTGATTTATTATTAAAGTAGGTAAAATAGGATAATACTAGTATAGAGGAGTCTATACATTATGTACATTTCGATTCCGCATATAGGAATATATGGGTGTTGATTGTATATAGTGTATAGATTCTTTTGTTGAATTATGGGCTTTATGCAATTCGTGCACGTTGACTTGAATGTATAAAAATGCTATAATTCTTTGAATGGTTTAAAAAAGAATTTGGAGGAAAAGGATAGAAATGAAGGTAAGTGTAATTATTCCGTTTCATTATGGAATAGCATTTTTAGAGGATTGCCTTATTAGTTTAAGAGAACAGAATTATCGTGATCTAGAGACAATTCTAGTGTGTGACCATATTGAGGAGAATATAGATGTATTGGTAGCTGAATTTGGGCAAGATTTGAATATGAGCGTTTATCATCTTGATGAAACTACTGGTGTAGCTGCAGCAAGAAATCTAGGACTTGATAAGGCACAAGGAGAATATATATATTTCTTAGATTCCGATGATTACTTATATATAGATACATTGGCTTTGCTTGTTGAATCAACAATTGATACAGATGCTGATATTGTATACGGTAAGAAGAAAAGATCTTGGTTTAAACGTAGCGTATATATGAGTACAGTTATGGAAAATGCTGATGAAGAGAATGCAGAGAGCGATGAAGATAACAATGCATTTGAAGATGCAGAATCAAATGCTGAAAACGGAAACGAGAGCGAGTCTAAGAGTTCGATTGATGATGATAATAGTGATGAAGATGATGATTCTGCTGATGATGAGAACGAAGTGGAGTTAAGCGAAGAGGAATTAATGGCGGCAGAAGAGCGTAGGATTAGACGTAAGAGAGAACGTGCTCATCATACGATGGTTACTACTAGAAAAGGTATCCGTAATGTTTCTGTTTTGAATATCTTGATGAAAAGAAGTGTTATTGAAGAAAATAATATCCGTTTTAATGAAAAGTTTAAATTCTATTCTGACTTATCATTTTTAGTACAAGTATTAGAATACGCTCAGATTTTTGAGAAGAAGATGCGCGCGGTATATATTAAGAGAAAGCATAATGATTCTATTAATATGCCAGCATTATCACAGATAAAAGACCCTGGCAAATTTGATGAGTATATTGAAGCCTATTACTACACAATATCATTAATACCAGAAGATAGCACATTAAGACGACGTGTTGATCGTAAGATTATCAATTACTATGTAAAGACTTTCGCCCCAAAACTTCGTAGAAGCACCAATGATGCTTGGAGAACAGAACGCTTTGAGATACTTCGTAAGATTGTTAATAATATGGATCCTTCTGTTATTAAGATGCAAAAGGGCTACAGAAAACGTTTAGTGAAAGCACTTATGAAAGGCGATTTGAAGAAATCACAACGCCTTGTTAATTGGGATCTTGGTAAGAAGAAATTCAAGAAAATTATTACGAATAAGAGAGCATTAGCTAAATTCTTATATATTCACAGTTTCTTAAAGAAACCAATGATGGAGAACTGGGTAATATGTGAAAGTTTCTTTGGTAAGAGCTATTCGGACAGTCCAAAGTATATCTATGAATATTTGTCTAAGACTTATCCAGGTAAATACAAATTCATCTGGGTAATCAACAACAAAAAGTCAGACATTCCATATCCACACAAGAAGGTGAAGAGATTTAGTATTCGCTATGCCTATTACCTAGCACGATGTAAATATTTCGTATTCAATGTAAGACAACCTCGTTGGGTACGAAAGAGAGAAGGAAGTATATTCCTAGAGACATGGCATGGTACACCACTTAAGAGATTAGTATTCGATCAAGACGAGGTATGTGGAGCATCACCACAACATAAAATCCAGTTTTATAAGGATTCAAGAAAGTGGGATTATCTAGTATCCGCAAACTACTTCTCTTCTGATGTGTTTAGAAGTGCATTCATGTTTGACAAAGAGATGTTAGAGTTTGGTTATCCAAGAAACGATATCCTCTATGCAACAGATAAAGAAGAAAAAGCAATCTCGTTAAAGAAGAAATTAGGTATTCCATTGGATAAGAAGACAGTACTATATGCTCCAACGTGGAGAGATGACGAATTCTATGGTAGTGGACAATACAAATTTGAGTTAAAACTAGATTTAAGAAAGATGAAGCAGGAATTAGGTGATGAATATGTAGTATTACTTCGTACCCATTACTATATTGCAGACTCTTTAGATACGACCGGTGTGGAAGACTTTGCGTTCAACTTAAGTAAATACGATGATATTGCTGAGATTTATTTAATCTCTGATATATTAATTACAGATTACTCATCTGTATTCTTTGATTATGCGAATTTACAAAGACCTATGTTATTCTTTACGTACGATTTAGAAAAATACAGAGATGTATTACGTGGGTTCTATATCGATATGTTAGAAGAAGTACCAGGACCACTTCTATTTACTTCTGATGAAGTGTTAGAGGCAATCAAGAATATTGATAAGATTGAAAGAGAATACCGTGATCGTTACCGTGTATTCTATGATAAATTCTGTAGCTTAGATGATGGACATGCTTCAGAACACGTAGCCGAGACAGTTTTTAATCCAAAAAATAACTAATAGTTAAAGGATGTTTATCGACAATGAAAAATCATATTACTAATTTTTTAAAGTACGACTTCCTATTATCGGAGTTAGTAAAGAAAGATATTAAATTAAAATATAGAAGATCTATTCTTGGGCTTTTTTGGACACTATTAGAGCCTTTACTAACGATGCTTGTATTGACAGTTGTATTCTCTAAATTGCGTTCTAAGGGCGATGAGTATTTTCCTTTGTATATATTAACAGGTAGACTACTCTATACATTCTTTGCAAACTCATCGAAGGCCGCTATGAAGGCAATTCGAACCAATAGTGGAATGATTAAGAAGGTATATATACCGAAGTATATCTATCCATTATCCAATGTTATATCAAATTTTTTGATATTCCTATTGTCCTTACCAGTAGTAGTGTTGGTTGCAATTGTTTTAAAAGTACCAGTTACATGGCATGTGATTGAAGGAATCATTCCACTCGTATTACTATTTATCATGTCACTTGGAGTAGGTATGATTTTATCTGCCATGGCAGTATTTTTCCGTGATATTGAATATCTTTGGTCAGTAGTGCTTATGTTAATTATGTACTGTAGCGCAATATTCTATGAACCGGAGAGTGTAATTAAAAACGGATATGCATGGGTGTTCACAATCAATCCGCTATATGCAATTATTACAAACTTCAGAAACTCCATAATCTATGGTACTTCTATGGATATAAATGCATTGATTTATTCTACGGTATTTAGTTTTGGCTCCTTAATTATAGGTGTTTGGTTCTTTTATAAGAAACAGGATAAATTTATCTTAAACATATAGATAAATTTATTATAGTGAAACTCAAGTAACTAACCAGATTAGAGTTTCAAATTGCTTATTAATGAGAGATAGTTGAAAGGAGCAATACATGAAAGACGTAGTTTTAAAAGTTGATCACGTTGGAATGCAATTTAATCTAAGTGCTGAAAAGGTTGATGATTTAAAAGAATTTATTATAAAGAAATTAAAAAGACAGATAACATATAAGGAATTTTGGGCATTAAAGGATGTTAGCTTCGAATTAAAAAAAGGAGAACGCCTTGGAATTCTAGGTTTTAATGGTGCTGGTAAAAGTACTTTGCTTAAGGTTATTGCGGGAGTTTTAAAGGCAACGGAGGGTTCCGTAACGACTAAGGGTAAGGTTGTACCATTACTTGAGTTAGGTGCTGGTTTTGATAAACAGTATACAGGTAAAGAAAACATCTTTCTATATGGTGCAATGCTTGGATATACGAAAGAGTTTATTACGAGGAAGTATGAAGAAATTCTAGAATTTTCCGAACTTGGTGATTTTATCAATGTTCCAGTTAAGAATTATTCTTCTGGTATGAAAGCGAGATTAGGTTTTTCCATTGCAACAATTGTAGAACCCGAGATACTAATTCTAGATGAGGTATTATCTGTAGGCGATGCCAAATTTAGAAAGAAGAGTGAAAAGAGAATTAAGGATATGTTTGATAAAGGTGTAACGGTATTATTTGTATCCCATTCCCTTGAGCAAGTTAAACGCCTATGTGACAGAGCTATTATATTAGAACATGGACATATTATTGCAAATGGTACAGTAGAAGAAGTAAGTGCAATATATGAAGAAAAACTAAATAAATAATGTAGCAAAGTAATGTTTAAACAAGTAGAAGAATTTTGTGCAATACTATGAGTTGCCATATTCTGAGAAAGGTAAGGGTTTAAGATGAAGAAAGTTATTACTTACGGTACGTATGATTTATTACATGTTGGCCATATTAATTTATTAAGAAGAGCGAAAGCAATGGGAGATTATCTATTAGTTGTATTATCTTCTGATGAATTCAATGCTTTAAAACACAAGACAGCTTATCACTCTTATGAAGATCGTAAAACAATTTTAGAAGCAATCAAATATGTTGATGAAGTAATTCCTGAATATACTTGGGAACAAAAAGTGAAAGATGTTGTGGATAACAACATTGATATCTTCGTTATGGGCCATGACTGGGAAGGACAATTTGATTTCTTAAAAGATTACTGTGAAGTTGTATATCTTCCTCGTACAGAAGGCATATCAACGACTAAGATAAAAAATGACCTAAATATGGGAACATCGGATCACCAAGAATAAAACTAAAGGATAGCCAATGAAAGCGATTACTAATGACATTAAAAACAAAAAGTTATTTCTTCTCGATATAGATGGTACCGTTTCATTTGACGCAACGCCTATCGAGGGAGCCTTAGATTTCCTTGCAGAAGTAAGGAATCTTGGTGGTAAATATGTGTTCATAACCAATAATTCTACAAAGAGTATAGAGGATTATATTATTAAGTTCACGAAGATGGGAATACCGGTTGACGATAGTAGTTTCTTGACTTCCACTACTGCAACAGCGACCTTTCTAAAGCAACGTTATGATGAACAATTATTGTACGTACTTGGAACGAAATCGTTTGTTAACGAGTTACGTAAATATGGATTAAAGGTTACGGAAGAAGCTAATGATTCTTTAAAGAGTAGTATTGTAGCTGCAGTCGTAGGCTTTGATAGTGAATTAAACTATACTAAGATTGAGAACATATGTGAGTTGCTACAGACAACGAATATTGATTACTTTGCTACAAATCCAGACTTATCATGTCCTGTGTCATATGGATATATTCCGGATTGTGGTGCAATCTGTAACCTACTTAAAGAGGCAGTGAAACGCGAGCCTGTGTATCTTGGAAAGCCAAATAATCTTATGGTTGATATGGCCTGTGAAGAAAGTGGATATTCGAAAGAGGAAACCATTGTTATAGGGGATAGACTCTATACGGATATCGCTTGTGGGATTAATGCTGGTGTGGATACAGCAGTTGTATTTACAGGAGAAGCAAAGTATGAAGATCTTAAGTCGACAGCATTTCCACCAACATATTATTGTGATTCCATTAAAGATTTATATATTGCATTAAGAGATTAGAATAGGTTGCCGCACAAAAGCATTTCAGAATGAAGTTATTTGTGTGGCACCTTGTTTTGTATATAGGAGGAATTAGTATTGGGTGTCAGTATAATTATTCCATATCATAGAGGGGAACATTTTTTAAGAGATTGTTTGGATAGTATAGTAGAAGCAAGACTTGAAGAGTATGAAGTGATTATTGTTCGTGATGTGAATCGTCTGAACAATGTTGATGAGGAAAAGAGTATTTTGCAATTGCTAGAATGGTATAAAACAGTATTACCAATAAGGGATTTTACTTTATTAGATAAAACTGGTGTTGCAGCAGCGAGAAATCTCGGTCTAAGTAAGGCTAGTAAAGAATATGTATATTTTATGGATAGCGATGATTATTTAATATATGATGGCTTAAGTAAGATGCTACAAGTAGCATCATCTAGTGAAGTAGCCGTGGTATATGGTACTATGTGCCTAACATGGTTTAAGCGATATACTTTTTTGAAAACTGATAAACAGGAAATGTATAAGGACTCTAAGGATGTTGCTACTGATATGGTTAAGAGATATGATGTGAGTGATGTAGCAGAGCAGTTGTTTAGGGAAGAGGTAAGTGTACTTAATATGCTAATCAAGCGATCTTGGTTAGAAGAAAGTGGCTTACACTTTGATGAAGCAAACGAGTTTTACTCAGATCTATCGTACGTAACGGGTTTACTAGCAAGAAGTACAAGTGATGATACCTGGATTTGTAGTAGGTCTAAAACCTATGCGAAGAGATACCATAATGATACAATTCAATATCCCTCCTTATCGCAAGTGAAAGCAAATAACCGTATGGAACAATTCTTAGACGCTTATGTTGCTTCTAAAGGATATATAAGAGCTTCTAGTGAGGATTTAACAGATCTCTTAGACGAATATTGTTGTAGATTTCTTCTACAAAACTATGAAAAGTCCTATCATGGGAAGAACGATCCTGTATTAACAGAAACCACCTTTGGTGCATATTCCATAGCGTTACATGATATGAATAATCGTGTGTTTATAAACTTTAATAAACAGCAACAACAAATCCTTATGGCAATTAGAAACAACAAACAAGAAAAGGCAGTTAAGATAGCGAACAAGATGTTTATGAAACGAAAGAAGAAGGGCTTATTTGGGAATACCATTCAACGAGCGAGAGCACTAGATAAATTCATCTTTCGTAGATTACCGATTAAGCGTAACTGGGTTATGTTTGAGAGTTTTGGTGGAAAGAGCTATTCAGATAATTGTAAATATATCTATGAGTATATGTTAAGAAACTATGGAAGCGAGTATAGATTTATTTGGGTTATGCGAGATCATAAGATAGTTATACCGGGGAATCCCGTTATCATTAAACCAAATACGTACAAGTACCTTTATTACCTTGCAAGGTCCAAGTTTCTTGTGTTTAATAGTAGGCAACCAATTTGGTATAATAAGAGAAAAGAGAGTGTGTTTATTGAAACTTGGCATGGAACTCCTCTTAAGAAACTAGTTTTTGATATGGAAGATGTACATTCAGCTTCTTTAACGCACAAAGAAGATTTTTATAAAGTATCTAGAAAGTGGGATTATCTTCTATCAGATAATAGCTTCTCAACTGAGGTATTCGAGCATGCATTTCTATTTGATAAAGAAAAGATTGTAGAGTATGGTTATCCAAGAAATGATTTATTATACGCAGACAATGCAGATGAGATTGCAGGGTTTGTAAAACAAAAGCTTGGAATACCACAGGGAAAGAAGGTCATTCTCTATGCACCTACATGGCGTGATGATGAATATTATTCTCACGGGAAATATAAATTCTCACTTGCTATTGACATTGAACAGATGAAACAAAGATTAGGTGAGGAGTATGTACTTCTTCTGCGTACCCATTACTTTGTGGTAGATCAAGTGGATTCTTTATGTGGAGATGGGTTCGTTTACAACGGAAGTCGTTATCAAGATATAACAGAATTATACCTTGCTTCAGATATCTGCATTACGGATTATTCCTCTGTATTCTTTGATTATGCTAATCTTAAAAGACCAATATTATTCTTTACGTATGATTTAGAGAAATATAGAGAAGAATTACATGGATTCTATATTAATATGGAGACAGAAGTACCTGGTCCTCTCTTACAGACGAATGAAGATTTAATACAGGCAATCGAACATATTAATGATGTTGAAGAAACATACAAGGAACGGTATAATACATTCTATAATCGTTTTTGTGGAATCGATGATGGACATGCAGCTGAAAGAGTCGTTGAGAAACTGATTCGTGGGTAAGGGCGAAACTCCCTAGACTGTTTTGAACATACTTCTAGACTTGATACTATGCACAAAACACGCTACGAACTAAGTTACTTCTAAGTGTGTGCGATACGTCTGCTAATGTTACGGACACGCCTTCAACACGACATCCTGTCGTGGTGAAGGCTGACTCGGCCTCCATGCCTCGTCTTCCTTTGTTATAAGCACACACTAAGAAGTACTATAGTTTCTTTGCTATCGTTTCTTAGCATAGTCTCAATTCTAGAAGTATGATATAATGTGTAGATGAGTTTCGTTATTAACCAGAATGGTTTCGATTTGAACTAGAACAGTTTGTCTATTAGCTAGAACAGTTATGATATGAACAGATTCTCTATTAGCTAGAAGAGTTCCGTTATTAGCTAGAACAGTTTCGATTTGAACTAGAATAGTATCGTTATTAACTAGAATATCTCGTTATCAGTTAGGTAAGTTTCTTTAATAAGGAGTATATATGAGGAAAGTATTGCAATTAGTACGAAGCATTGTTAAGAAGTGCATCGTGCTAATATATAGAATTTTGAATAAGATATTGCCATTACAGAAAAAGACCATTGTGTTTGGCAGTAATTTGGGTAGAAATTATTCGGGGAACCCAAAGGCAATCTACGAGAATATGGTTGAACAGGGGCTAGACCAAATCTATCATATTGTATGGTTTTTTGAGAATGAGAATACGAAGATACCTGGAAAAGCTAAGATTGCAAAGTATGGACGTTTTAAGTATCTTTATTATATGGCTGTAGCTAAGATCTGGGTCTTTGATTGCAGACAACCCAAGTTCTTAGTGAAAAGAAAGGGAGTTACGTATATCCAGACGTGGCATGGAACACCTCTTAAGAAGTTAGCCCTTGATATGAAAGAAGTAACCATGGCAGAAGGAAAGGATACAGACGAGTATAAGAAGGATTTTTATGATAACGCTCAAACTTGGGATTATCTACTATCACAGAATTCTTATTCTACAGCAATCTTTCGTAGGGCATTTGCTTTCTATAAGACGATGGTGGAGGTGGGATATCCAAGAAATGATATTCTATTCACTGGTAACAATGAGGAGACAATTAAGGAGCTTAAAATGGAACTTGGATTACCTCTTGATAAGAAGGTAATCTTATATGCTCCTACCTGGAGAGATGATGAATTCTATTGTCAAGGAAGTTACAAATTCAATCCAAGCTTAGCGTTCCATATGTTTATGGAGAGGTTAAGAGAGGAATATGTATGTATTGTAAAGTATCATTATCTTATTCAGGATTCCATTGATTGGGCTGATTATAAGGGATTTATCTATGATTACGATAAGAGTTATGATATAGCCAATCTTTATCTTGTATCAGATATGCTCATCACAGATTATTCTTCGGTTATGTTTGATTATAGTTTGTTAAATCGTCCAATGTTCTTCTATGCGTATGATTTAGAGAAATATAAGGATATCCTTAGGGGCTTTTATTTTGATTTTGTTTCTGATGTACCAGGTCCAATTTCTCTTAAGACGGAGGACTTAATAGATGATATTCTACATTACGACGCTAACGATTACAGAGCAAAATACACAAGATTTCATGAAAAATACAATCATTTAGACGATGGACATGCTTCAGAAAAGGTTGTAGACATCATTAAATCTCATATAAGTAGGAATGGAGAATAGATTCATGAAACAATTCGCAAAAAAGATAGGATATATGCTTTTTGCATTTTTCTTCTATATTGATCGTATCTTTACTAGAGTTAATAAACATAAAGTATTCTGCATTATGACCCATGATAGTAGTATGGATAGCAATGTTGGTATGATTATTCAAGAAATGAAGAAGCAAAATCCAAATTATAAGTTCTATTATATTAAGAAAGAAGATACTGCCGAAGTTAAGAATGCAGGGAAAGTTAACCGTTTTCTTGAATTCTTCTTAGTGAAACCATTTCATATGGCAACAGCTGGCTATATATTTTTAGATAACATCTTCTTACCAATGTCATATCTGCATTTTTCTTCTAAGACAAAGGTAGTGCAATTGTGGCATGGAACAGGAACGATTAAGAAATTCGGTCAAGATGCAAATGAGGGAAATCTGAAGAAATTAGAGTATCGTGCAAATCGTACAATTACCCATCTAATTGTGAATGCAGAGGGGATTAGGGAACAATATGCGGGTGCCTTTGGTGTAGAGTTAGATAAGGTTTATGCAGCTGGTTTACCAAGGACAGATATCTTGTTTGATAGTAAGAAGCAACATAATGATAAGAAAGTATTCTATCAACAGTATCCAGAATTAAAAGATAAGAAAATTGTATTATATGCTCCAACATTTCGTGATGAAGAAGTTGCGAAACCGAAGATGGAGCTTGATTTGGATGCATTCATTAACCAGCTACCAGATGATCTAGTATGTATCATTAAACTTCACCCGTTTGTAGCTAGGCAATATGCATGGACAAAGGAGCAACAAGAAAGGTATAAAGGTAGGATTTACAATCTGTCCTCTTATCCTGATACGAATACCTTATTACTAGTTGCAGATGCTCTTATAACAGATTATTCTTCAATTATATATGAGTATTGTTTAAGAGAGAAACCAATGGTCTTTTACGCATATGATTTAGAAGCCTTTGAGAGTAAGGGAAGAGGCTTTTACGAGCCATATGAAGCATTTGTTCCAGGCATGGTAGCTAAAACAACAGATGAATTAATTGAAGCAATTAAGTTGAATATATATGAAGAAAAATATGACCTAGAACGAATTGAATGGTTTAGAGATAGACATTATCAATATTTTGATGGGAAGTCTACTGAACGTGTTATCGAATTAATAAGTTCGAATGATAAATAGAGTACAAAGGTACATGCCGGTGGTGGGTATATCATATCTGTCACCGGCATACTTGATTGATATATAAGGGGGGAATATATGAAGAAATTAAGAAAAAGAGGAAGGATAATTATATTGTGCTTTGTTATCGCTGTTATACTTGGTGGAGCATGCTTGTATGCGGTTTATAATGGATATATACTATTAAATAATCCATCAAAAAATAAGTATCCAATCCGTGGAGTTGATGTTTCCCATTATCAAGGTGAGATCGATTGGGAGGTACTCTCATCAGAAAGAATTCAATTTGCTTATATCAAAGCAACAGAAGGCAGCAGCCATGTAGATGATAGGTTCCTATATAACTTGGAACAGGCAAAGATGACAGAGTTATTAGTAGGTGCTTATCATTTCTTTAGTTTCGATAGTCCAGGAGAAGAACAGGCGAAGAATTTCATTAAGAATGTGGAGGTAGATGAGTCGATGCTACCACCTGTAGTTGATGTTGAATATTATGGAAATAAGAAAAAGAATCCACCCAATGCTGATAAGTTACGAGAAGAGTTGCAGATTTATCTGGATTCCATTCAGGAGTATTATAATCTTACACCAATCATTTACGCCACAGAGGAAATGTGGAATGCTTATCTAAAGGGGTATTTTGATTCGTATCCTTTGTGGATTAGGAATGTAATAACCAAGCCAAAGATTGAAAGAGAATGGACTTTCTGGCAATATACCAATCGTGGTAGGTTAAAAGGCTATCAGGGGGAAGAAGCGTATATCGATCTAAATGTTTTCTATGGAGATAAAGAGCAGTGGAAGGAATTTCACTAGATTCATAGGGCTATGCAAAGAGAAACTCCGTGAATGAAGATTTAGCACATTCACGGAGTTTTATTTAATGGTAAAGGAGTTTGATGTCTAAAGCTTACTGCTATCTACCAGCTATCTCAGAACTGTATCCTTTCACTGTTTTAGACGGTTCATAATCTTTTTGATCAAATAGGAACTCGTGGAGTTTTGAAACATTAGATGATAGTGTATCAGCTAATACATAAGATACCCCACCGATTTTCTTAGCAGTCTTATCGAATGGAAAACCTGTTTGGTCTTTAATATCATAAGAGAAGATATCCTTTCCTAAGCTTAGCATCTCTGTGTTTGATAAACTTGTATAGACCTGTGGAATCATCTTGTTAGCAACTTTAGCAAGTGTGAAAGGGTTAGCTTTCTTAGCTTTTTTGAAAATCTGATCCATAACCGTACGTTGTCTTTCGGCACGAGTAAAATCTCCACCAGCCGTGTAACGTACACGACAGTAGGCTGTTGCTTGTGTACCATCTACGGTTTGTTTACCAGCTTTTTTAAGATATTTATAGTCAGTACCATTGATTTTAGCAACGTCACGTGTATAGTTGTTTACGTGTTTTAGTTCATCTTCTTGAATATCAAGGGTAATACCGCCAAGTAAATCAACGACATTGGTAACAGCACTGAAATTTACTGTAACGAAATCGGTAACATTTAAGTCAAAATTCTTATTAATAGTGTTAATCGCTAACTCAGGTCCGCCGTAAGCATAGGCATGATTTATTTTGGTATAGCCGTGGCCTTCAATGTATACATAGGTATCTCGATATATGGAACTTACTTTAACATCCTTTGTTTTTTTGTTGATACTTACAATCATGATGGAGTCGCTTCGGGTGTTCTTTTTCAAATCATTTGCTCTAGAATCGACACCGAATACAGCAATATTACGATAACCATCTAATTCTTTTAAATTAATATTATTAAACTGAATGTTATCAAGGTTAAGCTCTTGCCTTGGGATACGACCGAGTTGGAAGTATAGGTATACAACTGGTATTAAAACTAGAATTACAATTAGTTCGATAATGATAAGTTTACGTAGTCGTTTTTTCTTTTTCTTCTTCACTTTTTTCACTAGCTCTCTCTGGTTTTCATAGTTTCCTTGATTGTCTCGCATAAGCGCCTCCTAGGTACAAAGTCGAGATACAACTCAAGTATAACTTGAAGTATCCCGACTTATTATGTTGACGAATGCCGATGATATCGTTACATTCGCATATTAGTATGCATTTTTGTTGATAAATCCCTTAAAGAATGTCAGGAATAATATTTTTATGTCAAGGCCAAGGGTCCAATTTTCAATATAGTATAGATCGTGATCAATACGTTTTCTAATAGAAGTATCACCACGATAACCATTTACTTGAGCCCAACCAGTTAGGCCTGGACGAACTTGATGTTTAATCATATAACGAGGAATCTCTTCCTTGAATTTTTCAACGAAATAAGGTCTTTCAGGACGAGGTCCGATCAAACTCATCTCTCCTCTTAATACATTGAATAACTGAGGTAATTCATCGATACTCGTTTTACGTATAAATTTTCCAATAGGAGTAACACGCGGATCGTTTAAGGTTGTCCATGCCTTCTTCTCAGCAGATTCTGATTGAATCTCCATAGAACGGAATTTGAACATCTTGAATTCCTTGTTATGAAGACCAATTCGCACTTGTGAGTAAATTAATGGTCCTTTTGATGTTGTCTTAATTGCAATCGTTACAATCAGCATTGGAATGGAGAAGATAATTATAGCAACTAACGCTCCGATTATATCGATACATCGCTTAATTGTCTTATTGAATGTATTGCTAAGTGGAACACGACGGATATTGATTATTGGTAAACCACTCAAATCTTCAATATACGGTTTTGTAGGTATAATGTTATTATAATCTGGAATAAACAAAGTGTGTACACCTGATTTCTCACAAGCGGCTACTAAATCTTCTAACTTAGAGTATTCACTAATGCTTAACGTAATAGCAATCTCATCAATTGTATTCTTTTCTAGCAATTCGGTTAATTTGTGCGTACCACCTAGAATCTTAATATTCTTGTACATATCACCTTCTTGTTTGGTATCATCAAGGATACCAAGAACATGATAACCCCATTGAGGATTGGCACGAATACGATCGATGTATCCTTCCGCAGTACGACTGTAACCTACTATTAATATGTGTTTCAAATTGAAACCATGTGATCTGATTGAATGAAGTATTTTAATCAGAATTCTTCTATAAAGATACGTAATGGCTACATTCATCATAAAGAAAATAGTAAGGAATGAACGGGAAACATTGATATCTTTTTTGAAGATGTATAGGAGTAGGATGAAGTATATTGTACCTACAATATTAGCCTTAATAATGTTGAAAAATTCTGTCTTATGTCCTTTACTTCTCTTTGGTGCATATAGATTACAATAATAATAAATTATAGAATATGCAGGGAGAAGGTATATGGAGTAATGTAGCATGGTTGACCATGGCAAGAACCCCTTGTCTGGCTTAAAGATAATAAAACGTGTTACGTAACTCAATGTGTAAGCGATGAACAACGCAATTAAGTCCAAAATTCCATGAAACCTATTAAATGTTTTCTGATTATCTTTAATCATTGATATGAAATCACCTCTGTATTCTCATAATGTATAAATAAAATGGTATTCAGAAATTCCCCAAAAAACAGAATTACTGAATTGCTATGTAATAACCATAGATCGGAAAAAGTTATGACATAACGTCCTTATTATAATACATTACCAACTTTTAATCTACAACAAAAAAATTCTTAATAATTTCTTATTATTCACATTCTTTACACATTTTGATGTTATGATAACATTTAAATAAATATATTTAATATATGTAACATATGTAACTAATGAGAAACAGCGAAGCTGTTTCTAGGGATTACACAAAGTGTAAGACTATACGATGTTTTGTATGGAAAGGAGATAACCTATGGAGAAGGATTATGATAATAGCAATATGAATTCAAATAGTAATTCCAATGATGGTTGGAATGAATATACAAACACTTACAATGAGCAGTATCAGAACAATAGTAACCAAGAGGTAAATCAATATAATAACGGATACTATGATACAAAGAGCAATGAGGATTCACAGTATACTGGCGGAGAATTCTATGATATTCATCAATATCAAGATACCTCTTATAGATATGTTAAAGAAGAGATACCACAAGATGATTTTATGAATGGAGGACAAAGTTTCTCCGAAGAACCTGTATCTCAGATGGAGAATGAAGAGAAGAAGCCTAAGAAAAAAAGCAAGAATATTGTAAGGTTCATAGCAAAAGCTGCTGCTTTCGGTCTTATAGCGAGTGTAGCGTTCTTAGGAGCGAATGCAATATATTATAGAATTAATCCAGAAGCAAATGAAAGTGTAATAGTAGGAAACGCAGGAGCTGGTAATTCTTCCTTGAATACCAATCAGGGTGCTGGTAATAATTCCATTGCAACAACGACGATTTCCAATGCTGGAGTTGTATATAATACAGACGTATCTGATGTGGTTGATGAAACAATGCCTTCCATTGTGGCAATCACAAGTACCGTGACACAATCTTATAACGATTGGTTCGGCCAAAACTATGAGCAGGAAGTCGAAGGTAGTGGTTCCGGATTTATCGTTGGTAAGAATGATAATGAATTATTGATTGTTACCAATAACCATGTAGTAGATGGTGCGAAAGCTATTGCAGTTAAGTTCATTGATGATGAAATCTATCAAGCTGAAATCAAAGGAAAAGATAGTACGGCAGATTTAGCAGTAATCGCGGTTAAATTAAAAGATATTAGTGATGATACGATGGGAAAGATTAAGATTGCCACTTTAGGTAACTCTGATGATATTAAGGTAGGACAAATGGCTATCGCTATTGGTAATGCATTAGGTTATGGTCAATCGACAACAGTTGGTTATATTAGTGCCAAGGAAAGAGAAGTTACCATCGAGAATAATACTATGACATTATTACAAACAGATGCAGCAATTAATCCAGGTAACAGTGGTGGAGCATTACTTAATATCGCTGGTGAAGTTATTGGTATTAATTCAGTTAAATATGCAGATAGTTCTGTAGAAGGTATGGGATTTGCAATTCCAATTACCCGTGCAATGCCAATTATCAATGATCTTATGAACCGTGAAAAGATTGCAGAAGGGGAAGCAGGTTTCCTTGGAATCGCTGGAAGCACAGTATCCTCTGATATGATTAGTGGTTATGGTTGGCCAGAAGGTGTTTATATTGACTCCGTAGTAGAAGGTGGACCTGCAGAAGAGAGTGGAATCTTACCTAGAGATATCGTAACAAAGATTAATGATACGAATGTTACTACTATGGAAGCGATGCAAGAAAGAATATCAAGCTATCGAGCAGGAACAAAAGTAAATGTAACGATTCAAAGACTAGAAAATGGTCAATTCGTAGAGAAAACTTTCGAAGTTAAGTTAAAGAAAAAGACACAGGTAATTAAAGAAGATACAACAACATCAAATAATTCAGAATCGAAAGGAACCACAACTCCAGATGATAGCCAGAATGATCAACAAACTGATCCATTTAGTGAATTCTATGGTGAAGATGGAAGCTTACAGATTCCTGGATTCGGAAATTAAATATCCATAATGCATAGAGTGCAATATTAAACAACTTAGTTATGCTAGATGCTATAGGTGAACACACCGTTTCACTAGATAGCATTCAGCAGCTAAGTTGTTTTTTTGTATGAAAATATTAAGGATTAGAAATCAAAAAAAGCTCCGAAGGAGCTTTTTATATGGAATACAGTTATTTTTACTTTAATTAGTCAATTGATTCAATTACTAATTTGAATTCCTCATCAACTTTTTCTACTTTACCATGCATAGCAAAGAAGTTTTCACAATTAGGGCACTCCATTTCATCAAAATCGATGTCGAAAGAGTTTGCACCTTCTAATTCTGTTTCATCTTCTGCTTCTAAATCTACATTAATCTCAAATCCAATTTTACAGTATGGACACTTTACATCTGCTGTGATATTAGTCATTGATATCCTCCTTAGGTGAACAAGTTTGTAACTAATTAAACTCAAAAGTTTAAATAATACACAAATAATTAATAATACCACATCATTATAGCATAGCTAGATAAGTGATACAACTTAATGTTTATTAAGATTCTAATAACAAAACATAAACTGGTAGATTTGTACTAGTTTAAGGCAAAATTATTATAGCAGTTTTTAATAGAAATTGTTATAGTAGAATGAGTCGACAGTTTCAATTTAATTTTCTTTAGAATTGCAGCTGTCGAATTACCTCGCGAGAGAGGGTTTTTCGTTGAACATAGCAGTTAGCTACTCTTCGAAATCTTCAAGTGCAAAGTCTGAGTAATTAAAAAAGGAGAATGTTATGAGAAAGCTAATTGGAGACAAAAAATTCTATCGTATGATACTAGGAATTGCGATTCCTATTATGATACAGAATGGAATTACGAATTTTGTTGGAATGATAGATAATATCATGGTAGGTAGGGTTGGAACGGAACAGATGTCTGGTGTCGCAATTGTGAACCAATTATTTTTTGTGTTCAACCTCTGTATCTTTGGTGGTGTATCGGGAGCAGGAATTTTCGGAGCGCAGTTTTACGGACAAGATAATCAGGAAGGAGTAAGAAGTGCATTTCGTTTTAAGATTATTATATGTACAATAATGCTTGCGATTAGCATGATTATATTCTCGGGTTTTGGAACGTCATTAATATCAATGTATCTTCATGAAGGCAGTAATGTAGGGAATATTACATTGGCACTTTCCTATGGAGAGAGTTATATGAGAATCATGTTAATTGGACTTATACCTTTCATGATGATTCAAATATATGCTAGTACATTGCGAGAAACGGGACAAACGCTTACGCCTATGATAGCAGGTATTATCTCTGTTATCGTCAACACTACACTAAATTATATTCTTATATTTGGTAAATTTGGAGCCCCTGCACTTGGTGTGGAAGGAGCTGCTATAGCAACTGTTATTGCTAGATTTATTGAAGCAGGAATTATTATTGTGTGGACACATATTCATTATAAAAAGAACCAGTTTATTGTGGGAATATATCGGACATTACGAATACCAACAGATTTGAGTAAACAAATAATAGTAAAGGGAATGCCATTATTAGTGAATGAAGCACTATGGTCGGCAGGTATGGCGATGCTTATGCAGTGTTATTCTGTTCGTGGCATTGCTGTTGTTGCTGGGTACAATATATCATCAACTATTTCTAATATGTTCAATATTGTATTTATTGCTATGGGTAGCACAGTATCTATTGTTGTAGGGCAGCTACTCGGTGCAGGTAAGATGGAAGAAGCGAAGGATACGGCAAACAAGATGATATTCTTCTCTGTTATAACAAGTATAGTAGTTGGACTTTTCATGGGTGCAATTGCCCATGTATTTGTTAATATCTACAAAACAGATGAAGAAGTAAAATACCTTGCCCGCTCGTTTATACGCATTGTTGCACTTATGATGCCTATACAGGCATTTTTAAATGCGGCCTATTTTACGTTACGTTCGGGAGGTAAGACAGTAATAACTTTCCTTTTTGACAGTTGTTTTGTATGGGTAGTAAGTATCCCAGTGGCATTATTTTTAACTAGACTTACAGGTATGTCGATTTTATGGATTTATTTTATTTGTCAATTTGCAGATATAATTAAATGTATTATTGGTTATGTCTTGGTTAAAAAGGGAGTTTGGCTCAATAATATAGTAGAATAAAAAAAATAAAAAAAGGTGTAACCTTTTCTTCTCATTTACGAATAATAAGTGTAAACATTAAAACAATAATAATATGAATAAGAATTGCGCCAAAAGCGCGCACGATATTGGAGGAAAATAATATGAGAAGAATGAAAAAAATTGTTAGTTTAGTTATGGTAGGAATAATGGCATTTTCTTTGGCTGCATGTTCTAGTAAAAAAGACGACCAAGGAACAGGAAATGTAAAAGACGTACCAGTAAGTGAGATTCAAACAGCGGTAAAAGATGCATATGGAGAAGCGTATATACCTAATATGGATTATGATGCACAAGCATTAGAAAGTATCTTTGGCGTAAAAGAGGACTGGTATGAAGAGTTCGTTGCCCAGGGACCAATGATAAGTGCTCAAGTAGATACATTTGTTGCAATTAAAGCAAAGGAAGCAAACGTAAAAGAAGTTGTTGATGCACTTAATTCATACCGTGATTATTTAGTGAATGATTCAATGCAATATCCAATGAATCAGATTAAGGTTCAAGCATCAAGGGTTGAACAAGTGGGTAACTATGTATTCTTTATCTTATTAGGTGATATTCCTATGGAAGTGGAAGAAAAAGGCGAGGATGCAATTCTTGCAGCAGCAAAAGAACAAGCTCAAATTGCTGTGGATGCAATTAATAAAGTTCTTACAAAATAAGGTTACGTAATCGGATTACGTAATTAGATATAAAACAACAGGTAGCGAGTAATATATTCGGTACCTGTTGTTTATCAATTGCCTAACATGGTATAATATAGTTTATGTGAAGTAGCAAAGTTAATTCTTGAGGTTACGTGATGTGCTAAACCGTAACTTCTGAGGAGTCATATGTTAACTCTTGGAGTTTACTTAGTTACTGTCGTTACTAAAGGGTAAGAATTATTATACCTTGGAGGGTATTGATTAATGAATTTGAATGAAAACAAAGATAACTTAAATGAATTGGATAAAGAACGATATCAGAGATTTATTAATGGAGATATAGAAGGGTTTGAAGAATTAGTTCTTGCATATAAAAACATGTTAATCTATTTTTTAAATAGGTATCTACAAGATCTAAATATTGCTGAGGATATTGCTCAGGATGCCTTCGTCGATGTATATGTTTATAAAGAACGTTATAATGGAAAAACAAGTTTTAAGACTTACTTATTTACTATAGGTCGTAATAAGGCAATCGATTATATTCGTAAAAACAAACATATGCAATATACAGTCAATATAGAAGAGCAGACGGAGATATCTAGTGAAGAAGATGAGTTAATTGATTATATTATTCAGCAGGAGAATAAAGGACTGATAGCTCACACACTAGAGAGAATGAAAGAAGAGTATGCTAGAGTGCTTATATTAATTGATTTTGAAGACTTTTCTTATAAAGAAGCAGCTGATGTACTGGGAAAAACTACATCCCAAGTTAAAGTATTGGTTCATCGGGCCAGGAAATCGCTGAGAAAAATGTTGGAAGAGGAGGGCTTTACGTATGAAAAGTGATAAAGAGTTTATAGACGGTATATACGAAAAAGCTCGCATGTTACAGGAACAGGAAACACATAATAAGCAAGGAAGTTATTCGATAGTAAAGAAAAACAAATCTTGGTTTCGAAGGAATTTTAACACAAATAAATTTCGTGCAGGTATGGCCGTTGTGGCTATGGCTGTAGTAGCAGTTATCTTAATACCAAATATATTGGTGAATCAAGGAAAACAAGTGTCTGACAATGTTGATGAGTATTCAATTGAACCAGCAGCTTACGGAATAGATAATCAACGTGTACTTCCTGCAGAAACAATTGGTGGAGAAGGAATCCTTGTGGATTCTTATATCAATAATGGGGAAGGGTATTATTTGGTAGCACCGAGTGAACGTAATGCAGCAGATGCGGGTTTGTCATATATTGTTTTGTATGATAATGGATTTAATAGAGATGAGTTAGAGAAAGCCACAATTGGAACGAATATATCGTTTACTTATGTGGAAGCTCCAGTTTCTTTATTAACAGATATTCAAGATGCTTTGAATAAACAGTTTGGTCAGGAGTTGGCGGGAAAGCCTATCGCAGATACAATTGCTGTTTATCCAATTGATACAATTCAGATAAAGGAGTAGAGTAATGGTTTTTAGTAGTTTATTATTTCTGTTTCGATACCTACCAGTAGTGTTACTATTGTATTATATTGTGCCTCGTGCATATCGTAACGCGGTATTGTTCTTCATGAGCTTATTATTCTATGCATGGGGAGAACCTGTTTATATTCTGCTGATGTTATTCTCCACTGTAGTAGATTATGCGAATGGTAGATTCGTAGATTATTATATTAAAAAAGGCCAGAGAAGCAAAGCCAAAATCTTTGTTATCTTGGCAGTTATTATTAATTTGAGTTTATTAGGATTCTTTAAATATACAGATTTTGTAATCGATATTATCAATAAAGTTGCAGGTGGATCACTTACGCCATTGTCCTTAGCACTGCCAATTGGTATATCGTTCTATACATTCCAAACTATGTCGTATACAATTGACATCTATCGTGGCGATGCAACTGTCCAGAAGAATATTATTAGTTTTGGTGCGTATGTAACGTTATTCCCACAGTTGATTGCTGGTCCAATTATTCAGTATAACCAAGTTGATAAACAATTAAAGAGCAGAAGAGAGACCGTAGGGCAATTTGCATATGGTATTCAACGTTTTGTAATTGGTTTAGGTAAGAAAGTATTATTAGCCAATAACATTGGTTTGCTTTGGGATAACATCAGTGCAATGAATATAGAGAATGTACCTATTCTAACTGCATGGATTGGAATCTTAGCGTTTGCATTCCAAATCTATTTTGATTTTTCGGGGTACTCTGATATGGCCATCGGACTTGGTCATATGTTTGGCTTCACTTTCTTAGAGAACTTTAATTATCCATATATTTCAAAGAGTATTACTGAGTTTTGGCGTAGATGGCATATATCATTAAGCAGTTGGTTCCGTGATTATGTATATATTCCTCTTGGAGGAAGTAGAAAGGGATTAGGAAAGCAGATTCGTAATATCTTTATCGTATGGTTATTAACAGGTATCTGGCATGGAGCAAGTATGAATTTCTTATACTGGGGATTGTATTTTGCAGTTTTATTAATGGTAGAAAAGATCTTTTTACTACGATATCTAGAAAAGGCACCAGCGTGGGTAGCAAGAATATACGCCATGTTCTTTATATTATTAGGTTGGGTAATATTTGCTTTTGACAATGTCTCAAGAGGAAAAGCATATTTTGCAGCAATGTTTGGTGGGTTAAATAATTCATTTATAAATGGAGATACGCTATATCTGTTATATAATAATGGGATATTACTCATAATTCTAATCCTAGCTTCTTCAGGTGTAATAACGAAACTTGTTAAGAAGAAGATGGAGAAAGTAACGATACCAACTACGATTATTAGTAACATCTTTTATCTATTGATATTATTCTTATCAGTAGCATATCTTGTTGATGCGTCCTATAATCCATTTTTATATTTTAGATTTTAGGAAGGAGTAGGATTTATTATGAAAGATAATAAAAAACGTTTAAATATAATAACTTGTGGGATATTTTGCTTATTCATCTTTGGATTTACAATTGCCAGCTTAGTAACGAAACCAAAAGATTACTCCGAGAGGGAGAGAAGGTATCTAGAACAGATGCCTAAGTTCTCTAAGGAAGCTATCCTTAAGGGAGAATTCACAGCCAAATACGAAACCTATATTACTGATCAATTCGTAGGAAGAGACCAATGGATTCGTATTAAAACCATAGCGGAGAGGATGGCAGGAAAACAAGATATTAATAATGTATACTTTGCAAAAGATGGATATCTGATTGAAAAGGTAGAAGATAAAGATATCGATCAAGAGCAATGGGAGAAGAATAAAAAATGGATTGCACAGTTCTTAGCTAAGTATGAAGAAAAGTTAGGAATAGAACATGTGAGAGCCATATTGGCCCCTACTGCGGGTTATATTTTGCAAGAAAAACTGCCACCATATGCACCATTCTTTGATCAAGGGTTAATCAATCAAGATATACGTGAATTGTTAGAAAAGAAGGTTTCTGATAAAGTAGCAGAGGAGTTAGTTGTTGATGTGAATCAGGCACTTAAAGATAAGAGTGATGAATATATCTATTATAAAACCGATCACCACTGGACTAGCCTAGGTGCGTATTACGCTTATGAAGTTTGGGCTAAATCACTTGGATTAACACCAAAGCCACTTAATGAATATAAGCAGTCAGTAGCAACTTCTGATTTTTATGGGACAGTTTACAATAAAGTCAATACCAATGTATCGCCTGACAAAATAACTCTTTTTGATGATGGAGGAGAATATAAGGTTAACATCAACATGGGAGAAAAGGAATTAGATTCCTTGTTTGACTATGAACAGTTAGATAGTGTAGACAAATATTCTATATTCTTAGGTGGTAACAATGCTTTGGTTCAAGTTACTTCTGGTAATAAGAATGGCAAAAAATTATTAGTGGTAAAAGATTCTTATGCACATACAATGGTACCAATTCTTGCTCATCATTTTGAGGAAGTCGTTCTTGTAGATTTGAGGCATCTCAATATGGGAATGGAAGCAATTGTAGATCAATTTGGTATAACGGATGTATTACTTTTATACAACGATAGCAGTGTTATGTCAGATAAGAATCTTGTTAAGCTTACGAATTAGTTTGTATTTGAGTAGCAATCATACTTCGAATACTTTGGTATAGGAATGGCTTATATTCCTCAATAGTTAGAGGAGTAGAATTAAGAATACAGTTGTAGCAACTTGCACCTACTAATTCAACAATCATAAAGAGTAAGATTTCAGGATTGTTTAAGGTAACGTTGCATTCCTTGGCGAGCATAAGATAACGATCATAAAAATCGGTGTCCATATGCTCGTCATTGCTTAATAAGGCAGATTTGAATATTCCCCAACTTAAATCTTTTGCAATAAATCGTAGAAGATTAGTGTTTTCTTCCAATTGATTAATAATATGATCGATTAGAAAGATCATAATATCAGAAAAATCAGTAAGAGTCGTTTCGTCAAGTGCGCGCACAGCTTTACTGAATAGAGAACTTGCTTTATATGCAATTAGTTTATTCTTAACATCATATTTATCTTTAAAATATAGATAAAAAGTTCCCTTGGCAACACCTGCCTGTTGAACAATATCTGATATAGACGTCTTATTGAAGCCTTGAGATGTAAAAAGCTCAAAGGCTGTTGTGAATAAGGTGTCTTTTTTTTGTTTCTTTTTTTCGTCTAATCTTCCCATTATCTTCACTTCCTGATTAATAATTTGTTCTTAATCATACTCATAGTAGCACAATCATTTCTAAATGTAAACAGGCTTACACCAAGGAAAATAGGAATCAAATGAATAAAAATATAGAAAATAAATAAATATATTGACCGATGGTCACTTTTGTGATATAACGATATATGTCAAATATGACTACTGGTCATTTATTAGCGAAAACTATACACAAGCAAATTAAGATTCCTGATTGCTTGTGTGCTGATTCAAAAAAGGGAAAAGGAAAAAGGAGTGAAGTGTTATGATAGGGTTTGGAAAATTTATCACCAAGCATAAGAAGCTAATCGTAATCTTATCTGTACTGTTATTAATTCCAGCGGTATTTGGGTATATCAATACAAGAATAAATTACGATATCTTATCTTACTTACCAGAGGATATTGAAACAATGGTAGGACAGCAAATCTTAGTAGATGATTTTAAAACAGGTGCATTCTCTATGGTTGTATTAGAGGGAATGGAAGAAAAGGATGTAGCCGCTTTAAAAACAAAGATTGAAAAGGTAGAAAGTGTAAGCAATGTAATCTGGTATGATTCGTTATTAGATATTTCCGTTCCAATGACAATGTTACCAGACAAAATCAAAGATGCCTTCAATACGGAAAACACTACAATGATGGCTGTTACATTCGAACAATCTACTTCAGCAGATGAAACAATGGATGCCATTAAAGAAATTAGAAAGTTAACAGATAAGCAAGTATTTGTCAGTGGTATGTCAGCAATCATTACAGATACAAAAGAATTATCTGAGAAAGAAACACCAATCTATGTGTTGATCGCAGTAATATTATCAATGATAGTACTTGGTTTAACAATGAATTCGTTCTTAGTACCAATCTTATTCATGTTAAGTATTGGTGTGGCAATTATCTATAATTTGGGAACCAATATCATGTTTGGAGAAATCTCCTACATAACGAAAGCGTTAAGTGCAGTACTTCAGCTTGGAGTTACAATGGATTACTCAATCTTCTTGTTACACAGTTATGAAGAAAACAAAGTTAGATATCCAGGGGAAAATGATCGTGCCATGGCACATGCAATTTCAAACACAATTAGTTCTGTAGTTGGAAGTTCTGTTACAACAGTAGCAGGTTTCTTGGCTTTGTGTTTTATGAGTTTTACTCTTGGTAAAGACCTTGGCCTTGTAATGGCAAAAGGTGTTGTAATGGGTGTTATCACTTGTGTAACTTTATTACCAGCTTTAATTCTTCTGTGTGAGAAGGCAATTGAGAAAACGACTCATAGAGACATTATTCCAAGCTTAGATGGCGTATCAAGATTTGTAACAAAACATTATATTACATTTGCAGTACTATTCCTTATCTTATTAGTACCAGCTGTTTACGGTAACAATCATACAAAAGTATACTATGACCTAACAGCTTCTTTACCAGATAGTTTGGATAGTGTGAAAGCAAACAAGAAATTACAAGATGAGTATAACATGAATACAACTCATATGTTATTGATTAAGAATGATGTTAGTAGCAAGGATTATCGTGATATGATGAATCAGATACGTAATCTAGATGGAGTTCAATGGGTGATTGGCCTTGACAGTGTAGTTGGTCCCTCTGTACCAATTAGTATGTTACCAGAGAGTTTAATAAGTACTGTAAGAACAGATTTATATCAGTTAGAACTAATCAGCTCAAGTTATAAAGTGGCTAGTGATGAGGTGAATGAGCAGATTGATGAGATAAATAATATAGTAAAATCCTACAGTGAGGATTCTTTAGTAGTAGGGGAAGCACCATTAACGAAAGACTTAATTGATATCACTGATATTGATTTCAAGAATGTTAATATAGTATCAATTGGAGTCATCTTCTTAATTATATTAATATTATTCCGCTCTATATCGTTACCAATAATTCTTGTATCGGTAATTGAATTTGCTATCTTTGTGAATATGGGTATTCCGTATTATACGGGAACGACATTACCTTTCATCGCCTCCGTTGTAATTGGTACAATTCAACTTGGTGCTACTGTAGATTATGCAATCTTAATGACAACAAGATATAAGAAAGAACGTAATAACGGTAATAGTAAGCAAGAATCTATTACAATAGCACACCAAGCTTCTATCAAATCCATCATTGTTAGTGCGCTTAGTTTCTTTGCAGCAACGTTTGGAGTTGGTTTATATTCCAATATCGATATGATTAGTGCTTTATGTTCATTAATGTCAAGAGGTGCATTAATCAGTATGGTTGTGGTAATCTTCGTATTGCCAGCTATGTTTATGATTTTTGATAAGGTTATTTGTAAAACATCAATGAAGTTCGGTATAAAAGAAAATTAAGGAGGTATTTATTATGAACATGAATAAGAAAATTGCAACTAGCGTTATTATTGGAGCACTAGGAGTATCCGCAGTCTTTGGAGCAACTCAGATACCAGTAAATGCGAGCACATATAGGAATGTATTAACGAATGAAAGTTATAACCAAATTGTAAATGATGTAGCAACTACAGATTCCACAGTTACAAGAACAGGCGAAGGTATAGAAAAAGAAGAAACGGTATATGCAAAGGCTGATGCAACGGGTCAAGTAAGCCAAGTAATCGTTAGCGACTGGATTAAGAACTATAGTGGTGACGCAACCATTACAGATAAAACTACATTGAAGGATATTGTTAATGTAAAGGGTGATGAGACCTACTCACAAGGTGCCAACGGTGAAATCGTATGGCAAGCTAACGGGAATGATATCTATTACCAAGGAACAGCGGATGCAGAGTTACCTGTAACAATACAAGCAACTTACAAATTGGATGGTGTTGAGATTGAACCATCTGAACTAGAAGGTAAAAGTGGTCAATTAACAATTGAATATACTTATAAAAATAATTCAAAAGTAGCTGGTAGTGATATGTATACGCCATTCACTGTAGTAGCAGCTACGATGTTAAAAACAGATAGCTTTGCAAATGTTACAGCTGAGAATGCAAAAGTAATCTCCGATGGTGATAAATACGCTGTTGTGGGTGTTGCAATGCCTGGATTAAAAGATAGCTTAGCTTTAGGTGATGAAACCAAAGTACCTGGTTCGATTACAATTACAGCAGATGTAACGAATTACGAACCAATTACAGTATTAAACGTTGTTACTGCCGATCTATTAAATGAAATAAAATTAGATGACACCGATCAATTAAAGGATCTTGCAGATTCCATGGACGAATTAGCAGATGCTTCTAAGAAGTTAGTTGATGGATCTTCCGATTTATCCGATGGATTAAATGAATTAAAAGATAAAACCGGAGAATATACAAAGGGAGTTACAACGTTAACTGGTAGTCTTGATGATTACATCGCGGGTGTATCAAAGGTGACATCAGGTATTAAGACCTTATATAATGGCGCAGGGGAATTAACAAAAGGGGTATCAAGTCTTGCAACTGGAGCGAAATCTCTTAATTCAGGTTTGAACCAAGCAAGTAACGGTGTAGATTCCCTAGTTAATAATTTTGATGCATTAGTGACAGGCGCTGGTTCTATCAAGAGCGGAGCAGATTCACTTAATACGGCGTTGAAACAATTAGAAGCTGGTAAACAAGCGGAGAATGAAGCATATGCTACTCTTTCAGCTACCGTTGAGAATAATGAAAAGATTATAGCAGCTTTAAAAGCAGCAGGTGTAGAGGAATCCATTGTTGGAATGCTTGAGAAGAATACAGCTGGTCAAAAACAAATTGCTGAAGGCCTAACTGCTAGTGGTGCGCAAATTGAAGCAGGTTTATCAAAAGCATCTACGGGCGCTTCTTCACTAGCAGATGGATCTAATACACTAACATCTGGACTTACTAAGATGAAGAAAGGTGCAAAATCACTTCAATCTGCCATGGGAGAATTGGAGGCAGGAAGCAAGACTTTATTAGAGGGAGCTAATAAGTTAAATTCTGTATCTGGAAGTTTAAGCTCAGGTATAAAGCAACTATATGATGGTAGTATAAGTCTTGATACTGCTAGTTCAAAAATTAAGAGTGCTACTCCAAAATTAAACGATGCAAGTTCCAAGTTAGATAATGGCGTACAGTCGGCAGCCGATGGAGGTAAGACACTCAAAGAAGGGCTGGAAGAATTTAACCGTGAAGGTATCTCCAAATTAATTGATGCAGTTGATGGAAAATTAGGAGATGTAATAGACAAATTCGATGATTTACAAGATGCCGCAAGTAAATATACAACATTCACAGATACAAACAGTGAATTTAAAAGTAGTGTTAAATTCATAATAGAATTAAACTAGTAGACAATTCTCTCCTCATAATATATAGATAAAAATTACCCAGTTGATATGAATGTCAACTGGGTAATTTTTTAATAAGTAATTTATTTGGTTTCAGTCTTTGCAATAATATATTCATTACCACGTTCTGCTTCTGCTTTAGCAATTGCATCTGTGATGCGCTTTTCAACGATAGCTGCTATCTCAACTGTTTTAAGATCTTTGTAATCTTCAAAATAAAGAGGTTCAAGATAATGAATCTGAACAGTAACTTTCTTTATAGAATTTGTATCAAATACTTTATAAGAATCTAGTAGTGCCACTGGTACAATAGGACATTTGGCATAAACAGCACTCTTAAAACTACCAGGCTTGAATTCACCAATGTGATTACCGTTTTTACTACGCGTACCTTCTGCAAATATGATAAAATTACGTCCTGTCTTTGCTTCTTTAGCCATGTTGTGAATAACCATCATGGATTGCTTTACATCTTCACGGTCAATAATAAGACATTGAAGTAATTGAATCACTTGTTTTATTAAGATGATATCTTTTACTTCCTTTTTCATGATTGCTGCAAAAGGTCTTTCGTGTGTTTCGAGAAAAGCCAGTGCATCAAAAAGACCTTGATGGTTAGGAAAGAGAATATATCCCGATTCTTCTGGTAAGTTTTCAAGGCCATCACATACAACTTTTATTCGGCCTGATTTATCTGCACGTTTCGTAACTTTGCGCAAATAAGAATAACGTGTATTTGCATCGTATTTCTCAAAGTGGTTACCATATTTATAGATATGATAAAACCAAGAAGGAAATACAAAGAGATTTCGTAATATCATTAATGCAATTCTTCTCATTATGCTCGCTCGCTTTCTTTTGAACTCGTTAACTTATGACTCCGTACGGAGTTAAGAGATTACATTATGTGTAATCTCTAATAATCTTATCAGAACCACTGTGTGGATTTGATAAAGCTCTAGAACTTCGTTCTATCGCTAGGTTAGACTCGAAAAATTACGTTGTAATTTTCCTCGTTAACTTATGACTCCTTACGGAGTTAAGAGATTACATTATATGTAATCTCTAATAATCTTATCAGAACCACTGTGTGGATTTGATAAAGCTCTAGAACTTCGTTCTATCGCTAACTTATCGGGTGAAATCAAATACTCGCTTCGCTCGTGCTTGATTACCTTCCGATAAGTTACATTATACCACATATGAAATGCAGATGAAAGAACATAAAACTTCCTTAATAAAATGTTAAAAATTTATAACTTTTAATAAGATGATTAGAAGGTATTCATCGAATTAATATCCATCGCTATTCATTAAGAAAGAGAAAATTGACCTTTTAACACTCAAATAAAAAGATAAAACTTTAGACAATAGGTATGATTAGTGATAAAATAAATATTAAACGTTATAATACAGTAGATTGGAGTAAGGATTAAATGAAGTTTAGTGAATTAATTACACAGAGCCAGTTAGTGAAAGCGTTAGAGGTAGAGAAGATAACAAAGCCAACTAAGGTTCAAGAACTTGTGTATCCTATTATAATAGAAGGAAAAGATGTTATAGCAGAGTCAGAGACTGGATCAGGTAAAACACTTGCTTATCTAGTACCTATTTTTGAAAAGTATAGTGAGATCCAGAAGACAAATCAGGTCATTATATTAGTACCAACACATGAGTTAGCAATGCAAGTACACGCACAGGTAGAACGATTATCAAAAAATTCTGGTATCGAATTAAAATCCGCGGTAATCATCGGCAATGTAAACATCTTAAGACAGATTGAAAAGCTAAAAGAGAAACCACAGATTATCATTGGTACTGCGGGAAGAATTCATGAATTAATTAAGAAGAAAAAGATAGCAGCACATACGGTTAAGACAATTGTCGTAGATGAAGGAGACAAGCTATTAAATCCAGATAATATAAAGGGTGTTCAAGAAGTAATCAAGTGTACGATGAAAGATCGTCAATTATTAGTATTCTCAGCAAGTGTAACGAAGAAGGCGTCGGAAGTCGCTATGGACATGATGAAAGATGCCAAAGTAATTAAGACAGAGAAGACACAGACGATTCCTGCTAATATTGAGCATATCTGTCTTGTTGTAGAACGTAGAGATAAGTTAGAGGCCTTGCGTAAATTAACTAGAATTATGAAAGCAAAGAGAGCAATGATATTCATTAATAAGGTAAGTGATATTGAAGAGGCTACCTACAAATTAGTATATCAGGGATTGAAGGCAGAGTGTCTTCATGGTTCTAATGTGAAGGAAGATCGTAAGCGTGTAGTAGAACAGTTTAGAACCAATAAGATTAATTACCTTGTAGCTACAGATATTGCGGCAAGAGGTTTACATTTTGACGGAATTGATACCGTTTTCCATATATCAATACCAGAAGATGAGATGGAATATCTACACCGTTCAGGACGTACCGGAAGAAACGGACAACCTGGAAGAAGTGTACTAATCGTAACGAAAGAAGAATTACCACTCCTAAAGAAATACCAAAAGAAATTCGGCATTAATATTGTAGAAAAGAAGATGTACCAAGGGAAATTAGTAAAAGGGTAAAAAATAGGACGATAAGGCCGAAGACAAAGCAAATAAATGTGATCGGCCTTCCTACATAATAGAGAATTTAAGAAATTATATAGTGTAGTAACACATGATTTTGTAAAAGCCCCCTTGCTGCATTTATATCGTTTTTTAGCAACTGAATACAATGAAATGCGACATCAAAAAAACACTCTCTATCGAAGTTGTGTGTCAAGGGCGGATAATAAATATCCGACAGTGACATACAACGAATAGAGAGTGTTTTTATTGCTGGCGTGTGAGTGTATTCAGTTGCTAAAAAACAAGCTAAGTATCACTTTTACAAAATCATGTTAGACCACACACCTTATATAATTTCGTAGCCTTTTAGCATTCTTGCACGGCTAGGATGTCTTAATTTTCTAAGAGCTTTTGCTTCAATCTGACGAATACGTTCTCTTGTAACGTTGAATTCTTTACCTACTTCTTCAAGTGTTCTTGTACGTCCATCTTTAAGACCAAAACGTAGAATTAATACGCGTTGCTCTCTTTCTGTTAATGTATCCAGAAGTTTAGAAATCTGATCTTGTAATACAGAATAAGCAGCGGCATCCTCCGGTCCAACGATTGTTTCATCACGAATGAAATCACCAAGGTGACTATCATCTTCCTCACCGATAGGAGTATCAAGTGAAATTGGATCCGCAGAAACTTTAAGTATTTCACGAACTTTTTCTAAAGGCATGTTCATAGCATCCGCAAGTTCTTGTTCCGTAGGTTCACGTCCTAACTCTTGTAATAAACTTCTAGAAACGCGGTATGTTTTATTAATAACTTCAGACATGTGTACAGGAATACGGATGGTACGAGATTGGTCAGCAATTGATCTTGTAATCGCTTGACGAATCCACCAAGTTGCATACGTACTGAATTTGTATCCTTTTGTATAATCAAACTTGTCAACAGCTTTGATAAGACCAAGATTACCTTCTTGAATTAAGTCGAGAAAAGATAGGCCCCTACCAACATAACGTTTTGCAATACTTACAACAAGTCTTAGGTTAGATTCTGCTAGAGTTTTCTTTGCCATTTCATCGTCTTGTTCAATTTTCTTAGCCAATTCAATTTCTTCAGCTATTGAAAGCAGAGGATAGCTACCAATTTCCTTTAAGTAAAGTTTGACAGGATCATCACTCATAACATTAGTTGAATTAGCAATATCCTCCACCAATGCAATTTCCTCGTCATTCTCTAATTCAAGAAGAAGATCTTCATCAGGTTCCTCATCTGCATCATCTACTAGATTGATAACAGCAATATTATGATTTTCAAGATATTCATAAATCTTGTCAATTTGATTTACATCAAGATTTAATTCTTTGAAGAAGTCATTTACTTTTTCAACTTCAAGTATACCTTTGTTTTTCTTACCAAGAGAAACTAGTTCCTTTAATTTCTCCTCGAAACTATTAATTAAATCACTCATTATTAGTATCTGTCCTTTCTTGGTTGTAAGCGAACACTGTATATAATAATCCCACAAATGGGCGAAAATATCACCAAATAGCATTGTATCACATATAATGCGATAATGCTACAAGAAATTGAAAAAACCTACATGTTTGTGCAAAAAATATAGTCAAATTTCGCAACATTTCCGTTAGGGAGTATGGTAATTCACAAAGTGCTGTAGTATAATAATATTTGTATATATTAGTTGGATAAATTGTTCATACCAATTAATAATATATGAGAATAGGAGATGAAATTATGAGTGATAATTGTACAAGCAACTGCTCGACTTGTCCTTCAAAATGTGATTCCAGTAAGCCATCAAGAGAAGACCTCTTTGAGAAGTCGAATGAATATAGTAATGTAAAAAAAGTAATTGGTGTAGTAAGTGGTAAGGGTGGCGTTGGAAAATCCTTAATCACATCTTGCCTTTCAGTATTAATGAGACGTAAGGGTTATAATACTGCAATCCTTGATGCAGATGTAACAGGTCCATCGATACCAAAGGCATTTGGTGTACATGAGAAAGCATTAGCAGATCAATATGGAATTATTCCTGCAGAAACTAAGACGGGAATAAAGATGATGTCTGTTAATCTACTCTTGGATAATGAAGAAACACCTGTTGTATGGAGAGGACCTGTAATATCAGGAACGGTAAAACAATTCTGGTCCGAAGTAAACTGGGGAGAGGTTGACTATATGTTTGTTGACATGCCACCAGGAACTGGAGACGTACCATTAACCGTATTCCAATCTATTCCACTAGATGGAATCATTATCGCTACATCACCACAAGAATTGGTTTCCATGATTGTAGCGAAAGCAGTTAATATGGCTAAGTCAATGCAAGTACCAATACTAGGAGTGGTCGAAAATTATAGTTATTATCAGTGTGATGATTGTGGTAAGAAAGTATCCATTTTCGGTGAAAGTCATGTAGAAGAAATTGCTAAGAAATATGATTTAGATGTATTAGCTAAGATTCCAATAAACCCTGAGATTGCTAAGAAGGTAGATGCTGGAGAAGTAGAAGAGATTGAAGCTAACTGGCTAGACGATGCAGTAACGAAGTTAGAGAGTAAATTAGTAAAATAATATAGTTTATTCTATTAAATTAAAAGGTTGAAGTACCAGAGAGTAAGTTGGTGCTTCAACCTTTTATTAATGAATCATTGAAACGTCTACGCCTAAGAAACTTCTTACTGTTACACTGATTCCACCAAGTAAGACAGAACCTTCTTGAAGAACAGAAGGGGCAATCTTTTGGTAATTATTAATGCGGCTAGATAGGTTATGAATAATCCGAGTTAACAAAGTGGGATCTAATACTATAAATCGACTATTGATAATAACAAGATCGGGATTAAACATATTAAGGACATTGTTCACACATATGGTCATATAACGAACGAAGGTATCCATTATAGAAAGTGCATCAGAATCTTTCTGCTGATACAGTTTGGAAAAAGATAGGAAATCTATATGTTCAAGCCCTTTTTTTGAAGCTAATTCTTGTAATAAGGCTCGTTCAGAAACATATTGTTCTAAGCAACCTTGATTACCACATGGGCAAGGTTTACCATCTATGTCAACAATCGTATGTCCGATTTCGCCCGCATAGCCCTTGATACCTGAGTATAAGGTGTTATTCATAAGAATACCAAGACCAACTCCAGTATGTACGCTGATGTTAGCGATATTTGGATAGTCATATTCAAACGTCTTCTCACCAATTACAGATAGATTAGCCTCATTCTCCAATAAGACCGTTGTATGGAAATTATCTTCTAATTCTTTAACCAGATTGCAATCGGTAAAATCATAATAAGGTGTAAAATGAATTACATTATCTGAAGTGACACCATGAATACCTAAAGTGATACCAACGATACCATAAGGGCGTTCAGGGATTCCTGTAGTCATAGATCTAAGCAATTCGATTAATGCAGGGCATAAATCGGCACTATACTTTGGTGTAGCAATTTGTTTTAATTGACGTTCATCACCTTGTAAATCAGTAATTAGGGCAGTAATCATCTGTTCACCAATATCGACCGATACCGCATATCCAGCTTTACGATTAAAACTTAAGAGAATTGGCTTACGACCTAAGCTTGTGTCATCACTACCTATTTCAACAACAAGTTTTTTTACAAGTAGGTCAGCAACAATAGCGGATATGGTTGCTTTGGTCAGTCCTAATTTTTTAGCAATAGTAGATCTAGATATTGGGCTAAAATTAACGATTTGAGTTAATACAAGGTTACTATTTATATCGCGAATTAATTCTTTACTTCCAGTAATCATAAAAAACCTCCGAGCTTGGTAGTTTGATTATAAGTGTAGCATAATTAATTCCGTTTGTCACATGAGAAAAAAGAAGAGTGATAAAATGAGTATTAGTTATAGCAAAACGGAGTATTTACTTTAATAAAATTTAAGAATTATAACCTTGTACTATAAGAATCAGTACGTTATAATAACATGTACATAGTAGGAAGTTGATAAAAGAGCAAATTGGTTACAAAAGGGCTACAAACTTCATGTTTGATAGTTGTAACTATATAGAGGAGAAGATATTTATGTCAGATGATATGAATAAAGATATAGAATATAATCTAACAGAATCAAACAAAGAAGACAAACAAGAAGTGAAGGATTCTGCAAAAGATAAGAAGATAATTGATAAGGAAAAAGAATACAAAGACGATTATGAGGATATCTGCTACATCTGTCGCAGACCAGAGAGTAAAGTTGGTAAGATGATTCATATACCAAATAATATTTGTATATGTTCGGATTGTATGCAAAAGACGTTTGATACCATTAATACTGGGAATGTTCCTTACATGGATATGATGAACCTAGGGCCTATGATGAACTTTAGTGGAATTCAGAATGAAATCCCAAAGAGTCAGAAATTAAAGAAGAAAAAAGAAGAGAAGAAAGAGGATACGAAAACAATAGATTTGAAGAATATCCCAGCTCCTCATGTCATAAAGCGTCAATTAGACGATTATGTTATTGGTCAGGAACATGCGAAGAAAGTTATATCTGTAGCAGTTTATAACCATTACAAACGTGTTGCAGCGAATGCAATGGATGATATTGAAATTGAAAAATCTAACATGCTTATGATTGGGCCAACTGGATGCGGTAAGACATATCTAGTTAAGACATTAGCAAGATTGTTGAATGTACCATTAGCAATTACAGATGCGACAGCTTTAACAGAAGCAGGATATATCGGCGATGACGTTGAGAGTGTAATTTCTAAATTATTAGCAGCAGCAGATAATGATGTAGAGAAAGCAGAACGTGGAATTGTTTTTATTGATGAGATAGATAAGATTGCGAAAAAGAAGAGTACAACAAATCGTGATGTAAGTGGTGAAAGCGTACAACAAGGTATGTTAAAGTTGCTAGAAGGTGCTGAAGTTGAGGTACCTGTTGGAGCAACAAACAAGAATGCAATGGTTCCGCTTACAACTGTAAATACAAAGAATATCTTATTTATCTGTGGAGGTGCCTTCCCGGATCTTGAGAAGATAATCAAAGCAAGATTGAATAAGAAATCATCGATTGGTTTCGGAGCTGAATTGAAAGACAAATATGATACAGAAACAAATCTTTTGCAAAAGGTTACAGTAGATGATCTAAGAGAATTTGGTATGATACCAGAATTCATAGGACGTCTTCCTGTTATCTATTCTTTAGAAGGATTAACAAAAGAGATGTTAGTAGAAGTATTAAAAGAACCTAAAAATGCAATATTGAAACAATACAAAAAATTACTTGCATTAGATGAGGTAGATTTAATATTTGACGACGGAGCATTGGAAGCAATTGCTGAAAAGGCTTTAGAGAAAAAGACTGGAGCAAGAGCACTTCGTGCGATTATTGAAGAATTCATGCTTGACATTATGTATGAGATTCCGAAGGACGATAATATAGGTCGAGTTACTATAACAAGAGATTATATTGAGAAAAAGGGTGGACCTGTTATTGAGATGAGAGGTTGTATCACACCTTTATTAACTGAATAATATTAATAATAGAGAAGGGCAATTTCGTTTTGGTGAAATTGCTCTTTTATATTGAAACAAGATACATAGTAAGTAATATTGAATAGAATAATATAAAACACATTATGAGGTCAACTATGGCAACTGATATAGAGACGTTTCAAGCATGTCAGGATATTATATATTCAAACGACTATGCAGATTACATTATACAGGCAGTTGGAGTATCAGAAGAACTTATGAGAACGTACAATTATGAGTGTATAAAGCGAATCGGTAATCGGTATCAGGCAATATATGTAGATAGAAAAGGAGATGTTTTGCATACCTTTGAAAGATTTGGATACCGATCGTTTCCTAAAGTATATGGACTGATGGATCAGTCTGCGTTAGAAGCAATTGGTGTGAATCGGGTGAGACGCCAACCATATTTGAATCTAAGAGGTCAGGATATAATTATCGGTTTTATAGATACTGGTATTGATTACCGAAATCCAATATTTTCACATGCTGATAATACGACAAGGATTGTAGGTATCTGGGATCAGACGATACCAGCAGTGGATAATACGAATGAATTTGAAATTAAATTTGGAACAACCTATACAGAGGAAGATATAAATCAAGCATTAGCAAGTGAGGATCCATTAAGTATTGTTCCAAGTGTTGACACCATTGGTCATGGTACTTTCTTAGCTGGAATCGCAGCTGGGAATGAAGATATGATAAATGATTTCTCTGGTGTAGCACCTAGCTCAAATATAGCGATGGTTAAATTAAAAGAGGCAAAAGAATATATAAAAGAATTCTATCAAATACCAGATGGAGTACCATGTTATCAAGAGAATGATCTCATGTTAGCAATTAGTTATTTGTTGAATATAGCAGAGAAGTTAGTTAGACCATTGGTAATCTGTATTGGAGTAGGAACAAGTTCGGGAGATCACAATGGAGATTCTTATTTAGAGGATTTTATTGATTCTTTTTCTGGCTTTGTAGGGTTATGTACAACGATAGCAGCTGGCAACGAAGGAAATCGTGGACATCACTATCATGGTGATTTTACATTGGACCGTGAATATGAAGATGTTGAAATCAATGTTGCCACGGATGAGAAAGGATTTGTAATGGAATTATGGACGGGGCCATTACATACATTTTCTATCGGTTTGATTTCACCTGGGGGAGAATATATTGACCGAATTCCACCAAGACTAAATCAAAGACAACGTATAAGTTTTCTATTAGAACCGACGAAAGCCTACGTATATTATGAATTGTCCGAAAGGCAGAGTGGTAATGAATTAATTGTAATACGTCTTGTTAACCCTACCCCAGGTATATGGAAAGTTCGAGTGTTTCCAGGAGGCAATGGAGATAGAAGGTATAATATGTGGTTACCAATACATGACTTTATTGAAGATCAAACGAAATTTCTTCGGCCAAACCCTGAAACAACCATTACTTCTCCTGGTTATACAAGAAGGGCAACTACAATGGGGGCATATAATCATATAACAGAGAGTCTATATGTGAATTCTGGTCATGGTTTTGCTGCAGAAGGATTTGTTAAACCAGATTTGGTAGCACCGGGAGTGGATGTGTACGGACCAGCGGAAAATGGAGGATATACAACTAAGTCAGGAACAAGTATTTCTACGGCCCTAGCGGCTGGATCAATTGCACTTTTGTTAGAATGGGGGATTGTATTAGAAAATGATATATCACTGTCTGGTTATAAGATAAATCGGTTCTTAGTTCGAGGAGCTAGACGAGGTAATCTGAATTATCCAAATCCAGAATGGGGATATGGGGAATTAGATATCTATAATACGTTCGACTCCATTCGTACAACGGTGTAATCGCAAGCACTTACCTTAAATAAAATTATACAAAACTATATAAGGATTGAATTGAAAGTAATAGAAAAAAAGGATATAATAAAGATACAGGCTTGGGCGAAGGAAGGAAAGTGAGTATGGAAAAATATAATATTCCTGAAATTGATGGTAACCTTCGGAAACATATGGTTCGTGTGCCTCAGGTCATTGAACAGGTAAGTGGAATACGGATTTTTGGTAAATTGATAAAATCGTTGGTTTTTACAACGGATGTTGCAATTATACGTAATTGTAATGCGAACGCAGTAATTGCAGTTTATCCGTTCACACCACAACCAATAATTACGCATTCTATTATTAATTGTTCCGATGTCCCTGTGTTTTGCGGAGTCGGTGGTGGAACAACAACTGGAAAGCGAGTAACGAATCTAGCAGAAGATGCGGAATTCCAAGGGGCCATGGGGGTTGTAGTCAATGCACCAACACCCAATGAAACATTAGAATACTTAAGCTGCAAAATAGATATTCCAATTGTGATAACCGTTGTTTCTGAAAAAACTGATATTGAGAAAAGACTAGAAAGTGGCGCGTCAATACTGAATGTATCAGGTGCGTCGAATACAGCTAAAATCGTTTCCGATATAAGAAAAGATTTTCCTGATGTACCGATTATTGCCACGGGGGGACCTACTCAAGAGAGTATATTAAGAACAATAGATGCGGGGGCGAATGCAATTACATTTACTCCACCAAGTAGTGGTGAAATCTTTAAGATGATGATGAATAATTATCGAGGAGAAAAGTACATTATTTAGATGAGGGATGCAATACGGGGGATGTTATGAAAGTTCTATGGAAAAAAAGTAAAGATAAGACTAGATGGTTGGAAGGAAAAAAAGCCTTAGAACCCAAGTTTGCAGCAACAATAGAATTAAAAGGCAGTAGCACGAAAGATAACAATGAAAATACTAAGGAGTATGAAATTGTAGAGCGTGTGATTTATCCTGAAAAGATTATATGTCCTGATTGTGGAGGTTTAACACTGGAAGGACTTGATTTTTGTGATAGATGTGGTGGAGAGATCCATGACATGGGAGATCAAGAATCGAAGTAATATCTTTACTCTCTTAGTTTATGGCAACAATTTGAGTTTCATTGGCATAGAAGGGAAAAAAGAATAATGAAAGGTTATCAAAGTGACTGTGATAAGGACTTTGATAACCTTTTCTATTTGGGTTATATTGACTAGAAAGATTGATTATTACATGTCTGCTGTGCTATACTAAAGTATATTAACAGGTAAATAATTATATAAACATAGAAAAGAGGAGTACAATGATTTCAGAAAAAATGGTAAGCCTAGTACAGAATAGTTCCGTCATTCGTGCAATGTTTGAAGAAGGTAGGGAATTAGCAAATATATATGGAGAAGAGAATGTATTTGATTTTAGTATAGGAAACCCAAGCGTTGAACCACCGATAGAGGTAAAAGAAGCAATCATAGATATCATAACAAATGATAGTCCTAATTTAGTACATGGTTATATGAATAATTCAGGATATGAAGATGTAAGAGAAGTTGTTGCTAAGCATATTAATAACACGCATGGAACTACATTCGTAGGGGAGAATATTGTTATGACCGTAGGTGCAGCGGGGGGACTAAATGTGATCTTCAAAGCACTTCTTAATAAAGATGATGAAGTAATTGTATTTGCACCTTATTTTGGAGAATATCGTAACTATGTAAGTAACTATGATGGCGTATTAGTAGAAATATCTCCCAATACTGTAGATTTTCAACCAAACCTTGATGAGTTTAAGAAAAAAATTACGATTAAAACCAAAGCTGTAATAGTAAACACACCTAACAATCCAACGGGTGTTGTGTATAGTGAAGAAACAATCTGTAAATTAGCAAGCATCCTAGAAGAAAAGCAGAAGGAGTTTGGGACAAGTATATACCTCATCTCTGATGAACCATATAGAGAACTTGTTTACGATGGGGTAGAGGTACCGTACCTAACAAAGTATTACAAGAATACGGTGGTGGGGTACTCCTATAGCAAATCGCTATCATTACCTGGTGAGAGAATTGGTTATCTTGTGTTACCAAGTGAAATGGATGATTTCTTGAATGTTTCAGCAGCTGTTAATGTTGCAAATCGTATCTTAGGATACGTGAATGCACCTTCACTCATGCAGCGTGTAGTTGCTAGATGTATTGATGCTAAAGTAGACGTAGAGATATACAATCGTAATAGAGAAGAATTATATAACAATTTAACTGCATTTGGATATCATTGTATAAAACCTCAAGGGGCATTCTATCTATTCATTGAAGCATTAGGTGGTGACGATTTTGCATTCGCTAATGCAGCTAAGAAACATAATATCTTAATTGTACCAGGAACATCCTTTGGTTGTCCTGGATATTGTAGAATTGCGTACTGTGTAGATTATAGCAAAGTAACGGGTGCACTAGCAGGATTTGAAAAACTAGTGAAAGAATATCAGTAAGGGAGAGACAGGATGAGAGCATGGGAGAAAAATTTTAGAAAAGTAGAACCATATGTACCAGGTGAGCAACCGAAACTTGATACGATGATTAAACTGAATACGAATGAGAATCCATATCCACCAGCACCTGGGGTATTACAGGCAATGAAAGAGTTTGATGTAGACAAGTTACGTCTATATCCAGATGATAAATCAGACATATTAGTGGGAGCCTTAGCAGATTATTATCAAGTAGATAAAAATCAGGTTTTCGTGGGGGTTGGATCAGATGATGTACTAGGAATGGCTTTCCTAAGTTTCTTTAATTCAGACAAGCCAATCCTATTCCCTGATATTACGTATTCCTTCTATCAAGTGTGGGCGAATCTCTATAAGATTCCTTACGAGACACCTGCGCTCGACGATAGTTTTCGTATAAAAAAAGAAGATTATTATAAAGAGAGCGGAGGAGTTGTTTTAGCAAATCCCAATGCTCCAACAGGTATCTACGAGGATCTTACTTTTATTGAAGATATATTACAACATAACCAAGATGTTATCGTAATTGTTGATGAGGCTTATGTTGATTTTGGAGGAAAATCAGCGATTGAATTAATTGATAGATATGAGAATCTTCTTGTGGTACAAACCTTTTCAAAGGCTAGATCAATGGCAGGTATGCGTATCGGCTACTGTATAGGAAACAAAGACTTAATTAAAGTTATTAACGATGTTAAATATTCTTATAACTCTTATACAATGAATCAAACTTCACTATATATAGGAGTAGAAGCGGTTAAAGATGAGGCGTATTTTAGAGAAAATCTTGCGAAGATTATGGAAGAAAGAGAACGAACAATTGTAGAATTAAAGAAACTAGGTTTTACGTGTACAGACTCCAAGACTAATTTTGTTTTTGCCAAGCATAAGACTGCCCCAGCTGCTGAATTGTTAGAGATGTTAAGAGAACAGAATATATTCGTTAGAAACTTTGCAAGCAATCCTCGTATTAGTAATTATCTACGTATCACAGTTGGAACAAGGGAAGAGATGGATTCACTCTTTACTGCAATACGAGAATACGTAATGTAATACATATATTACGTATAGCACAGGGAATAGTGTGTAATACTCTAGGTATTCTAAACACACGATAAAGTAAACAAATGTTAGAGTTCAAAGGCGGATTATGATTTATGAAATTAATGAAAGAATTTTTTAAGGGAGTAATAATTGGTATAGCTAATATTATTCCTGGAGTTAGTGGTGGTACCATGGCCGTTTCTATGGGAATCTATGATAAGATGATATATGCGGTTAACAATATTAGGAAGCAGTTCAAAAAAAGTATTCAGTTTCTGTTACCTTATATAATTGGAGCTGTTATTGGTATAGCTGCTTTAAGCGTTGTTATTGAGATGTTATTTGATAGAAGACCATTAGAAACCTCGTTAGGATTTATAGGACTTATTATTGGCGGTATACCGATTCTTATTAAGAAGGTAAAGGATAAGGGATTTCGAATATCGTATGCTATCTCATTTCTCTTTTTCTTTGCATTCATAATTGGTCTTCAATTGCTACAAGGAAATGAAGGTACAGCGGTAGTATTGAATTCATCACCGAAGATGATAATTATCCTATTCCTAGTTGGTATAATAGCCTCGGCAACAATGGTTATACCAGGGGTTAGCGGTTCAATGATTCTAATGTTACTTGGCTTTTATCAGCCGATTATTGATATGGTAAGTCAATGTGTGTCTGCATTAAAGGGTTTTAATATCGGATTGATTTTTAAGAATGGAATTATTCTCTTACCTTTTATAATAGGTGTTCTTTTAGGAATCGTAATTATTGCTAAACTAATTACATTCCTGTTTGAAAAGTTTGAAACGGTAACCTTCTATGGAATTATTGGGTTAGTTGCAGCATCACCTTTTGCGGTATTGATGAGTAGTGGGGGAAGTAGTCCAAAGATATCGAATATTATTATTGGAGTGATAGCTTGCGTGGCAGGAATTACAGTAACATATTTTTTGGGCGGCAAAGACGCTTAATATAGGAGTGAATCTAAGGTGGCGGGCCTACTTTGACCCGTCGCTAGAAAACGGGGAGTGATAAGATGAAGAATCCTAATATTTATAAGAAGATCGCAATTGATTTAATACTTACAATAGTAATCGTACTCTTGTTAATTTTTGTAGCTCCTAAACTAATTGCATTCTTTTTGCCATTTGTTATAGGGTATGTTATCGCTTTGATAGCCAATCCATTGGTTAAGTTTTTAGAAAAACGATTGAAAATAGTACGAAAGCATGGTTCTGCTATTGTTATTATAGTTGTTTTGGCACTAATTATCGGGGCACTCTATCTAATAATTAGTGTGTTGGTCCGAGAAAGTATTTCGTTTATAACGGATTTACCGAATCTATATGAAAACCTTAATCTACAGATTAAGGAAGTTCAAAACAATCTACAAGGGGTATATAAGGCCTTTCCACTTGGTATACAGAAGTTCATAGATAATTTAGGAGATAATATTGGTTCATACGTTAATGTGTTTGTACAGAAGATGGAGTTACCAACTATAAGTGATGCGGGATTGCTTGTTAAAAATGCAGCTGAGTTTCTATTTATGATGATTATAACAATTATGTCTGCTTATTTTTTCGTTGCCGAAAGAGAAAGAATGTCACTGCAAATAAAGAAGATTCTTCCAGAAACATGGGGGGATAAGGTCAAAATGATATCTGATAATTTTAAATTAGCATTCGGTGGATATTTGAAAGCACAATTTAAGATTATGCTTGTTATTACGATTATCTTGTTTGCCGGTTTTGAGGTTATCAATGTTGGGTATGCCATTCTATTAGCATTAGGGATTGCTTTCTTAGACTTCCTACCTTTCTTTGGAACTGGTGCGGTTTTATGGCCGTGGGCCGTGGTAGAATTGGTGAGTGGTAATTACTTTAGAACGGTTGTATTATTAATTATTTATTTAATATGTCAAATTGTAAGACAGATTCTTCAACCTAAATTAGTAGGGGATAGTATTGGTATAAGTCCATTGGAGACGCTGATATTTATGTATGTTGGTTATAAGGTAAAAGGATTGCTAGGAATTATCATAGGAATACCAATTGGCATGATACTTGTTAACTTCTATAAATCAGGTGCTTTTGATGGCATAATTGAGGATATTCGCTATATTACCAACGATATAATAAATATCCGAAGGCATAAAGATTATAATGACAAAAAACATGAGTAATATTGGTTTATTTACTCGTGTAATAAAATACAATATCTTGCATATTTTATAGTAAAAATAGTGAAAATCAAAGCGTAGGACTTTAGACCTGTATTTTAATTCAAATATTTGTAAAAAAAAGATTTGAAATAGTGTAAATAATTTGACGATAATCGCTTGAAAAACAGATTCGTTTAAATATCTATATTTAAACCGCTGATTATATAATAAAATTATAAAAAATATCAAAAATAAAGAAAAAAGTGGCGATAAATGCGAGGAAAAGTTGCAAATGTATAATTATGCATAAATTTGCAACTTGACCAAATGGAAAATATTATATATTATAGTATTGATAAAGTAGTAATATTATCATAAATCGCCACTTTTTCAGTAAGAGAAGGGAAAGGAAAGAAAAGAATGGAGAATGAACTTTTACCAGATATACATGTTGCTGTATCAGTCGACGAAATTCAACAAATAATAACAAATTATAAAATTGGTAAAAAACCACTTGCAAGATTACTTGGTTGGGGAGAAACAACTATTATACGTTATCTTGAAGGTGATGCGCCAACTACAGAGTATTCGGATAAGCTACGCGCAATACTTGGAAATCCAACGTATTACTATAGTATACTTATGAGAAACAAAGGGAATCTAACAAATGTAGCTTTTAGAAAAAGTAAGAAGGCAGTACTTGAGAGACTTATGCAATCTAAGATTGACATAGTTGCTCAGTATATAATTAATCTTAAAGATTCAGAGATAAGCGCTGGATACATTCAAGTGCTTTTGTTCTACATTCAAGCTTTTTCTCTTGCATTTCACGGAAAAGAAATATTTGAAGATGAATGTTTTGCAATTGGAAACTCTTCTCCTTATCCAAATGTATATGAAAACATGAAAAAGTATGGAATGGTTAAACTTGAAATCGATGATTCTGTGTTATCAGAAGAAGAAAAGGATTTAATTGATGCAGTAATTGAAGGGTTTACATGGTATGGACCAAAAGCATTGTTTGCTCTATTAGAAAGAGAAAGCAAGGTATTAAGTGATTCTGTCGAAAATCGTAGTAATAAGTATATATCAAAAGATGTATTAAAGAATTATTATAAAGAAGCATTAATCCAATATAATATCAGCAATATAAAAGAAATTGGTAGATATCCAGATATCACATTATCCGAATTACGTAGAGATATGATATATGCCATTTAATAGGAATTAAAAGTAAATAAATGAATAGTAAGTACATAAATAAAAACAGGCGGTTGCTTAACCGCCTGTTTTTATATTACTACTATATTGAACGTTCATAGAGTATGAAACTATTTACCGTTTCTCTTTGCACGCATTCTTTGTGTAGGATCTAAAATCTTCTTACGGATACGAAGATTTTCCGGAGTTACTTCTAATAGCTCATCTGTATCAATGAATTCTAGAGCTTGTTCTAAGCTTAAGATACGTGGAGTTGTTAATTTAAGTGCATCATCGGCACCAGAAGACCGAGTATTCGTTAATTGTTTTCTCTTACATATATTAACTTCAATATCTTCTGCTTTACCATTTTGTCCAATAATCATACCAGCATAAACTTTTTCACCTGCACCGATGAATAAAGTACCGCGTTCTTGTGCATTGAATAAACCATAAGTGATTGATTCACCAGTTTCAAAAGCAATTAAAGAACCTTGTTTTCTGTACTGTATATCACCTTTGTATGGGCCATAGCAATCAAATACTGTATTAATGATACCATTACCCCTAGTATCAGTCATGAATTCACCACGGTAGCCAATTAGGCCTCTTGCTGGAATAGAGAATTCTAATCTAGAATATCCACCATTAGCAGTAGACATACCTTGTAATTCACCTTTACGTTGACTTAATTTTTCAATTACTGTACCAGTATATTCTTCAGGAACATCAATGATAGCAGTTTCCATTGGCTCAAGAAGTTTACCGTTCTCATCTGTACGGTAAAGAACTTCTGCCTTACTTACTGCGAACTCATAACCTTCACGGCGCATGTTCTCAATTAATACAGAAAGATGTAATTCTCCACGGCCAGATACTTTATAACTTTCAGTAGATTCTGTTTCTTCAACACGTAAACTTACGTCTGTATTTAATTCTCTGAATAGACGTTCTCTAAGGTGTCTTGAAGTTACGAATTTACCTTCTTGTCCAGCAAATGGACTATCATTAACGATGAAATGCATAGCAATTGTTGGTTCAGAAATCTTTTGAAATGGAATTGGTACTGGATTCTCTAAGGAGCATAAAGTATCACCAATATGGATATCAGGAATACCTGAGATAGCAACAATCGCACCAATATCTGCTTTTTCCACTTCTATTTTCTTAAGGCCTTCGAATTCATATAATTTTCCTATTTTAACTTTCTTACGTTTTTCAGGGTCATGAGCATTTAATAACATAACCTCTTGATTTAAACGAAGAGAACCGTTGTCTACTTTACCAACACCAATACGACCAACATATTCGTTATAATCAATTGTACTGATTAGAACTTGTGTTTCTGCATCTGGATCACCTTCTGGAGCAGGAATGTAGTTAATAATCGTTTCGAATAATGGCTTCATGTTTTCAGGTGAATGATCAAGTTCAAGAATAGCAACACCTTCTTTAGCAGAAGCATATACGAAAGGACAATCTAGTTGTTCATCAGAAGCATCTAGTTCAATAAATAAATCAAGCACTTCATCGATAACTTCCGAAGGTCTTGCTTCTGGTCTATCTATCTTATTAATACATACGATTACAGGTAACTCAAGCTCTAAGGCTTTTTTGAGTACGAATTTGGTTTGAGGCATAGCACCTTCATAAGCGTCTACTACAAGAACTACTCCATTTACCATCTTAAGAACACGTTCAACTTCGCCACCGAAGTCAGCATGTCCTGGTGTATCAATAATATTTATTTTTACATCATTGTAAAATACGGCTGTATTTTTTGCTAAAATTGTAATCCCACGTTCTCTTTCAATATCATTAGAGTCCATAACTCTTTCTTGCACGGTTTGATTGGAACGAAATACACCGCTTTGTTTTAATAGTTCATCAACCAAAGTTGTTTTTCCATGGTCAACGTGTGCAATAATAGCTATATTTCTAATATCTTCTCTTTTTGTTTTCATTATTTCTCCAATCTGCACCAGACTGTTTTGTCTGTATACGAATAAAACAAATGTGAAGCTGTTCACATATATTTCATTATTTATAACTTTCAATGTACAACTAATATATTTTATCACAAATCTTACATTTTACAAGCAGTTATAAGAAAAGCAAAGAATTTTGGGAAATATGTAACATTTTCTTATAATTATTGTCTTTAAGCAAGGAAATTTTACTTAAATCAAGAAGTAGAATGAAAGTAGACACTTATTATTAAACGTTTATAAAGAAACATTTTGACTATTTCATAAGACAAAAGTTACAAAAAATAACATAAAAAATGTACAAAGTGTTAAATTTCAAATAAAAATGAAAACTAATATTTACATTTGGGTTAAAATGTACTAAAATTGGAAATACTTTATTGAATTACAATATTTTACTTCTAAAAATGAAAAGTTCAGCATAGATATATTAGTGAAGCAATCAATATACAATGTTGCTATTTTTAGAGCAGGATTAAGAGAGGAGTCGTACCATATGACAGATAAAGTATTTGATAATAATCAAGTAAGTATTGCAGGAGAGGTAATTAGTGAATTTGAGTACAGCCATGATGTGTTTGGAGAAGGATTTTATACCATTGATGTATCCGTTGGCAGGCTTAGTAATTCATCTGATGTAATCCCACTAATGATTTCAGAACGTCTCATGGATGTGAAAAAGAGCTATGTAGGAAAGTATATCGAGATTCTAGGACAATTTCGGTCATACAATAGGCATGAAGAGAATCGTAATCGTTTAGTTCTTTCTGTATTTGTAAGAGAAGTTAAAATTTGTGATGAGGGCTATGAGAGTCCAAAACCAAATTATATCTTTTTAGATGGCTATGTATGTAAGCAGCCAATCTATAGAAAAACTCCATTAGGAAGAGAAATCGCGGATATTCTATTGGCTGTAAACAGACCTTATGGCAAATCCGATTATATCCCTTGTATCTGCTGGGGAAGAAATGCTAGATTTGCAGAAAATTTTACTGTTGGTGGGCATATTCAAGTATTTGGTCGTATTCAAAGTAGAGAATACCAAAAGAAAGTCGGTGACGAAGACTTCGAAAGAAGAGTAGCATACGAAGTTTCAGTTAGCAAACTAGAATGTATTGAAGACAATTAGACGATAGCTATTTACAATTAAAAAATAATGTTGTATTATGGTATATCAAAAAGCAATGTGTTTTTTTAGTAATGGGGTAAATATTCAATCCCGCGAGGAAAAGCTTGCTTTTTCGAGTTAACCAGGGCAAAATAAAGAGTTACTTTATATTGTATACTCCAACTTAGAAGAAGATATAATTTCTATAGGTTGGTAACTGGACAGTTACGTTATAAGAAAGGACATGGGCAAGATGGATAAAAAGATTGTGCAAGTGTATTATGGCAACGGTAAGGGTAAGACAACTGCAGCAGTTGGCCAGTGTATACGAGCAGCAAGTCTAGGCTATGAAGTTATTATTATTCAATTTTTGAAGGGAAGAGATTCGGAAGAGTTCTCTTTTTTAAGTAAATTGGAACCAGATATTAAACTTTTCCGTTTTGAGAAAGCAAAGGAATCTTACATTGACCTCACAGAAGAAGAGCAGCTAGAGGAAAAAAAGAACATACTCAACGGTGTGAATTTTGCAAGAAAAGTAATTGAAACTGGAGAATGTGACGTCTTAGTATTAGATGAGATTCTTGGCTTAGTTGATCTTGGATTGATAACCATTGATGACATTGTGAAACTAATTAATTTAAGAGATGATTATTATAAATTAGTATTTACTGGACTTAATATGCCAGAGGAACTAATTGATCATGTTGATATGATATCGAAGATAGAGCAAATTAAGGGGTTCTAACTTAAGAATAAAAGGCAATTTTTTACATGCACGATTGATGTGAATCTACAGTATTTACATTAATCGTATAACGTAAAAGATTGCTTTTTTGTTACCTTTATTTAGTTTATTGATTAGCACTTGACAAAGATAAAGTAAGGTGCTATGATAAACGCAATTCAAATATATTTGGTAGAGGCGCATTTTTTATCAGTATACTGTAGGATATGTCAGGCATAGTCGATTACAGTAGAAAGGAAAAGATGCCGAAGTTCTTATAACCTGAACAATAAGGGCTGGGCATATAGTGAATAACTATATGACTGTCATCAATACAATGATGGAGTGCTACCTAAAGAATTTTTTCGCATATCAATGAAGATATACATATGCAGTATTCTTTAGGAGTCGACCGTGTTGTCGACTTTTTTTAGTTATACGAAATGTATTTTAAATTTCAATAACTAAAAACTCTCCGTAACTACTGATACGGTGATAAGGATGAAAAGAATCTTAAGAAAGAGAACCTTAAGTACTATTATATTTTCATCTTATAAAAACAGTACATAAAATTTGAAAAATTTTGTAAAAAGTATTTCAAGGAAGTAATGATAGAATATAATAAATCTATAAGAGTAACTATTCAACTACTTAGCTTGGCTAGATGTATGGAAATTGCATCAAAGACGTTTAATTAGACCGAAGGTAAAGAGTTATAGTTACAATTATTCTATTAATTACAAAAAACATCATAGAGGTGTTGTGCTGTTAGAAAAAGCCGTGTAATTAATTATAATATTAGGAGGGCTTAATTATGGCTATTTTTACAGGAGCAGGTGTTGCAATCGTTACACCATTCAAAGAGAATTTAGAGGTAGATTATAACAAATTAGAAGAAATTATTGATTATCAAATTGACAATGGAACGGATAGTATAATTATTTGTGGTACTACTGGCGAAGCATCGACCTTAACACACGAGGAACATTTAGAATGTATCAAAGTAGCTGTTAGCAGAGTTAACAAAAGAATCCCAGTTATAGCTGGAACTGGTTCTAACTGTACAGATACTGCAATATACCTTTCAAAAGAAGCCTGTCAAGCAGGTGTAGATGGTTTATTGCTCGTGACACCTTACTATAACAAAGCAACACAAAAAGGTTTGGTTGAACATTTTACTGACATAGCGAAAGCTTCCGATGCTCCGATTATCTTATATAATGTACCTGGAAGAACTGGCTGCAACATCGCTGCGAAGACTGCAGCAACATTAGTAAATAATGTTGATAACATTGTTGGTATCAAAGAAGCAAGTGGAAATATGTCACAAGCTGCAGAGATGGTCTTATTAACAGAAGGAAATATCGATTTATATTCAGGAAATGATGATCAGATTTTACCGATCTTATCACTTGGTGGTAAAGGTGTGATTTCTGTATTATCAAACATTGCCCCTAGAGATACTCATGATATAGTAGCTAAATACATGGCAGGGGATATTAAAGGCAGTCTTGATTTACAATTAAAATATCTACCTTTAATTAATGCACTTTTCTGTGAAGTAAATCCAATTCCTATTAAAAAAGCAGTTGAGTTAGCTGGTCTAGCTTCTGGAGCTTTAAGAAGACCTCTAACAGAGATGGAACCAGAGAACGCATCTCGCCTTATGAAAGAAATGAAATTAATAGGTATTATTTAATAACAAATAGAAATAATAGAGCTACATAGGATAGAACTTGGAGGCAAATATATGATAAAGATTATTATGCACGGCTGCAATGGGAAGATGGGTCAAGTGATTTCTGAAATAGTAAGAAATGACGAAGAATTAACAATTGTAGCAGGAATCGACCCATATACTATGAGAGAAAATGAATATCCTGTTTTTAATGATATTAATAAATGCGATATTATTGCAGATGTAATAATTGATTTTGCTACAGCGACAGCAGTTGATAAATTACTTGCTTATGCAAAGGAAAGAAAAATTCCTGTAGTCTTATGTACAACAGGTTTATCCGAAGAACAACTTAAAACAGTAGAAGAAACTAGTAAAGAAGTTGCTATATTGAAATCGGCAAATATGTCCGTTGGTGTTAACCTGTTATTCAAATTAGTACAGGAAGCCACAAAGATGTTAGCAAAAGACTATGATATTGAGATTATTGATCGACACCATAATCAAAAAGTTGATGCACCATCTGGTACTGCACTTGCTTTTGCAGACAAGATTAACGAAGTATTAGATAATGAATATGAATATGTATACGATCGTTCAGCAGAGAGAAAGAAGCGAAGTAAGAAGGAAATCGGTTTTAGTGCGGTTCGCGGGGGAAGTATTGTGGGAGATCATGATATAATATTCGCTGGATTAGACGAGGTTATCGAATTCCATCATAGCGCCTATTCTAAGGCAGTTTTTGCAAAGGGGGCTGTAACAGCAGCCAAATTCTTAGCAGGTAAACCTGCCGGAAGATATGATATGAGTGATGTTATAAAATTTTAATAAGGAACACTGTCAATGAAGAATAGTACTCCAGTGACAGTGTTTTTTATTATGTTAGTAAACTCCGCACATCGCAAATTTTTCCCCGTTATTTAGTTTGAGATATTCTGTCTATATCGTATGCAATTACTAAAATTATATTAATTATCAAAATAAGGAAAAGGACACAAACAATTGCTTTGCAACATATATAATTTAATGTATAATCTAATATACAAGACCGTATGGTAACAGGGTTCGTATAAAGTGGGAAGGTGATTCTATGTTGAGGATAGCCATTTGCGATGATGACCAAGCATTATTACATTCTTATAAGAATCGTATTAAAGCTTTGTTTGAGAGTAAACACGTAGATGCTATTATTTTCGATTATACAAAGGGAAGTAAGTTAATTACAGAATGTAAAGAGGTAGCATTTGATTTAATTTTTCTAGATATTGATATGCCAGAAATGTCAGGATTTGATGTAGCAGAAAAGATTAACGATATAAATGCGGATACCGTTATTATCTTCGTCACCAACGAAGAACAATTGGTGTATCGCTCTTTACGATACAGTCCTTTCCGTTTTATTAGGAAGGCATATTTTGTGGCAGAGTTGAGTGAAGCAATTATTTCCTTCTTAGATATGTATCTTAAAAGGAATAAAACTCAAGTATTTAATTGCATAAATGGGGAAATAGTAGCAATTAATATTAAAGATATTATGTACATAGAGAGTAATAAACATAAAGTAACAGTTTATACGCAAAAAAAAGATATTGTTACGAAAGCAAAGATTGGAGAACTAGAGGAGAACCTGAAGGATTTCGGGTTTATTCGCGTGCATATAGGATACTTAATCAATATGAAATATATATTTTCTATAGAAAAAACCGAGATAATCTTTGTTAACCAAACAAGCGTGCCAATGAGCCGCCATAGAACAGAACAAGTGAAAACGGAGTTCCATAAATACATAAGGAGTGATTTGTAGTGATAGAAGATATCGCTTTTGATTGGATGCCGAGTATAATTGAAAATTTTGTAATACTCTATTTTATGTCATATTATCTAGGATTTAAAGATCATGTAGCTTTAAGATATAGAAGAGCTATGTTGGTTATATTCACGTGTTTGTTATGCTTTTTAAGTAATCTAAGTTCATACATTACAACTTATGAAGTTGTATTCACTTTATTAGCGATTGTTGTATGTATCTGTTATGGCCTGTTTTTTTTGAAAGGGTCTTTTTTAAGTACGGTTTTTACTTCATTAATACCTTTTGTTTTTATTATAGTTATTAATACTGTAGTACTGTATGTTTTTTCTGTATTAACGAGCACAACGATGAAAACCTTGATTTTTGAAAGGAATGCAATAAGAGTACTATTATTAGTAATAACTAAAGGAAGTTTTATATTAGCAATTTCTTTAATTTCTAGATTAAGTCCTAAAAGTGACTTTATGTTTAAGAAAAGCGAAATTGTAGCAATTCTTTCTATATTCGTCTCGAGCTTACTAATAGCAGGCTTTATATTTGACAAGCAAATTAAGTTAGAGGTTGATGGGGATAATGGTAGTATTTTATACTTTATTTCGGCGGTTTTTGGCCTGATTGTAATCAATGTTTTAACTTTTCTTTCTTATTTGAAAATAGAAAAGGATAACAAAGAAAAAATACAGTATGAACTTGTTAAATTACAATTAGAACAGCAGAAACAATCTTATGAAGAATTTGAAAAAAAGAATTTAGAGATACGAAAAATCCGACATGATATGCGAAATTATATGGAGGCTTGCCTTGCATTAATGCAATCTGGAGAACATAAAAGTGCACAAGAATATCTTTATAATATTTGTACAAATGTAATTAAGCCAATAAATTATACCATCATTACAAATAACTCATTGATTAATGCGGTACTAAATAATAAATTACATCTATGTAACAATTATGGAATTAAAGTAAAATATAGTATACTATCTGACTTTGATGAATTTGATGAACTGGATATCTGTGTTTTACTGGGGAATCTATGGAATAATGCGATAGAGGCAACGCAGGACCTAGTAACCGAGAAGGAAATTGAATTCGAGGTTTTTAGTAAGAAAAATTATATAATTATCATCTTACGGAATTCAATTACGGAATCAATTATGAAGAAAAATCCAAAGTTTTTCACAACCAAAAAAGATAAATTAAATCATGGTTTAGGTATAGTTAGTATACGAGATATTGTGGATAAATACGAAGGAATAATGGAAAATTCTGAAGCTAACAACAAAATAGAGTTTCAAATAACACTAAAAAGAGGATTAAAGGAATTATAACTACCAATTATGTACTGTGGAGTACCAGTCGTGTTCAAAGTGTTGAAAAGGATAGGGAAAAAGGTTAATATATGTCTATGGGAGGAAGTCAAATGATTACCAAAATAGCCAATAAATTAACCATTTTTTTATTTAATAGAGAGATTATATCTAGGGAGGATATACCGATCTATGTATATGGTTACGAAGCACTACTTGCTTCGATTGTGAATTTTATACTAATTCTTACATTAGGTATAATACTTCACCAAGGATGGCAGCCAATCGTGTTTTTTGTGGTATTTGCTTTGACTCGTGTTTATAGTGGTGGTTATCATGCACAGTCCTATCTAAAGTGTAATTTGATTTTAGCTTCTGTTTATATAATTACAATAACGTTAGTCGAAGCTCTTGTCTATACAGAATCAGGTTATACAATTGTAGTATTTGTCCTATTTTATTTATCTGTTATTCTTAAATTTGCACCCGTACCAAATTCTAAGAAGCAGATAAGCGAAGCAGAGAGAGTGAAGTTTCGGGAGAAGATTTTATTACTCTCTGCAATATGGACAATCTTAATTCTAATCCTTTGCTTTATTTTTTTCAAAGTTGCCTTAATCGTGGCTATTACACTGTTTGTTGTAGCAGTGCTTATAGTAATACAACATATGCTTGATAGAGAGGAGGTATTACACAATGAAAAAAGTACTTAATACAGTAGCAAAAGTTGGTTTATATTCAGCAAAAAGTGCTAGTAGTAAGAGTTCATGGTGGGGATGTTACCAACCTCAAGAACCAGCTGAATTAAAGAAATTAAAGAAATAAGATATTGTGAAACTCTATACATATTGGTTAACCACCATAAGTAGTAAATCACCCTGATTTTGACGTTAGTCAATATTAATCTTTAGGCAAGAAAAGAAGGACGATAACATAAGTTATTGTCCTTCTTTTCTTGCTCTTAAAGCAGTTAAATAAGTGTGTGATGTGTTTTTAAATTAACAACACTACTATTGTAATAGTTTAATGTGATAAAATCAATAGACTTAATAAATTAACTAAGAATCAACATCAAAAAGCCAATATACTACATTTTTATAAAGCATACTAATAAACACAATTTAAATTAATACTTATCATAATCAAGTAGGTAATATAATATATTTACATATGTGGACGTGCAGTATAAAATATAAGGCGAAGCTTTAGAGCTAGTTATAGTGTGAAGATTCTTTTCACAGACTTTGAAAGGAGCATGGGTAGTTGTATGAAGCGTAAAATAGTATTAATTATACTTTGTATCATTATTATATGTGGTATATTTTTACGAAATGGTAATTCAAGTAAAGAAGATACCAACAATAGTGGGAATGATCAAGTTCAAAATCCGTTGGAGGAAACAATAACTCGTGCACAAGTTGCCAAAATGATTAGTTTTGCCGCATACACGAGGGAAGAATGTGAACAATTAGTTCGAGTTATTACATATAAAGATACGGATGTGGATAAGTGGTATGATAAATACATCAATGCAGTTACCGTATTGGAATTAATGGAAGAAGATAAGAATTTTCGTCCAAATGACGCACTTACATATGGAGAAGCAAAGCAAATATTAGAAAAATTACAATTAACGGATTATAAACGTCTTAGATTTGAGATAACTGATGATATCTTAAGTAACCAAATAAGTTCTATTGATTGGCTATCTGTTTATGAATATATTTGTACAGAAATATATAATTATGTTCCTAGTGAAAAAGATATCTTCGTGGTAATGGCTGGTAGTGATAAGAAGGAAAATAAGTGGAAAGTTGTAGGAGAAGATGAAACCTATCAAAGTGATGGAATTTCTTTAGAAAACTCTCTAAATCAAACGGTAACTGCTATCGTTAAAGGGAGTGAGATCCTAGCAATTAAGCAAGTTAAGGACGATACCATATCACTTGAGAATGTTTGGATTATTGACGGGAAAGAAAAGAGTATATCGGTTTTTATCAATGGTGTAGAGAGGACATTTCAAACAGAGAATGTATTGGCAGAAGAGATTACTAGTGTTGTTGGTGACTTAATTATAAGTAATCAAAGGGTTACAAAAGTCTCTGTGAAACCGAATCGTATCTCAGGAAAGGTACTTGCAGCTACCAAAGAATATATTGAAATCGAAGATTACGGAAAGATAGATGTAGAAGATAATTACAGAATCTATAAGATCTATGGCGATGTTGAGTCAAAAGTTAGTAATGCAGTGCTTGTAGGATATACGGTTACAGATTTTGTTGTATCGAATGATAAAATTAGTGCGGCATTAATTAAAGAAAGTGCTAAAGCTGAGAATATTCGTGTGTTATTAAAGACTACAGGATTCAAAGATATCTTCCATAGCAAGGTTGTGTTAACTTCTAACGAACCATTTACAATAACATATGGAAAGAAGACAAAGAAATATGATGCGAAAGAGCAAGTAACAATCAAGCCAACAAGTAAGATGCTAGAAGAAGGAAGACTACGAGTTAAAACAACGAATACAGGTAAAATAACAGTTTCTTCTATAGAAAGATCATATGGCATTCCAAGTTATCGAGGTTCATTGGAAATCGTATCTTATGAACAAGGTTTAACCATCGTGAATGAACTACCTTTAGAAGAATATCTATACAGTGTAGTTCCTAGTGAGATGCCAACTTCATATGGAAAAGAGTCTCTTAAAGTGCAAGCTGTTTGCGCAAGAAGTTATGCATATAATCAATTACTTACTAATCAGTACAGTGAATATGGTGCGCATGTTGATGATAGTACATCGTTCCAGGTGTATAATAACGTGGAAGAGAATGAGTCTTCAATTGAAGCGGTTAAAGATACTTATGGTAAGGTATTGGATTATGATGGTGAGGTTATCACTGCTTACTATTTCTCTACTTCATGTGGGTACACCTCAAGTGCAAGTGAAGTTTGGATGAACAATACACCGTTGGAATATCTAACAGGAAAATTACAAGTTGATGAAGATAAGTCGAAAGAATTAGACTTAACCGAAGATAAGAAATTCAGAGACTTTATTATGAATGATGATTATGAGACCTACGATAGTGATTTCGCTTGGTATCGTTGGCAGACAAAGGTATCTCTAGAGGATCTGAAAAGCACAATCGATGCAAAATTACAATCAAGATATAATGCAAATAGTAGGTTAATTCTAACCCTTGTTGGTGGTAAATATGTTAGTACACCAATCAACACAGTAGGTAATATTAAAAGTATTACTATTACCAAACGTGCAACAGGAGGTGTAGCAACAGAAGTAATTATTAAGGGATCTAAGAATACTGTGAAGGTTATCTCTGAATATAATATTCGGATTTTGTTATCACCAAGTGGAAATGATGTAGTTCGTAAGGACGATAGTAAGATTTCTAATATGAGCTTATTGCCAAGTGCTTTTATAATTATTGATGAAATTACCAAGGATGATACACTTACTGGTTATAAGATCCGTGGTGGAGGTTATGGTCACGGTGTTGGTATGAGTCAGAATGGTGTTAAGGCAATGGTAGAGGCTGGTTTCAAATACGAAGAAATATTAGAACATTATTATACCGGGGCCAATATTGCTTCCATATATTAATAGTTATTTGACAATCCAATATATTCTAACAGTTGAAAGCACTGTATATACTTTCAGCTGTTAGAAAAAAAATTATGTATATTTACAGGTTAATTAATTAAATATTAAAATAATTGAAATAATTCAATAAACAATATTGACAAGGAAGCTCACAAAGGATATAATATTTCTCGTACTGATGAGCAGTTGTGGCGGAATTGGCATACGCGCTAGACTAAGGATCTAGTGAGCATTGCGCTCGTGAGGGTTCAAGTCCCTTCGACTGCATAAAGAATGAAAAGGATCAAACCGGGAGGTTTGGTCCTTTTTTCGTTGAGGAAAGAGTCGACGAAACGGGTGAAGTGATGATGGAAGCTTGGGTCGAGAAGAAAATTGATGGGTGACTGGGTTGGGTGTAAGTATGGGTAAATAGGGCTATGTATGTGCAATGATTGCTAGGGGCTGGGCACCTTTATGGCACTTGGTGGGAGAATGCTTAATATAAGTGTGTTATGAAGTGCTTGACAGCATTATATTGATTTTGATTGGAAGAAAGCTTATATTAAACAATAGTAAATATGTGTATATACATTGAATTATGAGGAGGATGTCTATGGAATGGATAAGAACGGCAGACATGGGGACATATGATGTGATTGCTGCATTTGCTGAACTTTCTGAAATTGATTGGTCAAAATCAAGGTTTGGTATAGAAGAAGGGGATATAGTATACATTTACGTTGGAGCTCCATATAGTCGTATTATGTTTAAAACTATATGTACGAATCAAATGGTTGATAAAAATGATATAATAGATGATATAAAATTCTGGATTACAGAAGATCAATTCGATATTGATAATCAGTACGTTAGATTAAAACTCATATCGAACTATGATACAGATGAATTATCATTAAATCGGTTAAATAAGTTGGGATTTATTAAGAAGAGAATACAGGGAGCATATAAATCAATCAACTACCCTGAGTTATTCTCATATATTGGTAGGATAAAATTGAATATTGACTACGTTAATGAGGCGTATACAGTTCCAAGTATTTCTGAAACAGAAAAAGAAATACTTGCAAAAGCCAGGATAGGACAAGGTATATATAGAGATAATCTATTAAATAAGCATGAAAGCAGATGTATGTTATGTGGCTTACAATACAAAGGTTTATTAATAGCTAGTCATATAAAGGAATGGAGTGAAGCAAATAATGAAGAGCGTGTAGATTGTAATAATGGATTATTGTTATGTACACTTCATGATTCTTTATTTGACAAGCATCTCATTACATTTGATGATAATGGAAAGATTATGATTTCAACAAAACTCAATACTAAGGACAGAGCACTATGCAATATAACAGAAGAATCAAAAATCGAAATGGAATCACGAATAGCAAAATATATGGCGTATCATCGGAATAAGTTCTTAGAAGAATAAAATTAGTAAAAATAGGGACCAAAACGTTGGTTCTTATTTTGAGGATAGAATAGGTGGAACGAGTATAGTAATGAATACATACTGAGTTAATGATTTAACTTGAATAATTTATTAATAAAAAACCAATATTAGGGATAAGGTCAATTGTATGACTGTATCCCTTTAATAATAGCATATTTTATAAAGTCTAGCTGAAAATGACTAAAAACAGTAGTAAAAGAGCTGAATAATTGTAAAATGAGGCGGATTAACCTGCATTATGTATGTTATGGTGGTAAAATACAGGAAGAAAACAGAAATAATATACACAATAGCTAATAAATATACGATAATAATAATAAATAGATAGAATATTCGATAATTATATTGATATTTTGTGAATTTATGCTATAATATTGGTATAATTGTATAAGGATTTTCTGAAAAGAGTAGGAGTGATAGTATGGGTGTATCAGCAAAACAGCTTGATGACTGGAAAAGAGTTTTAATTGGGGAATACAAAGATGTAATTAACTCAATTCAATTATTATCGGACAAAGAGATCGTTGATTTGGATTCGATGAAATTTCTTTTATCGTGCAAGAGAAGTTTGGAAAATCAAATTAATAATTATGAAAGAGATATTTGTTTATATGAAGTATGATATCCATACAACTCTTCATACTTTTTGATAAAAAATAATTAATCATTGGAACTGTTACACGAGGGAATTGTAATCAAATTACCTGTGTGTAACGGTTTCTTTTTTCTTGACTTAACACATAGAACTGTTACTATATTAGAGAGACAATAGTGGTAGTTCCGCGTAAATTAATTAAATTGGAGGACGATTATGGAATATAGAAAATTAGATAAACTAGGTATTGAAATATCATTACTTGGATTTGGTTGTATGAGATTTCCACTTTCAGAAGATGGTAGTATTAATGAAGTAGAATCAGAGAAGATGATTGATAAGGCAATTGCTGAAGGTGTGAATTACATAGACACTGCTTATCCATATCATAATGGTGACAGTGAACCCTTTGTTGGGAAAGTTTTAAGTAAATATGATCGTTCGACGTATTATCTAGCAACGAAACTTCCTTGTTGGGAGATTAAATCAGTTGCAGATGCCGAGCGTATCTTTGATCAACAGTTAGAACGTTTGGGACAAGAATATGTGGATTTCTATCTGTTACATGCGCTTAATAGAGATCGATTCAATGAGATGAAGGAATTAGGAATAGTTGAATTTTGTGAAAAATTAAAAGAAGAAGGCAAGATTCGTTATCTAGGCTTCTCTTTTCATGATGATTATGATGCATTCGAAGAAATCCTTACATATAGAGATTGGGATTTCTGCCAAATACAATATAATTATATGGATACAGAGGAACAAGCAGGTGACAGAGGATATGAATTAACTGAGAAATTAGGTATCCCTGTTATTATTATGGAACCGATTAAGGGAGGTTCATTAGCAGAACTACCAGAAGATATAACGGCTATCTTTAAAAAAGCAGATCCGAAAGCATCGGTTGCTTCCTGGGCGCTACGATTTGTAGCGAGTCGTAAGAATGTTAAGACAGTCCTTAGTGGTATGTCAACATATGACCAAGTACTTGATAATCTCGATACATTTTCAGCTTTTAAAGCTTTAACTTCTGAAGAAGAACTAGTAGTCGAGAGGGTAGCTGCGACAATTAAGAGTAGAGTTAAGAATGGATGTACTGCTTGCAGATACTGCATGCCATGTCCAGCTGGCGTTGATATTCCGAAGAATTTTGCTATATGGAATCAACATGCTATGTACGGGAATACTGGTCATACTAAGTGGGCCTACTTTACGAACTTTAATGAAGAAAATCGTGCTGACCGTTGCATCTCTTGTGGAAAATGTGAAACGGTCTGTCCACAAAAAATCGCAATTCGTGATGATTTGAGTAAAGTTGTATCAGATATGGATAAAATTAAATAGATACCGTAGATGTTTACATTTTTTACAGAAAAAGATATAATAAACGGTATCGAATAAAGATTGTAAGTAACAGATTATCCAAGATGTTACAATAGGAGATTAGAATGGTACGTGATACGTTTGATGAGATTGTTAATAATGTTGATGTTAGACAAAATCTTAGTAAATTAAGACAAGAGATCAAAGAAGAATCGAATAAATATGCATTGCTATATTATCTAGGAGAAAAGAAAGACATAATTCCTGCACTATTAGAGAATGAGGATGCGAAGACAAGAAAGAACGCCGCATTATTAATGGGAGATCTTGCGTTAGAAGAATATCTTCCTTATATTATTAAAGGGTATCAGAAGGAAGAACAACGTTTTATTAAGAGTTCGTATCTTGTAGCTTTAAGAAGTTTTGATTACCGTGAATATCTGCCATTCCTAAAAGAGTGCTTAGATAATTTATTAGGGATAAAATTGACAGCAGAGAATAAGAAACATACAGAAGAAGAGATTAGAGAATTGACTGCGTTGATTGTATCTATGGAAGGTGTTAAGAAACATTCCTTCACAGGATTTCATAAATTATCAAAAGTATTGTTATTAACAAATCGTAATCATATTCCGGTTACATTACAACAAGTACAGATGATTACACCAACAGCTAAAGAATTCAATGCTGGGGTTATGGTAAAGACAGATGAACTAGATGAGATTCTACCTATAAGAACTTATCAAGAGATTTTGTTTGCTCTTGATGGGGTACAGGTTTGTCAGATGAATCCAATTCAAGCGGCGAAACTTCTGTGTGCAGGAAATTTGGTTGAATTCTTAACAGATAGACATAATGGTAATGTACCCTTTTACTTTAGAGTTGAAGTTAAGAGCAAGATGGAATTGAGTAAGAAAAGTGAATTTGCTAAGAAATTTGCCAGTGAGCTAGAACGTTTGACAAAAAGACAATTGATTAATTCTACGAATAACTACGAATTCGAAATTCGATTTATTGAAAACAAGGAACAAAACTTTAATGTTTTATTAAAATTATATACCATTAAAGATAGTCGTTTTGCTTATAGAAAGAATGTAATTGCTTCCAGTATCAGACCAGTTAATGCAGCGCTAACAGTTGCTTTAGCAAAGGATTATATGAAGGAAGATGCGCAGGTTCTTGATCCATTCTGTGGAGTGGGAACAATGTTAATTGAACGTCACAAGCAAGTAAAAGCATATTCCACATATGGGCTTGATATCTTCGCAGATGCTATTGAATTAGCAAGAGAGAATACGCAAGCAGCAAGACAAGTTATTCATTATATTAATCGTGATTTCTTTGATTTCAAGCACGAGTATCTTTTTGATGAAATCATTACAGATATGCCTTTTTCGAATTCAAAAAATCGTGAACAAGAGATTATAGATTTGTACCAACTCTTCTTTAAGAAAGCAAAGGAACATCTGAAAGAAGATGGAGTAATTATTATGTATACGCATAATCGCGAACTTGTGCGTAAGTTCAGTAAGACTGCAGGGTATCAGGTACGAGAGGACTATGAGATATCAAGAAAAGAAGGAACATATGTCATGATTGTATCAAAGTAAGGATAGGATTTTGGAGACAAAAGGTCTTAATTAAGATAATAAAATAATAGTTAAAAAGATAAAAAGATAAAAAGATAATAAGTTGATAAGTTAATAAGGAATAAGCAAGAATTTGACTAGGAAGGACATAGTCCTGAATCGTTACAGTATAATTTATGAAGTGAGGTAGAGATCGTGAAGATTAGTGTAGTGATACCTTATGTTAATGGTCCTCATTTTCTAGAGGATTGTCTAGAAAGTTTGAAGGATCAGACATGGAAAGATTTTGAGGTATTGTTAATACAAGATAAACCAAGCAAGTATCTAACAGAAAAGGAAAATGTAAATGTAGTGGAGGAACCTACGAACATTGTGGATAACTATAAGAAATTTTTCCCTATCTGTGTATATCATACAACGAATACGAGTGGGGTAAGTGCTGCTCGTAATATTGGAATAGAAAAAGCAGTTGGTGAGTATGTATATTTCCTAGATTCAGATGACTATCTGTTTCATAATACATTAGAAAAACTAGTAAAGGCAGTTGATGAGGGACAAGCTAGTGTTGCTTACGGAACAATTGTTGATACTTGGTTTAAGAGAATTGTATTCTTTGATTCTTATGATGATGATGTAGAACAAGTGAATACGGCATCGGAAGAGGCTACCATGAATGCGACAGAAGGTGATGACGAAGAAGATTATCACAAGAAAGTCATTACAGAACAAAAACCCTCGGAAGCAGTAATTGATTTAATTGGTAAAAAGCGTGGGCTAGTAGCGATATCAGCATTAAATCTGCTTATCAAGCGTGAACTACTTATTAAGAATGAGATTGTTTTTGACGAGCAAGTATTATTCTATGCAGATATGTCTTTTGTAGCAAGAACATTACAATTGGCTAAGAACGCGGTCTCAGTGGCTGATGCAAGATATGTTAAGCGTAAACATAATGACCCCATTCATTATCCAGCCATTACGCAGATAAAAACAGAAGATAAATTCAGTAATATGTTGCATGCGTATGAAAATACTGTAAATGCAGTGGGAGATCATGATGTAATTGCTTACCTATTAGCCTTCAAATTAATTAATTACTATACAAATTATCATGCAACTAAGATTAGAAGGAGTGAACAATCCTACTGGCAAGGAGAGCGTTTTTCTTCTATGCAAGAATTAATAACGAAGATTCCAACAGAGATAACTGCTAATTTATCAGGATATAAGAATAAGTTAGTGAAGAGATTGATAAAAGGCGATTTGTCAGCTACAAAACGTGTGGTTAACATACATCTTGGCTCAAAAAAAGTCCGTAAAATCAAATCAAATCCAAGGGCATTTGCATGCTATCTATACTTTCATCTGTTTACGAAGATGAAGATGAAAGATAATTGGGTCTTGTTTGAAAGTTTCTTTGGGAAAAGCTATTCGGATAGTCCGAAGTATATCTATGAGTATCTGAATCAAGCATATCCGAACGAATACAAATGTATCTGGGTTATTAATGATAAGAAGACGAAGATTCCGTATGGAGCAATTAAAGTTAAGCGTTTTAGTATTCGATATGCCTATTATTTTGCACGTTGTAAATACGATGTACTGAATGTGAGGCAACCAAACTGGATACGTAAGAGAAAAGGAAATGTATTTCTTGAGACTTGGCATGGAACCCCTCTTAAAAGACTGGTTTTTGATCAGGAAGAAGTATGTGGTGCATCACCACTTCATAAGCAACAATTTTATCGTCAATCAAGGGATTGGGATTATCTTATATCCGATAATGGATTCTCTACAGAGACATTCAAGAGAGCATTCTTATTCCATAATGAGATTGTGGAATGTGGATATCCAAGAAACGATGTCTTATATGCACCGGATAAAGAAGCAAGAATTATCAAATTAAAAGATCAGCTAGGTATACCAAAGGATAAGAAAACCATTCTCTATGCACCGACATGGAGAGATGATGAGTATTATGGTAAGGGTGAATATAAATTCGCCTTAAAATTAGATTTACATGAATTAAAGAGACAGTTAGGCGATGAATATGTATTACTACTTCGTACGCATTATTACATTGCAGATTCCATAGATACAACGGGAATAGAAGACTTTGCGTTCAATGTAAGTAAATATAATGATATATCAGAGTTATATTTGATTTCAGATTTACTTATTACGGACTATTCTTCTGTATTCTTTGATTATGCAAATCTAAGACGACCGATTCTCTTCTATACGTATGATTTAGAGAAATATAGGGATATGTTACGTGGTTTCTATCTAGATATTGAGGAGGACATGCCAGGTCCTTTATTATTCACGGAAGAGGAAGTAATTGCTGCAATTAAGGATATTGCCAATATCGAGAAGAAGTATCAGGACAAATACGATGAATTCTATGAACGTTTCTGCCATGTGGATGATGGGGATGCTTCAAAGAGAATTGTAGAGCGAGTGTTTAGAAATAAACAAGGAGTTTAGAAAGGAATTATTAGGATATAATGCAGTTTGATACGCAACAAGTGGAACAACTAATCCTTCTGTCAGCAGCTGTTGTTGCGAGTATCTTCTTACTGAAGTTTATTATGAAATGTCATAAGAAAAAGAAATTACTTCAAAGCAATATCTATGATATTGATCTGTTGTCAGGAGAAGATTTTGAATTATTCCTTTATTATTTTTATAAAAAACACGGTTATCGTGTGAGATTAACGCCAGTAACCCATGATTTCGGAGCAGACCTAGTGATTAAATCTCGTGGAAAGCGAATTGTAGTTCAAGTAAAACGTTATAAAGAGCGAGTAGGTATTAAGGCGGTTCAAGAAGTGATAGGCTCAATGGCTTATTATAAAGCAAAACAAGGAATGGTAATAACGAATAGTTACTATACACAAAGTGCATATGTATTAGCAAAGTCCAACGGAATTACCTTAATTGGACGGAATGCATTGCTTCATATGTTAGAAAAAGATATGGTACTATTACCATAGCGTTAGATATAACTACGTTCTGGACGATTTATGTTCCTAAAGTATACCGAAAGGTAAATCTGCGAAAACGGAGATGTGGTACATCAATGAATAATGTAATCAGTTGGCTTCTTGAGGGTGAAAACCCAGAGGTGAAATACCGTACAATGATAGAGCTTTTAGATATACCAAAAGATGACCCTGAAGTAAAAAAGGCTTATGACGATTTATTAAAATCAGACATTGTTGGTTTAATTATGGATAAGTTTAAGCTTAATAATAAATGGGAGGATGTCACTGCTTTGTGTGCTCTTGCAGAATTTGGCTTAACACGCGTTGATGTTCCTATTGATGATTATATTGAACGTGTCATCAAGAATATGGATTATAGTATGAAGTGTGCCAAAATATTGCTGTTAAGAAATCTGGTATCTCTTGGATATTATAAGCATACGTGGGTGAAAGAAGAAATAGCTTTGGCCTTTTCCAACATACGGGAAGACGGCACATTCCGGTGTCTGGACAAAACTAAGAAATCAAACGACTCAAAGCTTCCAGATATGGGATGCTACAGACAAACTACAACCTACCTTTTACTTGCAGCGGAGTTGAAAAAGATCGACGTTATTCTGCCACAGTTTAAATTACTAATAAATTTTTATATCAACCATTACGTTGCATTCCACTCTGATAACCAAGGAAAGGCTATCATTAAAGAAATGGTGGGGACATATTATCCGTTTGACCATGTGAAATTGGGGTTACAGATGACTATATATGGTCTTTCGGTTCTCGGTGGGGCAAATCATTCTAATTGTAATAAGGCGTTAGCATTGTTGGAGAGTAAAAAGGATTGTGAGGGTAAATATATTCTTGATAAATCTTTTCCGTACTTTGAGGTGGGGAATATAGGGGAACCTAATAAATGGATAACACTATATGCATTGCTATCAGAGAAGTATCGCATAGTATAAGCATAATCTGAACCATAACAATTTCCGATTTGATGAACGTTTGAGATAATGCTATACTAGTTTAGTGCTATATTGACATAATTAAAAGTAATGATTATACATTCTAATAAATAATGAAAGCTACTTAACGAAGTTTAAGTAGCTTTTTTTGTTTATAATCGTGTAATCCTACATATATAAGAACTTGATATAGGAATAAGAATAGAGAGCTGTTACAAACTTATACAAGATAATACGCGATTGTACCAATTACTCCAGAACCGAATATTACTAAGATAGCATTCGTTTTGAATTTTCTAAGAGCAATTATTCCACCTACGAATAATATGGCTTCTATAATATGGAAGTTTGATAGTACAATATCAGCCTTTTGAGCTTGGAATAATGCGAGACTTAGAATGGATAGTCCAGCACCGCTGATTAAAGCGACTACAGCGGGACGAAGACTTGCTAATATTGTTTGAACTCCACCAAAGCTACGGTATTTGTAATAGAAGTAAGCAAGGAGTAAACAAAGTAGGAAAGCGGGAAGTACCACTCCAAAGGTACATAAAAGTGCACCAGGGATACCTGCGAGTTTATTACCTACGAAGGTAGCTGAATTAATTGAGATAGGACCTGGTGTCATTTCAGCGATCGTGATCAAATCCGCGAATTCCTCCATAGTCATAAGGTGATGTATATCGACAATTTGATTTTGAATTAATGGTATTGCGGCATAACCACCGCCAACACTAAATAATCCTACTTTTATAAAACTAAAGAATAATTTCCATAAGATTAACATCTTGCTTTATGCTCCTTTCGAAGATCAAGTAATATAGTACATATGCCAAGGGATAGGCAAGTTAGGATTATAAGCATTGCGCTAAAACCAAGGAAGTAGTTCATAATGAATGTAACAATCATTAATAAAATATAGAATCTGTTTTTGGTTTTTATTATGTTAGAAGCTAAGTTATATACAACATCAAAGATTACCGCAGCTACACCAGCTCTCATCACTTGAAGTGCTGTAGCGATAACTCTGTTTGAACGGAATTCTTCATAAAAATAAGAGATAGCTGTAATAATAATAAGTGGTGGTAGTGAAGTTCCTATGACTGCCACGAAAGAACCAAGTATACCTTTCATTCTGTAACCTAGAATTACGGAAGCATTAATCGGTAATGGGCCAGGACAGGATTGCGCCATTGCTGTTATATCAAGCATCTCATCTTCCTCAAGCCAACCAAGTTCTTCTACGAATTTCTTCTTCATTAATGAAACAATAACGAAGCCACCACCAAAGGTGCAGGCACTCAGCATGAACATAGTTTTAAATAAGTCCCATAAGACATGTTCTGTTTTTTTATAATTATTAATTTCTAAAATTTCTTCCGAAATCAATGATTCCTTCTTCATAAGTTCATTTACTCCTCTAATTTACGTTAATTTATTTTGTCAGCACTGATATATTCATTATAGTTCACAAAAGGTTATAAGTAAAATATATGATATCTATTTAAAACATAGGTTTTACCTATGTAATTAAATATGAGATAAGCTTTTTTATCAGGTAGAGAATATTTATCAAAAATATACATATTCTAACTGAGTAACCATGGAACAAAGTCGAAGATGTGCTTAATTAAAATCGTCGATTTAAGTGAAGATAGGGTGATATCACATGAAAACATTTGAAGTTAAGACCAAGATTGTGTTTGGTGAAAATGCACTTGGATACATCACCTCACTGGCGAATAAGAAAGTTTTTATTGTAACCGATCCATTTATGGTAAAGTCAGGAATGATAGAGAGAATAACGTCCAAATTAACAAGTGGAAGTTATCAAGTATTCAGCGATGTTGTACCTGATCCTCCAATGGAACTGGTTGTCCAGGGAGTGAGTGAAGTAACTGCATATAAACCAGATGCAGTAATTGCCCTTGGTGGTGGTTCTGCTATAGATGCAGCGAAAGCAATTATGAACTTCTCTAAAAAAGCCGCAAATCTACCCAATATGCTATTCATTGCAATTCCAACTACAAGTGGAACAGGATCAGAAGTAACCAATTTCGCAGTAATTACAGATAAGGAAAAAGGTGTGAAATACCCACTTGTCTCTAGCGAACTATTACCAAATGTAGCAATACTAGAACCAGAACTTGTAAAGAGTCTTCCATGTCAAATCGTAGCAGATACGGGGATGGATGTATTGACCCATGCACTAGAAGCGTATGTTTCAACTAACGCTACTGATTTTTCAGATGCTTTAGCAGAGAAAGCAGTGAAACTTGTATTTGACTATTTACTCAGGTCTTATAAGAGCAGTGATGATATGGAAGCAAAAGAGAAGATGCATTCGGCGTCTTGTATAGCGGGTATGGCATTCAATGAAGCTTCCCTTGGTGTTAACCATGCTATCGCGCATAATATCGGAGGTAAACTCCATATACCACATGGAAGAACGAATGCAATTCTTTTACCGCATGTTATTGAGTACAACAGTAATATGGAAGGGTATAATCCTAAGACCTATACGGTAGCAGCTAAGAAATATGCAATGATTGCTAAGTTATGTGGAATACAAGGGGCAACAACTAGAGCACTTGTTAAGGGATTAATAGCAGAGGTTGTACGATTAGAACGAGAGATGAAGATGCCGCGTTCCTTAAAAGAATGTGGAATCAAAGAGGAGGAATATCTAGATGCTAAGAAAAGTATTGCTGAGGGTGCTTTGGAAGATGCATGTTTGGTTACTAATCCTAGAAAGACAACCGTATCTGAGGTGTTAGAGATTCTTCATCTAATTAGGTAATGGCGGGTAGGTGAGAACAATAGCATTACAACTTGAGGAAAAACAAAGAATTATTCAAGAATTTGTACCAGGTAAACAGATTACACTGGCACATATTATTGCAAATCCTACAGAAGAGATCTATCTAAAGATGGGTTTAATTACAGAAGAGATTAATGCAATAGGAATTATGACAATAACACCTAGTGAAGGGGCAATAATTGCTGCGGATGTTGCGACTAAGGCTTCGGATATTAAACTTGGCTTCATTGATCGATTTAGCGGTGCTCTTGTAATAACTGGTGATGTAAGTTCTGTTGAAGCTGGAATAAGAGATATTGTATCTGTATTGGAGATGCAGCTTGGTTTTACTCCTACAAAGGTTACTAGGACTTAGTAATGCCAGATAAGTAGGTATAAGATTTGACATTTCACTAGGAGGTAAGGCTGTGGGGAAAATCATATTTATGGGTAGAACAGGTTGTGGTAAGACGACTTTATGTCAAAAACTAAGTGAACTTGAGATACGGTATAGGAAAACACAAGCGATTGAGTTGTATGATAATGCAATCGATACACCAGGAGAATATCTAGAGAATAGAAATTATTACCGAGCTTTAATTAATACAGCTGTAGATGCGAAGTTAATTGCACTCATTGCAGACCCAACGGCTCACGATAATTATATTCCACCCGCTTTTGCTGGAACATTTGCGAAAGAGTTGATTGGAATTGTCACGAAGATAAATCTTGTGAAAGACCAAGCGGCAATTACGAAGGTAGAGATGAATCTGAAGGAAGCAGGAGTAGCGAAAATCTTCAAAGTTGATACCATTGATGATATCGGTATTGAAGAACTTTTTGCTTATATTCATGAAAAAATTGATGATTAGAAGTGCTGGTCTGTAGCGACTAAATAGTTAGGATTAGGAGGTGGAGTATATGAGAGAAGAGTTACTTAGCGTTGGAATAGATATTGGAACTAGTACAACTCAACTTGTATTTTCAAAGTTATACATTGAGAATATGGCGTCTAGTTATTCTGTCCCTAGAATCGTAATTGTTGACAAAGAAATCATATACCGTAGTGAGATATATTTTACTCCACTAAAGACACCAACTGAAATCGATGGACCTAGAGTAAGGCAAATTATTGAACAGGAATATGAAAAAGCAGGAATCAGCAAGTCAGGTATTGATACTGGGGCTGTAATAATTACGGGAGAGACTGCAAGGAAAGAAAATGCCAAGGAAGTACTGGAATTCCTCAGTGGTTTTGCTGGTGATTTTGTTGTAGCTACTGCGGGACCTGACCTTGAAAGTATTATAGCTGGTAAAGGTGCAGGTGCACATGCATATTCGAAAGAACACTCAACTAGTGTTGTTAATATCGATGTTGGTGGTGGAACAAGTAATTTGGCATTATTCTTGCGTGGAGAAGTTGTAGATACTGGTTGTCTTGATATTGGAGGACGGTTAATAAAGATTAATCCATCTACCCATGAGATTACGTATCTATCGAAAAAGGTTGAGAAATTAATTGCGAAGCATAACCTAAATATTCATATAGGAATGGTGGCAACCAAAGAAAATCTTGATCCAATTGTTAAGGTGATGATTAAAGGCTTAAAACAAAGTGTTGGCTTAGCGGAGATTGATGAGGATTATGAAATCATGATCACCAATAAGAGCATTGCCCCAAATCAGAAGATTGAGAATATCTCCTTCTCTGGAGGTGTAGCGGATTATATCTATCATGAGAGAGAAGGGAAAGAATATTTTGCTTATGGGGATATGGGAGTATTACTAGGAGAAGCAATAAGACAATCCGAGTTATGTACGCAGTTACACTTGGTAAAGAGTGTAGAAACAATACGAGCCACTGTAGTTGGAGCTGGTGCACATACTACAGAGATTAGTGGAAGTACGATTACGTATACAAGTAATCCATTCCCAATTAAGAATCTACCGATTCTGAAGATGCGAATAGAAGAAGAAGAGAATATAGACACCTTAAGCGAAGCACTACAGAAAAAATTAGATTGGTTCAAATTAGAAGGAAACCTTCAGAGGGTAGCAATTGCAATTGAAGGAATAAAGAATCCATCTTTTGTTCAAGTATCGGATTATGCAAAAGGTTTGGTGAAGGGGTTGCAAGAGTTAATAAGCAGGGAATTACCACTGATTATCATTGTAGAATATGATATGGCAAAAGCGTTAGGACAAGCAATGTACCATGAATTACAATTTCAAAAAGATGTTATCTGTCTTGATAGTATTAAACTAGACAATGGGGATTACATTGACATTGGAAAACCTGTGGCAGAAGGAACCGTTTTACCAGTTGTAGTAAAGACACTTGTATTCAATGAATAGAAGAATGCAATAGAGTAAGTTTTTAGATAAAAAGTTTATGGAATAAAACTCAATAATAGGAGGCGTATTATGATTTTAAAGACCTTGTTATTTGGCCATACGTATGAGTTTAAATCTCTCAAGGAAGTACTGGCGAAAGCAAATGAAGAGAAATCAGGAGATTTACTTGCAGGTGTTGCAGCAGGTTCTGCAGAAGAACGTGTAGCAGCTAAAATTGTTCTTGCTAACATTACATTAGAGCAATTAAGAGAAAACCCAGTAGTCCCTTATGATATCGATGAAGTAACAAGAATTATTCAAGATGATGTAAATGAAAAAATCTACAATGAAATTAAACATTGGACAGTAGCGGAATTTCGTGAATGGATTCTTGACGGAGAAACAAAGGGTACTGATATTCGCCGCATTAGCCGTGGAATAACTTCTGAAATGGTAGCGGCAGTTGCTAAATTAATGTCGAATATGGACTTAATTTATGGAGCTAGTAAAATTCGTGTTACTGCACACTGCAATACAACAATCGGCGAACCAGGAACACTTAGTTCACGTCTGCAACCAAATCACCCTACGGATGATCCAGATGGAATTATGGCTTCTTTATTAGAAGGATTGACTTATGGAGCTGGTGATGCGCTTCTAGGACTTAACCCTGTAGATGATTCAACAGAAAGTGTTGTACGTGTATTAAAACGTTTTGAAGAAATCAAGCAAAAATTCAAAATACCAACACAGACTTGCGTTCTTGCACACATTACAACGCAAATGGAGGCCATTAGAAAGGGTGCACCTACAGACCTTATCTTTCAATCGATTGCAGGTTCTGAAAAAGGTAACGAGGCATTTGGTTTTAATGCATCAACAGTAGAGGAAGCAAGACAGTTAGCGTTAGCAGAAGGTACCGCAGAAGGACCTAACGTAATGTATTTCGAAACAGGACAGGGTTCAGAGTTATCCTCTGAAGCTCATCATGGAGCTGACCAGGTAACTATGGAAGCGAGATGCTATGGGTTTGCAAAACACTATGATCCATTTGTTGTTAATACCGTAGTTGGATTCATTGGACCAGAGTATCTATATGATGGTAGACAAGTAAACCGCGCCGGTCTTGAAGATCATTTCATGGGTAAATTAACAGGTATTTCAATGGGATGTGATGCATGTTACACAAATCATATGAAAGCCGATCAGAATACAATTGAAGATTTATCAGTACTTCTTACAACAGCAGGTTGTAACTATTTCATGGGTATTCCACATGGTGATGATGTTATGCTTAATTATCAAACAACAGGATATCATGAAACAGCAGCGTTACGTGAGATGTTTGGCTTAACTGCTATCAAGCCATTCCACGAGTGGTTAGTTACTATGGGATTTGTTGATGAAAAAGGTAAGCTAACGAAGCGTGCTGGAGATGCTTCAATATTATTCTAGAAGGAGGGAAGAACATGAACGAGCAAGACTTAAGAAAAATGGTAGAACAGATGGTGGAACAAATGGTGAGCAAAGATACTTCTAGTACTTCCACTTCTTATGAAAGTAATTCTAGGTCATCGGTGGCTTCTATGGTGAGTGGTGAGTGTCTCCCTGATATTACGAAGATTGACTTACGAAAACAATTCTTAGTTGATGACGCAAAGGATAAAGAAGGATATCTAGCAATGAAGGCAAAAACACCTGCCAGACTCGGTGTAGGAAGAGCAGGGGCTAGATATAAAACAATAAGTATGTTACGTGTTCGTGCTGACCATGCAGCAGCACAAGATGCCGTATTCTCAGATGTATCAGAAGAATTCATTAAGAAGAATAACTTTGTGGCAGTTAAGACATTATGTACAGATAAAGATGAGTATCTTACAAGACCAGATCTTGGTAGAAGATTCTCGCCGGAAGAAATAGAAGTGATCAAGAAAACATGTGGGCAAAATCCTAAAGTACTGATTATTGTGGGTGATGGACTATCTTCCTCTGCAATTGAAGCCAATGTTGAAGATATGATTCCAGCTATCAAACAAGGTCTTAGTATGCACAGTATCAATGTACCACCAATTTTGTTTATTAAGTATGCCAGAGTTGGTGCCATGGATGACATTGGACAAATAACAGATGCCGATGTTATCTGTATGTTAGTTGGCGAAAGACCAGGACTTGTAACAGCAGAATCTATGTCAGCTTATATTGCCTATAAGCCAAAACATGGATTAGCAGAAGCTAAGAGAACAGTTATCAGTAACATTCATAAAGGCGGTACAACGGCTGTTGAAGCAGGAGCACATGCAGCAGAACTAATCAAGAAGATGTTAGATAAGAAAGCGTCTGGTATTGATTTAAAATAAAAGTGTAAGAACAAGAATAAGGAGGAAATCATATGAAGAACGATAAATTGCGACCTAATATACTTTCAGTTCGCATTATCTCAAATGTAAGTCCTGATCTAGCAGAAAAATTAGAATTAGGCCCTCGTCATAAAAGTATCGGTATAATTACAGCTGATATTGATGATGTAACGTATACAGGACTTGATGAAGCAACAAAGGATGCAGATGTAGAAGTTGTATATGCAAAATCTATGTATGCGGGTGCTGCCAATGCATCGACAAAATTAGCAGGTGAGGTAATTGGTATCTTAGCTGGACCAAGCCCTGCTGAAGTAAGAAGTGGTTTGAGTGCTTGTATAACATTCATGGAAAACGATGCGTATTTCGTAAGTGCAAACGAAGATGACTCTATTTCATATTATGCTCATACCGTATCTCGTACAGGTTCCTATCTATCAAAGGTTGCAGGTATTACAGAAGGAGAAGCATTAGCTTATTTAATCGCCCCTCCACTTGAATCCATCTATGGATTAGATGCAGCCATGAAAGCTGCTGACGTTAAGCTCTGTGAGTTCTTTGGACCACCATCGGAAACAAATTTTGGTGGCGGTTTATTAACTGGTTCACAATCTGCTTGCTATGCTGCTTGTACTGCATTTGCTGAGGCTGTTCGCAGTGTTGCAGATCGTCCGAAGGAATACCAATAATAGATGCAAGCACTTGGTTTAATTGAAGTAATAGGATATCCACCAGCTGTAGAAGCAGCGGACGCAGCATTGAAAGCAGCCAATGTTACGTTGCTTAGCATAGCCAAAGCAGATGCTGGTATTATGACAGTTGAAATTATAGGAGACGTTGGGGCAGTAACGGCTGCAGTAGATGCTGGTGCTAGAAGTGCTGCTAGAATTGGACTTGTTCGTGCAAGACATGTAATATCAAGAGTGGAGTCAGACTTAATTGGCAAAGTGATTCCATCAGAGCGTGTTCATCAAGAAGTTTTGAGTCATCCGCAAGTAGTTGTTAATGAAGAATTACAGGCAGATGAAAAACCACAGGCAAATGGTGAAGCAAAACCAGATATAAATGATGAAGCGAAAGAAAATGAAGATAGGCATGAGCCTGCAACAGAAGAGATCATAGTAGATAAACCAAGCGTTTCCGAAGGGATAGAGAAGAAAGAAGAAAAGTCACCAATATTAGACTTTTCACAAGAACAATTAAGTAAACGAAGTAATGTGAACCTAAGGAATCTTATTAGGTCATTAGATATTCAGGTAACAACTGAGCGCTTGAATACAATGAAGAAGCAAGATTTAATCAGGTTATTACTTGAGTATAGTAAGGAACTCGGGAAATAAAGGAGACAGCGAATGGAAAATCAAGATAAAGACCTACGCTCGATACAAGAGGTGCGAAACCTTTTAAGGGAAGCTGAGAAGGCACAGAAGATCTTGGTAACGTATGATCAAGCTAAGATTAACAATATTATTAAAGTCGTTACAGATGCTTGTATCCAGAATGCAGTACGTCTTGCAAAGATGGCTAATGAAGAAACTGGATTTGGAATATGGCAAGATAAAGTAATAAAGAATGTTTTTGGTTCGAGAGGTGTTTATGAAGCCATTAAGGATCAAAAAACGATTGGTATCTTAAAAGAAGACAAAGAGAAAATGACCATTGATGTTGGTACAGCAGTAGGAGTAATAGCGGGAATCGTTCCATCTACAAATCCAACTTCCACAGTAATGTACAAATCATTAATCTCTATAAAAGCAGGAAACAGCATTGTATTCTCTCCACATCCTGGTGCATTAAAATGTATTCTAGAAACGGTTGAAGTAATAAGAAAGGCGTTAAAATCAGTGGGTTGTCCAGAGACAGCAGTATCCTGCATCTCTATTCCAACTATGGAAGCGACACAGGAGTTAATGAAAAATAATATAACAAAATTAATTCTTGCAACAGGAGGATATGCGATGGTTAAATCAGCATATTCATCTGGAACACCTGCAATTGGAGTAGGTGCTGGTAATGGTCCAGCATTTATTGAAAAAACAGCAGATGTGAAACAAGCAGTGAAACGAATTATGGATTCTAAGACCTTTGATAATGGAACAATTTGTGCGTCGGAGCAATCGGTTGTTGTAGAAAGATGTATGGAAGACACCGTTAAGAAAGAATTTCTAGCCCAGGGCGCTTACTTCTTAGATGAACAAGAAGCAAAGCAATTAGGTAACTTCATTCTAAGAGCAAATGGAACCATGAATCCACAAATCGTAGGTAAATCCGTGAAAAAGATTGCTGAATTAGCAAACTTAACTAGAGTTCCAGATTCAGCAAGAGTCTTGATCGCTAAGGAATGTAAAGTAGGGCATACGGTACCTTACTCCCATGAGAAATTAGCTCCAATTCTTGCTTTCTATGTAGAAGATAATGAAGATACTGCCTTAGATCGTATCTGTGAGATTCTATACTTTGAAGGAATGGGACACACCTTCTGTATGCACTCTAAGAATGAAGAATTAGTAAAACGCTTTAGTTTAAGAGTACCTGCATCAAGAATCTTAATTAATACACTGGGCTCTCTTGGTGGTGTAGGTGCAACTACAAACCTATTTCCTGCATTAACATTAGGTTGTGGTGCAGTTGGCGGAAGTTCCTCTTCTAATAATATTGGACCACTTGATTTAATTAACATCAAACGTGTTGCCTATGGAGTTAGAGAGGTGGAAGAGCTTCGTAAAGATGCTGCTCTTGAGGGTAGTAGTGACGTAGGTGGTTGTTCAAACATGGGAGATATCTCACAACTAGTAGACACTTTGGTTAAAAAAATTATGAAAGAATTGGTTTAATTAATAAGTGTTATATATAAAGGAAAGCACTTCTAAGAGCTTTATGCATGATATTAAAAATAATGTAGAATACTAATTTAGTAATAATGAAATAATAGGAGGTTTCATATTATGGCAAACACAAATGCACTCGGTATGATTGAAACAAAAGGTTTAGTTGGAGCAATTGAGGCAGCAGATGCAATGGTGAAAGCAGCTAATGTTTCACTTGTAGGAAAAGAACAAGTTGGTGGTGGTCTTGTAACAGTTATGGTTCGTGGTGATGTAGGTGCTGTGAAAGCAGCAACGGATGCAGGAGCAGCAGCTGCAGAAAGAGTAGGTGAACTAATCTCTGTTCACGTTATTCCAAGACCTCATACAGAGGTTGATGTAATACTACCTCATGCTAAAGGTCAAATTCCACAGGCATAGTATAGAAGATGGCAGTATTAACGGAGAATGATATCCGTAAGTTATTTAATGAAAAAGTGTTGATGGAAAAGGGTGAGTTCTACCTTGAGAAGGATATGATACTCACCCCATCAGCAAGAACGTATCTTGCGGATAAGAATATTATAATACGAACCGACCACCTAGATGAAAAGACTCATTACCAGAATGAGTCAGTACGAATGAAGAAAGACAAAGAAAATATTAGGAATAAGGAAACAGAGATGGAAATCGAGAAGCAGAAGGAAGAAATCTATGAAACGCTCTTTGGAATAACCTTGCATGAAAAACCAGAGCATATGACTCATCTTCGAGGTAATTTGCTAGTTTTTAAAGATAATGGAAGAATTGCATTACGTGGTGCAATTGATACCTTAGAATCAGAAATTATACTTGCTCAAATTGCTGCACAAAAAGAAGGTTCTATGAAATTAGTCGATGATTTAGAAGAAGTTATTCGATTCATTCGTAGCTTGTTAAGAAGTGAAGTTTCTGGTGAACCAGTTGGTGAATTCCAGTTACAAGGCTTAGATGCAAAAGATATGCGAGAACAGTCTCATCATCCTAGCAAATATTTTGGTATCAAACATTTTTTACCAACTTACAAGCATGGGGAAATGGTTGCTCATTTGAATATGTTAAGAACATTGGCGAGACGAACGGAATTGATTGCATTCAAAGCCTTCAAAACGGATGAAAACAAGGTTGAAAGAGTAGATATTATTCGAGCTTTTAATCGATTATCTTCTCTATTCTGGATTATGATGTTTAAGTATATGACAGATAAATACAAAAGCTAATAATTAGGATATTTAGTTAGGAAGGAGGGTATATATGAATACTTGTAATATGGAAGTAGTCATTGAGAATGTAATAAGAGAGTTGAAAAGTAAAGTATTCGTAATGGTTGAAGCTTCAGGACGTCATGTTCACCTAAGTCAACCTGACCTAGATACTTTGTTTGGAAACGGTTATCAGTTAACCCCAATCAAGGATTTATCACAACCAGGTCAGTTTGCTTGTGACGAAAGAGTGACCATTACTGGTCCAAGAGGATCTTTACAAAACGTAGTAATCTTAGGTCCTACAAGACCAAGTTCTCAAGTTGAAATCTCTTTAACAGATGGACTAGTTCTTGGAGTGAAAGCACCTGTCAGATTAAGTGGTGACATAGACAATACCCCTGGGATTACGATTACAAATCCTAAGAATGGAAAGAGCATTACCATTGATAAGGGAGTTATAGTCGCGAAGAGACATATTCATATCACACCAGAAGATGCGAAGAGATTTGGTGTAAGCAATGGACAATCAATCAAAGTAAAAGTATTTGGAGAGCGTCCAGTAATTTTTGAAGATTTAGATGTGCGGGTTAGTGAGAAATTTAAAACATCTGTTCACATTGATTATGATGAAGCCAACGCATGCGGGTATACAAAAAACAGTATGGGATTAATTTTATCTTAATCGAGGTGGAAGGATGGATAGAGAAAATTTCATTCAGGATATTGTGACAGAATTAATGAATCGTTTAAAAAGGGATTCTAATAGAGTCTGTGTAATCGGTGATTTACCAGAAGATAACTATAGTAATCAGGGAATCGAGTTTGTAACGTCTGCCTCTTATAGTTCAGACGATGATATGATACTAGTTACAACAATGTCTCCTACTATGTTAGCCAATTTAGCAAATGGAATGGCAAAAACAAGAGAAGAAGAAATTATATTAGATCGTCTCTTAAACGGTAAGAAAGTCTTTATCTTAGAAGATGCATATGAATACCAAAGATATCGACGAGTTGCTTATAAAGCTTTGTTTCATCTTTATCAAGAGTATGAGATGAAACTTAGAAACTTTGGAATACAAGTAATTCAAGATCCTGTAGAAATATATAAAGAAAACGTTTATTATAGTAAAAGACAATATCAGCAGTTTACAGATCAAACGTATAAGAATGGGAACGATGAACTGAATACGATAATCGGTAAAGTTGATTGGAGGAAGAAACATCTTCTTCTTGAAAAAGATTTTATGAATAGTCGATTGGATCGTAATCGTGTGGTATTAATTACGGAAGATTGTATCATTACTCCAATGGCTAGAGATTATATAAGGGAGCATCAAATTCATATAGAACGAGGATAGTGGAGGCGGCAAATTTGGAATTAGGCAAAGTAATTGGCAGTGTATGGGCAACGAAAAAAGACGAGACTTTGAATGGATTGAAACTAATGATTATTAAGAGTATGAATGAGTATGAAACATTAAATGACCGTATTACTGTTGCTGCAGACATTGTCGGTGCGGGAGTGGGAGATACCGTACTTGTTGTACGAGGAGGCTCTGCTAGATATGCGATTCAAAGCTCCGATACTCCTATTGATGCTGCAATTATTGGTATTGTTGATTCAATTGAGGTGCTTAAGTCATGAGTAAGAGTATCGGAGCTTTAGAATTTCAAAGTATTAGCAAAGGAATGTATATAGCTGATGCTATTGTTAAGAAAGCAAACGTAGAAATTCTCTTTTTTCGCACAATTTGCCCTGGTAAATTCCTTGTTATCATAACTGGAGAAGAGGATGCTATAGATGAAGCGATTGATTGTGGTGAAGACCTAGCGGAAAAAAGTCTTGTGGATAGTTTTCGGGTCCACAATGTTTCACCGGAAATCGTAGAGGGGTTCCGCAATCGATACGTGCATCCAAGTTATATTGATGCAATTGGGATTATTGAAACAAGAAAAGTCTGTACAGGTATTCGAGTACTTGACATTGCATTGAAGGCAGCAGATGTATCCCTTTTGAAGTTATATATGGCTTTCGCTATTGGAGGAAAACTGGTTTTTCTAGTGACAGGATCGGTAAGTAGCATCCAGTATGCGTTTTCGGAAGGTAAGGCACTGTTAAGCGATTATGAAAGCGAGAATATCGCAATTATTCCATCACCAAGTGAAGAGATGTTAGAACAACTAGTGCATGGGAAAAAGGAGGTAAACGAATGAGCGTTAATGAGATAATTGTCTACATTATGGTTGTATTTGCAGTTCTTGGTGCAATTGACCGTATAATTGGAAATAAGTTTGGATTAGGAGAAAAGTTTGAGGAAGGTATACTAGCAATTGGATCTCTTGCAATTTCTATGGTAGGAATAATTGCGTTAGCTCCAGTCCTTGCAGATTTATTAAAACCTATTGTAGTGCCAGTATATAGTTTTTTAGGTGCTGATCCTGCTATGTTTGCAGGTACGATACTTGCGAATGATATGGGTGGCGCACCATTGGCACAAGCTCTAGCGTTAACAGAAGATGCTGGTAAATTCGGTGGTTTAATTGTAGGAGCTATGCTTGGACCAACAATCGTATTTACGATACCAGTTGCGCTTGGTATTATTGCTCCTGAAGATAGAAGATTCCTTGCAACTGGTGTTTTAGCAGGTGTTGTAACAATTCCAATTGGTTCTTTTATTGGTGGATTAGTAGCAGGTTATCCAATTATGATGGTTTTAAAAAACTTAATACCTATTATCATAATTGCTGTATTGATTGTACTAGGTCTATTAAAATTCCAAAACGGAATGATAAAAGGATTTACTATATTCGGTAAAATAGTTGTTGCAGTTATTACAATTGGATTAATTGCAGGTATCGTAGAGCAACTTACAGGTATTGTTGTAATTAAAGGTATGAATCCTTTAAGTGAAGGTTTTGGAATTGTAGCTGATATTGCAATTGTGTTAGCAGGTGCTTTCCCATTAGTGTATGTAATCACGAAGGTATTCAAGAAGCCTCTTATGGCACTAGGTAAAGTTCTTGGTATGAATGATGTTGCAGCAGCAGGTTTAGTTGCCAGTTTAGCAAACTCAATTCCTATGTTTGGTATGATGAAAGATATGGATAATCGTGGTAAGATACTTAATGTTGCCTTTGCAGTATCAGCAGCTTTTGTATTCGGCGATCACTTAGGTTTTACTGCTGGTTTCGATTCAACGATGATCGTTCCAATGATTATCGGTAAGTTAGTAGCGGGTATAACAGCAGTTATCGTTGCTATGTTTATTGCCAATAAGACATTAGGGAAAGAAGTCTAAGGAGAGTAAGAATGGAAGTTAATCGTTATACAATTGAATCGATGATTCGTGAAATACTAAATGAGAAACTAACTAATCTAGGCAGTGGATGTTCGTTGGACGCGAAAAAAGATTGTACGAGAGAAGGCGTAATAGCTGTTCGTGTTCCAGAAATTAAGGTAGCAGAAGAAGATAGAATGGATACAGGTAAGCCCGGAGATATCGTGTATACGAAAGATTTATTCTCTCTTGAAGAAAGTCCTCGTCTTGGTTGTGGTATTATGGAGATGAAAGATACCACATTCGATTGGACATTAAACTATGATGAGATTGATTATGTGATAGAAGGAAGTCTTAGTATCATAATCAATGGGAAAACAGTTTCTGCAGGACCAGGGGAACTGATTTTGATTCCAAAAGGTTCTTCAATCAAATTCTCTGTACCAAATTATGCAAGATTTATCTATGTGACGTATCCCGCTGATTGGGCTAATCAAGGCTAGTTAATATAATTAATAAATAGAACAGGCTGTTGAAAACTTTATCAACAGCCTGTTCTATTAATTTATATTAGTAGTTACTGAAACACGGAATTCTTTTGGAGTTAATTTGAACTTCTCTTTAAATAATTTGTTAAAATAAGAGATGTTATTAAAACCTGTTTCTAAGGCGACTTCCATGATTGAATGATTGGTCATACATAATTTTTTAGCAGCAATGTCAAGTCTGTAGTTATTGATATATTCAATACAAGTAACACCAAGATATTTCTTAAAGAAGCGCATGAAATGATATTCACTAAAATTAAGTTGTTCTGCCATATCCTTTACTGTTAATTGCTCTGTATAATTATCTTTGATGTATCTAAGAATAATTTTGATTTTATCGGTTACAACATCATCAACATTAACAGGATCTGGTGTTTCAACTGGAATATTAGTAAAAAGTGTATGAAGAAATAGATATAGGTAAGCTTTTAATTCAAGTTCAAACCCTTTTTGTTTACCAGCATATGCATTTTTGCTTTTTAAAAAGTATTCTTTCAGCAAGGAATAGCCAGGAGTATCTGGTCTGATTACGAATGGAAAGATCACTTTGTTATCAGCAATAGAATTAATAAACTTGATAGAACAACTATCATGATTGGTATCTAGCATAGACAAGTTTAATACGAACGTATCAGCCTCATATTCTTCTTGTTTGTATTGGGAGCAAGAATGTAATACATAAGGATTCAGTATTAAGAAGTCTCCTTCGGTTACTGTATAAGGTTTTAAATCGATATGAAAGGTACATTTTCCTCTAGTTATAAGAACTATTTCAAGTTCCTCGTGCCAATGAATATTGATATCAGTAAAGTAATCAGGAACTTTCATTTGATAGAGCTTTATAGGTAATAAGTAGTTACCGTGTTTTTTATTCTCGTGTAATTTAACATATTCTTGTAGATTCATCGTCATCCCATGTATATCACAAGTATACTTGTAGTATACAAAATTGGTTCCTTTCTTCTAAAAATTGAAATTTTTGTTTAGTTGAGCAGTTTTGTATTAGTTAAGGTTACTATGAATGAAGAAATTGCTCTTTTTTCACGCTATAATATTGGTATTCCGTTAGAAAAAACTTCCCCTAAAGTTCTTGTAATCTTAGCGGAATACCATCTATATTTATTATAAAGGTATCATTAAAAATTGCAAGTGTATCCCTGACATTTGCATAAGGATATCTTCATACTGGAGTAATTGTATCCCAAAAAAAGCCTAGTAACGAATTGTTACTAGGCTTTCCTCTTGTTATATGATTCTATTTTACTACATATGGTTCAGAATAACTTAAGATTACCTTGTCATCACCTTTTTGGCCAACTTTAATCTCGTCACCAGTGTTTAGTGTAGTAGTACTGATTGATAGGTTTTTTTCATCGACATACGTAGTTTCTAATTCCGTATCATTCAAGAATACTTTACTGTATTCCGTGAAGTTTTCTCCTTGTATATATATATTGTCTCCAGAGGTGAGAATACCATTAACCTTAATTTTGTCCACACCCATTTGTAGATTGGTTGCAATATATGGGCTTGTTCCGCCATAGATTGTTTGATCTCCATATAGCATATCGTATTGAAGTAATTCTAATTCTTCTAGATAATTAGCTGTATTCAATGAATTCTGATGTAGCTTAGTAAGATATCCATTATCGATATTAAGGCGTTTTAGAATAGAAGCAGTAATCTGATATGCTTCCATATCCATATCAATCTTAGGAAGATTCATGTTATCCCAAATTACATAAGATGTTTGATAGATATTATCGTTTTCTAAGTCACTAGCTTCAATACCTAAGCTAGGAAGATGGTCTCCGTAAAATACTAATACAACATCTTCATCTAGTTTTTTGAATTCATTAATAAGATCACCAATGAAAGCATCCATTTCATGAATCTGATTCACATAATATTCGAAAGCACAACGATCTGCTTCTGCAATTCCATCAACTGTGATTGCATCTACGGCAGGTGTGTAGCCTTCCGTTAATGTATATTGACGTTGTTCTTCTTCACTTGGATTTGAACTTGATAATGTTGCGCTATCTGGAACAGAAAAATCATCTTCACTACCAGGGTATTTACCATGGCCTTGAACAGAAATCGTATAAACAAAATCTTGTTCTTTTGTAGACTTCAATGCTTTTAGTATTTCCTCAATTAGAACATGATCTTTTGCCCAACCCATTGGGTTTAGTTCAACGTTGTGCATATATTCTAGAGATGTGAAAGTATCAAATCCTAAATTACTAAATACTTGGTTACGACCATAGAAAGTACCGTCATTATTGTGTATTGCATGAGTAGAGTAGTTAAGCTCTTTTAGATTATAGGCCATACTTTCGGAAGTTTTTTCTTTCAGTATTGTTTTGTATGGATATTCGCCAGGACCGAAGAAATCTAAGTCCATACCCGTTAATACTTCAAATTCTGTATTCGCTGTACCAGCACCTACAGAAGGAACATTGAGGAAACCATGACTAAATTCTTTTTGTAATGCATGATAATTAGGTAATGGGTCCTCAGAATAGGTGTAATCTTTCATAAGTGTTACATCGTACAAGGATTCAAGTTGAATCATAATGATGTTAGGTGTTTTCTTTTTGTCTTCTTTAATTTCTGGTGGAGTCGTTAATGTATCTTCTGCAAGTTCTACCATCTTTTCTTCAGAGTATGATTTTGGTTTATCAATACCGGTGTTAACAAGACTGTTAGTAAAACAGTATACAAATCCATAATCTTTATATGCATCAGCAAGATTACCAAAGTTTTTAGCTAATGCATTCGTACTAATACCAAGACTAGTCAGTAATAAGATTGAACCAAATAACAAAACGATACACACTGCATTACGAATACGAGCTACACGTTGCTTATATTTTGGAGCAAATATAAATAATAATACGATGAGAGTAATCACAACGATAGCAGCTATAACTATAAGTACGATTTGCCATTTAGTTAAGTATACATGAATCATAGGTATTGCTTCATCCATTAAAGATAAGTCAACCGCTGTAAAAGGTGTTACACGAAATGAGAGTAATACGGCATTCGTTATTGCAAAACCTAACCAAATGATGGATACAATGGTTGAAACGAAAAATCTTCGTTTTACTAGAAAAGCAACTGAGAATGTTAGTAATACAATTAATGTATTATAAAGGAATACAAGTGGATTCGTTACAACATGTTTTAACGCTCCTAATAGCGAGGATCTGTTTAGAATTTCGATAAACAGGTTTATCGCTAACGATAGATAAATGAATCGAATCAGATTCTTCAATTCTTCTTTTGAAAATAAATTCTTTAATTTTTGTAACATTATTATCCTCCTCCACATGGTGATATCATTTAATTAAGACAATGTCGATTCTTAATCTTGATACCCTACTCTCCCCAAGTATCTATATACATAACTAATTAAAGTGAACATTCCAAATATATTATGAAATCAAAGCTTTTGCCGTTTTATGATATAACATTTTCATTTGTTTTTCAATGTTAAAAACAGATAAAATTTTAGTAAATTTAACCTTTTTTTCAGCACCTTTATGAATATAGATTTTAATTGCTGATGTATAGAAAAGTCAACAAATTATTATGAAAGAAACCCTTAAAATTTTCTTAAGATACATGGAAGAATCAACAAAATGTCTTTATGGATAACCGATTGACAAGTAGAGAATCGATTACTATACTTTATGTATGTTTTAATCATAATGAGGAGATAGCAAGAATGAATATTATAGTCAGTGCATGTTTATTAGGGGTAGATTGCAGATATTGTGGAGATAACTGTAAGAACGAAGGGATATTAGAGCTAAGAAAAGAACATAATTTAATACCAGTATGTCCAGAACAGTTAGGTGGGTTACCGACACCTAGAGTGCCTTCAGAGAGAAAAGGTGATTACATAGTTGGGAAGGATGGGACGGATGTAACAGAAGCTTTTAGGAAAGGTGCCAAACAAACACTTTGTATTAGTGAGCTATATAGGTGCGAAACAGCCATCCTTAAGAAGAATAGCCCTTCTTGTGGATTTGGAATAATTTATGATGGCACCTTTTTAGGTAATAAAGTAGAAGGAAATGGTGTCACTGCAGAACTTCTTGCTAATAAGGGGATACGTATCTTCAATGAAGATACTTACACAGAGCTTATAAGGTAAGTTGAAGAAAAGGTTTGAGATTACTTTATTAGTTATTTACATGAAGGAAACGAATAATAAAAAGACAATGTTTCAAAGGTTTGTGTGGGAAATATCCACATAAAACCATGAAAATTGTCTTTTTATTGGTGTTTGAAGATTTAGATTGGTTTCTATGATTAAAGTTGGGGAACTTTAGTGAGGATTATTTACACATCTCGCAAGCAACTTGTGCTGCAAGTTTGGCGTTGTTGTATACAAGTTGGATATTAGATTGTAAACTGTTTCCACCTGTAATTAATTGAATTTCATTAAGAAGGAAAGGAGTTGTTTCTTTACCTTTGATTCCTAATTCATTCATCTTAGCAATTGCGTCATTGATTGCATTGTTAATAGTATCATAATCCATAGCATATTCTTCTGGAATTGGGTTAGTAACTAACATACCACCACGTAATCCAAGATCTAATTTAGCACTAAAAGCATCTGCTAATTCTTTTGGAGTATCCATTCGATAATCTACTTTGAAACCGCTCTTTCTTGTGTAGAAAGCAGGTAATTCTTCAGTTTGGTAACCAAGTACTGGGACACCTTTTGTTTCTAAGTATTCTAATGTAAGGCCAAGGTCTAAGATTGATTTGGCACCAGCACAAACAACCATAACATCAGTCATTCCAAGTTCTTCAAGGTCAGCAGAGATATCCATAGTAGTTTCGGCACCACGGTGAACGCCACCAATACCACCTGTAGCGAAGATTTTAACACCGGCTAAAGAAGCAAGAATCATTGTTGTAGCTACTGTTGAAGCACCGTCTTCACCTTTTGCTACAAGAATAGGGATATCACGACGGCTAGTTTTTGTTACGCCTAAGCCTTTCTTTCCTAAATAATCGATTTCTTCTTTGGAAATACCAACTTTTAGTCTTCCCTTGATAATTGCTGTTGTAGCTGGGATTGCACCATTATCACGGATTATTTTTTCTACTGCAAGAGCAGTTTCTACGTTTTGTGGATATGGCATACCGTGAGAGATGATTGTAGACTCAAGGGCAACAACTGGTTTTCCTTCAGCAAGAGCTTGTTGCACTTCTGGTGCAACGTCAAGATATTTATTTAATTGATTCATGTGATAACCTCCTAGTTTTTATCTTATCATTATGTGTTTATATCTTCAAATCAATTCGGGCCCTTGTTAGTGCAGCCTGAATGGTAAGAGATTCATTAATAGTATTTTTGCCTTCACAACAGATACTTGATGTTGCAAGGCCTAATTTAGTACTTTCGATCAAACTAAGACCGTTTAAGTAGCCCCATGCTATAGCAGCCATGAAACTATCACCAGCACCTGTAGTATTCACAAGAGTAGTCTTCAAACAAGGTAAAAGTGCGGATTCATACTTATTGGCGCAGAATACACCGTCTTTTCCAAGTGAGAGGAACACTTGACTGATCCCTAAATCTAATAGATGCTTAGTAGCTTTTTTCATACTTTTTTCATCTGTGATTTGGATACCTGTTAGTAACTCAGCTTCAATACGATTGGGTTTAATCGAGTGAAAATGGCCTAAAGAAGTGGTTAACTTTCTGGCTTTTGTTGACGAAACAGGGTCTACAAAAATAGGAACCGTACAATATTGTGCTAAATAGTTGATCGCTCCTTCTGATAGGTTTGTATCGATGATACAGATGGAAGCATTATTAATAATGTCCATTTTACTGGAGATATAATCAGGTGTTAAGTAACGATATATCTCCATGTCAGATACTGCTAATTCCATATCGCCGTCATCGCTAGTGATGAATAAATAGCTTGAGGTAATGCCATTAGGAACTGTCAAGGAATTAGTAGTATCAATACCAAGATCCATACAATTCTTCGTTATCTTTTGTGCATTCATATCTTCACCAAATGCAGTGATTAGTTTGACATTAGTTCCAAGAAGACGGAGGTTATGCGCAATGTTTCTGCCAACTCCGCCGAATGTCATTCTTACTTGTCCAGGATTTGAATCCTTGTATATAAGTGGGTTATAAGGTCTTCCGAATATATCCATGTTAACCCCACCAAGAACAACTGCATAATTGTTTTTTTGAACAATATATCCCTTACCAAGAATCATACCCTTTTTCATTAAATTAGATATGTGAACTGCAACCGAGGAACGAGTGATTCCTGCAAGGTCAGCTAATTCTTGTTGTGATATTAAGGGGTTTTCTTCAATCCACTCTAACAATTGTTTCTCTCTACGAGTCATGTAAAATGGCACCTCCTAAATATTTGCTTATTGAAGCAATCTTATGTTTATAGTATGAATCATATATATCCAAATGTCAATTAAAAATTCCTTAAAATAAGTATTTGCAATTATTTAAAAAATAACAATAATTATGAGAAAAAGAAATAAGAAAGCATTGATTTTTAGAAAGCATATGATATAATAAAATAGTTATAAATGGTAAATGGTAATAATAACAAGTACTCATTATGCAGTTGTGGCGGAATTGGCATACGCGCTAGATTCAGATTCTAGTTCAGGTTTACTGAGTGTGGGTTCAAGTCCCATTAACTGCAATTTACAAGGTTTTCAGACGATTAAGCATATTGCAATAAAAAACATCGCTGGATTATTAAATTATAATCTAGCGATGTTTTTTGCATCTATAAGTTATAACTATTAATTAGTCTTCAATTCTTTCCATTCCTCTTCAAGAATAGCCATTAGAATATCATCAGCATATGAATCTCCATCTTTGATTGCATCTCTAAGGACGCCTTCGCGTTTGAAACCAGCCTTAATATAGGCTTTTTCAGCTCTTGTATTATAAGAGAAAACATCTAATTCCAGTCTATGTAGCTGCAATTCTTCAAATGCAAAATCTCTTGTCTTACAGATTGCCCATGAACCAATTCCTTTGCCACATTCGGTTGAGTGAAATAATCCAATTCTAAAATTGGCACTCCTTACTTCAGAATCAATTTCATTGATAACACTTTCTCCGATAATTTTGCCCTCTGGAGATATAATTAAGAAATCATATCGTTCTTCTGATTTTACACATTTTTTAAAAAATCCTACCACTTCATCGTGAGAGAACTCACTTTTACATCCCGTCAATCTAGCTATTTGAGCATCTAACGGATTAAAATTATCCTCATAATATTGCTCAGCATCTTCGATTTTTGCAAGCCTTAATACAAAACCATCTTTTTCCCATTCGCGGTTTATTTTAGTCAATTTACTACCTCCTATATCTTTATACATCACACAAGGTATAGATATCCTAATTATTTCAACACACATACCTAATCGTTTGGATTATATCTATCTTAGATTCTATCATAATTTAAATTAGAAGTCATTCCCTCTATAAGATAAGTACGAAGACAGGTTCACGTTAATGAATAGTATTCGTATTAACTGGTAAATATATGTCTTATTGAGAGATTTGAACTAAAGTCTTTAGTTATGAAGGAAGGAGACATGTATGGAACAGATATCTTGTCTGAATTTTTGTGATATTATGAATTATCTGAACCAAGAGGAAGAGACGATCGAAGCCATCATTAAGAAGACAGCAAAAAAAGCAGGATTTGAACATGTTGAGCGAATCTATATCGGCTCTTATTTTTGTGCGCAATACTTTTTGCATATGGATGACATATTGTTTGATGACATAGTTACGCAAGCTAAGAATATGAAGATACAAGTTACATTGGTAATACCTGTTATACCTCAGAAAGATCTTAATACGGTACTTAAGAAGTTAGAAGGTTACAGTGAGTATTTTGAAGACTGCTTAGATGAGATTACAGTAAATGATTATGGAATGCTTGCATACATTCACGAGAATTATGAGGTACGATTGAATATGGGAAGATTATTTATGAAAGACTACCGTGATCCTAGATATCCTGCCTATTTTAAAACTGTACTAAAACCAAAGATATTCACGAAATATCTAATTCGTCTGATAGAACAATATCAGATTGACGGTATGGAGTTTGAATTAACCCATGTGTCTATTAATTTTGAGAATAAGCCAAAGGGAATTGTGATAGGAGTGCATACACCATTTTGCTATATGACAGTAGGTCAGATTTGTGAATATGCCTCTATTAATAAGCAAATTGAGAAGAAATTCAGACCGAATCAGTCTTGTGCGAAAGAATGCCAAGAGACAATTATTCGATATGACATGCAAGATGGTAGAGAATGGATTCGGGTTGGAAGAGCAATCTATTTTGATAATAGAGACTGTGAGATTGAAGGAGTAAGTAAATACCGTGAAATATATTTTCCTGTGGAATGGGAGGGATTTATCAATGAAGATATTAGTTCCACTTAATAATATGGAGCATATTGATGATTATATTGCTGCCGGAGCAGGAGAGTTCTATATAGGATTCTATGATGAGGAATGGACGAGTAGATTTGGTGATTTTGCAGATATCAATCGTATGTCTGGATTTAAAGAGAACGCGAATCCATTTTCCTTAGAAGAGGTTATAGAAATCATTAATACTGTCAAGAACAAAGGAATGTTGATATATGTAACGTTTAACTCTAGTATTTATTCAGAAGAACAATTGGGGGAGATTAAGAAATACTTTATTGCCTTGAAAGAAGCAGATGTGGATGGCGTTATTGTATCCTGTATTGAACTAGTAGAAATTGCGGATAAACTAGAATTATCGGTTATTGTAAGTACAATTAGCGGGGTATACAATACACAGATAGCTAAATTTTATAGAAACAAAGGTACGAATAGAATTATAATTCCTAGAGATCTATCGGTTGATGAAATCGAGACAATAGTTAAAGAAGTACCAGATGTAGAATACGAAGTTTTCATGATGCGTAATGGTTGCATGTTCTCAGATGCTAACTGCCTTGGAATGCATAGGAATGAATCGTGCTCCATCTGTGGAAGTCTAATCAGCGCAGATAGCCAGATTCATATCAAAGATAATAATTTTAAAAAGCGACATAATATAGAGTTGAATGATTTAATCTATACTAAGTCATTTCATGAATATGCATGTGGCTTATGCTCTATCTATCGTTTTGTTAAGATGAATATTACCGCATGTAAAATTGTTGGACGTACGGATGAATGGAAGAATATATGTAACGATATCCGTTATGTAAAACAAAATCTTGAAATCGCTGAGAGTTGTAAGTCACAAGAAGAATATCTTGAACGTATGCAATTACCAGAAGAAAGCCGTCTTATGTGTAAACTTGGTCTTTCCTGTTATTATCCAGAGATGCGTTTCTAAGGTACAGGTTACGGTGAACTGGTTTTTATGCTGATTAGTTGATATACCCTATACTTGTGGAAAAAATTTGTATGGACAAATATTAACAGGTTATGCTATCATTATACATTGTTGTGTAAATGCACATCACATAATAATCATCGTAAGGTTGACGAAGTCGTCAACTTAAGGCGAATGTTGACTGAAAAGTTACTGGAAGGAAAGGAAAGTATGAACAAAAGACAGTTAAAAAAATCTCTCAACAAGAGGAAAATGGTGAATGTTGCTTTAGCAGGTACAGACAAGAAATGTGTAACAAAAACAGCGGTTAAACCAGAAACTAAAGTAACAAAGAAAGAAAAATGTGCAATTAAAAGCATCACGAAAAAACTAGTTGGTGAATTCATTACTACGAAGGAAGAAGTTGTCCCTATAGGTTGTGAGTTGCTAAGTGCAGGTGCTTATGCATTAAATGGCGAAATCGTATTCTTTGCAAACATTAGTACGAAGAAAGAAGATGCTGTAGTTACAAACAAGGAATATGATGCAATTGTGTATTTCACAGAAGGAGTTAATGGTTGGGTGTCTAAGAATGCAGAAAAGACTTACACTAAAAAAGATTTAGTAGATGCAATCTATACTGCTGTGAATACTATGATAGATGAATACAACTTACAATAGAAAGATGAATTCACTTTCTATTGATATTAATGATAGTAGTGTGTAGGCTTATGAGTATAATAAGGGCTTGTTGCACGAGGATTTCCGATATTCTCTAAAAGCAAATCGTAAGATTAGTGCTTTAGGATAGAATATATGTGGGGAAATATTCGGGCAACAGGTCCTTATGTTTATATCAGAAACATTATAGATAAGTAAAGTCGTTTGAATTGTTAAGAAGTTTTTTAAGTTGTAAAAGTCCAGTTTGACATTCTTCAAATGATCTGGGACTAGTAATGGCAATACTTGTATAAGGAACAAAGGGATGCAATGTTAGCGGCAACAGAGAAGTAATTTCCTAAGGAAGTTAAGGTGACGAGCCCCAAAGGCGGTATGTTTATGTGGGCAGAATTGCCAGAAGGATTGTCAAGTGCAAAACTGTTTCAGATGGCACTACAAGAAAATGTAGCATTCGTGCCTGGTAATCCCTTCTATACGAAAGAGGGCGATGTGCGTACATTACGATTGAATTATACGAATTCAGATGCTACTATGATTGAGGAAGGAATAAAACGGTTAGGGAAGGTAATTACCACTTATAAAGGTAGTATAGAGTAAACTAGATAATAAGAGTATCTATAATCATGTAATTAGTTTATCTATAATAATAAAGAGATGAGGGAAGAGACATGAACCGCTTGTTTGAGATTCTGTACATATTATTACAAAAGAAAAGTATAACAGCAAAGGAATTGGCAGAGCGGTTTGAGGTTTCCGTTCGTACCATATACAGAGATATCGATGCACTAAGTCTCGCAGGGGTACCAGTGTATGCGAGAAAAGGCCGTTATGGTGGCATTTGCTTACTAGATAATTTCATTCTGGATAAGAGTTTAGTTTCTGAAACAGAACAAAGAGATATTCTAGCAGCATTAGAAAGTATGGCTGAAGTTGAAAAAGGAAGTACAGATGCAATACTAGCCAAGTTGAGTAGTGTATTTCAGATGAGGCAACCAAGATGGCTTGCAATGGACTTTTCTGACTGGAGCAATCAAAAACAAGAATTATACTCTAATCTTAAACAAGCAATTATTCATCACAAAAGGATCCGATTTCAGTATTATAGTCGCTCGTGCGAAGTTACGGAGCGTGTGGTAGAACCTTTGCAGTTATGGTTTAAGGATTATACCTGGTACCTGAAAGCGTTTTGTATTAAGAAGAAAGGGTTACGGGTTTTTAAGCTGAATCGTATGCAACAAGTGATTATATTAGAAGAATCCTTTGAAGAGGAGTATAACCAGAGAGTTAAGTTTCTTATAGAAGAGGTAGAGGAGAAATCTGAAGTAGAAGAACAGAATCTTTCAAACCAAAAGAAAGAAAGTGTAGCATTAACCATATATATCGATCAATCACAGGGGTACCGTGTATATGATAACTTTGAGGCAGAGTGTGTAACTAAACTTGAAGATGGCAATTTCAAGGTTAAAGTGGAATATATACTAGATGATTGGGTATATGGAATGATTTTATCATATGGAAAGTATGCCAAAGTAGTGGAACCTGGGTATATGAAAGAGAGAATTCGAAGCATTCTATTAGAAACGATAAAAGAATATGAGTAGCATTTTAAATATGACATTCGGTGTCAACTAATACATGTTAGAATCTAAAAGGTAATGAGAATATACTAAAAGGAGAATGTATTATGGAAGTAAAGATTTGTCAAAGTTGTGGAATGCCAATGAAGGAGGAAGAACAGTTTGGAAAGAATGCAGATAGCAGTAAGAATGATGAATATTGCTGTTACTGTTATCCAAACGGAGCATTTAGTAAAGAAGAGACGATGGAAGAGATGATAGAATGTTGTATTCCATTCGTACTACAAGATGGTGAATTTAAAACAGAAGATGAAGCAAGAGAGATGCTTACAAACTATCTTCCAACACTTAAGAGATGGAGAAGTGCTTAAACTATAATCCAATATAACAAAGAGGCTGTTGCTAAATATGGTTTCAACATCTATAACATATTTATTAGACAGAAAGCATTGTAATGCACATCAAAAAAACAATCTTTAACAAATTGTCTGGCAAGAGTAGGCACGTAGTGTCTACATATGGACAGATAATTCGTGAAGATTGTTTTTTTGATGGTGTGTGAAAGTATTCCGACTGAAAAATATGCGAAGACTTTAATTTTGCAACGGCCTCTTTGTATATTATCTTCTATTGTCTAGATCCAATCTAGAATCCTAGTGGAATCTTGAATCCGATAAATGCGAGTAATAATAATGTCCAGCTAATTAAGAATGTAATTGAATATGGTAACATAGCTGTAATTAAGTTACCGACAGTGAAATCTTCTTTATATTTTCTCATGTAGATTAAAACAACACCCGCATAGCTCATAAGTGGTGTTATGATATTTGTTGAAGAATCTGCTAATCGGTAAGCAGCAGCAACAACGTCTGGTGTCATATTACTATTAGCTTGGTATAACATTGGAATGAAGATTGGTCCAAGTAACATCCATTTGGTAGTAAGGCCACCAACAAAAAGGTTGATGATTGCTGTGATGATAATAAAAGCAATAATTAATAGTGTTGGAGAACTTGAAAGATTCAATACTTCAAGTAAGTTAGCGCCAAGATAAGTAATATACGTACCAATATTACTGTAAGTTAACAACGCTAAGAAGTTATAACTGAAGAATGTAAGAACGATAACATATCCCATTCCACCGATTTGTTTTGACATTGCAGTAACAACGTCGTTTGATTTTTTGAATTTACCTATTGCGATACCATAGAATAAACCACTTGTGAAGAATACGAATGTGATTAATAAGATGATATTGTCAAGGAAAGGCATTACTTTCTGGCCAGCATCATCTACGTAAGTAGCAAGTGGTCCCATTGCAATGATTACACAGATAGCAAGGGATGATATGAATCCGAGACCTGCCCATCTAAGAGCCTTAGTTTCTTCTTTTGTTACACCATACTCGTTAATTTGGAAATCTTTTGGAACTATATAATCTATCTTTTCGAACTTAGGACGAATAAAACGATTTGTGACAAAACCGCCAAGCAACACTAACAATACGGTTGATGCAATCATGAAGATGTAGTGCATCATGAATGGGTTGATTGATTTTCCTAAGTAAGATACAAAAGGAACACCTTGACTTTCAGCAAATACTTGTGCGTTTTTTCCGATAATGATATCAACCACAGTAGCTGGAACTAAGTTAGCACTAAAACCAGCTGATACACCAGCGAATGCAGCGAACATACCAATTAAGGGGTTTTTCTTTAGTCCAAGATACAATAAACCTGCAAGTGGAATTAAGATAATGTATCCAGCATCTGTAGCGATATTACTCATAATACCTAAGAATACTAATAAGTAAGGTAACAAACGTTGAGATATATTACCACCAATCTTACGAATTAATGCTGCTAGAAGACCAGATTCTTCCGCGATACCAATACCGAACATTACGATAAGAATAGTACCAAGGATACCCCCTGCATATGCTAACCAGTTCGTTAAGAGTGCATTGTTAAAGATCCAAAGTACGTTTTCAGTATGGAACATGTTTTTGATTTCATAGACCACATTAGAACCATCTTGACCAAGAGTTTCGAATGTTGAACCTCCGAATAATCCTGTAATTATCATTACAAAGGCATATAAGCAGATGAAGATGATCACGGGATCAGGTATCTTAGAACCAACGCGCTCAATAATGGATACTTTCGTCTGTTTTGTTTCTTTGTTATTTTTCATTAATTTCCTACCTTTTCTTTTAAATTAACACAATAGAAGTTATTTATTTTAGGTCACATATATATATATAATCAAGGAAAACGACAGAATTCGCAATGTGACAATTATTCCAATTATGGTACAATTTTCTTTATGAGTAAAAATAGAGAAAAATAATCATAAAAAAACGCAAAAAACAAGAAAAGAATATATAAAAAAGTAAAATAAATTAAATTTTGAGAAAAATTACTATGATAATAGAATGTCGAAATGCAAGAATGAATCCGTTTTCTTGCAAAATGATGAAGAAGTATAAATCATTATGGAAAAAGATGCGAAAAAACGGTATAATACAAGGTAGCAATAACCGATACCATACTATTGAATGAGGAGTATAAGTCAAAATGAAAATTAAAGATATATTAAATAAAAAACAACCAACATTATCATTTGAAGTTTTTCCGCCTAAAAAAGATAGTGATTATATGAAAGTGGAAGAAGCAACGATTAAGATAGCTAAGCTTAAGCCGGCCTTTATGAGTGTAACATACGGTGCTGGTGGTGGAACGAGTAAACATACTGTTGATATTGCAGCAAAGCTATATAACAGTTGTGGAGTAACTCCTTTAGCGCATTTGACCTGTGCATCTTCAACGAAAGAGGAAGTAGCGAATCAATTAGGTAAGCTGAAAGAACAAGGTATCGAGAATATATTAGCACTACGGGGAGACCGAGTAGCAGGAAGAGAGATTGCAGGTGGGGAGGAGTATCAATATGCCTCTGAACTAGTACAAGTAATTAGGAGTTATGGAGATTTTTGTATAGGGGCTGCTTGTTATCCAGAGGGACATGTGGAAGCTGCGAACAGAAAAGAAGACATCGTTTATCTGAAAGAAAAGGTAGATGCAGGTTGTGATTTTTTAACAACGCAGATGTTTTTTGATAACAATATCTTATATAATTATCTATATCAGTTAAGGGAAGCAGGTATTACAGTTCCTGTGATTGCTGGAATCATGCCTGTAACGAATCCTGGTCAAATAAAGAGAATATGCGAATTATCAGGTACTGTCTTACCGCAGAGATTTAAAGCTATCGTTGAAAAGTTTGGTGATAACAAAGAAGCGATGGAACAGGCTGGAATAGCATATGCCACAGATCAAATCATTGATTTGTATGCTAATGGAGTGAATGCAGTTCATGTTTATTCGATGAATAAGCCAGAAGTAGCTAGTAGCATCTATCATAATATCTCTAAGATTATTGGTTAAACAAATGCGGATGAGTTTTGGATTTGCCTAAAGTTTTATTAGATTTTTATTAATTGATGAAAGGATTTGAGATGAATAAATATGAGGTTTTAAAAAAGTATTTTGGCTATGATTCCTTTCGAGAAGGTCAGGAAGTATTGATTGATAGTATCCTTAAGGGGCAGGATACTCTTGGAATTATGCCAACAGGAGCAGGTAAATCAATCTGTTATCAGATTCCAGCCTTAGTAATGCAAGGAATTACGATAGTTATATCTCCACTGATTTCATTAATGAAGGATCAGGTAGGGGCTTTAAATCAAGCGGGTATTCATGCGGCTTACCTAAACAGTTCACTAACTTATAATCAATACTGTCTTGCATTATCTTATGCTAGGCAAGGACGATATAAGATTATCTATGTAGCACCGGAACGATTAACGACAGACGAGTTCTTGTCCTTTGCCTTAGAAGCGGATATCTCTATGATTAGTATCGACGAGGCACATTGTGTATCACAATGGGGACAAGATTTCAGACCTAGTTATCTTAAGGTTGTAGAGTTCATTGATCAGTTAGCAAGACGTCCAGTGGTTAGTGCATTCACTGCCACAGCTACGATAGAGGTTCAAGAAGATATCATTAAGATTCTAAAACTTAGAAATCCCCAACTATTAATTACAGGTTTTGATCGTAAGAACCTATCCTATCAAGTTGTAAAACCCAATGACAAATATGAATATGTACGAAATTATGTGAGTACCAATTTGGATAAGAGTGGGATTATCTACTGTCTTACAAGAAAAACGGTAGAAGAAGTTAGTGAGAGATTGCAGCGAGAAGGGGTACAGGTTACCAGATATCATGCAGGTCTTTCTGATAATGAAAGAATACAAAATCAAGATGATTTCATATACGATACAAAGCCAGTTATGGTGGCTACGAATGCTTTCGGAATGGGAATTGACAAATCTAATGTTAGTTATGTAATACATTATAACATGCCAAAGAATATAGAAAGCTATTATCAAGAAGCGGGTAGAGCTGGAAGAGACGGTGAGCCAGCAGAGTGTATCCTTCTATTCAATGGTCAAGATGTTATTATGAATCAATTTTTAATAGATCAGAATCGAGATAATGAAGCCCTTGATTATGCAACACAAGAGTTAGTAAACCGACGTGATCGCCAACGCTTGAAGCAGATGACGTTTTATTGCACAACAACAGATTGCTTGCGGGAATATGTATTGCAATACTTTGGGGAAAAGGGGGATCCGTATTGTGGAAATTGTTCAAATTGTTTAACTCAGTTTGAGACAATGGATATTACAAAACCAGCTAAAGCTATTGTTACCTGTGTAAAAGAATGTAGAGAACGTTTTGGAATAACTGTGATTCTTGATACGGTACATGGTAGTAAGAATGCTAAGATTCAACAATATCGAATGGATGAGAATTCGCAATTTGCAAGTATTACAGATACTACTGTTGCTAGATTACGACAGATTATTAATCATTTGATTCATAGAGAATATCTAGTGTTATCGGATTCACAATATCCAGTTGTTATGTTAGGAGAATTGGCAGGTGAAATTCTAGAAGCAACAGAACCAATATGGATGAAAATAGCTGCAGAAGAAGAGAAGAAGCCTTCGAAACAAGCGAAGAAGAAGGTGCATAGCCGTGTAGATATTAGTGACGAATTGTTCGAATTACTAAGACAGATCCGAACAACAATTGCCAAAGAAGAGAAAGTTCCACCATATTTGGTTTTTGCAGACAAATCATTAGTGGATATGTGCAGCGTTATGCCAGAGACAAAGGAAGAGATGCTGACTGTATCGGGTGTTGGTGAAGTGAAATACGAGAGATACGGTGAAAGGTTTTTGCTTGCAATTAAGGAATATAAAAGCAGGGAAAGATAATCGGAATCAATTCACTACGAAAATGTGTATTGGTAACCAAATACTTTAATAGTAATAAGAATCGTCTTAAAACTTTCTAGCAGGCTCTAAGCTCGCAAGATGTTGTAAGGCGATTCTTTATTGATATCTAATGTATTATAAATAGTACGTACTCAAACATCGCACGTGATAACCCTAACCAGTTACTCATTCATAATACGTTGAATATTTGCTTTCATTAATAAGGGGTAAAGGATAGTAACCGTTATAGTTCCAAAAACCGTTTGAGCAATATTGCCTAGTACACCGGAAGCAGCGGCAAATCCGTAACCAAGATAGAGACTTTCATACAAGAAATACCCAACCACAATTATAAGTGCTCCCGACAAACCACTGATTAGGGTACGCGGAATTGGATTCTTAATAGTAGTAGTGAGGTGCTTACATAAGAAACCACAAGCCATGGCAGCTAACATCTTAATAAGGAAAGTTCCTACTACATAATGGGTATAACCGGACAGTAAGTCAACAAACATAGAACCAATACCAGCAGCTAATCCTCCATATAGAGGTCCAAGTAAGGCACCAGATAGGAAAACAAGACCATCGCCCATATGGATGTAGCCATTTGTCGGGCTTGGGATTTGAATAATTATTGTTGCTACATATGTAAGAGCAGCCATCAGTGCAGCGAATACGAGTTTTTTTGTATTGTTTTTCATAGAATCCTCCTAATATACTAATAATTTATTTCATAACTATACTTGCAAGTTTCAATCCACCAGAAAAATTGGGGAAATTTATAGTTTAACTATAATAAATATTTGGCATAATTAAAAGGGACAGAAAAGGAAAAAGTAACAGTGCCAGTTTGATTTTATACTTTTGAATGAATCAGAAGCCTTTATCGGTGTACTTTTTTGAAGTAACACTATAAAAAATGACATGAAACCAATTTGGCTTAATGTCATTTTTACTGTCTATTTCGTTCATAATCCTTCCAAAGTATAATAATAATTTGTCTGAGGCTTCTATAAATCACCTTGTAAATTTGGGATTTCTTCACGTTTATGAAATTCTCCAGCCCATTCGAAGGCCTTCTTTGATATGATTACGGCAATTACTTCATTTATAACGGCTGCGGCAGCAATGGTACCTTGAATGATTTTAGCACATTCGGGTGCAGGAACGCTCAAAACAGAAACGGCAATCCCGGTAAATACCAGAGAAACACCAGAATGTGGAAGTAACGTCAAGCCTAAATATTTCCTTACTGTTTCGGAGGAATGGGTTATACGCGCACCGAAGTAACTTCCACCGTATTTACCGGCTGCTCTAGCAAGTATATAAATCGCAGTAAACAAGCCTGCGCCTAAAATCAAATGATAATCCAGAGGTGCACCAAGATTCAGAATTACAACAATCATGGAAAAGCCCAAAATAGGGTTAAAATCATGCATGATTTGCTCCAAACGCTTTTCACTAATCATGTTGGCAAAGGTTGCGGAGAATGCCATACCAATAATCATGAAGTTCAATACAGGTTTCGGCAACAACAGTGAATTACAGATAAAACCAACGCCCCATGCAAGTAAGAGAGTTCCCAATAGTAATGCCAGAGACGCCGAAGTTGACCGTTCCTTTTTTAATAGCAAACCTGCAAGAAGACCGGTTACAATACCAATGAGAATGGGTAGTAGGACAACTAGCAAAATCATGTATACAGGCAACTTGTTTTCAGAAATATTCGCTGAAATAATTGATATGGTTGAAAAGAATACAACAACACCTACCATATCGTCGAGTGCTGCCATGGGAATCAAGGTCCTTGTAACAGGACCATCCGTTTTAAACTCATTCACAATGGAAAGTGCGGGTGCTGGTGCAGTGGCAAGTGCGATACCACCAAAGATTACACCAAGATAAACAGGTACATCGGTAAAATAGAAAACGATGCCGAATACCAAGGACACGAGAAAAAAGGTTCCAAGTGACTGCGTCAGAGTTGTGATAATAATTTGCTTTCCAGATTTCTTTATTTTATTCCAAACCAGCTCTGTACCTATTAGAAGACCAACAGCGCATTCTAATATATTGACGATGGAGTGATACCATGGTGAATCTAGAAGAGTATTGTTCATAAGCCCAATTGCGTGTGGGCCGAGAAGCATACCGGTAAGAAGCCACCCTAAAATCGCGGGAAGCTTGATTTTTGACACAAGCTTTCCCACAAGAAACGCGATAGCAATTGCGGACAAAAGCCGAAGTATTAATAGAATCATAATTTGGAGTCCTCCTTAGTAATACCATAAAGCATCATATTTAATAATTTAGATAGCTTCATTTCGTGATCCTTTATGAGCGAATTGAAATCTGTGTTTTCATAGGCCCTGCTTTGATAATATCCATTGAACATCTCTTGGAAGATAAAGAAATACTCCATGGCTTCTTCTTTAGTGACGTTTTCACGAAGAGTAATATGCGCAAGCGCAGTTTCATAATAACGAGTGTTTTGTACGTCAAAGTCTTTTCTTAGTTCTTTTATTTGTTGAATTAGGTGTGCAGGCGGCTGTAAAAACGTGCTAAAAAAGAGGTGACTATAATGGGGATATTGCTGAAAAAATTGATACCTTGCTGAAAGGTAGTTGTTAATCCCTTTTTGAAAATCGGCAAAATCATAGTCATCCCGATTCAGAAAACTTGTCAGTTCATCAAAGCATTCCTTCACACAAGCAAGGTATAATTCATCCTTGTCTGAAAAATAGTGATAAATAATTCCCTTTGATAAATTACCTGTATCGCAAATGGTGTTGAGGGATGCTTCTCCATAGCTTTTGTGGCCGAACTCTTGTATGGCAGCGATCATTATCTTCTGCCTGCTTTTTAGTTTTTTTTCTTCTCTTTTCATTAATTGATCTCCATAAAATAATATTGACCACATAGTCTGTTTTGATTGTAACAAAAACAGACCATGTGGTCAATATTTAAATTGTGAACTTTTTCTTAACTAACTTTCAACTAGAGAATATTATTGTAAGTAATCTGAAAAAAGATTACGTGATTGTTCAAGATCTGGTATTAAGACTGACATTCCATTTTCAGTGGAAGAAGTGCAATCTTCAAGTCGTGGAATGCAAGTATAATCCATGTTCTTACTAGAAGACAGTAATATCGCAAGGGAATCAAATATCTCCTCAGGGGACATATCGGTTACGATCATTGGAAGTAGGCTCTTTGCAATCTCAAGTATTTGCTCCATGTTCTTCGAACTTAACTTCTGCGCCAGTGATTTTATAACTTGAATAAGACGCTTGGTACGACCGTAATCATTCGTTTCACCCGTTGCTGTGGGCACATACCGAAGTCTAAGATAACCAAGGGTTTGATTACCATTCATGTTTTGAAGGCCTTCTACTACATTACGATTACTTTTGTTAGAGATGAAATTTGTCTGATTTAGGTAAGAAGCTTCTTCTGCGGTCAGTGTAACTTCAGTACCTCCTAATAAGTTGATACAATTTTCTACTCCACTCATGTCAATCGCAATACTATGGTCAATTGTTATGCCAAAGTTTTGGTTAAGGGTTGTTTTCATTAATTCTTCACCACCTAATACATAGGCATTACTAATCTTATTCTTTTTATCTCCAGGAATATCTACTAGAATGTCACGAAGAATCGTATTAAAGGTGGCTGTATTTTTCTCTTTGTTTAGTGTTAATAGAAGTATGCTATCTGGTCTAGGTGGATACTCGGAATTCATAAAACCGGTTGTATCTAGACCAAGAATTAGAATATTGGTAATAGTTTCAGTTTCTCTAGAAGATTCTGCTGCCTCATTAGTATTGATATTCTTGTCCTCTAATTCAATGTCTTGAGTGGTATCTGCAAGTGCAGATTTTTCTGTTTTTCCAGTTGTGAGATTACTACCAATTAAGATAATAGCAATGGACAATATGATAAGGATACTTCCCTTCTTTTTCGTAGAAGTATTCATAATATGTAGAAAACGTTCTTTCATAGGTTTTGCGTAGTTTGTAAAACCTGTGGAGAGAAGTGCCGGAGAATGGGAATTCCCGCCCTTCATTATCTGAAGCAATGTCAGACTGTACTGCTCTCGATAGGAAAGAGTTTGTTTTGCTGTTACACTCTCGTCACAATACAGTTCCATGGTTAAGGAAGCTTCCCTAACAAGAAGGTATATGATTGGATTAAACCAATGTAGGGCATTAGAGACAATAAGTAACAATTTAATATACAAATCATGATGCTTATAGTGTGTAAGTTCATGTTTTATAATAAATGCGATTTGATCTTTTGTGTAATTGTTGTTCGGTAAGAGAATACAAGGGTTACGAAGTCCAAGCAATAGTGGAGAACTAATATCATTATAGATGAGTAATTGAATATCTTTCGAAATATGTAATTGATTTTTTTGCTCCTGCATAATGTCTAGATAGGTAGCATTAACGGTAGTCTTTGCAGTATATTTAACTTTTCTGTGAAATGCCATATAGGAAGATAGATGATAGAATAAAAAAATAATTGTTCCTATTAGCCATAGTATTATGAGTGGAACGTATGATGTGTTTCTTATGGATTGGTATAACCTAGTGATGCTAAAAGAATCGACTGTTTTTGATGGATTCTTACTATATAAGTCCTTATCTGTATTGGAATCCAGTAAGGAATTGTTAGGGCTATCGAGTGGATAGGAAGAATCTGTGTTTGCAACTTCCTTATTCGCGGCTGGAAGGTTAATCAAATCGGTAGTGGAATCGTTAAAGTTTGAATCTAGAGCTATGTTTGTCAGTGACTCTTTGTGATAGCTATCGTCCAGAGACAGTATAGGTAAAGTAATCACTCCAAGATTAATAGGAAGGAGCAAACGGATACCAAGTAATAAGAAAGCAAGATGCTTCCAACGTATGGAATACCGCGTTTTAAGTATGGAATCCACGAGTTTAAATAGCAGGAATAGTATGGAGACAGATAGAGAAATATCCAAAAATGTTGTGAATACATTGCGCATGCTATTCACTCTCCTTTGCGTTCTGAATGATGGTTAACAGTTCTTCATAGTCTTCATCTGTTAATCTTGTATCTTGTACAAGAGAGGCAATTAATTTCTTATATGAGTTGTTGTAGAAATGTTTTAAGAACGATTTCGTTTCTCCCGATAGATAATCTTCTTCTTTGATAATAGGGCTATAGTATTTGAGTCTTCCCTTCTTTTCCATCTTAATGAATCCACGTTCTTCTAGCCGAGTTAATAAGACTTGGATTGTAGAACGAGACCAGTCTTTTGATTTAGTAATCAATTCTACAATTTTCCCGGTTCCAACTGGAGTTGCAGTGTTCCAGATTGTTTGCATAATATACAATTCGGAATCAGGAAGCTTAACAAATTCTTTTTTTTCTTCTTTTTTCATATTACCAACAGTCTCCTTTTCAAAGTTTGATTAGAATGTCTTATTTCTATTAGGTACCATAGTTGGATTATAATGCCTATATTGACAAATGTCAATATATATTTAATGACATTTGTCAACGAAAAAAACCACCTAGGATGTAATGTGACATTTACGTGGTACTACCAAAGAGTGAGAACTTTGTATACTATATAGTAAGAAAGAAATTGGTATGGAAGCTATGAAATTACAAAACTTCAAACAAGTTATTGCATGTTTTAGATAATTAAGAGTTTTGAAATTGGCTGGATAGGAGAGAGTCTTATGCGTATAGGTGTAATTATGGGTGGAATTTCTACAGAACGAGAAATCAGTTTTAAGTCTGGTGCTGAGGTTATGAAATACATGCATCGCGACAAATACGATCAAGTAATTCCCATTATGATAGATGATAAGAAAGATGTAATTGAACGTGTGAAAGGAATTGATTTTGCTTTCTTAGCCTTGCATGGTAAGTTTGGCGAAGATGGAACAATTCAGGGAGCGCTTGAAACAATAGGGATTCCATATAGTGGTTGTGGTGTATTAAGTAGTGCAATTTGTATGAATAAATCGCTAACTAAGACGATTGTAAAACAATATGGGCTTGCAACACCAGATTGGATAACATTTAGAAGTATTGATGAGATAGATTATGATGCATTGAACCGACTGGGATATCCTTTATTCATTAAGCCGAATCATGGTGGTTCTAGTGTAGCTACATTTTTTATTCAGAACGAATCGGAAGTAAAGAGTGCAGTTCATGAAGTATTGAAGTATGATACAGAGGCAATCGTTGAACAATATGTAAATGGAGAGGAAATTACATCCTTCGTTTTAAACGGAGAAGTATTCCCAACTCTACTAATTAAAGCAAATAAAGGCGAATTCTTTAATTATGAATCGAAGTACCATGAACAAGGTGCTAAGGAAGAGGTAGTAGAATATGATGAAGAATTGCAAAACAAGATTAACGAAGCCTCTAAGATAATGTGGAGAGAACTTTATTGTAAATGTTATGTAAGATTTGACATGATTATTGCTAGGGGTGTACCATATATATTAGAAGCCAATACACTCCCTGGATTAACGAGTGCAAGTTTAATACCAAAGAGTGCAAGAGCACGAGGAATGGAATATCCAGAACTACTGGATAAAATAATAGAGTATTCGTTGGTATAGCAATGGAAGTAGTAGGTAACAAGGGGGATAATGATGTTATTTCATGACCTTATAATTAATAATGACAGTCCAATATATGAACAGATTGAGAATCATGTTAAATGTAGTATTCATACGAATATGATTACACCTGATAGTAAGCTCCCTTCCACAAGGGAGCTATCTCAGGTTCTAGGTGTAAGTAGGAATACTGTATTAGTAGCATATGAGAATCTAGAAGCAGAGAATGTTATCTATACCAAAAAGGGAAAAGGAACGTTCATTACGAAAAGTGCCTTTGAACGATATGGAAAAAAAGATTATAATAGCAATAATAAAATGAAATGGAATGTGGATTGGGAAACCAAGGCGAATGCATACTCCATCGAAGCGGAGAAGATGGATATAATCAAGAATGAAATTCCATGGAGTAAGGACTTAATTTCGTTCAAAAGCATCTCCCCAGATGGAGAATTGTTTGATCTAGAGGAGTTTAAGAGATCCTTTTTGTATCGTTTATCCGTGGAAGGTAATAAGATCCTTAACTATGGATATGCCAGGGGCTACAAACCATTAATTGAGTACTTGAAGCAATACATGTTAGAGAAAGGGGTGAGTGGAGAACACAAAGATATCATTGTAACTAATGGTTTTACAGAAGGGTTTGAGATGATGATTGAAGCGTTCACTAACCTTGGAGATTATGTATTGTGTGAAAACCCTACTCATAATACAGCCTTAAGAATCATGAAATTACATGGAATCAAGACAATTGGAATTCCTATGTTAGAAGATGGATTAGATATAGAGAAGTTAGAGCAATACCTAAAGAAGTATCAACCTCGTTTCTTATATGTAATTCCTTCTTATCATAATCCTACTGGAATTGTAATTGGGGAGAAGAAAAGATCTCAGATATATGAGTTGTGCAGAGAATATGAAGTCCCGATTATAGAAGATGGTTTTACAGAAGAATTACTATATGGCAGCAGTCATATTACACCGATTGCCTCTCTAGACAAAGAACGTAATGGAGTTGTCTATATTGGTAGCTTCTCGAAGATTTTGTTTCCAGGATTACGAATAGGTTGGGTTATGGGAGACAATCGAGTAATATCTCTATTAGAAAGTGTGAAGAGATGTAAGAATATTCATACTTCGTCTATCGACCAAGGCATCTTATATGAATATCTACAATCAGGAATCTTGAAGCGGCAGATGAAGCGAATGCGAAAATCTTATAAGGAGAGGTTCGAATTTGCCAAACAGTGTGTGGAACAATATCTAGATCCAGCGTTCGTGTGGGGCGATGGAGGGTTGCATCTATATGTAGGATTAAGAGAGGTATCTGCGAGGCTACTATTACAAGTCTGTTATGAGAGAAAGGTAATTTTTATGCCAGGCGACATATTCTCATTAGATGATCGAGGAGAGAATACATTGCGATTAGGTCTATCAAGGGTGTCCTTAGAAGAAATTGAAACAGGGATTAAAATTATGGGAGAATGTCTAGCGCAACTTCGTAATAAAGCAGAGTAGGAAATAATTGAAAAGTTACGATATCTGTGATATATTAATGCGATGGATAGAGAGTAAGTTGGGCGATAGTCTATAGGAGATTAGAGGGTCAAAAGGTTATAACAACGTTGGAGATAAATGCTAGGGACTATTTATTCATTAAACGCTTAAACTGTACTTGTGTATGATTAATGTATATATGCAAAACTCTTAGTTATATGGAGTTGCTTCTATGCTGGTGTACTATGACTAAAAAACGATAGCGAAACATCTATAGTACTTCTTAGTGTGTACTAGATAATCAAGGAAGGCGAGGCATGGACGCCGAGCTAGCCGAAGCTGAGGCAGGATGCCGAATCGAAGGCGTTTCCGCATTGTTCGATACCTTTCGCTACACACTTAGAAGTACTTAGGTGTGTAGCGTGTTTTGTGTTATAGTACGGCAGTATAGAAGCTTTAAAATGTATAAGAGTTTTGCATCAAAAATAATAATACACAAGTACATTAACCAACTTCAGATGAATAAATAGTCCCTAGTATTCATTTGATATAAGAGATTAACCTTTGGAACCTCCAATCCAATATGAGCGTTGATAGATGAAAGGAGTACGTTTGCTAGAATGAGTGAATTTGAAAAGGAAAAAGCAAGTGAGATTTGTAAGCAGGAGAATGAAGAAGCTTGGAATCAGCTTACTTATGAGGCTTGGATTAATAAATTTGGTACTTCTGATAAGGCAGCAGAGCGAATTCGTCAGAATTCAGAAAAGGTGTTATCCGTATTACTACCTAAGTTTGGCGATGTGAATGGTAAGAAGATTGCCAACTTAATGGGATCGAATGGGACAAAAGCCGTTGCACTAGCAATGCTTGGTGCAGAAGCAGTTGTTATGGATTTCTCAGAAGGAAATCGTCGATATGCAATGGAATTAGCCGAGAGTGCAGGAGTATCAATCCGCTATGTGCTTGAGAATGTAGTAGAACTTCCTGAAGAAGAATTAACAGGAGATTATGATATTGTTTTTGCTGAGATAGGAATACTACATTACTTTACTGATTTACACCCATTGTTCCAAACGGCATTTCGTTTATTGAAGAAAGATGGAATCTTTGTTTTACGTGATTTCCATCCCGTAAGCAATAAGTTAATTACGTCTCGAGGGACAACTGCTAAGATTCGTAAACACAAGGTAACAGGGGATTATTTTAGTACAGAATTAGTTGAAAGTGAGATATCTTTTGCGAAATATATGCCAGAAAGTGAGACAAGGAAAGTATATCTACGGAAATGGAATCTGGGAGAAATTATTACAGCAATGGCACAGGTTGGTTTTCATATCGAAGGTTTAGATGAAGAACCGAATATGTCTTGTGAACAGTTTGATAAGGGAATCCCTAAGACATTTACTATAAAGGCAAGAAAATAAATAACAAAAAGGTATATTGATGCTAATGCATATTGGAGAAAATTCCATTTGCATTAGCTTTTTTATTGAAGGAACGTAATAGGAAATAAAATGAAAATATACCTTGACAAAATACATACACACAACTATACTAACTGTATTAAGAGTGATAATACAGTTAGTATAATTTCTTATGAATATTAAGATTTTCATAGTTATTCATCTGAGGGAGAAGATTGACCTTTTGAAACTCGAAAACGAATTAAGGAAAGGAGAGCAGGATGATAGTTATTGATTACAAAGACCGACGACCAATTTACGAGCAAGTAGTAGAACGATTTCAAGAACTAATCTTAAAGGGTGCACTACCAGCCGATACGAAGTTACCATCTGTTCGTAATTTAGCAATGGAATTATCGATAAATCCGAATACCATTCAAAGAGCATATGCAACTCTAGAACAGAAAGGGTATATCTATTCGGTTAAAGGTAAAGGAAGTTTTATAGCAGGGGATGTGGACTTAATGAATTATAAGAAAATGGAAGTATTAAAACAGTTAGAAGATGCTATTAGTCTGGCTAAGAAAACAGGGATTGATTATGAAGAGTTAGTAGAGATTAGTCAGGAAATCTATAAGGAGGAGCAAATCAATGATTGAAGCAATTAATGTAAGTAAGACATTTGATGACATCAAGGCTGTTGATCAGATATCTGCTACGATCAAAGAAGGAAATGTATTCGGACTCGTTGGAACAAACGGGGCTGGTAAGAGTACTTTTCTTCGTATGATGAGTGGAATTCTTAAACCTGATAGCGGGGAAATCAAATTAGATGGAATGAATGTTTATGAGAATATAGAAGCAAAAGAACGTTTCTTCTATATATCAGATGAACAATTTTTCTTTCCTAATGCAACACCAAAAGATATGAGGGAGTTTTACCGTAGTATATATAAGAACTTTGATGTAAATCGATTTGATAAATTGATTGGTCAGTTTGAATTAAGCCTGACAAGAAAAATTAATACATTTTCAAAGGGTATGAAGAAGCAGCTATCAGTAATTTGTGGTATCTGTGCCAATACAAAATATCTCTTCTGTGATGAGACATTCGATGGTCTTGATCCTGTAATGCGTCAAGCAGTTAAGAGTATATTCGCAAAAGAACTTACAGAACGTGAGATGACACCTATCATTGCATCTCATAACTTAAGAGAACTAGAAGATATCTGTGATCATGTAGGTCTTTTGCATAAGGGAGGAATTCTGTTGTCGAAGGATTTATTCGATATGAAATGTAGTATTCATAAGGTACAATGCGTCTTCAAAACACAAGATAGAGTAGAAGAGGTAGAGAAAGAATTAAATCTATTAAAGAAAGAACAAAGAGGTTCTTTGTATACGTATACAGCAAGGGGAACTTGCGAAGAAATTACCGCTATTATTCAGAAGAGAAATCCAATTTTCGTCGAAGTGTTACCGCTTAGTTTGGAAGAGATATTCATTAGCGAAACGGAGGTAGTAGGATATGACATCAAGAAACTTATTATGTAGACTAATGAGAGAAGATGTGAAGAGACGTTTATGGGCGATTGCCATTTCTTTTGTAGCATTCTTATTCGCGATACCAGTATATACTGCTACTTCAGTAGAACGAGTAGTGAATATGTTTAAGCAGGGGCAGGCACTGGGAGATCGACATGAGTATCTATCAAATACTGCTATGTATTGCTTAGGAGTAGGAAATTCAGCGTTAGTATTACTTACAATTATATTGGCCATATTATGTGGTATTAGTGGGTTTTATTATCTACATTCAAAGAAAAAGGTAGATTTCTATCATAGTTTACCGGTTAAGAGAGAGTCATTATTTTCCTCCATCTATATAATCGGTATTGCCATCTATGTGATTCCTTATCTTGTATCCCTAGCCATTGGATTTGTCATAGTTGGTACCAATGGAGCCTTTGGTTCTAATGTGTGGATAGAAGCATGGAAAGCATTCGGCGTTAATCTATTAAATTATTGTCTCACATATACTGTTGTAATTATAGCAGTATTATTAACTGGTCAGCTTATTGTAAGTATCTTGGCAAGTGGTGTATTCCTTGCATATGGACCAGTGGTAGCAGTTCTTATTGGCTCTTTAAAAGACACATACTTTGAGACGTATTATGAATATGGTTCCATTACAGAGTCATTCCTTTTCAGATGCTCACCAATTAGTGCATATTTTAATATGACTAATGCTGTGTATGAGAAGACACTATCATTCGCTATCACTTTGATTTATATAGCGGTTACAATGGTTTTAGTAATTCTAGCAGTTTTCTTATATCGCAAGAGATCATCAGAAGCAGCAGGAAAGGCAATCTCTTACCAAGTATTGCAGCCTTATATTAAGATAGTGGTTAGCGTACCAATTGGTTTATGGAGTGGTATAATCTTCACATCACTAATGAATGCAAATTCCTCTTTTTGGTTGATTTTTGGTATGGTTTGCGGGTACTTATTATGTAGCTGTATTATGGAAATCATCTATCATTTTGATTTTAAAGCAGCTTTCAAGAGTCGTGGTTCATTACTTGTTGGCGCAGTCCTTATGTTTGCGATATTCTCTATGTTTAAGTGGGACTTATTACAGTATGATAAGTATATACCTAGTAAAGATAAGATTGAGAGCATGAGTGTTGCACTATCAGGTATAGACAATAACTTAGAGTTTAGGGTTTATAACGAGGACAATAGTAGATACAAGATTTCTTATATGGATAGAATAGGTTATGCATTCGAATATATGAATCTGAAGGACAAAGATGCTGCCTATGAAATTGCAAAGATGGCAGTTGAAGGAGAGGCCGTATTGAATGAGGGAGAAATCGATAGTGATAGCGATTATGATAAATACATGACTATTCATGTACAATATCGCTTAAACTCAGGAAGACATATCTATAGAAGTTATGCAATTGCTGTAGAACCTTATTTTGATTTGCTAAACCAATTATATCAGAACAAAGAATATAAAGAGGGTGCCTTCCCAATATATACAATGAAGGAAGTAACAAACGTTACTTGCTATAGTGAATTCCAAAAGTTGAGTATTACATTAACAGAAGAGGAGAAAGCACAATTATTATCATTGTATCGAGATGAACTTTTAGCACTTTCTTTGGAAGATGTAAGAAATGAAGTACCACTAGCCACCATAGACTTTGGGTATACTACTGATGAGAATGACGTTCTTAGTTATAGTGCATTGGTATATCCGTCGTTCACAAGAACAATCGACTTCTTAAGCATGCATGGATTTGATTTTACGAAAACATTTAATCTTGCCGATATAATGAATGTGAGTATTGATTATCGAATACCACAGTATGCTCATGAGGAGGAGCAATACATTGCATATATGAAAGAAAATCCAGAATGGACTTATGACAAGAGTGTTATGTATAAGGATGGTGATACTATAAGTGAAATTCTTCCGTATCTTTTTAATAATAGTTATGCATGGAACAATGGTATACTAACTAATTACGACCCTAATGTCACCGTTACCGTTACCTGGAAAACTGATGAGTATGGTAATGTGACGAGTAATCAATATGCTATTGTTAGCAATAATATCCCTGATTTTGTGAAAGAAGATATTATGTATGCAGAGACAAGCAAATAATAGACTTGAAACTGAACTACGTAATACAGTAAGTTAATATAGTAAATATAAATAGCTGTAACATATTCATTAGGCATGTTATTATATGCCTAGTAAAGTTGTTACAGCTATTTTTTGCATAAATAAATGGAAATTAACAGGATGTTTTGCGATTATCCAATCAATACATGCAAAGAAATTGTTATAACTTGCAATAAAATTGTTAGAATTCAAAAATTGTTTGCCCTATAATGAATGGAAGCTAAACATAATTGTTATGGTGTAATATTTTGAATTGGTCTAATCGAGACCATGGAAAGGAAAGAGGGACAGTATGTCGGCAATGCAATGGTTCTACACATTCGTGAAGAAATACAAGTATCGACTATTATGTGCATTATTATTAGTAACAATCACATCGGTACTTGCAATTATCAATCCATACGTTTCAGGTATGTTAATTGATGAGGTAATAGAGGGAGGAAAGCATTCGTTACTCCCAAAACTAATTGTAATATTGATAGGAATAACAGTAGTACGATCTATATTACGTTATCTATTCCTGATGATTTTCGAGAAATCATCACAAGGCGTTTTATATTCTATGAGAGATGCCTTATATAAACGGTTATTAGAACAAGATTTCCAGTTCTATAATAAGAATCGTACAGGAGATCTCATGTCTAGACAGACAGGAGATATGGATGCAATCCGCCACTTTGTAGCCTACGTAATCTATGCAATCTATGAGAATGTAATCCTATTTATAATTGCTCTGGTTATGATTTTTACAGTAGATGTTCGCTTAGCGCTTTGTATGGTTATAGTGTTACCGTTTACTGCATTGACAACTTATTTTCAAATGAAGAATATTAAGCCAGCGTTTCATAAGATTCGTAATCAATTCTCTAGTCTTAATACCTTCGCACAAGAGAATATTAGTGGAAATAGAGTAGTAAAAGCATTTGCAAAAGAAGATTTTGAAATAGAGAAGTTTGATAAAGAAAACGATGCATATCGGGCAGCAGAGCTTGGTGCGACTGCTATCTGGACCAAATACATACCTATTTTTGAATTCTTCTCCAATTTGTTATATGCAATATTAATGCTCGTTGGTGGTATTATGGTTGTTAATAAGCAGATGACACTTGGTAATCTATTCACTATTAATGGATACTTATGGATGCTTAACAATCCGCTTCGTATGGCTGGTTGGTTAACCAATGATGTACAGAGATTTGTAACATCGGTTGAGAAGATCTATTCAACATTCTGTGAAGAACCGGATATCAAAGAGCCAGAAGGTGCTTATAAGGGAAAACGTGTCAAAGGTAATATTGAGTTTCGTCATGTAAACTATAAAGCAGAGGATGATGTAATTCTTAAAGATATTGATTTTACTGTTAAATCCGGGCAGACGGTAGGTATTATTGGTGCTACCGGTTCAGGTAAATCGACCATTATGAATCTACTTTGTCGTTTCTATGATGTAACAAAAGGTGAAGTGTGTATCGACGGCGTGAACGTTAAGGATATGGATCTTCATTATCTAAGAGATCATATTGGTATGGCGATGCAGGATGTATTCTTATTCTCAGATACCGTAGAAGGTAATATTGCATATGGTAGACCGAATTGTACCTTCGAAGAGGTGGAGAGAGTTGCGAAGATTGCGAATGCACATGATTTCATTCTTAAGATGCCAGAAGGATATGATACTATTGTTGGTGAGCGAGGAGTTGGGCTATCAGGCGGTCAGAAGCAAAGAATATCACTTGCCAGAGCACTGCTTAAAAATCCATCAATTGTAATCCTTGATGATACAACATCTGCAGTTGATATGGAGACGGAGTCACAGATTCAAGAGGCTCTAGGGAATTTAGCTGATGAGAGAACTGTATTCGTAATTGCCCATAGAATATCTTCAATAAAAGATGCAGATTTAATTCTTGTACTTGATAATGGAAGAATAGTGGAATCGGGTAATCATGATAGTTTACTTGATAAAAAGGGCTATTATTATACTGTGTTTAACCATCAATATGGTGAGTTTGATACAATTGCATCAATGAAGGAGGGAATCAAGTAATGGCTAGAAATAAATATGATGTAGATGAATCCTTAGAGACGCAATTTGACGTAAACCAATTAAAACGATTATTTCATTATATAAAACCATATCGTAATAAAATGATATTTGTAATTATAATTATGCTAACAGCCAGTGCATTAAGTATGCTTGGACCAAAACTTCTTATGGTTGTTATGGATAATTATATTCCAAATGAGAATATTAGCGGAATCGTTAAGATGAGTATCTTATATCTAATTGTTGTGCTAGTAATTGTAATTACACTTAGAATTAAGATTAAATGCATGGCACAAATCGGACAGGATATTATTCACCAAATTCGTAGAGACTTGTTTGTTCATTTGCAGGAGTTACCATTTTCCTATTATGACGACCGTCCACATGGTAAGATTCAAGTACGTGTCGTAAACTATGTGAATAATATTAGTGATTTATTATCCAATGGTATTATTAATACGATTACTGATTTATTCAGTTTAGTATTCATTATTATATTCATGCTTACAATCAATGTGAAATTAACACTGATTTGTCTATGTGGTATTCCAGTCATGGTAGCCTTTTTAATAACTATTAAGAAGAAACAAAGAAGTGCATGGCAGAAGTTAAGTAATAAATCATCGAATCTAAATGCTTATATTGCAGAAAGTATGAATGGTATCCGAGTTACACAATCCTTCGTACGTGAGGAAACGAATTCAAATATCTTCAATACATTAAGCGATAATTATCGTTCAGCATGGATGGAGGCGGTACACTATAACTTTATGTTATCTCCACTTGTGGATAACATATCAGCCATTACCACATCGATTATTTACGTATTAGGTATATCTTGGTTGGTAGGCGGAGTGAATGGAGTTACAATTGGTACGTTGGTAGCATTTGCTTCTTATATAAGTCGTTTCTGGGCACCAATTACGAATATGGCAAGTTTCTATAATAGTTTGTTAACTGCGATTTCTTATCTTGAGAGAATCTTTGAAACTATTGATGAGCCAGTTGACGTGAAGGATGCACCAGATGCTATTACAATGCCACCTATTTATGGTGATGTGGAATTCAAGAATGTATATTTTAGCTATGAGAAAGAGAATCCGATTCTTAGAAATGTTAGTTTCAAGATCAATAAAGGTGAGTCTTATGCAATTGTAGGTCCTACAGGAGCAGGTAAAACAACCATTATCAATTTACTTAGTCGTTTCTATAATCTAGATTCAGGACAGATCTTAATTGATGGAATTGATATTAATACAGTAACAATTAAATCCTTACGTTCTCAGATGGGGGTTATGCTACAGGATAGCTTTATATTCTCTGGAACAATTATGGACAATATCCGTTACGGTAATATGATAGCAACAGATGAAGAAGTTATAGAAGCTGCAAAAACGGTTTGTGCACATGACTTCATCATGCAGATGGAGAACGGATACCTAACGGAAGTGAATGAAAGAGGAAATCGACTATCAGCAGGACAAAGACAATTAATTTCTTTCGCGAGAGCATTGCTTGCAAACCCTAAGATTTTAATCTTAGATGAGGCAACATCAAGTATTGATACGGAAACAGAAATTGCCTTGCAAGAGGGATTAAATCGCCTACTCAAAAATCGTACTTCGTTTATTATTGCTCACCGTTTGTCAACAATTAAGAATTCAACCTGTATTATGTATGTTGACAAAGGAGAAATTATTGAAAAAGGTAGCCATGATGAATTGATTCGTTATGGTGGTGAATATAAGGAATTATATATGTCTCAATATAAGTTTTTATTGAACAACTAAGGTTACATTTAATAGAGTAGCTAAATATAATTATAAGTGTTGAAAGATAACGGTGGTAGAACTTACCACCGTTATCTTTATGTATTTATATTGATTTTTTATACACCATTGGATATAGTAGTTCATACACGCGTCAGCTTAAAACTATGGATAAAACAGTAATAAGTGGGAGAATGAATGAACAGAAGTAATAATTATTTAAAGAAAGAATTATATATTAAAAAAGGAAAGAATTATATAAAGTTTTTAATTCCATCAGTTATTGGAATTATACTCTTTATGTTTCCTGTAGTGAAGGAGGGAGAAGTTACAATTCCAATTGCACTACTATCTAATTTGATGAGTGACTATATCGCACCTTATATTGACTATATCTTAATTGGAGTATTGACAATATCCTTTTTTGGAAGCTTACTAACACTAATTTTTAATAAATATTCGAACAAGGACAAAGTATTGTCGGAGTTATTTGCCGTGTCACCATTATGGTTAGTTGGTAGGGGAATTGCATTCGCATTTGGTTGTATCGTATTATTTGCAAAAGATATTAATTTTATTGCATCAACGAATACAGGGGGCCTTGTATTTTACAATTTGCTTCCTGTATTGTTTACTATATTCTTACTTGCAGGTATTCTATTACCATTGTTATTAAACTTTGGCTTGTTAGAATTCGCAGGTGCTTTACTAATTAAGGTTATGCGCCCGGTATTTGGTTTGCCTGGTAGAGCAGCTATTGATGCAATAGCTTCCTGGCTAGGAGACGGTACAATTGGAGTTTTATTAACCAGCAAGCAATATGAAGAGGGATTCTACACCGAGAAAGAGGCTTGTGTAATTGGAACAAACTTTTCTCTTGTATCGATTACCTTCAGTTTAGTTGTAATTAACACCGTAGGTCTATCGCATATGTTTGTGCCATTCTACCTTACTGTTACATTTGCATGTATCATGGTAGCGATAGTGTTACCAAAATTGCCGCCACTTTCAAGAAAGAAAGATCGTTTTTATGATGGAACCCATAAGACTGACAAAGAGGAGATACCCACTGACACAAAATGTTTTCAATATGGAGTGCAGAAAGCTCTAGAGAAAGTTGATGGTGTCAATGTATGTAAGAGTGTATTGATAGATGGATTTAAGAATGTACTTGAAATGTGGATTGCAGTTATCCCAATTGTTATGACGATAGGAACCGTCGCTTTGCTTATTGCAGAATATACACCAATCTTTCGTATCCTTGGCTTACCTTTCTTACCTCTTCTTGAGATACTAGGGGTACCAGAGGCAGCGGTTGCATCACAAACGTTGTTTGCTGGGTTCGCAGATATGTTATTACCTTCTGTATTAATCGCTACTGTAACAAACGATATGACAAGGTTTGTCGTTGCCGCAGTTTCTGTATGTCAATTAATCTACTTATCAGAAGTAGGAGCGTTACTAATTGCATCAAAGATTCCAGTTAATATTAAGGAAATCTTTCTGATATTTATTGAGAGAACTTTAATTACGTTACCAATTGTTGCGATAATAGCAAGATTTTTATTCTAGAGCAGGGTTCTAGTTGAAACCTACCTCAGATTCGTGTTGTTGATCAAATTATAAGACCATTTGTCTAGAATGTATGACTAGATAAATGGTCTTTTTACATTTGTTCCCTTATAATACCTAATCGTAGCAATATTTCCATTAATAATATATTACATAAATGTTACAAAAGTGTTACGATATAAATGAATTTAATACAAGGGAGAAAAGAATATGAAGAGAAAGAAAATACTGAAAATATCAATTTTAGCCTGTTTACTGTGTATAGTAGTTAGCTACATAACAATGCCGCTTGCAAACCAAGGTGTTTGGAAAGCACATGCTGCTACATCGTTATCTAAGTCGAACCTGACAATCAAACAACGAACGGCAACAACGGCTACACTTTCCATGAGTAAAGTTTCAGGGGCACAAGGATACAGCATCTATCGTGCAACCTCAAAAGCTGGAAAGTATGCGCACATAGCAAACGTAGCATCAACAACATATAAAGATACAGGGCGTAAGTCTTCAAGCAGTTATTACTACAAGGTACGTGCTTACAAAACTGTAAATGGCAAGAAGGTTTATAGTTCTTATTCTAATGTAGCTTATGTTTCCTCTACGTTGAAAAAGACAGCGAATGTAAAAGTTACAAATCAAACAAATGGACGTAAGATAAGTTGGAACTACGTGTCAAACGCAAGTAAATACAACGTATATCGTTCCAATTCGCTAAATGGTAAATATGAATATATAGGAAGTTCAACAACATTAAGCTATACAGATATGTCAGCTGATTCCTCTATAACATATTATTATAGGGTGCGAGCTTATAGGAAGAGTGCGAACATAAAGTACTACGGCGTATATTCAAGCAAGATTAAATCAAACAAGATTACATTCGGAAGCATTAATGGAAGTAATAATGGAAGCAATAACGAAAGTGATAAAAATGCAGATATCAATCAAGACAACCAAAGTTCGTCTACATCAAGTAATGCGGCCTATACACAAGAAGTGTTACGTCTTGTTAATATTGAAAGAGCCAAAGAAGGTTTAAGTCAATTAACAACAAATTCAACGATAGAGAAGGCAGCATATGTTAGATCGCAAGAGATTAAGAAAAGCTTTTCACATACAAGACCTAACGGTTCTTCGTTTTCAAGTATATTAAAAGAAATGGGTATATCATATCAAGCGGCTGGTGAAAACATTGCATACGGTCAAAGAACACCAGAAGATGTTGTGAATGCATGGATGAATTCCTCTGGTCATCGTGCAAATATTATGTCAAAGAACTACAATAAACTAGGAGTCGGGTGTTACATTGATAGTAATAATGTAGTGTATTGGACTCAAATATTTACAAATTAGATTGCTTATGACCATTAGTTTCTAAAAAACTACAATATGATTGTGTGTTATGATGAAATCTGTAGAAAATTAGAAAAAGGTATTTGTTATTACTATGTAATGTGATAAAATAAGAATCAAAAGATAGAAGTGTGAGGAGTAGCTATGATTTTACAAGATAAGTTGTTGCATTATTACAAATTCAAATATTATTTTAGTGCACAACATTCTATGACAAAGTCAGATGAAGGTATGCATCCTCACACATTTACTATCTTATTGTATATGGAAACATATGAGAATTATAATATTGACCTTTTTTCAAAAGTTGATCGTTTCCTAGAAGAGTATTTCAGCAGATTTTCAGGAGAAAAATTAAATAAACTTGCCTGTTTTGAAGAAGAAGTACCAACCATAGAAGTTATGGGGGAGTATTTTTACGAAGAAATTAAAGAAAAGTTACAGAGTGTAAATTTGGATTTAATTCAGATTGATATCTGTGAAAATCCATTGCGTATCTATTCGATTTCTGATCGTATTCTTCTTTCTTCTGCTCATATACAGAATAGTTCAAGACAACTTGAGAGAATATTAGAAGCTCAAAAAAAGTACTTATAAGTAGTCGAATACGGAGTGATTCTTATGAAAAGAAGTTTATTAATTATTTGTAGCTTGTTACTAATCACACAAGCAATTGCAATACCTACCAATGCTATCGCTAGTCAGACCGTAGATAGTGTCGTAACGGAAGAGGATTCTGCTAAGGCAGAAGGTGCCGATGCAGAAGGTAATGTAACGGAAGAAGAAGTTGATAGGGAAGAAAGTAATATAACGGAAGAAGAAAATAATAAGGAAGAAAGTAACGTAACGGAAGAAGATAACAAGACAGAAGATAACAAGACAGAAGATAACAAGACAGAAGATAACAAGACAGAAGATAACAAGACAGAAGAGGAAAGTGATATAGTTAGTGAAGAAACGGAAGAAACTGCGGAAGATTTATTAGAAGGCATTGAAGATGAGAATCTTACATATGGGGGGACTATCCAGGTAGACGGTACGTATTCAGATTGGAATCACATTCCGCATACAGATATCTCATGGTATTCACCTAATCCAGATCAAGTTCATCAAGGTGCATTATATCTTGATGGTGATATTCTTTATGGACATTATAAGATGAACAATGCGTTCAATAGACAGATGATAGTAGGTTACATGGAACTTACAATAAACAACAGTACGAAGGTTGGGTTGACTATTCAAAAGGGTACATCAGACGGTAACATTGATTGGGATACAGACATGTCTAATCTTCCGGAAGGTATTACAACTGGGTTGGGTGTTTTTTACAATGATTATCCGAAGTATTATATGGGAGAATCGGTTTTTACTGTATATGATAAAAATCATTCAATTGGTGATGAAGTTGAATTTGCGATTGATTTGAATGTAATTTCTCATATAACTGGTATTCCGGTTGAGTCGATGCGAGAGATTAAGTTATACAATCCGAATATTGGTAGAGATGAAATCGTAATGGCAGGTTCATCATCAGGAGCAGTTGTTGGTGTGATCGTTATGACGGCAATAGCAGCAGGTGGAGTGGTATATCTAAAACGTAGAAAAGTTAAGGCTAAGGCATAACAGATGGCAGGAGTATAGATTTACATTGGTGAGAATTGTATGTATTGATGTTTAAACCACAGCAAGTGTGCTGTGGTGTTCTTGCTGTGATATGAAAAAGAAAGTTGTGAAATAGTATGAATTGGTTGACATTAGTTGCATTGATTATTTGGGTGTATATATTGTCCGTATTACGACGCGGAAAACTAGATTTCTGGTACTTTCTGATAGGGAGTGCCGGATTATTTGTGTTGTGTATGGTTTTTGTTCAACCTGTACTAACAACACCTTTGATCAAAGCAGTTACTATGGTTACGGGTGGTGTAGGAAAGGTGTTGCGTTTGTTTGAAGGGTACCCAGAATATGCATTACTTTTTGTTAAGAATAAGAGCGGTGCTATTTCTTTGGTTGTGGATTATGAATGCGCTGGAATTATTGAAATGGCAGCATTCTTTTCTTTGCTTATTTTTTTTCCTGCTTATCTTCATATGGAGAAGGTATTGGTAGGTATCATCGGTGGTTTGTATTTATTCCTTGCTAATGTTATTCGACTAGCTGTAATCTGTGTAGCAATCAGTATGTTTGGAAATGAAGCCTATTTTCTTGCTCACACAATTTTGGGAAGGATAATCTTCTATGGATTATCTATGTTACTTTACTACTTTGTGTTTACGAAAGCACAGATTATAAGACAGAAGGTAGGTAGTTTTAGTTATGAAGATAAATGATTTCATAGTTAGTACTATCGTTTTCTATATGGCATGGGTTATTATCCCTATTTTGTTAGAGGTAATTCCGGCGATCTTTGATGTATTCATTCTAATCAAAAAACGTTTAATCAATAAACGAGGGGAAGCATTAAAATACTTACCCGAGATTACAGTAATTATACCGGTTTATAATTCAGCAGATACATTAAGGAATTGTATTAAGTCTGTCTATGACTCGGATTACGATAATCGTTTGATTTATGTTATGGTTGTACACAACGGTGGTAATGACAACAGTTTCGAAGTATTTAGTAAGTGTCAATTAGATTTTCCTGAATTGAACATGAACTGGTTGACGTCAAAACAAGGAAAGTCAAAGGCTTTAAATCTGGCGTTATTTAATAGTACAGGGAAATATATTATTCATATTGATAGTGATGGAGTTCTTCACCCACAAGCACTACGTAATATGGTAATTTACTTTGAGAAGAATGAGGAGGTTCATTGTGTAACAGGAACAATCCTTACGGATCCAACATTAATTGATGAGACCGATAAATTCTTCTTACGAATCTTACGAAAGATAGAATTTTGCGAGTATGCACAAGCATTTCTTGCAGGAAGAAATTTTGAAGCAGAGTTCAATAATATATACACGTTATCGGGTGCATTCTCTGCTTTTAGAAAATCAACGATACTAAAGACAAAATTGTATAATACGGATACTGTTTGTGAAGATACACAAATCACTTTTCAAGTTAGAGAATGGCTCAATCAGAAAGTTAGTTTGTGTCCAGACGCGTATTTTTTTGTTGATCCAATTGAAGATGTGAACAAACTCTATACACAAAGACAACGATGGCAGCGAGGAGAACTAGAAGTTGCACATATGTTTGAAAGAGAAAAGAAGACATTCAATCGTTCGAATAAGAAAAAAAAGAAGTCTTTTAATGTAATTACAAAATTAATTTTATATGATCATACATTTGCATTACCTCGTATGATATGGTATTTTGCATTACTTTCCTTGATTTTTATGAATTATCCGTTGCGGTTAGTTATTGTATCGATGGTTCTGATCTATTTCTTCAATGTAATGACAACATTTTTGTTCTACCTCTGTATATCATTATTCTTGAAAAATAACAAAGAACTTAGGCGTTATTACGTTCGCAAGTGGTATCTAATGTTCTTGCTTCCTCCTTATAATTCGATGGTATTTTGGTTCCGTTTCGCTGGAATTATTAATGCAATTAAAGGGCAACAAGTATGGCGTACGAATAATTTAACGCAGGAGCGCGAACATTTTACAGAAACTATAAGAAAAGATTTTTCGGGAATTACTCGAATATTGGATAAAATGATAGAGAAGGTGAATAACGATGAAGAATAGATTAATAGTTGCATTACCAGCGTATAACGAACAAGGGAATGTGGAACGAATGATTGAGAGATGGCTTTCGATGGAGGAAGTAATAAAAGATAGATATGGGCTCGGTTTAGAAGTTGCAATCGTTAACGATGGTAGTAGTGATAAGACAGAGATATTAAGTAAGAAACTATCTGATACCTATGAGAATGTTACTCTGATCAATCATGAGGTTAATAAAGGGTTAGGAGAAGCTGTTAAGACTGGTGTAAAATATGCAATTGAACATAAATATACCTGTAAGTATCTATGTATTATGGATTGTGATAATACGCAGGATCCAAGCTATGTTTTGGATATGTTAAAGAAGACAGAAGACGATGAATCAGTGGATGTTGTCATTGCATCTCGCTATCAAAAAGGTGCAAAGGTTCATGGGTTAGCAGGTTATAGACATCTTACTAGTATAGGAGCAAGATGGATATTTAAACTTTTACTACCAGTTAAACAAGTAAGAGATTATACTTGTGGCTACCGTTTGTATCGTACAACTTTATTAGAATGTGCATACAAGGAATTTGGAGAAGAAATTATCGAGAATGCTGGTTTTACTTGTATGGTAGAACTTCTTTATAAATTAAACATAATCGGGGCTACGTTTGCTGAAATACCATTTGAACTTCATTATGATGAAAAAGTGGGAGCAAGCAAGATGAAAGTAATAAAAACGTCTGTAAGAAGTATAAGCTTGGGGATTCAACTAAGGCAACTAGGTATTAAGAGAAGGAAGCGGTAGGAGAAAATTAGAGAGAAGAGGTGTAAGTTTGAAAGATAAGAGGGTCTTTAAGATAAACAAGTACAACACGGCTGTCTTTCTAATACTCCTTATTATTATCTATTCGATAGTATCTAATAGTAGAAGTATAAAGAACCAAGAAAAGCAATTCCTAGATTTGTATCATAATGAAATGCAAGTCAAAACGGATTTGATTGCGGAGAGTGTATTGTTTTCCTTACAAGGGAATATTGCTGAAATTAATAATTGGGATAAGTTCTTAGCGATTATAAGCAGAGAAGATTCTATTGATGATTCGTCGTGGGTGTATGTAGCGTATGAGGGAGTTGTTCTTTACTATAAAAACCATGACTTAATAAAGGCCAATCGTACAATTTCATTGGATAAGTTTGTGGTACAGTTACAAGAGAACTCTATAATTACGACGCAAAGTTCATTTTCTTATGACAATGGAACCTTTACGATTGGCTTAACAGCAAGTAAGAATATGGTTCTCATGGATTGGGGATATAGTACGTTCAATATGGTGTTACTTCTTCAAATTATTGTAGCGACGCTGTTGTTAGCTTTAATTGGAATCGATTTTATACGAAAGTCGATGATGGCGTCTATGGAAGTAGTACGTTTAGAAAAAGAAGTGGTGAGTCTGAATCGCAAGGTAGAAGAGATTAACCAGGAATTAGATCGGATTACTTTGGAAAAAGAGAGTAAAGGATTGAGCCAGATAAATCAAGCAATTCAATATGATATGGAATTAGTAAGAGTATTATTAATGAAGACAAATGCTACTACTTATCTGCCAGTCACTATAATTTATGTACGATTTGATATGGGGAATCTATACTTCACGAAGAAGAGAATGAGTGAAATCGAAGAACAATTACGAGTTCAATTAGTTCATAACTATGAGTTGTTTGAGGTTGGAAAAGGTGAGTTTATATTCCTTCTGATAAGAACGGAGATTGGTGATTTTATGAAATCCCTTGTTATAGTAGAAGAAAGAGCAGAGAATATTGCAAAAGAGAATGGAATTAAAGCAACTGTTAAATGTAGAACTATTACTAATGTAATAGAAGATCCTTTAATGGAACTAGAAAAGATACGTGAGAGGATATAGGAAATACAGATACATTTGTCGCCATTACTAAGAGTTTTACGATTTTCTAATAGAGAATAAGACTGAAAGGAGCAGATAAAAATGCTAAAGAAGTACAAAAGAATAGGAACTTATTTACTCAATTCTGTTCTTGTAACTGTATTGGATACAGCTATTGTATGGTTTATGAATATACTATTAGGCTATGATTTAGTGATAGCAAATACGTGCGGTGTAGTTTCAGGAACTGTTGTTGGTTATTTTTTGAATGCACAATATGTTTTTATAGCAGCAAAAGGGAAAAGGGGAGCCTTTGTTTACATCCTTACGTTTTTGTTTGGACTATTCTTAGCAAATGCATTAATATATATGGGAAATACATTTTTGTTTGCTACATTTCCAGAAAAATTGAATTTTCTATTTAGCAAAGGTCTATCCATTATTGGTCCTTTCTTTGTATTATATTATATTAGAAAGAAACTATATGAAACGCCTTGTAATGTCTAAGATAGACGAAATAGTTTTGCAACTGAGTAATTAATTGGAAGGGAGGTTAATTCGTGAGATATCACCAATATAAATTTAAGTTCTATGTGAATGCAAGCCATGCAATCTATATAAATGGTAATTTAGGTGAGAGGCATTCACATACATGGGAAATTACAATAAATACACTTAAGATACAGAATAACTTTGTTCAGTTTGACCGTCTTGAACAACAGATTGAAGAATACTTCAGTAAATACCAGGAAAACTACATTAACGAAATTCCTCCATTTCATCATGTGAACCCTACATTAGAAAATTGTTGTGAGTACTTTAAACAAGAGTTAGCAGAATTACTTCGAAAAGAGGGCTGGTTATTGTTAATGATTGAGATGAGTGAAACTCCAACAAGAGCATATGTAATAAACTTATTAGACGAGATGGGAGATAATCATAACAAGGATATGGAAGCAATTGCGGATGCTATATTAGATAAATTAGTAGAAAGATAGTAGGTTAATAGTATGAGTGAAGAAATTGAAGTGACGAAAGAAATTGAAGTTACGAAAGTTAAAAAGCATAATATTTCCATGGTTAAAGTAATCTTATTACTTCTTCTTATTTCAATCGCGTTCGTATATTTCATGTTCCACTATGGATATGTTGTATCAGGAAATGATGCTTGGGGGCATTTATTTAAGTCTAATCTTCTATATGAGAATATAAAAGAAGGAAATACATATCCTTTGTACACATCTTTATGGTATAACGGGGTGCAGCCTTTTCGGTATTGGGCGCCATTACCTTACTATATTCTAGCTTTCTTACAATGGATTGCCGGTGGGAGTATTACTGGTGCCTATGTATTGTTCGCTGGAGTATCTGTGTTTTTTGGGGCTCTTGGGTGGGTATTATTTGGTAGAGCACAAAATCGTATTGTCTTAGGAACTACGCTAGGAATACTTTGGTTTTTTTTACCAGAGAATATTCGGGTATACTTCTGCGAAGGAAATATCCCAAGAATGGTTACCGCAATTATTATTCCCTATTGTGTATATGCAATATGGTTATTCTTTATTAAACGTAAAAACAATGCAATGTTTGGAATTATTGCAAGTATGGTAGGAATCACCTTAAGCCATGTTATGATTTCTGCTATGGTCGGGATTGCAACATTTATTTTCTTGTTATTCTATGTATTATCTAATAAAGAGTACAAACGAGCAATACAGACATTGTTTCTTATGCTTGTTTCATTTGCGATAAGCGGATTTTGGTTATTACCGGCTTTATCCGGTGGATTAGTTGGTATGGACCCAGAGGCAAGTGCTTCTGTAATGAAATCGTTAGCTTATTCGTTCAATGAATCTCTTAATCCTTTGATAAGAATAAATGGTATTATTGATACGTTTTATTATGGGATATCCATTGTTATAATTTCAGTGATCGGTGTTTTACTTGCTAGGAAAGGAAAAAAGGCAGGATTTATTACAGCTATTGTAATTGTTTTATTAACTACGGTTGAAGTTGTTCCTATTCTTTCTAAGATGCCACTAAGCCAATTGCTTTGGATGATGCGTTTTGCAACCATTGCATATGCATTTTTTTATTGGTCGTTACTTGAATGGACCAGTGTAAGGAAGTATTTCTGTATTATCCTTATGGGAATATTAATATTAGATTGTGTACCGTCATTTAATATAGAAAGATACTATACACAGGTAGCAGGAAAAGCAGATGAAGATTTGGAATATGCAAAAAGTATAACTTCACAAAGAGTAGCAGTATTAGATTTGAGTGCATATGGTTCCTATCCATCTTGGCAATTATGTGTGGGTGAAGACCGTGTTGACTATTCCTATGGCTGGGCTTGGCAAGGTGCGACTACATCTTCAAATATAGTTATGTTGAATACGGCTGTTGAATACGGAAAATATGCCTATGTGTTTGATCGTTGTATTGAACTAGGTAATGATACAGTAGTGTTACCAATTAATCTAGTGGAGGATTCGAATACGGCTGAAAGTGAATTATTACGTGCAGCTAAGCAAAGCCAATATGTTCTTATGAGAAAATCAAACAACACATATATCTTTCACAGAGATACACCAGAACAATTTGGTGTACGTACCTCGTATCAAGGGTTAGCGATTGGTAAGAATGCTGAATTAATAGTACTATCCTATCCGGTGTTTGAGGTAGCAAGCAAAGAATATATAGATGCATATTCCATTGAGGAATTAACAAAATATAAAGTGTTATATCTATCTGGTTTTAGATATCATGATAAAAAGGCGGCAGAGAAATTACTTACAGAAGCAGCAGATGCAGGAGTGCGTATTGTAATTGATATGTCCTATGTACCAGAAGATCCGGTTACCAAAAGAACGAGTATATTAGGTGTCACAGGACAAGCGGTTACCTTTAATAGTCGTTTCCCAGATTTAGAATATAAAGAGAATACGTATAAGATGGATTATTTTGAAAGCGAGAATACAAAGTGGAGAGCTTCTTATATAGATGGAGCAAAAGATATTACTGGTAGCGTTAACTTTATGAATATGAATCTCCCATACGTTGGTACAAATGATAATGAAAATATTATATTCCTAGGGCTTAATCTCTTATATCATGGCTTGCAAACATCGGATAGTTCTGCGTATACCATTATAAATGATATATTAGGGCTTCAAACTGATGTTATTCCAGAACGTGAAATTGTACCAATTAAGGCCGATTATGGGAAAGACTACATCTCTATCGTTGCAGAGTCAGTACCAGTTAATACAACGATAGCATATCAAGATACGTTTGAATCAAAGAACGCAATGGAAAGTTCTAATAATTTGTTAGTAGTAGAGGATAAACAGACATATATCCAATTAAAGTATCCACTATTAAAAGTGGGTCTTATATCTACCAGTGTAGGAATTTTACTTACGTGTATGTTATATTTCTGGATAAGAAAGGAGAAGCATGAGTAAGATGAAGAAGAAGGTAATGCTTGTTTTTGGTACAAGACCAGAAGCGGTTAAGATGTGTCCATTGATTATAGAATTAAAGAAAAGTGAAAGATTCGAAGTAGTTGTTTGTGTGACAGGTCAACACAAAGAAATGTTGTTACAGGTACTAGATTGTTTTCATGTAATACCAGATTACAATTTGGATATTATGAAAGAAGGACAAACTTTAACAGATATTACAGTTAAGGTACTTATTGGGGTGCGTGAAATTATTATTAAGGAAAAGCCTGATCTTATGTTGGTTCATGGTGATACAACCACAACTTATGCAGCGGCAATGGCAGCTTTCTATGAAAAAGTTACTATTGGCCATGTTGAAGCTGGGTTGCGTACCCATGATTTAACATCGCCATATCCGGAAGAATTTAATAGACAAGCAGTTGGCGTTATGGCAAATTACCATTTTGCACCGACAGTACAGGCAAAGGATAATTTAATTCGAGAAGGTAAGCAGGCTAGTTCTATCTATGTAACAGGGAATACTGCAATTGATGCTATGAAATATACTGTGAAAGAAAAGTTTGAGCATCCTTTGCTTGATTGGGCAAAAAACAGTAGGCTGATCTTGTTAACAACTCATAGAAGAGAGAATACTGGGGAAGCGATGATTCGAATATTCATGGCAGTGAAAGATATTCTGCAACAATATCAAGATGTTAAGATCGTATTCCCGGTACACAAAAATCCGGAGATACGAAATCTAGTTAATCAATATTTAGGAAACCTAGAACGCATACGTATCGTTGAACCATTGCAATTAGATGAGATGCATAATATTATTAGTAAATCTTACCTTATCATGACGGATAGTGGTGGATTGCAAGAAGAAGCACCTGCATATGATAAACCAGTTCTTGTATTAAGGAATACTACTGAGAGACCAGAAGGAGTAGAAGCAGGGACATTACGTCTTGTTGGAACAGATTCAGGGGAAATCTATAGGGTTTGCAGTGAACTGCTAGATGATTCGGCGTGTTATCAAACAATGAGTAAAGCGAAGAATCCGTATGGAGATGGAACTGCCGCTGTGCAGATAAGAAAAATTCTAGAAGAAAATATGTGATATTAGGAATATTACTTTCCTAATATGGAGATATTAAGCACTGTGAATCAACGTAAACAATGATTAAAGGAGAAAAATGATATAAATTATAGAAAAACAGATTTCTATAAAAAAAATGCCATTTAATTGTTGACAAATGTTTGTATAAATGATAAAATTAATTTCGTCGCTGAATATCAGCGTTTAAATAACTGATAATAAGATGAATTTTTTCTGCTTGACAAACAATTTGTGTCATGATAAAATAATTAAGCTTTTAAATTAAAAAATAACTTAATTCACAGAAAATAATCTTGAAAAAAAGATATTGACAAACAAATCAAAATATGTTAAGCTGATTGAGCTGAAAAAAACAGTTAAACACTTAGTTGTAAGAAAATAAAAAAAGAATTTTCTACTTGACATACAATTTTGAAAGTGTTAAAATATCGAAGTCGCTTATAAAACGGCGAAATAATACAAACAACGAACCTTGAAAATTGAACAGTGAAACAACCCTGAAAATTCTAATCGTATTCACAAGTTTTACTTGATAGAATTCGAAAAAAGATTTTCAATAAATAAACGAACCGTATCATTGTGAGGAGTTAGTAATAACAAATCAAATTTGATACACCAAGCGAATTTATTCGCTTTTGTAAATTTATGTCGAAAGACATACGGAAACTAAAAGCCAGTTTTAGGTTAGTAAGTTCTGAATAAAGAGATCAAAATTTTAATTTGAGAGTTTGATCCTGGCTCAGGATGAACGCTGGCGGCGTGCTTAACACATGCAAGTCGAACGAAGCAACTATCTTGCTTGCAAGAGAGTTGACTTAGTGGCGGACGGGTGAGTAACGCGTGGGTAACCTGCCTCATACAGGGGGATAA
>NZ_FRCP01000016.1 GCF_900142955.1 Anaerosporobacter mobilis DSM 15930 | reverse complement strand
ATAATATTAGGCTGTCTATAAATTGGACAGCCTTATTTATTTATAGAAAATAGAACCTCTTTATATCGGCATTTATAAATCAAATATCAATTTACAGTAACAAAAAACTACCAACTAAATACTGATAGTTGGTAGTTTTGAAGGATCCTATTTATTTTTGAAATAAGTATATATTTTGAATATAGTATTAATTATGTAAACTATTAATATTCCCAATAAAATATAGTTTGCATTTCTTAATGCTTGATATATATAGTCAAGAGTAATATTTATTGCAACATCCATTATTTTTCACCTCCATAGATAGAATATACTCCATTTATTACCAACTTTCAATATTTAATTGTCCATGTACATTGGTTGTATAAACTATCAATTACCTGTTATAAGTTATTGTTTCTCCGTTACTCATTGCTACATGGACTTTTGTTGGATAGCCGCTTCCGTTTTGTTTTATAGATACCCATGATGCAGTATCTATTGCAACAGGTATTTTGTGCCCATCTTCGCATCCTTTACAATCATTTTTATCTTTATATTGTGTTCCACAATAATCACATACGTACAACTTTTGCTCTTTCATACTTAACTCCTTCCTGATACATCTTGCCATCGTTGGCAAAACGTTACGGTAGCGGTCAAGCCAGTCCTACCGCAACTATGATATACTGCTTTCCAACATATCAGCTTTAATCAAATCATATATTATATCTAAATACGTTCTTTGATCTCTGTATCTGCAATTTGCATCTTTATGTATTCTTATATCATCATTGTTCCAATCGTTTACGCAAAAAATCACTGGACTAACAAAAAGCATTTTGCAACCTCTGGAAATACATAAATAGTAACACTCGCTATCTTTTGCCACTCCCTTGCATTTTTTAAAACCAAACTTCTCAAACTCTTTCATACTTACTTTTGGTCTTAACATTTTCTCTGTCCTTCCTTCCCTAAACCTTATTTGCTCCTTTTAACTCTTCGATTATTTTAACTGCATTAGTTGGTAGCATAATCGAGCAACCTGGTCCTTCATATTCTTCTTTCTCCCAATCTTTATCAAATTCTTCTCTGCTTTCGTATGTGCTGACAAAAGGATCTTGTTCTACCAACCACCAAAATTCCTTATTCTCAATTTGATTGATTAGTCCTATCATGCTGTATTCATTAGTTTCTTGTTCCCAATCTCCTACTAGAGCTTCTTTTCCGTCAATAAAATCAAAGGTAGCTTTATACAGTTGCTTTTCTTCTTGTGTAATATCTCCAAAGCTTTCCTCTAATCCTTTTGTGTTAAGTATTGCTTTTATTACTTTCATACTATACCTTCCTTTCGTTCGTTAAACCTTTATTTCTCTGCTGCTTCGAGATATATGTCTTCGGCATTGTCTTTTATATAATTTGCTACCTTTTCATAACCCTCTGAATTAATTCTGTCTGTAAATCCTCTTAATTTAACTCTTGCAGGATAACAGTCCTTTGTTTTCCCATTTTCGTCCACCTCGACTGCTATTGCCCAACCAAATGTATGTAAGATCATATTAATCCACCATAACATTCCTGATTCTCTAAACTGTTCCCATGTTCTTTTTTTCATTGTCAATCACTCCTCATCTTCTTCATATGGTGTTACTATTTTACTGTCTGATACCTCGAATCCAAATTGTTGTTCAATCATCTCATTAATACTTTTTCTAATCACGTCTAACCCACCTACTATTTCTTCATTTATCTCTACTTCATATGTTATCTTCATACGGGTTCTCCTCCTATTCTGCTGCCATGCTCGCTTATCACTCATCACTCCAGGCTAAGCATCGTCATACTTAAGCGCTCCCTGTCTCTTTAATACTTCAATATGTTTTCTAACACTATTCATTGATTGCAATCCTATATTCTCTGCAATCTCTCTCTCACTAGGTCTATAACCATGTTGTTGTGTGTACTCGATTATAAAGCTTATAATTTTCTTTCTCTTTCGCATTGCTTTTATTCCCTCTGGTGTTACCATCTATTTCACCTCATTCTTTCTTATTGATTCTTCTAATCCTGTTTCCTCCTTAATGTTCTCAATTATATCTTCCCAGTTCACAAACTCATCAACTAAGCAATCCGTTTTCTTTTCAAATCTCTCCGCAAATCTTTTTAATCTATCCTTCCCAAATCCAAATTCATCTCTCAACACACACAACGAAAGAATTCTAATTGTATCAATCGTATTCATCTTAATTCTTTCTATCGCCTCATCACATTTCTTTCGTTCTACTGTTATTGGTATACCTGTCTTTTTTCTGAACTTACACTCTTCTACCAATGCATCTGTTCCCTTTTCTTTTGCAATTTTGCAAGCATAGTCCATACCTGCATTCTGCCCATTCATGTAATCCTTTATATTCATACTCTCACAGTCCTTTTATGTAAATTTCCTTTTATTCTAACAGTCTTAATAACTGCATCACCAGTTTTCAATAGTTCTGCTGCTCTACAACATTCCTCATACCTATCTATTTGATTCTGTGTAATATCATCACATTCTACCCTGTATTTATTTTTCTTAAGTTGTCCCATTTCTGCATAGAATCTTACGTTTTTGCTTTTAATTCCTGTCAGTTTTTCTACTTCAATAGCTTTTAGATCTTCTCCTATCACTTTATCATTGCAATATACTCTGTACTTGTTCATTTGCACTCCTTTCTCCAGAAGCAGCAACTGCTGCCCTGGATTGTAGATTGTATTATGCCATTGTGATATATCATCAACCCCGACCAAAGGGTGGATACCTAAAGTAACTTGACTGATAGAATACAATAACCTTCCTTAATTCCTTCATAATCCTTTAGAATGAATGTTACTACAGCATTAATAACTCTTCCTGTGTACTCTCCGTCTTTGAATTCCATCATTTTAAGCCTGTCCCCTACTTTGTAATTACGATCATTCTTTCTCAGTTCAAACCTCTTAATTTCGTTCTTAACATCTTCAAAATAACAATTTGCTATCTTAATCTCATGTACTACTTCCTTAACTTCTTCGGTGTCAGAATCTGACACCATGTTATGTTGAGAATGATTACATCTTGCTTCACATTCAAGCTTACAGTTCATACAACATGTGCTTTCACACTTGATTCTCAATGTCTCTATTGCAACCTTTCTAGCTCCATAAATTGAACATCTCTTTTCCGAATCAAACATACAGTAATATCTTTTTTCCTGCTTACTATTACATTGATCTATCTCACAGAAGAAACAATTTCCTTCACATACTTTTTCTTCTACCTCACTGATATTTGTAGAATCTATTTCCTCTTGTTGTTCTTGCCTTTCTTGCTCGCTTTCCTTGTACTTAGATTCAACAATTGCTTTAACATCTTTACTTAGAAGTTTCTTATCTTCTACTACAGCCATCTGTTCCTGTTCAGGTAGTCTTGCTGTGTTATATGCCTTGTCAAATGACATGTCCCCTTTTCTTAATGCTTCTTTACCTTCTTCACATAAACTATTATTAATTTTTTCTATCTGTCCCATCTTACCATTACTAACTCCCATGGCACTTGCTATGTAATCTCGCATCTTGCCTGGTATTGTCATTCCTTCTTCTTTTGCTTGAATAAGATAATCCTTAAATAGTCTAGCTTGTTCTATCAGCTCCCAATCACTTAACTTGCGATTGAATGCATTTGCTGATAGAAGCGTTAACATAAACATCGTTTCATTCATCTCTTTCATCTTGCAATCAACAAAATCAAATTCTGCTTGTCCACGATCTTGGTTAAGAACTGCTGCCAGTGTTCTCCTATGCCCTACAATTATCTTATCTACTCCATTTACACGACCTACAACAATCTCTTGTAGCTGACCGACTATTAGCATATTGTCTGCTAGTTCCTCTATATTCTGCATACTATAAAAATTCTTTTCGCTTGGTACCAGTTTCTTAGGATCTAGTCTTACTTTTATGTATTCGCTAGTATCTACTGCTGCCATCTTGCTCGCATTATTCAGCTTACTGCCTATTCCTATCCTTGGCATAATCATTCACCGTCCTTTACAAGCTTCAAGTACTCCCTTACCAACTTCTTATAGTCTTTTGCTGTGCCACATCTAGGACTATATTCAGTAATGCCAATTCCAGTTTGATATGTCCCTCCAGTCGCTTTAAGTGAATACCTTATATTTGTATCAAATACTCTATATTCACTTTGCCTTAGTAAACTTTCTCCTGCTAGTACGAAATCTTCCTTCATTGTCATTACTGGAAGACACATAATGTTTTCTAAATTTCTGTTGTATGTGACTAATTCATTAATTACATCTGTTAACTCTTCCATACCGTCTAATGCGTGCTTATCTAACTTAATCGGAATAATAATATCATCTGCTGCCACAATCGCATTAAGTACATTCATAGCGATGCTAGGTGGACAGTCAATTAAGCAATAGTCATAATCATTCTCAACCTCTTTTAATGCATTCTTAAGCTTACCGATCTGGTCACCTTCTTCTCGCATAAGTTCTGTAACTGCATTATCAAGATTCATGTTTGCTGTAATTATGTCTAGATTCTTATGATTTGTCTTTCTTATTAACTCCTTAGTTTTAATTTCATCATTTCGAAATACATTCTCAATGCTCTCTTGATCATAATCATGTAGATTGAAGAATTTGCTTGCATTTGCCTGTATGTCATTGTCTACTAATAACACTCTCTTATTATGTAGATCACTTAGAATTATGCTCATGTTTATGGCTGTCGTAGTCTTTGCTACTCCACCTTTTAAATTAATAATTGCGATATTTCTCATAAACGTCTCCTTTTCGTCTCTCACTTAGATTTTATAGGCTTTATAGCCATGACTTACCAAATTCTGCTCTAAACTCTTCCCTGGTATGTTCTTCTTCAAATTTCTTCTGTCCTGCTGCCTTTAAAGTTAGATCAACCATTCTATTTAGGTGTACACCGTCATTACCTCTATGATGTTCATAACATAACCATACCTTAAGACCATGCTTTTCAGACTTTTTTCGATTAGCTGTACCACCGAATATGTGATGGCTTTCTAGGTTGTTTTTATACTCACAAATAAAGCACTCTTTCTTTGTTTGCATGATGCTATCCATCTTCGTTCTCCTTTATTTCATCTTCTGCTTTAAAATCCATTACTAATTCATACTTTGCCTGTTGCCTTTGAATAACCATTGCACCTGTATAAGCATTTATTTTCTCATGTACTACTTCTATCTCATGTTGTTCTATCAAATCCGCATACTTTCTAAGTAAGTCACCGTTTTTTCTTTTATCTAATGACTGTTGTAGCCATGTCTTTAATTGCCTATTTGTCCTCGCCATATATGGCGAATTAATATGTAGTGTTATATCGCAAGGCTCAAACACCCTCTTTAGTGCATCTATACACGCTAGTAAAGCTATTCTATTATTAGTAGTTTCTTTAAATCCTCCGAAGTGTTCTCTTGTTTTTGGCTCATCTCCTACAACCATCTCCAAAACAATAGAATACCTTCCCTCTCCACTATCGAATCTTCCCTTATAATCCAAGTCAATATAAATATCTATACTCTTCATTTATTCAACTTCCTTCTACTTATCCACAATCTATCCACATCTTGTACACAAACTCTACTAGTTAAAAATACTTTCTATTTCTTCATCACTCCACTGAAGTTCAGTTTCTTTCCATGTCTGATTTGTCTTTATCAATGTATATGTAAAGAATGCATATTGTGTTTTTTCGTGAATTCCTTCTCTAACTGATTCTTTATCTAAGTACCAATCTCTTTCCATTTTCTTTGGTACATATGCTACTTTCTGATACCAACCTTTATCCTTGATTACTTTTTTCATCACAAGTTTTGGTTTTCTAAGGTTATGGCTACTGTTCCATCTTCTACCTTGTAATGCTTCTGGATCTCTTAACATACCATCACTGTATTTAATCAAATATGAGGCTAACTTTTTATATTGTCCAGTCTCATCAAGAGGATTAAAATGTGTTCTCCCCTTTCCCTTCCAACAGTTTATTATTTCTCTCATCCCTAAACTCTTAGGCATGTTAATAACCAAGTGATGATGTAATGCTCCCTTTTTTCCCTTTTCCATAACATGTATGTACTTAAATACTTCTCTATTACTTTTATATAGTTTCCTCATACCTTTTAAAAAATCATCTGCATCGGCTCTCATATCTTCCCTTGATTCTGGTCTATTACTTAAATTGTAATCTAGTACAAGGTGTATATCCGAAGGCATAAAGTTTTCATTGAGTAACAGACGTAATGTTTTCTCTGCTTGTCTTTTATTGACTTCTCTTTGTTCCTCTTTTGTTGATATTTTTCTTTTACTTCTTTTTACCCCCTTTTTATTCCATCTGCTACTATAGTGTTTACTAAACTCTAATGTATTTCCTGCTCTATATATCTCAAATACATATGGCATATCATTACCCTCTTGGTTATCGAATAGTTAATACTTTTATCAAGTCTGTAAGGGGTCTAATCCCCCTATTTCTCTTGACTTTTTGCCATATGTACGTTACACTATTCTTGTGAGTTAATGCTCGTAAATATGACATCTGGACTAATTATTAGTAGTAATTAGTCCTATTTTATTTGTATCTTTTATAACCATCTTTCTTCTACTTTGTAAATATCATGTATCTTGCTATTCTCCTATCCAATCGTCTTCTACTATGTAACCATCTATTATCCAATGTCTTCCGTCCCAATGCACTTCTCTTTCATTTTTATCTGCTGCCCAGTGTGCTAACGGAACCTTTTTCCAACCCATGTATTTTAAGTATTTTTCCAACTTAAATCTGCAAAATATTACTGATTTCATGGATCATACCTCCATTTTCCTCAAAAAAAGTTCAAATATTACGGACCACGTAATTGTTAGTTACGTGCCCCGTTATAATCTGCAATTTTTATGTAATAAGTTATTCAATAATTCCTGCTATCTTCGCAAGCTGGCTAATTGACTCTCTAGAAACTTTTTTTCCGTAAAAATCAAATAACTCGTTTTTATCTCCAGTGAAGATATCAGTTGGCTCATATTTTTGAAGAATGATTCTGTCTTCTTCAACGAAGATTTCTAGCGGATCTCTTTCGCTTACTCCTAGAGTTCTTCTAAGTTCGATTGGAAGTGTTATTCTTCCTAACTCATCAAGTCTTCTAACTATTCCTGTTGATTTCATATTGCTATCCCTCATACTTTCTGCTATACTATAGCTATCTTAGTTTTTTTATTTGCTCGCTTTTGGTTCCCGCCTTAGCGAGCTTTTTTAATGTTCTTGTTTTTCCTGATGCTTTGTTTACTAGTTTAAGTTCTATTTCTGTTTCTATACTTACTAGCCAATCCTTTACTTTTAGATTCTGATTGTTCATTATAACTTTCTGTTTATATGTAGGTTTAACCGCTCTAGCCATCTTCTCTACTCCTTAAGTCTAATTTCATCTGCTCCCATTGTTCAAAGTATAGACTACTAAATTCTTCACTTCTTTCCTTATGATCTTCACATGTACAGCTTTCTCCAGGGTCTAGATTCGCTCCACATCTTGGACATACGTTATAGATTGTTCTTCGTGCCACTTTTACTTCTTCTCACTTTCTACAGTCCTGATGCAATATTTTATTAACTTCTATTACACTGCTACTTCCTTAATTTTTTTTCTTAATTCTTTTTCTATTGCTGCTTGTGTTATTGGTACTACATTAAATGGATCTGATAAATCAAAGCCTTCGTAATTTATCATAAATTCATCTACTGCTCTTCTTCTAGCTTTACGACAGTTTCCAAATTTAAGTGGTTGTATCAATTCTGCATCCATAAGTTTTCCTACCATATGTTGATTACAACCTAGTATTTTCGATATTGTCGGTATAGTAACTAACTCGTCCACTTTATCACCTCTTTCTTGTAATATTTTGTATACCCCCCTATAATATATGTATCAACTCTGCTAAGCTGAAATACATATGAAAGGAGCTTGTTTATGCCATCAATTAACGACTTTTTTCCAATGGAAGGATTAACCTTCTCTATTGAAAGAAATAACACTTTAATTTTTGATGTTACTGGTGTTGATCAATATGAAGATCATTACGTAAGTTTCTTACCTACATCAGATATTAAAACTGGTGATATTCTAATCCACCCATCTGGTAAAAAATATTCAGTCCTTAATACTAGTGTTGAATATTTTGGTAAAGAACCATATGCCCTAAATGCATATTACTAATTCATTAAAATTTCATTCATCATCTTTTTAATCAAGTGCAATACTAGTAGTGGATTGTCTCGGTTTCTTTCAATAGAAACTGAGACCTTTAATTTTGAATCTCCTTTAAGATGCATTTTTCTTTCTATTGTATATATGGACCTTCCTTTATGGCGTTTTTCTAATTTCACCTCAGTATTATCCTTTTTAATAACATCTTTCTCTTGTAATACCAACTTTATCACCTCTTTCTTGTAATATTTTGTATTTCCTTCTATAATGTATGGTATCAGCTCCATCAAGCTGAAATACATCTGAAAGGAGTTCTAATTATGTCCGAATTACCCGTATCTTCCAAAGTATTTTTCTCTGACTTTTCTTTTGATTTATTGCAATACACTGTTAATCGTAGTGGATTAACATACAATGGGCTTATTGACGAACAATATCATTACATATCTTTTCATGTAACAGATGATATTATAAAAGGTGACATTCTCGTTTCATCTAATGGCACCTATACAATAAGTAAAATTGTTTATGATACATATAATGGAGTACCCGATTTACTCAGAGCATTCTTTTAGCTCTTTTGCTATTGTAAGATAAGCTTGTCTACTTGTACTTGCTATCTGGGACATGAGTTTTCCAAAATCAGCTTTACTATAATCAGTAACGCTTATATTAACTTTCATTATTGCTTGTGTCCCATTTTCAAGTACTAATTTATATTCCTGGTTGAAGTCTTTCTTCAAATCCATCACCTCCCCTGCTGCTCTATCGGTCTATGCTCTCATTTATATCAACCTCCCTTATTATGCAGACTTTTTTTCATTAGCTGCTTCTCTATATGCTTCCAGTTTTCCTTCAAGTCTTCCTTTTTCACGTTCTCCAAGCATGTCCCATACTTGCGATGCGTGTTCTAAGAACTTCATTTTTTCTTCTAGCATTAATGTACTCATATAATCACTTCCCTTTTCTAATTGACTTGATAGTGTCATTTTACTATTACAAAATGACTTTGTCAAGTCTTTATTCAATATTTTTGACTTGACTAATTCATTAATTTGTTTTATGCTATCTTAGGAGGTGAATTTATGGAATTACATGAGCGAATACGACATCTAAGAAAGAACGAATTAAAATTAACACAAGAGAAATTTGGTGAACTTCTTGGAGTTAGTAGATCTGTTATTAATAATCTAGAACGCAATGTCTTGGCAAAACCCGAACAAAAAGAACCTCTATATAAACTTATTTGTAAGGAGTTCAATGTTAATCCTGACTGGTTATACAATGGTAATGAACCTATATTTAACCAAGTCACAGATGATGAGTTCCTTGCAGGCTTCATCGGGGATATGCTAAAGGATGAAGAAATGACACCAAAAAAAGCTTTTTTCAAAGCCTTTGCTAATCTACCAGATGAATTTTTTATTAAGTTATACGAAGATTTTAAGCAGTGTGAAACTTACATACCTTCACAGAAAAATAGCGATGCTGACTAGGCACCGCTATTTTTTATAATATCCTCGCTATGAATTTATGTATTATATCTAATTTACGTTCATCCTCTAGTAACGCTACACAATTAATAATCTTTTTTCTCTTATCCTCGAGTACAAGTGTATTATTCAGTTTGTCTTCAATTTTGTTCATGTATTTCTCTAGCATAAAAGCCTCCATTTCAATATTACCCTCTTATATTAGTTGGGACCTAGTTAATACTAATGTCGATACACTTATTTATGTATATCCACTAATTCATTTATTTCTAGTTTCATAGCCAAGCACAATTTTGCTACAATATTTAATCCTGGAGTCATTTCTTTGTTTTCTATTTTACTTATTGTCCCTTTTGATATCCCTGATCTCTTAGCTAACTCCTTCATGCTCATTCCCCTTTCTAATCGTTTTTCTCTTAAGTATATTTGCAATCTATCCCCCTCCATACACTTTTTTGTATTATGGGTAGATAGTTCTCAAATATCAAGTTCATTTTATAATTAAAAGGGTTTCCGATGGGAAACTCTACACGTTTGGTATGTAGAACGACACAATTGGTTAAAATTATTTTATTTACGATATTTTATTGCTATTAGTATTAAATATGTGTAAAATATTGTTATTACACATTTTAGGAGGCTTTGTTATGAAACAAAAATGGTATTTAGAAACTTGGTTTATATGCTTACTTTCAACTCTTAGTTTTCTTGTTATCCCTGTAATTGTAGCACTGGTATTACTAGTTATGCACTATCTAGAGAAGAAGGAGCTGAACGAACGTTATGGGCGCATAGATTCATTAGATAGTAAAATTGTAGAATTAGGAACAATGATTAACGTAAAGTCCAAAGAATATGACGATAATTGCACTAAATTATCAAAAGAATTATACGAGAGAAAAGAACAAATAAATAAAGAATTCAAATCTTATACCGATGAAGTAACTAAACAAAAAAGTGAGTTAATGCAAGAATTTAATAAGTTGCAAGAAGAAAAGGATTCACTTAACACATCTCTTTTAATTGAACATTATAATATTTCTGATTATGATGGAATTACTTCCGAAGAATGCAAAAACAAATTATCTATATTAAAATCAGAAGAACAAGAACTGCTAAAATCAGATGAATATGTAATGATCTCTTCATCAGGTTCAAAGCAAGAGATAAACAACAACATTAAACAAATTATAAGATGTTTAAATTCAGAATGTGATAATATACTTATCAATATCTCAACTAAAAATATTGATGCAATGCGAAATAAAATCAGTAAGTGTTATGAATCTCTAAATAAAATTTTCATGGTCGATGGTGTCCAGCTTTCAAGAAAAGTATTAGAATATAAACTTGATGAGTTGAACTTAGTGTATACTTACGAATTGAAAAAAGAACAGGAAAGAGAACAACAAAAAGCCATTAAGGAACAAATGGTGGAAGAAGAAAAGGTAAGGCGTGAGATCGAGAAGCAAAAGGCAAAAATAGAAAAGGATCAAACTCAGTTTTCTAATGAAATCACAAAATTAATGACATACTTACAAAAATCTCAGAATGATATTGAAAAGCAATTATATGTTGATAAAATTAAGGATCTTGAAGAAAAGCTTAAAGAATTAGAGCAAGAAAAAGAAATGGTATTAGAACGTGAGGCAAATGCGCGTGCTGGCTTTGTATATGTAATCTCGAATATCGGTTCATTTGGTGAAGATGTTTATAAGATTGGAATGACACGTCGATTAGAACCTATGGATAGAATAAAAGAATTGAGCAGCGCATCAGTACCTTTCGAATTTGACGTACATGCAATGATCTTCTCGGAAAATGCTCCAGAACTCGAAAATGCATTACATAAACATTTTGAGCAACAAAGTGTTAATAGGGTAAATCTTAGAAAAGAATTCTTTAAAGTTTCTATTGATGAGATTGAAGATATAGTTAAAGCAAATTATAATAATACTGTTGAATTTACTAGAATACCAGTTGCAAAGGAATATCACCAAACACTTTCTATTATTGAATCCGAAAGTGCATAAACTAAAACAATATTAATACAGGCTAGAGCACTTAGTTGTGTTCTAGCCTTTATTATAGATTTCCTTTATTGTTCTTCTAATAACTTATTGATGTTCAATGGTGGAAGTACAACACTATCTACACCAGGTTGTGCTGTTAATAATGATATTTGACTTCTTAAATATGGCATAAGTATTGTTACCGCATTCTTAGATATTAATGCTTCTTTTACTTCTTCAGGTATTTCCTCATCGATTTTGAATGAAAAAAAGCCTGAAATACTTATTGAAATCGTATACTCTCCTTCTTTACAGCCTGTTGATTTTAAAGTAACTCTATAAGCATCACTATTTTCATTTTCTACTGATTTATTCTTTCCATACTGTATTTCAAAATTAAATGTTATATCTTTATCACTTTTAAAATCAATTCTATTAAAAGATATATTATCAAATACAAGTTTTTTAAGTACTAAAACACTTTCAATATTATCCATAAATTCCTCCCTTATGCTGCAGCACAATTTTGTAAATCATCATTAGTAGTTATTTCTATAAAATAATCTTCAATTAAATTTTTACTTTTATCCTCCACTGTATTTCCTGTATTTTCCAAATAGTTGTAATAAGAATTAATTAATGCTTCTGCTAATTTATCAACATTAAATTTTATGCTTTTACAAGTAATTTCTCCTACCTCATAAGTAGAGACTTTAAAATTTCTCTCTTCAGTCGCACATAATTCATCAAAATGCTCTTTGATTTCTTCTCCTATTTGTAATTTTGGTTCAATATCGCGAACTGATACTTTTTTAGTTTTAATTTCGTTATAAGAATAATCCTTCATTGATTCATAATATGCTATTTCTTCATCAAATTCGCCTTCATCAGCTTCTAAATATTCATCTTTATCAGGAAGATATATGCTAGTTTCATAATCCCAATCCTCAGTATTATGTTCAGTGACTATGTATTCCCCATTATATAAAAGAACACTAATTTGACTATCCAGATTTTTCACAAATGCATCACGTAATGTAATCATATCTTTTAATATTCCGATTACTATTTGTGGTGTGGTTTTTGTCAATAACCACTTCTTTCCATTTCTATTTGCTTGACAACAGGTACATAAAAACATTTCCTTATCTTCATTCAAACATGTAAACAGCATAGGATAATTACATTCAAAAAAGACTTTATCTACCCATAAATCTCCTATCTCATTAATTTTCATAAATTTTTCCATATTATACACCCCTATTCGCCCTTTCTTCCTCTAAAAAAGCCTGAAAGTCTTCAATCATTTTAAAATTCTCACATGGTTTTGCATCCTCATAAAGCCACCAATCAACATGAGAATTTTTTTTCTTAATTCGTTCTTTTGTTCTTTGTACTTTACCACATTCTTTTTTAGTAATACCAACTGCTATTTTATAAGGTTTTCCATAGTTCGAATTTAGATTTACAAATCTTTTAATATCTTTTGATTTTTCATATGTAGATAAAGAATATTCTCCTGGATCCGTAGGATCCTTACATAATTTAATATCACAACCCATTTCTTCAAAACTTGGAGTAAATGATTCTCTATCACACTTCCATGTTTTACACGCTCTAAATACTTTTATTTCTTCATCTTTTGCACCATCTGGCAATTGAAATAATTCAAAGTATTTTGGGAATAATCTTACAAGTTTATCTTCATTTTTATTCATTCAGTATCTTATCCCTTATTAATAAATTTTCTTTTTCTTCACATTTGTGAATATAATATTTTTAATAATTACTAATTTGTAATAAACAGATATTTTATAGATATAACATATTTAAAATATAACCATTTATATACTTTACATACATAATCTTACATTCATTATATGCTACAATGTAATAAAGTTCAATAAAAAACCTACACTTTAATAAAGATTTTAATTTTTATATTCTTTCTTATCTTGACTTACTGTTATTTATTATGTTATATATTGTCTTAACGAATAAAAGCCCTGGAATACACCAAGGCTTATAACATATCATTGCTGATACGTCCGTTGCAAGGTCATTGTATCACCTTTGATATAACTTCGTCAAATAAAATATTAAGGAAGTGATCATATGGCTGATATTAATTGTCGTAAACGTGGTGCTAAGTGGGAGTACTATTTTGAAGGTGCCAAAGTGGACGGTAAACGTAAGCGTATTAGTAAAGGTGGATTCGATACTAAGAAGACAGCTCTCGAAGCAGGTGTTAAAGCTCTTAATGAATATAATAACTCAGGTTTACATTTTGTACCAAGTGAATTGTCATATAGTGATTATCTCGACTATTGGTTAGAAAATTATTGTAAAGTTAATCTTAAGACTACTACCTATGAAGGGTATGTAAAAAAAATTCGTCTTTATATAAGGCCTGCATTAGGAAAATACAAGTTAAGATCATTAACTGCTGCAACGTTGCAAGAATTTATCAATCTCAAATTTAATGAAGGTTTCAGTCGAAATACATTATCAGCATTGAAAGGTATCCTATCTGGTAGTATTGGTTATGCTGTTGAACCCTTACGATTTATTCAAGCTAATCCTATGCTCTATGTAAAATTACCACTTAAACGTGCCACACCTTCTACCGCTACTCGGACCAAAAAACGTAGATCATTCACAAAAGAAGAACTAGATATCATTTTTAATCGTTTTCCTGAAGGTCATACTTGTCACATTCCTTTACAATTAGCTTATAGATGCGGTATGCGATTAGGTGAAGCATTTGCTATAACCTGGGATGATGTAGACTTTGATAATGCTACTATAGTTATTAATAAACAAGTTCAAAACAATAACAAAATATGGGGATTTACTCCACCAAAATACGATTCATATCGTAAAATTAAGATTGATAAAACCCTACTAGCGTTATTACAGAAAACAAAGCTTCGTCAAAGCAAGGCAAAGGATCTTTACGAAGAACATTATACTCATTATTATGAAAATTCAAATAGAGAACTTATTACAGATAAAATTGATGATACTTGTACAGAAATCGAACTTGTTAACAGACGTGATGATGGGACTTATATTCAGCCAAGAGTAATGCAACACTGTAGTCGTGTTATACATTATGATCTTAACATTATAGATTTTGATTATCACTCTTTGAGACATACTCATGTTACCAAATTAGTTGAGGCTGGAGCTAATCCAAAAGACATTCAATTTCGCTTGGGTCATAAAGATATTAAAGTGACTTTAGAGATCTATGCTGAACTTACAGAAAAAATGCAAATACAGTCCTTAGATATTATAGAGAATATATTTTAAAAATGGTTTGTCACCCATTGTTTGTCACCCACTTTAAATTGCGGGTGACAGCAGGGTGACAAACCATTTTTTTTTATACTTTTCCATGATAATTTATCTTATCACAAATCATGTAAAATCCTTAGAATTTACCAGCGTCAGCTGCTTCTTGAATAGAAACAGCAACAGCAACTGTCATACCAACCATTGGGTTGTTACCAGCACCGATAAGACCCATCATCTCAACGTGAGCAGGAACTGAAGAAGAACCAGCGAATTGAGCGTCAGAGTGCATACGTCCCATAGTATCAGTCATACCATATGAAGCTGGGCCAGCACCCATGTTATCTGGGTGAAGAGTTCTACCAGTACCACCACCTGATGCTACTGAGAAGTATTTCTTACCTTGTTCGATACATTCTTTTTTGTAAGTACCAGCAACTGGATGTTGGAATCTAGTTGGGTTAGTTGAGTTACCTGTGATTGATACATCAACGCCTTCTTTGTGCATGATAGCTACACCTTCAGTTACGTCGTTTGCACCATAGCAGTTAACTTTTGCTCTAAGGCCAGTTGAGTAAGCTTTTCTGAAAACTTCTTTAACTTCGCCTGTATAGTAATCCATCTCAGTTTCAACGTATGTAAACCCGTTGATTCTTGCGATGATTTGAGCAGCATCTTTTCCAAGACCGTTTAAGATTACTCTTAATGGTTTTTTACGAACTTTGTTTGCTTTTTCAGCGATTCCGATTGCACCTTCAGCAGCTGCGAATGATTCATGACCAGCTAAGAAAGCGAAACAATCCGTTTCTTCTTCAAGAAGCATCTTTCCTAAGTTACCATGTCCTAAACCTACTTTACGTTGGTCAGCAACAGAACCTGGAATACAGAATGCTTGAAGACCTTCACCGATTGCTGCAGCAGCGTCAGCAGCTCTTCTACATCCTTTTTTAATTGCGATAGCAGCACCTACAATGTAAGCCCAGCTAGCGTTTTCGAAACAGATTGGTTGGATTGCTTTAACTTGATTATATACGTCAAGTCCAGCATCTTTCGTAATCTTTTCTGCTTCTTCGATAGATGCAATACCGTATGAATTAAGTACTGCATTGATTTTATCTATTCTTCTTTCATATGATTCAAATAAAGCCATTTCTAGTTACCTCCTCTATTATTCGTGTCTTGGATCGATAATCTTAACAGCATCTTCTACTCTACCATATTGGCCTTTAGATTTTTCGAATGCTGTGTTAGCGTCATCACCAGCTTTGATGAAATCCATCATCTTACCAAAGTTAACGAATTGGTAACCGATAATTTGATTTTCTTCATCTAAAGCGATTCCAGTTACGTATCCTTCAGTCATTTCAAGGTAACGAGGTCCTTTTGCAAGAGTTCCATACATAGTACCAACCATTGATCTTAGACCTTTTCCTAAGTCTTCAAGACCAGCACCGATTGGAAGACCGTCTTCAGAGAACGCACTTTGAGTTCTTCCGTAAACGATTTGTAAGAATAATTCTCTCATTGCTGTATTAATTGCATCACAAACTAAGTCTGTGTTTAATGCTTCAAGAATAGTTCTTCCTGGTAAGATTTCAGATGCCATAGCAGCTGAATGAGTCATACCTGAACATCCAATTGTTTCTACTAAAGCTTCTTGAATAATACCTTCTTTTACGTTAAGAGTTAATTTACAAGTACCTTGTTGTGGTGCACACCAACCGATACCGTGAGTTAAACCAGAAATATCAGAGATTTCTTTAGCTTTTACCCATTTTGCTTCTTCTGGGATTGGAGCAGCACCGTGGTTAACGCCTTGTGCTACTGGACACATTTGTTCTACTTCATGTGAATAAATCATGTTGAAACTCCTTTCAATATCCATTTTAGAATACCAATTACCTATATGGCTATGTTCATGGCGATTATATTGGCCTACATTGTTAAAAGAAATTGGCTTCTTTGAACAATAAGGAAAATTGAGCACAGCTCAAATCTCAGGATCAAAAACATTGCTGTTTCCTACCTGACCTCACATCGCACCTTCTCACATTTTCGCACAAAACTCGCGATTAGTCCATACTTTTTGATAAAATTTCTTAAAATTTCATTAGTTTCTACAGAAACCAATGACTTTATTGTTAATTTTTTGACACAATTTCCCCAGCTTTTTTGTAAATAGATTTTGCTTCAACATAACCACGCACCATGGACAACGGATAAATATTAGCTTCTCTTCCAATTACTGTACCAGGATTCAAGACACTGTTGCAACCAACTTCAACATTATCCCCTAACATTGCGCCCATTTTCTTAAGACTTGTCTTCATTCTTTTACCGTTACTTGTAATCTCTACTAAGGTCTTATCAGACTTTACATTTGATGTAATGGAACCTGCCCCCATATGTGCACGGTAACCAAGAATGGAATCGCCTACGTAATTATAATGTGGAACTTGTACCTTATTAAAGAGGATTACGTTCTTAAGTTCTGTCGAGTTCCCTACAACAGCTCCTTCCCCTACAATTGCATTCCCACGAATGAATGCACAGTGTCGAACTTCTGCATCCTTACCGATAATTGCTGGGCCGTTAATATATGCTGTCGGTGCTACTTTTGCGGATTTTGCAATCCAAACATTCTCACCCACTTTTTCGTATTCCTCTTGTGATAAAGACTCACCTAATTCTAATATAAATGCACCAATCTTCGGAAGTACCTCCCATGGATAAGTACAGCCTTCGAACACTTTAAGGGCTATTGTTTGACTCATATCATACAAATTACTAATCATTAATTCTTCCATATACTTCTACACTCCTTTTCACTCTAATCAATATATAGTACAAGCTTGCAGATTATGACTATTATTTATTATTTTAATAACTTTGTTTCAATTCAATAAAGTAGCAAAGCAAAACTCACAAAATGTAAATAATACTTCTTGCCTAACTCACTATGACTAAAAAACGATAGTGTAGCACTTAAAGTACTTCTTAGTGTGTACTCAGAAGACAAGGAAGGTGAGGCACGGAGGCCGAACCAGCCTGAACTGAGGCAGGATGCCGAATTGAAGGCGATTCCGTATCAATTGATGAATGTAGTGTACACACATAGAAGTACTTAAGTGCGTAACGTGTTTTGTGTCATAGTGCGTTAGGTAAGAAGTCATGAAAATATAATTGGAGTTTTGCCTTAGTACCTACTTACTTTTATAATTCTTCGCTGCCTCATCAAAAAACTGGCGAAGCGCATATTGATTGTTAAGTCCCTTAACTCCGTTCGTCATCTTCGCTACGAAATTCTCTAACTTAACCATATATTCTTCACTTGTGATGTCTCCATCTGCAACATACGTTAACCCCTTCTCCCAACTTGCAGTTAGTTCTGGGTTTAGTAGAGAACGAATCGAAGCATTTACCACGTCATAAATCATCTCTCCAAGAAGTGTTGGTGTTACAATCTGTGTTTTCTTATTCAGACTCAGATATGTAATCTTAATCAATTTATTCAAGATTTCTGCACGTGTCGCACTTGTACCAATACCACTACCTTTTATCTGAGAGCGTAATTCCTCATCTTCGATTAACTGTCCTGCATTCTCCATCGCAAGAATCATAGAACCAGAATTATATCGTTTCGGTGGAGAAGTTTCTCCTTCTTTCACACTGAATCCAGTAATACTAAGTAACATACCTTTCTTAAGGGTCTTCATATTATTAATGAATTCTGCATCGAACATATCTTCTTGATTATCTGAAGAATCGCAATTCTCACCATTTGCTTGTTCATCTGTTGCTACTGGCACAGACGTCGCTTGTGATCCAGTCGCCTGTGGTGTTGACTTTTTCGTCATGAAAGACAAATTGGTTACTTTAAGATACCCTGGTGATTCTAGAATCTTAAAATTAGAGAAGAAACTTTCTTCTTTCACTTTCACTATAAGACTGATTTTTTGATAAACTGCTGCTGGATAGAAGATACTTAAGAATCTTCTCGCGATTGTTTCATATACCTTCTTGGCAGTTGGAGGTACAGCATTCAGGGCTGCTAACCCCTGACCAGTTGGGATAATTGCATAATGGTCTGTAATCTGTTTATCATTCACATATCTTGTTTTAGCAATGTTCTTATAGCTGCCATTCTCTAGGATTTCATTCGCAAATTCACCCACATGAGCGTAATTACGTAATCCTCCAATGTTCTTATGGATTTCTTTTGCTACAGCTGTAGACAAAACTCTGGCATCGGTTCTTGGATAAGTTACTAATTTTTTTTCATATAACTCTTGTACAATCTTCAACGTTTCATCTGGACTGATTTTGAATAGCTTTGAGCATTCATTTTGTAATTCAGCTAAGTTGAATAATAGTGGAGCATTCTTATTCTCCTTCTTCTTTTCAAGCCTCTCAATTACACCTTGCTTGTCAAAATCCGTTGTTAATTCCGTTATTAACTGGTCTGCACTTTCTCTCGCTTTGAAACCATTTTCCTTATATAACAGATGAGAGTTAAAATACTTTGAACCTTCTACTGCTCTCCATTCCCCATCGAATTCCTTACCGAAGGTATTGATTCCTGCTATCACACGGTAGAATGGTGTCTTAACGAACGCTCGGATTTCACGTTCTCTCTTTACAACCATACCAAGAACACAGGTCATAACGCGCCCTACGGAGATAGAGGTCCATTTGCTTTGTAGATAGTTTGTAACCGCTTGTCCGTACTTAAGCGTAAGTACACGAGAGAAGTTAATACCCATCAAATAGTCTTCCTTCGCTCTTAAGTAAGCCGCATCTGATATAGGATCATATGCCGATAATGGTTTCGCTTCTCGTATTCCACGTAAGATTTCGTCCTCTGTCTGTGAGTCAATCCAAACTCTTCGCTTATCTTTCGTCTCTGGTACCCCTGCTAACTGATCCACTAAACGGTAGATATATTCTCCTTCACGTCCAGAGTCAGTGCACACATAGATTACAGAAACATCTTCGCGGTTGAGTAAAGCTTTCACCGTATTAAATTGTTTACTTACATCTGGAATGACTTCATATAAGAATTCTTTTGGAAGAAATGGTAACGTAGTCAATGACCATTTCTTAAGACTTTCATCATAGACATCGGGATAGCTCATTGTAACCAAGTGACCTACACACCAAGTTACAATGGCCTCATCCGCTTCTATATATCCATCGCGTTTCTTAAAGTTGTACTTAAGTGCTTTCGCAAACTCCTGCGCAACGCTTGGTTTTTCAGAAATATATAAACTTTTAGACATGTATAATTCCAACTTTCTTATGATTCCTCATAAGGTATATCGCCAGTATCTCTCGTTCACTTATATGACACTAGAACTTCGTTCTTCACTACCTTATGGGGTGAAATCAAATTCTCGCAACTCCTCTTTGATTTCCTTCCAATAAGATAGATTATAGCTTCTTTTTACAAGGTTCGCAACCTGTTTTTCTTACTACTCTGGTAGTTTAAAGAATTTATCTACATCAGTGGAATAGACGTATTTTCCTGACAGATCAATCTCATTTGCCTTAAACAATTCAATCCCCGCTATGTTGTAGTTGGTAGGAATAAGCTCAATGGTATAGGTATTCTGGAAGCATTTTGTTCCTAATATAGTATTTTTACTTAAACATTTTAATCGAAAGAGATTCTTAGCCATGTAATTGGCATAGTCCTTCAGATTGAACCCATACTCGGCATTCCCTGTATATCCAGCATCTTCATTAGAAACAAGATAGTACGACGATTCTGGAGTCATGCCTTCTAAGTCGTAACCATACGTGCGAATCCACTCTCTTAACCCTTGTATGTCCATATACTCTCCTGTCTTTGTTTGAAGTGTCAGCCGATAGGTTGGATCAAACATAATCCACTGCTTCGTTTTCTCTGAATATGCTTGCACCACTACATGACAATCATCAAAATAATCATCCTTAGGATAACACCAAATCACCTTTGCTTTAATTCCATACATTCGCATAACCTCGGATAAAACAAGGGATAGACATCTACAGTTCAAGCCATTTTCCTTTCCATATGTCACAATTTCATCGATGGAACTTGACTCATAATAGGCTGTTGAACCATGCTTACAAATATCGCATAACCAATTCATAAGTGCCATCATTAATTCGATGTCTGATTTTCCTTCTGCTATACGATCTAGCTCATAGGTATTGATAAAATCCCTATATAATTCTTTTTGATTCAAATCATATGTATAATCATACACGAGTTCATCTGTTTTATATTCTGAATAGGCATTTAGTAAGTCTACTTGTTCCTTTCCCGAACGTTTCATATCTTGATTACTCTGCTCTTTCGTATTTGCTGTATCACGGTATTTTTCCAGTATAACTGCAGTCTCCCTAGACATGTACTGACAAGTTCCAGATAGATTTCCCTCTTCAACTTCTTCCAACACATAAATTTCATTATAAGCGTTACGTAATATTGCAAATGTAATCTTTTCACCGTCATAGATCCAATCGTATAATATATCATTGGCATATCCGCCTGACATGGAACTTGCTTTCACCGTTTGTGTGTCTTTCTCAAAGCTTAGTTGCAAATCCGAATTGTCTGCTCTAATGATACGATAACAACCATTCCAAGGAAAAGCTTCCCCTTTGAGCTGAATCTCGTTTGTGCTTGTTTGTATTCCATCCTTACGTTTTTCTCGGTCACTCCTAATATATATAATTGTCCCAAAAAGCACCCCCACTATTGCAATAATTACTGCCACTACGAGACCCCTTCTTCTCTTCTTCATCCTCTACCCCCACTTAATTCTCAAAGGCAATATCTATATCCCCTGACGTACTTGTTGCTTTGATTATATTCTCTTTACTATTCTGTACGTTTTTCTCTGCGCCGATCTCGTCTTCTACTACTTTCCCGTTTACCCCTATGCTGCCAGAGGTCGTACTTAGATTGTAAGAATACCTCTTTTCTTGCTCTTTACATGCTATTACAACATCTCCAGAAGTTGCTTCAAATGTACTGCTTCCATATACCTTTCCTTTAACGGTTATATCTCCACTGATGGAAGTCATCTTTACTGTACTACTTTGCAGATCTTTCACATCAATATCTCCTGAATACGTTTGCAAATCTCCTGAACCTATAATCATGTCTACGAACGAACTATCTCCACTATAAGTTAATGTTTTTATGTCATTTGTCTGAACCGATTTCAGTGATATATCCCCTGATGTTGCTATAATATCAACAGTAGAAAGGTTGGTATCTCCTGGAACAATAATTGTCACATAATTATTCACCCTCTGGTTACTCATCTCATACGCCTTATCTGTAACATCATCTGCAATACGAAGTACTCCACTTTCGTTGCTATAGTCAATGCTATAGTCAGGTCCATAATAATGAAGTATTACTCCATAGGAATCCCCTGTTACAATTTCAACATCTGCATTATATTCAATATTCACTTCAATATTCGAAAACGCTTCTAAATCAAGTTTCTCAACTTTATATTCGTTATTCTTTGACGAAGTATCTGCTTTCACCCATTTATTATCGGAAGCATTTTCCTTATAATACGCCTGAACATTCATAACCTCCCCTGTCTGCGTGTTAATTGTAATCTCATAACGCTTATTGTTATCCATCTCTACAACTTCATACCAAGCAACGCTCCCACTTAGAATTCCACTTGTTGAAGTTGTATCCATCTTGACATCGATGGTATCAAATGTTCCCCCATACGTATCCCTAATATATTCAAGCCCTATCATAACCGCAGATTCGAATGATATTTCAAAACCCTCATCCTTGATGTTTCTGTCATGTTCTACTATAATTGCTGTAGCATCAAACAAAAATGTTGTAGCTTCTATATTTCCATTCGTGTTTTTATCTATAGTCTCAACTTTTGTATCTTCTTCATTCTCATCCTTAGATGAAGTAACATTCATCGGTACTTGTTCCACCTTACTGCTTTGACCCTGTTTATCAATATTCATACTTATAACAAGTCCACATACCCCGATCACTACTATTCCAGCTGCGGCACATAACGTCACTATCATATTCCTCTTCATATACTCACTCCTCATCTTTATTATAGATTGCCGGCGTCAATCTTACCCGCTCAAGTTAGCACCATTAATCTATTCTTAGTATACCGTCCACTTTTTGTAGAACTGTCATAAAGATGTTATCAAGTTGTAAATGTTACAATTACTTTAGTCCCCTTATTCACTTCTGATTCATAGCGAAGCTCTCCTTGATGTACTTTAACAATTTGATGACACAAGGTCACCCCCAAGCCTACTCCACCATGCTTACGGCTTCTGGCATTATCAACACGGTAAAAAGGTTCCATTATCTTAGCAATCTCCTCCGCTTCCATGCCAATTCCATTATCCTCTACCGTGAAACAAGTCCCTTCATGGTTATAGAATGTTACTGTTATTCTTCCCTCTACCTCACAAGCGCGTATCGCATTCTCAATTAGGTTTCCTAATATACACTGTAGCATTACCTCACTTGCTTCTATGGTTTCTATCTCACAATTCACCTCTAACAGAATCTGTTTCTCCTTTAATTGATTGTGGAAAAGATTCTGTATATAAATCTTTATTTGCTCTGTGGAAACAGCCGTCTTAGTTAATACACCTTCTCTGATATCAGCAATCATCAACAAGGTTCTGCTTAATTTCTCCAATCTCTTAGTTTCAGCAATGATATAGTCCAGTGCATGTATTCGCTCTTCTTCTGATAAAGCTGCCATACGCATATAATCTGCATATCCTGAAATCGATGTTAATGGCGTCCGAAGTTCATGTGCCATATTATCGATTAGCTGTTGCTTCCTATCACTTTCTTCCTGCAAAAGGTTTATATTTTCATTAATTCTCTCTGACATAGTATTAAATTTCTTAGCCAAACTACCAAACTCATCTTGACTTTGAATATGTATCTCTTGACTATAATTCCCCTGCGTAATCTCCCCCGTTGCCTCCGATAAACGTTTTAGTGGTTTCATCAATTTTCGTATGATAAGATATAGAATTACTGACAATAGTATGGTTATAGCAATATCAGTCGCTATTACCATCTGTACTAATTGCTTTCTTGTATTCGTAAGCTCTGTTAATGGGTAGGCGATAACCAGTATATGGTTTTCATAAGGTTCCTCCAAGTTACATGCAAGAAACAAGTATTCCTCTTGGTCCACCTCTCGAATAAGAAGATTTTGTACATTGTCTACCGTATCAAGTTCGTCTCTTGACTCTATATTCAAATCAAAAGTCCCTCCAATAAGACTGTTTCCACTCCATAGCTCTAGGAATACATTCTGCTCCATATAATATGTCTTATAGGAATCATATATAGTCTCCTTCTTATCTCTCGTTAAGGTAGAGGTTTCTTCTAGATTCGTAAAATCCTTACTAATGGAGTTTCTTAGAAAATATGCCTCTCCCTTAGCACGTTGTTTAACACTACTTAATTGTTCTTTATATGTAAAATGCATAACCGTAAACATTCCTATATTGAGTGCTACAACAAACAATATTAGTACACTTAGGAATACTTTCTGCCAAAACTTCATCCTCTCACCTACACTTCCAGACGGTACCCAACCTTGTACACAGTTTTAATTCTCTCCTCTAATCCTAGTTTCTTACGTAACTTCTGTACATGTACATCAACCGTTCTTGTATCCCCTTCGTATTCATATCCCCATGCTAATTCTAATAACTTCTCTCTCGACAAGGCCAAGTTTTGATTAATCACAAACACTTCTAAAAGACAATACTCCTGTGGTGTCAAATCAATTTCCTTATTCCTATATCTTACTACCTTTCCCTCTCTGTCCATCTCCATATCAACCAATTTAAAAACAGTGTTCTCCGTCTTCGTCCGTCTAAGTACAATGTTGATTCTTGCAATTAATTCTAATATCTCGAATGGCTTCACTAGGTAATCTTCTGCTCCCGAAGTCAACCCTTGAATCTTATCTTCGATACGATCTTTTGCCGTCATGAATATAACTGGTGTCTCCTTTATCTTCTTCATTAGATCGAACCCAGATATGAATGGCAACATAACATCTAGAAGAATTAAGTCATAGGGTCCCTTCGTTACCATATCTAATGCTTCTCGTCCGTCATAAGCTTGATCACAAGTATGCCCCACCAATTTCAAATTCAATTTAACTAACTCATTAATTGATTCCTCATCATCAACGATTAATATATTCGCCATAATAATCCCCTCTTATTTATATTCTTACCGTATTATACCTTATTGTACATATAAAAATACAGCCTATCTTCAAATAAAATCTTTCCCTCATTATCACGAGGCTGTGGTATACTGTAATTTATAATAAATAATAATTTATCCATCAAAGGAGGACATTACATTGGATATCAAAAAAGAATTCTATAAAAACCAAGCAAAATCCATCTTAGAAAAATGTAAACTTCGAGGAATGCAAGGTTATTACTGTAATGATAAGGCTGAAGCTTTAGAATGTATCAAATCACTCTTCACGCCTGATGCTACAATCTCTTGGGGTGGTTCCGAAACCCTCACAGAAATCGGTTTACTAGATTATCTAAAGACAGCACCATATACACTATATGACCGTGCAACTGCAACTACTCCTGAGGAACAAAAGGCAATGTACGCTAAAACAGTTACTGCTGATTATTTCCTTATGAGTACAAATGCCATTACCTTAGATGGACAGTTAGTTAACATCGATGGTAGTGGAAACCGCGTAGCCTGTCTTGTTACAGGTCCTGGTAATGTAATCATCGTTGCAGGTATGAATAAAGTTGTGCCGGATGTGGAAGCTGGAATTGCGCGTGTACATAACATGGCCGCACCACCGAACGCTGTCCGTCTCAACCGTAAAACACCATGCCATGATTTCGGACGTTGTACCGATTGCTTAGTTCCAGATTGCATGTGTTCGAATACTGTAATTACAAGAAAGTCCAATAAACCAGGTCGATTAATTGTTGTCTTAGTTGGCGAAGAGCTTGGCTACTAATATCCTGACTAAATCGTATCAGAGCTTTCTTAACATAACACACATAATTTGCGTCATATTAAAACGAGGTTGCTGCAAAATTATTATTTTGCAACAACCTCGTTTTATCCTACTTATTAAATTCTATATCTGTCTATTAATCATAAGCGTAGTTACTCTACTTAAATTCATTCAATACTTTCATCGCTACTTCTTTAACTTGCTCATCCTTTTCCGTAGCTACTAGATGTTGAATGAACGTTCTTGCATATCCTGATTTACCTTTTCCAAAAGCAACAATTGCTGCTTTTCTAATTTCTGGATCCTGATGATCAATCAATTTGCTTAATAAATTAGTTGAGGCTTCATCTTTACTCTCACCCAAAGCTGCTATCGCTGCTTTAACTACTACGATATTCTTGTCATTAAGATATTTCTCAATCTTTTCTGTCTTACCTTTCGCTAATAATTTTTGGATTTTTTCAATATCACGTTCTTCACTCATAGTCTCACTCCTTCATATTATTAATCTGTAATCTTACAAAAAACAAATACTGCAAGGTCTTAACTATACTGTAACACTTTAAACGAAAGATAACAACTGAACTATCTAAATATTATAACATTTTAGATTTATTTTATAACTATTCATTGTTTATTCTACTCTTGTAGATACAAATCCACCTTCTGAATAATAGCTTTCACACCATCATCCAAACTAATTTCTCCTGATAACACTTTCTCACCAAATGTCTCTACTGTATCTTGTATGGTATTATCCATAAGAGAAGGCGTCGTTAGACCTTCTGCCAATTCAAGTAATCTCTTCATCTCCTCATCGGTAGGAATGGTTAAATGATAACTAACCTCTCTTCCATTACGATCAGATGACCCTATATATGATTCCGTAATGTCCTTACCCTTTGCTAACTTAGCAAACACCGTTTTATTGACTGGAAATCCCTCCCTGACATCTGCTTCTTGTAGTTTTTCAGAATACAAGCTCTTATAGAAATCAAGCGTTGTATCCATGTCTTTTGATGCAGAATTCACACCCATAATTCCTTTTGGGATAAAATTATATCCAGATTGCAAATCAAATCTTTGATATGATATAGAAGTATCTTGCTTCAAAGTAGCGAGTAACATTTGATAATCATTAATTCCATCAACATATCCAACAACTATCTGTTGATCACCAAACATCATTCTAGATAATTGCGGTGTAATAGATAATAATTTACTCATCTGGCCATTCAACATATCACTGATTTCTTTTCGATAACCAATTTGAGTTGAAATCATATCCTCTGTTAAATCTTCTAACTCAGACTCATAGATTGCTTTGGCATATCTTAAATACTCATTTAATTTTTCTTCATCTATCTTCCCCTCTTTTGTTAACCAAGCTGCACTACAGCCCATTTCTAGATGTTCAAGAACTTCTTTCGGTGTATAACCTCCCATAATTGTAGCTGTTTTGTTATCACCTGCTCTCATATCCTGTATCATCTGACTTAACTTTTCTAAAGAATCTGCTTTGGTGATTTCTTTTTCATTTCCTATAATAATTGGAATCTGAAACTTCATCGGAACTCCATATAAGCCATTCTCTGTTTGATATGCATGGGTAACATTCGTAAAATACGTATCCGATTGTTCAACTTCTTTCATAGCTTCAGATAAATCATAGAGAACTCCTTTCTCTATGTAAGAGTCCATCGGTAAACCGTCTAACACGATTAAATCTGGCCCATCTCCTGCTAGTATACTGGTATTTAATTTCTGGATTGCATCCGTACTTGTCACAGCATCATCACCAGTTACTCCAATTTCTAATTTAATAAATACATCTGGATTGTTTTTTCTATAGTTTACAATCGCTTGTTGAATTGTTTTATTCTCACGTAGACTATATATTCTGATCTGATTACTTGGTACAGAAGGTACCTCAGCATTGTAACTGTAAGAATCTAATTCTCCACTATCATACCCAATAAGAAAACTACCGTCTTCTTTCACTTTAAAGCTGGTCGCACGATTCGATGGACTACCAAGATTCGTTAGTTCTCCCGATACCAACTGCTCCATAACATTTCCATTTATTACATGTCGGTATACTCCCTCTGAACAGGCTACATAGATTGCATTCTCTTTATCGTTTGCAGCTAATTGACATAACTGGTCTCCCTTAACATTAGCTTTAAGAAAGTCATTCAATACACTATCATTCATAATAAGTTCTTTCGTTTGTGTATTATAGATATATCCTACTCCCTCTCCTTCTGCTACAAGATATAATCCGTCTATGGCAAATGTATTAAGATACGATTCTCCCTCAAATACTGTCTCCACACTTTCATCATCCGGATTAATCTTGATAATCTCATCTCCTATTGTCAAAGCATATAATACACCATCGTTAGCGAACTCTGCTTTTTGAAGCCTTAGTGCATTATTATTAATTGTTAATTTAAACTCTTTTTCTTCACCGTTCTTTGCTATATATACATACCTCTCCATGTTCGTAGCATTGGCATCGGTAATTTCATCCCAGGGAATATAGGAAAAGAATATGTCTCCCTTCCTATTAACAGCTCCACTTGTTATCTCACAATTGGGCTTTACTAATAAAGATTTAATTCCTCTTACCTCTTCTGTTTCCCAAGTTTCTCCTTCGTCTTTAGACGTATGTAAATCTCCCGTTCGTGTATCTAGAATTACGATTGTTTTGTCTTCCATAATCGTTAATTTGCCCATATCTACACCATTTTCTATTGTCCCACATGGTGTCTCTATATACCTTCCCATCGCTTGCGCATTCTGATTTAGTTTATCCTTATCTTCAACTGAACCGTTTGTGGCATTTTCATTGGTACTGTTTGTAGTACTTCCGTTACTTTTATCATTTGCCTTTTTCTCACTACAACCAACTATGAATGCTAGGCATGATACCAGTAGGATATAGAATATTCTTCTTTTTTTATTAATCATATTAACCTCCCAAAAGTCTGTTGCTATATTACTTTTATTTGTCGACATCTTTACCCTACCACAGTTACCTTTATTTTATCTCTAAACGAAAAGAATGCCAAGGCATTCTTTAGCCGTAGCGCATGAGACTCTTATACTACTTGCGCATGCTTTCTTGCAAAATTAGATTTAAATTAGAGGTTAGTATGTTATACTGTTACTTAAAGAGGTAATCGTATAGCAAATATGTATTCTAACGTAAATTGCTTGAAATTGCCGACACAAAGTCTCAAAACATTTGAAAGGGGTATGTTATTGTATGCGAATACTATTAATAGAAGATGACGAGCAATTATGTTTTTCAACCGCATATCAATTACAGAATCATGGATTTCATGTTGATACTTGCATGGATGGTGAGGATGCTCTCTTGTTCATGAATCAGAATATATATGATTTGATTTTACTAGACCGTATGCTCCCACATATAGATGGCATTGCTTTACTTAAGAAATTGAGAGCTCAAAATAACTCAACACCAGTAATCATACTAACCGCTCTAGGTGAACTTTCCGATAAGATTATTGGCTTAGATGCTGGTGCTGATGACTATATGATTAAACCTTTTGCAATGGAAGAATTGCTTGCTAGAATTCGAAGTATTAATAGACGACCAAGACAATGGACCGATACAGATACTTTAACATATAACGATATTATATACTCTCCTTCTACCAATTCTCTATCTGGTCCTATTGGTACTTGTACCTTATCTAAAAAGGAAGGTTCCTTACTGGAATTTTTCTTACGTAATTACTCGCAGATTCTCCCTAGAACGACCTTACTTACAAAGGTTTGGGGTCCATATGCAGAGATTGAAGATGGTAACTTAGACAACTATATACATTTTATCAGGCGACGTCTAAAAACTGTCAGCACTACAACCACCATTAAGACACACCGAGGTGTTGGATATCGGTTGGAGGGACCTCATGAATAAACAGATCAAGATGTTTCGAAAACTTAATCTTCGATTAACACTGTTGTTCACTACAATATCAAGTATTATTTTATTAACTATGTCCTTCAGCTACCTTTACATATCTGAAAGAGACCTAAAGAATACTTCTTATCTATCTTTTAGTGCTGAGATGAATACCTTCATAGCTAATCTAGAACAGCAGAACACGCTTACTTACGAATGGTTATCGAAAATTGAACAGAACGGCAAATATCTTATCGCTATATATGATAATGGTACTCCTCTCTCTTATACACGAATGGCCCGTACCGAAGAACAACTTGCTATTATAAATGAAATTATTACGTATGGTAAAGACTCCTACCATAATACTACAGATGTAATGGGGACTTCTTCTACACACTATGAATTTGCATATACAGCTGCTAATAAATCACCTTACTATGTATCCCTTGCTAGGATACAAAAAGGTTCTAATACGCTTACTTCCATAATTCTCTATCCAACGAATGCACTATATCAGAGATTACAAAGTCAACGTTTGCGCTTTATCATACTTAACATAACTGGTATCTTACTTTTGTTCCTTGTCTCCTTGTTCTTCACACGTAGGCTATTACGACCTATTAAGCAATCTCAAGATAAGCAGACAGCCTTTATAGCGTCAGCTTCCCATGAGCTTCGTACTCCTCTTGCGGTAATACTCTCTTCATTATCTGCTCTTCGAACATCAGACTTTGCTATGCAATCGCAATTTCTTAATACCATAGAGTCAGAAAGCAAGCGTATGTCCAATCTAGTAAATGATATGTTAACTCTTGCTCGTGCAGATAGTCAAACTTGGTCTGTTTCTATGAAACAAGAAGAACTAGATACTATATTGTTAGAGAACTATGAAGCCTTTGAACCGCTGGCTATCCAACATAATTTATCTCTATCCATTACATTACCCGAAGATCCCATTCCTACCTGTTATTGCGATAAAGAGCGTATTGCACAAGTACTAGCTATCCTTATTAGTAATGCGATTAGTTATTCTAAACCGAACGGAAAAATCAAATTATCACTTAATTATATGAATTCTACTTTTGTAGTAACTGTTGCAGATGACGGAATTGGTATCTCAAACCAAGCGAAAGCTCATATCTTTGATCGCTTCTATAGAGAAGATTCCTCTCGTTCCAAAAAGGAACATTTTGGATTAGGCCTATGTATTGCTAAAGAAATCATTGATATTCACAAAGGAAAGATCCAAGTATGCGATACAATTGGTGGTGGAGCTACCTTTCTTGTTATCTTACCTAAATTATAAATAGTATACCCTGTGTATTCACTACTTTCTGTACATTAAGCTCTTGCTGTACTTGGTATACACCTAAACGTTGAAAAACGGGCTGTCTCTAGGGGTGACAGCCCGTTTTTCGCATAAATAATTCATGGCAACAAAAGTTGTTCATATAAAAGGAAATATAAAAGGAATTTATTTAAATGCTTGTGCATCTAAACCGTAAATACTTCGATAGCTCCGCTTAATTCTCCTGCTATCTGATTCAATCGGTTGGCTTCAAGCTCAACCTCTCTGGTATGATTTGCAACTTCTTCTGCATTCTTTGATATACATTGAATACCATCAGCACCTTCTGAAGTTGCATCTGTTAATTCTCCAAATGACTTCAACAAAGATTCAATTTCACTAAAGATATTCTTAGAAACACTTGCAATATCTTCGAGCAACTCTCTCATATCAGTCGAATCCGTGTTATACTGTTCACTCATATCAATAAGTTTTTTATAGGTATCCTTAACATGAGTATCCATAAAATTAAGAACCTCATAGGAACTATCACATAATTTGCTAACTGAAACAATTACATTCTTGGTTATATCTTGAATCTGTAATGCTGTTGTCTCGGAGTTATCTGCCAAACTTCTAATCTCATCTGCTACTACAGAGAACCCACGACCAAATTCGCCTGCTCTCGCTGCTTCAATGGAAGCGTTCAAAGATAGTAAACTTGTTTGATCCGCTATGTCTAGAATTGCTTTTGTCAACACATTAATTTGTTGTACTTGTCTTGATTCATCAATTGCAGCTTTTAAATTCTCACCTGTTGTCTTGCATACTTCATCTGCTTTTCTAGCTGCTTCAGCCGCTTCAATTTTTAATTGAACTGCTCTATTGCTAATATCATTAGCCGTATCAACACCGGATTTATTCTTGTCATCCATTGTCTCTATATGATGAATCATTCTTTCTGAGGTATCACTAAGTGTTATCGCTGTACTTTCTGTTTGCTGCATACTAGCGGATAACTGTTGTGCTGTCGCTGTAATATTACTTACTTCATCAACTAAGGAATTAATTGCATTGTTAAGATGGACAGCGGAATCTGTAACAACAGTACTGTTATCACTAACTTGAGTGACCGTTTTACTCATAGATTCCTGTAATTTATCTAATGCTCTTGCTAATTTACCTGTTTCATTCTTCTTCTTCAGATAAGGCAGATAATTCTTACTAGTAAAATCACCTTCCTTAGCCTTCTCTATATCCTTTGTTACCTTGAATATTGGAGTAGATATTTTCTTACCTACTATGAAAGCTATGATAATACAGATTATTACGCAGATTATTACAAGTATAATACTCTTAATAATCATATCTATGACGTTACTCATAACATCGCTCTCTGGTGTCACTAATACCAAACAATAACCATTTGCAAGTTTTGAATACGCTACATAAGCTTGTTCGCCATCAACGCTCATATTTTCCAACCCTTGGCTTTGCGTTGACATAAGTTCAGTTAACTTTTCAAATCCTGTATCGTTCAATTTATTTTCTCTCGTATAAGTATTATGTACAATATACCTTTGATAAGAATCAACTAAGAAAGCATATCCATTCTCATACGGCTTAATTGATGTAACCAATTGTTTAAAGTCCTCAAATGATATAATAAGTCCAACTACCCCAACTACTTGCTTATTCACGTATATGGGTTGTGTATAACTAATTACTTCTTGTCCAAGTTCTTCATCCATATAGGGATCAAGCCAAGTTGCTTTATTATTCTTTAACGTCTCATTATAGAAGTTCCACTTGGTACCACTTCTTAAACTCCACGATTTATATTCTTCGTCTTGGTTTTTAACAACTCTTTCACCCTTCTCACTAATGGCAGAACACATCGTACCCACATTCTTAGGGTTTACGTAGGCATATAAACGTAAAACATCCATATCTGTTATGGTTGACTGGATTACACTTATGTACTTATACATTCCATCCATAAATGTTTTATTATATGTACTATCTTTAGATTGTGAATAATCATAGCCTGCTTCAAAGTAGCTACTCATACCGGTAACAATCTCTTGTATTCCTCTATAGTGCAAATTCATTTGATTCGCATATTGAATGGACATTGCTGACATCTTGTCCTCTGCTTCTTCACCTAATGTCTTATAACTTAGAACTCCATTGATACATCCTACCAAAATAGATACAATTAATACACATGCCGTTATTGCTGTTATTATAGCTGTTGATATCTTCTTCATTTGTTGCAACATGCTCCTTTCTAAGTCATAAAACTTTGCTCATAGCACAAAACTCTGATATAAATTATAAATAGTATTATTTTACCTGTTAGTTCTTAGTATTATTATATAATTTGTATAGTTATGTCCCACCCATCACCATTATTCTTACATATTTTCACCATACTGTCAAGATTTATTTTCGCTAATTTTCGAAAAGTATAATTTTGAATTTTTGTAGATTGCATTTAAAATAATTTTGAATTTAATTAATTCAGATTCTATTTTCTTTAAGTAGTCATAATTATATAACAACAAAAGTTACTATATCTTTATATTTGGGGGACTATTTATGAATTTTAAATGTAGACTCTTTATAATAAGCTTGCTAATTCCACTTCTAATTGGTGGAATTTCGGGTTTTATTACGCGAAATAGTATGGAAACCTTTGCACTGCTTAACAAACCTCCACTATCTCCACCTGGTTGGTTATTTCCTATTGTATGGACGACACTTTATATACTAATGGGAGTTGCTTCCTATATTGTTTTAGTATCAAATGCTCCTATTGAATCTAAGAGCATAGCATTAAAAGTATATTTATTTCAACTTGTTATCAACTTTTTTTGGTCCCTTATCTTTTTTAACCTAGAACAATACTTGCTTGCATTTTTTTGGTTACTTTTCCTGTGGGTACTTATCATAATAACAATTATATTATTTTATAATATATCAAAAACTGCAGCATATCTTCTCATTCCATATTTGTTGTGGGTCACATTTGCGGGATATTTAAACCTTTCCATTTATCTATTAAATTAATGAAATTATTTATATCTTAATAACAAGAAGTTATTTGAATATCTTACTAATATATTTTATTTGAATAGTTTTTCTAAAATATAAAATACTATATATATTCAAAAATACTTTGGAGGTAATACTATGCAATCTACTGATACAATTAAATTATTAAAAGAATGTGACGCTGGTACAAAGATGGCTGTCTCATCCATTGATGAAGTAATAGATAAGGTACAATGTCAAGAATTCAAAGAAATGCTCATAGCATTCAAAGATCAACATACCAAACTAGGAAATGAAATTCATAGTTTGTTAAGCAATGAAAACGAACAGGATAAAGAACCTAATCCAATTGCCAAAGGTATGTCCTGGATGAAAACAAATATGAAAATGATGATGGATGAAAGTGACAAAACAGTAGCTGATCTAATAACAGATGGATGTAATATGGGGGTAAAATCTCTAAGTAGGTATCTAAATCAGTATTATAATGCACATGAAAAATCTAAGAAAATTTGTGAAGAGCTTATTTCAATAGAAGAAAATTTTGTTATTCGTATTAGAAAGTATTTGTAGTATATATAGTCAATTTATTAGCACAATATTTATTGATCTAATATAGGGCACAATATTGGTACATGAAATAGGCATAGTCCTTTTAACGACTATGCCTATTTATGTTATTGATCTAAGTTTCTATACGTTCAAGTTATAAAGCGGATACTTGTCTGTTAATTCTTTTACGATTGCTAATGCTTTTTCTTTGTTTGTATCTACATCTTTCACTAATAAAGAGATTGCTTCTGCTATTTGATCCATATCTTCTGGTTGCATTCCTCTAGTAGTAACTGCAGCTGTTCCAAGACGGATACCACTTGTTATGAATGGAGAAGCTGGATCATTAGGGATTGCATTCTTGTTACAAGTAATTTTAGCAGCATCTAATAATTTCTCTGTTTCCTTACCTGTTACACCCATGTTTTGAAGATCTACTAACATAAGGTGATTGTCAGTACCATTCGATACTAAGTTAAATCCTCTCTTCATTAAGCCGTCTGCTAATGCTTTCGCATTGTCTACGATGTTCTTTGCGTACTCTTTGAAACTTGGATCTAATGCTTCTTTGAAACATACTGCTTTCGCAGCTATTACGTGCATTAATGGTCCACCTTGGATACCAGGGAAGATTGCTTTGTTTAATTTGTATTCTGTAGCAAATTCTTCACTAGAAAGAATCATACCACCTCTTGGTCCACGTAGTGTCTTATGCGTAGTCGTTGTAGTTACATGTGCATATGGAATTGGGCTTTCATGAAGGCCTGCGGCAACTAATCCAGCGATATGAGCCATATCAACCATTAAGAAGGCGCCTACTTCATCAGCGATTTCTCTAAATTTCTTAAAATCAATCTTTCTAGGATATGCACTAGCACCAGCAATGATTAGTTTTGGCTTGTTTTCCATAGCAATTTTACGAACTTCATCATAATCTATGAAACCTTTTTCATCTACGCCATATGAAACAATATTGTGATATGTTCCAGACATATTTACTGGGCTACCATGAGTAAGATGACCACCATCGGCAAGGCTCATACCCATTACAGTTTCACCTGGTTTAACAAGTGCAAAGTATACTGCCATATTTGCTTGTGCTCCAGAGTGTGGTTGTACATTGGCATATGTGCAGCCAAATAATTCTTTCGCTCTTTCAATGGCTAAGTCTTCTGCAATATCAACAAACTCACAACCGCCATAATATCTCTTTCCTGGATAACCCTCAGCATATTTGTTTGTCAATGGACTTCCCATCGCTGCCATAACGGCTTTACTTACGAAATTCTCAGAAGCAATTAATTCAATATGGTCTTCTTGTCTACCAAACTCTTTTTTCATAGCTTCTGCTAACTCAGGATCATAAGCTTGGACTTCATCAAATGAAAACATTATATTTACCTCCATGTATTTTATATTTATTTTACGTTTTATCACTGTAAAACTTTAATTCTGTAATTCAGAATTATTATAACACTAGATTCTATATTTTGCTATGCTTTTATTATTTCTTGTAAAATCTGTACCATTTTCTCCATGGATTGCACTGGAATGTACTCATATCTTCCATGGAAATTATGTCCTCCAGTTGATAAGTTCGGACAAGGTAAGCCCATGAACGATAATCTCGCTCCGTCTGTACCTCCACGAATCGGTACAATGATAGGTTCAACACCAACCGTCTTCATTGCTGCTTCTGCACGGTCTACGATTTCCATATGATTAACAATCTTTTCTTTCATGTTGAAATAATTATCTTTTAAAGATAACTCAAAAGTTCCTTCCCCGTATTTGTCATTTAAATACGCAGTAACTTTTTCAAACGTTGCTTTCTTTTCATTGAATTTCTCTTTATCATGGTCACGAATAATGTATTCTAACATTGTTTCTTCTTCATTGCCACTAATGGAACTAATATGTTGGAATCCTTCATATCCTTCTGTACAACTTGGAATCTCATTAGCAGGAAGCATGCTATTGAATTCTATCCCCATTAAGATTGCATTTCTCATCTTATTCTTCGCTTCACCGGGATGAATATTCACGCCATGAACAATTACTTTTGCTCCTGCTGCATTGAAGTTTTCATACTCTAATTCTCCAAGTTTTCCACCATCAACGGTATATGCGAAATCAGCATTGAATCTTTCCACATCAAAATGATCTGCGCCAGCACCAATCTCTTCATCTGGTGTAAAACCAATGCGAATTCTTCCATGTGGAATATCCTTATTATTCATCAATTGCTCTGCCAAAGTAAGAATTTCTGCGATTCCTGCCTTATCATCTGCACCAAGCAATGTTGTTCCATCGGTTACAATTAGATCTTGTCCCACATAATCTGCCATATGAGAGAACTCTTTCGTACGCATTATGATATTCTTCTCTTCATTAAGAACGATATCCTTACCATCATAGTTCTTAACAATTCTTGCTTTCACGTCTTTTCCTGAGATTGCGTCAGATGTATCCATATGGGAAATCAAACCGATATAAGGCTTATCTTCACAACCCTTGGTTGCTTCGATTGTTCCATACACATAACCATACTGATCCATCTGGGCATCAGCTATTCCCATCTCTTTCATCTCTTTCACTAGTTCAGCTGCAAGTACTTTTTGATTATCTGTACTTGGTGTAGTCGTGCTCGCCTGATCTGAAGTTGTGTGAAAACTAACATACTTTAAAAAGCGCTCTGTTACATTCATGTTGATTCCTCCTTTATATTTACTATCGCAAAACTCTTATACACTTTCCCTGCTTCTATGCTGGCGTACTATAACACGAAACACGCTACACATCTAAGTACTTCTAAGTGTGTACGGTAAGTTATCAAAACATTACGGAACCACCTTCAATTCGGCATCCTTGCCTCGCCTTCCTTGGTTATCTAGTACACACTAAGAAGTACTGTAGATGCTTCGCTATCGTTTCTTAGTTATAGTACGCTGGCCTAGAAGCTATTCTATTTTACTAAGAGTTTTGCTTATCTACGTTATCGATACACAGGTGCATATGGGTTGATAAGAAAATAAATATTATTGAGTATTTCTAACTGTTCAGGACTACCTCTTCATAGTTGCAAATTATGCACATGAATTTCATAAAAGCAATCTATTGAAAAAGAACTCGAATAGATACAGCCAAACTCTCAATACACTTGACCCATGTTTCTAAGCTGAACACTATAACTAAAAAACGATAGCGTAGGGCCTATAGTACTTCTTAGTGTGTGCTTAAATAATAGGAAGGCGAGGCATGGACGCCGAGCCAGCCTGAGCATGACAGGATGTCATGTCGAAGGCGCTTCCGTAAACTTGTTATAGTTATATGCACACACTATTAGTAGTACTTAGGCACGTAGCGTGTTTTGTGTTATCGTGTTCATGGTTAGAAACATGCTCAATAACTTAACGAGTTTTGCTTATTGCATAACATATCCTTTTAATAATTCTAAGGTATTATGAAGCGCACTCTTATGTGTTCTTTCCATACCATGAGAAGCGTGGATTCCTTGTCCAATTAACGCACCCTTAATGTCGTTGCCACCATGTAAAGCTGCTGATACATCAGAACCGTAATGTGGGAAGATATCAATAGCGTAGTCAAGTTTCTTCTCTTTCGCAATATTAATTAAGCGAGTTGTAAGTTCATAATCATAAGGTCCTGAAGAATCTTTGGCACAGATTGATACTGCATATTCTGTTCCGTTTAGATCATCACCAAGTGCCCCCATATCAACTGCGACGAATTCTGTAATTTCTTTAGGAAGATAACTTGCACCAAAACCTACTTCTTCGTAGTTACTTATTAGAATCTCAATCGTCTTCTGTGGTTGTAATCCGCCTTCTGACATTTCCTTTAATAATCCTAATAACACAGCTACGCTTGCTTTATCATCAAGATGTCTTGATTTAACAAATCCTGATTTAGTATAGTTGAATTTAGGATCAAAGCTCACATAATCACCTGAATCGATTCCTAAGTTCTTCACATCTTCTTCTGTCTTAACAATCTCATCAAGACGAATATGCATATTAGCTTCTTTTCTCTCAAGCGTTCTAGCATCATCAAATGTATGTACTGATGGACTATTGGCTAATATTGTTCCTTCATATTCTCTTCCGTCTCTTGTATGGATTGTGCAATAACTTCCTTCTATACTTTGCATTGTATAACCACCAACGCTTGTAAAACGGATTGTTCCATCACTCTTAATGGAGCGAACCATTGCACCTAATGTATCTACGTGTGCCGAAAGGCCGATGGTTTCTTCACATTTTCCTGGAACATGAATCACTAATCCACCCTTTTGGTTTAAGCTACAAGAGTATCCAAAACCCTCTGCTTCCCCTTTCACAAATGCAATTGCTTTATGTGCAAATCCAGATGGACTTGGAATATTTACTAATTTACCTATTGTCTCAACAATGTATTCTACTGTTTCCATTTCTTGTTCTCCTTTACAAAATCTCTATCTGAATCATACCATGTTTTACCTAAAATATAAATAAATAGTTATCCCTAAATTCTCTCTTTTATAGATAAGGTAATACATCTTCTGTGTACGCACGTAGTACTTCACCTACACTCCATGCTTGCGTATAGCAACCACGACTTGTACATGTGAAATCACCATCGAAGATTTCTGCAATACCGCTAAGACAGCCATCTTCCATATGGTCTTCGAAATATTCACACATCTCTTTTGCCTTACGTACAGCTTCCTTACTATGATCGTTCACCTTACAGTATGCCGATATGAAGGCTCCTGAGATATATCCCCAGCTTGTACCCATATGATATGCAAGATCACGATTTATTAGTTTACCAATGTAGTGACTCTTGTAATCCACGTCTTCACTAGATAAGGAACGAATTCCGTAAGGGGTATATAAGTCATGATATACTCTTTGTACTACTAGTTTCTCTTTCTCACGATCTAACATGGTGTATGGTAGAGAAATTGCCCAAATCTGATTCGGTCTTATCTTACCATCTGCCACTTCTTCACCATTTTTCTCCTCAATGACATCATATAAGCAGTTTGCACTTGAATTCCAGAACTTATCCACAAAGGAGTCCTTAACATGGGCTGCTAATCCACAATATTCGTCTCCTTCTTCCCCATAATACACAGATAGTTTTTCCATTACTTTAAGTGCATTGTACCATAAAGCGTTGATTTCAACAGCTTTCCCATGTCTTGGTGTAACAACTAGATCTCCAACACGTACGTCCATCCACGTTAATTGGTCAAGGTCACTTCCCCCTTCAATGAGATAATCACTATCCATACGAATTCCAAAGCGAGTTCCATTCTTATACGCACTAATGATCTCCTTTAGATATGGATAAATCTTATCCTTAATAAAGGTATAGTCCGATTCTTCCCCTGTATATTCTAGATAGCGATCTACGGAATAGAAGTACCATAAGGAAGCATCTATGGTATTGTACATTGGCTCTTCCTTTGCATTACCAGGGAATACATTCGGTATCATTCCTTGATCCACATATCTTGAGAAGGATTCCAGAATCGAACGTGCATCGTCAAATCTTCTTGTTGCTAATGTTAAGCCCTGTAGCGCAATCATCGTATCTCTTCCCCAATCTGCAAACCAAGGATATCCCGCAAGGATTGTCTTAAGTCCCGTTGACTCCCTATCTACGATAAATGCATCCGCTCCCCATGCAAGCCTTCTTGCTAGTCGATCGTCATAAGGTAGTAAATCCATTAATCTAGTCATTCTTTGATGGTATTCCTTAGCAATAACAAATCCATCTTTGTCATCTAATTCTTCTACCGTACATTTCACATAGAATCGTTTCTTCTCATATGGTGCAAGGGTCACTATTACATCATAAGGCGTAATATGATTATCTACCCCTAAAAATCCTGTGCGATTATCGATAGGATATACTTGATTCTCCTCAATAAGATAATTCGGAGTTGCCATAGATACTGACTTACAAGCACGGTCATAATACGTTCCTTCCGATGCATAGAACTTGATTGTTACTTCTTTATTTTCTTCTGGTATTAATTGAAGCACATGATTCTTAGCCTCTAGCTCTATTGTATTACTGTTTGGTTCCTTCTCCCTAACGTCTTTCGTATCTGGATTAATAAACTCCTGTACTTTTAATTCTTTCTCAAACACAAGCCTTGCCTGTTCTCTTGTCTCGCCGAATCCACGGTAAGTAAACATTGGTGTAACTGCAAATGTTGCTTGGTCCATACCATTCTCAATCTCATAACATACAACACTCGTGTTCTTCCCATATTCTAAGGCAACTGTTTTCTTAATACATAGATCTGCTACTTGATACGTATACGTAGGTAGGATATCTAACTCAAATCGGTTAAGATATTGATACCCTCTCTTCCATTCCTTTATGTATTCTTGGGCAGTTAAATCGTATTCTTTACCTGAAATCGTAACAGCTTCGTGAGTTCCTGGAAATATCATCATTCTATCCACAGGAGCATGCAAAGACGCTACAAGGTATCCACTATATATTCTGGTGTTTGCACCGATAATCGACTGATTTGCAAACCCTCCAATTCCATTTGTTAATAACCATTCTTTCTCCATACCAGTTTCAAAGGTACGGAATGCATTTCTACCAAAAACATATTTTTCTCTCATATTAATTCTCCTCTTTATTTGAATTTATTCCTTTTTCCTTTTACTATTCTTCGTTTTCCCTAGACTAAGAATATGACCTTTTATGAACAACTAATATGCTAGTTAATTTGATTGGTAGTTTTATAAAGATAAAAGTAACAACGCCCATCAACGTTTGTCGATAGGCGCATCACTAATATAATCTTACTTACTTCTTTTAATGATATCCTTTAATTCTTCAATTGAGAAATTATAGTGTGTATTACAGAAATGGCAGTTCACTTCAATCGATTCTCCATCATTAATCATTTCTTGGATTTCTTTCTTTCCTATACTAACAACGGCTTTCTCTACACGTTCTTTTGAACAGTTACAATCGAATTTTGTAGGCACCTTGTCAAGAATCTCTACACCGAAATCTCCCAATACATAGTCTAGAATCATCTCTGGCGTCATATCTTGATCAAGTAATGAGGTAATTGAAGTAATCTCTCCGATTTTCTTCTCTAACTTATCAATAACTTCTTCATCAGCAAATGGCATTAATTGAATAATGAATCCACCAGCACGTTTCACTGTATTATCTTTATTCATTAATACGCCCAGTGCAACAGAAGATGGTACTTGTTCACTTGTTGCGTAGTAATATGTTAAGTCCTCCGCAATTTCACCAGATACAAGGTGTGTTTGTCCAACATAAGGCTCTTTTAATCCCATGTCTTTAATTACATTCATAACACCTAAATCAAGTGCTTTCCCTACATCTAATTTACCTTTTTCACTTGGTGGTAACATAACATCGGGATTAACAACATATCCCTTTACATTAGCCTTTGCATCAGCTGTAACAGTAAGTCCACCAATTGGTCCGCTACATTTGATTTGTAATGTAAGAAGGTCTTTCTCACTTTTCATCATACTTCCCATCATACTACCAGCAGTAAGTAATCTTCCTAGTGCTGCCGTAGCAACAGGGCTAAGATTATGGCGTGATCTTGCTTCCTCTACTAAATCTCTTGAAGTTACTGCAAATGCACGAATCTGGCTATTTGCAGCCGTTGCTCTAACTATATAATCTGACATTGTGTCCTCCTGTTTATTCGTTTGTATAGAATTTATTCTCTTGATGCGTCTCTCTCGCAACAATATAGATTCTTTCACTTGTTTCTGTTACTGGATTATGTGTAAATGCATCATATGCGCACACAAACTCTAGTCCCGCTTTCTCTAATAATGCTTTCACCGTTTCTAGTGAATATGCTTTCTGATAGTGCTTCTCGTCGAAACGATAGAATACTTGTCCTTCTTCTTCATAGGATTCATCATACTCTGAATCCTCCTCAGACGAATCAAAGTCCTCTTCTTCACCAAAGTCTTCTTTCACATATATCGTTAAATCATACTCGTTAATTCTCTCTTCTGGATAATAATAATTATCCCAGATAAAGCTTCCATTCGGACGATTCTCTGCAATTGTATTATTTGCAAGAATTGTCTTATATTTATATTCCGTGTTCATATCAAAGATGAAAACACCATTGGAATCAAGATAGTTGTTAACCAACTGGAATACTTTAAGTAAATCTTCCTCTTCCATAATATAATTCATACTATCACAGATACTAACTACTGCGGACACGGTTCCATATAACTCAAATTCTCTCATATCTTGTAACAGATATAGAATAGAATCCTCTTCATCCATGGCTTTTTCCATGGCGATTGATAGCATGTCCTCAGCATTGTCAATTCCTATCATATCATATCCAGACTTCGATAGTCTTGATGTGATATTACCAGTTCCGCAACCAAGGTCTAATACTATACCATCTTTAACACCATGTTCGCCTAATAATTCCTTTAAATATTCGCACCAGTCATCATATGGAATATTATCCATGAACATATCATAGACCTGGGCAAACCCTGTATATGCTTGCATATTGTCACCATCATTTCTTTCTCTCCATGTATCATCATAGAAAACATGGATTTTCTGCTATTGACATTATACTCACAATAGCGAGCGAACGCAAGTGTTAGTAAACCTCCTTGAAGTTTTACCTTTCTATTCCCGTGGTTCTGAAGACATATTCATTGCTTCCTCTTTCATCTGCTTTTTCTTCCTTGTTATGATTCCACCGATTCTTCCTGACTCTTTTGCAGATAAGGATTTCCACCCAGTTTCTAATACTTTAGGAAGTAGCCCTAACTCTTCTGCTACCTCGTACTTTAGTTGCTCCTCTGGCTTTATGTTATTTAAATCAATTGTTACTATTTTTTTTGACATACTTCATACTCCTTAATTAAATATATTTTAATAATTACATTTTCTAGAGTATAGCCCTATATGTCAAAAATATGCAAAACAGCAAAAAAGAAGGGAATTCTTCTTTAACAGAATCCCTCCTTTTAATCATAAATATATCCATCCTGATTACTACCGACTTAATAACTTACCTATCCTTTTGAATACCATAGTAATAGATATTTTCTATACTTCAACTTCTCTTTGAAGTGCAAAAGAATATAGAATTCTTTGACTAACTTTCTTCCCAGTAGTCTGTTCTATGGCTCTTTGATAATAATCTAATTGTACTTTATATCTAGAACGAAGAATCTCCTCTCCGCTCTCCTTCGGAATATGGTCCGTTTTATAATCGACGATAACAATCTGCCCATGTTCCTCAAAGAAACAGTCAATGATACCTTGTACAAGAATAGGTTCTTCGCTCATGAAATCTGGACGGATCTCCTTGGCCTTCATAGAGAAAACAAATTGCTGTTCACGGTGTATCTTACCTTGTTTCCCGGCACGTTCCATACGTTTTGCAATATCTGATTTCATGAATGCTACAATCTGATACGGATTCACTACTTCTGCCTCTTCTTCTGTAAGTATTGTCTTCTCCACTAACTGCCTAGTAGCCTCCTGTATCTTTGTAACCGTTGGCTCATCAAGAATCGGGATACATTCCAATACTTTATGGTATACGGTACCCCTTCTTGCCCCTTGTACGGGTACTGACTCAAGCATAAACCTTGGAAGAAGCTCGTTATCTATATCTTCTATTTGATTCTCTAATGGATTTTCTAACTGATTTACTTCCTCCTTGTCTGTTTCTTGGTACTCGAATGGAATTGGCTCTTCCATTCGATCATGTATTTGGCTTGTTTCTTGCAACAGTGATAGTTCACCAACTAATTTACTGTCATTAGAATTGAATAGTTGCATACTTTCTTCATCATCAATCATCTGACCTAACTTTTTCAATTCAGATACCGTAATCTTGGCATGTAATTTCACTTCATTGGCAAAGGGATATTCAAAACCTAAGTGTTCATGAATAGATTCTCTAATGCTCTCATCATACACCTGCTCTGCATCCCATTGTAATAGCTGCTGTTTCTTATCTGTATTCACAAGTTGTCTCGCCACTTCCTCTTCAACAGTGCGAAGTACATCGATTGTTTTTATTTCAAAATTAGCCTCTACATCACGTTCCTTATTTGGTTCAAGATTCACTCCGGGTAGAATATTATACTGCTGTAGTAAGGAGTTGCAGTCCTTATGTCTTACCAAAGAAGGCATCACCCAATCAAAATAATTCCCTGCTCCCGCTAATTTTTGAAACAATAATGAACGGTTGGTCTGATCTTTTGTATCTGACCATTTCTTCAGTTTATCACCAACTGACGGTACATATCCGGTAAGAATTAATTTCTCTTTGGCACGAGTTAATGCAACATATAGAACACGGAGCTCTTCACCAAGGTTTTCAAGTACAATTCTCTTTTGGATGAATTTCTTCAAAAGCGTCGGTGACTTGATACGAAGGTCCGGGTCCACATAATCGGGACCAATTCCCAGGTCCGGATGAATAACTAGTTTGCTTCTTGCATCTTGGTTGTTGAATACTTTGCTCATGCCCGCTACGAATACAACTGGGAATTCAAGACCTTTACTCTTATGAATACTCATGATACGAACTGTATTCTCGCCTTCCCCTACCGTTACAGCCTCTCCGAAGTCAATATCATACTTATGCAGCTTCTCGATATAACGTACAAACTGAAAAAGACCATGATAACTTGTAGCTTCATATTGGACTGCACGCTCAATTAACATATCAATATTCGCTTTACGACGATCCCCTGCTGGCATCGCTGATACATAATTGTAATAGCCAGTATCCCTAATTACTAACCAGATTAATTCATGGATTGGTGTATAGGCCAGACACTCCCTATAATTCTCTAATCGTTTAAAGAATAGTATAAGTTTACTTCCGATTTCCTCATTGATTTGATTATCAAGCTCTGACGTTTCTACGATATAACTTGCTGCTTTCAGGTTCTTTTCAGTAGTACCACATTCATTATCATTAATAAACTCAGTTTCTATCTCTTTATTAGCATCTTTATCTACATCTTTATAAGGATCATTACCGGAATCTTTAGCAGACTTATTATCAACGACCGCTTGATACCTCTGCGCATAATGCTTCACTGCATCATACATATCACAATCATCTTTGACACCACGAATAATTGCTAAGTCCGTTGAGGTTAGACCTACCATCTTCGAATGCAATACTGCTGTTAACGGAATATCTTGTCTTGGATTATCAATAACACGTAACATATTAAGGATTGTACGAATCTCTATTGTAGAGAAATAGCCCGATTGGGTATCGGAGAAGGCTGGGATTCCCATTGACATAAGTGTATCTGCGAAAGTCTGAGACCAACCACTCATCGTTCTAAGTAGTATTACAATGTCACGGTATCTAGCAGTCTCGTAACATTTCTTCTCTTTATTCCATACCTTAAGGCCAGTTTCTGGTTGAATTAATTCTTTAATTCTAAGTCCAATTGCCCTTGCCTCAAGCTCCCTAGCTGTATATTCTTCTTGCTCTTTATCAAGTTCTGTCTTCTCTATCTTAGTTTCTTTCTTACCTTCTGTTTTCCCATCATTATACTCTATACCACTTTCACTCTCACTACTTTGTTTTTTATCCGCGCTAGCTAAAAGTTCTTCCTGCTTATCGAACTCTTCGTCCGTTACAAGCAAGACTTCCGTAGTAGTAGAGATTCTATCATCGCATGGTTCAAACACAGCTCCGGGATTTAGCGCCGCATCGTCATCATAATCGATGTTGCCTAATTGCTTCGTCATAATCTGTTCGAAGATATAATTGGTGCAAGCAAGCACTACCGCTCTACTTCTAAAGTTTGCATGTAAATCAATTCTTTGCTTTGCACCTTCTTCAAGGGAATAGGTATGAAATTTCTCCATGAACAACTCTGGTCTAGCAAGACGGAACTTATAGATGCTCTGCTTAACATCACCAACCATGAACAGATTGTTTCTTCCTAGCCTCTCCTTAGAGATACTTGTTAGAATCGTCTCCTGAACTAAGTTACTATCCTGATATTCATCAATTAAAATTTCCTCGTAATACTCACTCAAATCATCTGCAACATTCGATGGAACAACTACTCCCTCTTCCTTCTTCACAAGTATATTAAGCGCGAAATGCTCCAAGTCATTAAAATCAACCAGGTTCTTCTCTTCCTTAGCCCCAGCATAACGTTCTGCGAATTCAACGGTTAGATCGATTAGTACTTTCATAACAGGTGCTACCTTTTGTAAGTCTGTTAACATTTCTTCTTCCGGTTGATAAAAATAATTCTTCTTAATATCAACAACCGCTTTCTTCACTTCATCACGGATAGCTTTTACTTGTTCTCTCTTCGTAGGATCTACATCCTCATCTTTCTTACGGGACAAAGCCTTCCACTTAAGGCTTTCTAGAACTTCCGAATACTGATGATAGGATTCTGCCTCCATAAGCTGACGAATGACTAAATGATCTTCCTGCAATGCCTCATCATACATATAAGGACCACCTATACCATTCGCAAGCTCTCTAGCTTGTTCATTGCGACACATCAAATCACCTGTCATGGATTTGATATAATTAAGCAATCCCTTCATCCACTCCGTTTCTTGTAAACTATCCACTGATTCCAAACGAAAGGACTTCTTTTGCGATTCTAACCAATCCATAGGCCATGGATAACTCATTGAAAAATGATACAACTGTAGAATCAATTCTTCCAAAGCAGTATCTGTCTTTCCACTGGCATAACATTCTACAAACGTAGTAAAATCTTCTTCTGCTTTCTCATACCGATCCTCTAATAACTCTTCAATTACATCTGCACGAAGGAGTGTAAGCTCTGCTTCATCGGCTATACGGAAGGAAGGGTCTAAGTCGATGACATTGAAGTGGTTACGGATAACATTTAAACAGAAACTATGAATAGTTGTAATCTGCGCACTGTGAATTAGCATCATCTGCTTCTGTAGATGCTTGTTATCCGGCATACTATCTAACTTCTTCTCGATTGCCTGCAAGATTCTCTCTCGCATCTCTGCTGCCGCTGCATTGGTAAAGGTTACGATTAACAGTTTGTCTACATCAACAGGATTCTCTCCCTCTGATATCATCTTAATAATACGCTCAACAAGTACTGCTGTCTTACCGGACCCCGCTGCTGCCGAAACTAAGATATTCCGATCTCTAAGATCAATTACCTTCTGCTGATCACTCGTCCATGCTACTTCAGCCATCTATTCCACCTCCTTTGTAAACACACATTCCATCTTAGCAAATACATCTTCTTTCTCTAACTTCTTCAATTGATGATACCGATTGCCTGGTAACTTCACATCAAAGCCACAGATTCCTTGGAAAGCACAGTAATCACAAGCTGTACGATCTCCTAACTTATAAGGATTTACCTCTGCCTGTCCATCTAAGATTTCTCTTCCGATCTCAACGATCTTATGATTCACATACTCCGTCATCTCTTTGAACTGTCTACTTGATGCGGTTGAAGAACGTTTTGTTGGATATCCTTCTTTGTTTGTCTCAATTGGTACAACATCGGATTTTACAGAACCATTAATATTCCCCTCTGCGTCCATGAAGGAAGTGTCTAGGTATTTGCTTACATGCATGTCGTCATTAACAAGACCATTCATTCTAAGTTCTTTCAGTATTGCAGTCTCCACATCACTTGTCTTATCAACGATTGGATCATCGATGTTGTAATAAAATACACCAGCTGGTTCGATTTTATGGTCTGGATTCTTCTTCTGTTGCAATTCCATACTTGCGCTTAGATAAACCACCAACTGTAATTGTAATCCATAGAAGATTTGTCCCATATCAAGCGAGCTATGCCCTGATTTATAGTCGATTACCTTAACTAAGAACCGATTCTTCTCTGGTTCTTCATATATATCTACACGGTCAATCCGTCCTTGTAATTGCATTCTTGCATCTTGTGCCAATTCTACATTTACCGTATCTAGATTATCAAGGAAGGAGAATTGTAATTCGAAAGCTTCTGGTTCGAATCTCCCCTTTCTTACTTGGGTACACAAAGCCCATATGGTACGTTTCGTGATTCTCATCACACGCTCTAACATATAAGAATTACGCTTACTACTTAAGATAACTTGATTTCCATAGTCAACCGCTGCTTCTTCAACAGCCTCCTTGGTAAATTGCTCCCTCACTTCATCTGGTATAGAGTACCATTCATACTGGCTATTCTTCACCTTCTTAGAGAAGAGGTCAATTGCCTTATGAAATATATTTCCGATATCAGGTACCGCCAAACGATATTCCTGACGTTCTAATAATCCAAGTCCATAACTAACAAAATGAGCAAAAGCACAGGCTGCATATTTCTCCAACCTTGTTACACTTCCTGACAATTCATTGCCATATAGTGCTCTGGCTACTGCTTTTGGTAAGGAATTCTCCTCTGCTTCATAGAAGGCTCCTTCAATGATTGTATCTAATACTTTGCGCCGTTTTTCATCGCTATAATACCAACTATAGAGCTCTTTGAATGTGTCAGTTACAATGTTCAAAACCCCTCCATTACCGTCCCTTTCCCCGTCTGGTAATGCTTGATTTGTATCACAGAACTCACGAATCTGTTCGGTAACATATTGAATTCCTTGTCTTGTAGCTAAGATATACGCAAGGTCGTCCTTTTGATTATCACAATCCTGAACCTGTAACTTAGGAAAGATTTGCTTTAACTTACCAATCAGATAAGAAGCTTTCTTTGCCTTACCATCCATACCTACTTTACTGTAGGTTACATATAGATGCTTCCTAGGTTTTGTCAGATTCAGATAGAGATAGAACTGTTCCGTAAAGGTCTTCTGACGTTTGGTTGGTGCTAACTCCACTTCATGTTGCAATAGAACTTCCCTTTCCATATCAGAGATCAGTCCACCGCTATCCGAAGACTTAGGAATCAATCCATCGTTAACACCTAAGAAAAACAATGCTTTGATATCCTTTAATCTGGTTCGCTCAATATCACCCACAACAATTTGGTCAATGCTCGGCGGAATAATTCCCACCTTGATTTCCTCAAAACCAGTATCGAGTAATTTACTATATTCATCAAGTGGCACAATCTCATCCCCAAGAAGTTCTACCATCTTATCGAACAAGTCAAGAATCATACGATATACTTGCTTATATTCTTTGGCAAGGCTTAATTTACCTATGGCTTCAAATCTAGCTGTATAATCCATTAATTTAGCTGCAACTTGCTTATCTAGTAAGAAGCTACAGATTGCTGTACTGATTTCTCTTACATTTGACTCTTTGTTCTTAATAACTGTTCGCAACTGCTCAAGACCTGCAATAGCTTTTTTTCTCGCTTCATTCAAACGAATAAAGTCAATCTTACTTCTAGATTTATACGAACGATCCCAATCCTTATTCCATAAATTGAAACCTCTTATCCCCATTGCTAGCGCATAATTCTCTAAGTTATCCACTTCTTCCTTTGATATATCAACCAATTCACATCGAAGATAACGAAACATAGTTTCATAACTAAAGTCTCTTTGTATTACATCTAGCACACTGCGAATCAACTGGGCAGCAGGATTACCAATAATCCCTTTCTTGTTATCAATGAAGAATGGGATTCCTTCTTGTTCGTAATCATTCTCTATAATTCTTCCATACGTACCGATATCACCACTAACAACCGCAATATCCTTATAACGGTATCCTCCTTCTCTAATAAGCTTCTTAATCTGTACGATTGTAAATGCGACTTCCTCCGCAGGAGTCTTCGCAACATGGATACTAATATCCTTTACCTCTTCCTTATAAGAAACACGAGGATATCGAAACAGATTCTTCTCAAGAGCCGCCAATCCCGGACTCTCTAGAAAACGATACGGCACTTTATTCGCACCAATGCCTTCCAACCAAATTGCTTTATCGATAGGAACCTGCTCACTTATGGCAATCTCTTGTAAAGAAGCAATTGTCCTCTTACTCAGATGAAACAATTGATATTCCGCGTCTGCTACTGTTTGCTCTCTCTCATCGATTGTTACAGTAATATAGACCTTCTTGCATAGTCTTATAAGCTTAGTAAGAAGTTTCGTCTGAGAAGGAGTAAATCCCGTAAAACCATCTAGGCAGATTACGCTATCACGTACAAACTGAGAGTTCTCCACCTTCTCATATAATACATCAAGAATCTCTTCTGTTGTGATGTATTTTTCTTCTATATACTCACGAAATCCTTGATATACTGTCAGGATATCTTGTAATTTATTCTGAAGCATTGGACGCTTTGCCACTTGCTCTATTGTCTTTTCTAATTGATCCGGACTGATACTATACTGATAAATCTCAGAAAGCATGGACTTTAACTCACCGATAAAGCCTTGTTTTCTAACATTACTTTGGAAGATATTCAATTCTTCGCTCTTGTTCTCTACCACTTTTCTTAGAATCATACTCTTGCCAGTGTCTTCAAGGACTACCTTATCATGTCCACCTAATTCATCAAACACGCGGTAAGCAAGACGCATAAAACTAAGAATATCTATATTCATAATCCCATGGTTCGGATGTGCTGCAACCAGATCTCGTTGTGTCTGCATCGTAAACTGCTCAGGAACTACGACCAGATAATTCGTCTCTGGATTATGAATTGAGTCGTTAATAATCTCTTCGTACAATCGATGAGATTTGCCCGTTCCCGAACTTCCTAATATAAGTTGTAACGACATATAAGCCTCCTCCTTAAATACTTTCCTACAAACAATGGTACATCAAATAGTATCAAACGTCTACCCTCAGTCTTTTCCTGTCCTTAAGCTAATCAAAAAGGATTCAAGAAATGTTCCATTTTTTATCATAAATACAGCTGTAAAACAATATACTATAATAACGAAACTTATGGAGGATAAAAGATGTCAAAAACTAAGATTGTAATTATACAACTTAAAGAAATAATTTACACAGCAATATTTGCTGGCCTCGGTATTCTTCTTATATTACTTCTCATCTTTATGTTTCTACCAGACAAGAAGAAGGATCCTGATGTTCAAGAATCAGCGAAATATACAGCAGGAGTATGGACATCTGAATTAACGATAGGGGAGACTTCGCTAAATATAGAAGTTGTTGTCGATGAAAGCCACATTAATTCAGTTAGTATAACAAATCTTAATGAAACGGTAACTACAATGTATCCTTTACTCAAACCATCTCTTGATGATATTGAATCCCAACTATGTAGTACAGGAGATATTGATTCCGTTAAATTATCCGAAAACAGTAAATATACGCAAACCCTTTTACTTGATGCAGTAAAAGCAACCCTAGAAAAGGCAGAAAAAAAATAACCTGTATCGAAACAGTATTACCTACATAAAAAGATTTGGGATATTGTAAACTAGTTCAATCCAATTAACTAGGCTACAATATCCCTTCTTTTATAACTTGAATGTTTTCCAATATCCGTCTAAATCATTATCGCGGAATGCGCGGTAATACGCAAGCGCAATTTGTGCCATTAACTCATCATCATAAACTTTAATGTAGATTTCATCTTTCGACTTAATGGCAATGTTTTTATTATTCCCATGTCTCATAATATACGCACGTGCTTTCTTTTCCCAATCAAGGATTGTTTTCTCTTCAAGCACATCGTACTCTGTCATCTGAAACTTCACTTCTTCTATAAAATCTTCAATATCATATGATTCCATACTTATATTCTCCTCTGTTAATACACTATTGTTCATAGACTGCTATTTATAACATAATCCAAAACAAATTAGATTGCAATACCATAATCCCTCTTAATCTGTTCTAAGTCTTTCAGCCATACTACGCTACTTGCATCACTTGGCATACGAAGATCTCCTCTTGGTGATACTGCAACACTACCAACCTTCGGTCCATCAGGTAGACAATTTCTCTTAAACTGTTGTGAGAAGAATCTACGATAGAACGTATTTAACCACTTATAGATAACAGAATCATCATATTCACCTGAAAAAGCGATGCGAGCGATACGAAAGATTTTGCTTGGTGTAAAACCAAATCTCAATACATAATACATGAAGAAATCATGTAATTCATATGGTCCAACTAGATCTTCCGTCTTTTGTGAAATCTCACCATCTTTAGGAGGTAATAATTCTGGACTTACCGGAGTGTCTAGTACATCAAGTAAGATGTCTTTTAAATCAGTATCATCTAACGTCTCTGCATAGTAATCCACAAGATAACGAACCAATGTCTTAGGTACAGAACTGTTTACACCATACATAGACATATGATCACCATTAAATGTAGCCCAACCAAGTGCAAGTTCTGACATATCTCCGGTTCCTATTACAATACCACCAACCTGGTTAGCAACATTCATTAATATCTGTGTACGTTCTCTTGCTTGCGCATTCTCATACGTAATATCATGTACATTCACATCATGACCTATATCACGCAGATGTAGTAGAACCGCTTCTTTAATCGGTATTTCTTTTAACGTAGCACCTAATTTATTCGTTAATGAAACTGCATTGTTATACGTACGGTCAGTGGTTCCAAAACAAGGCATGGTTACCGCTATAATATTACTTCGTTCTAAGCCCATCATATCATATGCTTTCGCTATAACTAACAATGCTAATGTGGAATCAAGTCCTCCCGATATTCCCAGAACTGCATGCTTACAACCGATATGCATAAGGCGCTTCTTCAAACCTAGTGCTTGAATATTAAGGATTTCTTCACAACGTTTATTACAACTATCCTTATTGCTTGGAACAAAAGGTGTCTTATCAAACTTACGAGTTAAAGAGGTTTCTAAAGGACCCTGGTTTATATGATCTGTGAATGTGAAATCTACAAAAGTATAGTTTTCATCACTGCTTGTACAGAATGTCGACATTCTTCTTCTCTCACTTACTATCTTCTGTATATCTACTTCTGTTATGGTTAAATCATTGGTAAAACGTGGTGCTTCTTTTAAGATAGTACCATTCTCTGCAATAATATTATGGCCCGAGAAAACCACATCTGATGTAGATTCGCCTTCACCAGCACTGGCATAGATATACGTACTCATCGTTGATGCCGATTGTACACGCACTAAATCCCTACGATACATATCTTTACCTGTTGTTTCATTACTTGCAGAGGTATTCGCAATCATTGTTGCACCTGCTAGGGCATGTCTTGAAGAAGGTGGAATAGGCACCCATAAATCTTCACAAATCTCAGCAGCTAACACAAAATCTTGCATGTCCATACAGCGGAACAAAAGATTGGATCCAAATGGTACATGCTTTTCATCAAGAATATCTACATATTCTACCTTCTGGTTTCCAACTCCAAAGTATCTAGCTTCATAGAATTCTGAATAGTTTGGAACATTTACCTTTGGAACTATTCCTAATAGTTTATCTTCAAAAATTACAGCTGCAACATTATATAAATTACCAAGTTTCATTACTGGTAATCCAACTACTACAACCATATTCAGATTCTTGGTTGCTCGTATAATCTTTACTAGTGATTCTTTGGCAGATGTTAATAATGCATTCTGCAAGAATAGATCACCACATGTATATCCTGTGATACATAATTCAGGAAGTACAAGAACACGAACCTCCTCTTTTGCCGCTTTATGAATTAGTTCAATAATTTGTTCTGTATTAAATGTTGTATCAGCTACCTTAACCGTTGGTGTGGCTGCTGCTACTTTTACAAATCCATGTCTCATAATACGCCTCCAATATTATAGCCCAATTTATTCTACTGATCGAAAGAATACACTATTTATCCAATCAAAGAATTGATTATACAGGTTTTGTACCCATTTCGTAGATAACACTCCAACAATAATTATGGAGGCTACTATAACAACTAATAGATACAATAAAGCGTTCTGTTTCAATATCATTATATCACCACAGTAAGCTTCTATCCATCTCACAATAAACATGTGTAGTAAATATATAACTAAAGTTCTTTGACCAATTGTTGTTAATATCGATTTCTTATTTGAAATCAAATTGATACATATTACAATCATTATGCATGCAATTATATAGTAGATTCCTCTATAAAGGAAGTCTTGAATCTGATCATTATCATTATAGTGATAACGTAAAAGTATATTGTTTACAGGTATCTCTCTTATGCAAGCAAGATAATAGATCACTCCACTTACAAGTAATCCAACTACTAACACTACTATTTTAGGTATTTTTCTAATTCTTATGATATGTTCTTGTTTCGTATAATATCCAGCTAAATAAAAAAATGTAAAGGTACAGATTCTTCCCATTGCCAGCACATTTCCAAACTCATGACTAAAACCAGCCAATAGCCCTAATGCTAGCGAAAAAATGAGGACATGTCGTATCTTAATCAAATCATGAAGTAAAAACTTCCATATCAACATTGCTAATAAGAACCAACTACTTCCCTTTGGTGTTAATACACGTAAAACAGTATTCTCACCCATTGGAAGTAAGAATCTTACTTGTATAAAGGTCAAGGCAATTAATGCTAGATACGGAAAAAAGAACTGCTCAAACACTTGCTGTCTGCATTTGATTGTATTCTTAGAAAAATATCCCATAATAAATATAAACAAGGGCATATGAAAATAAAAAATCCAGAAATAAATAAACCGCGTAAGATTTGATGGGTATGCCGCTAAATCAATGACATGACCAATAACAACTAAAAAAATTAAGAAACCCTTTAAATTATCAAATAACAATATTCTTTTCTCATCCATACTATCCTTGTGCACCTTCTATTAATTTATAATCAGCATATATTATGCTATATTATGGTATTTCAATTGATATTTATTGTCAAGAAATTTATTTTATGTAACATTAGATCTACTTATTATAAGAAACCTAATCTTTAATTCGAATTAATAACAGAATCCTATACAGCAAGAAAAGGCAGCCTACGCTGCCTTAATCATTTGTGTAATTACCCCAAAATGCCGTTTCCTGTATTTTGACTCCTAGCTATAGCTAGGTGGGTTACCTCACACAAGCGTCTGCCTTCCACTCCAAACGATGGCCTGGCATATTCTCATAAATATTGGTATCCCTTATTCATGAATGTAGGTTCAAAATAGCAAGAGTGTCGCACATTCCAGGAATAGTTACCTGTATTTGTTCTTTAATTTCTTATATTATACCTCTACTGAATTGATTTTTCAAGATAAAAGACTAATTTATTGATTTATATTACTAATTTCATATTTTAACTAATTATCTGATTTATATGAACAGCTTGTACTATTAACAGTCATCATCCGATAAAGAAGCTGCAACTTCATCTTCCAATTCTATCTCATATGAATTCTCCATATGGTCGAATGTAAATATAAATTCTGTTCCTTTTCCAAGTTCACTTATTACATCGATTTTACCATTATGCTTTATTGCTATTTGTTTTGCTATTGCTAATCCAAGACCCGATCCATTGGCATTCTGTCTTAACTTAGATTTATAAAATTTCTCAAAGATATAAGGTAATTCCTCTTTCGAGATACCTACACCTTCATCTTTAATTGATATTCTTATTGTGTCCATACAAGTTATTTTTATGTACAGGTTTGAATTTTCTTTTGAGAATTTAACCGCATTATCAAAAATAACCATGAACATCTGCCTCAATCGATCATAGTCACCTAACATCATAACCGACTCACTGTCTTTTTTGATATTAAGTGTAATATTCTTCTTTGAGCAAATAGCAGTCGCATTCCTTACAATGTCATCAAAGATTTGAATTAGATTAATTGGTTCTTTCTCAACTGCAAAATCTGGATTCTGTAATTTTGACACAAGTAACAAATCACCTACTAATCGTTCCATACCCTTGCATTCTTTCAACATTCTTTCATAATTGGAAGCTATTTTATCAGCATCAGTAATAATACCATCAATTAACATCTCTGTATAAGCTCTAATAACCGTAATTGGTGTACGAAGTTCATGTGATACATTTGCAAAGAAATCCATACGCATCTGTTCGAGGTTCTTTCTTTCCTCTTCACTTTGAGCAAGTCGCTCAGAAAGAATATCGAATATTCTTGCAAGATCACCAAGTTCATCCTGTTGATTACTATTAATCTTAAGAGAATAATCTCCTTCTGCAAGACCAAGTGCAGTAACACGCATCTTTGATATAGGCTTAGTAAGTTTTCGTGCGAATATAACTGCAACAATAAAACACACGAATAAAGCAGTTACCGCACTAATTAATATCATACGCAAACTATTTTTTATTAATTCCGTTTGCCCCCTAATCGGAGAATGCAACAACACCGTACCTACTATTTCTTTGTTCCCATCATATACAGGTACCCCAACGGACATTACTGTTTCTTTATAGATATCACTATAGTAAACCTTATCTGTTATGTTACCTTCTAGTGATTGGTGTAAAACTGATTTAATACTTGAATTCAAATCCATGTTGGTTAAATCAGTATCCGCAAGCTCTTTCATCGGACTATTCTCATCACCATTGTTTACAATCCAGATATCCATCTCCGATGTCTCTACCTTCTTCAAGGTCATCCAAAATGCCGGATATTCTTCATAATTCTCATATACAATATAATCATTGAGAATCCCTGCTATGCTTACCCCTTTGCTTCGTAATCGATCTCTATACGTATTCTTTGAGTTTGTCTTACTTAATTGCACAAACATCATGCCAAGTGTTGCTGCGAACAAACAAATTATAATAGCAAAATAAAGATAAACTCGAAATGATATTCTATTATATATCTTTACATTATTATCTTTATCTACAATGTTCATTATTCTTCCTCGATTTCGAATTTGTATCCAACTCCCCAAATTGTCTTAATCGTCCAATCTGAGTGTTCTACTTTATCTAATTTTGCGCGCAGTCTTTTAATATGGGAATCAACTGTACGGCTATCACCAAAATAGTCAAATCCCCACAAGCTATCTAATAAATTATCTCTCGTAAATACCTTATTCGGATTACTTACTAGAGTCCACATAGTCTCAATTTCTTTTTTTGTTAATGACATCTTCTTATTATCTATGTAGAGCGTATACTCATCTAAATTAATTTCAAGATTACTGATAGAAATCGTATTCTCAGATTTCTGTGGTTGAGTGGAATTCGACATTCTACGAAGTACTGCTCTTACTCTTGCCATTACCTCACTTGGACTAAACGGTTTGACGATATAATCATCAGCTCCAATATCAAGTCCCATAATTTTTTCGAAATCTTCTCCCCTTGCAGTAATTAGAATAACCGGTGTGTTTGATTTGCTTCTTATCTTTCTACATACCTCATAACCATCTTCCTTGGGCATCATTACATCTAATAAAACCGCAACTGGATTATATTTTTGAAATAATTCCAAAGCTTCTACTCCATCAGCTGCAACAATTGGTTCATACCCTTCCTTTTGTGCATATGTAGATAGAATATCCGTTATATCATTATTATCATCGGCAATTAAAATATGTTGCATAGTCTAACCGTCCTTTCATTACTGTTACCCCAAACCTTTTTAAACAATACTAATCTATTATATCGTATTAACTATGTATTATACAAGTGTCATCCTTTGGTTAATTCTTAACAATTTCTTACGATATTACCTTAGAATGCTAGTTTTACACATAGATGCATAAAAACTTCCTAATAATTGGGAACTCATGGATACTCTACTAAAACTTGAATTTCTTACAAACTTGACATGTTTCTGACAAAGACTACTTATATAATTATCACGAGATGTGATATAATAAAAAATAGGTTAATGTTAATACTGAATGCATGATAGGAATGCAGATAGGAGTTATGTATGAACGTTAAAAACTTAAAAAAACGGTTATTTGCAATTGGTCTTGCAAGCTTAGTAGTAAGTACGATACCTATTCCAATCAATAAATATCCTACTACAGCTAAAGCAAGTCAAGTTACGAATCCTTCAGATGAAGATTCTAGTAATGCAAAATTAAATGTTAAAAACAAATCATTAGTAACGAATTCAACTTATACCTTAAAGGTATATAATGTGGAGAACAGTCAGACTGTTTCTTTTAAGTCTGATGATACAGCAATTGCAACTGTTGATAAAGATGGCGTAATTACAGCAAATGATGTAAACGGAACTGTTATAATTACAGCTACTGTCAAAGAGAAATCTAAGACGATTAAGACATTAGAATGTGAAATCACGGTCGGACCACCTGCCGCAAGTATTGTCTTAGCTAAATCTGAGTTATCACTTGCTGTTGGTAAAAGATATCCGTTCCTTGAGAATCTTCTTGTTATCAAACCCAATACAACGGTTGAAATTCCAAAGTTCTCAAGTAGTAATGTAGATGTAGCTGTAATAAGCTCAACCGGGAAAATTACTGCTAAAGAGATTGGTAGCACTATTATTAAAGCTACTTTAGATAATGGATCCTCTGTTAGCTGCACAGTAACAGTTATCGAAAACTCTGAAAAATAAGTATTTTTAACATAACCCCAAATAAGCTGCCGCACTTTGTGTGGCAGCTTATTTGGGGTTTTTACATTGTGTTAATAGAAACTTTTATTTCATATAAGAAAAGCTTCTGTTCGTATACCACAGAAGCTTTCCTTTATTCTTATACTTCTTCAAATAATGGAGTTGATAGATATCTTTCACCTGTATCAGGTAATAATACTACAATGTTCTTACCTTTGTTCTCAGGACGTTTAGCTAATTCAGTAGCTGCGTGAATTGCTGCACCTGCTGATATACCAACCAATAATCCTTCTTCTTTTGCTACTGCTCTTGAAGCAGTGAAAGCATCTTCGTTTTCCACTTTGATAATCTCATCAACGATATCAAGATTCATAACTTCTGGAACAAAGCCTGCACCAATACCTTGAATCTTATGAGGACCTGGTTTTCCACCACTTAATACTGGTGAAGCAGCTGGCTCAACCGCAACAATCTTAACGTTAGGATTTTTTTGTTTTAATACTTCACCGTTACCAGTTACCGTACCACCAGTACCTACACCAGCTACGAAGATATCTACATTACCATCTGTATCTCTCCAGATTTCTTCTGCTGTTGTTTTTCTATGGATTTCTGGATTTGCTATATTCTCAAACTGTTGTGGTATAATGGCATTACCATATTCTTTCGCTAATTCATTTGCTTTCGCAATAGCACCTTTCATACCTTCGGCTCCTGGAGTTAATACAACTTCAGCTCCTAATGCTGCTACAATTCTTCTACGCTCAATACTCATTGTATCTGGCATTGTAAGGATTAAACGTAATTTCTTTGATGCTGCTACGAATGCAAGACCAATACCTGTATTACCACTTGTTGGCTCAATGATTACTGTGTCTTGATTAATCTTTCCTTGTTTAATTCCCTCTTCAATCATTGCAAATGCGATACGATCTTTAACACTTCCAAGTGGATTGAAATATTCAAGCTTAGCAATTAGCTTTGCCTCTAACTTATTATTTTCTTCATAATTTGATAATTCTAATAGTGGAGTGTTTCCAATTAAATCCGTTAATTTTTTTGCTATCTTTGCCATAATGCATTCCCCTTTTCCTATTTTATATAATTCCTAGTAAGTTAATATGTTTTATAAGTTATTTATACTCTAATTTTCCTACAATGTCAATAGGTTTTTACCAAAATTTATAATTTTTTATAAATCCAAGTGTTTAGCCCCTGTTTTTCTTATCTAGAACTGCCCCCTGCTGCTTCTATCACATTCGTATGCAAATAAGCATCAAATCCACTGATATTGAAACCATATCACAGGTACTCAATCAATAACAGAAATTGCAGCATGTGTAGGTTTTGATGATCCGAACTATTATGCTAAGATATTTCGTAGGTTTCAAGGTTATTCACCACATAACTATAGGAAATTGCACCAAGGTTCGTATATAAGTTTACGAAGCTGAACAACTCCTGCTCTGCTACCTTATTATAAAAAAACTGCCAAGTCATCTTGCTACATATACCATCATTTCAATATATGCAGACAAGCGGCTTGGCAGTCTTATTATTTTACCTTATATACTTTTAGAATTTAGGTGTCAAAAGCCCTCCAAAAAACTTGCCTTCGTCAATTTGCACATTCACATACTAGTCTATAAATTGGGCAAATTGACGACTCAAAATATAAAGTGGGCTTTTGGCACCTGAATCTCTTTTGTTATTTCACTACTTTTATTTCTTTTTCTGGTCCATCACCACCAGCTTTGTTGGTTCCCCATACCTTAATAACAGTTCCCGCTTTTTGTTTTGGAATCTTGATTACGAATTTACCGTCATCATCTACTTCACCTTTGTATTTCTTATTACCAATCTTAGCGTATACAACTGTTTTAGTATTATCCGCTGTAACCTCTGAATACTCATCTAATGAATCTGGTGCAATAAGGTGAATCGTTCCTGTAATTTCTTCATCGGTTGACTTCACTTTATCCACTTTTGGTGCATTTGGTGCTGTCTCCTCAATTGTAAGTTTCACAGATTTACTAGCTCCAACCTTATTCTTAGCATATACTTTGATTGTCTCAGAAGAGTTTGTTCTAGGAATTGAGAAGGAATATACATAACCATCTAACGTGCTATCATATGTGCCATCTGTCTTCGTATACTTCTTATCTCCTATTGCCATAACAACGGTACATTTTTCATCTGTAACCATCTTAATTGTCTTTGTATTCGTTGTAATGCTCTTGTTTGTTGTAAATGGTACAGCTGGAACATCCGCTAAAACGGTAAGCTCTTCTACTTCATACACAGTACCATTCGAAAATCTTGTATATGCATAGATCTTAGTTCCTGCTGTAAGTTTCTTACCTAAATCAATTGTAAACTCACCATCTTCGTTGGTCACGCCTTCATATACGGTCTTATTAATGGAAACAAATACTTCTTCTCCTGCCTCTTGGTATATAGAGAAAGAAGTCATCTTATTCGTAATACGATCTAAGAAGAAAGAATCAACTCCTGTGGTTATATAGCTTGCTACACTACCTACTGTTTTTGAAGATGTATAACTCTTTCTTGTCTTGTTATTAACAACATCCGTTGCATATACGCTAATCTTCTCACCAGCTGTTAATTTACCAACTTCTACTGAATAATAACCCTTTTCATCCGAATCTGCTGAATATGTCTTATCCCCAACGGTAACATAGACTTTGAACTCTGATCCTGATTCTGCTGAGGTTACCCTACCAGAAACGGTTCTTTCAATATCCATTACTTCATAGATGGAAGGTGCATTTGGTCCTGCTGACTTAACAGTAACTGTGTTCAAACGACTTGCTCTACCAAGATGGTCGATAGAATATACCTTAATTTTAACACCTGGTTTTAATAATGGTGTACTTAACTTAAAGTTAAAATCAGATTCAATTGTTTGTGTTACTTCTTTAATTGTTAAGCTACTCTTATAGATTTCGCTTGCTTGATATCTTGCTTTTCCACCATTCTTAGCAACATAAACGGTTTCATCTATAATTGCTATTACTGTAGCATCACTATCATTGGTATTCCCATAGATACCTGCTCTAGTATTATTAATGGTATCAAGTTCGCTAGCATTAGGACCGGTACGTTTTACTTTAACGGTAGTTCTCTTACTTGTACGCCCACTGGCATCTTCCACATATACTTGAACCGTTGTACCGGAAGGCTGACTTGGTAAAGCGTATGAGAAGTTACCATCAGCACCTACTACGTGCTTGTATAAACCTGTACTTGCTACGAAACGTATGATGGCTCCTGGTTCTGCTGTTCCAGTAATCTTTGTCTTTCTGTTTGTATACGTATTAACCTTAGGTGCTTCCAGATCCGTGTCACTGATATTCGTTACTTTAATCTTACGAACGACTGCATTTCCTTTCGCATCTTTTGCGTATACGCTATAGATTCCATTCGCTGTTACTGTGAAACCGCCATTCACAACGCTTGTTGCTGAATCCCATACGAAACTATCTATATCATAATCTCCGTACACGAATCTAAGCTGTGCAATCCCTGAGCCAGCATAGGCATCAACTAGTATCTTAACTGATTTATTCGTTGTTTCTGTATTCGTTGAAGTAAGGATAATAGAAGGTGCTGCGTTGATTGTACTTAATGCACTACCATACCCTTGTATATATGCTAATCCACCTAATGATGTAGCGGTTTTACTGTACCATTTCGTATTCTTAGCAAAAGTTTCTGATGTAACAGGACTCTTAATTAAGAATGAATATCCACCTGGAACAAGAACATTCCAGTTATTATCTGCTGTATAACTAACTTTTCCCATCTTTGCAAGTTCTGAAAGATAATCACTGACAATTACCTGTCCTCTATTATATCCTCCATAGACTTTTTGATTGTCAATATTGGCTGTTGCTTCTGTAGGTTTTGTTATAATATCAGTTACAAGAATGAGTTCCATTGAATCCGTTACATTCTGTCCATTATACATTAATTTGGTAATACGATTTGTATTATTAATCTTGTTACCATTCAAATCATATCTGGGTTTGTTAATCGGACTTATGGTATATTCAATCCCGTCAAAGACGCGAAAATTCCCCCAATTGTTCTGCCACTCATCGGAAACTAATTGCTTTCCTACTGCTGACTGAACAAGCCCTGCCATGGTAGTGTCGCTTGATGTATTCTCTTGATAAATGGTTTCATATGCACTTGCAATCCACTCTAACCACTCACGTAATTGCTTTCCTGTAATCTTATATATCGCAGTATATCCATTATAGGCTTGAATCTGCGCTAATTCAGCTTCCGTTACCCCACCTGATATATTGGCATAATCATCAACAGAATTAACACCATACTTATAGTACTGCGAAGCTGCAATTACAGGATAATCTTTATACTCTGGTTTAACGGTATTAAGGTATTTGTGAGCATAGCTTAGCTTTGCATCATTCACTAATTGTATAGAGGCATTATCCTGAATATAACCAAAATAACTTGTTAATCTAGTATCACTATCAAGGACTGCGATTTCTTTCTTCGTATAGTCCATTAATTTGCTTTCCCAGTCGCCATAGAAGCTATTAAGAGAATTATCTGGAGATGGATTGTACTTTGAAACTTGACGTACTTCACCTTTACCATTTGCAACTGTCACCTTACCACTGCCCGTAATATTAAGTTTTAAGTCTGCAATACCAATGCTCTTACCACGGTCATTTGCCATAACTAAAACTTTACCATTTACCAAACTTGTATCTTTATCAACACCTGGTAGCTGATAATGTGTTGTTGTCTTATCTTCATTAGGGAAAATTCTATGCTCATGTCCACATAAAACGGCGTCAACTTCTGGTATCTCTGTAATTGCATAAGACACATTCTTGAAATTAAGGTCCGCATCTTCACTACCAAATCCTGAATGGGCAAGTACTACGATTACATCAGCGCCCTTTGCTTTCAATATACTTGTTTGTTTCTTAACACTCTCAACGATATCTTCTGTTTTCAATACTCCTAGATAACTTTCTGTTTTCGTGGATAGTTTAGGTATTGTCTCTCCTATTACTCCCACCTTAACAGTTGCTGTTTTTCCTGAATTCGTTGTAACCTTCTTTGTAATAATTAGGTTCTCATTCCATACTGGTTCACTTGTTTTCGAATCATATACATTGGAAACAACAGTTACATTACTTAAACCAGAATTCTTAATTTGATTTAAGATATACTCATAACCATAGTCAAAATCATGGTTACCTAATGTTATTGCATCGTAACCAATCTTCTTCATCGCTTGATAAATCGGCTGTACTGCTTTTTGATCTTCAGAGAAGATATACTCCGTTGAATAATCATAAAGAACATCACCAATATCAAATGTTAAATAATTCGAGCTACTTACTTCTTTTCTCGCATTCTTAATTAATGTATAGGCTTTCGTTAACCCGCCAGTTGAATACGTGTTACCAGTCTCGTAATCCATGTTGTTTAACTGACCATGTATATCTGTCGTAAATATAAATCGTAAATCTGCTGTATCGCCCTCTGCTGCATTGATTGTATTCTTATCACCTCGGTAGGCGAATAGACCTACAATCATAGATAATACAATAAGGCGACAGGTAATTCTACTTATGTTGCGTAGTTTTTTACTTTTCTTTCTGTCTTTCATCACTGTCCTCCAAGTAGCATTCATATTTTACCTCTTTTCTAAAAACCTCTATCTAGTTACACTCATATCCATTATTCATAAATATAATAAATGGATACTTTGGCAAACATAAGTCAATTTGGAATAATTAATAAAACCTTAAGTTTCATAGATAGAGGCTTTTGACACCCGAATCCTAACCTTTATTAGTTGTAAAAGGAGAAAATATATATTATAATGTATAGAACTTTAGGAAAATATAGTCACTCACTACTAATTACTAGATTATATGTTATATTGTATTTTCCAAATATATCGTACAAGGAGAAGATAGTAGATGGCAAAAATTAAGAAGGCAGTTATTCCAGCCGCTGGCCTTGGGACAAGATTCCTTCCAGTAACAAAGGCAGTTCCAAAAGAAATGTTACCCATTGTAGATACCCCTACTATTCAGTATATTGTAGAAGAAGCTGTACAAAGTGGTATTGAAGAGATCTTAGTAATAACCAATTCCTACAAGCATTGCATGGAGAATCATTTTGACCGATCCTATGAATTAGAAGAGCATCTTGCTAATGCCGGTAAGAATGAAGAACTCAAGATGATGAATGATATATCTAGCTTAGCAAATATCTATTATGTACGTCAAAAGGAACCACGTGGTCTTGGTCATGCTGTATTATGTGCTAGATCCTTCATAGGAGATGAACCCTTCGCAGTCTTATTGGGTGACGATGTTGTTGTTAATAACGGTGGGAAACCGGCACTTGAACAACTAATAGAATCTTATCACGAAACCGGTGCTTCTATCGTTGGGGTTCAGTCCGTTCCAGAGGATCAAGTAAACAAATACGGTATCGTTGCACCATCAAAGAGCCATAAACCAGTAGGTAGACGAGTTAAACTTACCGATATGGTGGAGAAACCTGCTATTGATAAGGCTCCTAGTAGAATGGCTGTACTCGGACGTTACATCCTTACACCTCAGATCTTCACTTTCTTATCCTCACAAAAACCTGGTGCTGGTGGTGAGATACAACTTACGGATGCAATTAAGCGTCTTATGGATCTTCAGGCTGTATATGCATATGATTTTGAGGGTATCCGCTATGATGTTGGAGATAAGTTTGGTTTCATTAAGGCAACGATTGATTTTGCCTTGGAAAGAGATAATCTGAAAGATCAGGTTACTGCCTATATTAAAGAATTAGCTCAAAGTTTATAAAAACTATCTATGATATGTGAAAGGCGATAATAGTATGATTCACTTAGTGGTTACCATACTATAATCGCCTTTTTTGTAAATTGTATTCTTCTCCCTGTTATACTGCAATCCTCCAACTATCATTTATTATGCCTTTTTTAGTTCGCCAATCTTAGTATCTAAATGTTTAATATACACATCATATACTTCATTCTTTGCAACTTGTTCTTTTAATATCTTATGATAATTTTCCAAACTCCGGGATAAGCCAAAATGACCTTCCGCAATTATCTTAATTGCTGGCCACATTTCATTTTCTTGTAGAACCTTAATTTCACTTACATCTTTCTTTAAACCTAACACATCTTCTTTTAAACTTGATACATCTTCTTTTAATTCTTTAATATCAAGTTTCATCTCTGTGAATCCTTCAATGAGAAAATCTAATTTTTCATCTACCGTCATTAAATGTACTCCTTTCTTTATTTTTTCTATTTCCGATCTCTCTTCTAAATACATTTTAACAAAATAAAAACAAGTCTGCAAACTTATTTTACGGGGAATTTTTACTTTATTCTTCTTTTTTCTGCATATTAAGTCAATAGATAAAAGATGCGCCGAAAGAGTAAAAAGTGCATATTGGGATCTTGCTAATCCAATATACACTTTCATATTTATCTACATTTAGTTAGAGCTTACTCTATTCCTTATATTCATACGTCGGTACAAGTTTCTTTACTTCTTCTCGAATCTCCTTGCATTCTTGTTTCGCTAAACAATCCAGATTCTCAACTGCTTCTACGAACTCATCATCGTCGAATATAATCGGCTCACCAACAAAGATTCGGTTATTATTGGTTTCTTTCAAACCTTCCTCTTTCATCAGTAATTCCTCATATAGCTTCTCACCAGGTCGTAATCCCGTGTATTCAATACGAATATCTTTGTCTGGGATAAATCCTGATAACTTGATTAGATTCTTGGCCAAATCTGCAATCTTAACAGGCTCTCCCATATCAAGGACAAAAATTTCTCCACCGTGTGCATATACCCCTGCCTGTAATACAAGTGATACTGCCTCTGGAATCGTCATAAAATAGCGAATAATATCTGGATGGGTTACTGTCACCGGACCACCATTCATAATCTGTTGCTTGAATAAAGGTATTACACTTCCATTACTACCAAGCACATTCCCAAAACGAACTGCAACAAATTCTGTCTGAGACCTTCGGTTAAAAGACTGAATAATCATCTCGCATATTCTCTTAGAGGCACCCATTATATTGGTTGGATTAACTGCCTTATCAGTAGATATGAAGATAAAACGTTTCACGCCATACTTATCAGCTGCCTTTGCTAATTTCAGTGTTCCTCCAACATTATTCTTAATTGCCTCATTCGGACTATCTTCCATAAGAGGAACATGCTTATGTGCTGCTGCATGATATACAAACTCTGGCCTATATTTATCAAAGATCTGATCCATTCGATTCGTATTTCTTACCGATGCAATTAAGACTTCTAGCTCTATCTTTGGATATCTATTCTTAAGTTCTTGTTGAACAAAATATGCATTATTCTCATATATATCGACTATAATTAATTTGGCTGGACTAAAAGATGCAATCTGTCTACATAATTCACTCCCAATCGAGCCACCACCGCCGGTTACCATTACAATCTTACCACGTAAGAAATCAGATACCTCTCTCGCATCGATACGAACCGGTTCTCTCCCCAGTAAATCCTCAATCTCAACCGTACGTAATCGGCTAACACTAACTTCTTCATTTATTAATTGATAAATTCCAGGTAATATCTTCAACGTACAGTTTGTCTCTTTGCAGATTTCAAGTATAGAACGAATCTCTTTCCTTGGGGCTGTCGGGATAGCAATGATAATGTCTGTAATCTCATACTTTCTAGCTGCTTCCACAATCTTATGTCTAGTACCAACAATCTTAACTCCCTGTATGTATCGTCCGACCTTAGAACGATTATCATCAATTATGCATACAACACTACCATCCACATACTGGCTTACCGTGATCTCACGAATAATAACATTCGCCGCCTCACCTGCACCTATGATCATGATTCTGCTCTTCTTCGCACCATGATAACGATTGGATAACAATCGTAAAAAACGGTATATAAACCTTGTCCCAACTACTCCCACCATAAGAAATACCATGCTAAGTGGATAATAGCTTCTAGGTACATGCAAGTTCATGACATGAATTCCTATGTATTGTGCTGCCGCTGCAAGGATACAGCCAATCATAACATTGGTAACTTCATCTATACTTGCGTATTTCCATAAGCTATGGTACAGTCTGCAACAATAAAATATAAGTATGGTTATTACTGTATTCCATGGTACATATGCTAGTATTGCATCAAGATAATGTGTTGGAATATTATTAAAAGACAAATCAAAACGTATTAAAATAGCCATAAAAGCACATACATTAATCATTAAACTATCCAGAATAATTAGAAATATTCTTCTTAATAACAACTTATTTTCTTTTATTAATCGTAACATACGAATGTGCTTACTCCTTCCAAATTATAGAATTGTCGTACCGGGCTATACCGTTGCACTACATTCTCCAATAATTCACTCCTTATATTCTCTCACATACCACTATTAATGTAAAGAGCAAAATCAGTCACCTACTCCATCTTTCAAACATATTATACAGTATAACGACACGTAAATTGGTTGGTAAATATATGGCACGACATAGAGTAACTGCTACTTCCTGTTCTTCTTGTGGTGGTAATCATTGGGGACCTTGGGGGCCTGGTCAGGGTAGTCCAGGACCTTGGGGACCTGTAACTTGGGATTCGAATTACGATCTAGACTCTTGGGGGACTTCTGGGCCTCGTCCGAAACCTAGTTCTTGGGGTCCAAGTCCTGAACCTTGGAGGGCTTCCCCTCGGAATGGAAGGCCTCCTAGATATTAGTAACCGATACCCTTCTCTAAAGATTGATCACTCTAACATGCCTCGGTATTAGAAGTAATAACCATTCAAGTACTGAGGCATGTTTCTGCTTAATTGGTCTGTTCTTCTCTCCATTGCCTCAAGCTTATCTTTGGTTTATAATTAGAACTATATAGACTTCCTATTGTCGATATTAACCTATTATAGAGAGGACCATAAATCATGAAAAAAACAGGTTATTACTCCTCTGGTGAATTTGCTCGCATGGCGCACGTTACCTTGCGCACAATTCGGTATTATGATAAGCAGAATATCTTAACCCCTACTCTCGTCACAGAGTCAGGCGCTCGCTTCTATACTGATGAGGATTTGGCAAGACTGCAACAAATTCTTCTTCTGAAATACCTTGGTTTTTCCTTAGAAGATATCAAAGAGATGACCATTAATGATACCGATTATCACTTTATGTCCAATTCTTTGAACCTCCAACTCAAACTAATCAGGGACCGAATTGAACAGATGCAACTGGTGGAAAAAGCAATACAAGATACTTGCACGGCTGTACAGGCAGAACATTCTATCGATTGGAGTAACATGTTACATCTTATCCATCTAACTGGAATGGAGAAAAGTATGAAAAATCAGTATCAAAATGCCTCTAATATCTCTGCAAGAATCAACCTTCACAGCTTATATTCACAAAATAAACAAGGTTGGTTCCCTTGGGTTTATGAACAGTGTCATATTAAGTCTGGCATGAAAATCTTAGAGATCGGTTGTGGCGACGGGACTCTTTGGACAAGCAATCTCTCCTTGTTACCTAAGAATGTTACCATCACCTTATCTGATCTTTCTGATGGCATGCTACGTGATGCACGACGTACCATTGGCGCAGAAGATAGAAGATTCTCCTTTCAACGGTTTGACTGTAAGCAGATTCCGTATGATTCAGAAAGTTTTGATTTAGTTATTGCAAATCATCTATTATTCTACTGCGAGAATATTCCTCAGGTCTGTCAGGAAGTACAACGAGTCCTGAAACCAGACGGACAATTCCTGTGTAGTACATATGGAAAAAAACATATGTTAGAAGTTAGCCAATTGGTACAGCGTTTTGACGATCGCATTGTTCTCTCCGCAGACAAGCTATATGAAAACTTTGGCTTAGAAAATGGTTTGGATCTCTTGTCTCCCTATTTCTTAGAAGTGACTTGCAAAACCTATGAAGATTCCTTACTCGTTCCAGATTGTGAGCCTTTAATCTCCTATATTCTCTCCTGCCATGGTAACCAAAATCAGTACCTGTTAGATCATTATAAGGAATTTCGCTCTTTTGTTAAGAAACAAACAGATACCGTATTCCACATTACGAAAGAAGCAGGTATCTTTTTATGTAAAAAGTAAATAATTTATAAAAAGAGAAAAAAGTACTTGCAGGTGACCTAGCGTCACCTTTTATACTATGTATATACCATAGGCAATTGCAAAACTCTTCTCCACGACGATAACATATCTGTGTTTTAAGGCTGCCTACTACAATTCTCCTAAAATTGTGTTACTCACCCATACAATAAAAAGCATTGTATGTGACGTAATCACAATTCGGCAAATTGTAACGGCAGACATAAAACACATTGATATGTTTATCGACATTACAAAGACTTTCGCAATTGAATAATCTATAAACCAAAATACAGGGAGGAATACACATGAAAGGAATCATCTTAGCCGGAGGTTCTGGCACGCGCTTGTATCCATTAACCATGGTAACATCAAAACAGTTACTTCCAATCTATGATAAACCTATGATCTATTATCCCATGTCAGTCCTTATGAATGCTGGCATCCGCGATATTCTGATCATATCTACACCACAAGATACCCCACGTTTTGAAGAACTCTTAGGGGACGGTCACCAATTTGGCGTACATCTATCCTATGCCGTTCAACCAAATCCAGATGGATTAGCCCAAGCATTTATTATAGGTGATTCCTTCATTGGTGATGATACCGTTGCCATGGTTCTTGGAGATAATATCTTCTCGGGACATGGTTTGAATAAGCGACTTCAAACTGCAGTTGAGAATGCGGAGCAAGGAAAAGGAGCAACGATATTCGGATACTATGTAGATGATCCCGAGCGATTTGGTATCGTAGAATTCGATCCAAACGGAAAGGCAATCACTATAGAAGAAAAACCAGCAAAGCCAAAGAGTAATTACTGTGTAACTGGTTTATACTTCTATGATAACCGTGTAGTGGAATATGCTAAGAATCTAAAACCAAGTGCACGAGGTGAACTTGAAATCACAGATCTAAACCGTATCTATCTTGAGAACAATAACTTGAACGTGGAACTACTTGGTCAAGGATTTACTTGGTTAGATACCGGAACTCATGAAAGTCTGGTTGAGGCAACGAATTTTGTGAAAACAATAGAATCTCACCAACACCGTAAAATAGCATGTTTAGAAGAAATCGCTTATCTCAATGGCTGGATTACGAAAGAAGATATCCTTGAAGTTTACGAAGTATTGAAAAAGAACCAGTATGGACAATACTTAAAAGACGTTCTTGATGGCAAATATCTCGATATCTTACGCTAAGGTTTAATAAGAAACTCTTTTCCAAGTCGATAACATATCTTTTTTTATGAAGTTTATCGCCACTGCAAAGAGTTATACAATTACCCCAAATTAAAAATAAAGAATATAAGGAGATCACAACTATGACTATTATCGTTACCGGTGGTGCCGGATTTATAGGAAGCAATTTCATCTTCCATATGTTAGAGAAATACCCAGATTACCGCATTGTTTGTCTTGACTGCCTAACCTATGCAGGGAACTTATCCACTCTTAACCCCGTTATGGACAATCCTAATTTTCGCTTTGTGAAGGAAAGCATCACAAACCGCGAAGCTGTATATCAACTCTTCAAAGAAGAACATCCAGATATTATCGTGAATTTTGCTGCGGAGAGCCATGTGGATCGTTCCATTGAAAATCCAGAAGTTTTCTTAGACACGAATATCAAAGGTACTGCTGTTTTAATGGATGCATGTAGGGAATATGGTATTACACGCTATCATCAAGTATCAACCGATGAAGTATACGGTGATCTGCCACTTGACAGACCGGACCTCTTCTTCACAGAAGAAACTCCAATTCATACTAGTAGCCCTTATAGTTCTTCAAAAGCTGCTGCTGATCTATTGGTATTAGCTTATCACAGAACCTACGGTCTTCCTGTTACCATTAGTCGATGTTCCAACAACTACGGACCATATCATTTTCCAGAGAAACTGATTCCACTTATGATAGCCAATGCATTGAATGACAAGCCACTTCCTGTCTATGGCAAAGGTGAAAATGTTCGTGATTGGCTCTACGTAGAGGATCATTGTAAAGCCATTGATTTAATTATTCACAAGGGACGTGTCGGAGAAGTCTATAACATTGGTGGACACAACGAGATGACAAACATTGATATTGTTAAAATCATCTGTAAAGAACTAGCTAAACCAGAAAGCCTAATTACTTATGTTACAGACCGTAAAGGACATGATATGCGTTATGCCATTGATCCAACAAAAATTCATACAGAGTTAGGCTGGCTTCCAGAAACCAAATTTGCAGATGGCATTAAAAAGACAATTCAGTGGTACCTTACTAATAAGGAATGGTGGGAAACCATACTATCTGGTGAATACCAGAACTATTATGAAACGATGTATGGCAATCGATAAATGAACGTTTTTAATGCGAAGTTTTAGCAAATCTTTAGGCGATTAACTATGGAGGTTATATAGAATGAAAGTACTTGTAACAGGCGTCAAAGGACAACTCGGACATGATGTGGTTAACGAGTTAACCAAACGAAATCATGAGGCAATTGGTGTTGATATTGAAGAAATGGATATTACCGATTATTCTTCTGTTGAAAGTGGCATCAAAAAAGCAAATCCAGATGCAGTCATTCACTGTGCAGCATGGACTGCTGTAGATGCTGCCGAAGATGTCGACAATCAAGAAAAAGTCCATCTTGTAAATGCCACCGGAACCAAACATATCGCAACACTCTGTAAGGAGTTAGATATAAAACTGATGTATCTCTCTACGGATTACGTATTTGATGGGCAGGGAACAGAACCCTGGCAACCAGATTGCAAGGATTATAACCCCTTAAATGTATACGGTAAAAGCAAATTAGAAGGTGAACTGGCTGTAGCGGAGCTACTTAAGAAATATTTCATTGTACGAATCGCTTGGGTTTTCGGTAATAACGGAAACAACTTCATCAAAACAATGCTTAAAATAGGGAAATCACATGATACGTTAACGGTTGTCAGTGATCAAATTGGTACACCAACGTATACCTACGATCTAGCAAGGCTACTAGTAGATATGATTGAAACAGACAAGTATGGCAACTACCATGCTACCAATGAAGGTGGGTTCATCAGCTGGTATGACTTTGCAAAAGAAATCTTTCACCAAGCTGCCGCGTTAGGATTTAGTGAATATTCAGAAGAGAGGTTAACCGTATCTCCTGTCACAACCGCCGAATACGGAATATCCAAAGCTGCCAGACCTTATAATAGCAGACTTGATAAGAGTAAGCTTATAGACCAAGGTTTTACCCCTCTTCCAACTTGGAAGGATGCATTAAATCGATATCTAACAGAGATTCTATAAATCCATATGCTGCAATCTTTCTTCCTAAGTGAATCGCTTATAAATAATAAAAGCGATACTATGTAATAAATCTGATTATGAAAGGCATGAATATATAATGGGACAAATAAAAATAGAAAAGGATGTCTACGGCATCAAAGGACTCTGCGTTATTGAACCAATGGTTCACGGTGATGCTAGAGGTTATTTTATGGAGACATATAATCAAAAAGACATGGAGGAAGCCGGCCTTACCATGCACTTCGTGCAGGACAATCAATCCTGTTCTACCAAAGGCGTACTTCGTGGGTTACATTTTCAGAAAGAATACCCACAAGGAAAACTGGTACGGGTTGTCAAAGGATCTGTATTCGATGTTGCTGTGGATTTAAGAAGTAACAGTGAAACATATGGTAAATGGTTCGGTGTTGAGCTTACAGAAGAAAATAAGAAACAGTTCTATATTCCAGAAGGTTTCGCTCATGGTTTTTTAGTATTAAGTGACATCGCTGAATTCTGCTATAAATGTACCGACTTCTATCATCCAGGTGATGAGGGTGGTTTAGCATGGAACGATCCGGAAATCGGAATTACTTGGCCACAAGTGATTGGCGAATACAAAGGAACTGCCTCTGCAGAGGGATATCAGTTAGAAGATGGTACTGCGTTGAACCTTAGTGAGAAAGATCAAGTATGGGTAGGACTGAAGGGTACGTTTCAATTTTAGGATAGTATTCGAGCCCATTATACAACACTCTAAATATGTCGTAGTAATGGGCTCAAATACAATATCTTAGTGGTGCTTAACTATTATACTCTTATTTTCTTTTTTTTATAAAACTCAACCCAAACCACGAGCAGTGGACTTATAATTGCAAGAATTATGCTCGTAATAATATACTTAATTATAAATTGTATAGTTAATACGTCAAAATTAAAGGCTCCCCAACCTCTTGCATATAATATAATAAAATTAAAAAATGTGATGATATACATAAAAATTACAGTTGTCTTTACTGTTTTAAACCAACTAAATTTCTCTTTTTTCATAATCCTGTACAATTCACTCGCTAATATTCCAGGACAAAGTATTAGTATACATTTCAAAAATTCCATAGTTATATTTGAGATTCTAATCTCTTCCTCTCTTGTTATTTCAACTTACTTTTACAAACGCGGTATATAATAGCTTTTTTCTCTTGTTTTATCGAATAATGCATTATATTGGATTTGTAGATATTCGTCTATATATTTTGTATATGGTGTCACTTCTTCAAATGCATACCACTCACCATCTACTCTATATCCATAACGATTTATAACTTCTATCTTCTCCATTAAATCTATTAGATATTTACTGTATGCAGTATTATTAATTCCAGATAGCTCCAATAATACTTGTCCCAAATAATTTGCACTCATATCCATTTCAACTGGCTCATTTACGTCTTTATTAGTCCAAATCATGTATGGAACGGCATAACTTTGTTCAAATTCTTCCAACGTACAATCTTCTAACTTCTTTCCATATATCTCTTGAATAAAATTAGCATCCAAAGATGCTTGATGATCTCCAAATATACATAAAATAACTGGTTTTCGTACGCTTCTAAAATAATTTAACAACGTTAGAAGTGCATTATCACTTTCTTTCAATAATGATAAGTATGTAATTACATCCGAGTATTGTGCATACTTATCTTCAATATTAATTTTTTCTAACTCTCCGATAGAGTCCAGATCGTACCCTCCATGATTTTGCATTGTAACAGCAAATATAAAGCCCGGATTTGTTAATTCCTTAAATTTATCAATAATCATTTCGTAACATGATTCATCACTAACATGATTTCTAATATACCTTACATCTTCAAAATCATCTATTGATAGAAACTCTTCAAATCCAAAATCACGATATACTTCTGTCCTCCCCCAATTATTAGGGTTCTCAGGATGTATAGCTAGTGTGCTATATCCATTATTTTTAAATGTCGCAGCTAAATTACCTACATCCTTCATGTTAAATTGGCGATAAGGAATTGACCCATAAGGTAAATTAGCCATACTGTTTCCCGTTAGAAATTCAAACTCTGTATTACATGTTCCTCCTCCAAAAGTTGAAACATATAAATTTCCTCTTAATAAGTAATCTTCTATACCATACCAATTCTCAAATACATCCGGGTCATTAGAGATTTCTCCTAAAGCACTCAAATCACTAAAAGTCTCACTCATAATAGCTATAACTATGGGTTTTTCCTTAGTAATTTCTTCTTCATCCGATATACTATACTCTTCTAAAATCTCATTTACAATATTCTTATCATATTTATCAGGTGGATTTATTTTCATTTTCTGCTGATAAGATAAAAATGATAAAACAAATCCGTTCTTGTTATAAACAGTCGCTGGATTCACATAATCAAGAGTAATATTAAAAACATTAGATAAATCCAAACAATTAATACTTATTATTGTAATTATTAGTAACACGGTTCCATATATTCTATTTTTTCTCCTTCTTACTTTATCTTGTAAAATATTAGGAAATAGATTAACAAACATCAAAACAAATAAAACCAATACTATAGCAAACAAAATACTTTTATTTAGTTTAAATTCATATCCCCCTACTACCTGTACTGCAGTATCAAAGGCATATAAATCAGTTGGCAAAATCGGTGTTCCTCTAAATAAAATAACATAGTATTCCGCTAGCCCTATAATAATAATAACTAATAAGTAAATTACTATACTATACATATGCTTATTAAATAAATAATATATTATAAAAAAGAATGCGTATAAAATAACAATATTTATTGCTACATAATAAATACTCATTTGATTCCAATATCCATTGCATATTAATTCCAACATCCCAAAAGATATAAGAGGGCATGTTAAGACTACTAGCTTATATATATCAGTATTAATATTCAGTTTTTCCTTGATTCTTTCAGGAAATATGTATATTATAGAGCATACTGAATAAATAAGAATTATCCACTTAAATTTACCTAAAGTAATAGTATTGAAGTCTCCTCTAATATAACTTTTTACTATTATATAAAAAACAGATCCAATTAATAAAAATTTAAGACATTTTATAGCAATTTGTTTTACAGTATATTTATTATTGGGTATCCAAAACATAATGATTGCAAAGAAAATTATACTAATTAGTAAATTTTCTATATTTAAGCTTTTTGCTAATAAAAAATTAGATTCAGTAACAGTCTTCAATTCTATAGTTATTAATGAAGATAAAAATATTAAATACAATACCAATTCTTTACACCATAATTTAAATCTCTTTTTTATAAATTTTTCTTTATTATCTATACAAAATACAATTCCTATACTCAGTATAATTAGTAAATATATAACATTCATCTTGTGTACTCTTTCTATTCTTTAATCTTCAAATTCTTTATTTACTATTTCTAATGCAGATTCAATTACTTTATCCATGTCATAATAGCGATACTGCCCAAGCCTTCCTCCAAAAATCACATTCTTTTCTTTCTCTGCTAATTTTCTATATTTCTCATAAAGACTTCCATTCTTCTCATCATTAATTGGATAATATGGTTCAGATCCCTTTGTCCATTCAGACGAATATTCTCTTGTAATTACTGTATTTGGTTGTATCCCAAATTCAAAATGTTTGTGTTCTATAATACGTGTGAATGGTACTTCTCTCTCGGTATAGTTTACAACCGCATTACCTTGATAATTCTCTTCTTCTAATATTTCTGATTCAAATCGTAAAGAACGATACTGTAATTCTCCTAATTGATAATCATAGAATTCATCAATCATACCAGTGAATACAATCTTCTCAGCAATATTAGGTTGTTCTTTGATAAACTCAAAGTAATCGGTATTCGTCTTTACTTCAATACCCTCTAACATCTTCTCAATAATTGCTGTATACCCACCCTTAGGGATTCCTTGGTATGGATCATTAAAGTAATTGTTATCATAGGTAAAACGTAGTGGTAATCGCTTAATTATAAATGATGGGAGTTCTGCACAACTTCTTTCCCATTGTTTCTCTGTATACCCTTTGATTAATTTCTCATATACATCTGGACCAACTAAAGATAAAGCCTGTTCCTCTAGGTTTTTCGGTTCCGCTATATTCAATTCTTTAATTTGGTCTTGAATATGTTCCTTTGCTTCCTTCGGCGTACGAATCCCCCATAGCTTGCTGAATGTATTCATATTAAAAGGTAGATTATATAACTCGTCCTTATATACAGCAATTGGTGAATTGATATAATGATTGAATTCGGCAAATTGATTCACATAATTCCAAACCATCTTATTCGAGGTATGGAAAATGTGAGCACCGTATTTGTGAACGTTGATACCCTCTACGTTTTCTGAATAGATGTTTCCTGCGATATGATCTCTTTTATCAATTACCAAGCAACTCTTTCCTCTTTTGTTAGCTTCATTTGCGAAGACTGAGCCAAAAAGGCCTGCTCCTACTATTAGATAATTGTACATAATACACCTCATCCCATAGGATATTTTTTTAATCTAGTTATCTATTAATAATTTCTGATTTTTTATTACATTGGTCATTTGCTTAATAAATTTATCACATAAATGCTCTGTCTTAGCTTCAACCATAATTCTAATAACAGGTTCAGTTCCACTTTCTCTGAGCAATATTCTACCTTCATCACCCAATTCTTTGGTTATCATTTTTTCAAGTTTAATAACTACTTCATTAGTTATAACAGCCTTTTTATCTTCTACAACAATATTTTTTACTTTCTGTGGATACATAGTCATTTCTTTTGCTAAATTACCTAAGGTTGTTTTTTTCTCTATTACTGCTTCCATTACCATGAGTGAAGTTAAAATACCATCACCTGTAGTGGAGTGCTTACTGAAAATAATGTGTCCTGACTGCTCTCCGCCTAATGAGTAACTGTGTTTCACCATCTCTTCATTAACATATTTATCCCCTACAGTAGTCTTAACATAATTAATGCTCTCCTTTTCTAGAGCTTTAAATAATCCTAAATTTGACATTATTGTTGCAACTATTGTATTATCATTTAATTTACTTTTTTCTTTGAGATACTTTCCACATATATATAGAATATGATCTCCATTAATCTCATTTCCAAACTCATCTATGGCTATACAACGATCAGCATCACCATCAAATGCAAATCCTAGATCTAAGTGTTGTTCTTTAACAAGACTTCGTAAATTCTCAATATGTGTAGAACCACAATCCTGATTAATATTAGTTCCATCAGGTTCAATAGCAACTACATATGTCTTAGCACCCAACGCATCAAAAACGCTTTTTGCTATAGATGATGCACTTCCATTTGCACAGTCCAAACCAATTCTCATATTTTTGAAGGATCTCGTAGCGGTCGATATTAGATAGCCAACATATCGATTTCTTCCAATTGAATAATCAGTGGCTGTACCTATCTTTTTCTGTACAGCTAGTGGTAATTCAGATGTCTTGTTATCGATATACGCCTCGATTTTTTCTTCAAGATCACTTGATAATTTATGGCCGTTAGAATCAATTATCTTTATCCCATTATCATAATATGGATTATGACTAGCTGATATCATTATTCCGCAATCAAAATCTTCTGTTCTTGTTACATATGCAATACTTGGGGTTGTTGTTACATGTAGTAAATATACATCAGCACCAGAGGCTGTTAAGCCACTTACTAACGCATATTCAAGCATATAACTACTTCTTCTAGTATCTTTACCTAATACAATTTTTGCTTTATGCTCTCTGTTGTAATACCAACCTAAATAACGCCCTATCTTGTAAGCATGCTCAACTGTCAAAAAAACATTTGCCTCACCACGAAAGCCATCTGTACCAAAATATTTCATTACTATACTCCAATCTCTTTAGCTCTCTACTTTGATAACCCTTTTAGTCTATTTACTTGCTGACTCAAACTAACTTGATATATATAATTATGCCGTATTATGATTTCCAACTTAGTTTTTATCATTTTTGTACTAAAATATTCCAATTATCTAACTACTAATACATCTATATTTTTTATATTTAGATTAGTTCAATTTATTCTTTTATATGAATCAATTCATGATTCCTCTCTACAACATATATGTCGGGTTCAAAATAAATATTTTCATCCCAATCAATAAACTGTAATCTGTTATAGCTGTCGTATCTTAATTTATTCTTTTTCAATTTTATATAAACATAATACCCCTTAACTAGATAATCTTGAATAAGTTTAATAACATCAAAATCATTAACTTTTTTATCTTTAAGTTCGATGATACATCTTATTTCTTCTTGATAAGACGCACAATCACTATCTTTTGTAGCATTTTGTATTACTTCCTTCCACCTTGTAATCCATTTATTCTTAGAAAATGCCTTTGCTGTTTCTATTGCATTAGCTCTAATTTTCTTCATCTTCTCTGGATTAGATAACAACTCTTCCAATGCATTTAGTAATGAGTTACCATCTGGCTCAATTAGCATTCCATTGTAGTCACTTAAAATCAAATCAGTTAGGCCTCCAATTCTTGTAGAAATAACTGCATTTCCACTAGATAAAGCCTCCAAACATGATAGACTCGTACCTTCACTATACATTGTTGGTATTAAAGCAATATCTGTAATTTTATATACTTCATGCATTTCATTAGGGGCTTTCGAATACCACTTTACACGATCTCCCCATTTTTTAATTTTTTCTTCCACATGTTTTGTATCTTGTTCAAATCCTTTACCTACAAAATGAAATTCTGCATTTGGATATTTAGTTAATATATCATCAACTACATCTAATGTGATATATAATCCTCTAGCGCCATAAAGCCTTCTTGGATATGTTATTACAATTTTATTCTCATTAAGAGAGTGTCCTGGACAAAATTCCTCATTATCTACATAGTTAGGAATATACTTAATTTTTCTGCTAATATCATAATTAATTGTCTGGAACCAATTTGCTGTATTAGTATCTACTGATACCATATAGTCAGTCAATTTTGCCCCCTCAATAAATGATTTATTCACATTCCAAAAATCTGTTCCATTATCAAGGTGATTAAATTCACTATCCCATGAGATTCCATGACTTATACCAATAGTTGTTATCGAACTTTTCGCAGGTAATAAATAGAACGGTGAAAGTATTGATACTGCTGCTTGGTCATTTAATATATTTTCATAATGTCTATACATCTCACTTACTAGTTTTGGACCATACATATTAACATCAGTTTCTCTTGCCACAATCCCAATTACTTCAACATTTCCATAAAATCTAACCCAATTATATTCTGCATATTGATATATTCTATATTTTATATTTAATTGTTTACAAACTTCACATAAATCCAAAAGATAGCGTTCAGCTCCACCTGAATAATATGTTGTCCCATCATATTTAAAAAATGTAACAGTCTGTACACAAACACTTCCTTGCGCTGTAATATTAGCTAGATGTCTTAGTGCTTTGATATCACTGTATATTAAGTTCATTATTTCATTTGTTCGTGCAGTCCACGTGTTGCTGTCTGCTATTTTTTGAAGTTCATCTTTATACTCAATCTTACAACTAGATAACTTTCGTACCAATTTAACAAGTTCTTCTTTATCTCTATATATCTGCACCGCTTTCCCAGTATAACCGTTCATCTCATGAATATCAGATGATACAACTGGTATTCCATTAGCCGCATACTCAAAAAACTTAACAGGTGATACTGCATTTGTTAAATCGTTTACTATGAATGGTATCAAAGCAACATCAAAATATTTTGCATAATATTTCAACTCATTATAAGGTACTTTCCCTAGAAAATGTATGTTTTTATTTTTGACACGAGTAGTATCAATTCCTACATGTCCAATTAAAACAATTTGGCAAGAGTAGTTTTCCGCCAAGTATTGTACGGATTGTATATCGAACCACTCTTCAATGGCTCCATAATAACCTATAATAGGTTCTTTAGTATTTTTAATATGTTCTAATTTCTCAATTTTCTTAACCTCTGTTATGGCAAAATCTCCAACGTTAACTGCATTCTTTAGCAAGACAGCATCTTCTCTGCCATTCGTATATATCTTCAAATTATCTGCAGAGTATGTCAGAATATCTGCATTCAATATTAAATTATCATATACACGCTGTGCATACTCACAATATGACGCAAAGAATTCCAATCGATCTAAAATATCAAACCACAATGTTTTATTAGGAACCAGATTACTAAATATGGTTTGTAAAAAATACGTACACAAAATTATAACATGTTTATCTTGAATCAAAGGTAATAAATTTTCTTCTCCTCTGACTACAAGCACATTATTATAAGGTTCATATACATCATGTTCAAACTGATTATTTTCACAAAATATTGTCAAATAACCCGCTCTTGCAAATTCACGCAATATATGTTGTGGTCTCTGAATTGGCTCCCATTTTACAGCATGTGGATATACAATAATTCCTTTATATTGCTTTGATGCTAATATATTTCTAAGTTTCAATGATACTTCACTTAAAGGTTGATTTAAAACATTTTGATATAAACTATTTAAATGATTAACGTGTTCCATTAAAGGCTCACTTTGAGCAGATTTTGATTTCAGATCACTCGTTAATAACAAATTCGTTCCAACTGATTTTTTGTACTTTCTCTTCTTAATAGCCCCTCGTATTCCTAAATGTTTTATATCAAGGCAGCCCTTTGCCAGACGTACCAACCCTAACTTTCTTGCTAATTCTCTTTCCATAGTAGCAACACGCCATGTACGTGAATTTTTAATATTACTATATTCCTGAACAGTAAAGCCATAAGCATCATTTAAATTGTTAAATCGGTTCACCAATTCCATGTACTTTGCATTAATTTCATGCAATTCATTAATCTGATTATTTAATGAAGAGATGTTTCTATCTTGTTCTTTTAACTTCAAGTCACTTTTATCTAATTTTTCTTCTAAATTTTCAATGTATCTCGTATTTTCAACAAGTCTTTGTAGAGCCTTTGACATTTTATTTGAATTGTCTTCTATATACTTTACTACAGAACACAGATTTTCATCAACAATATGATAATTATGTTCTTCTAGGTTACGAATACAATTTTCTACAGTAAATTTTTTATCAACTAATAAATTTACTTCTTTCGACTTTTCCTCTAAAATAATATTTAAATTTTGTATTTCGGAAATTTTATCTTTAATAACATGTATTACTCCACACATATCATCAATACTTAAAGACTTATTCAGTCTGTCATTTGCAGAATATATTAATAGTATTTGTTTCCCCAAAAATAATCCGTTGCTTTTTTCAGTACAATCATATTCTTTATAGCATATAAGTTTAAAATCACCAATACTGATTGGAATATTATTATATTTGAATGTATAATGATGTTCTGGCATCAAGTTCGTCTCCATAAACGGAATCTGAACCAAAATAAATTCTTTAGTATACTTAGAAACCTTCTTCAATGTATCAAATGGCTGATGAAAATGCTCTAAAATATTTGACATAATAGTTATATCTACTAAATCTTCTCTTTCATTAATATCACCAACCTCAAATTCATAGTCAGGATACAGATTTCTCGCTATTTGTATCGCATTATTTGAAAAATCCACTCCAACTATTTTTTTTCCAAAATATTGTGACAATATTGGTACTCCTTGTCCCTCTGCACATCCCATATCAATAATTGAATAATCTTGTTGCTTAATTTCAAGCTTCAACCACTCTGGTAATAAATCAGTCATTAATTCATAAAAATACGTTGATTGCTCTCTTCCCATATTTATATCCCAATCATTTGTTTCAAATCTATTGTTCCAATACTCTTTTGAATTTATCTTACTATTCATCATTCACCTCTTACAATGGAAATATGGGCTGGAATATCAACCTTCCCATATATTTTTTTATCTGCAAATACTTTGAAATATCTGGCTCCCTCAACATATTCATAATACATTGTTGTTGTTTCCCTCCTATTTTCCAATGCAATAGCTAAATAATATTCTCCTACAGCCAGTCTTGTAATAAGTTCAAACCGAATCATCAACCTGTTATCATCAGAAGGTATAATTTCCAACCCTTCATCATATGTTGTTTTTACTATTATATCCGTTCCTTCCAGATTCTTAATTGAAAATGCTACTGAAAAGTTTTTATAGTCAATAATGTCACCTGTTTTAAATGTCAAGCTTATACATACTTTATCTTGTGGTGCAAAATAATTAATTTCTTTTCCATATTCATTAGTTATAGATACTTTTTGAAACATACCTGGATTAGTTCCCCAATGGGCAATTGCCTCCGGAAATATTGAATTCTTTACATTCGAGATTTTAATATCATTTACTACTGTTGTCTCCTTATTGTCGTCATTTAGGCGCTTAAATGTGGTAAATTCAGTACTATCGTCTAAATACATAAATTCAACATACTTAGCTGCAACTTCACTTGGGTCCCCCATCATAATAACTTTTCCATCATTAAGCCAAATACCTTTATCACAAAATGTTTTCATTAAACTAACATCATGTCCGACATATAATATTGTTACTCCTTGTTCTTTAAATTCTTTGAACTTCTTAAAACATTTTGATTGGAATCTAATATCACCAACACTAAGTATCTCATCAACAATCAAAATATCTGGTTCTACGTTTATAGCACAAGAAAATGCTAATCTTGCAAACATTCCACTTGAATAGGTTTTTACAGGTTGGTAAACGTAATCTCCAATCTCAGCAAATTCGAGAATTTCAGTTAATCTCTCATCAATTTGTTTTTTTGTTAATTTCATTAACATTCCATAAAAATATATGTTTTCTATTCCATTATATTCAGGATTAAATCCTGCACCAAGTTCCAATAATGACGATATTTTTCCTTCCACTTCTATTTGCCCCGAAGTCGGGCTAAGCACTCCTGTAATTATTTTTAGCAGTGTAGATTTTCCAGCACCATTTCTCCCCATTATACCAAGAATTTCACCTTTATTAACCGAGAACGATACATTTGTTAATGCATTGAAATTGCTATGTCTCACTTTCCCCTTTAGACTAAGTGACTCTTTTAATTGATCCATAGGAGAATCATACATTTTATATGTTTTAGTAATATTACTTAATTTTATCTTTTCATTATTTTCCATAATAGCATCCTAATCTCCTATAACACATCTGCAAAACTCTTATATAGGCGTTTATATACATATACACCAATTCCTAGTAAAATTATAATTATAAACCAAAAATAGATTGTTAGTAGCCAATGTTTCCAGAAAGGAACTCCATATATGAATGACTCTCGATATCCTTGCACTATATAAAACAATGGGTTAAGTTTTAAGAAAAAATGCCATGATTTTGGTAAAACATTAAGTTGCCAAGCAATAGGAGTCCCCCACATCCCAATTAATAAAGTAATACTAATAACTTGTCCCATATCTCTAAAAAACACCATAATAGATGACGTAATTAATGACATAGCGTATACTAAAACAATAGCACAGATCATATAATAAATTAATTGTAAGTAAAATAGCGAAGGATAATATCCAAAACATGCTAAAACAGCACTTACTAAGATCACAAAAAACCCATGTATATAAAGTGAAGAAAATATTTTTACTAATGGAAGTATATCAATATTAAACACTACTTTTTTTACCAAATATCCATACTCTATAAAGCAGTTACTTGCAGATGAATATGCATCTGAAATAAAAAACCACGGAATTATTCCACTCATAAACCAAAGTACAAAGGGTACATCTTCAACTTTTCCACTTTTAAATCCAAATTGAAATACTGCCCAATATATTAGCATTGTAAGAAATGGCTGTAGCAAAGCCCATGTTTTTCCAAAGTAAGATCCTGCAAACTTTCTAGCAAAATCTTTTTTAGAAAATTCTATAAGTAATTTATGATCTAAAAAAATTCCCTTAAAATGATTAATTATTTTTATTACTATATTTATCATATTAATCAATCCGCTCTTTCCCTTGACTTTCTCCAACCTATTATTTTGTCAGCAATACGTTCACTTGCATGGCCATCCCCATAAGGATTGGTCGACTTTGTCATTTCGTTATACTTGTCCTCATTTTCAAATAATAATTGTGCATTGTAAAATATATCTTCCTCCTTTACTCCAACAACTTTAACTGTCCCGGCTTCTACCGCCTCTGGACGTTCAGTTTCTGTTCTCAGAACCAACACAGGTACCCCACATGATGGAGCTTCTTCTTGTAATCCCCCTGAATCAGTCATGACTAAAAAGCTTCTTGACATTATGTTATGCATATCTTCTACATCAATCGGATCAATTAATTTAATATTGTCAACATTATCAAGTATGCTAAATACTGTCTCTCGTACAAGCGGATTTAAATGCACTGGATATATTATTATTGCATCGATATATTGTTGTGCAATTTTTTTAATAGCGTGGCAAATATTTTCTAATGGTACTCCTAAATTTTCACGCCTATGTGCAGTTACCAAAACACATTTTTTCCCTTCAAAATTAATCTTTTTTAATTCTTCATTATGGAATTGATAATTTTCTTTTACTGTAGTTTTAAAGGCATCAATTACTGTATTTCCAGTAACAAATATATTGTTAGTAATTTTTTCCATCTCTAAATTTTTCTTATTGTTCTCTGTAGGTGCAAAATGTAACTCAGCAATTCTACCAGTTAAACAACGATTCATTTCTTCTGGAAATGGTGAATATTTATCATATGTTCTTAGCCCAGCTTCTACATGACCAACTGGTATTTGTTTATAAAATGCTGCTAACGCAACTACAAAACTTGTAGATGTATCTCCATGAACTAACACTAAATCAGGTTTACATTCGTCCAATACACCTTCCATCTTTTCTAGTACACTAGTCGTAATTGTAGTTAAAGTCTGCTTTGGTCTCATGATATTAAGGTCATAATCTGGCTTAACACCGAAAATATCTATTACCTGATCCAGCATTTCTCTATGCTGTCCCGTTAAGCATACCAAACTCTTAATTTGTGAATGCTTTTCCAATTCTAATACCAGCGGACACATCTTAATTGCCTCTGGTCTTGTTCCAAAAACACTTAGTACTTTTATCATCTATATTACCTCCAATATTTTTTTATAGATTTTCTAATATTTTATCAACCCGTGACTTCCAAGTATTTTCCAACGCCTCTTCTTCCATATCCTTAAAATATTGATCATTTCTGTCAAGATTGTTTAAATTTTCAACTAAAGTAATAAACTCTTCATATGTTTCATAAGTTTTTACAGATTTATATCTTAGACATTCTGGCATTTTCGATGTAATAATCGGTAAACCACTTGCCATATACTCAAATACCTTTACAGGGGATGTTGATTTAGTAACATCATTAATAACAAATGGGATAGTCTGTATATCAAATGCTGCAATATAACCTGGTAATTTTTCATAAGGCTGAGCTGGTAACAATAAAATATTATCATATTTCGCTTGTACTAATTTATCCGCAGAATTATCAAATTGATATCCAATCAAAACAAAAATCCAATTTTTCTTAGCCTCTGCAACTTTACATACCATTTCATAGTCAAACCAATAAGCAAGACAACCATAATATCCTATAACACAATCATATTTTTTTACCTTTTCCTTTAAAACTGTATCTACCCTACAATTACGGTTATTACTAAAAAATTCATAATCACCAGCATTTTCACATAGTAACACATTATTTACCTTTTTCTTAGCATTATTAAATAACTTAACTGCGGTACATACTGTCAAATCAGCAGTCTGCATTAACCTTAGATGGTTTTTTTCCATCTCCTTATTATAATAATAAAATAATTTTAAATCATCTATATATTCATATACTAATTTATCATACTTAAATTGATTTAATAAACCAATATGCCTTGTCCAAGACATAAACACTATTTTACTTTTTGCTAACTTCGTTAATTTATCTAATTTATCTATCATGCGGATCGAATAAAGCCATAAATTATCTTTTATCTGAACATAAGTCGAATATCTATCATATCTATATTGATCTGATAAAAAAAGCACAACTGTATTTTCTCTTTTTGACAATTCTGTTGCTATCTGATGTGGTCTCTGATATAGAGGAATATTCCAGTCAATATTAGGAATTATTATATAAACTTCTTTATTCTGCATTAACATCTGTAACTTATCAATTTTTTTATTCCCATTTATCTTTTCATCAAATCTATATGGTAGCTTTTTAATTTCTCTATAAATTTTTATTACTATTTTCTTCATACCAGTCTTAAATCCTTCAGATTTAAAACACATTATTCCTTTTTTAATTAATCGCATTATGATAGTCCCCTATAAAATCTTCTATTTTTAGAGTAACATTTTTCTCTTCTTGAATCACTTTTTGTATTAATTCGTCGCAGCCTTCTAAAAATAGCTGTAGATTAAATTTTGATATATACTCATATAATTTATTGTAAATATCATCTTTTTCAATATCTATAGCAAATCCCAAATGATATTTTTTAACTATTTCAGCTAAATAAGTATTTTCCGAAGCCATGATTGGCTTTTTAAACAATATGCAATCATAAAGTTTATTAGGCAATGCAGTTTTAACTACCATGTTATTATCACCATATACCGCATTAATAACATCTATATTCTTATAAATTTCTGGTTTTTGATCATTAGTAAATTCCGGCTCAAATGTTACATTAACTACATTATTCTTCACACAATATTCTTTTAATTTTATCCCTGCATGTACCTTTCCTGCATATACCATTTGTATGTCTCTTCTATTTTGTAAATTTTCAATTAATTTTTTATTCTCATCATAATATCTTATTCCACCTACAAAACCAATCGTTATCACTTCTCTATTTTTTAGCAGATTTATATCATGTAAATTTTTATCTATATTAGTAATATTATGTGTGATGCATATTTTTTCATTAGGCTGCAACCAACTTTTAAATCCTTCGGAGGATATAAATGTTATACTTGATTTCTGTACTAACTTATTTACCATTTTTTTATATATTTTTAAATATTCATAAGTATAATCTCTAATATCAAAAATATATTTTTCTTCATATTGATTTAATAATTTTTTATATATAAGTATACCTGGAATAGTGGTTAGTATGATTAATTTATCATATACATTACTCTCAAGAATCTGAAGAACGAATTTCCTCCATTTTAAAAATGGTATTATTTTAGATAATTTTGATTTTCTAACAGGACTTTTAAACAAATACGTCCCTTCTACATTATCTTTTATTACATCTCTTCTATCCCATAGTATTATATCGTAAGAAATATTATGTTTTTTTAGATAATACTCATATTTTTGTATGTATGGAATATTTATATATTCATCATATGATATAATACACACTTTCATTTGTCGCTCCATCCTTATATGTTATTTATACTTAATCAATCCATTCTTAATATACTGTAGTAAATAGTAAACCCTTCTTATTGGCTTTATTTTCATTGTACGATATACACCATATGTCATTTTCATAGATTTGAATTTATTTCTAGATTTCCCATTCTTGCTCAATCGATACTTTAACATTGGTTTGTCTAAACCAAATGCATTACTATACTTTTTTAATATATTCAACCACATTAAATAATCTTCATGATATTCATCATGTGTCATATAAAATTCTCTAGCTACTTCTGTTAATAGGAGCACCGATGAACATGCAATACTATTGTTCTTCAGTAACATCTGATAAGTAATTACTGGTTGTACACCTATGTACTTATTCAGTTTTATCCCTTCATCACTGTAAAGTTCTCTTCCCGTGCAACAAAGCACGCCATTATTATGCTCAAGGTGCTTTACTTGTTGTTCTAACTTATTCTCGTCCCACCAATCATCTGCATCTAAGAACGCAATATATTTTCCCTTAGCTAAATCAATTCCTATATTTCTTGTTCCTGCAACTCCTATCGTTTCTGAGTTTTTAATATAGACTATTTTCTTATCATTAATATACTTCATCAATACATCAAGTAAATTATCGTTTGAATGATCATCAATCAGAATAATTTCTTTTGAAATGTTTTGCTTTAATACTGATTTAATAGCTTGTTCTACATAATTAGCTGAATTATAGCACGGTATAATTACACTAACCATTGGTATTTCATTACCTGACACAATCCTACTTCCTTTCAAATTTCATCTATCCTAACTCATAATAATTCTTCACTAGCACATAGCAAATTACATGTACTCACTCATACCACCAATCTCCAAACATCTTCCCTACCACGCCAACATGCTCCATAACTAACCTCACTAGCCAAGCAGTCCCAGGTACCAATACCGTTCTTTTTCCCTGAGCTTCCCTAATACTCTTTATCATCATAATCGTATCCGTGTACTCTTCATCCTGTGGTAAAAACGTACCACTACTACTATTCCTAATAATCTCTTCCATATAATCGCAGAGCCTATCTATACTTATCATACTTCTCTTATTATGAATCTTCGGATAAATCGGATTATACGTCGCTAGTTTAACTAGTCTAGTGTAATTTCCCTTACAACCTTCACCATATACCATAGGTGGACGTATAATTGCTACACGGAATTCCTCTGTATCCATCTCTTTAAGCTTGTATTCTGCTTCTAGTTTTGATTTACCATATAAGGTATCCGGATTTGGCACCGTATCTTTTGTAATATGAGTAACCACGGAGCCATATACTGCTGCTGTACTCATGAAGATTAATTGTTTAACTCCCGCCTTTTTAGCTTTTGCAGCGATTTCTATCGGCATATTATAGTTTACTTGTCGATATATTTCTTCCATACCGCTTTTTTCTTTTTGATGTACGATGGCTGCAAGTATAATTATCACATCGTATTGCTCATAGTTAACATATTTCCAATCTCCATTCGATGCTTGTACCTTTTCAATAATTATCTCATCCTTAGATTGGATCACTTCTTGATCCGTGCACTTGTTCATTATGTATTTTTCAAATGCATTTCCAATATAACTATTAGCACCAACTATTAGAATCTTCTTCATATGATTATACTCTTTCTATGATCAATCTGCTTTGTCTTTCGATGCGGCATACTCTTGTATCACTGCACTGGCTACTAAAGTATTTTCTTCTTGTTTTTTACCTTCTGCAGTTCCGCCTTCCATAACCCCATCATGCTTCAACACAGAACCTAACGTCTTAACTATCAACATCATATCCTTCATGAGACTTATGTTATCCACATATTCCCCATCATACCTTGCTTTAACCGGAATAGGAAGCTCATCTCTGCCACTAACCTGCGCTAACCCTGTTAGCCCCGGACGAACTGCATTTGCATCATATAGATCTCTCTCTGTAATCAAATCCTCTTGGTTCCACAATGCTGGTCTTGGTCCAACTATAGCCATATCTCCAACCAATATATTAAACAGTTGTGGTAATTCATCTAAACTCGTCTTACGTAAGAACTTTCCAATCGTAGTTATGTATTGCTCTGGATCGGTTAGTAGATGTGTTGGGACATCTTTTGGTGTGTCTATTCTCATAGTACGAAATTTCAATATATTAAAGTATGTTTTATCTCTTCCAACACGTTTTTGCTTAAAGAATATCGGCCCTTTAGAAGTCCCTTTAATAATAATTGCAAGTATAATAAAAAGCCATGAAAACACTAGTATTGCTAACGCTGACAATATAATGTCAAAGAAACGCTTCATATAATGTTTATAGATCATAAGCTTGTTCCCTTCCTAATGTTCTGTAAATAATAAACATGGAAAAATAGAATTAACTATCATCACACTTAGTTAATCCTACTATTCCTCACATTATCAACATCCTTAATTCTACAACATTATTAATTCTTCGTCAATGAAATCCCCGTTTTTTACAAATGTTTTATTTACCTACATTTCCATCTTCTTAAACAATATCGAAGCTCCCACTGCAATTATTGCTGTAATCACGACTTCTATCATAATCATTCCAAGAAATGCTGCCTCTATCCCAACATACTTATTAAACAGCACCGCCGCAAATATTCCTGCTGCAATACAAATCGACATTCCAATCATACGTAGCCACTGTTTTCCTACCGTTCCAACGGTATTCCCTAACAACGCTTCGCTTAATACGGATAAGTAAAGTTTATTGGCTTGTAAACATACATAACATAATACACTCAAAATTACCGCAACGATATTCATGCGAACAACGATAGCAACGGGTAACACAATTAGCAATCCATCAATTACAGACCGTATATGTTCTATCACCGTTGCATACCACAACTTTTTCAATGGCGAATCTGGTATTAGATACGTATAAGGATTTTCTAGTTCTTTTGCCCATTTTGTTGCAAATCCCGAGAAGATGAACGTACAGTAGGCACCTGCTCCTGCTGCAACAAAGAGAGCATATTCTCTTACTTCCATATCCTTTGATAGAAAAGCTATTGCTATACCGATACCAAGACATACTAAATTATAAAAACCAAAGATAAAGAAACGCCTCTTCTTATACTCAAGAATCTGTCGATAGAAGATTGCTTTCGCGTAATATCCTTTGTATTCAACATTAGCCGCTTTTAATTTTGCTTTCTTACCGCCAACTACTGCAACCTCGCCTTTCTTACCACGAATCCTTGCTTCTTCATAGTCATCTGCGAATTTCATTGCATCTTGATAATATAGCCCCGTACATGACATACGGTACGCGGTAATGAATAGAATAATTGTTGATATAAGATATAAACCAGTACAGATTACATTTAACGTCGTTGCTCCTAAGAAAAGTAATCGATAACAAGCAATACTCCAACCAATAATTGGAACCATCTGAAGATACGGATTACTTAGGAAAGGTCCCACAAAAGCTAAACTCTTATTGTATTCAAAGAATAAGTAAACTCCAATGATTACAATCGCTACAATAAACAACAATAAGACTTTACCTATAATCTTCAACGTTTTCTTACTCAATCTTTCATTGCCATATAAGATAATCATCAAACTAATCTCTAAGGTGTTCTCAACCACTTGACTTACTAAGAAGTACAGAATCATCTTATACACAGGTACATGAAACCAGAATACTCCAATCGGTATAAAGGCCAATCCAACTACTACACTTAGAATTATATTTCTAAGATATGCATACACCAATATTGATTTAGGAGATACTGGGGATACAAACAATAAGTGAATATCACTCTTTCTAAAAATTAATCCCTTTCGCTTTGCAAAGGTTATAAGGTTTCCTGGCAAGAAGAACAAAGCCATTGCCGAGAACAACATTACTAGTCCTTCTGGCGAATCAATCTTAATGTCTGAAACCATATCCCGAAATATAAAGTACATCCATACAAAATATGCTATCGCAAGTATACAGTATATAACCGTAACTGGTTTTTTCACTGATTTCTTCAGTTGATTCTTAAAAGAAGTTTTATAAAGGTACTTAATTGCCTCCATTACTCTTCACCACCAGTCACTTGGAAGAATAATTCTTCGATGTCTTGATGTTTTGCCTGCTCTTTGGTGTATGTAGTAAGAATTTTACCTTTGTTCATAACAAACATAACATCCCATAACTCTTTAACCATCTCAAGCATATGTGTACTGATAAGTACCGTCACTCCATCTTCTTTTAATTCAAGTATTACATCTTTCAATTCTTTAATCGCTTTGGGATCTAGACCAACCATTGGCTCATCAAGTAATATTACTTTGGGCTTAATTGCTAATGCACAGCAGATACTTACTTTCTGCATCATTCCTTTGGATAATTCATTTCCCAATTTATCTTGCTTATCAAACAAGTCGAATCTCTCTAATAGATATTCAATATATTCTTCTTCCTTCTTAATACCGTATGCCTTGCATATGAAGGTAAGATGTTCCCTTACCGTTAGATTATCATACAATGCTGGTATTTCAGGGACATAAGCAAATAGTTTTTTCGCTTCTACTGTTCGTGACGGAAGATTCTGAATTGTAATACTACCATTATATCTTAGTAAGCCTGCTATACTTTTGATGACTGTAGATTTTCCCGCACCATTTGGTCCTAATAGAATTCCCACTGTTCCATCTGGTATTGAAAGATCCACCCGATCTACTGCAAGTAACTTTCCGAATTTCTTTGATAATTGATGTATTGTTAACATACTCTCCTCCTGGTATTTATTTATAATTTGTATTTATTTATAATTTGTATTTATTACACTATTATACTCGTACTTATTATACAGGAAGACCTAGTTGAATTCATTAAATTAACATTAAGATTTTAATTTTTTGTTGTCTCCAACAAAAACACACCTAATTTCATTTGAAGTAAGATATTTTCATTCCACTTAATTCTTGGTGTCGCAATTGGTGTCACAATTTTCTCACATAAGCTTCACATAACAACTCAATATTTTACATAATATTTATATATTATTATAAATTTACAAACAATTCCCTTAAATATTGTAATATTATCCATTTCATGATATCGTTATTTATATGTTTCGCAGAATTGGGCATGCTAACATTACATTTACTATTATTTTAATAGATTTGGAGGTAATTGAAATATGCCCGTAGAATGTATACAACTAGTAACAGAAGATAATTTAGATACTGCCATAAAACCTAAGCTCCCACCAGGAATTACGCTTAGAAAAGACGGACGATATCAAGGCCGATTTACATGTCAAGGCAAACGCTATACCCTTTATGACAAGAATCTGCGTACCTTGAAGAAGCGTCTAGCCGATGCCAAATATGAGGCTGAACACGGATATTATTGTACTGGTGGACAGGTTACACTTAGTAACTGGTATCAGACCTGGCTAGAGGAATACAAAAGTGTAGTAGTTAAGAACTCAACACTCCTTTTATATACCACTAGCTATGAACGTTATATAGCCAATGCTCTTGGTAGCCGCAAACTCCAGGATATCCGTACAATCCACATACAAAAGCTCTATAACGACTTACAAAAAAGCGGATTAAGCGTAGGAACCATTCAGATTGTCCATGCGGTATTATTCAATATATTCAAACTTGCCCTTAAGAACGATATCCTAATCAAAAACCCTTGTGTTGGTGCTGAGATTCCTCGCGAAGAGAAGAAAGAACCTCGTGTGTTAACCGCTGCGGAACAAGATGTTTTCTTAGAGAACATTCGTGGTAATTATTATGAGCCCTTACTTAGGGTTGCTCTTGGAACTGGACTTCGTATCGGTGAACTCCTTGGTCTTACTTGGGACGATATTGATTTTAATTCTTCAACCATCTCAATATCCCGTACACTTTTGTATATGAAGAATCGACAAACAGGCCGCTTCGGTTTTCAATTCCAAACACCAAAAAGCCGCACAAGTAAACGAATCGTTCCATTAATTCCTTATCTATCTGTCTTATTGAAGGATCAAAAGAAGTACCAACATGCACTGCGTATAGCAAGAGGGCCTTTTTGGACTCCCCTTCCTAATATGGATAACTTGGTTTTTACAACTAAGAATGGAACACCTATTCAAGAAGTATACGTTGTTAAATGTCTGAATTCCATTACAGAGAAAATCAATCGGATTGAACGCCAACAAGCCTTATATGAGAATCGTGAGCTGGTTCCGTTCGAGAAAATCACTCCTCATACCCTTAGGCATTCCTTTGCTACGAGGGCATTTGAGAATGGTCTTGCTCCAAAGACGGTTCAAGAACTACTTGGACACAGCAATATTAATCTAACAATGAACCTATATACACATGTTACACAAGATATAAAGGTTCGCGAAATGGAAAAATTATATCACATCTTTAACTAATTTTCATGTGATTCCTATGCAAGTGGTGTAAAAGTGGTGTAATCGACTATATTCTATCAATTTTACCAATCTTGCAAACCCTCATCACGTAGGGATTTTTAACTCTTAATCTATACATTTGGAAAGATAATATTTCATAATGTTTCGTGACTTGCTAATTATAGATAAATATCCCCAAAGAACTCCTAAAACCTAGTGTTTGACAGAGTTCTTTGGATTAAGTATTGGTTATGCCTTATATAAGAGATTGTATTTGACACCACTTATGACGGGGAAATGTCTGTAATAGTAACGATTCATCGGAGCAACTATGTAAATGTAATTGAGTAACTTATGTTACATAAGTTATTTACCCGAATTTTAGGAGGAAGAAAAACATGAAAAAGAATTTCGTAAAGAAAAGTCTTGCATCTACACTTGCATTAGCAATGGTAGCTACAGCAATGCCAGCAGCTTTCACAACTGCATCTGCAGCTAAAGCTCCTGCATTAAACAGAACATCTAAAACACTTTATATCAATGAAAACGCAGTTGGAAACAAATATGATTTCAACATTAGCAACAAAGTAAGTGGTTCAAAATACTCTTGGACAACTTCAAACAAATCAATCGCTACAGTTAACTCAAAAGGTTTAACTAAGCCTGGTACAAAAACTGGTAAAGCTACAATCTCTTGCAAAATCACTTTACCAACTAAGAAAACTAAAACTTTAAAAGCTACTGTAACAGTTAAAGAAAACGCTACAAAAGTTTGGGCTAAAAACGCTCCAGAAAACAATACTGTAGGAATCGGCGAAAACGTATTCGATTTCGATAGCTCATTCTCAACTGCTTCAGGTGCTAAAGCTACTGACTACAGAATGTGGGAAATCGACGAAGCTAGCAACACTGCAGGCGCTAAAATCGATAGAAAAAATGGTAAAGTAACAACTACTAAAGCTGGTGAATTCAAAGTTAGAGTTAGAGCTTACCAAAACAAAGAAAAATTAGCTGCTAATGATACAGTTGATTCAGAATGGATGACAATCAAAGTTGTTTCTTCTTTAAAATCAGTTGCTCAAACAGCTACTAATAAAGTTGCTGTAACTTTCGATGATAACATGAAAGCAACAGTTAAAGCTGAAAACTTCGCTATCAAGAACAAAGCTACTAACGTAGTTTCTGCTGTTAAAGGTATCACTTTCTCAGAAGATGGTAAAGTTGTTACTGTTGAAACTTTCGCATCATACGCTGATGGAGCTACTTATGTATTAACATATGGCGACAAAGAATTCGAATTCGCTACTACAATTGGTGAAGTTGCAACTATCGAAGTTAAAACTTCTACAGTAGTTGAAAACAAAGCTACTGAAATTGAATACGTATTAAAGAATGCTAACGGTGTAGATATCACTGACGCTAAAAAATCTTCTGTAACTATCGAAGAAGTTGAAAACAAAGACGGTTGGTACAACACAACTGACGGAAAACTTACTATTTTCAATAAAGGAAGCGTAGCTAAGTTAAAAATCACTTACCACACTTACAAATACGACACAGCTGGTAACGAAGAAGGTGCTGTATCTGTAGACGCTACTATCACAGCAGTAGATGAATCTTCAGCTACAATCGGTGCTTACAAAAACTACGTAATCACTGAAAAAGATTCAGTTAACTGGGATAAAGTAACTGAAAACAAAAATGTAATTAGCGTTAACGAAACAAGAAACTTATTCTTAAATGCTGTTGATTCAAACAATAACAAAGTAACTGGTCTTACTTTTGAGTCAGGTAACGAAAACATCTTATTAGTATCTACTGTAGATGATCACGCTACTTTAATAGCTGTTAAAGAAGGATCAACTGTAGTAGTTGTTAAGAACGAAAAAGGTTCTGTACTTTGGACTTTACCAGTAGTTATCAAAGCTGAAAGAAAAGCTAACGCTATCTCTTTAGCTAAGAACTCAACTACTTTAGTAGCTGGTACTGAAATCGCTACAGATTCTATCGAAGTTAAAATCAAAGATCAACATGGTGATGATTACGCAGTAGCTGGTAATTTTGCTAATCCAGTAGCTGTTAAAGAATACACTAACGGACCTAAAATCGATATTGACGGTAAAAACATCACTGTAGATGCTAAAACAGCTACACCTGGTACTTACCAATACAAAGTTGCTTTAGCTAACGATGCTAACAAAGTAACTGTATTAACAGTAGTTGTTAAAGAAAAACCTTCAACACCTGTTAACTCATATAAATTAGAATTATCATCAAACACTGTAGATACAGTAGTTGATGAAGATACAACAGCTACTAAATCTGTAGATGTTAAAGTATTAGGATACGCTGGTGGTCTTGCAGTTGAAAACGCTGAAGCTAAAATCACTGTAACTGGACCAAACAAATACGAAAAAACTTATGATAACAACTTTAAGTTTGATTATGTAACTGTTTCTAACGGAACTATTACTAAATTAGCAAAAGGAACTTACACAATTACAGCTGAAAAAGATGGAAAAACTATTGCTAAAACAGCTATCGTTGTAAGTGATACTCAAGCAGCTCCAACTGTAACTCTTAACAAGACTACTTACGCTGGTATCGTTGATGATGCTACTGTATTAGCTGCTATGCAAGAAAACACTACAGTTAAAAACGCTGCTGGTAAAGAATTAAAAGTTGCTGACGGTGTTGGAATCACTGGTGTAGAATACACTAAGAACGGTTCTTCTGTATTCGTTAAATCAGTAACTGTTAAAGAAAAATTCGGTGATAACAGCTTCGAACACACTGTAACAGTAGGAAAAACTATTACAATTAGATAGTTCTAGGCTAATTGCTTAAACTATAATAATATTAGAATCCCCCAGATTTGAATGAAAATTCTTGTTTGGGGGATTCTTTTTTTGTTTTATGGTTCTATAATAAACTTGCTAAAGATTGTCAAACCCATGCTTTAAAATATTGGCGCAAAACATAATTTGAATATCTATACTATATTTTTCAACTATATAACAATGAAATATTAACTGTCCGGAAAACATTTGAGATAAACCGTTTTGCAACAGCCTCTGTAAGCTTGTATATTCAATTTCTAGACATTTTTCTTTATCATTCGATTGATTGCCAGCCCAACACCAATTAATGTCCAGAATAGCGGTGCTACAGCTATAGTAGAATCATTAGCAATTGATGTTACCAAATAACCGAATGTTCCAGCTAAGATTGCAATACCAATACGAACCTCATATTTTTTAAAATTATGTCTCATATATAGTTTTATACTTGAAATTGCATACATAGCATAGAAAACAAGGAATGCGATTAGTGATGGTATACCTGTTTGTGCAGCGATTTGCAGATATAGACTATGTGGTTTTGTTATAATCTCATTACTAAATCCAGTATGATATAGATTCAAATAATCTGTATTAGGAAAATATAATGCATAGGTGTCTGGCCCAGTGCCGAGTACAGGATGAGCCTTAAGGATTGGTACTGTTTTATCCCAAATATAGCCGCGACCACTACCAATATTCCAAAATGCTTTGAATTCTTGCGTTTGATCAATTTTAAGTAGTTTGCCATAGTTATTGCAGTAATAATATGTACCATCTGTTTGATTCGTAAAATACCATACAGAGCCTTCTACGTTGACTGCGAAACATATTATATTATCATATTGTGTTATTGAAAACCCGAAATCTTGAAACCGTTCATCTGTTAAAGTAATTATCCTATTATCCTCAGAGAGCTGTTGTTCTAGTTCCTTTCCAGTAGAGTCGCAAAATGAAAAAACATATTGTTCGTTCTCTACTGAGAACTGTATCTTAAGAGGTTCTTCCTTATAAACCAACTCAACTTCATCATCTCTTGTAATAATACTAGATAGATTCGATTCTGGCTTGGCTGATGAATCGGTAATCATTCTATAGGTATCTGCGACATATTGTCCTACAGGATTATCAAGACCAATATTAACTACTACAAAAACAAGTATACACATTACGATTCCTAATATGATTTTTTTAGCATGTTTCATAATATAGGAACGATGCAATATAGCAAAAAGTAGTGCTATCGCCAGAAAACTAGCGATTATACCAATAATACCACTTGAGGATTTACTACCATAAGCACAGCATAGTAATCCTATAGTTAACAACCCACTTAGTATCTTTTTAGTAAATCCCTTAACTGAATAAATCATGATAAGTAAAAAAGGAGCCAGTAATGCTGCAAATAAACCGACATAATTAGGATTGTATAACGTTGTATATACATGTCCCTCTTCAAAACGAAAAGATAATTCATTCTTTGAGATTAGTGACTTTCCAAAGCTAGTTTGAAAAAAATCATGCCCAATGAATTGAGTAAATCCAATGGAAACTACTATTGTAATCATTATTATACCTGTATTAACTATGACCTGAAGTTGTTTTATTGTTGATAGGAATAGATATGTATAAAACACTACCAAACCATAACCAAGTAATACCCACATGGTTTCAAATTGCTCTACCATACCTCGAAGTGCTATTTGGCTGTGTTTTGAGGCAATGGTTGAGGCAACAATCAACAACATATACAACCCTAATGGGATAAAACACTTTTCATCTATAAATAGCTTACTAGCTCCAGCTAGGGTATAGTTGAACTGGTTTGATTTATGTGGTTGATATGACTTATTTCTTTTATCTTTCTGATATGTAACAAATAGTTGATAACCAATAAAAAGAATCATTAGGCTACAAAATAGCAAAAACAAAATTGATTTTACCTTCAAAAATATATCCATTGTAGTTGTAGCTTTACTATACCATATGTAATCAGCTAGATATGTTTCTACGTTTAGAGCACGAACCGCAATAGGGACGAATAAGATAATCATAAGTATTGGTACTATAGCCAGTATTAGGGAAGAACTATCTTTATTCTTCTTTTCATTCTTTCTCTTAGTATGTATTTTCCTTTTAGACATAGTATTCTCCTTGAAGAGTTAATATATGTATATTATAACTTCCTGATAAATCCATTACAAGCATATATACTAAATCATTCAAGAATGATGGAATGTAATCTTTTGATTGACATAACAAAAACTTCCCACACATGTGATTACTTACCCTCGTGATAGTCAATTTATATAGCTTAAACTACTTTAAACTGTTTATCATGCGGACGATAGCTTCACTGTATGAGAAGTTTTATTTTAATAGCTATTTGTATTGTTAGATATCCATGGCTTCAATTTTCTTCTTTCTAGATTGTTCCGTACGTATTATTTTATTACATGCGAATCCTACGCCGAGAAGAATCCAGAATATTGGTGCAACACCTACATTTGAGTCATTGATAATGCCTGATACCATGTATCCAACAACACCAATACAAATCAGCACGCCCATCTGATCTACAATTGTTTCCAAACGTGATTTTCGGAATGTTAATATAGTCTGAACTACATACATTACACACAAACTAATGAATGCTATACAAGATAATAATCCAGTCTCTACAGCTATCTGTAAATAAAGATTATGTGGTTTGGTAACAACTTGAGAATCAAAATTATTATTATATTTTCCTACATAATCATTCTGTGGGAAAGCATATACAAAAGTACTAGGACCAGAACCAACAAATATATAATCTTTTAATAACGGTAATGTTCGTGACCATAAATAACCTCTACCAGTAAACAATTGTTCATGATTCTCAAATAACATTGAAGATGCTGTTTTTATTTGATCAAATTTACCATATTTATTCATGTATAAATATCCATCTGTATCTGTTTTACTCTTGAAATACCAAGTATTATTATCAATTACTACCTCACAACCAAAAATTCCATCCTGACTAAGGAATAACGGAGTAATGCTTATTGAATTAAATGCATCATCAGCTAATGTGAATGTCATTGTTGCATCATCATATTTAACCTTATAATCATTGCCTGACTCATCAACTGCGCTAAATTCGACCTTGCCTTCTGAGTCTAATTCACAACGCAAATGAACTGTTTTTCCGTTATATTTGATTAAGATATAATCATTCATTGTCTCAATTTCTTCTAGAGCATACCTCTGCTCCTTCTGTGTAAAAGCATTTTTCAGACTATTAGTATAAGCATTATTCTGCATAGAATTAACGATAAAGAATCCAATGACTATTAAAGCAAATGAAGTACCTAAAATAGTTGCGATTTTCTTGTTTGTAAAAAGTTTTTTACGTAGAAATATCATTATCACCATACTCGTAGCAATTAATGTAATAAGACCTGTCTTTGATTGAGAACCAAATACCGCAATTACAAGTAGAAAAGACAATATTACGCTAATAATTTTTTTCTTAGTTCCTTTTAACAAAATAGCTAACCCCATAGTAATTGGAAAGAGAAGTGATGCGTAAACTCCTACATAATTAGGATTTAATAAGGTCATATATACACGATTTTTTTCAAAATTAAAGGACATAGCATCGATAGCTTCTTTTGATTTATCAGCAGAAATTAAATATCTACCCCAATTTGATGAAAAGGGGTCCAAACCTAATAATTGCAACACTCCAATAGCGGTCATAATAGTAATACCTATAAACAAATAGTGCACTATTATCTGTACATCTTGTTCACTTCTAACTACGCAGTAAGAATAGTATAACAACAAACAATAGGTCAATAACACTAGGACTGTCTCAAATTGTTCATATGTGCCATTCAAACTTACACCTTTATAAGAAGAAACTAACGTACTAATTATAATAAATGTTGAATAAAGAAGTAGTGGGATATACCACATTTGAAAAGTAGTATACAGATTTTGTTTTGTAGCGAATATCCTATACAACAATATTGCAAGTAATAAAAATCCAATTATAGTTAGAAATATGCTTTTATAAAACAAGAAGTAATCACTGGCTAGCGAAGCATTAGGAAACCAGGGTTTTTCAACAATTGTTGGTAAAAAGACATGTTCATATACCAACAAAGGTATGATAATAATTGCAATAGCTAAAGGTAACAAAAAAATATTATTCCTATGTACTTTCTTATTTGTTTTTCTCTTAACAGGTGAAAACATGTTATCTTTGGTCATAATTAAATCTCCTATCATTCTAATTAAACTGTATAGTAAATGTAATATTAGGTTTCAATGGCAACCATATAGTACGATATTATACTTAATTTCTAAGAAATATTCAATAGAAGTTCTTTTCCAAAAAAAGTAGGGGACATCACACTAGTTAATTATGTATGTAATAGTGTGGCATCCCCATTAGGAGAATCATTTTTAATTTTTAACTATTTTGTTTATTAATTAAATTATTACATGCAAAACCAATACCTAATAAAGTCCAAAATACAGGTGCTACAGTAATAGTTGAATCATTAATTAATCCTGATATCATATATCCAACAGTACCAATAAAGATAAATACACCTATCTTTTCTCTATAAGTTTTATAATTACATTTAGCAAATAACCTAAGAGATTCAATGAAATAAATTAGATATATCGCTAAAAAAGAAATTAACGAAAAAACCCCCGTTTGTACAGCAATCTGTAAATACATGTTATGGGGCTTACTAATAAACTGACTGCCAAATCCATTACTGTATTTCCCAGCATAATCGGTTTGCGGAAATTTGAGTATAAATGTATCCGGTCCAGATCCGTATATTAAAGTATCTTTTAATAACGGTAATGTACGAGACCATATATAACCTCTACCACTTGCTAATGTTGTGTGGTTGTTAAATAATGCACCCTTAGATGGTTTGCATTCAACAAAGGTATCAAATTCGGTTTTGAATTCATACCCATTAGTATCGTTTTTACTTCTAAAACTATATGTTTGATTACCTAGATATAATTGAAAACCTAAATTATTATCTTCATCAATGTTAATTGGAACTAGTGAAATATCGTTTAGATGTGGATCAGCTAAAGCAAATCTCATACTTTCTTGATCTATGGTTACTTCCTGTTGGACTCCAGCCGAATCTAAAAAAATACATAATAACTTACCTTCTTCATCAAGTTCACATTTTATATATATTTCCTCATTTTTATAAATAACTTTTACATATTCCTCGTTAGTCTCTATAGATTGTACCTTAATCTCTTGAGGTTGATTTGAAAAAATATTTTTAATACTATTTAGATACGCATTGTTTTGAGTGGCATTTATTATAAAGAAAATAATTATTAAACCTATAACACTAACTATAAGCCATTTTGAATATCTCTTTATTTTTTTTCTGAATAATAATAGCATTATTACAATTGATACTAACAGCACCCCTAGTCCTGTTTTTGACTGCGCACCAAATGTACTTACTACTAAACCACAACTTATAAGCAAGGATAGTATTTTACCTCGTTTACTTTTTGATATCCATATATACCCTACTGATATAGGAAATAGTAATGAAGAGTAAACTCCTACATAATTGGGATTAAATAGCGTAGTTGATACCCTGTTTTTTTCGAAGCTACCAACAATTTCTGTATTAGAACTTCCTGTTGTGATTAGCTTAATGAGTGGATTATTAAGGTAATCAATACCAAAAGTTTGAAAAACACCTATTAATGCCATTATTCCCATTCCAACCATTAGTCCCTTTATAAGAAACTGTATTGCTTCTTCCTTATGTACAAATAGATATGAATAATATAGTATCACAAGATAACCGAGTAAAATCCAAACTGATTCAAATAAACCGTATGCACCTTTTAAACTAAAACCATAATTTTTCGAAAATAGTGTTGATAAAATAATAAAAAATGCATAGGCCCCAAGAGGAAATAAAAATGAGGTTTTCTCTAGCTTAACCTTTTTTTTATAAACTTGGTAAATTATTATGACGCACATAATAGCAGCGACTATTATTAATGCAATAGACTTATAAAACAAAAATAAGTCACTACTTGACCGCTCTGATGCTGGAAACCATGCAAACTGATCCAAATTGGTTAGAAAATTATGATTTCTCACAATTAAAGGATAGAGGCATAAGAAAAATAAAGTAGGATAAAGAGTCCCTCTCTTATCACTAGTATTTTCCGATAAGCTTTCTTTTTTTTCGAATAGCATATATTATCTCCTTATATTTTATAGTAAATTTACTTTACTATTATACACTAAATGCAAAAAAAAGGAAGAGGTAGTAATCTACCCCTTCCTAATTATTTGTCAGTCAAATTTAATTAATAATAATTATTTAGTATAAACTGATTGACCTACTGTTACAACATGGTCTACATATACTCCAGTTGCAATTTCTTCTGTTACGATTACTTTCTTAATATGAACAGTCTTGCCGTTTACTACATAGTAATCAGAAGCTTTTAATTCATCAACTTTTACTCCAACAATTGATGTATCAGCATCTTTACCATATTGTTTTCCGTTAGAATCTTTAATTACGAATGCAGCATTGATTATAGTAACAACATCTGTACCTGTAGTTATATCAGAGTTTTGTTTATCTAACTTAACTGTTGGAGCTACTTGAGTATCTTCAACTTTGAAGTATTGATATCCTTTAACTTCATATTTTTGTGTTTTTGAATTATAAACTGATGCAGTTACTTTATAAGTACCAGTTGCAACTTTCTTAGCTGTACCAGTAGTATCGAATGAGCGTACTGTATATGAGTAACTAGTAGCACCGTCTGCTGTAAATGCTGTATCTACTTTACCGTCTGGCTTAGTTACCTCTACCTTGAATGTAGCCATATCAGCTTTAACACCATCAGTGTTGTAAGCAGATAAACTAATATCAACTTTTTGATCGTCTTTACTATCTACAGTAACTACTGTATCAACTGTTTGAGCCGATAATTGTAGCTTGTAAGAAGAGATTGCCTTATTAGGATCATATTTCTTAACAACTACAGTAATAACAGTTAATTTACTATTATCGATTTTAATCTTATATTGGTAAGTACCATCTGCAACATCAGCAGAGTTAATTACTACATTTTTTCCATCGATTGAAACCATAGGTGGGTTAGAAGATTTTACACTTTCTACTGTTAAATCACCATAAGCAGCATCTGCCATCTTGTCACCATGTTGATCCTTTAAAGTAATAGCAACTTTTTCAGCAGCTAATTTATCTGAGTTAGAAACAGTAATTGAGTTAACGTCTAATGAAACAGTAGTAGCTTTTCTAGCAGCTAAAACAGTAACTGCACATGTACCAATGATTTTGTCGTCTTTCTTAACAACAACATGAGCAACACCTTCTTTAACACCTGTTAAAAGTCCATCATCACCTACTAATAATACGTTTGAATTACCTGATTCAAATTTAACACCTGAAAGTGTAGAGTCATCAGAACCCTTAGCATATACGTGAATATATTTAGCGCCATCTCCAATTGCTAATTTTGTAGTAGTATCAGTTACTTTATCCCAATTTGGAGCTCCAGTTTTATCTGTTATAGTGTATTTCATAGTTCCGAAAGTAACAGTTGAAGCTTCAACACCAACTACTGAGAACTCTACAGTTACAGAACCTTTTTCAGTTCCATCAGTATTGTAATCGTAAGTATGGTAAGTTGCTTTGAATTTAGCTACAGCACCTTTTTCCCATAATCTAACTTTATTACTAGATGAATCATAGAAGCCTTTATTGTTTTCAACTTCTTCAATTGTTACATTACCTTTTTTAAGGTCAGTAATATCTACACCATTAGCATTCTTTAATACGAATTTGATTTCTTGATCAGTATCAATTACAGCAGTAGTTGTAGTAATTTCTAAAGTTGCAACATCACCAATAGATGTTGTGAAATCATAAGCAGTACCATTATATGTTACTGAATATGTTTTTCCATCTTCGAATGATTGATAAGTTTCTAAGACAACTACTTTTCCATCTTCAGAGAATGATAAATCTTTAATAGCTGGTTTCACATGACTTGTTGTGTTTTCAATAACAAAGTCAGACGCTTTTACTTTATCTTTCATGTTATCATCAAATGTTACTGCAAGTTTAGTTGCTGTTGTTTGAACAGCTGATACTACTGAAGAAACTACTTTAACTGTTAACCATTCTGAATCTACAGTATCGTTAGCTGCTAATTTAGCTTTGTTTTGGTAAGCTCTTACTCTAACTTTGAATTCACCAGCTTTAGTAGTAGTAACTACACCAGATTTAGCATCGATTGTTGCACCAGCAGTGTTGCTTTCTGCATCGATTTCCCAAGTTCTATAGTCAGTTGCTTTTGCACCTGAAGCAGTTGAGAATGCACTATTAAAATCATAAGCTTTTTCGCCGATACCGATTTCTTTTTCTGGAGCGTTCTTAACCCAAACTTTAGTAGCGTTTTCTTTAACTGTTACAGTAGCTTTTAAAGTTTTAGTTTTCTTAGTAGGTAAAGTGATTTTACAAGAAATTGTAGCTTTACCAGTCTTAGTAGCTGCTTTAGTTAAACCTTTTGAGTTTACTGTAGCAACAGCTTTGTTAGATGTAGTCCATTTGTAAGTAGATTTAGCTACTTTGTTGCTGATGTTGAAATCGAATGAGCTACCGATTTCATTATCATTGATGTAAAGTGTTTTTGAAGTTTTGTTTAATGCAGGAGCTTTAGCTGCAGATGCAGTTGTGAAAGCTGCTGGCATTGCTGTAGCTACCATTGCTAATGCAAGTGTAGATGCAAGCGTTTTCTTTACGAAATTCTTCTTCATATTATTTCTTCCTCCTTAAATATATATGGCTGAGTATTATATTTTGCATGTTTTACAGAAATTGGTGCAATTAACATTAATCTACTTGAATATGTAAGTGTTCCCTCAATCTATAAAACACAATGAAATATAATCTTTCCAATAACAAGATGATTATAACAATATTCAATTCAAAGGTCAAGTATTTTTCCAATAAATTTACTTCTTGTCATATTCTGTATGATGTTCCAAAATGTAACAACTAAGCACTTTCGGAGCATTTTTCTTCGTTTCTTGTAAAGATTACATTCGGGTCAAGGACACTTATGAACATTCATGTTCGAGATGTGATTTGCTGTATCCTTAACATGCTTATATAATGCACTTTGTTTGTGTCAATTTTATGTCATGCTTTTGTCATAAGTGGATTATTTTTAGGTTATTTCTGTATATAAATTGCCTTATTCTTACCAGAATAGTCCTTACATATCCATACAATCACTGTAAACATCTGACTTTGCAGGATTTTTAGTAACAATTCAAACACAAACAATATTTAATTTATTTCCATGTATTTTTTATAATACATTTTCACTAATCTCAAAGCATTATATCTTTATAATAGAAAAAGTGATAACACATACTCTCGAGATATGTCTTATCACTTTCTTCTATATAATATAGCAAACCCAGTATAACTATTATCTATTGTAATTATTTTAGATTTATTTCATTTTAGATTCATTTCATTTTAGATCTATTTCATCTTCAAGATTGTCTCTACTGTATCTTGCATCTTTTCCGTATCACAAACTGTATCATGAAGAACTTCTGCGCTTCTAATATCTTCGATTGCTTGAGGAACTTTCACGTTTGCGATTGTGCTTAATTCATCTACTAATTCGAAGTCTGTCATGGAAGCGTATTTTCCATCAATTGCTTCCATAACACTTCTTGTGAACTTATATGGACTCGCTGTTGATGCGATTACTGTCTTAGTTTCATCTTTAGTAGCTTCTACATAATCTGTATATACAGCTGCTGCAACTGCAGTGTGTGTATCAATTACATAACCAGTCTTCTCATATAAATCACGAATTGTAGAAGCAGTTTTCGCTTCATCTGCATAACCACCGATGAAATCAGCAAGTTCTGCCTTCATATCATCTGTAATGTCATACATACCAGCACTTGATAATGCATTCATAAGATCTTTTGTCTTAGTTGCATCGCCTCCAGCAATCCTATAGATTAATCTCTCTAAGTTACTTGAGATTAAGATGTCCATTGATGGTGAAGTTGTTAAGATGAAATCTCTGTTTCTATCATAGGTTCCCGTCTTAAAGAAATCATATAATACTTTATTATCATTGGAAGCGCAGATTAATTTACCAATTGGTAATCCCATGTTCTTTGCATAGTAAGCAGCTAAGATGTTTCCAAAGTTACCCGTAGGTACAACTACATTCATCTTTTCTCCGTTTGAAATTTGGCCATTTGCTAATAAACGGCTATAGGCATATACATAGTAAACGATTTGTGGTACTAAACGTCCGATGTTAATTGAGTTTGCTGAAGAGAATTGATATCCCGCTTCCTCCATTGCTTTGGCAAGGTCTTTATTATTAAACATATCTTTTACACCACTTTGGGCATCATCAAAGTTTCCTTTGATTCCAACAACATATGTATTGTCACCCTTTTGTGTAACCATTTGCTTTTCTTGAATTGGACTTACACCATCTTTTGGATAGAATACAATGATTTTAGTTCCTTCTACATCCGCAAAACCTGCTAAGGCAGCTTTACCGGTATCCCCTGATGTGGCTGTTAAGATTACAATATCATTCTTCACTTCATTCTTTCTTGCTGAAGTAGTTAATAGATGAGGTAAGATGGATAATGCCATATCTTTGAATGCGATTGTTGATCCATGGAACAATTCAAGATAGTAAGCACCATCTGCTTTTACTAATGGAGCAATTTCTTCGGTATCGAACTTTGAGTCATACGCTTTATTAATACAATTTTTTAATTCGTCATCTGTAAAATCAGTCAGGAATAATCGCATTACTTCAAAGGCAGTTTCTTGATAGCTAAGTTTTGCTAACTCGCTAAGTGCTATAGTTAATTTAGGTATAGATGTTGGTACGAACAATCCTCCATCGTCTGCTAAACCTTTTAAAATTGCCTGTGACGCTGTTACAGTTACATCTTCACTTCTTGTACTTTTGTATAAGAGATTCATCTTCGCTCATTCCTTTTCTAATTATTTTATAGTAAGACATACAGAATCTTAATTCCATGTAGTTCTTAATTTTAGTTATGTAGTTACGAAGTATCTAGCTCTATCTGATTCTCCCTAAGAGCAATACTTAAAATGCATTATACCATGTTTCTTATCATAGAACAATCAAAATTCGCCATTCTTCCACTGAACGCATTATATCACATCACGCTATCACAGTAAAGTGTTAAATGAGAGAAAACGGTAAGGATATTGTTCCTTACCGTAAATCTCTTACTTATAAAATTCGTGACCGCCATACTTGAATAACCATGTCAAATTGTTATCAAACCAATTCATGTTACTCTTTTTAGCTTTACTTCTTGCCGAGAAATATAATGCCCCTTGTGACTCATCTTCACCATTTAATACTCGTTCCACAGCTTCTCTAGTTGATTTAGAGATTGACACGGACCAGTACCTTCCATCTGCAATTGGGGAGAATTGAGTGGTTCTTCCGTTTTTCTGAAATACCACTTCTTTCACCGTATCAGGGAATTGGCTACTCTTCACACGATTCAGTATTACATTAGCTACTAGCATCTTACCTTTAATATCCTCGCCTGTCGCTTCGGCTTCTACTATTCTAAGTAATACCTCTTTTTGGTTAGCCCCTAGACTTATAACTGGGACTGTTTCTTCTTTTTTCTTTTTACTTGCAGCTGCCTTTGCTTTCTTTTCTTTTTTATCCTGATTCTTTGTTGTAGCCTGTTCATCTACAACCACCTGTTCATCTGTCTTCTCTTCTGCTTCTTCTTTACTCTTATCCACTACATTCTCTGATCCAACACTACTTGAGAAATCTTCCATTACGGTTTGTCCCATAAGTGCTGCGCGCTTATCTGCTGCAATAATCGTACGATTTACGATTTGTAAGCTGTAGTTTTCTGTATTCTCTGCGACTTCTCCTTCTAGCACATTATGTGCTAATAAATTGACGTTTTCATTCTCGGCTTGTATTTGTGCTTTTTTTGCTGTTTCTTCCTTTGCTTCCTCGAAAACTTCATTCGTAACGGATGCTGCTTTCGCGTATGCTTCAGGCGTATTACTGCCTTTGGCAAATGAGCTGTCTGCACAAAGTACTAATACAACTGCTGCCATTGCATATGCTGTAATCATTAGACATGATTTATAACATTCAATACCAGAGTATTTCATATTTTCCTTTATGCGGTGAAGAAACGAGTGTATTTTTAGCATACATACTTCCTCTTTTCTTATTTTTTTTGTGCCCCGCCTAAGCACATTTGCATTATATCATCTAGTAACTTGATGTCAATAACTCCTTCTATATTTTGGAGAATAGGATATCAACTTCCCATAGTTCCGTAAAATCATGAGTAAATTCCGCTAATTAACAGTATTAAATAAGTGTTATTTTTGTTTCATTTCACAACATATTATTTAACAATTCTTTAATTAGTTATTAACTATTTTATGCGACATTTTTAGTTTTTATTCAGTTTTTAAGTTTTTTTTATTATTTGATTAACATTAAATCACGTTTTTTCAAGCTTTTTCATTATTTTCTTCTCTTTACCACCTCAATTTCTATTTAACATTTTGTTAATAATTATATTCACGGATTTATGATTTATGATACTTTTCGCTTTATAATAATTCACGTTACCTGCATGCTTCCTTGTCCAAACTATCCCATTATGCTATACTCTGATTAAGATATTAAAACTTGCAACGTGTATAAACTTCCTATCTTTCACACTATGACTATAAAACAATAGCGAAACATCTATAGTACTTATACAAAACCAAAAGATTGAGGTGATTACTATGCCATTACTTCCTGGTGTCTATCAAGCAACGAAAAAAGATGGGACTATCTATTATCGTACCTCTTTCACTTATAAGAACAAGCACATAAGCCTAGGAAGCTATCCCACCCCTGAAGAATCCCATTCTGCTTACCAAGAAGCAATTACTATAACCAAAAATAACTCTATTGTGTTAGATTCCTACATACAAAACAGTCATCTCTTATCATTTGATAAATGGGTAGTATTATTAAACTTTCGTGATAATGGATTATATTTTAAAAATCCTATATACCTAAAGGATCGATACTTCCTCTATTACTTAACTCATAAAGACGTTCTCAAATTCGATGTTGATGATTTGTTCTATTACTCCACTCACAAAATCATGAAACGTGGAAACCATCTATTCGTAGCCGATTATGGTATGCAGGTAAGTATTCTTTCTCGCTATGGAATACATAGTTTTTCTGTTTCAGGTAGAGATTACCGATTTGCCAATGGCGATAGCACAGATTATCGTTATGGTAATATAGAAATTATTAATCGATATATGGGCGTTCGTAGAGAATTGGTTAAAGGACTATACCAATACATCACTAAGGTTCATCTAGTAGGTGATTTTATTGTAGGGAGATATCCTACCGAGATTGAAGCTGCTGTTGCATACAACAAAGCAGTTAACTTTTTAAAAGAGAACGGAATTGTAAAGAATTTTACCACAAACTACATTGAGGAACTTGACGAGATCTCCTATGCTGCTATGTACAACCGTATTCGTATTAGCAAAAATCTGCGAGCATATGTAGATAAGTCCAATGGCCTAGAAAAAAAATAAATTTGTTAAATTTGAATTTACTACTATCTTTTTTGAAATTATGTGTTATAATAAACTTATATTTTTTCTTCTTCCATTTTCATAGTTCTAACAATGAGGCTATTAAAGGTTTTCATTGAAGTGAATGCGAATCACCAAGTGTATCTTCCTACACTTGGTGATTTTTTTGCCTATTTCTTTATTCGGTCAATATTCTTCGTACTTAGATAGATCAAAACGACTGCCACTACCGTCTGTATCGCTATGCTGATTGCTATCCAATGCTCTAGAATCAAAGTATTACAACGTCCAACTTGGTTAATATATTGTGCAAACATGCTTTCGTTCCCTGTCTGCTCCATCAGTAGTGCCACCACTGTTACTAGTGGATTAATTAATAAGATCCAAACTGCACTCTTAAGATCCGTTACTATCTCAATCGCTTCAGCTGCGAATTCATTATAATTTATCTGTTTACTAACAACAAGATATAATATTCCAAGTACTGTTGCAGTTCCAATGACCAATAGAAGTATCGTTACATAAGTAGCTACCGTTGATTTTGTAGTATTCTTACTAACAGAGGAGAAAAACAATCCGATACTTCCTATAAACACTGCCTCCAAAAAACATACTATTACATACATAAATATATCGGCTATGGAAACTCCGCCCACACTAAATACTACGGCTACTATCGGCAAGCTTGATACTATTAGAAGTAGCATCGTACTAACGGAAGCACCTAGTTTCCCAATGATGATTGCTAGAGGTTTTCGGTTGGCGGTAATGAGTATATCGAAAGTTTGTCTTTCCTTCTCTCCTGTTATCGCGCCTGCGGTGAAGGCTGGAACGATTAACAATAGTAAGACAAACTGGAATACACCAATTAGCATGTACAGGATAAGCGTATCTTGATATCTTGCTCCCCTTCCAATCTGCTGATTTTCTCCATAGATTGATACGTATGCAACTACCATTAATATAAGCAGTAAAAGATTGTATCCTACAATTAATAACATTAGTTTAGGGGAACGAGCCCGAACTTTCTGTTCTTTCTTAAAAATCGGATTATCCATTCACCTACTCTCCTTTCGTTATCTGTAGAAATAATCTCTCAAGGCTTCCTTCTTCTCTAGCGAAATAACAAATCCCTGCCCCATTTCGTATCAATGCCGTTAATAATTTTGCCTCTTCCATTGAATCCCCTTGAAAGTGCATTGTTGCTTGTGCCCCATCAATAGTCAAATTATTAATTAATGCATGAGAATCTAAGAACTTTAGTAAACTTGCATTTACTTCTGTAAATCGAATTCGCAATGGCTTTGCTTGTTCCTCCATCTGCAATATATCCTCTACCGGTCCTTGTGTGATCATCTTTCCCTTATCTAAGATACCAATGTGTGAACACATCTTAGAAAGATCGTGAAGTAAATGCGAACTAATTATTATGGTCTTACCTTTCTCTCTTAGGGTATTAAGAATCATTCTTATATCATTCCGTGCTCTTGGATCAAGCCCCGAAGTAGGTTCATCTAGTAGCAATAATTCTGGTTCTGATATTAAACATCTTGCGAGACAAAGTCGTTGCTTAATCCCTCTTGATAACACATCAACATATTCCTCTTTTTTGGAATACAGATTTACTAATTCTAAGTTCTCTTCTATCTTCTTCTTTGCGTCTTTTCCTTTGTATCCATTCATCTGTGTGTAGAAATCCATATACTCATACACGGTAAGATTGGGATAAGTACCAGAATAATCTGGCATGTATCCAATCTTAGCATGCGTTCTTCTTTCTTTGGTAGTTGTCCTCTTTCCATCTATCATTACCAAACCAGCATCAGGTTCTAACAGACCTGCAATGATCTTAATCATTGTTGTCTTACCTGCTCCATTAGGACCAACTAAACCAAACAATTCTCCTTTTTGGATATGAAGTTTCATACTATCAAGCACCATATGTGTATCGTACTCTTTACTTAGATCTTGAATTTCTAGCATTATAATAACCATACCTTTCCGTAACCTGCAAACTTTGATTCTCAAAACAACATTTGCATCTACAAGTTTACTTTTAAAATAATTACTATTTCTTTTTCACAATAGCTGTTAACTTAGGAATCGTTATTAAATTGCTGTTCACACTATTCTGAGATACTTCATATCGAACTCTTAGAACATTCGTATCATCTAGATAGTCCTTCAATTGATTCATAACCGTTTCTTCTCCACTTGTAATTACCTTATCATATTCCCCTGTTCTTCTATTATAGAAATATATCGAACCATAGAAGCCTAACCATAAATCCTCTTTATTGGTTTCATCAACATAAAATTCCGTATTGTAATACGAGGAGTACTCGATTCGCTTTATCCGCTCCCGACCAAAATTATAGTCAACCGTAAGATTATCGGATTCAATCATATCAAGCGCTTCATAATAATCACCATCTACAACAGTCATATACTTCTTGATTGTTGGTTGGAAGATATCTCCGTTACCGATAGCATAATCAATTCCAAGCTCCTTAATAATCAAATGAGCACCAGCTTCAACTTGGCTGATACCAAGCTTGCTTACAACAGAATTCTCATCAGAATCCTCTGTAAATGCAATTAGATAACTTCCGTCTGGATTGGAAACTACCCATTCATTCAATAGATACTGCATCAAAGTATATCTAGAATTCTCCTCTATATAAGTATCTTTATCTACCATCGTATCAGTACTCTTTGTAAGATCCTTAATACGACTATCCACCGCCTCTGTAAAAATCAAATCATAAGATGGTATATACTCTTGTTGACAATCTTCTAACTCAACTGCCTCGCCACTTGACAAATCTCCAATTTTAATAAGTGTTTGATTACTAACGATACATGCATTACGCATATCCACTCCTAAAGTATTCGTAAATGTACCTGTCATACTATAATTAGCATATGTTAACCTAGTTGCCGGTTGCATCTCTTGTCCTTCTTTTTCTGAAGTCTGATATGACTTAGTTGTTTTTAAGTAGATTGGTTGAAACGCTCTTAAATTAGTAACTGTACTGATCGTACTTAAACTTCCTAATTTTTCTTCATCTGTAGTATTTTCTACATTCATAGAAAACTCCATATTAGCACGTTTCTTATCTGACGATACTTGGTAATTATCTCTCATTGTATATAACGGCCTAAGATTCTCAGCCTCATCTGCTTGAACTGATAATGTAGCTTTAGCAGGACTTACTGCAGCAGAATATGTTGTATCATTGGTATACCCATTCTGAGCGATTTGTGTAATTGTCACATATCTAAGATAGGTATTCTCCACTCGAGTTTCTTTCCCTAATCCATAAACACAGGCTAAGAATATAACCGATATAGCTGGTGCAATTCCCCAGTAGTAAGTTCTGCGATTTATCATTTTCAAGATGCCATATAACACAGGTCCGATTACTATTATATATAGAAGAAACAAGATAACATACTTAGTAAAACTCGGTATTTTTGATACCACTTCTGCATTGATACTCGCTTTTATTTGATTATCTGTAATTCCTGATAGGAATAATTTTGGATTCAATCCAAGACTCTCAACATATCGTGTTAATTCACTAACATTTTCCATCTCAGGAACAAAGATATATCTCCCAAAACCATAATCCCCTGTATTGTCACTATCCTTACCGGTCTCTTCCTCTCTGGATATGACCTTCTTATACGTATCTTCGACCAATAACGTTCCACCATTCTGAAGCCATTCCTTTAATCTTAATGCTACTGACTCATCAAGTTTCTTTATCTCATCTTCATTAATTAAGATACAATCAATCAAATTAAGGTTGTCAAACGCATCTTCTAATTTATCTGCATACAGTTGAAACACTTGCATTTTACCTTGGCTCACGACTGGTTCTGTTTGCATTTTCTTATTAAAGACACCAATATATTGTACATCATAGATTCTACTAGCCTGAACATTTGCCTTTTGCGATGCTTGGGTCTTCTTTTCATTATCCAATAGGTTAATTAAGAATTTCATATTCTCATAAGCCACAGGTATGTTCATCTCATAAGTAGCATAAGAGTCCGAAGCTACTGCAATATCCTGATTATACTTGGTTGAACTACTCTCAAAAGGTACCTCTATCTGTAGATATCCCTCATATGGCTCTTTCCCTGTAGTAATCTCTACCTTTAAGTGCATATCTTTCCCTATTTTCGCATACTGATTTAGTCCATATGATACTTTCACTCGAACCTCTTTTGTAACATCTGTAAAAACTACAGGATAATTATAGGACCGATTATCGCTTGTATTTGTCGTGGATTCCTTGCGCGTGAACACACTACAGCCTGTAAGTAACAATACTATAATACACAATAGTAGGCTATATCGCTTCATACTTGACACCATATTCAATCTCCTAACTATAATTTCTACGGTCGCTATATTGCTTTATTCAGAGTTACGGTAAATGTTGTCCCCCCGATATTGCTGGTTGCTGTGATTGTTCCCCCATGCATCACTACAATATTCCTAGCAATCGCTAAGCCTAAACCAGTCCCGCCTGTTTCTCCTGATCTAGAACTATCTACACGATAAAATCGTTCAAATATATTTTCAATTTCTTCTTTCGGTATTAATTGTCCGTAATTCGTAATGCGGATTTCAAATGTATCATCCTTTTCTTCTAGATACGCTTCTACTTTTTCCCCTTCTTTTCCGTATTTCACTGCATTACCATATAGATTCGCAAAAACTCGTTCTAACATGTCGCCATCTCCGTAAACAACAGCTTTCGTAACATCGGTACGAAATGTATATTCCAGATTAGAATCTTGAAAAATTGGATAGAATTCTTCTGCTATTTGCTCAAGAAACTTCACCATATCAAGTTCACTGTTTCGAAGTGTAACCTTACCAAAACTTAATTGTGTATACGCAAACAAATCTTCTATAAGATTCTGCAATCGTTTTGCTTTATTATATGCAATACCTACATATCTCTGCTTCATATTCTCGTCTGTTACTTTACCAAGACGAACGAGATCAAGATATCCAATGATTGATGTTAATGGGGTCCTTAAGTCATGAGCAACACTAGTGATTAAGTCATTCTTTGATTGTTCATTCTCCCTTTGTACCTCGATCATCTTCTGTATACTTACAGATAGACGATTCACGGTATCGGCCACGGAAGATAATTCATCGTTATATCGTACTGGTATCTTACTTTCAAAGTCTCCTAAAGCAATTCGGTCAATCCCTTCAGTAATTTCTGCGATATATCGGTAATATCGTTGTAAATAGATTATGAATAAACAGGTAAACAAAATAGCCCCTGATACCATACAGATGGCTGCTATAACAAAAACGGCTTCCTTTTTATCTAAAAAAGATTGTTTCGGTATTTCTTCCGGAACAGTAGCTTTCGCTATCATTGGTGTATCAGCTAGCCGATTATTCTCTACCAGATCAGACTGCATCTCAATGTTCATCTCATCGGTGGATTGTCTATTGCTAAATACGTAACCTCCCAAGTAAATAATACCAACTACCATGGCCTCGATTAGTATTGTTATTAGCAGACTAAGTATTGCATATCGAATAATTCTTTTCTGAAAGTTCTCTTCCACCTTATATTTTTTCATATACTTAATCAATTTTGTATCCCACTCCCCATACGGTTTTGATAATCTGCACTTCTCTAGAATCTAATTCAATCTTTTCACGTATTCTTCTAATATGTACCATTACAGTATTATTAGCTTCGAATATCTTCTCATTCCATACGCGTTCAAAGATCTCTTCCGTACTAAACACTTTTCCTTTGTTAGAGGCCAATAAAAATAATATCTCGAATTCAATTGGTGTCAATTTCACCTCACGGTCATATGATCTAACCGAGTGCGTCTCTCGATTAATATTAAGATTTTCTAATTGAATAATCTTCTCTTGCTTATCTGTAGACTGCCCGCTATTAAATTGTGTATATCTACGTAATTGGGATTTAACTCTTGCAAGCAACTCTAATGGATTAAATGGCTTTGTTACATAATCATCCGCCCCTGTTGCAAGCCCATTAATCTTATCATCATCAGTCGACTTTGCGCTAAGCATAATGATTGGTACAGCGTTGTCTACTCTAATCTGTTTACATAACTGAATTCCATCTATACCCGGCATCATAATATCTAATATTACTAGATGTACCTCTTCCTTACTAAGAATCTCTAATGCTTCTTTGGCATGATATGCTTTGAAAACCTGATAACCTTCCCCTATCAGATAGATTTCAACCAATTCGGCTATTTCTTTATCATCATCAACTATAAGTATTGTCATTGTCATTACCTCTCCAAAATCGTATCTATTGAATATCTATATCTTTCATCATAACATATAATTTATTATACAAACCTTACTTTTTTCTTACAAGAATTATTATACACAAAAAGACGACGTCCCTTACCAATTCACGTCGGTAAACAACCTCGTCTTATTAGTTAAATTCCTACAATATATAATAGAAGAAATACAATAAATAAAAAACCATTTAACATAATGCCTGCGATCGGAAACCGATAATATATATCCTGCTTACGAAATCCCTGAACCGAAAGTACAAACCCTATTATATTAATTATGAATATTCCAAGTCCAGCAAAGCCAATCCACACCCCCGCGTTACCTGCACTTGTACTTGAGATATAGAATAGCACGCATGTAGCGATTAGCGCAAGTAATGCCACGACAACTCCTACAATACCTTGCACTGGATGGTACTTGTCTGAGAACTTAAAATCATCATTCTTCTTCCTTCTCATTATGATACCCATGCATATCACAAATTTGCAACAACTTGTGATACTGCCTTATAATTAGGTTGAAAGAGGGCAGCGCATGACTCCTTTCTATTGATATCCTTTCAACCCCTCCCATGCATATCGCAACCTCGCTTGCGATACAACACGTATACTGTAGTGTGAACTTTTTGTTCACTCTTGTCTCTTCCTATCCGTCTAGAACCTTTTTTTGAACCCACTTATACATCGATGACCAACGGCAAACAAGATGTACCCAATTATTCCACCCATTAGGTTCATGAAGATGTCATCCACATCAAACGTCCCCACCTGTAGCACTAACTGCATAATTTCAATGGATAAGGTAAGTTCAAAACTAAGTAATGCTATGTTCAAAAACTTTCTATTCCGTGGACTTATAGCTGGAAGTATAAATCCAAACGGTATAAAGGCTACAACATTTCCTACGATATTAATCATGAAACTTGTAAAACCTACTTCTCTTCTATATACAATAAATCTTCTTATCTCTCGAAACAGCTGTAAATTATAACGGTATTCTCCTCCCATAACTCTACCAAATCGTTCACTAAAGAACAAAAAATAGGTCAAGGCAACCATATATATAATAAAGAAAATCCACAGCAAGACTCTAATTATTTCCTTTGTCTTCCTATTCAAGGATTTCACACTCCTTACCTTATAGGTCGTATCACTATGTACACGAATATTCGCAAGCTACTACGCTGCTCATATATATATCACAGTATTATCGGCCCTTATACGCAATTACATCCTTCTAGTAAATACTGGAAGGATGTAATTATAGAAACATATTAATTATAAATCATTGTTTCGCAAAGGTAAAGAGGAAATAATTGTTTCCTATCTTACTGCAATTGCTCCATCTGATATAATCGCTGAATTTCCTGCATAATCGACTAAATTACTGTTAATTAGAAGATAAATTCCACTTGTTCCCATTACGCTTGTATTCAAGGAAATAGTTGCATATACATCAGAGATTACTGGACTACCAGCCTGTGTAAGAATATTACCATTCTGTGTTACCGTACAGTTCAGATTTCCTCTTACTGGCTCTGTAAATGTTAATACAATCGTTGAATCCGATGTTAATACTGCTGATACAATAGTTGGCGGGTTGTTTTCTTTCAATGTTACATGAATTGGTTTTGCATCAATTGAACCATAACTTCCGCTATATCCCATAACATTATTAATTGTTAAATCATATTCCTCACTATCAACTATTGAAGCGAGGGCTACTCTAAGTTGAACAACTGCTTTCGTCTTATCGTTCTGGGTTAATGTAGCTGATTCAACCACTACTCCGTTACTAAATGTATAGTTACTTGCTTTTGTTGCAGATGCCACGTCAAGTTTATTCTCAAACACTACGTTAATAATGTTATTGTCATTAGTAGCTTGGAATACACTTACTGGTGCTGGCAATGCATTGGTACTTGGTGTCGTTGTTGCTTCTGTCTTAACAATTGCAATTGTTTCTGCTGTATTATTCGGTATATCATCATCGTCCGTTACGAATGCCGCTGGTATGGTTACAAGGTACGTACCAATTTGTTGCATATTATCTGCATCAAGAATGATCTTAACAACATTATCTGTTACTACTGCTTGATAAGGAATTGTTGTTGAATATGTGTACGTATACGTTGTACCTGTGTAAGTTACGGTAACAGCTGCTGGTAATGTACCATTACTTAATGATAGATGAACCTTTTTAGAATAGTTTAACGTAATCATATTCGTCTTACTATCCGTCGTATAATCTACTAATCTTGGTGCATTAGCCATTGCGCTTATTGTAAAGTCTATGGTCCGAGTAACATTCGTATAAGCAGAAGAACTTGATACGTTGTAGCCACTAAATCCTAAGATTGATACAGATTGCGCTCCAGTTAAGGTTGCTACAGATGGTGGAATCGAATACTTAACTACTTTCTTATCTTTCGATTCAACTGTACCGATACAAGAAACCCCTTTGACATATAATGTACCTGGTTTTTCAATTGCACGGTCATATGTAGCTGTTATTGTATAGTAACCCGTACGTTCAAGACTTAATAGATTTGCTTGAGGTTTCGCACTTGTATCACTATATACCTGCATTGATACAGATTCAGGATTTGTCTTATTGCCTGCCAAATCTTCAATACCTTTCACTAATACATAGATTAGTTTGTTTTTATCATTCGCATTAATATTATTCATATTCACAAGAATTGATGTTGCATCCTCTGACAGACGATAGATGGATTTATTCTTTAATACTGCCGTTGATAGTGCATTCATAGTAATACCATCTGCACGAGAAACGGCTTCTATTGTCATACCCGATACTTTAATTGGCTCACTAAAGTTAATTGAAGCAAGTAATCCAGTCTCATCAACTGTTGTATCAACATATTTTGGTGCAACCGTATCGCCTAATTCTACGGTTCTTATATATTGATCCACTAATTTTTCTGACTTTGTTCCAAGGTTTTTGATTGTAATCTTATATTTGCCCTTGAATGGCATCTCACTCTTAAGAGTCAATAGAGTATAATCCGTTGAGAATTCTCCAGTAATCTTTCCATAAGCACTTGCTTGCTTACCATAATCGTCTCTAAGTGCTAAAAACGAGATATTATCTAGTAACGTCTTAGATCCATCAAGATTCAATACGGTATCCGGATTGATTGGATCACTGAAAGCAATCTGAATCACATTGGCACTGGCTTGATTAACACTGATTACTTCTGCCGTATCACCTACGACATACAGATTCATTGCATCATTTACAATTCCTTTATTCGCACTGGATCTACTTGTTCCTGTAGTTGCGATTAATCGTGTCAAACCTTTTTTCTTAGCGGTAACTACACCTTTCGAATCTACAGTAGCTATAGAAGTATCTTCAATAGTCCAATATGTATTATCTGTAGCTGCACTTGGTGTTAGCTTTCTATTAAAGTCATATTGTTCTCCAACTTTAATCGTTTGGCAATTGTTTGCCGTTAACTTTTTGTTTGTTATGGATACTTCAGTTGCCGGAATACGTACTGTTACTGCACAAGTAAGTGTCTTCGTTTTCTTAGTTGCATAGGTAATCTTACAACGTATCGTTGCACTACCACCATTTGCAGCTGTAACCACACCGTACTTATTAACTGTAGCAACTTTTTTGTTGGAAGTGGACCAACTGTATTTTGATCCACTTCTCTTATTCTTAACAACCAAGGTATAAGTATCACCAGTATTACGCAAGGTAATAGTTGATTTATTAAGCTTTGGAGTTGCTGCAGCTTTTGATGATTGTAAGCCAATTGGCTGAATCACCTGTACCAGTAAGAGCACGGCTAGCAAGAATGCCAGTTTCATTCGTCTCTTATGCTTCATTCATTTCCTCCTAATATACATACACAGTTGGACTGATCTGAGCCGCATTTCCGTTTGCATCTTTAAGGTTGTTTTCTGCTGCTGGTACTAATGTTAAACCTGATGAAGTACTTACAATACTATTAAAGTAGATTGTAATTGTATTATCGTATATATTGTACGCTACACTTGTAGATGTTGAATCACGATATAATGTACCATTCAGATAAACATTAAATCTTGCATCACCCATTACTGGTTCACTAAAGGTTAGTACAACTCCATCTTTTGCAGCCGTTAATCTGGCAGAAGCAATCGTAGGTGCTACATTTTCTTTTAATGCGATCGTCTGTGTATAGTTTGTTATTGCGTTATAAGAATTATTATACCCTTTTACCCCATTGATTGTAACTGGATAATTCGAATTATATTTTACACTTCCGCTCACTAAAGTTATATTGACAATTGCTAATGAATTTGTGTTTTTCTCTACTTCCACTTTTGATACTGCTGCTCCTGCTACTGTGTAGTTTGCTATATTTTTAGCAGTTGCTAAATCTAATTTTTGATCGAAAGTAATTGTTATGATGCTTGCATCTGTTGTCGATTGTGCTATTGAAGTTGGTGCTGGTAATATTGTATCCGAATTCGCACTAGATGCTACATTAACTGTTACTTTTGCACTCTTGTTGTAATAAGCATCTCTTACAAATTCTGCTGGAATTGTAATCTCATATCTACCAGACATGGTCATTTGCTTGCTATCTAAAACCAAGCTTACTGTTTTCTTATCTACCGTCGCTACATAATTAATATTGTTACTTGGATAGATATCATCAGTTGATGTAATAATTTTTGCTACTAATGTTCCTTTTGTTGTTGCAATTGTTACAGGTTCTGAATATTCTAATGTTAATGTATATACTCCATTTGCATTTGTTAATTTGGAACTACTAATTACTGGTGCAATGGTATCGGGTGAGAAGTTAATCACTCTACTCACAGGAGTATTCGCTGTGGTATCCGATGAAGATACATTATATGCTCTCCAGTCTCTAACGGATACTGTTTGATTCCCTGATAATGCTGACACCTCTGTAGGTAATGTAAAGTGTACTAACTTATTATTATCTGGATCTATTGTTGCTGAATAGATTGGCATGTTGTTCACTGTTAATATTCCGTATCCATACGGTTGAATTGAACGATCAAACTCTACTGTAATTGTTTCATATGCTGTACGAGTAATGTTACGCACTTTAGCTTGTGGTTTTGGCGTTGTATCATAATATACATTAACAGAGATAAAATTTTGCGCTGAATAATTACCTGCAATATCCTTAACTCCTTGTAACATTACTGTATATGCTTTGGAAGTATTGATTAATACGATACTTGATAAATCAATTGTTAGCGATTTCTTATCACTTGATAACACATAATTCGTTGCGGTTGTTAGATGTGCCGTTTCCACTGCATTGGTAGATGCTGAATTTGATGCACTCTGTGTATAAGCAACTGTCATTTTACTTACATCAATTGCTTCGCTAAAATTAATTGTTGTCTTCACACCAGAATCATCTATTGTGGAACCTAGATATGCAGGTGGTATGTTATCTACTAAAGAGATTGATTTTACATAAGGGTCAATTGCTTTCCCTTCTTTCGTTAATACTTCACTTGAAACATTTACTGCATATACACCATTGAATGTATTAGAAGCTTTAATAGACAGTACTTTTTGATCATCTGAAAGCGTTCCTGTTAATGTTCCAAAATCAGCTGCCTGGTTACCTTTTGAGTCTTTGCCAGCTGCTATAACAACCGCTGAGGTTAACTGATTGTTATCTGTATTCACTACTGTTGATGGGCTAATCGCTGTAGAGAATGTAATAACTAATTCATCTGCACCTTTTAGTGCTACAGAAGACACTCCTGATGTTTTCTCAATTACATTTACTATAATTGAATCTTTTACTGTACTAGTTGCTGCTACCGACTTAGAATCTGCTGCTCTTGCAACGATATTAAATGTTCCCGTTTTTGCAGGAGTGAACACACCATTCTTATCAATTGTACCGTATTCTGCTGGTTCTACACTCCAATACGTTTTATCTGATGTTGTAGATGGAGTAATTTTACGATTGAAATCATAGGTAGTACCCATCTCAATCGTTTGAACATTGTTCACAATGTTAGCGTTGCTAATCTTAACCGCAGTTGCTGGAACCTTAACTGTGACAGGACATGTAAGAATACGTTTTGTTCCTGATGAATATGTAATCGTACATGTTATGGTAGCTGTTCCCTTAGCAACCGCAGTTACTGTACCACTACCATTACTGCCTTTGACAGTGGCGATTTTAGTATTAGAGGATTTCCACGCATACTTGCAACCTGCTTTTTGATTCTTAACTGTTAATTTGTATGTTGTGCCTACACCAGTAATTGTTTTCTTGGTTACATTTAACTTTGGTGCTGCTGTAGCGGCTTCTGAATACTGTGGTACTGCAAAAGCAGAAACCACAAGTAACATCGCCATGAATACAGCGACTTTCTTTGCTAGTTTCTTCATGAAGTTCCCTCCTAATATTTGTTTGGTTGAATATGGGATAATTCCCAATGGTTATTGGTAGATTATCACAGATATTTGTCAAAAGTTTGTCTGAATTTATGCCGAAGCTGTGATCTCAGTCATTATTTGTTGTTATGAAGCTGAAGGCTAAAAAGTAACAACAGGGTTGTCGCAAAATCATACATCACATGTAATATATTAGCGCGACAACCCTACTTAATTATTCTTTACTTATTCATTAATTACTGACGTAATTCAATTCCAATTTTCGATAAGCCATTTAAGATCTTGGTCATAACTTCGTTCACGTCTTTGTCTTCTAATGTTCTATCTTTTGCACGGAAACTGATTGAATATGCCATAGATTTATGTCCTTCTTTAATCTGTGCACCTTCGTAGATATCAAATAAAGTAACCGATTCAAGAATCTTACCGCCATTCTTACGAATAATCGCTTCTACATCACCGGCTAAGATTGATTTTTCCATGACCATACTGATATCACGTGTTACAGCTGGATACTTAGCAATTCCTTCATATTTTACATTGAATCCTGCACGAACCTCAACTTCTGGCATATCAAGAACCGCAACATAAGCTTTCTCACCAATATCATAATTATCAAGAACATCTGGGTGAACTTCACCAAGATATCCAATTACAGCTCCATCATAGATGATATTTGCTTGTCTTCCTGGGTGTAAGAACGTTTTTCCTGCATTTGGATCATATGTCTTAACCCCTTTTAATCCAATCTTTTCAAGATACTCTTCCACAACACCTTTTAGATCAAAGAAATCACCTATACCGTACATAACGAGTGTAAACTGCGTTCTCTCGTCCGGAAGTTCTGTTAATGGCAATGCTTTTGGTACATAGATATTACCGATTTCGTATAGTCGTACATCTTTGTTTCTTCTATTGTAGTTTGTTGATAAAGAAGTAAGCATACCATTAAGTGGGACTGTTCTCATAATACTATAATCTTCTCCAAGTGGATTAGAGATTACTACTGTATTACGAAGTGCATCATCAGCTGGAATTAATAATTTATCGAATACCTTTGGACTTTCGAAGGAATAGGTCATTGCTTCGTTAAATCCAAAATGTTCTGCGATATCTCTAGCCACATTCTCAATTCTCATCTTGAATGATAGCTTACCTGTTGTCGCTTCACCGGTTGGAAGTGTTGAACCAATTTTATCATATCCGTAAAAACGAGCTACTTCTTCTGCAAGATCTGACATACAGTGAATATCTTGTCTCCAAGTAGGTACAACCACTTCTTTTGTTTTCTCATCATAATCTAGATCAATTGCTTTAAAGTAGCCAAGCATCGTATCTGCATCAAGGTCAGTTCCAAGTAATTTATTGATTCTTTCTGGTTCGAACGCTACACGGTTTGGTTTGCGAACTTCATCGTATACATCTACACATCCACCAACAACTTCACCAACACCTAATTCATTGATTAATTGACATGCACGGTTAATCGCCTCCATGGCATTGTTTGGATCAAGTCCCTTTTCGAATTTACCGGAAGCATCTGTTCTTAACCCAACTTTTTTACTTGATAAACGGATATTCGTTCCATCGAAACAAGCCGCTTCGAATAGTACCGTTTTAACATCATCGGTAATCTTAGAATTTTCTCCTCCCATAATACCAGCAAGACCAATTGGTTTGTCAGCATCACAAATCATTAATATAGAAGAATCTAATTTTCTTTCTTGGCCGTCTAAGGTTTCAAACACTTCACCATCTTTTGCACGACGTACTATAATCTTGTTACCTGCTACATGATTAAGATCATAGGCATGCATTGGTTGAGCAAATTCTTCCATTACATAGTTCGTAATATCAACTAAGTTGTTGATAGGACGAATTCCACAAGCTGCTAGTCTTCTTTGCATCCATTTTGGAGATGGTCCAATTTTGATATTCTTAACTACTCTAGCTACATAGCGTGGACAAAGGTCTTTATCTTCTACTTCTACGCTGATGTAATCAGAAGTTTTCTCATCGGTTTCTTTCACTTCTATAACTGGTGGAATGAACTTCTTACCAAATGTAGCAGCTGCTTCTCTTGCAATACCAATCACACCGAAACAATCTACACGATTTGATGTGATTTCATATTCAAATACCACATCGTTAAGTCCCAATGCTTCAATTGCACTTGATCCAATTTTAAGATCTGCATATTCCGGATTATCACTGAAGATATAGATTCCATCTTCTGGCGCATCTGGGTACATCTCCTTTGTTGAACCAAGTTCTTCGATCGAGCACATCATACCGCATGATTCTACTCCGCGAAGTTTACCCTTCTTGATTTTGATTCCGCCAGCAGGCTTTTCTCCATCATGGCCACCCGCTACTCGTCCTCCGTCAAGAACAACAGGAATTATGTCTCCTTCTTTCACATTAGGAGCGCCAGTTACGATTTGAACTTGATCTCCTTCTTCTGAGATTTGAACTTGGCAGATAATTAATTTATCTGCATCTGGGTGTTTTTCTATCTTTAAGATCTTACCAACTACGATTTTATCTAAGTCAGCATCTAATTTTTCATATCCTTCTACCTTAGAACCTGATAATGTCATTGCATCTGTGTATTCCTGTGCTGTTACATCAAGTTCTGGTACATAAGCTTTAATCCAAGATAATGGTGTATTCATTTTATACCCATGCATATCACAAATTTACTTGTGATACTGCCCTAATAATTAGGTTGAAAGAAGGCAACGCATGGCTCCTTTCTTAATTTTGATATTCTTTCAACCGTTTCCCCGTCTTATTAATGATGGGTGTGAACCTATATTAGTTCACTTTATACCTATTTTAGAACTGTTTTAAGAAACGAGTATCGTTTTCGTATAATAATCTCATGTCGTCAATTTCATATTTTAATAAAGCAATACGTTCAAGACCAACACCGAATGCAAATCCTGTGTATTCTTCTGGATCAATTCCACTCATTTCAAGTACATGAGGATGAACCATACCACAACCTAAGATTTCAATCCAGCCTTCTCCTTTACAGAAACGGCATCCGCTACCACCGCATTTGAAACAAGATACATCCATCTCTGCACTTGGCTCTGTGAATGGGAAGTGATGTGGACGGAACTTAACTTTCGTATCTTCACCGAAGATTTCTTTCGCAAATACTGCTAACGTTCCCTTCAAATCAGCAAATGTAATATTCTTATCGATTACAAGACCTTCAATCTGGTGGAAAGAAGGGGAATGCGTCGCATCTACTTCATCAGAACGGAATGCTCTACCTGGTGCGATCATTCGAATTGGAAGTTTACCTTTTTCCATCTCATGAACTTGAATAGAAGATGTTTGGGTACGAAGCACAATATTACTATGTGCGTCTGAGCTTACATAGAAAGTATCTTGTTCATCTTTTGCCGGATGATTTGCTGGAATATTAAGAGCTTCGAAATTGTAGTAATCGAACTCTACTTCTGGCCCCTCCACTACTTCATAACCCATACCAATGAAGATTCTCTCTACTTCTTCTAATGCGATTGTATTCGGATGACGATGTCCTACCATAGGTTTGGTAGCTGGTAATGTTACGTCAATTGTCTCACTCTTAATCTGTTCTTCGCGTAGTTTTTTCATGAAAACTGTTTTCTTCTCTTCTAAACAGCTTTCTAGTTTTTCTCTCGCTTCGTTAACCATCTGACCTACCATTGGTCTTTCTTCTGGTGCAACGTCTTTCATAGATTTTAACACGGAAGTTAATTCACCTTTTTTACCAAGGAAGGCTACTTTAATTTCATTTAATTTTTCTAATTGATCTGATGCATTAATTTGAGATAATGCCTCATCCACAATTGCTTTCAATTTTTCTTTCATATTGAAGCTCCTTTCTGATTGTTAAATATATAGTCAATTGCGAAACGCTTCTCCATAACGTCAACATATCTGTGTTTGTCGCAATTACCTATGTTGAATATAGACTGTACATTCAAAACTCATTTTCAAACATATGTGCCGAATACTTGAAGTTTGATGCATAAAAAATCCCTTATACAACACACATCAGTCTGTTATATAAGGGACGAAATATTCTAATCCGCGGTACCACCCTGCTTCTTATCGCATATACAATAAGCTCTCTTTCATGAATAACGGTCATTACCCGGCATACTATACTAAGCAGTCATCTAATAAATCTACTATTCCAATATGCAGCTCCTGTGGGAAATTCAATAATTGCCTGAACTTAAAGAAGCTTACAGCCGGTGACTTCTTCTCTCTGAAAGAAATACAATTATCTACTAACACATTCTTCGCTTTTATCATTATCACGTACTATTCTAGCATATGCAGGATTTTTGTCAAGTACGGATTTGTTAGGAAGTATATCTAATAAAAATTAACAACCTTCCATTTACCATCGATTTTTTCTAGAGATACATATCCTTCTTCCGTTTGCGTTTCGCCTTCAATTGAAGCAGTCATACTTAAGGTTACATCTGCATAATCTCCATCAATTTCTGTATCTACGATTTTTATCTTCTTTATTTTAATTTCACTGGATTTAATACTATCACAGAGATCTTTAATATCGTCATATTCAACTTCTTCTAATTCAACATACTTTTGCGCTTCTTTCGCATCAAAATCAATCATCATTGCATTAAAGCAATTCTTTGCTACATCTTCTGGTTTACTTGGATATGAGAAAAAACCTTTGTAAACAAAAAAAACAATTGCTAGAGCAGCTATCACTCCAAACACTCCCACGATTATTTTACCTTGTTTATCATTCTTTGCCTTCTGGTTCTCATCTGGAATCTGGTTATAGACTGGTGCCGTATATTGTGGTGGCATCTGGTTTGTCGTTGGCTGAGCCTCTTGAACCGTATTCGAAACTGGTGTAGATTGAGCAACAGGTGTTACCTCCCCTGTAACCTTCGTACCGCACTCTGTACAAAACTGCACATCTTTTCTTAACGGCGCGCCACAATTGGAGCAAAATTTGTTTTCTGACATATGTAATTCCTCCCATACTATTATATATGCATACGTTATCTTCAGAATTTCGTACCACATATATCCATTTTATAAGGAATAAATATTTCTGTCAATCATTACTATATATTTTTATTTTCTACCTTGCATTTTCTTGAAATATATCATACCATTAGTACATAAATTAGTATTGATAGGTAACTTTACCTACTTTTACAACATGATTGGAGTAACTATGAAACTGATACCATTAATTCAAACTATCCGAACAACTTGTCGTAAAGTCTCAGATGACTTCGTACCTACCTTTTCTGCACAAGCTGCTTTTTTTATATTTATTTCTTTCTTTCCATTCATAATGTTCTTATTAACATTGATACAGTACCTACCAGTAACGGAAAGTGAGCTACTCACATTAATAAGAACGGTATTACCAAGCGGAATTAATACGTATATTGTCAGTTTAGTACATGATATCTACTTTCAACCTGCAAAAACCATAATATCCATTACTGCTATAACCACACTTTGGTCAGCTTCCCGTGGATTTTTAGCCGTTGTTAAAGGTCTTAATACCGTATACGGAATTAATGAAACCCGTAATTATATAAAACTACGTATCACATCTGCAATCTATACGTTAGCATTTGCTATAATTATTGTTATATCTCTTGGTTTACTTGTGTTTGGAAATCGTATTTCCTTATTTATCACTACACATTTTCCTGTAATTAACGATTTAGCTATAGCAATCATTGGTTTACGTACTATTGTTTCATTAGCATTATATACAGGATTCTTCCTAATGCTCTATATTGTTATACCAAATCGCAAAACAAAGTTCTTAAACGAACTTCCTGGAGCCATCATCGCCGCTTCGGGTTGGATGTTATTCTCCTTCTTGTATTCCATCTATATTGATAACTTTGCTAAGTTTTCAACAATGTATGGAAGTCTTACTGCGATTGTATTATTAATGTTATGGCTATATTTTTGTATGTACATCTTGTTTGTTGGTGCGGAGATTAATGTTCTACTGCCGAAAATCTGGCCATTTAATAGAATGAGAAGACAAAAAGTCATATCATAATTAAGTTGTGTGCCTCTATGTGAACAAACAGTCTCACTAGATGGCATTCAGCGAAGTAAAGTTGTTCTTTTTGCTGGTGTGTGCATGCATATGATTTAAAAAGAGTGCCAAGACAATTTCTTGCCCTGGCACTCTATAAACAAACTATGTTTGTCCTAATATTCATTTGAATTAAGCTAATTTAGTTTTAGCAACTTCTACTAATGCTGCAAAACCTTCAGCATCATTGATAGCCATTTCAGATAACATCTTTCTGTTAACTTCAATACCTGCTAATTTTAAACCATACATAAATTTGCTATAAGAAAGTCCATTCATTCTAGCAGCGGCATTGATTCTGGCAATCCATAATCTTCTGAATTGTCTTTTTCTTTCTTTTCTACCTGCGAATGAAGAAGTTAATGCTCTCATTACAGATTGTTTAGCTACTCTATATTGTTTTGATCTAGCGCCTCTATAACCTTTAGCTAGTTTTAATACTCTGTTGTGTTTTTTTCTAGCGTTCATTCCGCCTTTAATTCTTGCCATTTCCTAGTTCCCTCCTTATATCCTATAAATATGGTAAAATTTTCTTCATATTTTTTACGTTAGTTGAGTCAACTAATGTAGCTTTTCTAAGATTTCTTTTTCTCTTAGCACTTTTCTTAGTCAAGATATGACTCTTATAAGCTTTCATTCTCTTTAATTGACCTGTTCCTGTTTTTTTGAAACGCTTAGCTGCTGCTTTGCTTGTTTTCATTTTTGGCATGATAGTTCCTCCTTAATATCTTCTATCTGTTATTCTTCGCGACATTCCGAGCACAGTATGTCACTCAACATATCTATCCATGGGGATTGTGTATCTACCATACGCTCCCCATATCAGAACAACTAGCTACGAAGCCGTAGCCATGTTGTCATGAATTAAATTGCTTTTATTTCTCTATCAAGTATATCATCTTCTACTATTGACGTTTTTCAGTTAAGTACATAATCATACTTCTTCCTTCTAACTTAGCAGGTTTTTCAACTACTGCTACATCTTCAAGACATTTGTAGAAAGAATCAAGTATTTGTCTACTTGTACTCATATGCGCCATTTCTCTACCACGGAAACGTAACGATACTTTAACTTTGTCACCTTTTGTGATGAATTTTCTTGCTTGGTTTGCCTTTGTGTTAAGGTCATTTTCATCAATGTTTGGTGATAAACGTATCTCTTTAACATCTGTTACTTTTTGTTTCTTCTTAGCTTCTTTTTCTTTTCTAGCTAATTCATATCTGTATTTACCATAATCAATAATTTTGCAAACAGGTGGTTTCGCTGTCGGAGCAATCTTTACTAAATCTAGATTTGCTTCCTTTGCTAATTTCATAGCATCTTTAGTAGCTACAACTCCTAGTTGTTCTCCATCTTCGCCAATAAGACGAACTTCTTTGTCTCTGATTTGCTCATTAATCATTAAATCGCTAATAACTATACACCTCCATAGGTTTGTCTCAACAAATAGTTAATTTCATATAAAAAAAACGTAGATAGCAAATCTATCCACGTTTTCAAGTTCAATCTATATTCAGTATCTTCTACTAAATTACCTTGAAATAATAACCCAAGTCACACGTTTGTGCTAAGGTGAGAGTGGATACTCTGCTTCTCTGTTTCTTCAAACCCTTCCGAATTTCTTCTGCGTTTGTTCACAGCTTTCTAATTGTAACATAAGAAACAAACATTTGTCAAGTAATATTAATATCTTTTTTACAACATTATTTACCATTATAGTATCATATATAGCTTCGAACTCAGATGGTAGCTCAAACTTACGAACGTCCGAATTCAGATAATACAAGACCTTCATTACGATCTAATACTGTATTGATACTCCAGCTATGTGTAAATATAAGAAGTGAATTATCTTTTAAGTCTTTGATCTTCTTCGTATCAGAAGTTACACTTAACTTCGCTACATCGATATCTTTGTTTTCTATCCAACGAATGTGCTCATATGGAAGTGGCTCAAGACGAATATCTACACCATATTCTGATTCAAGTCTGAACTTAAGTACATCAAATTGGAGAACACCTACAACACCTACGATGATTTCTTCCATACCAGTATTGAATTCTTGGAAGATCTGAATCGCACCTTCTTGCGCAATCTGTGAAATACCTTTAATAAATTGTTTTCTCTTCATAGTATCCATCTGACGTACTCTAGCAAAATGTTCTGGTGCGAACGTTGGAATCCCTTCATATTCAACTTTCATATTTGGCATACAAATAGTATCGCCAATTGAGAAGATACCTGGATCAAATACACCAATGATATCCCCTGCATATGCTTCTTCAACGATTTTTCTCTCTTGCGCCATCATCTGTTGTGGTTGCAATAATTTCATTTTCTTACCACCTTGTACATGGTTTACTTCCATACCTGCTTCGAATTTACCAGAGCAAATTCTCATGAATGCGATACGGTCACGATGTGCTTTGTTCATATTCGCTTGAATCTTGAATACGAATGCTGAGAAATCTTCTTTAAGTGGATCAACAATTCCTTCATGTGCTTTACGAGGAAGTGGCGAAGTTGTCATCTCAAGAAAATGTTGTAAGAATGTCTCAACACCAAAGTTTGTAAGTGCTGAACCAAAGAATACTGGCGTTAATTTACCTGCACGTACTTGTTCAATGTCAAATTCACTACTTGCTCCATCAAGAAGCTCAATTTCTTCTGATAATTTTTCATGTAATTCTGTTCCAATTAGAGAATCTAATTCTTCGCTACCCAGTTCTACTTCTACTCTGTCTACTGCTTTTTGTCCGTTGTTGGCTGCCGTAAACTTTGTAATGGTATTCGTGTTACGATCATATACACCCTTAAAGTTCTTACCACAACCGATTGGCCAGTTAACTGGACATGTCTGAATACCAAGTACATTCTCAATCTCATCTAATAATTCGAATGTGTCATTGGCTTCACGGTCCATCTTGTTAATGAATGTGAAGATTGGTATTCCGCGCATCGTACATACTTTGAATAATTTCTTTGTCTGTGCCTCAACACCCTTAGAGGCATCGATAACCATGACTGCAGAATCTGCTGCCATTAAAGTACGATACGTATCTTCCGAGAAGTCCTGATGCCCTGGGGTATCAAGGATATTGATACAATATCCATCATAGTTAAACTGCATTACTGAAGAAGTAACTGAGATACCTCTTTGTTTCTCGATTTCCATCCAGTCAGATACTGCATGCTTTGCCGTTTTCTTTCCTTTAACGGATCCTGCAAGGTTAATTGCACCCCCGTATAATAATAATTTTTCTGTTAATGTCGTCTTACCTGCATCGGGGTGAGAGATGATTGCAAACGTTCTTCTTTTCTTTATTTCGTTTGTGTAATCGGCCACAATATTTCCTCCATCTTACATGGAAAAACATTTTGGCCCTTGAGTCAAAATGCTTTTTCCTTTATATTCTACTATATTAATCTGCTATTTTTTGTTATGAACGCTTCTACAATGGAATCCGCCCTTCTATATAATAGATTTATTTACCTTTTTTATTATTCTCTTCTTCCTGTACTTCAATCTTACGAATTTCTTTCGTTCTGATTTCTTTACAGATTTCATCAATAAATGTAGCAACTGGTTTCTGACCTTCGTCACCAAGGAAACGGCTTCTTACTGATACTAAACCTTCTTCTTCTTCCTTTTGTCCTACAACTAACATATAAGGAACACGGTCAAGTCTTGTTTCACGAATCTTGTAACCGATCTTTTCTGCTCTTTCATCAACGGTAACCATTACACCATTCTCTTGTAACTGTGCTTTAACTTTATTCGCATAGTCATGGTATTTGTCAGATATCGGAAGAATTCTTACTTGTTCTGGGCATAACCAAGTTGGGAATAAACCAGCGTACTTTTCAATTAACCAAGCAAGTGTTCTTTCATAGCATCCTAGTGAAGTTCTGTGAATGATGAACGGACGTTTCTTCTCGCCGTTTTTATCGATATAGAACATATCGAATCTTTCCGCTAATGCGAAGTCTAATTGGATTGTAATCATAGTATCTTCTTTACCGTATACATTCTTTGCTTGGATATCAAGTTTTGGACCATAGAAAGCAGCTTCGCCTTCTTCTTCTGTATAAGTAACACCTAGGTGATCTAAGATTTCTCTCATCTTGTTTTGAGTCTTATCCCAATGTTCTGTATCACCAAGATATTTCTCTTTGTTGTTTGGATCCCATTTTGATAGACGATATGTTACATCCTCTTCCAATCCAAGTGTTTGTAAGCAGTATCTTGCAAGATCAAGACAACCAGCGAATTCTTCTTCAACTTGCTCAGGAGTTACAATTAAGTGACCTTCTGAGATAGTAAACTGTCTTACACGAGTAAGTCCGTGCATTTCACCTGAATCTTCATTTCTGAATAATGTTGAAGTTTCACCATAACGACATGGTAGATCTCTGTAGCTCTTTTGGCTTTGTTTATATACATAATATTGGAACGGACAGGTCATTGGACGAAGTGCGAAAACTTCTGAATTCTCATCTTCTTCATCACCAAGTACGAACATACCTTCTTTATAGTGTCCCCAGTGATCAGAGATTACATACAAGTCCTTCTTAGCCATTAAAGGAGTCTTCGTACGCATGTAACCACGTTTTTCTTCTACATCTTCAATCCATCTTTGTAGAGTCTGAATCATCTTAGCACCCTTTGGCATAAGAAGTGGAAGACCTTGACCGATAACATCTACTGTTGCAAATAATTCCATCTCACGACCTAATTTGTTATGGTCACGTTTCTTGATTTCTTCAAGGTGTTGCATATATGCATCTAAATCTGCATTCTTAGTAAATGCAGTACCATATACTCTTACTAACATCTTGTTCTTCTCGCTACCTCTCCAGTAAGCACCTGAAGATGAGATTAACTTAATCGCCTTTAATGCTTTTGTACTTATTAAGTGAGGTCCGCAACACAAGTCTACGAAATCACCTTGTTTATAGAAGGAAATCTCTTCGTCTTCTGGTAAATCTTCAATTAGTTCAACCTTATATGATTCACCTTTTTCTTCCATGAATTTGATCGCTTCTTCTCTTGGAAGCGTGAACTTCTCTAATTCAGCACCTTCTTTGATGATTTTTTTCATCTCTTTTTCTAATTCATCAAGTGCTGCACGGTCTAGAGATTCCATATCGAAATCGTAATAGAATCCGGTATCGATGGAAGGTCCTATCGCAAGTTTTGCTTCTGGATATAATCTCTTAACTGCTTGTGCAAGTACATGAGAAGCTGTATGTCTATATGCATCTTTACCAGCTTCATCGTTAAATGTTAAGATACTTAATTCGCAATCAGAATCTACAATCGTTCTAAGATCTACAACCTCACCGTTAACTTCACCAGCACATGCCATTCTAGCAAGACCTTCGCTAATATCTTTAGCAATATCAATAACAGACATTGCACTTTCATACTCTTTAACAGAGCCATCTTTTAGTGTTATTTTCATCGTATTAATCCTTTCTTATCATCAAAATTTATTTAATTATTATTATTTCTATACATTGTGTAACCTAGTTAGCAACTTCTATTATAGCTTTCTCTAAAGTTGTATACCTACCTAATGGACCTATTAATAATAATGACATTATCGCCTTACGCATTAATTGACTACTTTAATAACCAGGAAGGCAAAACTCTCACTACTTTCCCCCGCTTCTTAGCTAACGTACTATGACTAAAAAACGATAGCGAAGTACCTTATCACTTCTTAGTGTGTACTGAGTCACCTAGGAAGGCGAGGCATGGACGCCGAGCCAGCCTGAGCTGAGGCAGGATGGCCGAATCGAAGGCGATTCCGTACCATTTACTACACCTACCAGACACACGCTAGAAGTCCTTAGGTACGAAGCGTGTTTCGTGTCATAGTACGTTAACTAAGAAGCCTCGATAAACTCATCTGAGTTTTGCCTTCCGTCCTTCTCAGTTATTACATAAAAAAAGCCCCTTCCGATTCACAATGTAAATCGAAAGGGACGAGTCATTCTCGCGGTTCCACCCTAATTGGTACAAGTAGTAAACTGTACCCACTTCATTCTACCTACGATCTATGTCAACGGAATATTAACATTATTATAGGTATCGATTATAACGGAATCACCGGACCGGATTGGGGTCACTCAGAGTTAGTTTTCGGATATTTCATAATAAGATATTCGCAGCATACATATCTCTCTCTGCATTATTCCATATCGTACTCGTCTCGTCATTGTGTTGATGGTATTCATTTTATTTCGTTCTATATAATAGAACTTTTGCTGTCTTTCATTATATCATGTGCATTAGCATTGTCAATATGGAATATTTTCATTCTTAAAATTTCTTTAATTAACTTATAATCAAATCTAGCTTTACACTCCTTGATAATCAAGGTACAATTTTTCCATGAAGAAAACTAACAAGCAAAGCAAATAGATAAATATAGAAAGCATTGCGATTATCTAATCAAAAAAATTGGAAAGGAAACATACAATTATGACAGTTTCATTCTTTGACAAACTTCAAAAGCAAAAAGATGGCATACAACTATTCCATCAATACGAAGACCAAATCAACGACCTAACCTCAAAATTAAATATTCTTTCAGAAGAAATTCTTACCAATGAACAAGCACTTCAAAAAGAAGCCAAAGATGTTGAACAACTTACGGGTAAGAGTGTACAATCTTTGTATCATAGAATTCGTGGCAACTATGATTCCCAACTTAAAAAGGAAATGCAAGAACGACACGAAGCAGAACTACAACTTGATTTCAAAAAGCAAGAACTGGAACGCCTTCAACTAGATATTCAAAATCTGCAAAAAGAGCAATCCCTCTACTACGATTGCCAAAGAAATTACGACCAACTCTTTCAAGATAGATTGAAGGAGCTAATTAGCAATAATCCACCTAACCCTAATACCAAAGAACTACTCTTAGGTTTACAAAGTGATGTAGATACTGCTATCTCTCAGAAAAAGGAATTAGAGGAAGCAATTCGTGCTGGCGAGCGTGTGGGCGTTTCTCTTAATCAGGCATATGACCATCTTAAAAGCGCCTCTAACTGGGGTACATTTGACATCTTCGGTGGAGGACTCATTACTGATATTGCCAAACACTCTAAGATTGACGACGCTCGTTCCTCTTTAGCCAAAGCACAAAGAGAGCTTCGTGCCTTTCACACTGAATTGGCTGATGTAAGCATGAACATCTCTATATCAATTGACATTGGATCTTTTACAACATTCGCTGACTATTTCTTCGATGATATCTTCTCAAGTATTAGTGTAAAATCGAAGATAACAGATGCTCAAAACAACGTATCGACTGCGATTAAACAAGTTCGTTCCACTCTTATACTGTTAGAAAGATCCAAATTAGAAAAGAATGAGCACCTTGAAACTACCCTCGAACAAATCAAAGATATTGTGATTCATTCCGATTAATCCTCTATCATCATTGAAGATTACACAAATACCTATACTGCCATCTCCATCACATAATCGTCCATCACATACCCGTTCCCGATATCGGAAACTTGTTCTCTAACTTTTATAAATCCTTTTTTCTCATAAACAGCAATGGAACCACTGTTATATCGGTTAACTGTTAGCCAAATTGCTTGCTTTTTGTTTGATGTTGCAAGTTCTGTTATGAATGAAAAGGCCTTTGATGCAAGGCCTTTTCCTCTTGCTTCCTTAGCTATGTATAACTTGCTAAGAAAAATTCTATCTGTTTCCATCACTAGCCCAATATATCCTACTACAGAGTCTTCATCTTTTATTAGATAATACTCGTACCCTTGATCATTTATCTGCAAAGCAACAGCATTAGCAGATTGGAATTTATCCACCATATAATCAATTTGAGCAGGTTCTAAAATCGATGAATAATGTTCGTGCCAAATCTTAGTACCAAGCTCTGCAACCACGTTGATTTCTTCTTGTTCCTTAACTTTATGAAACCTTGTATTCATAATCTTTCCTCCTTATATTATAAGAAGGAGCTGCCTCTGAATTAATTGCATTCTCGCACCAGCTCCTTAAAACTTATCATAAAATCTATTCTTGCACTGTCTCTTTGTTTAATAATACTCGTTCTAAGATTTCAGCCGCTTGTCCTACCAACTCTACACAAGGTCGTTTCTTATAATATTCTTCTGTTCTTGCTTCTGGTTTTGTCTGTGTTGTATCTGTCTTCTTATCAAGTCCAAGAAGTTCACGGCAAATTATAGAACCGTTCTCTTTCTTATATTCTTCTGCTAATTGTTGAACTACATCGTAGTTATGTTTTTTTCCTTCTTGATCCTTTCCATCAACACTTCCAGTTTCTAAGCCTGCTATTAAAAACATTCCAGAAACAGCGCCACATACCTCTCTCATTCTTCCCATTCCACCACCAAAGGAACTAGATACCTTAAGTGCTGTCTCCTGATCCATATTATACAGATCACAATATGCAGCAAATACAGCCTGTGAACAATTATAACCTTCTTTAAATAACTGCATTGCTAACTCTTTTCTACTTTCCATACTACTCAAAACTCCTTCTTATAAAAATTCCTCTTGAAGTTCTCTTTCATCTGCTACTTCATTATATACACGAAGAATATTCTTAGCAAATTCTTCTGTTGAATATGACTTTACAATAGATAACGCATTGTTAGAATATAAATTCCCACTACAGCTATCAGAATTATAATAAAGAATACGATCTAATCCATCATATAAATCCTTCTGCACTACAAAACCAAATCCATTATAACCATCGATAAGAATCGCATCAAGGCAGGCATCTTTCTTAGCAACAACTGGCAACCCCGCTGCCATTGCTTCTATATAAGTAAGCCCTTGCGTTTCACTTTGTGAAGCACTAACGAACACATCGCCTAATTGATAGTATTTACCAATGCTATCCCAAGGCTGCTCTCCTACGAATATTACCCTCTTCTCAATTCCTAGCTCCCTTGCTATTAACATGAGTCTTTCCTTATCCGGTCCTCCACCAACAATAATGAACTTAACCTCCTCATGTTGTTTCATATACACAGGCATTGCTCTCAATATTTCTTCGATATTCTTTTCCTTCGATATTCTACCTACATATACAATAGTCTTTTCCTCTTCTTGGATTCCATAATGTCTCCTTAGTTCACTAACCTCTTCAAAACTAAAGCGATCTTTTCGGAATTTATCAAGTTTAATTCCCGTAGGTATAACCTCAATATTACTATAGACATGATAAGTACGTAACAATTCCTTAACCTTTTCCGTGGGTACAATAACTCTACTTGCCGAGTTACAGCATCTCCTTGTAAGATAGCGAATTGCTGATTTAGTTCGTTTATCCAAACGCTTAATCTTCATAATATAATGCGAATAATCTTCATATATCGTATGATACGTGTGGACGACTGGTATGTTCAATTCCTTTGCCATAATTCTACCGAAGATACCAAGTGAGAACTCCGTATTCGTGTGAATCAGGTCTAATTCTAACTTTTTAATTGTAGATGCTAATTTAGGATGATAGAATAATCCGACTCTACGGTCACTTAAAAAAATGAATGGCACACTTGGTACTCGGAATACATTGTGCTCAAACTCAGGCTCACTCGGTGTCTTTGTTGTAAAAACATAAACATTATGTCCCATCTTCTCAAGCTCCGTCTTTAGCATAAAGCATGATGTAGCCACACCATTAATTTCCGGATAGTACGTTTCTGTAAATAATCCTATGTTCACTTTTCTCCCCCCTGCACACAACTGATTATTGCCATAACAGCACTATCTATAATATATCTGATTCTATATACTTTGTAAAGTAAAGGTATTATTCCTTTCCCCTCTAGCTCTGGGTAGATACAGTCTGTTGGTATTCAATAGTCAGCCAGTAGTTTTGACTCTTCACACATAGTATGTTATAATTAGTTTGATTTTCAAACTTTCGACGGAAAGATGAGGTATATACTATGATTATAGAACCAAAAGTACGTGGATTCATCTGTACTACTGCTCACCCAACAGGTTGTAGAGTAAATGTTGCAAATCAAATTGCTTACGCAAAAGTTCAACAAAAAAAATTGTCTTCACATTCGGCTATTTCACCTAAGAAGGCCCTTATTATTGGCAGTTCCACTGGGTATGGATTAGCAACTCGAATTTCACTTGCATATACATACCAGGCTTCTACCATCGGTGTAATGTATGAAAAAGAAGCATCTGGTAATAGAACCGCCACCGCAGGTTGGTATAATACTGCTGCTTTTGAATCCTTCGCAGCAAATGATGGTTTGTATGCTCAAACAATTAATGGCGATGCCTTCTCTAGAGAAATCAAAGACGAAACCATAGCAAAGATAAAACGTGATTTAGGTAAAGTAGACATGGTGATCTATAGCTTAGCAGCACCTCGGAGAACAATGGCTGATGGTACCGTATTCTCATCTGTACTAAAGGCAACTACTGATACCTTTGTGAGTAAATCTCTAGATTTACGTCACAATACAATTGAAGAAGCTTCTATACCGACTGCAACGGAAGAAGAGATTGAATCTACCATCAAAGTCATGGGTGGTGAAGACTGGGCTGAATGGATAGATGCTTTAGTTGCCGCTGATGCGATTGAAGGTAACGCCATAACGGTTGCTTATTCCTACATCGGTCCTGAACTAACTTACCCAATTTATAAAGAGGGAACAATTGGCCACGCCAAAGAACATCTTCATAAAACAGCTAATCTTATTACCAAAGAATACCAACAACGTGGTATTCACGCTTATATCTCTGTGAATAAGGCCTTAGTAACCCAAGCAAGCGCTGCTATTCCTGTTGTACCGCTCTATATAAGCTTATTATATAAAGTACAAAAAGAACTTGGCACTCATGAAGGTTGTATCGAACAAATCAACCGTATGTTTACAGAAAAATTACTTATCGAAAAACCCGACGTGGATAAGAATGGTTATCTTCGCCTTGATGATTATGAACTAGATAGTAAAGTACAAGAGCAAATTAATGCAACTTGGGACAAGGTCACAACTGATAACTTAAAAGATCTTGCAGATATTGATGGTTACTGGGATGACTTTTACACTATGTTTGGTTTCAAACTTTCAGGTGTAAATTATACTGAAGAAGTTGATACAGCTATGTCCATACCAAGTATTTCTTCTACTTCTCTTTAAATAAAACCGCTATTATATCAAAGACAATAGCAAATAATAGATATACAAAAGGCAACAAAGAAAACTTTATTAGCTTCTTTGTTGCCTTTCTCATGTTTACGGGCCCTAAAGTCATGTTTTTTCATGTAAGCAACAAACACATGACCTTTAGCCCCAGTTTTTAGATATTATTTTGTAATAGTAACGGTTTTCGCCTGTCCTTTTCCTTTTAATAACTTCTTATAAGCAGAAAGTTTTGAAGAAGGAACTACAATTTTTGCCTTTGAATTGATTCCTTTGAATGCACTAGAACCAACTTTAGTGAGTTTCTTAGATTTAATTGTTATTGTTTTAAGTTTACTTGCTTTATAGAATGCTTTGTTACCAATTGTCTTCACATTTGATGGTATTGTTATCTTAGTTAACGAAGTACAACTTTCAAATGCACTATCTCCAATTGTTTCTACATACCTTCCAATTGTTACACTTGTTAGTTTCTTATTTCCTTTAAATGCATTTTTATTAATTGAAGTAACCTTATAGTTCTTATCTCCAATTTTAACAGTTGCAGGAATTGTAACCTTCGTTACGTCCTTTTGCGTACTTCCTAAGAAAGTTAACACTTCTTTCTTATTTGTAGTACTTACTACTTTATATTTGTTTGTTCCAACTGTGATAGTTGTGTTCTTCTTAGGCATTACAACCTTAAATGTAATTGATGCTGTTGCCTTTTTATATTTACTATCCCCAGCTTTCGTAGCAGTAACGGTAACTGTTCCAACCCCAGTTGTTTGGATTTGACCAGTTGTTGCATCTACTGTTGCGTATTTGCTACCAGAAGTCACTGCAAATGTGACAGCTCCACTTCCACTTCCACCTGTAACTTGTAGAGAAGCTGATTTACCGAAAGTCAATTCACTTCCAACTCCAGTAATTTGAAGTGCTTCCTGTTCGATTGGTTTCACCTCTTCCTCTTTACCGTCTTCTGGTTCAGATGGACTTGGTGTAGATTCTTCTGTTTTTGTTAAATCTTTAAAAATCGCTTTCGTAGCACCACTCTTGATTGCTGTAATCTTATCATAATAGATACTACCACTTACCCTACCATCAACAACTGCAGAAGAAGTTCCAATAGCATTAACCCATAATCCAAAAGAGGTTACCTTACTAGAATCTGCTGTTAAGCCTCCCTTGGGATTTCCAGCTGCATCTCTTTCGCAGAAATCAGCGAAAGGAATCGTAACTAACATCGGTGTAGTCTTATCTACATATTCATTATATAGATTCATATATGTTTCATATACTTTGCCGTTTGCTGTTATCTGTACAACTATCTTTTGATTTTTTCCATCCGGTATTGTATAGAACTGTAATGCGTCGCAGTTTGACCAATCAACTTCTTTTGTTATTGTTGCGCCAGCCCAACCCTCAGAAGTTTCATCGTATGTGAATTTCATTGCATATTCGCCATCATAAACTTTTTCTTTTTCTTTTGATAAAGATATAGTGATTTTACTTCCAGTTGCTTTGTTAGTTGTCCATTTGTTAGTTAATAAGGCATCAACACCCATGTAGTTTTCAAATCCATCAATTTCATATGGATCCTCTACTGGTGGTGCAATATTATAAATCGCATGAAAGGAATCTAGTTTTGTATCATTCAGATATAGATCAAAAGTTCCAACATATTCTCCAAGCTTTTTCAAATCTTCTTCGCTTAATTGCGCTCTATAATAGTTTCCATCCAACTGAGCTACAACTGGAATGCTTATTCCTTTTCCATTAAATACCACTTTAACTGTATTTGCTTGTGTTGCACCATTAACTTTTGCTACAACAGTAACCGCTTCTAATATTCTAGATCTTGAAGCAGGGGATACTAAATATCCTGTTGCTGCATCTGTAGTTGGTGATACATTCACACTAATTGCACTAGAAGTTGCACTTACTATAGTTTGTTGATTTGTTGCAAATACACTTCTTCCATCATTATAATAATCAATGAAATTATCTAATAATTCATGACCATACAGTGTACCATCTTCTTTTACCTCTTTTACATAAGGAGTATAAAAACCATCCTTCTCACCAAAGTTTGCCCATAATAAGAAATAAGATGCTTTCGAATCTGCTACAGCGTTTAGCAAAGCATTGTACCAGTCTTTGTGTAAGTTACCCTTCTTTAAAAGCGCTGTCTGGTTATCACCTTTTTGAGCTTCATTACGTATTCCAGTTTCCGTTACCGCTATTAGCTTTCCGTGTGCTGTTCCAAAATCTTCAACAATTTTTAGAGCTTTCTTAAAATCAACGAACCATGTACTTTCATTTGTTTCAGTTGGGTTGTCATTGTAAATATCAAATCCAACCATATCTACATAGTCATCTCCCGGATATCTTTCTCCATACTCATCAACATCATTTGCTTCGCTTCCTGGTCCATATACATATAAGAAATTATGTACACCTTTTTCATCACGGAGATATTCTACTGTATATTTCCATACACTCTTATAAGTTGCTGCATCACAGAATGCAGCTCCCCACCAGAACCAGCTTCCTGTATTCTCATGGAATGGACGGAATAAAATAGTTCCATCAACATTGTTAGCATATTCTGCAATCATATCTAGAAATGCATTATACATCTCGTTGTACTTACCTTCCGGTAATATCTGATTCATAACATCCCCAGTTAAAGTACCTGGTGTGTAACCAGAAAAATCATATTTTGCATATGTTGGATCAGTACCTTCTACATAATCTGCTTTCTCTTTCACTAAAGAAAAGTTTGGCATATGTGCAGACATGGTAATAATCGCACCTTCTTCAATGTTTTTGTTAGTTAATGCTGCGGCTGCGCGAACATTTCCTTCTGATGTTAATGGGAAATTTTCATCTCCAATTTCAGAATTATATCTCTTTGCACTATATTCATCTCCTGTTAAGGACAATGTATCAATACCAATCATACCAGCGATAGAACCAGTCACATCTTTTGTATCAGATGTAGTGATTGCACTTCCACTAGCTGCTGCTCCGGCTTTATGCCAAGTATCGTTCTCATGACCAAAAATTACGCTACTAGAATCACCCATTGCTTGTAGATAAGCGTAGATTGATTGTGTATGCTTTGTGGCATCTTTATCTACAAGTTTGATATCTGTTACAATGTTTGTTTCTTCTATAGCACCTTCTTTAGATGATGTTTGTAATTTATTATCTACTACTGTAATAGCATTTGTTTTATCCTCTGGTTTTAATGATGAATCCACATAAATATCTTCCGCACCAGAAGTTTCTTTAATCATCTTAAGATTGTCAATCCATAGGCTACCTTTATATGAAGTATTCTTACCAATTATGCAAAGTACTGTATTACAACAAGTGTCTTGTGTAATCGGATCAAAGGTAAGTTCTACTGTAACTTTCTTAAGTCCACCATCTACATCTACTGCCTTCTCTATATCAACTGTAGCGGAAGATGACGCTGCTGATTTTGATCCATTATCATATTGTATCGTTTCCTCAAATGCAAAATTACCATCTAATTTAGCTGGATCATAGTAGAACTCAAAGGTAGTTTTATTAACACCTACTAGTTCAACATCTCCCCATTCTCTAATCGCAATCTTGCTATAGTCGAACCCTTTATCTTTACTATAATCAACATCTACACGTAACATTCCGTTATCGTGTGCAGTTGTAGGTGTTTCTCCGTTATATTGATAATCCCAGTTTGTATATTCCCAGCCACCAATACCATCATCGAATGTCCATTCTTTTACCACTTCACTCTGAACACCACCATTTCCTTCAACGTTTTCAAGTCTTGCATTGGCGATTGCAATCGTACCAGAATAATCACATTGGTATCCAGCGAACTGTACCGTTACTTGACTAACCGTATCAGTTACTGCATCTGCAAATGCCATACTTTCATTCCAACCGCTGACATCGTTTGCTCCTACCGTATCCTCAAACGGAATACTTACAGCTACCTTATAGTAAGATTCACCAGCTATTGTTACTTTCTCAGTGAAATCAGCCGCCTGCATTTCAGGAATCGTATTCGATTGTACCCAATTCCAATCAGCTCCAACTCGAAGGACACCTACTGCTTTCATAACTCCAGAAAAATTAGGTGTACTACCACTGTCTGGTAATAAGACATCCATAGCAAGCGTTGTACCAACTGCTGGAATACTATCTGTCGTTAAACTAATGTTATTCTCTTTACCACTGTTATTATCCCAAGTACTGCTTACATCAAAACTATAAGGATTGCTAACATCAATTTTCTCATCTGCTGCCTGCACATATGTTATAGGAGCTAAACCTGATAAATTGACTGACGTGACTACCAAAGTTGCCGCTAGCGTTAATGCCAAACATTTTGTTAATCTCTTTTTCATTATATTTCCCCTTTTCATTATATTTTAGCTAATTAATTAGGTTAAATTAGCTATTAAAATTATAGCAGATATATGCATTATAGTCAATTAATCGTACTATTCATATTTATTCTTATAACATATTACTTAATTTTTTAAAAAATGGCATGTTTTTAATCTATATTTTGTTGATTATACATAATAATGCTTCATATAATATTAAGTTAATATATCTTTATTGATTTATATATATTAATATTAATTATCTATTATTACTCTTACACAACCTACTTTATAATACTTTTATCCATTCTATAGTAAAATTTTCTTTTCATTTATATGCTTTCGAATTATAATATTGAAATAGGGTCATAATATTAAATAGAAAGGATGACGGTATCATGAAAAAATTTGGTAAATTTATAGCTGGGACACTATCCTTAGCAGCTTTAGTAGGTGGTGCATTCTATTTCTTTAAAAATGTTGTTAACAAAGATTCAACTGATGATTTCGATGATTTCGATGATGATTTTGATGACATCGAAGATGACGATACAGAAGATAGTGACGAATCAGAAACTGATACAAGAGGTTATGTAACTCTAACTATGCCAGAAGTATCTGACTTCTCTGACGAATCAATCGATACTGACGACAACTTAGAAGCTGAAGTAGAAGTAACTTTATCTGATCAAGTACCTTCAGAAGAAGAAAGTCTAGAAGCTTAATTAGTCAAAAGGGACAATAACACTTAAACCTGTGTTATTGTCCCTTTTTTATCTATCATTTATATTCTACTGATTTCAAAAACAATCCATGAGGTGGAACAGTTATGCCAGCTAATCCACGATCTTTACAATCGAATGCTTCCTTAATTGTATCAACCTTTCTTTCACCCATTCCCACTTCAATCAATGTCCCTACAACAATTCGCACCATATTGTATAAAAAACCATCACCATGTAAGCGAATTCTTATTAAATTCTGATATCTACTTCTTGCCTTACTTGATTTGAATGTCGTTTCTTCAATATCTACTGCAAACAAGGTTCGAATCGTATCTTCCTTTCCACGATCAGAAGAAAACGAACTAAAATCATGTGTCCCCACTAGATAAGAGGCTGCTACCTTCATCTTCTCTACATCCAATTTCTGTTCCACATGATAGGCATATCTTCTTGTAAATACCTCTTCTCGTTCACCATTATCAATATAATATTCATATACTTTGCTTACCGCACTATAACGACTATGGAATTCGTCTGTTACCTGCTCCATATTACTTATAACAACATCCTCCGGCAAACGTTCTAGAAGGGCTTTTGTGATCTCCTTAATTGAAAGTTTAGAATTGGTATAAAAGTTCGCTACCTGACAAAATGCATGGACTCCAGCATCCGTTCTGCCAGAGCCCATTATTTTAATATTCTCATCCAATAGTTCCGATAAACACATCTCTAGAAATCCTTGTATGGATAACTCTCTTTGTTTACCACCTAGGCGTTGCCACCCAAGATATCTCGTTCCATCATAAGAAACATGGAACCTTATATTTCTTCTATGCATTAAACATTACCTTTTCACTATTAAACGCTTTAACTATACCTGCAGTAATAAGAATTCCTAATAAAACTGTACCACCAATTGCTGGTAGGAACTGAGACATTAATAATTCTCCTTCCATGATGTTTTGGATACATAATGCACTTCCGTATACTGGAATCGCGAACATCATCGTATCAGGTGTATTATTTCCACTAAACATAGTAATCATACCAGCTACGATTACTAAGATATACATTGGAGTAACATATGTGTTAGCTTCCTTCATGCTCTTAGCATATACCGATACAATTGAAACTACGCTTACATATAAGAATACAAGTGATAACATAATTACTATCAATTGGATAATTTGTACTGGTGATAAAGAGATACTAATTTCACTTGACATTTCTCCCATCATTTTTGGTAGAGCAAAAACCATACTAATCGCATAGATAATCGCTGATATCGATGATAGGATTGATATCGAGATTAATTTACCAGCTACAATATCAACTCTCCTAACAGGGGAAACTAACATGCTTGCAAGTGTTCCTCTTTCTTTTTCTCCAGTAATTGCATCTACTGCGATAGACATAACACCCGCGAATAGAAGCATTGTTATAAAGTAAGGCAACATCATACCAAGTGCTTTACCAGAAGCTTTTTGCGTATCTACTAATTGGGAATCTTCGATTTTTAAATCAATATTGAAGATCGTGATGTTGTCTAAGTTACCAATACGATTTGTAAGTAAGGATTGTTTCATTGGTTCAAGTACCATTGCTACGAAATTGGTACGTGCTGTAGAAGAGTATTCTTCTGATGGATTATAATATGTCTTAACTTCAGGTATTGCACTTCCTTCTGTGTAATTCTTAATAGCATCCATGAAACCTTCATCGAAACTTACTAATAGATCTTTACTTCCATTCAAGATCTCATCTTTAATTGAGTCAATATTTTCTCCTGCTTTCAGATAAGTAATATCCCCTTGAAAGCCTGATGCTTCAATTACTCCTTCAATCCCTTCTGGTGCATTCTGTATATACACACTAGGAACATGGGCGTCAACATCATTTTCCATCTTATCCGATAGGTTTCCCATTAAGAAAAACATACCAACCATAAGTGCCACTGGTAATATGAATAAACTAAAGATTAATTTCTTATCGCCAAACACACGGTTTAGCTCTTTTTTAATAATTTCTCTTGCTCCTCTCATTCCTATTCCTCCTCCATATTATACTCTTTATATAATTCAAAGAACGCATCTTCCAAATCTTTTGTATTCGTCTTAGTAAGGATCTCTTGTAAAGTACCCTCAATTACCTTCTTACCTTTGATAATGATACCAATGTTATCACATAATTTTTCTGCATCGGATAAGATGTGGGTTGAGATAATAACTAATTTACCTTCATCTCGTAACACCCTAAGGTAATCTGTAACACTTCTTGCAGTTACGATATCCAAACCATTCGTTGGCTCATCGAAAATTACTACTTTAGGATCATGTACCAAACTTACTGCAATGGCTGCTTTTTGTTTCATACCAGTTGACAATTCTTCTATTTTTTTATCTTGAAATTCTGTAATACCAAAGTACTTGAATAATTTTTCTCTTCTTTCATTAATCTCGGCATCATTCATTCCGTGTAAATGTCCAAAGAATTGGAACATATACTTTGCCGAGAAATGAGGATCAAGCTTAATTTCATTTGTTAAGAAAGCAATATTATCTCTAACTTTCTCTCCTTCTTTCACCGTATCAAAACCACATACTTTGATATCCCCCTCAGTTGGCTTTAATAACGTAGCCACACAGCGGAGTGTTGTTGTTTTACCAGCACCATTTGGTCCAAGTAAGCCATAGATCTGCCCTGGCTTTGCAGTTAAAGTTATGTGATCTGCTGCTTTTTTCATATTCTTTTTCGTTTTTTGTTCCTGCATTTGCTTCTTGGATAGCTTATAGATCTTCGTTAAATTATTAATTTCAATCATTATTAATCCTCCTTTTATTTAGGCTGAATTGTTCCCATTACTTCTACTGCATTCTTTGTTAATTGGTTTAATCGCCTAACCTCTCCCTGTAAAATTTCTTTACCCAAATCTGTTAACTTATATAATTTACGTCTATCTTCATTCCCCTCACCGGAATATTCAATGATGTATTCTTTTTTTAACAGATTGGTAAATGCACCATACATTGTACCTGCACCAATTTTGACTCGGTCGTCTGTCAAGGCGGCCGTTTCTTGCATTATGGCATAACCATGGTTAGGTCCGTTAAAGAGGCAAAGTAATATATAAAAATAACTTTCTGTTAATGGCTCGTTGGATTTCGCCATATGATTCCTCCCTTCATCACTAGGTTCCCACGGTATACAATGATATATCATAACTTGTTATATCTGTGCTCGTTATATCTATTATCGTTATATCGCCTGCCGATATATCGATAATACCATTACTAGAAGATTCTGTCAATATATTTTTAATTTATTTTAATAATTATCCTCTCATTCCTTATTCCACGAGTGTGCACTAAGAAGTATCACCTCTATAGATGAACAAAAAAGGATATCGGATACATCTTTACGACATATCCGATATCCTTTTCTATATCCTTTTTCTACATCAAACAAGTTCTATTGTTTAAGTTTTATTAGAATTGTATCTCATCCCAAATCTCTTGTTTAATCTTAACCTTATAATTACCTAACCACTCTTTATACAGCTTTTGAAAAGCTTCATCTTGTCTTTGGCTGATAATTTCTTCTTTCTTTTGAGCAGTTGCATCTTCATTAAAGGAATCTACACAATACAAGATATAATACCCTGACTCGTCTTCAATTACCTTACTGATCTTGCCTTCTTCTAAAGCGAATGCAGCGTCAATATATTCATCGCTCTTATCACCTCTACCAATGGTGTATTCAACTTGTGAATCATCACTATTGCTTAATGCGAATGTATAAAAGTCCTCTTCTTTTTTCACTTTCTTTAGAAGTTTCTTCGCTTTATTAAGAGCTGCCTCTTTCTCTTCATCTGATAAAGCGATTACTTCTCCATTCTTATCTTTGGAAGCCGTTGAGACTTCGATTTGATATACGGTTACTTGTTTCGCTTCTTCATCAGAAATCGAGGTGTCCACGTCCATTGTTGCTACATCAAATACTTTCTCTGATAAAAAATTATCCTTACAAATCTTAAATACCGTATCATAATCGATTCCATATTTCTCCCGGTCTTCTTCCTTAATACCCGCAAGATATTCATTCGCATAATTTTCTATCTCTATTAATTCGTCATCAGTTAATACAGTATTAAAATTGTGAGCCTCCATGGTCATAATCTTTAACTGTATAATTTGATTCAAAACTTCTTCTCTTGCCATTTGGCCAAAAGTAGCACCTGTATCAAGCTTATAATCCCAAATTACATTTGTGAAATTAGGCTCATACAATTCCTTTAACAATAACACATATACCATTACTTCATTATACGGAACCTTAATATCACCTACCGTCAAGATTGTGGCATCAGTTTTTACTGTAGGCTCAGTGTTATCCTCTTCATTAGAATCTGTTACATTAGACTGCTTTAATTCTTTGTTCGTATTGTCATTCGTTTTATTATCTTTTTTTCCAGAGCAAGCTGTGAATGTAAGCATAAGTAATACAGCTATAATCCCAAGATACTTCATTCTTCTGTTTCTCATCTCTACCTCCATAAGCACACGCTTTCTTTCAATCTTATTCCTCCCAAGTTTTTTACGTTTCAATCAGTCCCTGTAATTCTATTAAGATTTTCTTTAATACATCGAATAATGCAACAACGTCGATTTTTCCTGTCTTTGATCGTTCTTTAATCTTCCAAACAAAGTATGGATTAGCATCTGGTACGAAAGTTAACTGCGGTTTGAAATTCTCTACTACAGAAGGAATTCCTAGTACAGAGATCTTTGCTTTATTATACATAACGATTTTTACTTCTAAGTCCTTATGAACAATCTGTGTCACAAACGATTTATGTGCTATTGCTTTCAATAAAGCGATATTTAGTAAGTTATTAACCGAATTCGGTATATCACCAAAACGATCTATCATTTCATCTTGCATATCTAAGAATTCATTCTCATTCTCAATCTCAGCAACACGTTTGTACATCTCAAGTTTCAAGAACTCATTTCTGATATACGTAGATGGAATGAAGGCATCAATATCTAAATCTACCGATGTGTCGAATGTATCTTCTTCACTTGTTTCACCTTTCAATGCCTTTACCGCGTCATTGAGCATCTTACAATATAAATCATATCCTACTGCTTCCATATGACCATGTTGTTTTGCCCCTAGCAGATTACCAGCACCACGAATTTCTAGATCTCTCATGGCTATCTTAAATCCAGAACCAAGTTCTGTAAACTCTTTGATTGCTTGTAATCTCTTCTCCGCAATTTCCTTAAGCATCTTATCCCTCTTGTACATAAGGAATGCATAAGAAGTACGATTCGACCTACCAACACGCCCACGCAACTGATATAGCTGGGATAAGCCAAGCTTATCTGCTTCATCAATAATCATTGTATTGGCATTGGAGATATCAAGACCTGTTTCTATAATTGTTGTAGAGACGAGTACATCAATATCTCCATTGATATAATCAAACATGATTTTTTCAAGTTCTCTCTCATTCATCTGCCCGTGAGCAAATGCTACATTTGCATCTGGTACTAACTTAGCAACCATGTTAGCAACTTCATCAATACCATTGACTCGGTTATATACATAGTATACCTGTCCCCCTCTCGCTAACTCACGATTAATCGCTTCACGAATAATCTCTTCATTATGCTCGAGGACATAGGTTTGTATTGGCATACGATCAACAGGTGGTTCTTCTAACACACTCATATCACGAATACCGATTAAACTCATATGCATGGTTCTTGGAATTGGCGTAGCTGATAAAGTAAGAACATCGACATCATTCTTCATCTGCTTAATCTTCTCTTTATGAGTAACCCCAAATCGTTGCTCTTCGTCTACAATTAATAGTCCCAGATCTTTAAACTGCACATCTTTTGATAATACGCGATGCGTACCAATCAGTATGTCTACGCTGCCTTTTTTCACTTTATCTGCAACCTTCTTAAGTTCTGTCGCACTCTTAAATCTTGACATCATATCAATACTAATCGGGAAATCCATCATACGTTGTACGAACGTATTGTAATGTTGTTGAGCTAGAATTGTAGTTGGTACTAAGAAGACTACTTGTTTTCCATCAGATACCGCCTTGAATGCTGCACGTATTGCAACTTCCGTTTTCCCATATCCAACATCTCCACAGATTAAACGGTCCATAATCTTCTTACTTTCCATATCCGTCTTCGTCGCCTCAATAGCGGTTAACTGATCATCAGTTTCCTCATATGGGAACATCTCCTCAAACTCCTGCTGCCATACGGTATCTGGTCCAAACTGGTACCCTTGCTTTTCTTGACGCTTTGCATACAACTCAACTAATTCTTTGGCTATTTCTTTAACAGCACCTTTTACTTTTGTCTTGGTATTCTTCCATTCAACAGAGTTCAGCTTATTAAGCTTAGGCTTCTTAGCTTCTGCACCTGCGTATTTTTGAATTACATCAAGACCAGTTGCCAGAATGTATAAAACACCACCTGCTGCATATTCAATCTTGATATAATCTTTCGTGACGTGATCCACTTCAATCTTTTCAATCCCTCGATAAATGCCAAGACCATGATTTTCATGAACAACATAGTCTCCAACGTTAAGATCACTAAAATGTTGTATCTTACTGCCTTCGTAGGATTTCTTCTTACGGCGCTTCTTCTTCTCGGCACCAAAGATATCTCCTTCAGAGATTATAACTAATTTTATTAAAGGATATTCAAAACCACGATGAACATAGCCACGTGCTACCATAATCTCACCTGGCTTCAATATGCGGTCTAAATCCTCGCTATAGAATGCAATTAACTCATTCTCTACCAAATCCTCACTTAATCTTTTTGCCCTAGTACTAGAATTTGATAATAAAATTACCCGATATCCCTTGTTCTTCCATTTCTTAAGATCCTCAACTAGGATATCAAAGTTATTGTTATATGGATTTACTGATTTTACACTAAAGTCGTACTTACGTTTACTGACAAAGGATGTAAGCTTGTAATCCATCGTACTAAGTAACACTGACCTCATCGTGTTAAACTTAGCAATGATACTCTTATATGGGAAGATTACATCAACCTGGCTAGGTAGAATATACCCCTTCTCTATTCTTCCAATCATACTCTCTCGGAATTCTAGATCAACTGCTTCACCCTTTTCAACCAAACGATTTGGTTCGTCTAAGTATATAACCGATTCTTGATTTGTAAAATAGTCAAACATAGAAACCGTATTATCATAGAAATATTTGATATAACTATCAATACCAATCGCACCATTATACGCTTCTAAACTTTCCTTGAATTCTTCAACAATTTGTTTGATTCTATGGGCTTCTTCCGTCTTCATCTGGGAACGTAGAGCATGTACATACTCCTTCGTTTCCTCATCTAACTTTCGTACACCCTCTCTCATAACCTGTTCGTCTAAGATGATTTCAGCTGCAGGATAAATTGCTACCGATTCCACATTCTCTATAGAACGTTGGCTGCTGATATCAAACATACGAATCGTGTCAACTTCGTCATCCCATAACTCAATACGATACGGACACTCTTCTGTCAGTGGAAATATATCGATAATTCCGCCACGTATGGCAAATTCACCTGGACCTCCAACCTGTCCACATCTCTCATATCCTAGATGTACTAACTCCACTTTTAATTTTTCAAGATCAAGGGTCTTAGCCACATCTATAGTCAAGATTCTTTTCTTAATATACTCAAGGGGAAGAATACGATCAAGTCCTGCATCAATCGTTGTTATAATTGTTGCTTCTTCTGCCTCAATCAGTTGCTTAAGAACATGTAAACGATCCTTTACTATCGCATTTCCTCGAATATCTGCACTATAGAAAATAACGTCTTTCGCAGGATATAGCCATACATTCTTAGAGTATAGCTTATAATCCTCATAGATTTCTTTCGCTTTTATGTCATTATACGTTACAATCAGTTTCCACTTATAATTCTTACTAAGTCCACTGATCAAATGACATTTCTGAGAATCAATACAACCTGCTACATGGATTGGTGTCTCCTTCAGTGTAAGATCTTGTCTAATACTATTGTATTCCTTTAGTTCTTCTAAAGGTTCCATGAACGTCTTCATGATTAATCCCACCTATATCTTCTTATTATACTTATTCATCGCACTAGTAACATCTTCTGTTATTAAACTCTTACATGCATCAGAAACATGTGCAAGTGCTTCTCTCATAATAGGTTGCTCTTCATTATTAAATCTGCCAAGTACATAATCAGCCAGATCCCAGTCTTTTGGTTTATCACCAACACCCACCTTAATACGTGGGAATTCTTGTGTTCCAAGATGTGCGATGATACTTTTAATTCCGTTGTGACCACCTGCACTACCTTTGGTACGTATTCTTAATTGCCCTACATCTAGACTAATATCATCATAGATTACAATTAATTCTTCCTCCACATCAATTTTATAAAAATCAACTAATTCACGCACACTTTCTCCACTCAGATTCATATATGTCTGAGGCTGAGCAAGAATTACCTTTTGTCCTTCTATATAGCCTGTTCCGCAAATTGCTTTATGTTTTTTCATATCCAAAGAGATATCATAGTCATCTGCTATTTTTGTAATTGCATCAAAACCAATATTATGCCTTGTAGCAGTATATTCTCTTGTTGGATTTCCTAGTCCTACTATTATAAACATTTTCAAACCTCTCTATCTAAATGGGTTGATTATCTCCCATTTATCATTATCTATCTAAACGTATATAAAGATACATCCAAAATAATTACTTTATAAATTTATTAATATTTCACATCATACTTAAGGGTAAGCATCTTATAAAATTGCTTACCCATGTAATTTTACCATATTTTCTTGTTAAATACTATTGGTTTTTACTAAAAACTCCACTTGAGTTTTTTCACTAACGCTTAGTTTCACAATAACACAACTGTTTCAATCTCTCTATCTTAAAGTTCGATTTAGCAAGTATTTCTGGCCAGCACTTGACCATTTCATAAGCTTTATTTTTCATTTCTTGTGATAGTTCTTCCCAACACTTCAAGCTAGAATCATATTTTATATTGTTATTCTTAACCCCACCACATTTCAGGGCTATCTTTTTTCTGTAATTATGCCAATCTGTATGCTCTATCTCTGCAAGTGTTTCTAGTTCCTTTTGATTAAATTCAAAGGTTTCTAGTTTTTCCTTAACAGAAACAACATCGTAATTTATTTTAAGCAAATAATTAGGAATATGTTTCGCTTGCTTACGATAGTAAATCTTACATTCTTCGCTTAATTCATTCCAAGGTAACAAATTATTCTTATCAATATCTATATTCCCCTTATGAATCACTATATATTTTTCATGGATACCTTCTGCAAGCTCTTCAATTTTCTCACTATAAAAAGCATCATGCATTAAATGACGTAAAAATTGTTCTTCATCTACATGTAATCTTAGTTGTTCCTTTGATGGAAGGAAGGATTGTTCCCACTTTTTCGCATTTGTTAACATGCTCATCTCCATTATAGCTTCCATGGATCTGGATTCATGTTTATATCTTTTAATTTTCAGCAATGCTCTAAGCACTCCATTATCAATTTGTGCCTCTCCATGTTCATTAATAAGGTGCGGAACTTTACGTTCTAATAATGATCGTAGTAACATTGCTCTTCTTATAATAAACAAGTGGTCCCACTTATCATCGGTTTGATTTGGTCCCAGAATGTTTACATATCCCCTCAAACGACTTATAAAGTCTGGTCCTTTTGCTCCCTTAAATTCAACTAAGAATTTCTTTTTTTCCTCCTCATCTCTAATACCTTCTCCACTAAACTCCTTAAAGGTACTACTTGTCCCTCCCGCAAACACGAATATAGCTTTTCCTATTGGGTGAACAGAATCTCCATCCCTAAATAAACCATCTTGCATTGGGGCTAAGAAATATTTTAACCATCCCAATTTCCCATTGAGCGAAGAATCAAATTCGTCAAAAAATACCAATGGTATTTTACCTTCTAACACAACATCTCTTACCTTATGAAAAGCATTTGCTAGATCGAGTGGAGAATTAAATTGTGAAAGATTAAAATCTAGCTTTTTAATTGAACTCGACGCAATACTTTTAGCAACTTCTACTATACCAAATGATTTTCCAGAACCAGGTGTTCCAAACACTGCAATAGACAGAGGTCTAACGGTGTTTTTAGTAGATATATATTCAATCATAAGATTTTTGATACTTCTATAACTTTCAATTTCTGTCTTATCAACGGTTGTTAAATTTCCAAACCTAGCTATCGGTATGGTATTAAGTGCGTTCTTTACTCCATTTTTAACAATATCATAAGCTATCTCTGCCAAATTTGTAGAACTTTTATCCTTCAATATATACCAACAAGAATGGCAATCAGAATTAGTTTTATTAGGAACTATTACATCTTGCACGTAATCTTCTTTTACAAAATCATTGTCCTCTTCAATAAATATAGACGGATTAGGAAATACTGCTTTTTCTGGATCTTCCCCGAACCCATTAATAAAATATTTCTGAGCCGAAACAATTCCTCTTCGTATACCTATACTTATTGATTCGTTAAGTTCCTCCTTGTTTTGTATTCCAGAGACAATCGCACTTGCCACACCTGCAACAAAGCATGATGTCAATCCATACATCTTACCTTGATAATCTTTGATAAATCCACCCTCAAATTCATACGGTAAGAAATATAATCTCGTCTCAGGTACCCCCTCATTTTTGTAATAAATAACCCCTTCATTGCCAAAGGGAATTATAAGATGACGGCAATTTACTAAAAAGGTCAAATTAGGATTATTGTTAATATGCCATATAAAATCTTGAGCTGTCTTTTCCCATGAAAGACTTTTACTTATATTAACTCCTTTCGAACGCAAATCATCACTGTTTATAATCACTATTGTGTTTTCGTTGTGATTCTTTTGTAGGTGTTGCCAAAGTTCATTAGAATCTATTGGATTATTCGTTTTATACAAAATGACCGGCGATGTATTACTCTGCTTTAAAGCTAATGGCCAAAATTCTCTATATGAATTAAATCCATTGTTTTCATCATCTAATACAATCATATCGACGTCTGGATCATCATTAATGATTGGAAGTAATTTAGGGCTTCCGGCTATAGGCCCCGTAAATCCTATAAAACGGCTAACCCTATAAACCTTTTTCTTATCCCCTTTATTAAACATTGGTAAAAGCTCAAGTTCTACCGTTGACTTAAGAAATTCTCCTGATAAAATTAATTCTGTGTCATGAAGCTGTGGAGAAATTATGGAAGCTCCAGTTGACAAAGATATAAATCTTGATAAAAGTAGACCTGCTCCATTTTGTAATATACCATGCATATTGGAATACATTTGCCAACTTAATCCCTCATTGTTCTGTGGATGTGTTATCCATTGTAATAAATTCACGCATATATCTCCTGATACAACAATCTTTGTATCCATATTTTCCATATTGTACATCTCCTAATAGTTCTAAGTAATATATTAATTTATTTTTCCCCATCTTATTTATAAAAAAACTTACTTTTCGTAATTAATTTACTAATTAGGATTTGACCTATATCTAAGTAACTCTTTCTTCACTTAATTGTATACAGGCTTGATACAGAAAATGACTTCATATTATATCGTACACTACTACCTAATAAATCGGCTCTATTAGCAGAAAACCTCAGAATTATTGAAATTATCAACATTACTGAGGTTAACTGAACTATTATTCTTTACTAGGCGCAAAATTTCATATCCGAGGACTTCAATATAATGACGCTTCCATTCTCATAATCTTGATTTAAATTGTGAGTTTGATTATTTATACACAAAACAGCGGAAAGTCATCTACGAAATCTACTTATTTCTTAATTGGTCAAGCTCTATCATTAATTCAAGTATTGTAGTTTCGTATTCATCCACCATTTTATTTTTCTGTTCTAATTCCGCTTCTAATGTTATATTATCAGTTGATCGGTCATTCGATGGATTTTTCTTCTGATTTTCTATTTCCTCAAGTCTTTTTTCTAACTGGATTGTCTCATCTGTCTTTTTGTTGAGTGTATCCTCAATCCATTTAATTTTTTCTTCTTTTTCTTTTAAAGTTTTTAACAGATTATTATAGACAGATTCTAAATCATCATATCTTTGTGCATAATCTTTTGTTTGGAATGTTTGATCCACAAAATTATCCTGTAATTTAGCTATTGTTTTACCTTGCTCCTCTAGCTTTTGTTCTAGATTGTTAATCTGTGATTCTCTCTCTGCTAAAAGACTGTCTTTATCATTAATTTCTTTATTCTGATTTTCTAGTAAGGTAGCCATATCCTCAAGTTTTTTATCAGACTCAGCATTTACAGATCTTTCATCAGCAATAGTTTTCTCAAGCTGTTCAATTCTATCATCTTCTTCTTGTACTGTAATTTGAAGTTTTACTATGTTTTGCTCACGTTCATTTACATTTCTTTGAAGACTTACTAATATGTTTTCTTTATCGATTAAACGATTAGTAAGATCCGCAATACTCTCTTCCTTCTCATCAAGATACAGTTGTAAGATTTCATTGGTTTCTTTCTTTTCTTTTACTTCCGAATGTAGTTTTCCTATTGAAGTACTTTTTTCATTCAGCTCATTATGAAGGTTTCCGATTACTTCTTCTTTTTCTTCTACACTGCTTTGAAGTTTTACTATTTCATTTCCTTGTTCATCTACACTATTTTCAAGAACTTTTATTACATTTTCTTTCTCTTGCAAGCTGTTTGTAAGATTATTGATGCTTTCTTCTTTTTCTTCCAAATACTGATGTAGTATTTCAATTGTTTCTTCTTTATCTTTTACTTCTGATTGAATCTTTTCGATTAAAGTAACTTTCTCAGCCAGTCCATTCTGAAGAGTTTCAATTGTATTAGTTAGCTCAATTTGAAGAGTTTTGATCACTTCTTGCTTTTCTTCTATGCTTAATTGAAGATGTCGTATGTTCCGTTCCTTTTCCACACCTTGTTTGTGAAGTTCCTCAATATTATGTTCTTTTTCTTCTATTCTATTTTGAAGTTCTATTATTTGATTTTCTTGCTCATGTACACTATTTTCAAAATCTTTTATTACATTCTCTTTCTCTCGCAAGTTGTTTGTAAAATCATTGATACTTTCTTCTTTTTTTTCCAAATACTGATGTAGTATTTCATTGGTTTCTTCTTTATCTTTTACTTCTGATTGAATTCTTTCGATTAAGATATCTTTCTCGTCCAGTTCATTTTGAAGAGTTTCAATTGTATTAGTTAGCTCAATTTGAAGGTTTTTGATCACTTCTTGATTTTCTTCTATACTTAATTGAAGATGTTCTATGTTCTGTTCCTTTTCCACACCTTGTTTATGAAGTTCCTCAATATTATGTTCTTTTTCTTCTATTCTAATTTGAAGTTCTACTATTTCATTTTCTTGCTCATGTACACTATTTTCAAGAACTTTTATTACATTTTCTTTCTCTTCCAAGCTGTTAGTAAGATCATTGATACTTTCTTCTTTTTCATCTACATACTTCTGTAAAGTTTCATTGTTTTCTTCTTTTTCCTTTACTTCTAGATGAAGTTTTTCGATTGTACCATCTTTTTCTTTCACTTCTAAGAATAATGTTTCTAAAGAATCATTTTTCCCCTTTATATCCAAATGAAGTACTTCCAATGAATAATCTTTTTCTTGTATCTTTGCTTGAAGGTTTTCCACTTTCTCTTCGTTTGCTTTAATGTTAGTTTGCAGATTTTCTATTTCTTCTTCCTTTTTCTTTAATTCAACTTTCAATCGCTCATAGCTATCTTCTTTTTTCTCAAACTCATCTTTTAAGCTGGCTAGAGAACTCTCTGTTTCAGAGATTTTATTGTTCACTTCATTTAATTGTTTTTCTTTATTAGTGAGAAGTTGCTGCAATTTCTTAAATTCATTTCTACTGCTTTCTAACTCACTCTTCACACTCTCTAATTTTGTAACAGTTTGATCTAATTCAGTCTGCTTTTCACATAACGATTCCTTTAACTTATTAAGATCCCCCTCTAATGTTTCAATTGAATCTATTTTACTATTTAATTCTGTTGATTTTTCTTGATTCTCTTTTTCTAACGCGTCGATTTGCTCTTTTAGTAAGCTGATTTCTTCCTCTTTATTCGCAAAAATAACTTCAGTTTCTTCAAGGAGTTCGGTTATGTGTTTTATATTCTGATCTTTTTCCTCTAAAATGGCTTTAAAGGATGTAATCTCATTTTCCTTCTCTTTGACTTTTGATTCTAATTCCGTAACTACCTGTTTGTTTTTATTGATAATATCCGTAAGCTTCTCTTTTTCCGAATTAATAAACTCTATTCTTTTTTCAAAACCCGTTACTTCATTTTTAAGATTCGTTATCTCATTTTCTCTTTCACGAACGTACTCTTCAACCTCTACTGTAATTTCGTTATATTTTTGTATTTCATTTTTTAAAAAGGTCACTCTTTGAGATAGTGTTGTAATCTCTTGCTGTTTCTGTATAAGTAAAGTCTTACCTTCCTCATTTCTTATTGTCACTTCTTTTATTTTAATTAGGGCTTCCTTGTATTCTTGCTCAATATCTAATAATCGCTGCATTTCTTGTTTTGAAACTATCATTTATTCACCAAAATCCTTCTGCTTTTTCTGTTGTATGTTTCATTAAAATTCCATATTAATTCAGAAGTTATTACTTCTACTGGTATTATATTATACTTGTTCTATACATCAAAATCCACATTCTTATTGAGATTTCTTTTATTTCCAGAATATATAGTAATTACATACATTAGGAATTCGAAAACTGATAACATCTATTTTAATTGCCAAGAATTCTTACGCTAAAAAATGCATAAAAATATCACCAAACATTTCTGTTTGGTGATATTTTTAGCCATAAGCATGAGACGGAGTTCAAACCATATTTCTATTGTGAAATCACTAAAATAATGGCTAACTACCTCTGATTTACGTACACATAATAGTACCCATATTTTATGTAGTTTGGGGTAACATTTTCCTATATTCTATACCTAGTAAGTATAATTATAATTTTTCAAGTTCCCAAAACAGAAAAAGTGGTATCAGTTACAATATCATCATGTTATTTTACCCTCAACTTAATAGGCACAAAAATTTCGTATTGATTATATCCTAATCCCTGTTTGATTTCGCTTGAGGGATTGACCATATGTCCCATATATGTACGATTACCGTGACGTTCGTCAAGCTCGAAGCCTGTATTTTCGAGCCATTTTATGATTTTTTGGTTGACAATGTTCTGACTCTCCATATCTTCATCAACGGATGTATGAACAGCGTATAACCCGCCCTCAAAGTCAAAGATATCATAACCTCCACAATCTTCATTGGTCGCACCATCTTCTACCATCATCCACCAAACCAGACCACCATCCTCACCAAAAAGGAAATCCAACGGTGCATAGTGTACCCCATGGCGTTTTTTGTCATAATCTTCCCACCAGTTTGGGAAGTCCCACACAGTGGAAAATGTGTGATCCGGTGTTCCGGAGGTCGCCATTTTACATTTCGGTAGTTGAACGATACGTACTTCAGGTGCTTTTTTCAGTTTTTCAGTCACTTCAACTAAGCGGTTCATATTAGCTGGATTGCCCTTGTAGTCTACATTAACAAGTTGATTCTCTATTTCCCTTGCTTTTTCATATAGTAATTTAACTTCTGAATCATTGCCAAAATCAGATTTCTCAATTTGATGAATAAATTCTAAAACAACATCTTTTAGTTCATGCAAAAGAGAAACTTCATCATCAATATCATCAACTTTTTTACCCAACACCTCTAATACAACTTCAGAACCGGAAGTGTCAAAAATACGCTGTATATCTTTAATGCTAATGTTCAACTTTCGCAATATTAAAATCTGCTCCAGTCTTTTTATGGACGTTTCATCATACATTCTGTAAGCATAATCGTCGCTGCGGATACTGTTAATTAGTCCCATATCCTCATAATATCGAAGTGTGCGTGCTGATATTTCATACCTGGTTGATATATCTCTGATCTTAAATAATTCGTTCATATTAACCTCCAATTCATTGTTTTGTTTTAGTATAAACTATTCCCCAACGACAGAGTCAAGAGCTACTTATGATTTATATTACATTATAGTGCACACATTTTATGCGCTAGATGGTTTATGGTATAAACAGAACAACTATTTGGAATGCATCATGCATCAAATCATACTTGTTTTGAAGGGAACTTTATATTTCTCTCATGAAAACAGTATCCATATCCCCCAATAACTTTTAAGTTTATTCATTTTATTATCATTTTTTGTACAAAAAATGACACCACATTATGGTTAACCTCCAAATACTTTTTTTACTATTCAATCTTACCACAATATTACAAAAAAATAAATGAATAAAGCAATGTCATAAAAATAGCAATTATACGGTGCACATATCAGCACAGCAAAAAATCCCTTGAAAATCAAGGGATTTTGTAAGCATGAGACGGGATTGGAATTCTATCCCCTCACAAAAGCACTGATAGAAAGGGACTTTCCAGCACCTCCAATTTTACGTACTCATTTAGGTACTCAATATTAACAGGCTGTAATAAAAACTATATATCTTGTATCTCATACTCAAACGGTTCTTCACATGAGTAAATTTCATTGAAAAATCCCTTGTACGGGATGTCATCTTCCAAGCATTTAATGAGATATGATAGTTCTTCATCACATTCTGGCTCTTCACCACTGTTAAGTATATCCTCAAAAGTATCAACTATGTTTTCCATAATGACTACTTTGATAAATAAAGGTAGTTTCTCGAGTATAATATCTTTGATGTCAGTCTCTGATTTGTATCCCGCAAGGACTGTTTCAAAATAATCATCCATGAATTTTTTGCGTTTTTCAATATCTGGTTCAAATTGTATCCAACCAACTCCGTGTGTCCAGACATTCGCAAGGTCATACATATACCAACAGAAACATGAATTATCGAAATCAAATACAGTTATTTTCCCAGTATCAAAGTCTATCATGTAGTTACCATCGCTGTAATCAAAATGTACCATCCCGAAACATTCACAATTCCTGTCCAATCCCTCTAATGTTTTAAGAAGCTCAAAAAGTTTCTTCTTAAGTAGAGAAAGAGACGGAGGTATCAGTTTATCAATATACTCAATATTGTATTTATCAAAAAAGCTATATCGTTTATGTTCAGGAGTATATACCTTCGATAACTGGTGCATTTTCCCTAGTATTTTACCGCAGTTATAAAAATATTCGTTAATTGGAACACCTTCCCGATATCTATAACTGTTTTCAACAAGCAATTTCCCCTTAGCTCTTTCAAATGCGCAGACAAAAAAACTGTGATTTTCATGGGTAATCTCTTCTAACAGGTTTCCATTACGGGAGCTGATTACATTCGAGACACTACCTCCATGCTCGTATAAATATCGAATATATTCAACTTCCCCCAGAAAATCTTCCCGACTCCTGTCATCTAAGAAGGCAATTCTGATTATTTTAGAAACAGCACCTTCTTTCTCACAATTATAGACGACATTTCGACCACCGTCATGTGCCTTAACCAAACTAATTTTATAGCCATCCAAATCATACAACTCCGATATTTTTGTAAGTAAATATGAATCTCCAATTTTAATAACTTCTCTATAAGTCATAATTCTCTCCTTTTATTTACGGAGAGCTAAATTATTGTCACTCTCCTTGTGTTGTAGCATCTAAAATCTTTTTTCATTAAATTCACCCTTTCAAATATTAGTATCTATTAAAACACAAGGAAACCTTGTGGTGTTTATCTAACAAAGAATAAATAACTTAAGTGCTTATCCGAGAATTATTGCAGATAACTCTATAACACAACCTCAGTAAAATCCCACCATCTTAATAACTAAATGTATTATAACACACTTTATATAGAATGGAAACGTATTCCAATAACGTTATACATCACATTTATGTATGGTTGTTTATGTTTTATTCACCAAATTAGTGAGATAGGTATTAGTATGTCACACAAGAAAAATCCCGTAAAAAAAAGGGGGGGTTATCCACTTCTGATTTATGTACACATAATAGTGCACATATTTTTATGTATTAATAACTGGTGATATCTGATTCAATAAATGTATGGTATCCTAATTAACACAGGGGTTTAAAATATATTCTATTTGCTTTTCCATACTCTTTATTAGCTTTATAAAATTCTAACTCACTTACAATTTTGCTTTCATCACTAATCATTCCAAGTGTTATTACATTTACTTTTTCACCTATTGTATAGAAAAACATTATATATTTATATATCAATTTTAGTTTTCGATTTTGAATATCTAAACCATACTTTGTTACTTCGTGCCCACCTGCAGTAAAAATCCCTGTTGTATTAGCCGCAATGGGATACGCGGTTCCATCTGAACCTATTCCACCAAATCGTGTTACTTCATTGTTGACAGGATAATAAATATCTGTCCCCATTGCAACTTTACGCCCATCTTTATAATTATAAACACCATCCGAGAGCAAAAGAATTGGATAATCATAACCAACTAATTCTATATAAGAGTAATAATACTCTTTTCCTTGGCATTTAAAATTATTTAGGAACGTATCATAAACATCTGTATTTTCAATATCTGTATTTTTAAGTTTTTTATCTTCTTGTATGAATGTATTAACTTCTCTATATGATTTTCTTGTCTTTTCTTCTCTTTTAAATTTATTACTATATAAAATGGCAGCTATACAACATAAAAGTATGACAGAGCTAATTAATAATTGAATTTTTTTATTCATAATAAACACCATATACTTTTTATTAATATATGGTCTGTTTTGATGGATAGACCATATAGACAGTACCTTTTTTTAATCAATAATACTGAACTTCTCACAGTAATATGTGTACACTAATCAGCAAATATTAACACTATATATAACCATAACAAAATCTTATATTTTTTGTAAGTATTCCTCTTTTGTAAGAGAATAATATGGCTCTCCATTATAAAAATCAAACTCTTGTGGTAATCCATGAACAAAATATTGAAACTTGAATCCCAATTTTTGTATTACTCTATTAGACGCAATATTTTCTGGTTTTGCTAAAGCAATAATTTTATTCATTCCAATTGTATTAAAATAATAATCTAATAAAGCATTCATCATTTCAGTAGCATACCCTTTTCTCCAATACTCTTTACCAACTAAATAGTATATTTCATTCTCTGGATAAAAACAGTCAATAGCCCCGAAACCACCCCAGCCAATTAATGCATTGTTATCCTTTAAAAAAATGGCAAAATTATATTTAAAATCGTCATCAAAATTAGTTTCATACAAATCAATCCACCAATTAAATGTTCCTTTGAATATCTCAATAGATGTAACTTTCCAATCTAAGTAATTGAATAATTCTTCATCTTGCATTAATTCATAACACTCTGATAAATCATTCAAAATAAAAGGTCTAATTATTAATCTATCTGTTTCAATTCTCATTTCTTTTACTGAATTCATTATTCTCACCTCTCCTATAAATAACTTTTTTCTATCTTTATTAAAAGTCTCTACTCAAATTGTATTATACTGTAAATTAGTACAACAACCTCAAACATTATTCTAAATTAAAGTTACTCCATTTTTGATTTAAGGGCAGTTATTGTACCTAAAAACCTTTGCGAGTAGATTGTTTGCAGAAGGAATGTCTTTTGAAGAACCCAGTGTTTACAAAGGACATGAAGATAAGGATACTACAAAAGGTTATATCTACAATTACTATGAAATAGAAAAAAATCGCTAACACCTGATTTATAAGGATTAGCGATACTTTTCAAACAAGCACGAGACGGGATTCGAACCCGCGACCCTCGCCTTGGGAAGGCAAATAACAGAGTAAACTATAATAAATCAAAGGTGAACCAATCCTATGTAATTACAGGGTTTGCGAAGATTTCACTAGTCATTAGTTAGGCTATAGAAATGATACAGTTTTACTACAATTCGTTAGAACAACCGTTAGAAAAGAGATTTAACACAATGAATATTTTTTACTACCTCGCATAAGTAATTGACATTTATTGTATTTTGTGGCATTATAACTATGGAGCTTATTTTTATAATGTTTTAGATTATCGGAATAAGAAATAGGAAGGCACATGCTTAACAGCTTGTGTCTTTTTATTGTATCACCTTGAATATTTTGGTATATAATAGTATACTATATACATTATATTACAGGAAGGGTGGAATTATGAAAAAAAGAATTATATCAAGTCTATTAGTATTATTGGTGATAGTATCTTTGATAATACCTAGTAACATTCAAGCTGCTGTTAAGATTAGCAAGACTAGTACAACATTATACACAGGAGAAAAAGTGCAAATTAAAGTAACTGGTACAAACAAAAAGGTAACATGGAAAAGCAGTAAAAATTCCATTGCCACAGTAGATTCAAAAGGTTATGTTACTGCTAAGAAAAATGGTACCGCAACTATTACAGCTAATGTAAGCAGCAAAAAATATATATGTAAAGTTACAGTAAAAAGCAGTACTAGAACGCTAAAAATTTCTACGGAATCATATGATTCTGATGTTATTTTACAAGCAATTCTAGAAGATGTTGACATTGATAACATTACTACATCTGGTAAATACACTCTTGTAAAGTGCAAGGCCAAATCATTAGACAAACAAATAACAAAAATGAAAGATGATCTCGATATTACAATTGATGATCTAGTTTCAAATGGTTCAATATCGAAAATTAAATACAATAAAGATTGTACAAAATTATATATCTACCAAACAACTAATGATCTATCTGAAGAAGATAGCATGAATATGTTAGGACTTTATCTATCATTTCCATATATCCAAATATTAAACGGCGTAGACTATGAGAAAGCAGATGTTTATATCACTAATTACGATAAGAATGGAAAAGTTACATTCTCTGGATACCTTAAAGATTCGTTGAATAGCTAATATTCTATAGGCGCTTGCTTAACTGCTTGTTCCTTTTTATTATTTAATGTATCATGCTTGCATAATTTGGTATATAATAGTATAATATAACATTATATTGCACAAGGAGTGGATTTATGAAAACGAAAAGATTTTTATCGTTATTTCTAGTTTTAGCAATTACGCTTTCCATATTCGGTAGCACTAATATAAACGCGATGACTATCGTTAATTTATATACTGATGATAAATATAACATACAAATTAGCGGTGCAAATAGTACTAAGTGGACAAGCAGTAATAAAAAAGTTGCTTCTATTAATAGTAAAGGTGAAATTAAAGCTATATCTGGAGGAACTACTATAATCACAGGAAAAACAAACAATACTACACTAACTTATAAAGTAATTGTATACGATGAGAATGAATATCTTACAATTGAAAAAGCGCTATATGAAAAAGACTTATACATGAAAGATATTATTAAAAAGTTGAAACCAAATGATTCAATTTATAACGATGATTACTACTCTTTCAATATCAATAAGAAATCATTAGATAGTTATGTAACATTATTGAAGAATGGCCTAAATGAAACAATCGACTTATTAGAAAAAACCATTCCTTCAGTTGATAACATATCATTTAATGAAGATTATCGTGTACTAACTATTTATGGATCTTCTACAGAATTTACAGATACGGAAGAAGCTAACATTTCGGCTCTTTACCTATCTATGCCACATTATCAAATGTTAACTAATACTGATTTTAGCTACCAGGATCTAATCATAAATTATTGTGATCCTTTAACAAAATCAATTAAGAAATCAGTTACTTTAGAAGAAAAGTTATCTAATAAATAAAACTATCCCCCATTGGATTATCCTTTGGGGGATTTTATTATGCTACTAAATTCTTTAGTGTTTCTACGCCAACCTTTCCATCTTCTTTCCAACCTTGTTTCGCTCTGAACTTGTTAACAGCTTTGGTTGTAGCATTACCCCATTTTCCATCTACTGTTAGTTTTGCATTAATCTTTTCATTAAGCAACCTTTGAATCATCTTAGTGATATACGTATTAGTATTAGTTAAACTATAAGATTTAGCGGTCTTAGATACTCCCTTAATCTGAAAGTGAGGACTATCTGGACTAGTGGACCAGTTTGCCCCTGCTTCGAAACCGTACTTAGTCATAATGCTTATAATCTTCACTGTCTCTTTGTCTTTTGCATTCCATATAGCTGTCATTTTACCTTCTACTTTACGTTGTGGCACTACATCTACTGCATTGCGCTGTGTATGTATACTTGTTTGTGTCCATGTAACTTTAGTACCTGGTGCTGTTCTTCCAATGCTATACAAGTAATTTTGTCTTACTTGGCTACGATATGTTTCAACTACAAGAAGATTAATACCAGCAACTTTAATTTCCTCTAGTGCCTTGTTTAATAATAACTGGCATAAAGGATTAAGCTCCGATATATTTCTACATTGATCTATATTACTCATTCTTATCCACCTCATTTCCTATTCCATCAACAATCGATTGTCCTTTATCTTCTACAGTACCAAGTATCTTATCTGCTAGGTTAAGAATGAATTTAGGAACCTTAGTACCCATACCCCTAACATTCTCTAATATGCTTATAAATTCGTTAAATACAAGCCAAATAGAGATCACGATAGCTATAATAAACTTAAGTGGTAGATTAATACCCACGTACTGGCCGCATTGCATAATAACCATATCAATTATCGCACATGCTGCTACTAGCACCCACATACCAAATTTCTTATATATTCCATTTACTGATTTCTTACTTGTATTAGGAACACCAGATACCTTGTTTGCTATTAGTCTTGTAGCATAATCCATAAGATTAAATGCTATCAGTGCTAATACTGGGATAGCTAATACACCCAACCAACTAAACAACAAAGCAAATGCTCCCACAAAAAATGTCTCAAATTTATCTTTCATATTATCTCTCTTTCTCTGCATATGCAGTAAAAAGACGGCACCAGTTACGGTAACCGCCTTCGTGTTCTATTTGTATTGTTCTTCCGTGATTAGATCCTCACAGCCTGCTAACTTTAATTCTTTAGCTACTTGCTTTTTAAGTCCTGCAGGTACATCATTAAAAGTCTTATCTAATGCAATAATTTTATTCGCCCACAATAACGCTACCATACTATTCACCACCTTCCTTTGCAGTTTCTGTTGCATATATAACTTCACTTAATTCAAGAATACAACCTTCTGTAAGTGCAACTCTTTGTTCAAGAGCTACCTTGTCAGCTTTAAGATGTTCATTCTCAGCCCTTAATTCTTCGTATTTCTGCTGTAGATTAGGCTGATTTAGTGTTATCGTATATTCGCCTTCGCCTACTCCGATTGTTGGTTGTAATATCGTATATCCAGTGTAGTTATGTGTATAAGGCACTTGTCCATCTGATTCCCTTGTATATGTAATTACATTTGTATTATCTATATTTGACAGTAAGGCTTTTATTTGTTCATACGTCAAATCAGATGTAAATGTAATTGTAAGTGATTCTGAATTTTCAAGTATTCGTTTTGGTGTAACATTTGTGGTTCCAAACGTGATTTTTTCTGTCAAAATATCACTCCTTTCTTACGAACATTAGTTCGGTAAATTAATAAATTTAGATGACAAAATAAGCCGTGCTACGGAGGTCATTTCATCTACTAACGCAAATGATTTTAAAGGTGGTGTACGATTTGGGTACGGAGACAATATTGTTAATCACCCATATACAAGTGGGTTTATTGTATCGATGTCTCATGCGTGGGCGGACGCTGGTATACAAATTGCATATGCAACCGACTTTGGCTCTGCTATTTTAAAACCATGTCTACGTTCGTATTTAGGTAATACCTATTCTCCATGGACTTATTTCGATGGAACTATAAAAACAACATAAATAGCTATTTATTAAACCATTATACTATTGTTCCGTCAACGCTAAACCATGCTCCTATCGAATATAACGATCCAGCAATATAGCTAGAGTGGGTTACTTCAAATATGACAGATCCAACTTCTGTTACAACAATTGTAACTGGTACATTACCATACGTTCTGTCATAAAAACCCAAGCTTCTAGTGACAGTAACAGTTGGTTTTGTGCTATATGTTAATGGGAATGAAAATACACATTCACACTTTCCACTCGTTCTACATGCGCCAATCAAATACACATAAGAATAATTAGCAGAATTAAATTTACTTTTATTTAGTAAATTATTATTTA